>CAJTCG010000019.1 GCA_910574635.1 Oscillospiraceae bacterium | reverse complement strand
CGGCTGCGCCATGTAGCCGGCACGCAGTGGGGCAACAAGAAGTACATGAATATGAGGCACCTGGAAGCTGCTCTGGAGGACACCTCTATTGCCGGCTGACTTCATTCCACCCAGAGTCTGCATACTAATTTGCGAAATAATCTTGACACTACCACGGATGGAGAAGTTTATTCAAGGCATTTCCGGGACCTAAATGGGAATAAGGGAAAAATTAAGGGAAACCGTTTGGAAAACAGGCACAAAAAAAGCCTAGAACCATTGCGGCTCTAGGCTTTTTCGCTGTCTTTTGTTGACAAAAAAGATGCAGATACATTGGTAAATTTTTACATCTATAGAACAACAAAAACTTTTGTAATATAAAATTTTTGTGATGAAATACACATACTCAATCTGCCAAATCTCACAAAATTGTTCAGATTGAGTGACATCATTTACGCCTCACCACCCTCCTGCGACTCTAATTCTTCAATTTTTTTATCAATTTGTTTGATTAATGTATCCAAATCCAAATGCCTTGCAACAGAAGGCTTATTGAGCAATGACATACCTTGAGCAAGGACGACAACTTTAGATTCAAAGTCTTCAAGTTCTTCTAAACAATTAAGTAACAGCGATGCTTCCTCTGTCCGTTGGGTATACCCACTTTTTGCAATATATTTAATCTTATTAATGCTTGCTTCATTTTTATCAATTATCTCTTTGAATCGCTCATTACTCATAGAAATTGGTTTCCCGAGATATTGATAAGGAATAGTTGCATCAATAATAGTGTAATAAAAAGCAAACGCTCTCTCTTTTAAAGATGCAAAATTTGTGCAAAAAGAATCCCATAAAGATGTATAAAAATTGTTAGGCTCTATCAGACCAAAATTGCATTTTTTGATATTACTATTCAATAACCCATTTACAGTGTCACCATAAACAGACTCGTACTCATCAATTTCAGTTTTGGAGAAGTATTGCTCAACAGGGATTGTACCATTTTTGGGCCTTCTCTTGTAGTTTTTACAGACATATTCAAAAATTTCCGGCCTTCCTCCATATCGTTTCAAAAGTTCAAAACAAAAATCATAAGTTTCTCCTTTGAAGTTGGCCATAAGATTTTTAATTTCTTCCATATCACTCATCCTTAAAATTATTTTTTATTAGGCAAGTTATTGAATTCACAACTACCTCTTGAGATAAACATAGAAGTAACGCCAATAAGGTGATTTCATCTAAGACCACGGAACTATTTAACCACTCGATATGAACAATAAGGTTCACAATTATAAAAACGAGCATTATTAAACCAATCCCCGTCATTATTATGAGGGCAATTGCGTAACGTTCCTTTTCTTTTTCAAATGGCAACTCCAAATTTGATTTCCAAATCTTATGTATTGTATCAAGCCATGTGACAAATAATCCAGCAATAACTATTGAACCAAACCACTCTCCAGGAGCGAAGGGTCTTATAATCATAAGAACTACCATTGAAATAATGATGTATAGATTTTTGATTGCATGCATTATACCACTTCTTCACAAAAAAATATATCGAAATTCGTTGCTGCATTGACAGTATCAATATATATCCTTTTTTGATTAGTGCTTGAAATAAAAACTTCCTCATCAGATAAAATATAGCTTAGACAACTTTGAATATTATCTTTTGAAAAAATAGGACTATATACATTCATTGTTATTAGCTTTGAATAAAATCTTAGATATAAACCATTTACCCAAATAGTATCTTCTGTTATACGTACACTAGAATCACTCGAAAAATAGTTAATAGCCTTGGTTGCTACTCTAATAATTGATTCTTCATCAAATAAAACAATGTTAATCATTATTAGCACCACCTTTCAAAAAGGTGTCTGCCAATCTACTCAACTTTGTCCTTTCCCTCTGAGACTGGTTAGAACTGTTAAGATTAATTTCAAAAGAATTAATCTCTCGCTGACGCTGGAGAAGGAAATCAATATCTCCAAGGTTAACCGTAGAAATATCTGAGAACCGAGAAATATATTCTTCTACGTCAAAATCATCACACTTTAACAATTCTACTGAAGCTGTATGTAATTCAGTAATTTTTTCTTTTGTAAAGAAATTGACTGCAGCAATGAGTGTAGTCCTTAAATCTGTTTCTTTCTTCTTTTCCCATCGCTTTATTTCACGCTCGAGTTCTCCAATATGAATATCATTCGAATTCAATTCGTCTAGTGACTCAATCAAAATTGAAAAGGCCCTATTATATTTTTGTTCTTCAATTGCCATAAGAGCTGAGCCTTCTTCACATAAAGTATGTAAACAATGATATCTTATATTATGATAACACATATTCTGCCTAAAATCAACATATTTCCCCTTAAATCTTTATAGGAGAAGATGCAGAGATTTGGATAGGGCTGGACTTCCCAGAAAAGCACGGTGGTGCCCAGGACTGATAAAATTTGATGAAAATGTGCAAATCAATGCAAAATGAGTTTCTCTATCATCGTTTAAAGGGCGTGGTCAAATGAGGATGGAAAGCACTTATGCCAATGAACCGCTATCGATGGAGATATAACCACCAGAGCCTGTTTCCCTGCGGGGGACGTGGGGAGCCTATCACGACTAGAAGTAGCCGCATAGTAAAACGCCATCTTGTTTTCCAGAACACCGTTGTTTGTATGATTTGGGGCTTTCCCCAGCATGCCCGTGTAAAAGGGTGCTATTAACTTTGACAAAATCATATATGCTTCCTAACAATTGCTAATCGCACTTTCGGATCTAGCCACAAATGGAAATCTACAGCAATTTCAGGATAAGCCCTTACACCTCCGCCCTTACCCTGTTTTACATACATTCCGACAGCATGAGTCTTTCGTATCCACAAAGATGGTGTAATAGTAAGCGATGTTGTGTGTCCCTGATGAATCAGTTCCTCACAGGCCCTATCATCAAATTCCGCATTCATATCATTCTCCCATTGACGAAGAAACTCCAATGTGTTGCGGCTACGCATCCAGCTTTGAATAATGTATCCAGGAGATTCTTCAGAATATTGCCTTGCCAAATCGGTTAATGACACCATATCCTTGCAGGTCATCAGCCTCATGTATAGGCGCATAGTTTCATGGTAGTCCCTGATTTTTTTAGATGTCCGCAGCTTTTCCTCATTCAGCGAATCATAAAACTTTTCTCTCGATGTAGTAGCAAGATCCGTGTCTATGATTTGTCTCGCTAAGAGCGAATCAATCGAGGACTCGTACTGAAACGCCAAGCGTGTGTAGAGTTCACCGACTTCTTTCTCTGTCATAATCCTATTCTCCCTTTTTCTACAAGTATATCAGAATGGACAGGATTTGTACAGCTTTATTCCATTTCAAAGAAGGGAGACTGATATCTGGTCGCTTTCCTCGGATGTCCAGCCTTGTCATAATCTACATTGCACCGGCGATTTTTTTCAAACTGAACATCCATATACGCTTTTACACCAACAATTGGGATATATTTTTTATTTTCCAAGAGCTTATCTACAGCTGCTCTGGTCCACTTGGAATTTCCTGTCGGGGAAAGGACACCTTTGGCAAAGAGCATATCAACAATTTTCCCCAAGCTGGCCCCAGCAAGATAATACCCAAATATACTGCGGACAATATCTGCCCTTTCCTCATGAATGACGATCTCCTCGCCATTTAAAGCATAACCATACGGAAGTTTCATAATTGCGTCACTTTCTTTAACATAAATAAAAGCAGGTTTAAGAGAGAACGAATCTCCTTAAATCTGCTTGCTGACACTTGTGATATGTAATTATAGCCAGTTTCGAGCATCAGTTTTAATGCAATTTCACCAAGAAAAGCAAAACCTGCGTATAACTATCGTTACACACAGGTTTTGTCTACAATGGTCGGAGTGTAATTATAGGACTTCAAAAAAGCCAGTCATATCAACGGTTTGCTGGCCGCCAGCAAGAGGTTTTTATCCAAAAAACTGAAAATTTGAATGGATCGCCGCCCAAGTGAGACTATGGGCGGCGTTTTCATATACAACGATGGAAAAAGGAGGTCAAAAAAGTGGCAGAAGATAAAAAGCCGGGTGTTCCCGTTGAGGAGCAGAAGCCGGAGCCTCCCGCGCCGGAGGTGCCGGGCAGTCCTCCCGCCCCGGAGCAGGCTGTGCTCCCCGGCATGGAGGGCCCCCCGCCCCCGGAGAACAAGGTGATCGACCTGTCGTCCGTCCGGGCGGGCGCTGGGCCGGAGCAGCAGGCGGCCCCGGCCCCGGAGGGCGGCCAGGAGTGGGAGAAGCCCCAGGAGGAGAAAAAACCCCGCCGGGGCCGCCGTCCCAAGGACAAGGATGCCCCGGCCCAAGGCGAGAAGCCCAAGCGTAAGGGCCGCCCGCCCAAGGCGGAGAAACAGGCCCCCGGCGGTGGGGGCCCTGGTAAGTCGGCCAAGGCCCCCAGGCAGAGCAAGCCCGGCCCGGCCAAGGAGGACCCGGCCCCGCCCCCGCCCGCGCCGGAGCAGCCGCCCCAGCTTAAAGACGCCTCCCGTGGAAAAAAGGAGGAGATCGTCTATCTGGACCTGTCGGAGCTCCACCCGTTCCAAAACCACCCGTTCGGCGTCCGGGATGATGTGGAGATGCAGGGCCTTGTGTCCTCCGTCAAGGCTGGCGGCGTACACCAGCCCGCCCTGGTGCGGCCCCGTGAGGGCGGCGGCTATGAGATCGTAGCGGGCCACCGGCGGCAGCGGGCAAGCGAGCTGGCGGGCTTGCGCAATATGCCCTGTATCGTTCGTGAGATGACGGATGATGAAGCCATCCTCGCTATGACGGACGACAACCTGCGCCACCGGGAAACGATTTTGCCCAGCGAAAAGGCGGCGGCCTTGAAGCAGCAGTATGAGGCCATCAAGCACCAGGGGACGCGGGGCGAGGGCGAGGACATTGGCAAGCTGTCTCTGGACAAAGTGGGCGAGCGCAACGGCATGAGCGGCAAGACGGTCCAGCGGTATATTTATTTGAATGACCTTGTGCCGGAGCTGAAAGAGCTCATGGACGGCGGCAAGCTGTCTTTCACCCCCGCCGTGGAGGTTTCCCGCATCCGGCCTAAGCACCAGAAGTATATCGCCGTGTCCATCGAGGGGCAGCAGTCGTCCCCCTCCAAGGCCCAGGCCAAGAAGCTGCGGGAGATGGACGAAAAAAACCAGCTCAACCCGGACGTGATCGACGCGGTGTTGAGCCAGGAGAAGAAAAAGGAGGATTTCGACGTGATCATCAGCTCTGCGGAATTGAGCCAGTTTTTCGGTAAGGACAAGACGCCCCGTGAGATGAAAGATCAGATCATGGCTCTGCTGGGGGAGTGGAAAGAGAAGCAGCCCCCGGAGCTGGGCAAGGGCGAGAAGAAAAAGGAAATGGAGAAGTAAGCGGGAGCTCTGGACACGGTGTCCAGAGCTTTTCCGTTCCCCGTTCCCGTAAAGGGCTCTGCTGGATTATCCCCCGTCGCCGCGCCACCCATAGCACAGCCGGGGCCCCCTGTCAAGGGCATGGCCGCCGCTGCGCGGCGGTGCTCCGCACCCTTGACAGGGGGCCCCGGCTGTGCTACCCCCCAAGGCGCGACGGGGGAAAATCCTCCAGAGCCGCCCCCCTTTCCCCAAGAATGGGGAAAGGGGCGGGGGGAAAAGAGGTTGACCGCTCCTCTCCAAACAATCCTGTTGTACCTATCCCCAACAATTCTATCTACATCTGAACGGAGGTTATCAAAATGAAAATGCCCCTGGCGTATGTCACCGCCGCATGGAGCGGCGACCCCACGGAGGCGACGGAACAGGCCGCCCGGTACTGTCGGGCCGTCTATGAGGCGGGTTTTTCGCCTATCTGCCCTACGCTGTATCTCCCCCTGTTTCTCAATGACGCGGTGCCGGAGGAGCACAAGAGCAGCATTGACATGAGCCGGGACCTGCTGCGCCGCTCCCGTGTGCTGGTGGTGTGCGGCCACGCTGTCACTGAGAGCGTCAAGAACGACATCGCCGTTGCCCAGCGGTTGAAGATCACGGCGACCACCCTGGAGGGTATTCTGACCGTAAAGGGACAGGGCCGCCGGACGTGCTGACCCTGGGCAGTCTCTTTGACGGGATCGGCGTGTTTCCCCTGGCCGCCCGGCGTCAGGGGATCATCCCCCTGTGGGCCAGCGAGATCGAAAAGGCCCCTATCTCCATCACAAAACGCCACTTCCCGGACATGGAGCACCTGGGCGACATTACCCGGCTCCACGGCGGCGAGGTCCCGCCCGTGGACATTATCACGTTTGGCTCACCCTGTCAAAATCTGTCCAGCGCGGGCCGCCGTGAGGGGCTGGGCGGGGCAAAATCCAGCCTGTTCTTCCAGGCGGTCCGCTTGATCGAGGAAATGAGGGATGCCACTGGAGGTCAATTTCCAACTATCATTATTTGGGAAAACGTCATGGGAGCTCTGCTATCAGGGGACAGGCTGGATTTTAGAGCCGTCCTGCAATCTCTCTCAGGCTCCGAAATTCCAATGCCTGCTTCTGGACGGTGGGCCAGCGCCGGAATGGTGCGAGGCGGAGAGCGTGACCTGTGCTGGCGGCTGCTGGACGCCCAGCATTGGGCAGACCCCCGGCTGGCCCGGCGTCAGCGGGTGTTTGTCGTGGCCGATCTTAGAGGCCGACGTGCCGGAGCGATCCTGTTTAAGCCCCGCCGCCTGTTCCCGATACCTGCGCCTTGCGGAGACTTTGGGCTGCCCCCCACCGGAGCGGATCGAATATCTGTTGTTGAAGCAGGGGGGCCGCTACCAGTCGTCCACCCCTTTCAAGGCTACCGTATGCGGGGCGCGGCCAAGGCGGGGGACGTTGGGAACTTCCTGGGGAGCTTTGGAAAACCAACTGACCCTTTTCCAACCCTGATGGCCGGGGGGCTGACGGTGTTTGCCCTGTGGCGGGAGGGCCGGGAGGCGGAGGGCGTCATTACTTGGCTGACCCCCACCGAGGGGGAGCGGGCGATGGGCCTGCCCGACGGCTGGACGGCCTACGGCCACGACGGGCGGCCCGTCTCCGCCCGCGCCCGTCAAAAGGCTTTGGGAAATTCCATCGCCCTGCCCTGTGCGGAGTACATCATGGCGGGAGTAAAAGAGGAACTGGAGGGAGGGATCGAATATAGCGATACTTGAAGCCTGCGTGACGAACCTGGGCAAGTACAACGAGGGGGTGCTTGCCTATGAGCGGGTAACATTCCCCACCGACGCCGAAACCGTACAGGCGGCCTTGAAAAAGATCGGCATAGACGGTATTCGGTATGAGGAGATTTTTATTGCCGATTACGACGGCAGTATGCCCCAGCTCTATAAGCACCTGGGCGAGTATGAGAACATCGACGAGCTGAATCATCTGGCCTGTGTGCTGTCGGAGCTGGACGAGGACGAGCTGGCAAAGTTTGAGGCCGTCATGGACAGCGGCGAATACACCAGCAGCGCCAAGGATTTGATCAATCTGGCCCAAAACCTGGACAGCTACAATTTCTATCCTGACATCCACAGCGAGGAGGACCTGGGGCGAATGTATATCCAGGAGCTTGAAGCCGTCCAGGTGCCGGAGCACTTGATTGACTACATTGACTACGAGGCATACGGGCGGGACGTGCGGATCAACGAGAGCGGCCACTTCGCCCCCGGCGGTTATGTGGTAGGGGATAACTCTTTTACGGAGCATTACCACGGGATCGAGGACATACCTGACGAGCAGCGGGTGTTCTCCATGCCCAAGCTGCCCATCCGGGAGCAGATGGCCGCCTATCAGGAAATGGCGGACCGGGCGGCCCCGCCCGCCGAACGGCCCGCGCCCAAGGTGGACCGGGAGGAACGGTAGCCCTCTGGACACGGTGTCCAGAGGTGGCCCGGCGGCAAATAGGAGGTGGTATATATTGTAGATGAAGATATTTCCCGGCGGACAATCGCCCTCTCCATCCGAACGGGAAAGCTGACGGCGCGGGCGCTGGCCTGGGCGCTGCGGGCGGCGGGCCGGAAGATCCAAAAGGAGCGGCAGGCCCACAAGACGCCCCACGGCAGACAGAGCGTCAAGCAGCTCATGAAGCAGGGCGAGGCCACCAACAGTCTCCCCGTGGAGGCCCCCAGGGAGTTTGACCGGGTGGCCCGGCGCTGGAATGTGGACTACGCCTTTTACAAGAACGGCGACGGAAAATATCTGCTGTTCTTCAAATCCAAGCAGGCCGACGCCATTACCGCCTGTTTCGGGGAATACTCCCGCCGGGTGCTGGACCGGCCCAGGACGCGGTGCGTTCCCATTCTGGAGCGGATGAAACGGGCCGGGGAGCTGCTGCGGCAGCGGCCCCGGAAAGAACGGGCAAAGGAGGCCGAACGTGAAGAAAGGTAGTTTGAAAAAATACCTCCTCCCCAATATGCCCTATCTGTTCATGGCCTGGGGCTGCTTGAAGCTGGGGACGGCTTTCCGGCTGGCGGCTGGGGCCAACTTCGGCCAAAAGCTGGTGGGCATGATGGCGACCATCAACACGGCCTTTGCCTCCCCCGCCCCTGGGCTGGACCCGGTGGACTGGCTGGTGGGGATCGCGGGGGCGGCGGCGATCCGGCTGTTCGTCTACGTCAAGGCCAAGAACGCGAAAAAGTATCGCCGGGACGAGGAATACGGCTCCGCCCGCTGGGGGACGGAAAAGGATATAGCCCCTTTTGTCGATCCCAAGTTTGAGAAAAATATTATTCTCTCCGGGACCGAATTTCTCACCACCAATACCCGGCCCAAGAACCCCGCCAACGCCCGGAACCTCAACGCCTGCGTGATCGGCTCCTCCGGCTCCGGCAAAACCCGCTTCTGGCTCACGCCCCAGCTCCTCCAGGCTCACAGCTCCTATGTGGTGGTGGACCCCAAGGGCGGGGTGCTGTCCCAGGTGGGGTACTTCCTCCAGAAGAAAAAGGGGTACAGGATCAAGGTTTTCAATAGTATTGACTTCTCAAAATCCATGCACTACAACCCCCTGGCCTATATCAAAAACGAGGCGGATATTTTGAAATTCGTGAACACTTTGATAGCCAACACCAAGGGGGAGGGCAAGGAGGGGGACCCATTCTGGACCAAATCGGAGACACTTTTATACTGCGCCCTGATTGCCTATATCATCTTCGAGGGCCCGGAGGAGGACCGGACCATGAATACCTTGGTGGACATGATCTCCGGCATGGAGGTCAAGGAGGACGACCCGGATTTTATGAACGCCATCGACTATATGTTCAAGGGCCTGGAGAAGCGCAAGCCGGACTGCTTCGCCGTGAAGCAGTACAAGAAGTACAAATTAGCCAGCGGCAAGACGGCCCGCTCCATACTTATTAGCTGCGGTGCGCGGCTGGCTCCCTTTGACATTCCCCAGCTCCGGGAGATCATGAGTTATGACGAGATGGAGCTGGACCGCCTGGGGGACAAGCGGACGGCGGCGTTCTTCATCATCAGCGATACGGACACCACCTACAATTTCATTGTGGCGCTGGCGTTCTCCCAAATGTTCAACCTCCTGTGCGAGAGGGCGGACAACGTACACGGGGGCCGCCTGCCCCACCACGTCCGGGTGCTGTGGGACGAGGCCGCCAACACCGGACAGGTGCCCAACCTGGAAAAGCTGGTGGCGGTGATCCGCTCCCGCGAGGTCAGTTTGACCCTGTTCTATCAGGCCCAGTCCCAATGCAAGGCCATTTACAAGGACAACGCCGAAACGATCATGGGCAATATGGACAGTGTGGTATTCCTGGGCGGGCGGGAGCACTCCACCGTCAAGGAGATTTCCGAGGCGTGGCTGGGCAAGCAGACCATCTCCATGCAGACGGACAGCCGGTCCCGCGGGCAGTCCGAGAGTTACAGCCAGAATACCCAACGCCTGGGCCGGGAGCTTATGACGATGGACGAGCTCACCACCATGCCCGGCGACAAGTGCATTATCCAGCTCCGGGGGCTACGGCCCTTTTTCTCCCCCAAGTACGACTTGAAGCAGCACCCCAACTACCGCTATACGGCGGAGGCGGACAAGAAAAATTCCTTTGACCTGTCCCGCCTGATAAACCGCCGCATGGAGAAGCTGGACCCCGACGAGCAATATACCGTATACGAGGCGGACGTGCCGGACGAGGCGAACATAGGCGAGGACGAGGACATCCTCAACTATGACGACCTGGACGACCCGGACGCTTTTGTATAGCTCTGGACACCGTGTCCAGAGGCAGACGCGCCGCCTGACAAGGGCGGCTTTTTTCATGGCCGGGGCTTCGTCCCCGGAGAAAATGGAGGTTTTTATGCAGTTTTTCACTTCCGCTGTTACTACCTTGCAGACCCTCGTTGTGGCCCTGGGCGCTGGCCTGGGTGTTTGGGGCGTCGTCAATCTCCTGGAGGGCTACGGCTCCGACAACCCCGGCTCCAAGAGCCAGGGCATGAAGCAGCTCATGGCGGGCGGCGGCATTATCCTGCTGGGCACCACCCTGATCCCCCTGCTGTCCGGGCTGTTTAGCTGATAAGGGCAGCGGCGCATGGGATTTCTCACCGACTGGATCACGAACTGGCTGAAGGAGCTGCTGATCGGCGGGATCATGGACAACCTGTCGGGGCTCTTTGATACAGTAAACGCCCGTGTCGGGGAGATCGCGGTACAAGTGGGGACGACCCCGGCGGCATGGAACGCCGGGGTTTTCTCCCTGATCCGGCAGCTTTCCGAAACGGTGATACTGCCCATAGCCGGACTGATCCTGACCTTTGTTGCGACCTACGAGCTCATTCAACTGCTGGTGGAGCGAAATAATCTCCATGACCTGGACTACTGGATTTTCTTCAAGTGGATATTCAAAACGGCCTGCGCCATCCTCATTCTGTCCAACACGTTCAACATCGTTATGGCGGTGTTCGACGTGGCCCAGCGGGTGGTGGCGCAGTCGGCGGGGCTGATCCAGGGCTCCACGGACGTTTCTCCGTCTATGCTGGCGGACCTGGAGGCCACGCTGGAGGGGATGGACCTGGGGCCCCTGGTGGGGCTGTGGCTCCAGTCCTTTGTGGTGCAGCTCACCATGACCGCGCTGAATATCGTGATTTTCGTGATCGTCTACGGGCGGATGATAGAGATATATATGCTCACCAGTTTAGCGCCCCTCCCTGTGGCGACCCTGGCAAACCGGGAGCTGGGCGGGGCCGGGCAGAACTATCTCCGTTCCCTGTTCGCCGTGGGCTTCCAGGGGATGCTGATACTGGTATGCGTGGCGATCTACGCGGTGCTCATTCAGAGTATCGCCGTGGGGGGCGACCCCATAGGGGCGATATGGGGCACCATCGGCTATACGGTGCTGCTGTGCTACTGTCTGTTCAAAACGGGGAGCATCGCCCGGAGCGTCCTGGGGGCGCACTAACCCCCGGCCTCTGGACACCGTGACCATAAGCGGAGAGGAGGGATTTTATCGGGAAATACGCTGTGATCTACGCCGACCCGCCCTGGCGGTACGCCCAAAAGAATTTGCAGGGGGCGGCGGAGAAGCACTATCCCACCATGACCATCAACGACCTGTGCGCGCTCCCGGTGGCGGAGCTGGCCGCCCCGGACTGCGCCCTGTTCCTGTGGGCCACGTTCCCCCAGCTCCCGGAGGCCCTGCGGCTGATCAAGGCGTGGGGCTTTACCTACAAGAGCGTGGCCTTTGTTTGGCTGAAAAAGAACCGCCGGGCGGATAGCTGGTTTTACGGCCTGGGCTTTTGGACCAGGGCCAACGCGGAGGTGTGCCTGCTGGCGACGCGGGGCCATCCCCGGCGGCAGGCCGCCAACGTCCACCAATTCATTATTTCTCCCATTGAGGCCCACAGCAAAAAGCCGGACGAGGCCAGGGAAAAAATTGTGGCCCTCATGGGCGACGTGCCCCGCATGGAGCTGTTCGCCCGGCAGACTGTCCCCGGCTGGGATGTATGGGGGAACGAGGTGGAATGTACCCCCGACCTCTGGACACCGTGTCCAGAGCTGGTGACAAGAAAAGAGGTGTAATTTTTGCCCTATGTGAATGTACCCAACGACCTGTCCAGGGTCAAAACCAAGCTGGCATTTAGTCTCACCAAACGGCAGCTTATTTGTTTCGGCGGCGGCGGGCTGGTGGGCGTCCCCGTCTATCTGCTGACCCGTGGGGCCGTCGGCGGCACCGGGGCCATGTTCCTCATGCTGGGGATCATGCTCCCGGCGTTCCTCATGGCGATGTACGAAAAGGACGGCCTGCCCTTTGAGAAAGTGGTGCGGAACATCATCCGCGCCCGCTTCCTCCGTCCCGGCCCCAGGCCCTACCGAACGCAGAATATCTATGCCCCGTTCGCCGGAAAGGAGGTGTCCGCTTCTGAACCCAAGAGCCAAAAGCGCCGGAAGCGCAAGGGCCAGTAGGCGCTCCCTCTCCGCACAGCAGACCATCCCCTATGTGGAAATGCTGAAAGACGGCATTTGCCGGGTACGGGAGGGCTTCTACACCAAAACCATCGCCTACGAGGATATTAACTACTCCGTGGCCTCCAGCGAGGATCAGTCCGCCATCTTTGACGGCTGGTGCGGCTTCCTCAACTACTTTGACAGCGCCCTCCCGTTCCAGCTCTCCTTTATCAACCACCGCTCCAGAGGCGGCAGCCGGTACAAGGTCAATATCCCTATGGCCCACGACGACTTTGACAGCATCCGGGGCGAGTATGTGGATATGCTGAAACGGCAGATTGCCCGGAGCAACAACGGGATCGTCCGCTCCAAGTACATCACGTTCGGCATTCCCGCCGAGGGCCTGGAGACAGCCCGCCCCCGGCTGGAGCGGGTATCCAGCGACATTATGGGCAACTTCAAGAAGCTGGGGGCCCATTCCCGTGTGCTCAACGGGCGGGAGCGGCTGGAGGTACTTCACGGCCAGATGCACCCCGGAGGCCGGGAGCCGTTTCGCTTCTCCTGGCCGGACATTGTGAAAACCGGCATGGGGACCAAGGACTTCATCGCCCCGGACAGCTTCGACTTCTCCACCTCCCGGACGTTCCGGGTGGGCCAGTCCTGGGGCGCGGCCTCCTATTTGCAGATCATGGCCTCCGAGCTGTCGGACAAGCTGCTGTTGGAGCTGCTGGAACTGGACGCGGAAATGACTGTCACCCTCCACGTTCAGACGGTGGACCAGCTCAAGGCTATCAAAATGACCAAGGGCAAAATCTCCGACATTGACAAGATGAAAGTGGAGGAGCAGAAAAAGGCAGTCAGAGCAGGATACGACATGGAAATTTTGCCCCCGGACCTCATTACCTACTCCAAGGACGCGGCGGCGCTCCTGGCCGACCTCCAGTCCCGGAACGAGCGAATGTTTCTCCTGACGTTTACTGTGGTGAATATCGCCCCCACCCGGCAAAAGCTGGAGAACGACGTGTTCACCATCTCCGGCATCGCCCAAAAGTACAACTGCGCCTTGAAGCGGCTGGACTGGCAGCAGGAGCAGGGCTTTACCTCCTCCCTGGTGCTGGGGGACAACGCCATCGAGATACAGCGGGGCATGACCACCAGCTCCACGGCGATCTTCATTCCCTTTATGACAAAGGAGCTGCGCATGGACGGGGCGGCGCTGTACTACGGCATGAACGCCCTTTCCAATAACATCATTATGGCGGACCGCAAACGACTTAAAAACCCTAACGGCCTGTTCCTGGGCACCCCCGGCAGCGGCAAGAGCTTCGCCGCCAAGCGGGAGATCGTCAACGTGTTCCTCACCCTCCCGGACGACGACATTATCATAGCAGACCCGGAGGGCGAATATTACCCCCTTGTGAACCGGCTGGGCGGGCAGGTGGTGCGGCTGTCGCCGTCGGCCACGGCGGGCACGTTCATCAACCCCATGGACATTAACCCCAACTACGCCGACGACGAGGACCCGCTGTCCCTCAAAAGCGATTTTATCCTCTCCCTGTGCGAGCTGATCGTGGGCGGGCGGAGCGGGCTGGCCCCGGTGGAAAAGACGGTGATCGACCGCTGTGTGCGGACCATCTACCGGCCCTATCTGGCGGACCCGGCCCCGGAGCGTATGCCTATCCTCCAGGACCTCTACGACGAGCTGCTGAAACAGTCCGAGCCGGAGGCCCGGCGGGTGGCATCCGCCCTGGAGCTGTACTGTACCGGGTCCTTGAACCTGTTCAACCACCGAACCAACGTACAGGTCAATTCCCGGCTGCTGTGCTTCGACATTAAGGCCCTGGGGAAGATGCTGAAAAAAATCGGGCTGCTGATCCTCACGGACCAGATATGGGGCCGGGTGACGGAGAACCGGGACCGGCGGCGGGCCACCTGGGTATACCAGGACGAGTTTCATGTGCTGCTGGCCGAGCCCCAGACGGCGGCGTACAGCGTCGAGATTTTCCGCCGCTTCCGCAAGTGGGGGGCGATTCCCAGCGGCATCACTCAAAACGTGAAAAGCCTGTTGGAGAGCAGCGAAATTGAATCCATCTTTGGTAACTGCGATTTCCTCTATATGCTGTCCCAGGCCGCCGGGGATCAAAAGGTGCTGGCAAGCCACCTGGGGATCAGCCCCCACCAGCTTTCCTATGTCACGCACTCCGGCTCCGGCGAGGGGCTGCTTTTTTATGGGGACACCACCATTCCCTTTGTAGACCACTTCCCCCAGGACACCGAGCTCTATACCCTGCTGACGACCAAGCCGGAGGACAAGGCCAATGGGCAAGAGTAAAGCCCGGCCTGCCTCTGGACACCGTGTCCAGAGGCCCCGCAAATCTGACCACAAATCCAAACTCCACCAGGAGAGCGAACGGGCCCGGCCCTCCGAACGGCTGCGGCAGGAGGGGAAGAAGCGGAGCGCCCAGGGTCAGACACGGGCGGAGCAGAGCGCGGTCAAGGCGGAAAAGGCCAAGCTGCGCATGGGAAAGGCCCAGGAGAAGCTGGCGGCCCAGGCCCCGCCCAAGCCTCCCGGCCCGGTGAAGCGCGGGGCCGGGGCCCTGGGCTGGGGCGTTCACGGCTTCGTCCACGGCAAAATTTATGAGGTGGAGCATGAGAATGTAGGCACCGAGGGGGCCCACCACTCCGAGCTGGTGGGCGAGGCCGTGGGGCGGAAAACGGCCCGGACGGTGCGGCAGGCCATCCGGGACCACCCGGCCAAGGCCGCCGCCCGCGCCGAACGCCGGTATGTCAAGGCCACGGCGGAGCACCGTTTTCAAGTGGAGCTGGAGAAGCACCCGAAGCTGGGCAAGAACGCCATCGCCCGGTTCGCACAGAAGCAGCGCCAAAAGCGGCAGTACGCGAAACAGGCGCGGGAGGCCGCCAAGCAGGGGGCCAGGGCCGCCGAGAAAACCGCCGCCTCTGCGGAGAAGCTGGCGGAAAAGGCGGTGGGCTTCGTCAAGCGGCACCCCGGCGGGGTGGTGATCGCCCTGTGCTGTGTCCTCCTCCTGTTCACGGTCCAGTCCTGCGCCTCCTCCCTGGTGACGATAGGCAACGGGATCATCGGGGGGATCGGGGCCAGCACCTACCCCGCCCAGGACGGGGATATGCTGGGGGCCGAGGCCGCCTACTGCGCGTTGGAGGCGGAGCTACAAAACTACCTGGACACCTACACCAGCACCCACGACTACGACGAATATCATTTTGACCTGGACGCCATCGAGCATGACCCATACGTTTTGATCTCCATGCTCTGCGCGTTCCATGAGGGGGAATGGACGCTGACGGAGGTGCGGGGGACACTCCAGACTATTTTTGACCGGCAGTATATCCTCACGGAGAATGTGGAGGTGGAGGTGCGCTACCGGCCAGAAACGCGGACGGGGCCGGACGGCCCCTACACGGTTTGGGTCCCCTACAATTACTACATCTGTACCGTGACGCTGAAAAGTGAGGACCTGTCCCACCTGCCCGTCTACATGATGGGCGGGGAGCAGCTATCCCGGTATTCCCTCTATATGTCCTCTCTGGGCAACCGGCCCGACCTGTTCCCCGGTTCCGGCTATGTGGACAAGTACATCACCAACCCGCCCCAGCCCTACGACGTGCCAGAGGAATATCTATCTGATGAACGGTTCGCCGCCATGCTCACCGAGGCGGAGAAATACCTAGGCTATCCCTATGTGTGGGGCGGCAGCTCCCCGGCCACGTCCTTTGACTGTTCCGGCTTTGTCTCCTGGGTGATCGGCCATAGCGGGTGGGACGTGGGCCGCATGGGAGCCCAGGCGCTCTACAACTACTGCACCCCCGTCAGCTCCCCACGGCCCGGCGACCTTGTATTTTTCCGCTACACCTACGACGCGCCCAACCCGGACGGTGTGACCCACTGTGGCATTTATGTGGGGGACGGAATGATGCTCCACTGTGGGGACCCCATTCAGTACACCAGCTTGAATACAAGCTACTGGCAGTCCCATTTTTACGCCTGGGGGCGTTTACCATGACAAAGGAGGTTTTCAATGGCGATCAGCAAAAGCGCGAAAATTTGGGCTGAGATGGAGAGAGTCAAGGCCAAGATCAACGAGCAGCAGGCCCGGCTGAAAGAGCTGGAGCAGAAGCACCGGGAGGCCGAGAATGAGGAGATCGTGGATATTGTGCGGGGCATGAGTGTGACCCTGGACGAGCTGCCCGCCCTCCTCCGGCAGTTCCGGGGCGGGCCTTCTGGACACGGTGTCCAGAAGCCCGGCGAGGGAAAGGAGGAGACTTGATGAAGAAATCCCGGATGCTGGCATCTATGCTCTGCGCCGTCCTGATGGTGGGAGTGCTCACCGTCCCCGCCTACGCTGGCGGCGGCGACGAGAGCGAGGGCAGCGAGTACGTCCCCTGGATCGGCCTGGAGCCGGTGGACCCCCTGCCCGTGGAGCAGCCGCCGGAGCCCCAGCCGTTCACCCCGGACGGAACAGGGACAGTGGTGGACAACGCCACCGACGAGGACGGCAAAGAATTTTTCACCATCACTACGGCGGACGAGGCGGTTTTCTATCTGGTGATCGACCGGCAGCGGAGTACGGAAAATGTGTATTTTCTGAACGCTGTCACCGTGTCCGACCTGATGGCCCTGGCCGAGCAGGACCAGGAGCCGGAGGCCCCGCCCCCTGTGACAGAGCCGGACCCGGAGCCCGAACCTGACCCCGCCCCGGAGCCGGAGCCCCAAAAGTCCGGCGGGGCCGGGATGCTCCTGGCGGCCCTGGCGGTGCTGGCCCTGGGCGGCGGGGCCGGGTGGTACTTCAAGATTTACCGCCCCAAGCAGCAGCGGGCGGCGGAGCCGGAGGAGGATCACGCCGACTATGACGAGCCCGACGACTACGACGACGCGCCCCCCTGGGACGTGGACGACGAGGACGAGGGAGGGGACGAGTGAATTTCACCAACAGCCCCTATGAGCCCTTTATGAAGCAGCCCACCTACCACCTGCCCCCGGAGCCCACCCCGGCCCCCAAGGGGTCCATCTGCGAGGGGTGTCCCTACTGGCGGGGCCTGCGGTGCGTGACCTGTTTCCGGGCCTACCTGCGGAGCCGGGCCAGTCCCGACGATGGGAGGTGACGGCATGGACCAGCGGGAGCTCACCCGCGAGGAGCGGGCCGCGATCCGGGCCCTGGTGGTGAAGTGGTGCGCCAATTATGACCGGGACGTGGGATGCTTGCCTTTGGACTGTGAGTGTTATATGCTGGGGAAAACCTGGACGGGCCCCCTGTGCCGCTACTTTCGGGCGGCGGTCCTACCCCTGGACCCGGCGCTGGAGGCGGCCCTGACCGCCCCGGCC
The DNA here is from genome assembly GCA_910574635.1 of Oscillospiraceae bacterium. GTDB lineage: Bacteria > Bacillota > Clostridia > Oscillospirales > Oscillospiraceae > Oscillibacter. The sequence continues at coordinate 45,010 of CAJTCG010000019.1, read as the reverse complement.
CCGGTGGAGACGCGGGCCTGCCCCCTCTGCGGGCGGCCTGCCCTCCTGGGAGGGCGGCGGCGCTACTGTTCCCCCGCCTGCGCCCAGGCCGCGCACAGAAAGCAGCAGCGGGACCACATGAGGAAAAAGCGGGGCTGAACCGTTGACAATTAGGCCCTCAAAAGCCCCGTGTTTTCAAGGCTTTTCAGACGGCGAACGGGGGCGGGCCGTATCATTTTACGTCTCGCCCCTGTTTCGGCCCTATACTGTCAACATTTTGGAGGTTATCATGGAAGAAAATCAAGGCTATGTGATCCGACAGTCCGTCCTGTTCGACAATGGCCGGGGCTTTGCCCTGGGGGAGCACCCCAGGGAGGGCTTCGTGACATGGCAGTTTACCCAGGAGGGCGGCCACCGGGACTACTATTGGGGCCACTATTATGACGATGGGGCCGCTGCGGAAAAGGACTATGCGGACCGCGCCGCCGACTATCAGCGCCGCTTTCATGTTCGGGAGGTCAAGGCACCTATCTCCCGGCAGATGGAGGAGGCGGGGAGACAGGCCCAGGAGCGGCAGGCCCCGCCCGTCCCCAAAAAGGACGCCCCGGATCGGGGTGAACGGTAGCCGTGGCGGGAAAGAAGCGCCGCCGGAATGTGCCGCTCTATGTTTGGGTGAGCCCGGAGGAGCTGCAAGGGATCAAGGCCCGCATGGAGCAGACGGGCATCCGCAATATGAGCGCCTATGTCCGAAAAATGGCCCTCAACGGCTATGTGCTCCAGGTGGACCTCTCCCCGGTGCGGGAGCTGGTGTCCCTCCAGCGGCGGTGCGCCAACAATCTCAATCAGGCGGCGCTCCATGTGAACACCTACGGCGGGCTGTATCAGAACGAGCTCCAGGCGCTACAAAAGGACTACGCCGACCTGTGGGGGCCTCTCTCCGAGCTGTTGGGGAAGCTGGCCCAGGTGGTGGCCCTGTGACCCGTGGGAGCGGCCCAGGCCGCTCCCCGGCTGTCCCCGCCCTCTGGACACCGTGTCCAGAGGCGGGGAGAACCGATTTTGAAAGGGGGTGCTGTCCCTGGCGACGACCCGTCTCATAACCCACCATATCAGCGGGGGCAAGTCGATCCTGGAATCCCTGTCGGACCGCTTCGACTACGGCCAGAACCCGGAAAAGACACTGGACGGGGCCCTGATCCGCTCCTACGAGTGCGACCCCCTCACCGCTGACAGCGAGTTTCTTTTGAGCAAGGCCCGGTACAAAACCATTACAGGCCGGGAGCAGAAGCGGGACGCCGACGTGTTGTGCTATCAGATCCGCCAATCGTTCCCCCCTGGGGAGCTGGACCCGGAGGAGGCGCTGAACATCGGGTATGAGCTGGCGATGCGCTGGACCAAGGGAAAACACGCTTTCTTCGTGGTGTCCCACGCGGACCGGCCCCACCCTCACGTTCACATTTACTACAATTCCACGTCCCTTGACTGCACCCGGAAATACCGGGATTTTTTAGGCTCTGCCCGCGCCCTGCGGCGGCTGTCTGACCGGGTGTGCCTGGAGCACGACCTGTCCGTTATCAAAAACCCCAGGCTCCACAGCAAGGGGAAATTTCTGCATTACGGCCAATGGCTGGGCGGGGCCCGGCCTCCCTCCTACAAGGAGCAGATACGGGGGATCATCGACGGGGCCCTGGCGGACCGGCCCGCCGACCTTGCCGATTTCCTCCGGCGGATGGAGGCGGCGGGCGTCCAGGTGAAGCGGGGCCGGGGCGGGGTGATCTCGTTCCGGCTCCCAGGCCAGGACCGGGCCACCCGGTTCCGGGCCTCCACCCTGGGGGACGGCTACGGCCTGGAGGACGTGGAGGCGGTGATCGACGGGCGGGCCCCCGTCCGCAAGCCCGCCCAGGATCGGCCCCGCCCGGCGGCTCCCCGGCGCGTCAATCTGATAATTGACATTCAGCAGCGCATGGCCCAGGGCAAGGGGCCCGGCTATGAGCGGTGGGTGAAAATCTACAATCTGAAACAGATGGCCGCCGCGCTCCAATTCCTCCAGGAGAACGGCCTGACCGACTATGACGCCCTGGCGGAGCGGACGGCGGCGGCGGTGGATCGGGCCCATACTCTGGCCGGGGAGCTGCGGGGGGTGGAGGAGCGGCTGGCCTCCACCACAAAGCTGATGGGGGCCGTGGTGGACTACGCCAAGACCCGGCCTGTGTTCGACGGCTACAAGGCCGCCCGGTACAGCAAGAAGTATCTGGCGGAGCATGAGGAGGCGCTGGCCTCCTATCGGGCGGCAAAGGCGGCGATCAATGACATTCTGGACGGGGCCAAGCTCCCGAAAATGGACGCGCTGAAAAAGGAGCGCCGGGAGCTGGCGGAGCGGAAGAAAAAACTCTACGCCCAATACAGGGCAGCGCAACAGGAAATGCGGGAGGCGGTGGCAGTCAAGGCCAACGTCGATCATCTTCTCGACCTGTCCGGCGGGCGGGAGAGTAAGGCCCAGGAGCGGTAGCGACGGGGCCGCAGACAGGGAAGCCTCTGGACACAGTGTCCAGAGGCTTCCAGCGGGTTTGGGGGCACCCCAACAAGCATTTTCGCAAGGCGAAAATGGCGAGTGTATTGACACTCGCCCTGCTTGCCGTTTAGCGCAACCCTGGAATAAGCGCAAAAAACGGAGGCGGCGTTTTCCTTACGCTTCCTCCGTTTCACGGGCTTTGCAGATGCCCTCTGCGGCGCTCTCCATGATGGTTAGCTCTTTTTCGTCCATGCCATTCAGCATCCGGTCAATGTGTTTCCGGCGCTCGTCCTCTCCGTTGTGTTTGTCCGGGTAGAAAAATTCATCTACGGAAATATCCAAAAGGGTGACGAGTTTGTAAAAGGCGTTGAGGCTGGTGTGCTGGCCCTTGTTCTCAATATACATGATGGAGCGAGGGGTGAGGTCTACAAGCTGGGCCAGATGCTCCTGCGTCCAGCCTTTGGCCTTGCGTCTGCGCTTGATTTCTTTGCCCAAGGCGCGACAGTCCAGGCGCTTTTCATATTGGTACATTTTCACATCACCCCTATATTATTTTACATTTCAGGGGCGGGTATGAGAACGAAATACAATTTTATATTTTAGTAGTATCTTTTTTCGCAAATCAAAGTCTCTAAAAAAATAAGAGCCTATGGATTTGACTTGACAAGAAAGTGCAAACTGTGTATAATTTAATACAAATTAACAAGAGAGGTGAACACAATGTTGTTCGGGAAGTTCTGTATTGGATTCGGCTCCACACAAGTTTATACCACGAAACATTGTGCGGAGCCTTTTCGGAGAGTTGATTGATATGGTGAAAGGGCCAAGGCGGATATAGACTGCCTTTGGTTTTTGTGCCCTTTTATCCAATTAGCGATAGACAATCGACTGTTTAGGCCACAGACAATGTTTTGTTTGTGGCCTTTTGTTATGCTTATTTATGAATGTGCAAAGGGTACACGGTATGGTGTGCCCTTTTCTTTTTGGAGGAATGGATATGATAGAAAAACATAACTTATTGACCGGGAGTGTGCCAAGAAAGCTGGCCGTTTTCGCGCTCCCGTTACTTCTGGCGAATATACTGCAATCTTTCTACAATGTGGTAGATATGCTTGTGATCGGCCAGATTGTAGGAGATGTGGGCCTTGCGGCGATTAACAACGCTTCTAAATTGTGTTATATCATTAACTCAATTTGTATTGGTATGACAATGGGTGGAGCTGTATTGATTGCTCAATACAAAGGGGCAGACGATGCAAAGGGGCAAGCAGAGTCTTTTCAAATGTTGGCGTTACTTTCGCTGGTATCTTCTTTCTTTGTGACTGTTGTGAGCTTGGCAGTTTACCGTCCTCTGTTTCAGGCACTAAATGTTCCGGCGGATGCGTATCAAGATGCCTGTGACTATATGAAAATTATTTGTTGTGGGACGGTCTTTGTGTTTGGATATAATGCTGTTTGCTCCGTACTCAAGGGACTGGGGGATTCAAAATCTCCCCTCTGCTTTGTTGGGATTGCCACCATCATCAATGTCATTTTAGATATTATATTGGTAGGCCCCTTTGAAATGGGGACAGCAGGAGCCGCTTACGCGACAATCACGGCACAGGGAATTTCCTTTGTGATTTCTTTGTTCTATCTAAAAAGACGCAAGGTGTTTTTCTCTGCGGCGGAACACGGAAAATTTACACTTCAATGGGATAAGCTGACCGCCATTATAAAAGTCGGCCTACCCACAGCAATTCAGATGGTAGTAGTCAACATGGCCTATCTGCTGGTAACAGGTATGCTCAATCAATTTGGTACTCCTGTTTCCGCCGCATCTGGCGTAGGCTTGCAGATCAATACATTTGCTGGTATGCCCTGCTGGGCTATTGGACAGGCAGTAACGGCGATGGCCGGTCAGTGCATGGGTGCAGGACAAATCGAACGAGCCCGAAAGGTGGTAAAAATCAGTTTAGTGATGAATATTGCTGTTACGTTTGTTGTTGTAATTGGCGTACAACTTTTTGCGGAACCATTGATTTTACTGTTCGGTAGTACCAGCCCGGAAGTAGTAAACGATGGTGTGTATTACCTGCGTATTTGTTGCGGTATCAATAGTTTGATTTATGCGGCCATGTATACGCTGGATTCCTTTGCCATCGGGGTAGGTGCGGCAAATGTTGCCATGATTAACGCTTTATTGGATGCAGTTATCATTCGTCTGCCAGTGAGCTGGTTTTTAGCTTTTACCCTTTGTATGGGATTTCCCGGCATTTTTTATGGACAGGCACTCTCGCCAGTCCTGCCTGCTATTGTGGGCTTGCTCTATTTCAAAAGTAGAAAGTGGGAGCAAAAAAAGCTAATTCAAAAAAATTGCAAGGAGGAAAGCCTTTGATGGGTCAGATGATATGGCTTCTATGCCCCGTATGTGGAAATAAAACCCGACTTAAAGTGCGTCCAGACACAGAGCTTGTCAATTTCCCGCTGTATTGTCCGAAATGCAAGCAGGAGACTTTAGTAGATGTAAAAAAAGGAAACCTATCTGTTGTTTGCTTGAGTAGCTTAATATCCAAATAAATATCAAAAGAGCCAGACGCATAGACGCAGAGCCGATAACACGCAAATTAAAAATGCGGTTATCGGCTCTTTCCATTTGAAAGATACGGTGACCGTTTAGGAGGTAGCGCCGTGTCTTTTCTCGTTTCTGCTATACATAATTTGCTAAAAAAAGCATAGACCCTCCGCCGGGCTACTCCGGCTATATACACGAAATATGTAAGTATATAAAGAACTATGTCACTTCATGCGCCCGCACAGTACAAGGCTGTGCGGGCGTTGTCGTTTCCTGTCGTTTCTGGACACGGTGTCCAGATGTTCGGAGCCCCGGATGCCGTTCTCCGCCTGACCCTCCATTTCGATCTGTCCCTTTCCGCCCCGTATCGAAATGGAGGTTACTTATGGCGACCATTAAATTGAACAGCTACTACCCCCACCTGACGGAGCGTATCACTATGGAGGTGTCGGACGAGATCGCCGTGACCCTCTCCATCGGTGGCCGCCTGTGCGACAGCTATAAGCGCCGCAAGCGGGAGCATGACGAGTGCTCCCTGGACGGAACTCCCGGTTTTGAGGCCGACGTGACCTATCCCCCGTTGACCCCGGAGGAGATCATGGAGCAGGCCGAGGACCGCGCCGCCCTCTATGCCGCCCTTGATCGTCTCCCGCCCGTCCAGGCCCGGCGCGTCTATGCCCGTTTCATCCTGGGGCGGAGCGTGGGCCAGATTGCCAGGGCGGAGAACGTGGAGGAGCGCAACGTCCGGGAAACGATCAACAAGGGCCTGCGGGGTTTGAAAAAATATTTGGATTTTTCTTTCTAAGGTACATCCGAAAACGCCCAAAAACCGCCTGATAGGTGAGGAGGGACAAGCCCTCCCGCCGACAACTGAATACACAGTATTCCAGGCACAAAACCCGTGTGAATAGCGACAAAAGGCGCGCCGCCAGGATGGGTGCTCCAAGGAGGTGAACAAGGAGCGGACCGAGCGATCAACGCGAACCTTTGACCCGGCTCTGGCAGGCCGGGCGCGACGACAGCGCGGGGGATAATGAAACTTGCTCACGCCCTCCCACGGACTTGCGGGGGAGCCCTGCGGTACGCGCCAGCCACAAAAGGGTTCCCAACGGATCATTGATCCGTTGGGAAGAGCCGGAACAGCGAAATGAACGAGTTTTTGCCGCAAGGCAGAAACGAGCGATATGGAGCTTGTGACGGCGAGGCGGCGGTGCTGTGGAGCTATGACAGCCGAGCCGCCGGCGGCCTGGAATACTCCCGGCGCTGGGGATGCGTGGCAAATACAGCGTACAACAAAACCAATGGGGCCGCCCGCCTGGGGCCTGTCTGTCTTGCGGCAGCCCAAACTTCCCCCGGCGCGGCGGCCCCGTTCGTGGATCGAAATGGAAAACCTGCTGGCCTCTGGACACCGTGTCCAGACGTGGAGCAAGGTTGAAAGGCAGCACTTCCGAGTGCTGCCTTTCTGCGTTTCCCCACAAGACAGCGGAAACGAGAGGCAATCAACATCATTCTGGAGAGGAGGGCGCTATGGCCGATACCGCCACAAAAGAGGAGTACACCTATCAGATAGATAAAATAAAGTTTGTTGTCACGCCTGTCTACAAAGAGGAGGGCGAGACAATGGGGGATATTCTCTTGAAGCTGATGCTGGCCGAGCTGGACCCGGCCTGACAATTTCCGTGACATCCTTAACATGGGCGGCCAAATGAGGTATAATATAGATAGGATAAAACCTCTTGTTTGGCGGCTGGAAAGGAGGAAATTATGAAGCTGTCAAGCAAGAAAAACGAGTTTGGAACGGCCGCCCTGTACTGCCGCCTGAGCCGTGACGATAACATGGACACCGAATCCAACAGCATCCAGAATCAGAAAAAAATTCTCCAAAAGGCCGCAAAAGAAAAAGGTTATACGGACACCTTGTTTTTTGTGGACGATGGGATCACGGGCACGACTATGAACCGGCCCGGCTTCCAGAAAATGATCCAGGCCATAGAGAACGGATATATTTCGGCGGTGTTCGTCAAGGACCTTTCCCGGCTGGGCCGGAACTACATTGAGGTGGGCCGCCTGACGGAAGAATTTTTCCCGGCCCATGATGTGCGGCTGGTGGCCGTTTCCGATGGAGTGGACAGCGACGAGGGCGAGAACGAGTTTACCCCGTTCAAAAATATCATGAAGAACAAACGCTGTTTGGGAGGGGGAACAACGAAAGGTAGCTTTATGAATTTTCAAATGGATAAACTCCAGGTTCTACTACATACTGCTTTTACTCGACCAGACCGACAAAGCGGTAAAACACTTTGATGTCCTGCCTGCGTTGCCCGTCTACAACGGTGCGCTCACCGACCTCAATATGGTCTATCAGTTCATCAATGGTGGTCCGATCAAGGTCCTGCAAGTTCAAATACTTTCGGATGATCGCCGTCCAGTTTTGAATGGCGGCGGTTTTCTGCTGTGCCTTATCTACCTTGGACAGAAGCGCATCCAGGCGTTCCGCCTTGGCAAGCCGCTCCTGTTCGTTTTTTTGCGTCAGCACCATGAATGTGCTTTCGCTGACCGCGCCGCTGTACTTGTCCTCATAAAGTTTCGCGGTCATGGTCTCCAACTCCTGCACCCTGCGGCGCAGCTTGCTGATCTCCTGCTTGGCATCGGCCAGACGCTGCTCGTCATAATCCGCGATCTTGCGTTTGAGCTTGTCCACCACAGCGGCCTCATCCAGTATCACCGCCTGGGCCTGGGTCCTGATTTCCGCAATCACGATTTGCGTCAGCGTCTGCTCATAAATCCTGTGCCATGAACATACGCTCCGGCCCGACTTGCCGTATGTCCCACAGAAATAGGAAACATAGCGTTTTTTCGTGCCGTTCTTGCGATGCTGTGTTTCCGCATTGGCACATAAAGGAGTTTTGCAATCGGCGCATACCAGCTTGCCAGTAAACAATTTCGCAGTAGGCTCCTGCCTGCCAACAGAATGAAGGCTTGCCGCCTCGTTGATCTTCTGAACGGCCTCCCACTCCTCTGCGGTAACAATGGCCTCATGCAGCGCCTCATGGCGAATCCACTCAGTTTCCGGCTTGCTGATCTGTGCATGATCCTTATAGGAACGGGTGCCGGTGTGATTCATTACCAGCGTCCCTTTATAGACCTCATTGTGGAGAATTGTTTTTACTGTTGCATAGGTCCAGAGCTGGGCGGCTTTGCAGCCGTCCTTGCCGTTGATCTGGCTCCAGTAGACACGCGGCGAGGTAATGCCATCCCGGTTGAGGGCGGCGGCGATCTGGCCGTAGGCCGTACCCGCCAGCCGCATATCATATATCCGGCGCACGATACCGGCAGCATACTCATCAATGACCAGCTTGTGCTTGTCCCCGTCGCTCTTGCGGTAGCCGTAGGGAGCGTATGCGGAAATGAATTGACCGCTGGCCTTTTTGCTGTGCAGCACTGATTTGATTTTACTGCTCAGGTCCCGCAAATGGTAATCGTTCATCAGACTGCGGAAGTGGAGCATATCCGTGTTATCGCCCTCGCTGTCCAAACAGTCCAGAACAGAAACAAACCGGCATCCCAGGCTGGGAAACACAACGGCTGTGTACCGGCCTACCTCCACGAAGTCCCGTCCCAGGCGGGAGAGGTCTTTGACGAGGATGAGGTTGATAACGCCGCTTCGGGCGTCCTCCAGCATTTCCAGGAATCCGGGCCGCTGAAAATTGCCCCCGCTGTACCCATCGTCACAATAGGTCTTGGTCTCCACCCAGCCATTGAGCATGGCGAACTTGGACAGAAGCTCCCGCTGATTTTCGATGCTGACGGATTCATCAGCGGGGATGTAATTTCTGGCCTTGGCGGAGTTGGAGGCATCGTCCACGCTCAAACGGCAGTAGATACCCACCTTATACAGCTTGTTCATACCGCCGCCCGCCTTTCCTGGGACAACACATCATCCACACAGCCAACGTAACGATAAAACACCTTTACGTCTTGGACGCGGGTATTGCCGCACTTTTGGGCCTCGCCAACCTCGATACGGTCCACCAACTCAAACAGGATGGTCTCGTCCAGCTCGGTGATCTCCGTATAGCGCCGGATGATCTCGGCCCACTGGTCGGCGTCATGGCGGTTCTCCAACTGCGTCCTGACCTTCTGCTCCAACTCCGGGAGGGCGGCGGCTTTCTGCGCCCGCTCCGTCTCGTACTTCTTCATCAGCGTCTGGAACACCGTGGGCGGGACAACGCCAGCGCATTTATCCTCATAGAGATTCTGCATCAGCTTTTCCAGCTCCGCAACACGGGCGGCGGTCACTTTCAGCTCCTGCTCATAGGATGCCGCACGGCTGTGCTGCTCCTTATCCTTCATACGGATGATCTGCGTCAGCAGCCGCTCCCGGTCATGGGCGGCATATCGGGCCTTTTCCCGAATGTCCTCCAGCACGATCTGCGTCAGCACATTCTCATAGATGGTATGGATGGTGCAGGCTCTTTTCCCGCTGCGGGAATAACTCCCGCACATGAAGGAGCTGTACCGTCCTGGACTTCCATCTTTATAGGTAAACCGCTCTACCTGGTTTCGCATTTTGAATCCACAGTCCGCGCAGTAGACCAAGCCAGTGAAAATGCTCTTGATACCGTCCGAGGTTTCAGACTTCCGCACCTTCTTCTGGTCGATGCTGACCACCGTATCCCATATCTCGCGGGAGATGATCGGCTCATGGGTCCCCTCCACGCGAATCCACTGGTCTTTGGGTTTCGCTACCAGCTTTTTGGATTTGTAGGAGAGGGTGCCGCATTTGCCCTGGACCATGTTGCCGATATAGGCTTCGTTGCGGATCATCACCTTAACAGTGCTTTCGTTCCACAGGTGGTTGACACGGCGGGGGTCGGTGCGGCCCTGGCGCTGATAGTACAGCTCACCGGGCGGCTGGACACCCTCGGCGTTCAAGGTGGTGGCGATCTTTCGGAACGCCATGCCGGAGGCCCGCATAGCAAAAATACGGCGGACCAACGGCGCGGTTTCCTCGTCAATGATGAAATGGTGCTTGTCCAGCGGGTCACGCTTGTAGCCGATGGGCGGATATGTACCCATGTACTTCCCGTTCTCGGCACAGGCTTTTTTGACCGCTTTCACCTTTTTACTTGTGTCCCGGCTGTAAAACTCGTTAAATAGGTTCAAAAAACACATGACATCGGTACTGCCGTCATTACTCATGGTGTCGATACCGTTGTTCAGAGCGATAAACCGGCATCCGATGGACGGAAACAGGTAATCGGTGTACTGGCCGAACTCGATGTAGTTTCTGCCGAACCGGGACAGGTCCTTGACGAGAATGACATTGATACGTCCGGCTTTTGCGTCAGCGATCAGGCGCTGAACGCCGGGGCGCTGGAAGTTTGTTCCAGAATAGCCGTCATCCACATAGGTGTCCACTTCATTCCAGCCCCGCTCCCGCACATACCGCTGAAGCAGCAGCTTTTGATTTTCGATGCTGACGGATTCCCCGTCCCGTTCATCGTCATTACTCAGTCTGCAATAGATGCCGACATTGTATGCTTTCTCGATCATTGTTTTACCTCCCGATCAGCCAGATTCATACCCTGTGCGGCGAATGGCTCCTGCCGGATTGCTCCAGCAGCACCTATTATAGAATAGGGAGCGCATGACGCGCAAGGATGCGGCCAGCCGCGAGGAAATGTTGGGTATGGTTTAGGTGGTAGCGTGGCAGGGCGTCAGCTCTGCCATAGCGCGGCGGACCGCCAACTGCTCCAGGGTCTCGCCCAGGTCTTTCTCGCCGGTGAAAACGCTGGTCACTCGGTACAGCGTCTTACCGATCTTAATTTCTTTGTACGAAGTGTTGATGCTGGGATTGGTCTGGTCTTTCATATTGACGCACCTCCGTCCGATAACAGACCGATGCTTAAACTGCAAAATGCAGATAACTTCCGTTAAGAAAACAGCCGCGCCGGACATTGGCGGTGCCGCATGACTATCGCGGCGCAGTTCCGGCGCGGCTGCTGGTTTATTTCCGTTTCGATGCAGTTTCACCGTATTTGCCACGCACCCCCGGCGAAAGGGGATATTGCAAGCCGCCCCTGGCGGGGCTGTCATAACTCCGCAGCATCGTTCCGAACGTGTGCCGCAGGGTTCCGTCTCAAGTCTGTGGACGGGCGTGAGCAAGTGTCATTATCCCCCGCGCAGTCATCGCGCCCGGTGTGCCAAACCGGGTCCAGGACTTACGTTGATCGCTCGGCCAGCTTGTCCATCACCTCCGAAAGCTGGCGGTCTTGGCGGCGTGTCCTGTGCCGCTGGTACGCGGGTTTTGTGCTTGCAATACCGTGTATTCAATTTTCGATGTACGAGTGAAGGTGAGAGAAAATGCGTCCTTCACCTACCGTCCTCAAAACGGGGTTTTGGTAGGGAGATCAGACCATTCTTTTCAAATATTCCAAAAGTTTTTTCTTTGCAGCCGCCAAACACTCAACAATGCTTGGATGCTGAACACCCTCGGCCTCTGCAATCTGCCGCACTGTCAGGCCGTCTACAAAATACAGCCAAAGACGGCGGCGCTGGGCTGAGGTCAGGCAGTTATCAAGCCCCTCCATGAGCAGGCGGCGCATTTCTTCGCGCTCTTGCTGTTTTAGGGCCTCCATCAGCGTGTCCTCCGGCGATTGGACAGCGGTAGCCTTTTCAGACAGGCCATGCAGGGACAAAGTACGCTTGGAGAGCGCGATGGCTGCGTTCTCAACCTGGTGGTAACTCTCGTCAGACCATGCTTTCCACCGTTGAAATTCCTCCAGGCTGGAGAAATCCGCCAGAGTGAGCCGTGTCAGCGTTCCAGCGGCGTCTATGTAAACAATGGCGTCCGGGTCTTTCTTGTTCAGCGCATAATCGCTTTTGGGGTCAAACATTTTGTTTCCTCCGTTTTATTTGTTGATGGCGTTGATGGGGTGGCACATCGAAACGGAGGCGGCGGGCTGCGGCACCCGCAGGGGCTGACTTTTTTTCCTAAGATTCGACACGGCAGAGGGCCGGGTACTTCCATTGAGTACCCGGCCCTCTGCCGTGTTTCAGAATAATAATTCTTGTTTATATGCCGCTGTGGTTCTGATTGATAAGTAGAATGAGGCATAGCCGCCACAAGGCTTTTTTTAACAGATCACCTATTAGGAGCGGCCAGAACAGCTCACTCCTATAAAACAAAAACACCATAGCCATTCTCCTTAAACGGCGGCTATGGTGTTTGAGCGCGCGAAAGCGTTCCGCAAAGCTGCCGTTTTTTTGACAGCCTCCCGGAATCGTTTTTTCTTGAAAAGTTCGGCAAGAATCGGAAATATATTGCTTAATAGTCGGAAGTGTATAGGGATTCATTTTGCGCTTTCCGAACTATACAATACAGTAGAGGTGAAGAATTATGCCGAATGATGTCTTAGTAAAGGGTGGAGCGCGGTTAAGGGCGATCCGAAAGGAACGAGGATACACACAGGAACGATTGGCGGAGTTGACAAAGCTCTCTACTCGCCACATCGCCGGAATCGAAAAGGGAGAAGCAAATCCGTCATTCGAGGTGCTTTATACGATTATAACGGCACTTGGCACTTCCTTTGATGCAATCTTCAATCCGGCAGATGAACAGTTTGAGCGCGAAATCCAGGAGATCGCTGGGCTTTACCGGGCTTGCCCGGAACAGGGGCGGCGGCTGGTCCTGGCCGCTGTACGCGCTATGGCAAATGAGCTGATAAACATAGGAGAGACGAACATTGTAGACCGTATGTAGGTATCGGATTAAGCCATAGTTGCCCACTCTCGATCCAATCGTCTGCCCAAACAGCTCAATATTTCATTTGAGATTGTCCCGGCCTGTTCCGCAACATCGCAGGCCGTAATCTCCCGCTCCCCGGATGCTCCGATAAACACCGCAGTATCTCCAGAAACAACGGATGGAATATCCGTCACATCCAGCAAGGTCTGATCCATGCAAATACGTCCCACAATCGGCGCTACATACCCTTGGACTAATGCGGCTCCGACGCCATTGGATAAGCAACGGGGTATTCCGTCTCCGTACCCAATGGCGGCGACCGCAATTTTTGTATTTCGTTTTGCTTGAAATTGATGCCCGTACCCAGCACCCTCTCCCTGTGCAATCTCTCTTATCAAGGTTATTCGGGCTTTCAGCGAGAGGACTGATTTCAACACAACACCGGCTTTCTTCCATTCATCGGTTGTACTCAACTGGCCGTAGAGCGCAATCCCGGCTCGTGCGTAGTCACCACCGATTTCAGAACAATGGAGCAGGCCGCTGCTGGCAAGAATGTGGACCTTGGGGATTTGACAGCCAATGTGTTTTAGGCGGTTTATCGCCTGATAAAAGGCTCTGCCTTGCGTTAGGGCGGCTTCTCTGTTTGATGGCAGGGAAAGATCATCTTCATATAAATGGGTATAAACTCCCTCTATGTGAAGAAACTGGCAAGCAAATATCCGCTGAATTTTATCCAGATTTTCGCAATTCTCCCCCAGCCGGTGCATCCCGGTGTTCAATTTGATATGGACGTTGATGATCTGGCCGCAGGCGTTCAGCTCTAACGCATAGGGATAGTCCAAAATAGTCTGTGTCAGATGATATTGAACAAGGAGCGAGACATATTGGGGATGCGTATATCCGAGTATCAGGATTTCCCCTGCAACTCCGCCTTGCCGTAGCTCTATCCCCTCAAAAACAGTGGCAACGCAAAAGGCATTTACACCCAGGGTATTGAGTTCTCTGGCAATCAAAACAGCGCCATGTCCATAGGCATTTGCCTTGACCGCAGGCATTAACGCGCAGTTTGGAGGTAGCAGAGTTTGAAGCTGTTCCACGTTATGCCGCAGAGCGGTCCGGCTCAATTCAATCCAGGTGCGGCCCTGATAAAACTCCGTCATGCTCCGGCCCCCCTGACAATGATTCTTGAAGGTTGAGACACTACGGTTGAATGGCTCGGCACATCCGTACAGACCACCGCACCAGCTCCAATTTTTACATAATCACCAATTTTGATGCCACCGATAACAACTGCGCCAGCTCCAATCAAACAGTGATCTCCAATCTGCGGGGCTTTCCTGTCAACCGAGCCAATGGTGACATTCTGATAAATCCAGCAATCAGCCCCGATATGGGCGTAACGGGAAATATAGACGCCATGAAGTCCATGAGGCAGAATGGGCTTACTGTCAAACTTGGCTCCGTTCCCAATGTAGCCGCCATGCCGGTGGGCCATTCGGTTCAAGAAGAAGGTCAACATATCCCGGACAATACGCACTGAACACTGTTTTCTCCACCAAAAGAATTTCCAGTACAGTCCTAGGTTCTCGCCTCTCGACCAATGGATCAGCGCCGCCTGTATCTTCATGCCAGATATTCCTCCAATGTCAGCCCCTTAAAGGTCATGATCTCTGAATGGGGCATACCAACATAGCGGAAATGCCACGGTTCATGAGCGATGCCGGTAATATGCTCTTTCCCCGCCGGGTAGCGTTCAATAAAACCGAAAGCTGGGGCCAGTTCCCGAAACTTTTGGCAGATGCCCTCATAGGGAAAAGCCGGACGGATGAAGTCAATGTCCGGCTGACGCAGCCCCAGGTCGATTGCCAGCCCCGTTTGATGCTCACTGTGTCCGGGCATGGCTACAAACTTTGCTGTAAACTCCGGGCCGTTCTCCTGGAGCGATTTTGCATAGATTTCAAGCTGTTCCTCCAAGGAGCGCCAGCCGCTGACAGGAACGATAAATTCCCATCCGCCCAACTGCTCCATGATGCGGGACAGGGCGCAAACCGCCTCCCGTTCCAGCAGAATATCGGAGTAATCGTCATGGACAGGAATCAGGTCTTGCTTGCTGTCCGGCGAATATGCGTGTTGGCTGTTGACCAAAATCAAGCTGTTCATCCGCTCACCGCCAATTCGATCACGTTGGAAATGACCTGTTCAAAAGACATTCCAACCGCTTTCATCATGCTGGGATAGCGGCTGTGGGCGGTAAATCCAGGGACGGTATTGACCTCGTTAAAAACCACCCTGCCAGCCTTGTCCAAAAACATATCCACCCTCGCAAATCCCTGACACCCAAGGGCCTTGTAAATTCGCTGGGCGGCTTCTTTCATCTCTGCCGTTTTTGCAGGGGAAATGCGGGCCGGGACATGGATTGCGGAGGTTTTCAGCGTGTACTTCTCTGTAAAATCAAAGAAGCCATCCGCCAGTTCAATCTCGTCCAGTTCCCCAACCGTTAAGGTGTCATTCCCCAAAACGGCGCACCCGACTTCAAAGCCGGAGATCGCTTCTTCCAAAATGATGTGGTCATCATATTCAAAGGCCAGCTCCATAGCCGCAGACAGTTCGCCGCGTTCCGCAACCCTTGTGATGCCGTAGGAGGAACCAGCCCGGACAGGTTTTACAAACAGCGGATACCCCAGCTTTTCAGCATGAGCGAAAGCATCCTTTCTGGCTTTCTTTGTCAGTACAGTGGAGAAAGGTATCGTGATGCCAGCGGCCTGTGCCAACTTGTGCGCCCGGTCTTTGTCCATGCACAGCGCCGAGGCCAGCACACCACACCCCACCAGCGGAATACCCGCCAATTCAAAAAGCCCCTGCACCGTCCCGTCCTCGCCGTTGCGTCCATGCAGAACAGGGAAAGCGGCGTCTAAAGAAATCTTCTCCACGCCAGCAGTTGTCTGAACCAAAAGCCCAGGGGCGTCCCGGTCAGGAGATACCAGGGCCGGGGCGCAGTCGTCAGGGTTGTTCCAGGTATCCTGCTTGATTTTCTCCACCGCGCCGGTGAAATGGAGCCAATTCCCTTTGGGGGAAATGCCCACCAGCACAGGGGAATACTTTGTCCGATCCATGTGCGTGATAACCGCGTGGGCTGATTCCAGCGAAACACTGTATTCCGGGGAACAGCCGCCAAATATGACCGCTATATTGAGTTTTTTCATATCGTACCTTCTTTGAATGTAAAAATCCGATTGCCCTCGGTATGAAAATCATATCAAGAGCAATCGGATCATGCTTTAATATTTTATTGTTGGTTTCCTAAGAAAATCCTAACAGGAGATTGATGTTTTCCTAATTAGTGATAGGCAGCGATACGGTAAATACCGTTGCATTTTCATGGCTTTCGGCTGTGATCGTTCCATGATGGAGTGTGACGATCTCCTTTGCAATCGCAAGCCCAAGTCCGGCCCCGCCCGCGTTGGAGCCGCGGGCCTCGTCCATCCGATAGAAACGCTCAAATATCATGGACAGCTTTTCCTCCGGGATTGTCGGCCCCTGGTTTTCAAAGGAGATCACCATTTGCTTGTCCTTCTTTTCGGCGGAGATAATGATTTCAGAATTTGGAAAGCTATATGCCGCCGCATTTTTCAAAATGTTATTGAATACACGGGCCAGCTTCATCGGATCGCCGCAGACGCTCAAATCTTCATCAGCATGAAGAACAGCGGTATTTCCTTTTGCGGACAGGATGGGGTAAAATTCGTCCACCATCTGCACCAGCATATAGTAAAGGTCAATCTGCTCTTGCTCCAGCGTGATTTGCTGCAAATTATACCGGGTGATTTCAAAAAACTCGTTTACCAACCGTTCCAGGCGGTTTGCCTTGTCCAACGCAATATGGGTATATTTTGCTTTCTGCTCTGGCGGCATATCGGGCGCTTCGTCCAGTAGACTTAAATAGCCAATAACGGAGGTTAAGGGCGTTTTCAAGTCGTGAGCCAGATATGTTACCAAGTCATTCTTCTGCGCGGCCTCATTTCGGAGGGCCTGTTCGCTGCGGAGCATGGCTGTCCTGATTTCTGCCATCTGCGCGGCGATTTCTGCGTACTCTTGCGGAAACATATCAGAACTTTCACTCTCTTGTTTCATATAGTCTCGGAGCATCTTGCCGATGTTGGTTACAGATTTTCGTTTTTCTGCTTTAGCATGAAAATATGACGCAAAAAAGCCAATGATAATTCCTATTGCAACAGTCCCAATTACGGCCCCAAGCACCAGACGCTTCACCTTCCACCACATTGGCTCGCGGATAATCGCTTCTTGTCCAGCCTCTGGAAGATAAGCGTTGCGTGTCTGCATGAAGTTCCACTCAAACCAGTCCACAAAGCTGCCGTTCCATACTTTATCAACAAGGAAATAAAGTACTATGCAAGCCGCAATACTGATTAAGATTAAGACAATCAGATAAGGAATTTTTCGTAATTTACGTTTCAATTTTATACCCCACTCCCCATATTGTTGTAATATATTTTGGACTGTCTATGGTATCGCCCAGCTTCTCACGCAAATGCCGGATATGAACGGTGATTGTATTGTTGCTTTTGCTGTAATACTCGTCCTTCCAAATTTCGTGAAACAGCTCCTCGGAGCTGACAACCTTTCCTTTGCGTTCCAATAAAATGCGTAAAATAGAAAATTCGGTTGGGGTCAGGGAAAGCGGCTTCCCATTCAAAAAGCAAGCATGAGTACCCGTATTCATTTCCAGGCCAGAGTGCAGGAGCAAATCGGATGCTTGTTCCTGGCCGGAAGTCTGGGCGGGGTTATATCGTTTATACCGCCGGAGCTGGGCCTTTACCCGCGCTACCAATTCCAAAGGGCGAAAAGGCTTTGTGACATAATCATCCGCTCCCAGGGTCAGGCCGGTGATTTTGTCGGTTTCCGCGTCCTTGGCTGTCAACATGATGACAGGATAAGTATGCCGCTCCCTGATTTTCTGGCAGAGGGCAAAGCCGTTCACCTCCGGCAGCATAATATCCAGAATGGCTAAATCAAGCTCAGTGGATTCAATGCAGGCAAGGGCATCCTTAGCCGAGTAAAACTTAAAGACCTCGTAATTCTCGTTTTGGAGATATAATTCCACCAAATCAGAAATTTCCGGTTCATCATCAACTACTAAAATTTTGTCGGGCATTGGGTGACCTCTTTTCTATAACCGTAGTCAAAGACATTCTATCAAACATTTTTTGAGTTCTCTGTTTTGTGGGCTGATGGGTTCCACTGGATTTCTTAACATCAGGTTGTTTGCAACTATATTATACTGCTTCGATGTTTGCTCTGCAAGGATAGCACACATCTCAAAGCAAATTCAATGCCGTTCGTTTCTTCCTATGATGCAAAAAGACCCGGCGGGACTTCGATTGCCCGCCAAGTCTTTGTTTCGATTTCTACTGACGCAAAATCTAATCCAGATGTTATTGTTTCTGGAGAGAACCGTCCTCAGCGTAGGCGTAGACCGTTTCGTAGGAACCAAGTACATCGTGTTCTTCCTCAATCAACTGCCGGTTTTGCAGGTCGATTTCCAATGCACCGCTACCACACAAGGTAAACCCATATGCAAAGCGGTCTGTCTCTTGATTCCACAGGAAATAGCTATATGGTACGTTGTGCGGATAAGAGCTAACTGCCAGCAGACCAAAATCCTCCGCACCATCAAAGTTCAGATCACGAATATCCGGCTCTCCAACTGCACTATTCTGGTTCACATACAAACCATCCCAAGCATGATCCTCTACTGCCGGAACATCCTCTGGAAGAATGGTCTGAATCAGTTCTTCTCCCTCATAGACCAGGACTTGATCCACGGAAAAGTATTCCTCCTGGGGTTCGGTTGAATCCAACACTATTGTTAATTCTCTACCCTCCGCAACCTGAACAGAAAAGGTATACATCCCCTCAAAGCGATCTGTGGAAGAAGGGGGTTCCGTAATATTCTGGCCCTCCTGGTCTGTCGTACTGCTGGGGGTTAGTTCCATAGTTTCTGGCGGGGAGGGCTGGGGATTAGGCTGCTTTGTCGTCGAGGTGAGAAAGGCCGTCGCAAGCCCAATAATCAGGAATACTGCTACAAGGGCTGCGATAATCGACATTTTTTTATTTTTCATCTTGGATAGAATCCTTTCGTCTAAAACGCTACTTTACAGCAAATTATTATAGTTTTGGCACCAAACCGACAGTATTGTATCACGATTTTGCTGTTGATTCTTTATTTTTTTGCTGAGATTTTATTAAGATTTTCCTAACGGTGAAGGAGCGAGATTTATAATACAGTAAGGGCTGGGGAACGGGGAAAACGGGGGACGGAGAAACGGGCAAGCAGGGCATGATGGTCCCATCATGCCAAAAATGGACGCCCCGCCTCCCGGCGAGGCGTCCATTTTGCTTGTTGAGGGCAGCGCCCCCAAACCCCTTTGAACAGCTCCATTCTGGAGCTGGCTGCGCGTCCCTAGCGGGCCGCTTGATGTGGGCCGCTGGCCCACAGAAGATGAGCGGAACATCAGCGTTCCTCCTGACGCTCCGTTTCTTTGTCTGGCTCCGCTCCGCCATAGCCCATTAAGCGGTCCACATTGGCACGGACCGTCAGCAGCTCCTTCATCTCATCCCGCGCCCTGCGGTAATCAGTATAGGCGGATTTCTTCTCCGCCAGGAGCGCGGCATACTCCGCTTGCAGGCTCTTGACCGTGGGGAGCTTTTTCAGCCCCAGCCCGTCAAACGCTTTCTTTGCCGCCTGATGCAGCAGTATCTCGCTCTCATGCTCGGCCTTGAATTTTTTCGAGTACCCGGCCTTGCGGTAGGCCACATACACATCGCGGGTCTTGGAGTAGTTGATGATGTGCGTTTTCAACACGGCGATCTCGGCCATGCGCCGCTCCGCCGCCTTGATCTTTTCGGACAGGCCGTTGTAACGCTCGGTGGCCGCAGCCGCTTTTGCCGCGAGGTCGGCATAGTCCAACAGTCCATGCTCCGTCAGATAATTCATGGTCTGCGCCATCTGTTTTAAGTTGAACACGCTGGCCCACCGCGCATAGCCCGCGCCCTTTCCATCCCGGAGTTTGGCCTGGATGTCCACCAGCAGATTGACCTTCGGCGGATCTGCGCGGTGGACCTTTTTGGGGCTGGGCGTGTGCGTCCGCTCCCCGGAGAGGACGCACAGCAAAGCGGAAATATCGTACTCTGCGCCCAAGCTGTTCCCATCCAGCCGGACGAAATTTTTCTGTCCCGGTGCTCTTAGCCGGATGAATTTTCCCCGTGGCGATACCTCAATGCCTGCTTCTCCCAGGAGCTTCAGCAGCGCGTCCAGGTCAGCGGGCTTTTGGGCGAGGGCATCATCTATTGCCATGCGAAGCCGGTCCCGGTGGCAAGGCGGCTTACTGCCCAGCCATTTGTTGTAGCTCTTGCCCCGGCGCTTGGGATTGGCCACAATAGAGTATCCGTTTTCGATGCAAATGGTATCGTTCAGCCGCCGTACCGCCCTCCCGGAACCGAGAAAGTCCCGGAATTTTCGGGTACAGTCCAAGGTTGTGGAGTTCCAAATGATGTGGTTATGGATGTGTGCTTTGTCAATGTGGGTGCAGACAATAAAAGCGTGGTTGCCTTTGGTGAAGCGCCGCGCCAGCTCACAGCCCAGGCGGTTGGCCTCCTCCGGGGTGATCTCGCCGGGAACAAAGGACTGCCGGATGGTATAGGCAATCACATCATCGGCCCCGCGCCGCCTGCCGGTCTTAGCAAGATACTGCCGCTTGGAAAACAGAAACTCCGCGTCCGCGATCCGGCTGTCGCATTGGTAGCTGGAGATCAGCCTGCCGCCGTCCGTTTTTTCTGGATTCTCCACATAGTCGATGATGTCTTGAATGGCCTTGCCCACAGTCCGTCCCTTGCCTATGTGCAGAGGCATGATGCGGGTGGTTGCCATTGGCGGTCCCTCCCTTCAAAAAAAACGGCCCGCGATTGGCGGACCGTTTCAGACTGTGTATTCAGTTTTCGCCGCACCGTTCGGCCATCGCCTCACCCGTGCGCTGAATATCCACATCCTCAGAGGGCAGAAGTTCTCGCTTGTAGCCTTCGGTGAGCTTGTACCCCTGGTATTCCTCATACCGGGAGCGCAGCACATCCCGCAGATGCTCCGGGGTCTGGCACAGCCGGGAAGTCACCCACTCGCTGTCCTTTTTCCTGCTGTCCCAATCCACCACCAGATAGCCCTGGCTGGAAGTCAGCACCTCACAGGCTTTATCCTCGGCCAGATAGTCCCGGAATACAGCTAACACTTTTTCATAGGTCATAATGAACACCTCTTAAATTTGATTTGATACCAGCATAGCGGCATGGACGATTTTTTGCAAGGATGCGGCCCCGCCACTCATTTTTTATTTATCTGCATTGGAAACTGAAAAATGATTTTCTGCTTGCGCTTCGCAAAGTCCAGTGTTTTCGCCGCCCCGCCCCACCCATGCGTGACGCCGGAGATCACCACATCGCTTTCCTGGACCATCCACTCGTTTCTCCTGACAATGGCGTAACGGGGCGGCACATTCTCCAACGGCGGGTAGGTGGTGCTGTCATAGCGGGAAAGGTCAGCGTCCCGGTTGAGGTAGGCCAGCACCAGGACCGCTTCAATGCTGGGATAGGTGGCCTTTTGCCGTCTCACCGCCGCTGCTGCCAGACTGTCAAAGTCTCCATAGCCGCCGAGATAAAATGTGGCCGCGCCGCCCTCAATCAGCGATGGGAGTATTATATCCAACCATTTGGAGATTTCGCAAGTCTGATATATTTTGCTGTGTCCGCAAAAGGTTACAATCATAGTCCGCTCCCATTGTGCAACTTCTTAGACAAGACTTCTTATATCTTATAAAGTCATTCTAACAAAGGTACACTTATCTTGTCAATCAACAATATAGACAAGGTGGTGTTTGAACTTGGAGAGATACGGTACAATCAAAATCAACTTGGCAAAACTCATTGAGGAAAGTGGCATGAGCAAGAACAAACTCAGCCACCGCGCAGAAATGCAGCGGACACAAATCAATCACTACTGCAACAACACAGTGACCCGCCTGGACATTGACGTACTGGCGCGGTTATGCACAGTGCTTGAATGCGAGATAGGTGATCTTCTGGAATTTATCCCACCTAACGCGGATATTGAGCAAAGGTGACTTCTGCTGTACTTCCTTTTGCCTCGAAAGACTTATCCTTTATACTATAAAGTGATGTCACCTAACAGTCAAGTGACTGTATAAAATTTTCTTGGAAAGCCATATCATAAACTTACACAAAAGCATAGAAGTGGGGGAATGATATGGCTACAAATAAGCGGGTATTCACATTGCGGTTACCTGATGAAGTCTTTGATAAAATCGGAATCCTCGCCACCAGAGAACACCGTTCCATGACAAATTACATTGAGTATGTTCTGATGAAGCATTTGGCCGAAGTCGAACAGGAGAATGGTGAAATCGTAGGAAAGCGAGATAGTGAATAATTTTATTGGAGCCTTGCCAAAGAAACGAGGATTTTCTGTGCCGCATCCCACAGTCCGTCATAGCTCTGCCGCAGTTCTTCCAGGTCCGCATCATAGAAACGGCCCGTCTCATGGACGCGGCGGGTGAGCTGGTTGAGATTATTACTGGACCGCCGCAGCAGGGAGACCATCTCCCGCAGCTCCGGTAGTTCCAGATTTATCACAAAGCCGTCAATCGCCATCTTGCGGAGGTACGCCGCCATATTGGTGGTGCCGAGCTGGGCCATCTTCTGTTCGATCAGCGCCCGTTCCTCCGGCGTGACGCGGAATTTCAACTGTACCTCCCGCTCTAAATTTGCCATGCCTACCGCTCCTGGGTCTTGTTCCTGCCCTTGGCGGGCGGCTTGGGCGCATCGGCGGCGGGCTGCTCCTGCAACTTCTTCCGCACCGAGGGCCTGCGCAGGATCAGCTTTTGAAAGCGGTCCTCATCCTTGGAGATCAGGGCAAATGTCCCCTTGCGGCCCTCCAGCCCGGAGAGAGAAAGGGTCTGGAAGGGCAGCATCGCCATAAGGCGGTCCGTGTCCTTAGTTCCAGCCCTTGCCAGGAAGTCGGGGGAGACCTGGACCATGTAATGGGTCCCGTTGGGACTGTTCGGCTCCTGGGCAGCTTGGAATCGTTCCAGGATATAAGCAGCCTCCGCCTTAATGTCCGCCGCTTTGAGGGGCTGTCTCAACAGATGTTCATGCCGTGCGCTGCTCACGAACATATCCAAAAGACCAGGGTGAGTTTGTGTGATAAGGTAGGAAGTGTCCCGTTTTCCTCTTTCAAAAACGATGGGGATAGTCTGCGCCCACTTCTTGTTGGCTTGGGAGACGCGCCCATCCGTCCCTTGGGTTTGCACCGTGTTGGCCAGCACATAGAACATCCGCTCATAGCCAAACTGCTTCACCACCTCCTGCACCGCCGCCTGTGTATCAAGGCGGTTGTCATGGTAGTGGCTGGCGATGGCCGTTTCAATCGCCTTTTTGCAGGCGATATTGGCATGGTTGGAGGCACGGTGCTGTTCTTCCTCGCCATGATTATATGCGTACTCGAAAGATTCCTTGTAAATCGGGGTCTTATCCATTTTAACCGTCTCCTTTCTATGTTTTACAGAGGGTTTCCGGCGCGAAGCAGACTTTTGCTGTTCCAGCTCCTGGAGGTCCCTCCGTACCAGATCAATGAACAGGTCCACCTTGGCGGGGTGGCTTTCTAAAGTGCAGCTCTCCCGGTCGCTGGCCATTCCGTACAGCGGAACAGTTTTGGCCCAACTTGCATTGTGGCCGGAGAAGCGGTTATCAATATTCCTTTCATGGACCGTATAAGCCAGAATGAACGCTACCCTCTCCGGCCCAAACTGTTTCAGAACCCCTTTGGCTGAATCCTTGGCAAAATTCATTCCATCCCAATTATTACGGATTGCATCGTCAATGGCACACTTGCAGTCGGCAAGGGCTTTCAGCGATTCCCGATACTGTTCCAATTCGCCGTTTTCCCGTGCGTAAGCAGCGGGATATGGGTAGATTGGTGTTTGATTCATTTTAATTCCTCCATTTCATAAGCAAAGTCAGGCGGAGCTGCCCCCGCCTGACTTTCCACGTCACCGCTCCTGGCGGTGGTCTTTCGGTTTGTCTGTTTTCTGTTTGGGCGGGACAGGCCGTTTCAATCCCTCCAATACCGAGGGGCGGGCGTCCTTGGCCAGACGCTGCTCACCAGCCGGGGCAGGCCCATCCTCTATCCCTAACTGCGCGTTCAGTTCTGCCAGCCGCTCACTTTTCTGCTGAAGCTCTGCCTCCTGGGGGAAGGGCTTGCCGATCTCGCCTTGAATCTCTTTCAGCTGCTGGTGGAGATTGTCAAGCTGGGAGTGCAGCGCCGTTACCCGGTCCGGCATTTTATTCAAAGCATGGTCGATGCGGAGAAGATTACCCAAAACATCATCCCCCAATTCGGCCCGGTGGCTCATCTGGCCTTTGAGGGTCAGGACGATGGTGCGCCCGAAGTCCTCCACAGACAAAGCCATAGAAAAGCCGCGATAAGTTCCGATCTCGACAGGCTCCCCCGGCTTGATGCCCTTGCGGATTTCCGCGATCAGGGCCTTGCCCGCCTCGATTTTGTCCGTAAAGGTCTGGTCTCCGATCACCATACCGGCAAAGCCTTGCTTGACCTCCACAGCGGCGGTCTCCGCAGCGGGTGCGGCGGGTGCATCCGGCTGTTCCCCGTCAGCCTGGGGCGGCGCGGCGGGTTTCACAGGCACCATCGGATGGGGATGCTCCGCCAGCGTTTTCATGTCGGCCTCCAGCCCCGCGATAAAGCCCTCGTTTTCCTTGATTTTCTCAGGGAACCGTTTCAGAAGATCGTCCTCCATGCGGTACTGATGGCTCTGGTGGTCCGATTTCAGCAGACGCAGGCGGGCCACGTCAATATCCAGGTCCATCTTCTCTTTTATCAGCGGATTTCCCGCGCACAGGGCCTTGATCTCCGCATAGGAGAGGGCGGTCTCGTCCACGTCCTCGCAGGAGCGCACCGGGGATTTTGAGGTCATAATCTGCGAAATGAATTTCTGCTTGTTCTCCACTGTCTGCCAGAGGTAGGAATCAAACGTCCCCTCCGTGACATAGCGGTAGATGTGTACCGTGGGATTCTTGTTGCCCTGGCGGACAATGCGGCCCTTGCGCTGCTCCAAATCTCCCGGCCTCCAGGGGCAGTCCAGGTCGTGCAAGGCAATCAGCCGGTCCTGCACGTTCATGCCAGCGCCCATTTTGAAAGTGCTGCCCATGAGTACCCGTACCCGCCCGGAGCGGACCTTTGCAAACAATTCCTTCTTCTTGGCATCGGTGTTGGCATCGTGGATGAAAGCGATCTCCCGCTCCGGGATGCCCATAGCAACGAGTTTACTGCGGATGTCCTCATAGACGGAAAAGGGCGCGTCCGGCTTGATGTCCTCCAGCAGATTGCCCAGGGCGTGCAAATCCGTCCCGCCCGCCACCTTGTTTCCCGCCGCCATCGCGGTTTTGTCCCGCTTGGCGGCGGCAGCGGCTTTCGGGGTGGACAGGTCGCAGAAAATGAGCTGGGTCAGCTTGTCCGCCTGCCCGTCCTCCCAAATGCGGAACACGTTTTTCACGCACATATTGAGCTTACTGCCCGGATTATCGGGAAAGAGCGGGTTAATCAGCCGCTGGTCAAGACCAAGTTTCCGCGCGTCATTGGTGATCGACAGCATATTGTCGATCTTGGGGTTCACTTGGCCCGCATGGACGGCGGCGGCGCGGTCAGACAGCTCCTGGACCAACTGCTTCTGTTCCTCCGAGGCCAGGGCCTTTTCCGTGTGATACTCCACCTCCGGCACAGGGAGATTGAGCTGGTCGGCGGTCTTGATGTCGGCGGTCTCCCGGAACATGGCCATCAACTCCGGCAGATTGTAGAATCTGGCAAAGCGCGTCCGGGGGCGGTATTTCCCTTCCGGGGCCAGCTCTACCTTTGTCACCGTCTCCCCAAAGATGGAGGCCCAGCTATCGAAGTGGTTCAGGCTGTAATGCTTTCCCCGGCTGTCGGTAAAGCCTTTGTCCAGAAGGTCCTGCTGCAAATACCGCTGCATGGTGAATAATTCCGTCATGGAATTGCTGACCGGGGTGCCGGTGGCGAATACCACGCCGCGCCCGCCGGTGATCTCGTCCATATAGCGGCATTTCAGCAGCATATCGCTGGACTTCTGCGCATCGGTGGTGGAAAGCCCCGCCACGTTGCGCATTTTTGTGTAGAGGAACAAATTTTTATAGGAATGTGCCTCGTCTACAAAGAGACGGTCCACTCCAAGCTGCTCAAAGGTGACGGAGCTGTCCTTTCTGCCGGTGTTGTTGAGCTTTTCCAGACGGGCCTCCAGGGAACGCTTTGTGCGCTCCAACTGCTTGACGCTGAATCGTTCCGCGCCGCTGTCCTCCAATTCCTCAATGCCCTGTTCAATCTCCAGAATCTGGTCCTGGAGCAACTGCTCCCGCCGCTCATAGGAGACGGGGAGACGTTCAAACTGGGAGTGGCCCATGATGATCGCGTCATAATTCCCGGTGGCGATACGGGAACAGAACTTCTTACGGTTCCTGCCCTCAAAATCCTTTTTGGATGCAACGAGGATGTTGGCGGTGGGGTACAGCCGCAGGAACTCGCTGGCCCACTGTTCGATCAGGTGGTTGGGAACGGCGAACAGAGATTTCTGGCACAGCCCCAGGCGTTTGCTCTCCATCGCCGCCGCGACCATTTCAAAGGTTTTGCCCGCGCCGACCTCATGGGCCAGCAGCGTGTTTCCGCCGTACAGCACATGGGCGATGGCGTTGAGCTGATGCTCCCGCAGGGTGATCTCCGGGTTGATGCCGCCGAACACGATATGCCGTCCATCATACTCGCGGGGCCGGATGGAGTTGAACAGCTCATTGTACTGCTTCTCCAAGGTCTGCCGCCGCTGGGGGTCTTTCCATATCCAGTCCCGAAAAGCGTCCTTGATGGCCTGCTGTTTCTGCTGGGCCAGGGTGGTGGCGTTATGGTTCAGAACGCGGCGTTCCTTGCCGTCCGGGTCCTTGATGGTATCATAGATTCGCACATCGCGGAGGTTCAAAGTGTCCTCCAGGATGTGATAGGCGTTGAGCCGGTCCGTGCCATAGGTGGTGTTGGCGGCAACATCATAGCCGGTTACAGTATTTTTGCCGGTGATGTTCCATTCCCCGGTATATTCCGAGAAATTCACATGGATTTTTCCCTTTTGGACCGGCGGCGTTTTGAACAGCTCATACATAAACTGCTGGACATAGCGCTTATCCAGCCAGGTGGCCCCCAGGCGCAGGTCGATCTCCGAGGCAGTCAGGTCCTTGGGCTGGGCGGATTCCAGGGCCTCCACGTTGGGGCGCAGCCGGTGTTTTTCCCCTTCGGGCAGCGCGTCCAACATGGCCCTGGCAGCGCGCAGTTTCTG
This sequence comes from Oscillospiraceae bacterium, assembly GCA_910574635.1. Taxonomy (GTDB): domain Bacteria; phylum Bacillota; class Clostridia; order Oscillospirales; family Oscillospiraceae; genus Oscillibacter. The sequence goes on along the minus strand of CAJTCG010000019.1, from coordinate 17,729 downwards.
CCGCACGTTCCCGGACAGGTATTCATCAGCGGCAACAAGGGGAAAGCTGTCCACATCCTCCAGGGACCAATCCCTGCGGCTGGGGTCTCCCTGGCACTGAATATCCCGGAAAATCACGCCGGACAGCTCCGATTCCAGTTCCGCCTCCGTTTTCCCGGAGAGCTGGGCCATATAGGACATATCCACTCCGGCCTTTTCCCCGATAGAGACGGCCAGGGCTTCACTGGCGGTGTCCACATGAGTGACCGCCCTGTGGGGCTTGATGGTCCGCTTGGTGAACATATCCGCTTTGCGCTCCAGCCGCCCGTCATTGTCCAGCATCTCCAACGAGCAGAGCAGAAAATAGGAGCTGTCAGCGGAAAAGGCCAGCGCGTTCTCCCGATTGTTGATAAGGCCGTACTTTTTAGAGAAAGCGTCATACAGGCTGTTGAGGGTCTGCCGCTCCTTTTGGACGGAGATTTCATCGGCGTCCTCCATCTGAAGGTCGATCAGCCGATGCACACAGTCCCGCAGCTCCACCATGCCCATGACGCGGCCCCTGGCCGTGGCGCTCAGATTGGGCTTTGCCATCATGGAGGTTTCCCGGTAGTATAATTCGCCGTCAACAACGCCAAAGGAGTATTTTTCTATATTGGGGTCTGCCGGAATCAGTGCGTCCGTCTTGATTTCCTCATCCAGTTCGGACAGCTCGACACGCTTGATCTCGCCGTGGATGTGGGACAGAGCGGTGCGGAGCTGCTGGGGAAAGTCCTCGTCCTTCCGGGACTTACAAGCCAACTGCGGTCCATAGGGGCCGGAGGTGATCTCTAAATCGCCCAGCACCATTTCGGGGTGGGTCTGGAAATAGCGGTTCATGCTCACAAAGCCGGGGCGTTCCTCGCCGTCCTGCCCGACATAGGTGTGGCGTTCAATGACCTCCGCCTCCACCCATTCCGGCAAAGGCTCATTTTCACGCAGGGGAATCTCCCGCTTTTGCAGGAACATGATGGACATGGAGGTATCTGTCCCGGCATTGGCCTGGAAAACGCCGTCCGGCAGGCGGACCGCGCCCAGCAGATCGCACCGCCGCGCCATGTACCGCCGCGCCCGATCGTCCTTTTTGTCCATCGTGCCGCCGCTGATGCCGTTGGAGGTAATGAACGCGATCACGCCGCCTGCCCGGACCTTATCAATCGTTTTGGCAAAGAAATAATCGTGAATCAGAAACCGCTCCCGGTCATAACGCTGGTCCACCACGGGATAATTACCAAACGGCACGTTGCCGATAGCAAGGTCGAAAAAGCTGTCCGGGAAGTCGGTTTTTTCGTAGCTGCGCACCGTGATACGGGCCTTGGGATAGAGCTGCTGGGCGATGCGCCCGGTGATGCTGTCCAGCTCCACGCCGTACAGCTTGGACGCGGCCATGCTCTCCGGCAGCAGGCCGAAAAAGTTGCCCACGCCGCAGGACGGCTCCAGAATGTTTCCCTTTTCAAAGCCCATGTTCCCGATGGTCTCATAGATGGCCTTGATAACCAGAGGGCTGGAGTAATGGGCATTGAGGGTAGATGCCCGCGCCGATTTGTACTCGCTGTCCGTCAGCAGGCTTTTCAGCTCCTGATACTCGGCAGACCACTCGGCCTTGTCCGGGTCAAAGGCGTCCGGGATGCCGCCCCAGCCAACATAGCGGGAAAGGACTTCCTGTTCTGCTTCAGTAGCGGACCGGCCCTCGGCCTCGATCTGCTGCAAGGTGCGGATGGCCTCCACGTTCCTGCGGTACTTGACTTTCGGCCCGCCCACGCCCAGGTTGTCATCGGTGATGCGAAAATTCCCGGCGGCGGTATCTTGTTCGGCGGCGGGGGCCTGCTCCGGCTGTGCGTGTTCCGGCTCATCAAAGCGCAGCGTCTGAACGACAACATCATAGGGCAGGCCGTTTTTATCGCCGGGATAGAGGGTTGTGGTTCCTGGTGTCGCTGTGGTGCCGCCAGCCGGGGGCGGGGCCTCCGGCTGTTCCTCCTGGGGCGGCGCTGGCTGGGCCGGGACCTCCGGGGTAAAGAGGGCGGCGTTGCGCTCGTCATGGCGCAGAGCGTCCTCAAAAAAGTCCCGACTGACCGTCTCATGGCTCCAGGCGTATGGCCCGGTGTGGATGCGCACGTCCAAGTCTCCAATGTATTCGATGGTCCCGGCAATATCGTGGTCGCCATAGCCAAAGGCCACCTTGTCTCCCTCTCGATAGGTAAGCTGGCCCGCCAGCTCCACACTATCCCGCTGGACTGGCTCATGGGAAAAGCCGTCCAGCTCTTGCAGCCAGAGGGCGCGGAGGATAGGCGCGACAGCCTCCCAGGACAGGGACAGCTTTGTGCCGAATTTGTCCTGGATTTCTACCGCCATACTGACGGTAGAGGTAAAATAGTCCGCTATGTCCCCGGTTTCCAGCGTCACCGTCTCGGCGCGGCTGGCGAAAACAAGGGACAGCCGCTGGGCAATTCCACGGTTGTTCTCACCAGAGCGCAGCCAGCCGGAAATGTAGCCCTTGTCCCGGTCCGTCATCAGATGGGAGGTCAGCACTTCCCGGAAATCATCATTGACGCGGCTCATGTCGGCGGGCAGATAGCTGGTGATCCGGCCATTCCGCGTATCCTGGTGCAGCAGCCGCTCAAAGTTTTCTTTACTCTCGGTGCGGAAAAGAGGGATGGGCAGCGCAGGGTCCCGCAGTTCCACATCCAGCAGGCCGATGCCCGTGATCTCAAAAGCGGTATTGTTCAGATAGACCATATCGCCCGGACGGTAGGGTGGGGCAAAGGGGTCGTGGGGCGGCTGGTCCGCCGCGCCTATGACTTCCTGGATATTCTGCCAGTCCTCGTCAGAAACGGTGATGTCAACCTCATGGGAGGCATCCCCGCTCCCAATGGTGATGGTGTTCCCCTCGCGGGTAACGGGCCGGTCAGAGAGGTCCGGGGGCAGCGCCGCCGCCTGTTCCCGCTCTGCGGCCTGCTGCAAAATGGGAACAATATCACGATATTTTTCATTTTGACGGAGGTAGTCCAGCAGTCCGCCGTAGCCATCGCCTACATCCTGACGGCCCCAAACCCTTACGCCATCCGGCAAAACAATGACGAACGAAACCTTGTCATAGCCGGAAAATTCATCAAACTCCGGGTCTTTGGATTCAATCCATCTTTGTTCTGTCCCATATTTTTTAATGGCAGCTTTTTTGCCTGCTACACGCTTATCATCCGCCTGCTTCATCAGACGGTCAAATTCGTGGACAGAATAGATTTTGTCGGCCTTAAAAACGCCCGTTTCGCTGAACTCACAGCAAACATACGGCGGTGCTGCGGGGATGCCCCTGTCCAGCAATTCACGGATAACAACGGACGCGGCCTCATCTTCCTCATAGTAGCACCATCCATATTCAGTTCCGCCAGCGGCTAAGGTTTCGGGCGAAAGCAGTTTTTTTGCATCCGTTTCCCGTATCATAATTCCGCCATGACGGGCGGTGCTGACTTCATACACACCGTCTGCAAACTGATCGCTCATCTGCACTTTGCCCCAGGGAGAATGATCGCCTATCTCTGTCCCCCAGGGCGGCGTTTCTTCCTCATACCCTGTTGTATCGGGCATCGCATGGGGCGGGGCGGTTTGCTGCTCCTGCTGGGGCTGGGTGAGGGCGGCATAGGTTTCGTCCACGATTTCCCGATGCAGCCGGTAGCGGAAGTCGGGCATATCGTGATACAGACGCATAAACTCCGGCTCTGTAATGGTGAGTGCCGTCCGTTTGACTGCCGCATCGCCCTCAATAATCGCGTTTTCCCGGTCCGAATTTTTGCAGGCGTTTTGATAGGCCACATCTGCCAGCACCAAATCCCGGATGATAGGTTTATAGCGGTTATAGGTCTCCCGGATGGTAGGCGCGGTGCTGGAATCCTGCCCCGCCAGCCGTTCCGCATCGGCCACGACCTGTTCCACAAACTCGGAGGGGCTGTCCTGTTCCAGATGCTCCCGGATGGCGGCGGCGTCTATATCCTCAAAATTGTACAGTTCCTTCTCGGTGAAAAATCTGTCCTCCTTTACCAGACGGGCAAGGCAGCGCTGTACTTTTGTCCAGGGCAGATCGGTGGCCGCACCCTCTACCGTAACAGGAAACGCAGGGAGACTATCGCCGTACTCATTTTTCAGCCACTCCGCCGTGTCCCGGTCACGGGCATGGCCGGTCATGTACTGCTGGACCCGACGCTTGCTGGCAATATCACCGTTCCACTCCTGGAGAGCGGCGTCTATGTCGGCCTGGGTGATTTCTCTCGGTGGTATTGTGGCAGGAATAGGCGGTGTGGCCCCCGGTACATGAGTGGGACGTTCCATTTCCGGGGCTGATGCCGTTTGCGTCTGCTCCGGGTGCGTTTGCCGGTATTGCTCCAATTCCTCCGGGGTCAGGTATCGGCCTTCTTCAATCAACTGCCGCAGCCGTTTTTCAGCGTCAGACCAGGATATAGTGACTTCCGCAGTCTCTTTGTCCTCGCCGTTTTTCTGTATTGTGATGCCAACATCAGGGCGATAATCCACCCATCCCTGTGTCCCATCCGGCAGCTTATGCCCTGCGGCAACACGGCCAAACGCTGCACTGACCGCGCCCACCGTGTCCTCAACGCTCAAATTCTGCTGATAGATTTCATAAATCCGCAGATTTTGGAAATGAAGCGGCGCTTCAAATCGGAGTTGTGCGTCGATGTCAGCCTGGGTGATCTCCAGGGCTGGGAGCTGTTCCAAGTGGTCGCTCTGGTACTTCTCCAATTCCTCCGGCGTAAGGTAACTGCCCTCCTGGATGAGCTGGCGAATACGTTTTTCCACAGCGGGCCACTTCACCGTAACTTCCGTCCTTGGATGGTAGCGCACCAATCTCAACCCGGTGTCAGGGCGGTAATCAGTGATACCCGATGCGCCATCCAGGAATGTATGATTGCCGCCGGAATATCCATATTCCTGTTTGAGCGCAGCAACCGCGTCTTTGGCAGAAATGTTCCGCTGATACATGGTGAAAATCCGCAGCCTGCCCGAATACTGCCGCAGAATCGTGTCAATTTCTGCCTGGGAAATGGAAGAAGCAGAGGGCGCGTCCGCGCTCTCTGCTTCTCGAATGGTCTCCATCTGCTCCCGCTGGGACGGGATTTCCGGGGGCATAAAACTTAGCTGTAAATCAGCTCCGACATGATAACTTCCTCCGCCTGTGCCTTGCAGGTGTTCATCAGTCCCACCCACTTCATCTGATCGCTGGCTTTCAACTGCTCCGTTGCCCCCGCCGCTTTCGCCAACTGCGGCATCATCTGCTCCAGACGGCTGTTCGCCGCGTCCTCGATCTCCAACAGGTGGCTGAACAGGGTCCCGGTCAGCGTCATGCGGTTGAACAGCCCCGGACGATGCTCCTTCAGGTACGTCCGGCGCATCCTCCCGTATTTCCCCAGGTCCCGGTCCGGCTGTTCCGGCAGGGCCAGATTGGGAATCAGGAAGTCCCCCACTTGGGTGTAGGTCAGATTGTTCTCCATGTTCGGCGTTCCTTTCTGCGGATTTTTCCCGCTCATATTTTTTGATGGTGACTTCGATCTGCCGCAGCACCGCCTCGCTCCCCTGACTGACCGCCGTACCCAGCTCCGTGATGGTGTCCGGGGTATTGAAGTCGAAAATGCTTAAAAAATCCTCATGCTCAAAGTAGTTTTCCGGCTCCAGGCCGCAGCGGGACATAAGGGTGTATGCGATGCTGACGGCGGCGGCGTTTCGGAACTGCGCTCCGATGTTGAACTCATCATACTCCTCCAAAAAGCTGCCGTCAACGATGCGGAGGATGTCCTGCTGGTGATCGTCCCAATATTCCGCCGCAAGCTGGGCGGCGATCCTCTCAAACTGTTCCACGAGGTCGTTGCCGGACACGTCAAACCGCTGCTCCAGCGCCGCCGATACCGTGTCCTGATATTCCTCCCGGTACTTCCACAGCTTGGGCCGGGTTTCCTCTCCGCCGCCGGTGTCAGCCACATCGAACACATAGCGCAAAAACGGCCTGCTGCCGCTGTTGTCGATGATGGCGATGCCCGTAGCGCCCCGCCGCACATACCGGCGCATCCGCTGATTCCAGAAATCATATTCCGCGCAGGCGGTGGCGTTGGGCCGCTGGGCGTGGATCAGGAGCTGTTCAGGGTACGGATATTTATAGAGACGGCCTACTGTGGCGAGAAAGGCCGTCCATTCCTGATAGCTGCCGGTGATCTGGTGGGCGGCGTGGTCGGCCATTTGTGCATAGGCTTGGAGCTTACTTGCCATAGGCAGGGTCCTCCGTCTCAAAGTCCGGGAACAGGTCCAGGGCAGCAAACTCCGCATCGGTCATGCGTCCCAGCTTGGAAAGGGCGCTGTCCGTCAGCGTCCGCAGCTCGTCCTCGTCCGGCTCCAGATAGCCCCGCATCTCGGTGAGGGCGGCGATCACGCCTGCACGGATGCCACCACCAGCGCCGTTGTAGATGCACAGTAGATTCTGTTCCTCAAATGTAAAATCGTTCATTTCCTTACCGCTCCTTTTCCGCGCTCTTTTTGGGCGCTGTCTTTTTTCGTTCCTGGGCTGGCTGGTTTTTGAGCTGGGCCACAACGGATTTTTTCTTTTCCCGGTGGACAGTATCCGCCAAATCCGTCAGGGAAATGGTCTGTCCCGCCTTGACCTGGGCCTCCAGCTCGGCCACCGTGGGCTTCTGGCTGATGAAGTCCGTCAACTGCTCAAAGCCGAAGCTGTCGCAGTAATGGCAGGATACCACACCGTCCTGCTTGACGGCAATGATGTCGCTGACGGACATGGAGGGGCGGTGATAATCTGCCGGGTAATCGGTGTTGAATCTTTCCCACAGCTTTTCCAGGGCGCTGGACCCCAGCCCCGGTGCCAGTTCTCCCGTATAGACCAGATCGTAATTGCCACGTTCAACAGTTAGCCCCTTGGACATCAGCCAGTCCATGTTCATAAAGCGGAGATCGCGTTGTTCAGCGCCGTCCTTTATCTGATAAATGGCAAAGCAGTCCCCGCCATAGTCGAGAAAGGCCCGTTCCCGTTCCTTCTGGTGATTCAGCCGGTCCACAATGCACTGGTGAAATTCCGGGCTTTCCTCCCATTCCTTGCGGGGAACGGCAAACATCATGCCATCCGGCTGCTCCACGAGATCGTCCCGGTCAAAGACCATAGCGGGATTTTCGCCAGACTCCATCATATAAACGGTCAAATCCTGCTCCAGCAGTTCCACCGCCCGTTCTCTGGACAGAGGCAGCAGATCGCCGCCTGCATAGCCGTAGTTCTGTTCCAGCTCGTCAGCGGGAAAGGCTGGGTCCGGCAGGGGGTACTCGTCCAGAGTGTTGTCCCGCAAGGCTTCATCCGCCTGTGCCAGCGGTTCCGGGGCAGGCGGGGGCTGTTGTTCCACTTCTGCCGCATCCGGCTGGATGAAGCTGAACGGCTCCCCGGCGAACAACAGTTGCCCGACCTGCTCAAATTGTGCCAGCACGCCAACACGCAGGGCATCAAACTCGGCATAGTCCTCCATCGTAAAACAGCCCTGGGCCAGCAGCTCCGCCTGGGTAGCGGCATAGCTGCTCCCGGAGACAAAATCGAACATCACCGTATTATTGGAGAGGTACAGCAAGGACTTGTCCGCATTGAGGTAATGGCTGCGATTGTCATAGTGGTCGCGCCTACCCATATATACCTTATCATCTGGCCCTACAAAAGCATCCAGCTCCGCGCCGTCTTTGGTTTTGTAATGACTGATTCTGGCTGTGCCAGGTTGGAAAAAATCATCCGGTTTCAATTCGCCGGATTGCAGCTTTTTCAGAATACCGGCGCATTTATCAGCCGTGCCGAAAAACAGCACCCGATCCGGCTTTAAGGTCCCTTGCGCCGTTCTCTCATATGCCTGGATAAACTGCTGGTCGATTGCGCCCACAGTCCGGGGATTGGCCTCCATTTTGTAGACGTATTCTTTCAGCGGCACGGACTGAACCAGCCCATCCAGCCGGTCCAGCATAACCTTTGCCTCCGCCGCGCCGGTGTTTTGTTGGACGAACTGCTCCAGAGTGGCCCGGACGATGGAAGGGTTGATATGCAGGGTGCGGACCAGATTTGCCTTGGTCTGTTCCCGGTTGTCAGGGGGAAAATTCTTTTTGATAAGCCCCGCCTGATACAGATGGTCCAGCATATCCAGCATATCGCTGATGAACCGCTCCGGGGTGTCAGGCGGTAGCTCCGCCGCTGGCGCGTCCTGCGTCTGGACCAGCCCATCCAGCCTTGCCAGCAGCGTTTTGGCTTTTGTCAAGTCGGTAAGTATCAAGTCAGTATGTTCGATCAAATAGTTCAGCGGGCCGCGCACACCTTCAAAATAACCTTTCCGCATTTCAATCACAAGGTCAGCGATGGACCGCTCCCTGGGGTCCTGGGTAAACGGGTGTTTCAGAACTCCCTCCTGATGAAGCCGATCCATAAAATCGTATAAATCAGCGGCGAACTGCTCCAGGGTGTCGGGCGCGGCAGAGGGCGCGTCCTGTTCCGGCTGCTGGGCGGTCAGGTCAATGCCCTGTTCCTTGCAAATCTCCTGAAAATGGCGGTCAATGCTGGTGATGAGGATATTGGCGGTCTTGGAGATGGTCTCCAGACTGGCCTTCAGCTCCGGCAGGGCCTTATCCTTGGACCATGTGGCGATGTAGCCCAGGCTGTTGGCGCTGGTCTCGATGCCGTAATACTGGCAGACCGTATAGGAGACGCTCTCGGCCTCCACCTCTCTGGTGTTTTTATCCTTCGGCTTAGGCGGCTCCTGGTCCGTATTTCCGGCAGTGGCGGTGATCTGGTCCTGTTCCCGGTTGTGAAGCATAGCGTGGGTGATCTCATGGACGGCGGCGCACACCGTCTGCACCTGGCTCATGCCCTCCCGGATGGTGATAGTCTGATCGTTCAGGCTCAGAAACCCGTCCAGGCCCTCCCGTAGCGGCTTGAACATGATCGACACCGGGGATGTGCGCCGCAGGGCCTCCATGAACGCCTCGTACTGCTGCACATCCCCGGTCAGGCTGGAAACAAGGCTGGGGAGGGGCCTGCCCTCGGTCTGGCTCACATCGAACACCTTGACCGGGCGGAACAGGGGAATCTCGACTTCCCGTTCCTCCATGATAACATTTCCGTCATGGTCCAATACCGGCGCTCTGGTATCCGGGTCCAGCTTCATTTCCTCAATACGCTTTTTGAACGGCGTGGGGGCGATGATGGTCAGGCCCTTTTCTCCCTTTTTCACATGACGGCCAAACTGATTTTTCCACTTGTTGAATCCGGCCACATGGGTGGCGCTGGGCATCTGCATATGGATGAGGATGGTATTGTTATAGGAATAGCTGTGAAACCGGGACATGGTGCGGAGATAGTCCGCAAATTTATCGCTCTGGAACAGGTCCTGTATGTTTGCCTCAATCCCGGTGACGATTTCCTTGATCCGTTCCCGGTTGCTGGGCTTTTTGTCTGCCACGGCAAAAAATCTCCTTTCTTCAAAATGGCCCCGCACAGGAAACCGTGCGGGGCAAAATTCCGCAAGTAGAAGTCAATTTTGGCCCTCCGAGGGCAAAGTTACGTCCCTGGGCGGTTTGACGTTTTGAAAGCGTTGTGCCGCAAGGCTTTCCAGCCCTCTATTTGCGGAAGTGCGAGGCCGCTTTTGCTTTCCGCTCCCGGTCCCGTCTGCGGCGTTCCCTGGCGGCGCAGGCAGGGCAGTATTTCACCGAATTGGAACGTGAGAAAATCGGTGCGCCGCAGATACAGCAGCTTTTGACGGGCCGTGCCGCCATGATCTCCCCGTGCAGCTCCTGGTCCGCTGGCAGGACGGCGGCGCGGAAGTATTTGCAGATTAAGGTGTTGGAAATCATCTGCGGACAGGGGCAGGGGTCCCCATCGTCCAACAGGAGGCAGTTTCCGCCCTCGCAGTTGGCGCACAGGCGGCGGATGAGCTTTCTTGCCCGCCGGAACTGGCTGTCATCCATCCGGGGCAGCTTATCCATTGCCGAACACCAGCTTATAATTCGTCTTGGTCCCATCGTCCTCCAGCACCACCGTGGCATCATAGGTTTTCCCGGTTTTCTCCGAGAAACAGCCGGTGAGCTTCATCCGGCCCTTCTTCAGCAGGGCGGCAGCGGTGGCCTTGGTGAGCGTCTTTTTCTTGGCGGTGAAAAACTTGCTGTCTTTCCACAGGACAAAGCGGCACTCCCGATTTTCACAGAAAAAGCCCTTTTTGCTTTCGGTCACAGCGCCGCCGCAGCGGGGGCAGGGGCCGACGGCCTCTTTGTCCGAGGGGAACAGCACCGCCGCGCCGGGGACAGGCCGGTACGTTTTCACCAGCTCATCCACCATAGCGGCAATCCCGGCCATGAAGTCCTCCGGGGACAGCTCTCCGCGTTCCACTTCGCCCAGCCGCTGTTCCCAATCGGCGGTGAGCAGGGGGGATTGCAGGACCTCCGGCAGAACAGTGACAAGGGAGCTGCCCGCCTGGGTGGGCAGGAGGCTGGTGATCTTCTTGGCTTTCTTCCGTTCCACAAGCCCTGTGTCCACCAGCTTTTCCAGGATGGCGGCGCGGGTGGCGGGGGTGCCGATGCCGCGCCGTTCCATATCTTCCGGCATCTCCCCAGCACCGGCAGTCTCCATACTTTGGAGGATAGTGTCCTCGGTGAAATGCTTGGGCGGTGTTGTTTTCCCCTCCTTCACCTGAACGGTATCCACCGCCAGCGTCTGGTTCTCTGCCAGACCGTCCGGCAGGGCGGCGTCCTTGGGGAGTGCGGCACAGGCCCGCCAGCCCATGTCCAGCACCGCTTTTCCTTTGACAGTGAAGGTTTGCCCGCCGCACTCCGCCGTCAGGCTGGTCTCCGCGTACCGATAGGGCGGACAGACCGCCCGGACCAGCCCCAGCGACACCAGCCGCAGGATTTCCCGCTCTCCCAGGGGGAGCGAGGCGAGGTCAACGGTGGCGGCGCTGGGCGTGGGAACAATCGCGTGATGGTCGGAAACTTTTTTGCTGCTGCATACCTGGGCCGCTGATACGGCCCCCGCCGCCTTTACTCCGCAGAGCGTGGCTGCGATGGACACCAGATTGGGGACGGCGTTCTCCATATCATCCGTAAGATACCGGCTGTCCGTCCGTGGATAAGTACACAGTTTTTTCTCATAGAGGGCCTGCAAATAGTCCAGCGTCTCCTGGGCGGTATAGCCTAAAATGCGGTTGGCGTCCCGCTGGAGAGTGGTCAGGTCATAGAGGGCTGGGGCCTTTTCCGACTTCTCCCGGCGTTCCACCGTCTGAATGGTGACGGTGCTGCCCTCACAGGCGGTGGCGATGGCGGCGGCGCCCTCTTTGCCGCTGATCCGCTCCCCGGTGAGGGTCATACCGCCGCAGGCCAGCTCCACCGTGTAGAACGGAACCGGCTCAAAGGCGGCGATCTCCGCCTCCCGCTGGGCGATGAGGGCCAGAGTGGGGGACATAACGCGTCCAATGTTCAGTGTCCGGCCATACAGCACCGAAAACAGCCGCGTGGCGTTGATGCCCACCAGCCAATCGGCCTTTTGGCGGCACAGGGCGGCTTGGTGCAGGCCGTCATAGTCGCTGCCGGGGCGGAGGTTGTCGAAGCCCTCCCGGATAGCGCTGTCCTCCATGCTGGAAATCCACAGCCGTTTCATGGGCTTGGTACAGCCCGCCAGATGGTAGGCGGTGCGGAAGATCAGCTCTCCCTCCCGGCCTGCGTCACAGGCGTTCACCACCTCCGACACATCCTCCCGGCGCAGCAGCGTCCGCAGAACGTCAAACTGCTCCCGTTTATCCTTGCCGATGGTAAACCGCCAGCTTTCCGGCAGGATAGGCAAATCCTCCCGTCGCCACTTGTCATAGCTGGGGTTGTAGACGGCAGGCTCGGCCAGCCCCGCCAGATGCCCGATGCACCAGCTTATCAGCCAGCCGCCGCCTTCTATGTGGCCCTCCTTCCGGGCTGTGGCCCCCAGCACCTTGGCAATACTCATAGCAACCGAGGGCTTCTCCGCAATCACAAGGCGATACATAAAATCACGCTCCTATCAAATTTCAGAATATTGGGTTGAATTTTCGAGACAATAATGATAGAATACTATCAGAATCATAGAAGGAGGCTGCGCCATGATTATTAAACCATCAACCGCTTTGCGAAACGATTACGGTTCTATTTCCGATTTAGCGCATAAAGAAGATATGCCCATCTACATTACCAAAAATGGAGAGGGGGATTTGGTGATTATGAGCATAGATGCTTTTGAGCGCCGCGAGGAGGTTTTGAAACTGCGGGCAAAGCTGGCGGCTGCGGAACAGTCCCGGTTATCTGGACAGCCTGCCGTTTCCATAGAAGAATCCCGTAAGCGTTTGGAGGAAATCTATGGACAAAACGTATAACCTGGACATTCTCCCTCCCGCTCAAGCGGAATTGGAAGAAATTGCGCGGGTACATATGGCACTTTCCGGGGTGCAGTCAGCCCGCAGAATAACGGATAAAATTTACGATGCGATGGAACAGTTGATGTGTTTTCCGTTATCCGGGCCACCGATCCGGGATGATCTGTTAAGCGCTGCCGGGTATCGCTACATTCTGGCGAGCAAATATTTGATTATTTACCGCCTGCTGGGAGATACCATAGTGATTTACCATATCGCTCATGGCGCAACAGACTATCCCAAATTGCTTAAAACCTCGTTTTTTGAATGACAAGCGGCCCCGCAAATTGAAGCGGGGCCGCTTGTTTGTTCGATTGATATTGCTACCGGGACCGGGCACGGTCCGGAATGGGCGGTATGACTTCCACACCCCGGTAACAGGGCAGGACGCAGCTCTCGCCGCAGCGTTTACAGCCGTGGCAGGGGTGGTCCTTGGGCGGCGCTGGCTTGGCCCGCAGCTCCTGCCGGGGCGGAGGGGCCTGCATCATCAGGCGTTCCAGGGGATTGGATGTAAAATATCTCATTCGTCCCCCTCATCCTCTACGCCGCCGTCCTCATACTCGTCCTCATCGCCGTAATCGTAGTCCTCCAGGTCGGCGCTGCCCTTGGTATCGGGCTTTTTCTTCTTGAATTTCAAGAAATAGACCGCGCCGCCGCCAGCCAGGGCCACCGCCAGCGCCACAGCCAGCATCCCATTGACGCCGCCCTTTTTCTCCGGCTCCGGGTCAGGCCCGGTGTCAGTTTCTGCCGGGTCCTCCTTCTTTTCCGGCTCCGGCTCTTTACCCGCGCACTCAGTCATGTTGACGGAACAGACCGGGCAGGCGGTATTGACCGCCCCGGCATGGCATTTGTCGGTGCAGATGCAGGCGGCGGGTTCGCCCTGCTCCACCAGCGCGGACAGGTCTGCCTCGTCCACTTTGTTCAGAAAATACGTCTTGTACTGTTCCTCATCCTCGTTCACCGGGGCGTCATAGTCGATCAGAATGTAAAAAATATTCCCGTCCCGGCCCTCCACGGTGATAAACTGCTTATGAGTGTCCTTGCTGTAAAGCAGATCGCGGGTGAAAAACTCGCTGTCCACGGACAGCGGTTCCCCCTGCTGGGACTGTTGGCCGGTGGCAGGCTGGCCTGTCTGCTGATCCGTCTGCTGGGTGTCCTGGGGAGGCGTGGAATCCTGGTTCCAGTATTCCAGCACCTTGTCGCTGCCGTCCTCCGGCCCGCCGCCCGCAAAGGCGGTGACAGGGAGGACGGAGAAGCACAGCATCAGCGCCAGCACCATAGACAGGATGCGCCGCTTAGACGTTCTCATGGCTGCTGTCCCCCTCTCCCACCGGCGCACCGGGCTGGGCGTTGTGAATGAGCGCGGCAAGCTGGTCCGGGTCCAGGCCCATGCTCCGCACAAGGCCGATGATGTCCAGGTTTTCCAGCTCGGTGCGCTGCTTTGCCAGTTCCTCCTGCCGCGCTTGCAGCTCGGTAATCTTGGCGGCGTTTTTCTCATATTCCGTGTTGATTTTCTTGATTTTCGGGTTCATAAAATTCCCTCCTTTTATGGTTCTGGAAGTCTGCCGTAACAGTAAAAGTGAGCTTGCCAGTAGGATGTATTGAGGTTGGCGTAGGAAATCGGGGACCCACAGTGGATCATCATGCCGTTGCCTACATAGATGCCGCAATGGGTCACGCCGTCCGGGTTGGGCGCGTTATAGGTGTACTTGAAAAATACCAGATCGCCGGGGCGGGCGTTGGCGGGGGAAACCGGGGTGCAGATGTTGCAAAGACCCTGCGCCCCCAGCCGCCCATAGTTCCAGCCGGAGTGATTGATAACCCAGCTTACAAAGCCGGAGCAATCAAAGGAGGTAGAGGGAGAACTGCCGCCCCAAACATAGGGATAGCCAAGATATTTCTCGGCTTCGGCCAGCATTGCCGCGAAAACCTCATCCTCCAAAGCCTCCGGGGGTACATCATAGTCCAGATAGTCCTGCCGCTGGGATACGTTGGGGTATTCGCTGGCGGGGAACAGGTCGGGCCGGTTGCCCAGGGTGGCAATATACACGGCGTAAATGTTCATCCCCTCCTCGTCCAGCAAATAGACGGGCAGATGGGACAGGTCAAAGTTGTCCAGCGTCACTGTACAGATGGAGTATTCATATGGTTCATCATCATCGTTATAGCGGGTCTCCACCGTCACCGTTTCCGTGAGGGTGTACTGACGCTCAAAGAGCATTTCCAGGGTCCCCTGCACCTGTTCCAGCGTCCAGCCGCCCCGGTGGTAGGCGTTGAGCAGCGCCATCAGCACATAGGGGTCATGGCCGATTTCGTCCAGGTCATAGCTGTACTCGTCATAGTCGTGGGTACTCTCATAGCTGTCCAGGTAGCTTTGCAGCTCGTTTTCCATCCCGGCATAAGCCGCCTCCGCGCCCAGCATGGCCTCGTCGCTGGAGGGGTGGGTGGAGCCGCCCAGCCCGGACATGACGCCCTCCGCCAGCATGGAGCAGGAGGACATCCCATTGAGGAAGATGCACACCACCAGAAACAGGCCGATCACAATGAGAAAGCCCTTTTTGTGCCGCCAGATAAAGCCTGCGGTCTTTTTCGTTTCCTCTGCCGCCTTTTTTGCGGCCTTTGCCACGTTCTCCGCAGTTTTGACCGTGGAACCGGCAGACTGCCCCGCACGTTTGGCGGCGGCGTACTGTTTCCTGATGGCTCGTTTCTGCTGCCAACGGGAGACTGGGTTACTGGCAAGCTGGGGATTTTGCCGGATATGCTTTTGATACAGCACATTCACATTGGCCTGTTCCAATTTCCGCTCCGCTTTTGCCGCCTCCCGGTAGGGGCGCAGCTTTTGGGAACGGCAAGAGTGCGCCGCCAGACGCGCCCCGCCCTCGGCGGATTCTTCCAGCCGGTGGGCGCTCTCCACGCCCACGTTATCATGCTCTGTCTCGCTGATCTTCCGATGGACCGTACCCGCCGCCGCATGGACCGGGGCAGCTTGAACGGCGTGGGTCAGCTTGGAGACCGGCGCGGGCTTGTCCACTTCCTCAAACCGCAGGCGGGTCTTGGCCTTGCCAGTGGCGGGGTCCACAGTGCGCTGCTTGACCGGCTTTTTCTTCTTCGGCACCTTCTTACGCGCCGCGTCCGCCTGATCCGCCGCTTTGTCCGCACGGCGAATATGTTCCTTCAGCCGGGGGTCTCCACGCTCGGCATCGGTAAATTGGAGACGGGGATTTTTAGGTCGGCTCACCGTTCTGTCCCTTTCAATTTCTTGCCAGGTTTAGGGGTAGAAATAGCAGCATTTTCCACTTTTTTCTGCTCCAACTGTTGGCGAACAGAGGGTTTCTCATGTTTTCCACGACACTGCTCCGCTGCTTCCTTTAATTCATCCACAGCATCTTCCGCCGAATAGATTATGCGGTTCATGTCGGCAAGCACGGAATGGATTGCACGCATTGGGGACAGAACAGCGGTCTCAAACCGCCCTACCTGACCGCCATCCACCTGTTGGGTCTCCCTGCCTATGGCAGTATGTCCGGCGTTTTTCAAATGAGCGCCTGCGCTTCGCAGTTCCTCTCCAATGGTTTCCACTTTTCTAATAGACGCCTGGATGTCCTGCATCGAATCAAAGGTTTTATCCTCCATAGATTTCAGCATGGTTTGAACGCCCAGGGTGGAAATCGCTGTGTCCAAGGCGGTGATACCTAACCGCTTGACATCCTCTAAAGTATTTTTTGTCCAAGAAATGATCTTGTCCTTTACAGCAGTGAGCTGATTGCGGGCCTGCTCCAACTTTTCCTGCACAGCCTGGAGCGCATCAAGCACCTGGTCCTTCATAGATGCCTGCTCCGGGACTTGGGTCTGCTCCAACTGTTTCCTGATCTCCTGCAACTCTGCCAGTACCGAGCTGTACTGCTGTTCCATATTGTCTACACATTCAATCAGCCACAAAAATTCCTCTGCTTCTTCGCCTTTTCCGTTTTCTCTCATTAAACAGAGCATCTGTTGAACCGCTTCATGGTCCTTCAAAAAATCCATATACAAATTACCTCCCACATCTTATCCAGAAATTTCCTGCGGCTTCGTTGTCATAATGCGATACAGCTCGGTATCCTTCGGGAAACGGTCCACAAAGGGTAGAATCACGTTGCCATAGAACAGCAGCCCCTCGCCCTCGCCGGAGTGGGTGACGTAGGAGAGCTGGTGGGGGCTGATGTTGAGCTGCTTGGCCAGGATTTTCCGATCTCCCGCCGCCTGATTGAGCATATAGATGAAGTCCGAGTTTTCCAGGATATTGGAGATTTCCGGGCTTGCCAGAAGGTCCTTGCTGTTCTGCGTGATGCCGGTGGGAATCCCGCCCCATTTTCTGAACCGTTTCCAAATCTCTACGCTCCAACTCGCCAGCTCGCCTTTCAGCAGAAGGTGGAACTCATCCACATAGTAGCGGGTGGTCTTGCCCGCCGCCCGGTTGACGGTGACGCGATTCCATACCTGATCTTGAATGACCAGCATCCCCAACTGCTTCAACTGCTTGCCCAGCTCCTTGATGTCATAGCAGACAATACGGTTGTCAATATCCACGTTAGTGCGGTGGTTGAACACGTTCAGACTGCCGGTGACGTAGATTTCCAGCGCCGTGGCGATGAATTGGGCCTCCTTTTCCTCCTGCGCCCGGAGAGCATCGTACAAATCCTCCAGGATGGGCATATTCTCCGGCCTGGGGTCGGTGAGGTACTTCTGATACACCAGCCGCACACAGCGGTCAATCACTGTTTTCTCCACCGGCTGGAGGCCGTCTTTACTGCCCACAACAATGTCGCAGAAGGACAGCAGGAAGTCCACCTTCAAAGACAGCGGGCTTTCATCATCCGAATAGTCCAGGTTGAGGTCCATCGGATTGACATACTGCTTGCTGGTGGGGGAAATCTTTATCACCTGTCCGTCCAGCCGCTGGACAAGGGGGTAATACTCGGCCTCCGGGTCTGCAATCAGAATGTCATCGTCCGTGATGAGGAACACATTCAAAATCTCCCGCTTGGCGGAGAAGGATTTGCCGCTCCCGGGGGTGCCGAGGATCAGGCCATTGGGATTTTTAAGAGCCTTTCTGTCCACCATGATAAGATTATTGGAGAGGGCGTTCAGCCCGTAGTAAAGGGCTTCGCCGCCGCTCTGAAACAGCTCATAAGGTAGGCACGACCGCGCCATATCCGCTTGCGCGGACGGTCTCGGTCGAACCCCCTCCAAGAACCGGACGTACACCTCTCGATGTATCCG
>CAJTCG010000018.1 GCA_910574635.1 Oscillospiraceae bacterium | reverse complement strand
GTGGCGTCTACGATGCTGCCGCCCCGCATCATCCGTCCAGCCCCTTCCAGGCAGCGGTTGATTGCGTCAAAAAACAGCTTGCCGATGCCCTTCTCTTCCATCAGATGCTGAAAGTGCAGCAGGGTCGTGGCGTCCGGGACATCCTGCTCGAAAAAGTTGATTCCCATAAATTTGCGCATGGCATAGCTGTCATAAATTGCGTCCTCTACTCCTTCATCGGATAAGCTGAACCAGCATTGCAGCAGATACATCCGCAGCATGGTTTCTATCTCAATCGGCGGACGCCCGCGTTTCCCGGTTGGATAGTGGGGGACGACCAGCGATACCCATTCCTCCCATGGGATGATCTCGTCCATGATTTCCAGAAATTCTTCCCGTTTTGTTTTCTTTTTCCGGCATCTGTATTCCATATCGCTAAAACTTTCCTGTTTCATATCCCGCGCCCCCTTTTCCTTATTTTATCACATCTTTTATCATTTCGGGGGATTAAATCAGCGTTTCCTTAAGATTGATTAGACAGGGAGCCACCCGGCCCCCCTGTCTTTTCATGCCGTCCAGCGGTCCTGGCGGCCCCGTCTCAAAATCTATGGCCCGCAGGCCATCAAAGTGACAGCAATTCTTACGGGGACCAGTTTTCCAGCCTCCGCAGACAATCAGCGGAGAATTGTGAAGGAGCGGAACCCACCTTTGACCACGCCTTGCGCCCAGCCTTCGACAACCTCCCAGCCGTCACCCGTGGAGGGTTACCCAGCCGCCGACACACCAGCAACGCCACTTTGTCAACAATAAAAAACCGCTTGCGTCCCCCACCTTGCCCTACGCTCACTGCCCTCGCTTCCTTTTTTTCATTATTTCTGGGAACCGCTTTAAGTTTCCGCCATGAACCCCAAAAAGCTGGCAAAGTGACAACGCACCGCACCTTTCCCGCCGTTATCCTTATATGGATTATTTCCGAGCTTAAAACTCGGAAATAATCCATTTGATTTAAGCCGTTTTGCTCGCCGCTGTAAACAGCGGCAACCGCAAAACATGGCACATATTACTTCCGACCTTTTAGTTTGGAAGTAATATCTATACTGCATTTTGCGGCCTGTCCACTTTTCTTTGGACAGGCCGCTTTTCGACAAGCAAAGGCCGGGAGCTTGAAGCTCCCGGCCTTTGCTATTGGAAATTAAATCAAGCCCTGGGACAGCATCACGTCGGCTACTTTCATAAAGCCCGCGATGTTGGCCCCCAGCACCAGGTCACCGGGCTTTCCGCACTCCCCGGCGGCGGTGTAGATGTTGTGGAAAATGTTGGTCATAATGGTTTTCAGCCGCCGGTCCACTTCCTCGAAGCTCCAGGCGTAGCGCATGGAGTTCTGGCTCATCTCCAGGCCGCTGGTGGCCACGCCGCCGGCGTTGGCGGCCTTGGCGGGGGCGAAGAGAACGCCCGCGTGCTGGAACTCCTGAATGGCCTCCGGACGGCAGGGCATATTGGCCCCCTCCGCCACGGCGAGGCAGCCGTTTTTCACGATGATTTTGGCGGTTTCCCCGTCGATCTCATTCTGGGTAGCGCAGGGCAGGGCGATGTCGCAGGGCACGTTCCAGATGCCCCGGAAGCCCTCGGTATAGGTACTGCCGGGAACCCGGTCCGCATACTCCTTGATGCGGCCCCGGTGGCCCAGCTTGATGTCCTTCACCACGTCCAGGTCGATGCCCTTGGGGTCGTGGATGTAGCCGTTGGAGTCGCTGAGGGCCACGACTTTCGCGCCCAGCTCCGTGGCCTTCTGGCAGGCGAAGATGGCCACGTTGCCGCTGCCGGAGATGACCACCGTCTTGCCCTGGAAGCTGTCGTTTTTCATCTTGGACAGCATCTCCTGGGTCAAATAGCATAATCCATAGCCCGTGGCCTCCGTGCGGACCAGAGAGCCGCCGAAGGAGAGGCCCTTGCCCGTCAGCACGCCGGCGGCGTAAGTCCCCCGGACCCGGCGGTACTGGCCGAAGAGGTAGCCGATCTCCCGGGCGCCCACGCCGATGTCCCCGGCGGGCACGTCCACAAACTGGCCGATGTGCCGCTGGAGCTCCGTCATGAAGCTCTGGCAAAAGCGCATGACCTCCTCATCGCTCTTGCCCTTGGGGTCGAAATCACTGCCGCCCTTGGCCCCGCCCATGGGCAGGGTGGTGAGGCTGTTTTTCAAAATCTGCTCGAAGCCCAGGAACTTCAGGATGGAGAGGTTCACCGTGGGGTGGAACCGGAGCCCGCCCTTGTAGGGGCCGATGGAGGAGTTGAACTGGACCCGGTAGCCCCGGTTCACCTGGACCTTCCCCTGGTCGTCCACCCAGGGCACCCGGAAGGTGATGACCCGCTCGGGCTCCACAAAGGTCTCCACAATCCCCTTTTTCTCATACTCGGGATGCCGGTCGATGATCTGGTCCAGGCTCTCCAGAAACTCCAGCACCGCCTGGTGGAACTCCTTCTGGTCCGGGTCCCGGGTGACCACCTGGGAGTAAACCCGCTGTAAATATTCGCTCTTCAACATAAAACCGCCCCTTTGTCCGGCCCTGTCCGCCGTCTTGTAGAATGCCCGCGGCAAGGGAGAATATTCCATTTTCTGGGAGCTTTGGCGTAAAAACAGGCCGGGAAATTTCCTGTCTATAGAATATAGGAAAAGCGGGGGTCCGCACAAGAAATAAATTTCCTAAAATGCAGAAGAAATTTATTCCTATTATAAAGCGATTATCACAAAAAGCCCCGGCGAAGGCCCGTCGGGGCTTTCGGTCACAGGTAGAAGCGGTGGCAGCCGATGGTCTGGCGGTAGGTGCGGCTGGAGTCGATCCAGCTTCCCTGGGACAGGGCCGGGGCGAAGAAGTAAAGGGCGTCCCCGGCGGTGTTCTCCCCGGACAGGGCCCGCCGGGCCGCCTCCCGGGAAAGCTCCGTGGGCTCGCTTCGCACCGTGCCGTTGGCCACGGGCTCGAACTGCACGCCGTGTTCATCGTCAAAAATGACCTCCGGGACGCTGTCGGGGAAGTCCCCGCTGGCCACCCGGTTCAAAACCACGTTGCCCACGGCGATCTGTCCCTCCAGGACCTCGCCGCCGCTCTCGGCGTGGATGATGCGGGAGAGCCAGTAGTAATCCATGGCGTCGTGCGCCGCGCCGGGGGAGGTCACCGCCGCGCCCCCCAGCCAGGGGTCCCATCGGACATCCGCGCCCAAGGCCTCCGCCGTGAGGCGCAGGGGCACGTAGGTCTGGCCCTCCACCACGTCTATCACGCAGGGATAGCCGGTTCCGTTGACGGTGAGGAGATTGCCGTCCGGGTCCGCGGAGAGGGACGTGTCCTCAGAAGCGGCCCGGGCGCAGCCTGCAGAGGCGTCCCACCAGACGGACCAGTCCCCCAGGGACTCCAAAAGCTCCCGAAGGGGGACGTACGTGGTCCCCTCTTCCACATAGGCGGAGGCCCCCAAAAACTCGCCGTCTACCTGGAAATTGGCGGGCCGGGCGGCCTGGACGGGGAGGCACAGGGCGGCGGCGGCGAGAAGTCCGACAAAGAATCTTCGTTTCATATCGTTTCCTTTCTTGTGCGGATTTTCAAGTCTGCATTCTTTCGCACCCTTTCAAGATACCGGAAACGCCGCCTCGGGGCAACCCTCAAAATCTGGAGATCGAGGGAGGGGCTGGAAAAAAGGAAGAGCCGGGACGTCCCGGCTCCTCCTGTCCTCGCTTATTTCGCCTGGGCCCGCAGGCGGAGCTGCTCCTCCGTGACGGCGTAGGCCTGTTCCGCCCAGCGGTCCAGGGGCCGGTCCACGGGGAGGGGCTTCCCCCGGCGGGCGTAGATGGCGGCGGCCACCGTCTCCAGCAGCTTGGGGTTCTTCACCAGCAGGGGACCCGTCAGCTGGGAGGCGAAGACGTTCTTCCAGTGGAAGCCCTCCGGGCCCCGCTCCTTCCCGTTGCCAAAGCCCAGGTCCAGCCCGGTCAGCAGCGGCGTCTCCACGCCGGTGACCACGCCGCACTTGTTCATGAAGCCCACCACCGCCTCGGGGTACAGGTCCGTATGGCCGTACACGTCCCCCACGATGCGCCGCTTGCCGTGCTCCGTGGTGAAAGAGGCCAGCCCCAAGCCCTCGTAGGCGCTTCCATCCGCCTCCTTCACGGTCTTGCCGATAAGGTCCATGGCCGTCCCGGCGAAGAGCATGGCGGCGCAGTCCCCGGCGGCGGCCTTCAGCGGCTGCGCGTAGCGGGCGAAGTCCTCCATAGCGGCCCTGGCGGCCCGCTCGGTGCCCGCGCCCATGCAGAAGAAGTCCCCCTTGGCAATGTCCGTCCCGCCGCCGGGGAGGACGGACTCCACGGTGACGTCACAGTCCAGGCGCTCCAGGTAGCGCTTCAACGCCAGCACGTTGGCATAGCTTCCATAAAGGCTCATCAGGTCCGGGTAAAAATGGATGATCCGCACGTCCATGCCTCACCCCTCCTTTTCCACGCGGCTGAGGATCTTGTCCCGGTCGGAGAAGCAGGTAACCACGTAGAGCTCCTCGTCTCCGGCGCTTTTCAGCGCCGCCGCCGCGGCGGCGATGTCCGTCTCCACGGACCAGTTCTCCAGCGCCGTGTAAGAAAACCGCTCCGCCAGGTCGTTGCCGTACCGGCCCGCCAATACCACCCGCTTTACGTGCGGGACATTCAGCTGGTCAAAATCAATGTCCCACAGCCAGCTGGTTTCGCTGGTAAAGTACTTCCGGCTCACCGCGTCCACAATGACCAGCACCACGCAGTCCCGCTTTGAGGCGGCGATGTAGCGCAGGTTCGTATCGTAGGCGATGGAGTTTTCGTGCTTGCTGGTCAGCAGGGTCCCGTGGCGGGCCCCCAGGCGGAAGGTCTGCATCCGGCCGTTTTTCAGCAAATAATTGCCCAGGACGGCGGCGGCGGTATCGCCGGACACGCCGCACTCCCGGCACGCGGAGTAAGCCGCCAGGATGTTGTAGATGTTGTAAATGCTGCGGAAGGCCAGGGCGATTTCCACGCCGCCGTCAATGGTCACCACGGCCTTTTCCAAATCCACCGCCGTGACGGCGTAGTCCGCGGCGGGCTTTTTATGGCCGCATTTCGTACAGCGGAAAGCCCCGATGTGGTTGTAGTGCACGTAGTCATACTCCATGGGGGCATGGCACACCGGGCAATAGGCCCCGTCGTGATAGGCCCCCGTGGGAGCGTCCGCGGAGATGGAGCACTTGTCCAGGCCAAACCACTTGACCGCTTCCCGCCCCCGGGCAAAGCAGGAGGACAGGGGGTCGTCGGCATTCAGAATCAGCTTCGTCTCGGGGTGGAGGGCCGGGAGGATCGCGTCATAGACCCACTCCGGGTGCCCGTTCCGGGTGAGCTGGTCCCGGTAGAGGTTGGTGATGACGAATTCCGTGGGGTGGAAAAACTGGAAGGTGCGGGCGGCGTAGCGCTCGTCGGACTCGATGAGCAGCACGTCGGCCCTCACCGCTCCCCCCAGCGTGGCGTGGGTCAGCACCAGGGTGGTCACGCCCTCGATTTGGTTGGAGCCCTCCTCATTGTAGACCACGGTCTTCCCGTCCGCCCGGAGGACGGCGGCGATCATCTCCACCGTGGAGGTCTTTCCGTTGGACCCGGTGACGGCGATGATGTGCCGGGGCAGCTCCACCCTCCGGAGAATGTCCGGGCAGATTTTCAGGGCGAATTTTCCCGGCATGGAGCTTCCCTTGCCGACGAGCTTGCCCACAAAATGCCCCAGCTTGCAGACTATGATGGCAAAAAGCTTTCTCACCGTCTTCTCCTCTCCGCCTCATTGGCCTCCCGCAGCTCCGCGAACGCGCGGACGGGCGCGCCGTCGGCGTCCTCAAACTTCATAGGCAGGGCGAAGAACAGGAAGTTCTTCCGCCCCCGGACCTTTTTCAGGCACAGGTTTTCAATGCTCACCACGCTGTCCTTTAGGAGAATGTGGTGAATGGGCAGATGGCTGTCGGACATCCGGTCGATGCTGATGGCGTCGGTGCCCACGCCCTTCAAGCCCCGGGAGATCAGGTATCTCGCCGCCGCCTCGTCGGGAACGGGGAAGGCGTCCTCCAGGAAGCCCTCCGTCCCCCAGCGGTCCTCCCAGCCGGTGTAGAACAGGATGAAGTCCGCGCAGTGGATGGCCTCATAGTTGGCCCGGAGGAACTCCTCCGTGATAACGGGTCCCTCCTGGGACACGTCCAGCACCGTGGCCCGGCCGGAGAACTGGGACATGGGCATGTCGTCCAGGGTCCGCCCGTCCTGCAAAAGGTGGGCGGGGGCGTCCATGTGGGTGCCGGTGTGGGAGGAGAGGGTCAGCAGGGTCTCCCGGAAGCCGTTCCGGGTGAGGGTGCAGGCGGGAGCCAGGGCGGGGACCGGCGTGCCGGGGAAGATGGGGATCTCCTGGGTGATGGTGTGGGTCATGTCGATCAGCATAGGGCGGCGCTTCCTTTCCGATTCATATTAAGTATGGACGGTTTCCGCGGCCTGAAAACCGCGGCCTTCATTTTTCCAGGTAAATCATCAGGGCGGCGATATCCGCCGGGGAGACTCCGGAGATGCGGGACGCCTGTCCCAGGTCCAGGGGCCGGACCGCCGCCAGCTTCTCCCTGGCCTCCAGCCTGAGGCCCTGGATCGAGCTGTAGTCGACGCCCTCCGGCAGACGGTGGGAGGCCATTTTTTTGAAGTCCTCCACCTGGCTTTGCTGGCGGCGGATGTAGCCCTCGTATTTCACGGAGATTTCCACCTGCTCCCGCACGTCCGGGGGCAGGTCCGGCCTTCCCGGGTCGAAGGGGGCCAGCTCGTCATAGTGAATCCGGGGCCGCCGCAAAAGGGCGTCCAGCGGACTGCCTCCGGCGGCGTCCGCCGTGTCCTTGGAGGCCAGGAAGGCCGACAGTTCCGGCGACGGAGAGGCCCCGGTGCGGGCCAGGCGCTTGATTTCCCGGCTGACCGCGGCATACTTCTCCTCCACGGCCCGGAGGCGTTCCCCGCTCACAAGGCCCGCCTCATAGCCCCGCCTGGTCAGCCGCAGGTCCGCGTTGTCCTGGCGGAGCAGGAGCCGGTACTCGCTCCGGGAGGTCATGATGCGGTAGGGCTCGTCGGCGCCCTTGGTCACCAGGTCGTCGATGAGGGTGCCGATGTAGCTCTCCGCCCGGGAGAGGACGAAGGGCTCCTGCCCCCGGAGCTTCCGCGCGGCGTTGACCCCGGCCATGAAGCCCTGGACCGCCGCCTCCTCATAGCCGGAGGAGCCGTTGAACTGCCCCGCGCCGTAAAGGCCGGGGACGGCCTTGACCTCCAGGGAGGCGCTGAGGGCCAGGGGGTCGATGCAGTCGTACTCGATGGCGTAGGCGGGCCGGGTCATCACCGCCCGGCGCAGGCCCGGGACGCTGTGGAGCATCTGGATCTGCACGTCCTCCGGCATGGAGGAGGAGAAGCCCTGGATGTAAAGCTCCTCCGTGTCCAGGCCCATGGGCTCCACGAAGAGCTGGTGGCGGAGCTTGTCCGGAAAGCGGACGATTTTTGTTTCAAAAGAGGGGCAGTACCGGGGCCCCACGCCCTCGATAAGGCCGGAGTACATGGGCGCCCGGTCCAGGTTCTCCCGGACCACCCGTTTCGTCTCCTCCGTGGTCCAGGTGAGCCAGCACACGGCCCGGTTCAAGGGCGGGTCCTTGGTGGAGTAGGAGAAGGGCACGGGCAGCTCGTCTCCGGGCTGGATTTCCATTTCCTCGAAATCCACCGTCCGGGCATGGACCCGGGGAGGCGTTCCGGTCTTGAAGCGGCGGAGGGGAAGGCCCAGTTTTAAGAGGGAGTCCGTCAGCCGCGCGGCGGCGTGCATGCCGTCGGGGCCGGAGTCCTCCACCCACTCGCCCACGATGGTCCGGCCCGCGAGGTAGGTCCCCGTGGCCAGGATCACCGTCCGGGCATGGAACGCCGCCCCGGTGGCCAGGACGGCGGCAAAGCCCCCGCCCTCCAGCGGGCGGAGGGCCGCCACTTCCCCCTGGCGGACGGTCAGGCGCTCCTGCCGCTCCAGGGCGCGCTTCATGCGGCCCTGGTACTTCCTCCGGTCCGCCTGGGCCCGGAGGGACCAGACGGCAGGGCCCTTGCCCTTGTTTAAGAGACGGTACTGGATACAGCATTCGTCGGCGGCTTTTGCCATCTCGCCCCCCAGGGCGTCCAGCTCCCGGACCAGGTGTCCTTTGCCCGTGCCGCCGATGGCGGGGTTGCAGGGCATATTGCCCACCGCGTCCAGGTTGATGGTGAAGATGACGGTCTCCATCCCCAGGCGGGCGGCGGCCAGGGCGGCTTCAATGCCGGCGTGGCCCGCGCCGATAACGGCGACGTCGAATGTTCCGGCGTGAAATTCCCGCATGGCCTCAGCTCCTGTGGGCATACCGATTCTCCGTCCGGCCCATTAACCAGTCTACGGAGACATCGTAATAGTTGGCAATACGAAGCAATTTTTCATATCTTGGGTAGCCGCCTAATTCCATGTCCTGATAGCCCCGGAAGGAAATTCCGATTTCCGTTGCAGCTTGTGCCTGAGTCAAATGCCTAGCCCTGCGAAGCCTCCGAATTTTTTCCGCAAAATCCATAGTTCCCCCTTGACATGTAGATATTCACGTATTATAATGGTTTTATAACAATATTCAAATATTGGCGTAAACAGAGAGGGCATCTTTATGACAGACATCCCCCAAATTGTCGAGGACCTCTATTTCCAGCAAGTCATCATACCGGATGAAAAGGACTGGCCGGACTACCTCCGGGGCGACCCGGCGGTGATCCGGGGATTGTATTCCTTTTATTACGGCCTCCGCATGGGTTCCCAGATCTCCGACGCCCTGCGGGAGGAGACATTTACTCTCTCCGAAGAGTGACCACCGCCACCTCCGGGCGGTTGAACAGCCGGAAGCTGGGCCCCGTGTTCCCCAGGCCCCGGGTGACGAACAGCGTGGACCCGTTTTTCTCATACAGCCCCGCCGTATAGCTGGGGAACAGCGACCGGTCCGTGGACACCAGCCCGTCGGTGAAAGGCAGGCGGATTACGCCGCCGTGGCCGTGGCCGGATAGCACCAGGTCCGCTCCCAGGAGGCTGTACTGCTCCGGGAAATGGTCGTTCCGGTGGGCCAGCAGCATCCAAAAAGCGTTTTCTCCATAGGCGGCGCGGACTTCCTCCGCCACTGCCTCCGGGGACTTCTGGTCCGCGTAGCCGTTGGGATCGTCAATCCCCGCCAGCACCGCCGTGTCCCCGTTCCGCTCCAGGGCCAAAAACTCGTTGGACAGCACCGTCACGCCCCGGGCCTCCAGGGCCTTTTTCAGCTCGGGCACGTCCCCCACGGCCCATTCGTGGTTTCCGGTGACGTAGTAGGTGGGGGCGATGCCCGCCAGGCCCGCCGCCGTCTCTTCCGCGTAGCCCTCCGGCACATCACGGAAGGCGTCCAGCAGATCCCCCACCAAAAAGATATATTCCGGCTCCTGGGCCTTCACGGCCTCCAGGAGCTTCCCGTTTTTCCCGCCGAACCAGGTGGAGTGCAGATCCCCCAGCACCACGGCCCGGCAGCCGTCGAAGCCCGGGGGCAGGTCCCGGAGGACGGCGCTGAAGGAGGACACCTGCAAAGCCGTGTTGTCCCAGCGGACATAGAGTCCTGTCAGCGCCGCGAAAACCAGCAGAAACAGCAGTCCCCGCCCCCGCCGCCGACGTGGTTTGGAACGCCTCTCCATAGACACCTCCGTGCCGTCAAACGGCGATGTTGCCTTGATTTTTTAAGTATAGCACAGGGAGTATTTCCCTGGCGAGAGGAAAAATACACAAAGAAGGGCGGAGGGATACAGAAAACTTCGTTCGCCCCGCCGCAAAAAGGACGGCCTTAGGGCGGGGTGACGAAACCTGTCGGGGAGAAATGTGAAATTTTTATGAAATACAGAAAATTCCACTTGCGTTATGTTGACCGGTGTGGTATAGTACTTTACAGATATTTCAAGAGAGGAGATTACAGATATGAGAATTTTTGCACAAGCGCTGCCTGACGATTTGGACGACATGATCTTTCTGGATGAGCCTTGGACTCACAGCGATCGCTGAAAACCGGAAGCCACGCCGTCGGCGTGGATTTTTCTTTTTCCGCGAATCGGGCCCCCGCGCCCGTTGACGATATGACGGTCCCCGGAAAACGGCGGCCGCAGCCTCTATCATATTGCCTCGCACTGAGACCCCTTGCAAGAAAGACCACCGCGAACGGAACCCACGGAGGGTTCCGTTTGTTTTACCGGAAATTTTCTGCCCGCCGGGCGCCTTCCCCGGCCTGCCGCTGGATGTCGCGGCGGGCTGGGGCGCTTTTTTCCATTGGCTGTCAAATGATGTATGAACACGTCAAAAAAAGGCTCGAAAAATCGTGGTTTTTTTGAAAAATTTTCATGGCGTTTTGCCGCCGGATATGATACATTTGAACTAGGCCTTGTTTGAAAAATGGCAAAACGCCGTCTTTGGGCATCTTTTTCCGCCAGGACTGCGTTGATTTGACTTGAAATCCGTCAGGATTCCCGCGTCAAATCGCCTTGCCTGGCAAAAAAATCTGCCCCAATCCGGCATTCCGCCAATTTTCAAACAAGGCCTAGGAAAAGGTTGCGGACAGCCGCTTTCCGGAGAGCCGGAGCAGCCAGTCCGATGAAAGGGGGACGGCGTTATGCGGAAGACCATAGCCGTGATGCTCTTCGCGCTGCTGCTGGCGGGCTGTGCCGCGCCCGCGGGGGAAGCGCCCGCCTCCTCTTCAACGGCTTCCGCCGTCCGGGCCGCGTCCGCGCCGGAGGTGGAAAATATGAGCTCCTCCATGGTGGAGTCCTCCGCCCGGCCCTTACCGGAGGAGGAAGTCCTGGCGGCCTATGAGCGGGCCGAACGGATCTACGGCTGGTTTGACCTGGCCCCCCTGCCCTCCTCCGGCCAGCCCTCCTCCGTAAACGGCAGGACCTACTACCCGGTCGACATGGAGGGCATCGTGGAATTGGAGGATTTGCGGACCTATCTGCGGGGCGTGTTCTCCCAGGAGCTGACGGACCGCCTGCTGAGCGGAGAGGCCGCCCGGATCTCATACCAGGACGTAAACGGCATTCTCTGCGTATGCGGCGAGAGCCGGGAGCACAACGCCGGAAAGGGCCGGATTCGCGTGGAGGCGGAACAGCTGGAGGAAACGCTCTATTCCGTTAACGTGATGGTGGAGCTCTTGGGCGAGGACGGAGAAACCGTCGTGGGGCTGGAAAGCTGGTCGTTTCCTTACGCTTTCGTAAACGACCGCTGGGTCTTCACGGATTTCCGGCTGGTCTATTAATTCCACAAAAGCAGAAAAACGCGCGCCCCTTGGACAAATTACAGTCCAAGGGGCGCTTTTCGTAAAGCGGTGCGTGGGCCAAAGCCGCCCCGCCCGGAGGCGAGCGCAAAAAACTACGCAAATTTTTCTTTCTTTGCGTAACATTTTGAAATTCCGCCGCGGATGGCTAAGCAGATTGTTATGAAAATATCAAAATTTGCGCTATCAAGTCAGCAATTTTACGAAAATTTTCCTGGGTACTAAAGCAATATGCCCATATTTACCAGGTTATTTTTGTCTAATTGTAAGAAATACAACGTTTGCGTAAGAAAAAGTGAATTAATCTCTTGAAAAAATGTTCGTATATGTTACAATAAGGCTACCCACTTAAGGGCTGCAAAACCAAAAGGAGGAGAGAAATTGATGGAAAACTTGTTTTGGATCGGTTTTATAGGCGCGCTTGTCGCCGGACTTTTTGCCGTTATGCAGGCAAAAAAAGTGCTTTCCTACTCAGAAGGCAGCGAAAAAATGCGTAAAATCGCGGCAAACATCCGCTCCGGCGCAAACGCTTACCTAAAGCAGCAGTACACCACGGTGTTTAAGGTCTTCATCGTGGTCTTCGTCATTCTTCTGGTCATCGCCTTCGCCACCGGAGGCAAGATGCTCTCCAAGTTCACTCCCTTCGCCTTCGTCACCGGCGGCATCTTCTCCATGCTGGCGGGCTTCATCGGCATGAAGATCGCCACCAACTCCAACGCTCGCACCGCGCAGGCCGCCTCCGAGAGCCTGAACAAGGGCCTGCGGGTGGCCTTCTCCTCCGGCTCCGTCATGGGCTTCACCGTGGTGGGCCTGGGCATGCTGGACATTACCATGTGGTTCTTCCTGCTGCGCTACGCTTTTGGCATCAACGACCCCGTCGCCCTGGGCAACATCATGGTTATGAACGGCATGGGCGCGTCCTTCATGGCCCTCTTCGCCCGCGTGGGCGGCGGCATCTACACCAAGGCCGCCGACGTGGGCGCGGACCTGGTGGGCAAGGTCGAGGCCGGCATCCCCGAGGACGACCCCCGGAACCCCGCCACCATCGCCGACAATGTGGGCGACAACGTGGGCGACGTGGCCGGCATGGGCGCGGACCTCTACGAGTCCTACGTGGGCTCCATCCTGGCCACCTTTGCCCTGGGCGCCGTGGGCGGCTACGGCTGGAACGGCATGCTGCTCCCCGTGGCCCTGGCGGTCTGCGGCATCATCTGCTCCATCTTCGGCTCCTTTCTGGTAAAGACCAAGGAGAACGCCACCCAGGAGTCCCTGCTCAAGAGCCTCCGCACCGGCACCTACACCGCCGCCGTGCTGGCGGCCGCGCTGGCGGCCCCCCTGACCTACTGGATTCTTGGCAGCTGGGGCGTGTACATCGCCATCCTCTGCGGCCTCATCGGCGGCTGCGCCATCGGCTACTTCACCGAGTACTACACCTCCGATACCTATAAGCCCACCCAGGAGCTGGCGGCGGCCTCCGAGACCGGCTCCGCCACCATCATCATCGGCGGCGTCTCCCTGGGCCTGAAATCCACCATGACCTCCATTATCATCGTGGCCGTGGCCGTGCTGGTGAGCTACTTCGCCGCCGGCGGCACCGTTCAGATCGTGGACGGCGCGGGCCACTTCACCGCCGCCTTCAACCGTGGGCTCTACGGCATCGGCATCGCGGGCGTGGGCATGCTCTCCACCCTGGGCATCACCCTGGCGACGGACGCTTACGGCCCCGTGGCCGACAACGCCGGCGGCATCGCGGAAATGAGCGGCCTGCCGGAGACTGTCCGCCAGCGGACCGACGCCCTGGACTCCCTGGGCAACACCACCGCCGCCACCGGCAAGGGCTTCGCCATCGGCTCCGCCTCCCTCACCGCCCTGGCCCTGCTGGTCAGCTATGTCAACATCGTCCAGGACAACACCGACGAGATCCTGAACTTCACCCTCACCAGTCCCACGGTTCTGGTCGGCCTGTTCATCGGCGCCATGCTGACCTTCGTCTTCACCGCCGAGACCATGAACGCCGTGCAGAAGGCGGCCCAGTCCATCGTGGTGGAGGTCCGCCGCCAGTTCAAGGAAATCCCCGGCATCATGGAGTACAAGGCCGAGCCGGACTACGCCTCCTGCGTGGGCCTGTGCACCAAGGGCGCGCTCCATGAGATGGTGACCCCCGCCGTGCTGGCCATTGTGGTGCCCATCATCACGGGCCTGATTCTCGGGCCCACCGGCGTTGTGGGGCTGCTTGGCGGCGTGTCCGTCTCCGGCTTCGCCATGGCCGTGTTCATGTCCAACGCCGGCGGCGCCTGGGACAACGCGAAAAAGTACATTGAAACCGGGCATCACGGCGGCAAGGGCTCCGACCAGCACAAGGCGGCGGTGGTGGGCGACACCGTGGGCGACCCCTTCAAGGACACCTCCGGCCCGTCCCTGAATATCCTCATTAAGCTGTGCTCCACCGTGTCCATCGTGTTCTCCGGCCTGATTCTGGCCTTCAACCTCATGAGTTTCCTGTGACTGCTTTGATTCCTTCCTTTCCCTTTTAACGGGGCGAGGGCCCTCCGCGGTAAGCGGAGGGCCCTCGCCCCATTCTCATGCCTCCGGCTCCTCCGGGTCCAGCAGGCGCATCATGGAGACCTCGTAGGCCGTCCGCTCCTCCGTCTCCCCGGATTCCAGGGCCTTGTGGTATGTACGGCTCTGGACCCGCCCCTCCAAGGCCAGCGGGTCCCCCACCCGGAGGCGGCTGGCCTTCACCGCCAGCTGGCCCCAGGCGATGACCGGCAGGTAGTCCGCCCGTCCATAGCGCCGGGGCACCGCCAGCATCAGATCGCAGATGCTCCGCCCCAGGGGGGTTCGGCGGAAAATGGGGGGCTTGCACAGCGCGCCGGAGAGGGTGATCTGATTCTGGGGCTCGTCCAGTCCCGGCTGGAGCTCCTGGGCGTAGACCGTCAGCACCAGGCGGCTGCCCACGCCGCTGCGGTTATTGAAGGAGCGGAGCTGGCCCCGGATGCGGAGGAGCCTCCCCTCCGCCGCCTGGGCGGCCAGGCCCCCGGGCAGCAGCACCGGCAGCAGGTCCACCTGGCCGCTGAGCCGGGGGACCTGGAGATATAAGCGGTAGAACTGCGACCCGTGGTTTTCGTGGGACCACTCCGGTTCCCCCAGGGCCAGGCCCTCCAGCAGCACTTCATTCTTTGTCGTCATGTTGTCCACCTCTCGGTCGTGATACCGCATTGTATGAGGAGGAGGAGACGGATAGAACCGGAAAAAGAGGCGCGGCTTTCAGCCGCGCCTCTTTCGATGCATTGGTCAGATTTTGATAAGCTCATACTTCCGGGACCCAAGCCCCAGCTTTTCCGCGTGCTCCAGACAGGACTGCCAATGGGTGTCCGGGTGGGCCGCCTGGAAAACGTCGCCGCAGTTACAGTCGAAGCCCTCGTCAAACAGCACGGAGCCCGGCAGCGGGGGCTGGGCCACC
The DNA here is from genome assembly GCA_910574635.1 of Oscillospiraceae bacterium. GTDB lineage: Bacteria > Bacillota > Clostridia > Oscillospirales > Oscillospiraceae > Oscillibacter. The sequence goes on along the minus strand of CAJTCG010000018.1, from coordinate 58,089 downwards.
ACCGCGTCGGCGCAGGCCTGGTCCAGGGCCACGGGGTCGAAGGAGGCGAACATGCCCACGTCCGCGGCGATGGGCACGTCGTTCTCCCCGTGGCAGTCGCAGTTGGGGGAGATGTCCAGCACCAGGGAGACGTGGAAGCAGGGACGCCCGTCCACCACAGCCTTGGTGTACTCGGCGATTTTCTTGTTCAGGATGGTGGGGGCCTCGTCATAGAGACAGTCGATGGCGTCCTTGGGGCAGACCGCCAGGCACCGGCCGCAGCCCACGCACTTGTCCATGTCGATGGAGGCCTTGCCGTCCGGCCCGAACTGGGGCGCGCCGTGGGCGCAGATTTTGGCGCAGGCCTTGCAGCCGATGCACTTCTTTTCCTTCACAAAGGGCTTGCCGGAGTTGTGCTGCTCCATCTTCCCCGCCCGGGAGCCGCAGCCCATGCCGATGTTTTTCAGGGCTCCGCCCATGCCCGCCTGCTCGTGGCCCTTGAAGTGGGTAAGGCTGACGAACACGTCCGCGTCCATGACGGCCCGGCCGATTTTGGCCTCCTTCACGTACTCGCCGCCTTCCACGGGGACCAGCACCTCGTCGGTGCCCTTCAGCCCGTCGGCAATAACCACATGGCAGCCGGTGGCGTAAGGGTGGAAGCCGTTGACATAGGCGGACTCCAGGTGGTCCAGGGCGTTCTTCCGCCCGCCCACGTACAACGTGTTGCAGTCCGTCAGGAAGGGCTTGCCCCCCTGGGACTTGATGAGATCCGCCACGGCCCGGGCCCAGTTGGGCCGGAGGTAGGCCAGGTTTCCCGGCTCGCCGAAGTGCATCTTGATGGCGACGAATTTGTCCTCCATATCAATCTCGCCGAACCCGGCGGTCATCATCAGCCGGGCCAGCTTCTGGGGCAGGTTCTCCCGCCAGCTGGGGCAACGGAAATCTGCGAAATAAACCTTAGAAGTCTCAGACATGATGGTCGTTCTCCTTTTCCGTATGGTTTGCGTGATTGTTTGGCACACAGTGTATCACATGGAGTACGGTCCATGTCAAGCCCTTTCCGGTATTTGGGGCGGGAATGTAAAAAAACCGTTTTGGCGGTTGTATTCACCGGCCGCTTGTGCTAAACTATAACGGACTATAATAAGATGAAAATAATACCATTGCTGGAGGATATCGCATGAAGATCGTCGTACTGGCCGGGGGCCTCTCCACCGAGCGGGCCGTCTCCCTGGTGACGGGCACCGGCATCTGCCGCAGCCTGCGGGAACGGGGCCACCGGGCCATTTTAGTCGATTTGTTTCTGGGGGTGGAGGAGGTCCCGGAGGACCCGGAAGCCCTCTTTGACGCGGAGGACGGCCTGTGCCCCGACGCGAAAATTGAGAGCACGGCCCCGGATCTGGAGGCCGTCCGGCGGAGCCGGAAGGACCAGAGCCCCCAGGTGTTCGGCCCCCATGTGCTGGAGCTCTGCCGCCGGGCGGACATTGTGTTCCTGGGCCTCCATGGCCAGGACGGGGAGGACGGAAGGATCCAGGCGGCCCTGGAGCTGCTGGGGGTGCCCTACACCGGGTCCGGGTATCTGGCCTCGGGCGTGGCCATGGACAAGGCGGTGGCAAAACGGGTCATGCTGGCCGAGGGCATTCCCACACCGAAGTGGGGTATGCTGGAATACAGGCCGGAGGACGCCTGCCGCCTGGCCCAGGAGCTGCCCATGCCCTGCGTCATCAAATGCACCACCGGCGGGTCCTCTTTGGGGGTTTTCCTGCCGGAGGACCGTGGCGAGCTGATGAACGCGCTGATAAAAGTCCGGCAGTTCGGCGGAGAGATCCTCTGGGAGGAACGGATTTACGGCCGGGAGCTGACGGTGGCGGTGCTGGGAGACCGGGCCCTGCCCGCCGTGGAGACCACCCCCGCCGGGAAGGACTTCGACTACGCCGCCAAGTACCAAAAGGGCGGCGCCAGGGAGGTCTGCCCCGCCCCCCTGACGGAGGCAGAGGCCGCCGCCGCCGGGGAGCTGGCCCTCCGGGCCCACAAGGCCCTGGGCCTTCAGGTGTACTCCCGGACGGACATGATTCTGGACAAGGACGGAAAGCTCTGGTGCCTGGAGGCCAACTCCCTGCCGGGGATGACCCCCACCAGCTTCGTGCCCCAGGAGGCCGCCGCCGCGGGCATGAGCTACGCGGAGCTGTGCGAGGAGATCGTGCGGCTGTCCCTCCACATCAAGCGCCGCTGATACATCAATTATAAAGAGAAAGCGCGCCCCTCGGGGCGCGGGGAGGACGATGGAATGGAGCCCATGACTGCCCGCCAGATTGCCGGCGCCGTAGACGGCGTATGGCTGAACCCCGGAGAGTACGCCCCCGCCGTTACCGCGGTCTGTACCGACAGCCGCAGGCCGGAGCCGGGCTGCCTCTTCCTCCCCTGGGTGGGAACACGGTTCGACGGACACGATTTTATCGACGCGGCCCTGGACGCCGGCGCGGCGGGATGCCTCTGCGCCCGCGTACCGGAAACGCTCCGGGAGGACAAATTTTACATCCAGGTCCCGGACACCCGGCTGGCCCTCAAGGCCCTGGCCTCCGCCTACCGGGACCAGTTTTCCATCCCGGTGATTCAAGTCACCGGCAGCGTGGGGAAAACCACCACCAAGGAGATGATCGCCGCCGTCCTGGGGGCGAAGCTCAAGGTCTGGAAGACCCCGGAGAATTACAACAACGACGTGGGGACCCCCCTCACCCTGCTGGGCCTGACGCGGGAACACGAGGCGGCGGTTATTGAAACCGGCATGAACCACTTTGGGGAAATCGAATACCTTACGGAGATGGTGAAGCCGGATATTGCCGTCATCTCCAACGTGGGAGACGCCCACATTGAGTATCTGGGAAGCCGGGAGGGCATCCTGAAGGCCAAGTGCGAGATTTTCTCCCACCTGAAAAAAGACGGCCTGGCCATCCTCAACGGAGACGACGCCCTGCTGGACACCGTGGCGGTCCCCTTCCGGACCGTGCGCTGCGGCAAGTCGGAGCACTGCCAGGCCCGCATCACCGAGATTTCCGACTATGGCGTGGAGGGCATCCGCTGCACCATTTCCACGGAAAAGGGCCGGAATCCCCTGAGCATCCCCGCCCCCGGGGAACACATGGCCTACGCCGCCGCCATCGCCGCGGCGGTGGGAGAGGCCCTGGGATTGAGCCGGGAGGAGATTGCCCGCGGCGCGGCCTCCTACGTCCCGGCGGGAAGCCGCATGCGGGTCCTCCGCCTGCGGTCGCGGCGGATGATTCTGGACGACTGCTACAACGCCAACCCCCAATCCGTGGCGGCGGCCCTGGAAATTCTGGCCCGGACGGACTGCGACAAGCGGGTGGCCGTCTTGGGCGACATGGGAGAGCTGGGAGCCATCGGGAACCGGGCGCACTTCAACATGGGGGCCCTGGCCGCCATGCTGGGCGTCGATCTGGTGTTTGCCGTCGGCAGCGGGGACCTGGCGGGAAAAATCGCCGACGGCGTGGCCCTCAGCGGCGGGTCCGTGCTGTACTTCCCCACGAAGGAGGAGGCCCTGCCGGAGCTCCGGCGGCAGCTGGGGCCGGGGACCATCGTGCTGGTAAAGGCGTCCCACTCCATGAAATTCGGCTGGCTGGTGGACCGCCTGCAAGAAACGTAAACTGGAGAATGAATGACAAAACGCTATGATTGAGATACAGATCAACTCCCTGGTCAAGTCCTTTGAGGTGGGGCACAACGTCCTGGACGGGCTGACCTTTCAGATTGACCAGGGGGAGCGGGTGGGCCTGCTGGGCCGGAACGGCGCGGGCAAAACCACCCTGTTTCGCATATTGACGGGAGAGCTGGACCACGACGAGGGACAGGTTTCCATCGCCGACCGCCACCGGCTGGGGCTCATCTCCCAGATCCCCGTCTACCCGGCGGGGTACACCGTGGAGGACGTGCTCCGCTCCGCCTTCGCCCGGCTGGAAAGCCTGGCAGGGGAGATGGAGGCCCTGGAGGGCCGCATGGCGGCGGGAGAATCGGACCCGGCGCTGCTGCGGCGCTACGGGTCCCTTGCCGAGCGGTTCGAGGTCTTCGGGGGCTATGACACGGACGTGGCGGTGAATAAAATCGCCAACGGCCTTTCCATCTCCCCGGAGCAGCGAAAGCAGCTGTTCGACAGCCTCTCCGGCGGGGAGAAGACCCGGGTAAACCTGGGCCGCCTCATTCTGGAGGACACGGACATCCTGCTTTTGGACGAGCCCACGAACCACCTGGACCTCCACGCCACGGAGTGGCTGGAGGAGTACATCCGGGGCTTCCGGGGCACGGTGCTGGCCATCTCCCACGACCGCTACTTCCTGGACCGGGTGGTCACCCGGGTCATTGAGATTGAGGGCGGCAAAGCAGAGTTCTACAGCGGGAACTACAGCTTTTACGCCGTGGAGAAGGAGCGCCGCTATCAGGAGCGGCTGAAGCAGTATCAGAAGGAACAGGCGAAAATCGAGCAGCTGGAAAAGGCGGCGGAACAGCTCCGGGTCTGGGCCTTCATGGGCATGGACAAGACCTACCGCCGGGCGGTGAACATCGAGCGGCGGATTGAGCGGATGCGCACCACCGCAAAGCCCACCAAGGCAAGGAAGATGGACGCCCGGTTTTCCACCGCCGAGTTCCACGGGGACGAGATGCTGGGCATCCGGAACGTGGCCAAGTCCTACGGGGATAAGCGCTTGTTTTCCGGCATCACCTTGAAGGCCGAAGGGGGAGAGCGCATCGCCCTCATCGGGGACAACGGGACGGGAAAGTCCACCCTCATCAAGATGATCATGGGGGAGCTGTACCCCGACGACGGGCGCATCAAGCTGGGGCCCCAGGCCAAGCCCGCCTACCTGCCCCAGATCATCCGCTTTGACCACCCGGACTGGAATCTGGTGGAGAACATGATGGCCTCGAAACGGGGCCTCTCCGCCCAGAGCGCCCGGAACCGCCTGGCGGCTTACGACTTCCGGGGAGAAGACGTGTTTAAGCCTGTGTCGGTGCTCTCCGGCGGAGAGCAGAGCCGCCTGCGCCTTTGCATGCTGATGGACGGGGAGGTCAACTTCCTCATCCTGGACGAGCCCACCAACCACCTGGACATCGCCTCCAGGGAGTGGATTGAGGAGGCGGTGGAGTCCTACGACGGGACGCTGCTCTTCGTCAGCCACGACCGCTATTTCATCAACCGCTTCGCCACCCGGATCTGGGAGCTGGCGGAGGGGACGATTACAGACTACCCCTGCGGCTTTACCCAGTACCGGCAGATGAAGGCCCAGGAGGAGGCGGCGAAAATCGAGCCGCCGAAGCCCGCTAAGGAAAAAAACGAGCGCCCCGCCCGGGGAAACCGGGCCCAGCAGAACGCCCGGCGCCAGCTGACCATCTGCGAGCGGGACATCGCCAAGGCGGAGGAACAGATCGCCGCCCTGGAAGTCGGCATGGAAGCCGCCGCCTGCGACTATGAAAAGCTGACCGAGCTCACCGCCCAGAGGGAGGCCGCCCAGGGAGAGCTGGACGCCCTCTATGAGCGCTGGGAGCAGCTCAGCGAGGAGGCCGGGGAGGCATGACGGCAAAAAGGCTCCGCCGGATTGGCCGGCTGGCCCTGGCCTGTGCCGGATTGGCGCTGGTGTCGATTCCAAACGGGATGAAATTCACCGGGTACTTCCTTCTGGGCACACTGGCCATTTGGTATTGCGGGATGTATCTTCACCGCTGGGGGAAACGGTCCCGAAGGGGACAGGCCTGTTACCGCGTTTTTCTCGCGGGCTTGGGCCTTGGCATCGTGTGCCTGGCGGGCATTGAGGCCGCCGTCGTCTTCCGGGGGGAGGCGGACAACTCCGCCATTCCCGTGGACGCGGTCATCGTCCTGGGGGCCGGGGTCAACGGTGAAACGCCGTCCGCGGCCCTGTGGAGCCGCATCCGGGCGGCGGAGGATTATCTGGAAATCCACCCGGACGTGCCGGTGGTCCTCTCCGGGGGACAGGGAGCCGGAGAGGCCATTTCCGAGGCGGAGGCCATGCGCCGGGCGCTGTGGAAGGAGGACGGGGCGGAAAACGCCCGCCTGCTCCTGGAGGAGCGCTCCACCAACACGGCGGAGAACTTCCGGTTTTCCAAGGCCCTGCTGGAGGAGCGGGGCCTGGATACGGGGAGGGCCACAATTGCCGTGGTGACCAACGATTTTCACTGCTTCCGGGCCCATATGATTGCCCGGAGGCAGGGCTTGAAGACCATCGACGTCCCGGCGGAGCTGCCTTGGTGGTGGCTCACCGCGAATTACTATTTACGGGAGGCCTTCGCCGTGGTGAAGACGAGCCTGTTTGACTTGAATTAACGGAATTAAAGGAGATGAACGCCAAGTGGCATGGAACAACGTGCTGTGCGTGTACTACTCCCGGACGGGAAACACACGGGCGGCCATGGAGGAAATTGCCAAAACCCTGGGGGCGGAACTGGTGGAACTCCAGGACAGCGTGGACCGAAGCGGCTGGGGCGGGTGGCTCCGGTGCGGCCTGGACGCCATGCGCCGGACTTTGCCGGCCGTGAAGTGCCCCGCCCGCTTTCCCCTGACGGACTACCGCCTGGTCATCGTGGGGTCCCCGGTGTGGGCGGGGCGGTGCAGCTCCGTGGTCCGGAGTTTTTTGAAGGAAAACGGGAAGCATATCCGCAACGCCTCCTATGTGCTGACCCGGGGCTGCGAGGACAAGAACGAGGAGATTTTCGAGCAGATGGACCATTACGTCCCCTGCGGCCACCGGACGGCGGCGTCCCTGCGGAGCGGCTCCGTGGGCTACGCCTTCTGGCTGGAGGAGTTCCTCCGCCAGACCCAGGAATTTTTGCAGACCACGGGCCGGTAGGGTTCCCTCAAAGCGTGCCAAATCATCTTGTTTAGGAGGGGCCCTATGTTGGAAAGATTGAAAGAGCTGGCCCTCCGCCGGGAGAACCTGGAGGCTCAGCTGACGGACCCCGCCGTTTACGGGGACGGGAGAAAGCTGGCGGCGATTCAGCGGGAATTAAAGGAGCTGACGCCGGTGGTGGAGGCCGCCGGGTCCCTGGAGGCGGCGGAGCGCCGCCGGGCGGAGGCGGAGGCCCTGCTCCGGGACCCGGAGCTGAAGGCCCTGGCCCAGGAGGAGCTGTCCGCCGCCAAGGCGGAGGCGGAAGCGCTCCGGGAGGAGCTGAAACGTCTTCTCCTCCCCCGGGACCCCAACGACGGGCGGAACGTCATCCTGGAGCTTCGGGCCGGGGTGGGCGGTGAGGAAGCGGCCCTCTTCGCCGGGGAGCTGCTGCGGATGTACACCATGTACGCCCAGCGCCGGGGCTGGCGGGCGGAGGTCCTCAGCGCCAATGAGACGGAGCTGGGGGGCGTGAAGGAGGCCGTGGTCCTGATGGAGGGGGAGGACGTATTCTCCCGCTTGAAATTTGAAAGCGGCGTCCACCAGGTGAAGCGGGTTCCAGAAACGGAGTCCAGCGGCCGCATCCAGACCAGCACCGCCACCGTGGCCGTGCTGCCGGAGGCGGAGGAGGTGGACGTAGCTGTCGACCCGGGGGACCTCCAGATCGACACCTACCGCTCCTCCGGCGCGGGAGGGCAGCATGTCAACAAGACGGAGTCCGCCATCCGCATCACCCATCTGCCCACAGGGATGGTGGTCACCTGCCAGGACGAGCGGAGCCAGTATAAGAATCGGGACAAGGCCATGCGGGTCCTCCGCTCCCGGCTCTACCAGCGGGAACGGGAGAGCCGGGACGCCGCCGCCGCGTCCGAGCGGAAAAGCCAGGTGGGCGGCGGCTGGCGCAGCGAGAAGGTCCGGACCTACCGCTTCCTCCAGAGCCAGGTAGTGGAGCACCGGATCGGACTGACGGTGTACCGGCTGGACGCGGTGCTGAACGGCGATTTGGATGAAATCATCGACGCTCTGGTTACGGCGGATACGGCGGAGCGGCTGAAAGGCGGCGGGGCGTGAAGCGGGCGGCGCGGCGCTTGGCCCGGGCGGCGGGCGCGGTGCTGACGGCGGTCCTGGCGGGGCTGGAGGCTTTGCTGGCCTGGTCCTGGCGGCAGGGAACGCTGTATGTATCACGCTATGGAAGAGCGGAAAACCCCTATGCCGCCGAGGACGCGGACATTGCGGGAATCTGCGCCCTGCTGCTTTTGCCGCTGTGCCTGGGGGCCCTGGTGTGGGCGGCGCGCGAGACGGTTTTGTGGTGGAAAACGCGGGCAAAAGCCCGAACGGAGAGATAGAGGCGAACAATATGCAGACGATTTATTATGATTTGCGGGACACGAAGGGACAGCAGAAGGAGATCGAGGACAAGATTTCCGCCGCCGCCAAGATTCTCCGGGAGGGGGGGCTGGTGGGCATTCCCACGGAAACGGTATACGGCCTGGGGGCCGACGGGACCAACCCCGCCGCCGTCCGGCGCATTTTCGAGGTGAAGGGGCGGCCCCAGGACAACCCCCTGATCCTCCACGTCACCGGGGCCCAGTGGCTGCCCCGGTACTGCGCGGACATCCCCCCGGTGGCCTACACCCTGGCGCGGAAGTTCTGGCCGGGGCCGCTGACCATGGTTTTAAAGCGCCAGCCCACGGTCCCTGACGAGACTACGGCGGGTCTGGACACCGTGGGTGTCCGCTGCCCCAACCACCCTGTCACCCTGGCCATTATCCGGGAGGCGGGGATGGCCATCGCCGCCCCCAGCGCCAACACCTCCGGCCGTCCCAGCTGCACCTCGGCCCAGGACGTGCTGGAGGATGTGGGCGGCCGGATCGACATGATCATCGACGGGGGAAGCTGCGCCGTGGGCGTGGAGTCCACCGTGCTGGACCTGACGCAGGAGCCTCCCCGGCTCCTGCGCCCCGGCGGACTGCCGGTGGAGGACATTGAGCGCCTCATCGGACACATCGACGTGGACCGGGCCGTGGCCGCCTCCCTCCGCCCGGACGAGCGCCCCGGCGCGCCGGGCATGAAGTACCGCCACTACGCCCCCAAGGCCCCGGTAACGGTGGTCACCGGCTCCCCCACGAACTCCGCCCGGAAGATCGCGGAGCGGGCGGGCCCGGGAAGCGGCGTCATCTGCTTTGACGAGTACGCCCATCTCTTTACCCAGCAGGTGGTCCGCACCCTGGGCCCCTGCAGCGACAAGCAGATTCAGGCCCAGCGGGTTTTCGAGGCCCTGCGGAGCTTCGACAGCTGCGAGGTGGAGGAGATTTACGCCCAGTGCCCGGACAACCGCGGGCTGGGCCTGGCCATCGGCAACCGGCTGAAAAAGGCCGCGGGCTTCCACGTCATCAACGCGGACAGCCAGCGGATCATCCTGGGAGTCACCGGGGGCACCGGCGCGGGAAAAAGCAGCGCCCTCCAAGCCATCCGGGAGCTGGGGGGAAGCGTCATCGACTGCGACGCGGTCTACCACCAGGTGCTGAATGGCAGCGAGGAATTCAAAAACGCCATCAACGTGCGCTTCCCCGGCGTCTTCACCGCCGACGGCCAGCTGAACCGGAAGAAGCTGGGCCAGGAGGTGTTTGCCAAGCGGGACCGGCTGGACCAGCTGAACGCCATTGTCTCCCGCTTTCTCCTGCCGGAGCTGGAGGCCATGGTGGAGGCCGCGGAAGGTCTCTGCGCCTTGGACGCCATCAACCTCTTCGAAAGCGGGCTGGACCGTCTCTGCGACCGCACCGTGGCCGTGACGGCCCCCACGGAGCTGCGGGTGAAGCGCATCATGGCCCGGGACCACATCACGGAACAGTATGCCCGCCTGCGCCTCAACGCCCAGAAGCAGGACGAGTACTACCGGGGCAAATGCGACTGCGAGCTGAACAACGCCACGGAGTCTCCGGAGGAGTTCCGCCGGGACGCCTACCTGTTCTTCGAGCGGCTGGTGGAGGCTGTCCAGGAGGAAAAGCGCCACGGCTGACTTCTTTCCAAAAGGCTATAACGGCCTTTGATTCTGCGCCGCGGGATCTTTTTGAAGGTCAGCCGGTGCGGCGGCAACTTTGATCACCCTTTATGGAGGTATTTTGCTATGGAAAAATCGGACTGCAAGGAGCTGAAGAAGCAGCTTCTCTCAACAAAGAAGAACGGCTACGACATCCTCACCGACGACGGCCGGGCGGCCATGGAGGACTACTGTGCCGGCTACAAGCGCTTTTTGGACGTGAGCAAGACGGAACGCCTCTGCGCCGCGGAAACCATCCGCCTGGCGGAGGCCGCGGGCTACCGGCCCTATGTGCCGGGAATGGCCGTGAATCCTGGAAACAAGCTCTATGTCTGCAACCGGGGCAAGGCGGTTATGCTGGCCCACATCGGGCAAAAGCCCCTCTCGGAGGGCGTCCAGCTGGCGGCGGCCCACATCGATTCCCCCCGGCTGGACCTGAAGCCCAACCCCCTCTATGAGGACAGCGAGCTGGCCTATTTCAAAACCCACTACTACGGCGGCATCCGCAAGTACCAGTGGGTGACCATCCCCCTGGCCCTCCACGGCGTGGTCATCCGGAAGGACGGGACCAAGGTCACCGTCCGCATCGGCGAGGAGGAGGGGGAGCCCCGGCTGGTCATCACGGATCTTCTGCCCCACCTGGGGGCCGCTCAAAACAAGAAGCCCCTGGCGGAGGCCGTCCCCGGAGAAACGCTGAACCTGCTGCTGGGCAGCGAGCCCATCGGGAACGAGGAGGAGTCCGGCCGGGTAAAGCTGGCCGTCATGAAGCTGCTACACGAGAAGTACGGCATTGTGGAGGACGACCTCGCTTCCGCCGAGCTGGAGGCCGTCCCGGCGGTAAAGGCCTGCGACATCGGCCTGGACCGCTCCTTGATCGGGGCTTACGGCCACGACGACCGGGTCTGCGCCTACGCCGCCCTCAAGGCTCTTTTGGACCTGGAGGAAACCCCGGTGAAGACCGCCGTGTGCATCCTGGCAGACAAGGAGGAGATCGGCTCCGACGGCGTGACGGGCATGCAGTCCGCCGCCTTCGACACCTTCATCGAAGACTTGTGCGCCGCCCAGGGCGCGGCCCTGCGGACCTGCTTTGCCAAGTCCTTCTGCCTCAGCGCCGACGTGACGGCGGCCTACGACCCCAACTACCCCGACGTGTTCGAGAAGCGGAACGAGTCCCAGCTGAACTACGGCGTGGGCCTGTGCAAGTACACCGGGGCCCGGGGCAAGTCCGGGGCCTCCGACGCGGACGCGGAGACGGTGGCCTATGTCCGGCGGCTCTTTGACCAGGCGGGAGTCATCTGGCAGATTTCGGAGCTTGGCAAGGTGGACGCCGGAGGCGGCGGCACCGTGGCCATGTATATGGCCAACCGGAACATCAGCACTCTGGACGCGGGGGTTCCGGTACTGAGCATGCACGCCCCCTTCGAGACGGTTTCCAAGCTGGACTGCTACGAAACCTACAAGGGCATGAGGGCCATTTTCCAGGCAAAGGAATAAGATAAAAACAGGGCTGTGCCAAAAGGCACAGCCCTGTTGATATGCGCGCGGTCAGCCCGCTGGCACCTTCGCGTCGACCCGGCAGCTGAGGCGGAGCCCCTCCAGAAGGTCGTAGGTAAAGTTGCCCTCTCCGTTGGTAAAGACCACCCGCCAGGAGAGCACGCCGTCCGTCCGTCCCTCCTCCTGGGAGGCGGCGGTATAATCGGCCCGGGTCTCTTCTCCGGACATATTGGAAAACAGAAATTGTACGGAGTCCCCCACCCAGGGAAGGATGTCGGAGAAAGCCTCGTCCCGCCGGAAGCAGGTGAAGTGGTAGCCCTTTCCGGGGGTCTCCGGGTCCTCGAACCGCACGGTGTAGGCGCAGGCCTGGTACAGGGGGAAGGGCACCTTGACGGTAAACACCGCCTCGTAGGGGGAATAAACGTCCACGGTGACCTCCGCCTCGTACTCGCCCGCGCTGGTAAACTCGCTGCCGTCCAGGCCCAGGGAATGGGCCTGGCCCGTCCCGGTATAGGTCCGCTGGATTCTCTCCTCCGGCTCGGGACCGGCGGGGGCCTGCGGAATCACCTCCTCCGGCAGGGCGGCCTTTTCTCCGCCCTCGTTCAGGCAGCGGTACAGGAAGGTGGCGATCTGTCCCCGGGTGCAGGTCTCGCCGGGGGAGAAGGTGGCCTCGGAGGTGCCGGAGGTGATGCCACGCTCCACGGCCCAGGCCACGGCTTGGGCATACGGGGCGTTGGGGGCCACGTCGGTAAAGTCCCCGGGGGCGCTGGCTTCGGGAGAACCGGCGTAGCGCCAGAGGAAGCTCATGGCCGCGCCCCGGGTGCAGGGGGCGGAGGGATTGAAGAGGACGGCCCCCCCAGAGGCGGAAACGTCCGCGCTGTCCAAAATGCCCTGCTCCGCGGCCCAGGCCACGGCCTGTGCAAAGGCAGGATTGAGGGATACGGCCTCCAGGGCCTCGGCCTGAGGGGACCCGGCGGCCCGCCAGAGGAAGGTGAGGATCTGCCCCTGGGTGCACAGGGCGTCGGGAGAGAAGGTGTCCTCGGAGGTTCCGGTGGTAATGCCCCGCTCCACGGCCCAGGCGATGGGCGCGGCATAGTACAGCCCCTCGTCCACGTCGGAGAAAGCGGCGGCGCCGCCTGTCAGCAGGGCCAGGGCCAGGAAGAAAGCGGCCAGCGTCTTTTTCATATGCGCGCACCTCGTTTCGTTTCAAAGTTTGGGACCAAAAGGCTCAAGCTCTATTGTAAGATATTTTCCCCGCCCTTGCAAGCCCAAACCACAATTTGTATGTTACATCTTTGTTACAGACACAAGACTTGCTAAACCTGCCAAGAGTTGTCAAGACCTAAAAGTATAAAAAGCTGAAGAAGTTGATTCCACGAAAATGGGCATAGCAAAGAAAGCCGTCGAGTTCCGGCGGCTGTAGAATTGGAATGAAAATCATCGTTTACGATGGAGTTACAGCTTCTCTAAATAAGCCATGACAGTGCCATAGTAGATTCTCAGGAACTTGTTCGCCGCAGCAGTCATGTAGACGTAGTAGTGCTTGCCCTCCTGCCTTTTACGATCGAGGAACTGAAATACAGGATCATCAGCGGGTGCGTGCTGGATGATGGTAGACATGACTTGAAAAAGCGTTTTACGCAGTCTGGGAGAGCCACGCTTGGAAATGTGCCTATTCTTCGATTCAAACGTACCGGACTGGCAAGGTGGCGCGTCCACACCGGCAAAGGCCACTAAGGACTGCTTACGGTCAAAACGGCGCACGTCGCCAATCTCTGCCATAAGCTGAGGCCTGAGGACAGGGCCAACACCAAACATCCGCATCACGACAGGGTACTCTGGAAGTTGAGCGGCCAGAGAGAGCATCTCATGTTGGATCACGGAAATCGTTTCTATGATTGTGTTGAGTTGAGATACTGCAAGGGTAACGAGGCATTTGACCGCATCGGTCATGGGAAGTGTATTCACCTGTGAGCCAGCGTAAGCATAGATGGACGCAGCCTTTTCCTCGCTGAATCTGTATCCGGCTCTGGCACACCATTTTTGATACTGGTTTGTAAATGCTTTTTCAGAACTCCCATAGATACACTCTAGATGCCAGAATTTTGCAGCGAAATCGATCCATTTCTCGTGTCCGTCCGTATCCCTGGGGGCACTTTTGAACAGAGTGTTGAGGCCAGGAAACGTCCCATCCAGCAGCGCAATCAGATTGTTTTTGAGATTGACCTTCAATCTTATGTACTGGTCGTACTGGCGGCGGCATGTTTTAAGTGTTTGCCGAATCTGATCAGCAGGAGCGTAACGTTCCAGATCTGTCCAACGGTCAAGACAGTAATTTGCAATTTTCACAGCGTCCAGTTTGTCTGTCTTACCCTTTCGGATGGAATTGTTGCCATATTTGTAGATCAGCAGTGCGTTCACGACAGAAACAAAAAGGCCCGAATCGTGCAACACCTTGGCGATAGGCTGCCAGTAGCTTCCGGTGTATTCCATGACGATCCGTGTTTCTCCGGGCAGCTTCTCCAGAAAGCAGGCCAATTTCCTTAGCTCCACATCCGTATGGGACACCTCAAATGGTTCTGCGACCACTTCGCCAAAGGGCCGCATAATGGCTACTGTGCTTTTTCCCTTGGAAACGTCGATCCCTACTGCGTTCATTTCTTTTATCCCTCTCTGTCCAATCAGTTTCAAATTGGCGGCCATCGTTTTCTCACTGCCGATTCAAATTGCTTGGTCACACGAACATCCTGGGTGTCCAGTGGTTCAACCTGCCTCAACCGAACGCTACAGTGGAAGGATGGCTGACTGTTTAGCAGCCGGACATGGATAGTCCATTAAAAGTCTCGTCAGGCCAATTTCCCTTCCATTGTAGCTTAGGTGTGAGTACGAGAAAAGCACGCCTGGCTGGCGTGCCTCTCCCGGCCTGTTGGCATTGTAGCAATGAATGTCAAGAGCAAAATTGAAGAAGAGACGATATTTTTTAGCAATCCAATAAAATAGCAGTGAATGACTAAAGGTGTAGAATGTAATCAGAAGGTGATAGCAATGTTACACAATGAGGCGCGAAGACTGCTGGTGCAGGCATATGGACAGACCCACGATAGAAGAAAACCGGCAGTGTAGAACTTCAAACCAGCCGGCGAGGAAGGAAACCGGCACTGACGGAAGAAGATTTGCAGGGCATAGACCAACTGATCGTAGCCCAGCCGGATATTACAATCGACGAGTTTATCGAAAAACAGGGACTGTCTGTTAGTAACGAAACAGTGTGAAAGGCCGTGATTGGACTGGGTTATGTTTACAAGAAGAAGTCTTTTTACGCGGCAGAGCGGGAGCGTGTTCGATGTTGTGGCGACAAGAGAAGCCGGATGAGGCGGAAGTCTCACGTCCGGTTTAGAGCGGGGGAAAATCAAGAGATAACATCAAAGGATTACCTATCGCGATTGGACAGCTCCCATTGGGATAGGATCTGCTTGCGGTATGACGGCAGGGACTATTGCGGCGTTTACGGCGTAGATCCCGGCCAGGGTCTTGTTAAAAGTCTGGGCGTCCTTTGCTGTGACCTCTTTCGGCGTGGCGGCCGGTGTCCGGGCCGGAGCTGTGATCCGAATAGTCAACCCAGGGAATTCTGCCGTGCTTGGTCCAGGTCCTGGTGTTATACCCGGCCTTTGCTCCAATGTTTCCAACGGCGGTGATCTGGACCTTGTTTTCCCACTTCGGGGTACACTCGACGGCAAGCCCGTCCCCGATGTAAATGCCGATGTGTCCGCTCATCCATACCGCCTCCCCCGGCACCATGGAGGTCCAGCCGGTGGTGCTGACGCCGGTACACCTCGCGATCATGCCGTCCGCTCCAACGTCCGGGCAAGCCCCGGCGCTAATGGCGGTAGTCGTGGGGTATGTAGCTCCGCCGTAAGTTTTGATTTTGCTGCCGCTCCACCCCCACAAGATGCCCTTGATTAGATTAACGCAATCAAATCCGAACGTGTCGGATGTGGCGGCTTTAATCATGGCCGCCCTTGCCGCCGCTTTGTTATAACTGTGATTTTGCGTGTACCTGGTCTTGTTTGCTGCCGTCATAGGCGAGCCAAAGCAGCCCATAACATAAAGGGTCTTATAGTTCTTTGCGATGTCAACGGCCTTTTCGACCAGGGTTTTGCTTTTCATGTGTGCCATTGCTTTCTCCTATCCTGCCGGGGGCTTGGCCTCCGGCATCGGTGCCGCTGCTGCCGCTATACTTGTGGTCGCTGTGCTTTATCAGTCCCCAAAAACCGGCCTCGCCTCCAGCGAAAGCGTAGAACGCCGCCCTGCTCCCGGTAAATCCAAATCTTGGCCACGGGCTATGCGGTTCCCCCACTCAAGACGTTGCCGTTCCCTCCGCTTACATATTTACGGAAAGGCATATTATTTTTGCCAAATCAGTATGGAAATTTTTATCTGCTGTGTTATAATACAAACGTAAAAAGGCTTATCCAGGGTACAGCAATGCTTCCGCCTTACTCCGATTGATCCGGCTAAGAGGACAGGCGGCTCAGCACCGCCAGCCCCTCCCGGCGGTGCCGTCGGATTTATCCGTGTCGATTAGAATTCGCCCGTCCCTGACTCCGATGGCCTGAGTTTCAAATACCGGCAGCAAGGAATCCGGTGAGCCGCCCAAAACTCCTGTGTTGGTACGGACACAGGGGTTTTTGCAGTACTGGGGCGCTGACCGGCCAAAAGCCGCGCGCCGGCTCATACTGACAGGCGCACGTCCGGTATTTTGCGCCGCCGGTCTGAAGGGGAGATTGATTTGCATATCGCTTTGTGTGATGATGAAAAGAACGAGCTGCTCCTGCTGCGGGAGATGGTCCAGGCATTTTGCGAAAAAAAGAGGCTGGAGGCCGTCATAGATGTATTTTCCGGCGGGGAGGATTTTTTGGCGTCAGCTCAGCGGTATGACATTCTTTTTATGGACATCTACCTGCCCGGCATGAACGGGATGGAGGCGGCGGAGCGGGCCGGTGCCCTGGCCCGCCAGCAGATCGTGTTCACCACCGTCAGCCGGGAGTATGCCGTGGAAGCCTTCCGGCTGAACGCCGCCCACTATCTCACGAAGCCGCTGAGCGCCCAGTCTGTGGCGGAGGCGATGGAGCGGTGCCTGATGCGGCTGGGGGAACCTCCCCGGAAAAGCCTGGTGATAAAGACGAATCAGGGAACGATTCCGGTGCCGATGGAGCAGATCGTGTTTATCGAAGTGCTGAACAAGCTGTGCATTGTACATACCGCCAAAAGCGACTTCCGCACCTATACCTCTCTGGACGCGCTGTTTGAACAGCTGGACGATGCTTTCCTGCGGGCGCAGCGCAGCTATGTGGTGAATATGCGGTTTGTGGAGTCCTTCCTGTTTGACCGGGTAATTTTAGCAGGCGGCACAGAGATCATGCTGTCCAGAAGCAATCGGACCGAGCTGAAAAGACAGTATCAAAGCTTTCTCTTTCGTTTAGCGAGGAGGGCTGAGGAGTGATCTTTTGGAGACTGTTTTTCGGCTGGCTGATACAGATTGGGCCCTTTGCGCTCCTGTGCATTCAGCCTTTTGCGGGGCAGCTTCGCTTTCCCCTCCGGAAAACCGGGGCCGTTATGCTGATTCTGTTTGCGGGGCTTGCGGCGGCGTTCGCGCTGACAGGATGTGCGCTGCACCGTGCGTCGGCCTCCGACCCCTGGCTGTTTGTCAAGGTCAACATGGCTTTTTTTGTGAGCCTGATTTTCTGCTTCCTGTGGTATTTGTACGCCGCTGATTCTGCTTCTGGCGGCCGCGGCGTTCCTGCCCGTTTTGTTTTTCGTCCTCAAGCGGCACTACCAAATCATGGCGGACAGCTTTACGAACAGGGAGAGCATCTACATATCCACGCTGTCCATCGTTTTGTGCGTGGCGCTGTCCAGCGGCCTGATCTGCTTCGGCTACCTCAATCTTTATGAGCCAATGAATTTGCTTCTCTATATCGCTCTGCTGATCTCAATTTTTGCGATGAACGGCATCTGCTTCAAGCTATTGGACATCACACATGAGAAAATGAGCGCCCAGCGGAAATATGACGAGCTGCATTGCCAGCTCTCCCTTCAGGTGGAGCAATACCGCCGGATCAGCAACAATATGGAGGCAACCCGGCGGATGCGCCATGATCTCAAACACCATATGATTACGATACAGGGCTTCCTCCAAGGCGGGAACGTAAAGGAGGTGGAGCAGTATTTGGACCATTACCTGCTGGTCACGAAGGAGCTCGAAATCCCCAAGCTGTGCGATAACGCCGTGGTGAACACGGTGGCCGACTATTATCGAATGCTGTCGGCGGAGCAGGACATCTGCTTTTCAGCGCGTATTGCGATCCCGGCGGATCTGGCCGTCCAGGATATTGATCTGTCCGTCCTGATCGGGAACCTGCTGGAAAACGCGTTTGACGCCGCGCTTCTGGTGGAGGGCGAGGCCCGTTTTATCCGCTTCAACATGGCCTGCTTCGGGAAGATGCTGGCGGTCACCGTGGACAACGGCTTTAACGGGACCGTAAAAATGGAGGCAGGCCGCTATCTGTCCACCAAAGACCAGCACAGCGGCTTTGGCCTGGCCAGCGTGGAGGCGATTGCGGAAAAGTATTCCGGCGGCGTGGAGTTTACCCATGAGGCGGAGGTATTCCATTCGTCGGTCATGCTGGGGATATAGCTTTTGGGGCGCAGAATATCGCGTCGCAGTGCTAAAACGCCCAAAAGCAGCCCCCGGAACGGACGAAAATTGCCGCCGCTCCGAGGGCGCCGGACGGGCAGGGGCACTCCGCCGGTAAAAAACTGTTAGCTTGGGGCCGCGGCCTTGCTTCAGCCGCGCCGCTTCGCACGGTGGGTCAGGCCGCCGCGCGAAGCTCAGCTCGTTTCCTCCCCGCTGGCCAGCGCCTTCAAGGCGGTGGCGGGATGCTCATGCAGCGGCAGGGACGGCCCTGCCCCATTTGCGGATGGAATCAGGGATTCACGGGCCTCCGCCAACGGCTGGGGGTCCAGCGTGCGGATGAAGCCGGGTCCGTGGGGCCAGAACTGCCCGTGGTTGTTTTGGCCTGTCCGGAAGGGCTCGTGGCTGCGCCAGAGGTCGCCGGCCAAAATGTTTTGCACATCGATCCTGAGGGTGTGCGGGATTTCCTCGGCCGGAGCCAGCGCCGACAGATCCGCGGCGGCGGCATCGACGGGGATATGCCCCGCTTCGGCATAGCCTCTCCGAATGACCGCCACTTCATTTGCTTGGTAGCCTTCCCCGCTCTCAAGCTCGTTCCAGAGCTGAATGTGCGTATTGCGGTCATGGCCGCTGCCGCCTATCGGGATCAGTCCATCGCAGTTGAAGGCATAGGAGAAATTCCGCGGACCGCTCCGAGGGCCGAGGGCGAGGGAGGTTGGAATCAGCGACATCCCGCAGGAGGGCACAAGCTGGATATCCACCAGGGTTGTGCCTGCAGCCAGCCGGCCGGTGGGCGAGGGCGCGCCGCCGGCGGTGACATAGCCCACGCAGTGGTCCAGGCACAGCTCAAGGCCGAACTGGAGGATCTGCCCGCCGCTTCTGCGGAGGTGGGGAAACCGGAACAGGGAGCCGCCCAGACCGTTGGGGTCCTCCTGGATCAAGCGGTCCAGAATTCTCCAGGTGGGCTGGCTGCCATGGGCGATGTCCTGATCGGTGAGTATCCGCGGCGTGGCATTGCGCAGGGTGAAGTTCACGAAGTCAATGGCAGACTTCAGGTGCTTTTCGGTGAAGTAGCAGGCGTCGCGCTGCCGCGGCGTACTGCCGCCGCATTGGATCAGCGCTATGTTGCAGCCCGTGGCAGCGGAAAAGCGGGGATCGCCGGGAATTACGGAGGAGAGAGGAAAGCTGGCGCCTATGGCGCTGCCGAATACAAAGACCCAGTCCTGGAACCGCTCCTCTGCCGCCAATGCCCGCAGCTCGCCAAACAGGCCGCCCCAAGGCCCTTTAAAATAAGCGGGCAGGGGGCCAAAGGAGGCGGGCGCCTTCTCCCAGCCGTTCAGCAGGTCGTAGAAGTACGCCCCTGCCGCCCCTCTGTATAGGAACTCCGGCGCCATAAAGATTTTCAGTGTTTCGGAATCCGCCTGCGCATTTTTATAGGCCGTCTCAATGGCCCGGCGGGTGAACTCGACGCGCGCCATGATATCCAGGCATTGGCTGAGCACATGAAACCGCCGGTCTCCCGCCGCCGGAGCGAGGCCGGCATAATGGTCCGCGCCCGACGGTCCATATACCGCCCCGGTGTAGATCTCCCATGCGATAAACTGTACTTTTGAATATTCTGGCATATATTCAACTCCGTTTATATCCAAATCGCTCTGGCACGCCGCGCAGCTGTTGGCGCGGCGGCCAGACAGAAAAAGGCCAGTCTCTTCCCGGGCGGACGGCCGGCCTTCCCGGGAGGGACTGGCTTTCCTCAAACAGCGCTGGAGCGCCGCTCCGGCAGCGATGAGCGGGTATCCAAAGGCGCAGGCTTACTTCTGGCTTTCGACCTCAAAGCGATAGCCTTCCTCGGGATTCCCGTACAGGCCCACCGTCACCTCAGACACGCCTTCCAGGTCTTGCTCGAAGAAGCTGTCCGAGTTGAGGACCGCGGAGCTGAGCTGATCGCCCTCCTGAATCTCGGAGGCCAGGCCCCAATACAGCTTGGGATGCAGCACGAAGGTCGCCTTCTGGTCGTAGGCCACCGTCTTTTTCCGCATCATCAGCTTCCCGTCCTTGTATAGATCGACGCTGATGCCGCCGGGTACTCGGATATCATTGGCCACGTCGATGGAGCGGGTGTTGCCGGCGTTGCCGTCCTCGTCGATGGTGATGCCGGTCCCGTCCTCTATGATGTGGTAGCGTTTGCCGATGGAGGCGGTGAGCATGGCGGTGCGGCAGGCGTGGTCATTCCAGGAGGCGCTGACCGCGGTTTCGATGGGATAGGTCACCGTACACTGGGAGCCGCGGCCCACGTCGGGGATGACGCGCCAGGCCACGCCGTCCTTCAGCGCGTCGAAGGTGGGGATCTCGTTCTTGAGGAACAGGAAGATCTTGGGGAGGTCCTCGTTCATGGAGCGGTTCACATAAGTAATTTTGATTTGATTGCTCATAATTAGACAGCCTTTCATGATAGATTTGGGAGTTCGGTGGGTGGGATATGCTGGATTTGACCTCTCCAGCGGAAGCCGGGGACGGAGGGGGTCACTTCCAGCCGTCGATTTTGAAGGAGTATCCGTCCTCGGCGTTTCCGTACAGGCCCACCGTCACCTCGGATACGCCTTCCAGGTCTTGCTCGAAGAAGCTGTCCGAGTTGAGGACCGCGGAGCTGAGCTGGTCGCCCTCCTGGATCTCGGAGGCCAGGCCCCAGTACAGCTTGGGATGCAGCACGAAGGTCGCCTTCTGATTGTAGGACACGACCTGTTTGGTCATGACCACGCGGCCGTCCTTATACAGGCTGACGCTGACGCCGCCTGGGGTCTGGATGTCGCTGCAAACGTCGATGGAGGTCGTGCTGGAGGCGTTTCCATCGGCCCGAAGGACAATGCCGGTGCTGTCCTTGGCGACGCAGAAGCGGCTTCCGATGACTGCGGGCAGCATAGCCGTCCGGCAGCATCCGTCGTTCCAGGAGGCGCTGATTTCAGTGGAGATGGGGAAGGTGAAGTTGCAGGAGGAGCCGCGCCCGACCTTGTTAATCACACGCCAGGCCACGCCCTCCCGCAGGGCGTCGAAGCTGGGGATCTCGTTTTTGGTGAATACGAATACAGACGGCTGATCCAGATTCATGGAGTGGTTGACATATTTGATGTTCACATTGCTGCTCATAAAAACCTCCTACCTTACTTGTGAGCTGCCCGGGCTTATACGAGGTGTCTTTGGTTCAAACCTCATGCTAATTATGTAAAATACGCAAAGCTTTTTCAATTCCCTAATTTCAGTAGTTTTGCCTGAGCGATGCAGAATCCTACCGGTTTCCGCAGTCCGGGTCCGCCTAAACCGGGAGATCTTCCAGCGAGAGCAGCCCCAGCTGTAGTGCTTTGACCACGGCCCGCACGGCGTTTTCGGCGTCCAGCTGGCGGTACAGGTTCTTTTTGTGGTACTGTACGGTTTCCTGGGTGATGTGCAGGTCGGCCGCGATCTGCCGGTCGGTCATGCCTCCGGCGATGCGCAGAAGAATCGTCCGCTGACGCGCGGTTAAATGGATGGACTCCGTTTTCTGGCGGATGTGGGAGCGTGTCACCTGCCGAAGCTCCAGCGACATGCTGCTGATCAGCTGCCGGAGCAGCACGGGAGGCCACTCGGATATCTGCTTTTGGTTTGTAACAATGGCTAACGTGACAGAGGAGCGATCAGGGGTGAATGGGGCGCTGTACAGGGTGCAGTTCGTTAAAAGGGTGCAGTAGTTTTGCTGCGGGAAGGTCCACATCGGCTCGCTGTGCCGAATGGACAGGGCAACGGCATTGGTGCCCGCATGAGCCTCGGAAAAAGAGAAACCAGGTCTGAAAAGCCGGAAAAGCGGAAGTTCAGGTATTTTTTTTCAGTAGTATTCCCTGCTGGCTGACCAGAAGAAACGCGGAGGCTTTTGGCAGGCTGGCGGCGGCGGGCACCGCACAGGACTCAAAGGCGGAAATGTCGTTGTGCGACTGCTCGCACAGCGTTTTAAGCTGCTGATCCGAGAGCGGGTAAAGCTGCCGGGTGGAATCAGGCGAGAGTCCCGCCTGTGCGCATCTTCGCCAGGAATCCAAGACGATCCGTTCGTTTCGTGAATTTTTCATTGTAGCACTCCTCACTATCGTTTAGTAACCCCCTGCTGTGCGTGTTGACAGCTTTGCCGGATGCGCGCGCTGCCTGTGTGGCGATCGCCGCGATCTGGCCGTTAGGTTTTCACAGCGGATTCTTCCATTCTGGGAAAATCGGCTTTTCGTTGGCCGAAACCGTTTGAGACCGGCTTCTTACCCTAATTATAAAATAATTTGTCAGGCCAACCACCTGCATTTCACACCCTAAACCACACACTTTACGAAATGGACATCAAAAATGGTTCCAAGGGCTATATCAAACCGGGGGGTTATACCATTGTGGAGGAAGCCACCGGCAAGGGGACCACCAAATGGGGCAAGCTGAAAAGCGGGGCCGGGTGGGTCAGCCTGGACTATGCCAAACGGCTGTAAATTCAGTGTTATCAGTTTGTTACTATTGACCCCGATTTTACCGGGTTCAAGCGGGTTGAAAACTTTGGGAAACGCTGATTTAATCCCCCCAAATGATAAAAGATGTGATAAAGTAAGGGAAAGGGGGCGCGGAGGAGGAATGGGTATCGCTGGTCGTCCCCCACTATCCAACCGGGAAACGCGGGCGTCCGCCGATCGAGATAGAAACCATGCTGCGGATGTATCTGCTGCAATGCTGGTTCAGCTTATCCGATGAAGGAGTAGAGGACGCAATTTATGACAGCTATGCCATGCGCAAATTTAAGGGGTTCAACTTTTTCGAGCAGGATGTTCCGGACGCCACGACCCTGCTGCACTTTCGGCATCTGTTGGACGAGAAGGGCATCTGCCTGGAGCGGGCTGGACGGATGATGCGGGGCGGCAGCATCGTAGACGCCACAGAAATCAAAAGCAATCCGCAGCTTTTTGCCATTGAATACCGCATCAACCGCAGGCCGGGCCGGTTCCTCAAGGTTTCAGACAATGCCATTGACTGGGAGCGGTATATTGAAAACCGAAAAACTGCCGTACGCTGCAAGGTGGAGCATCCCTGCAGGATTGTGAAGAACATTTTCGGTTTTCGAAAAACCGTTTACCGGGGTCTGAGAAAAAATCTTAACCGATTACACGTTCTCTTCGCCAGCGCAAATCTGTACATGCTTGCCAGGGCGGGCGGTTCCCTATGCCCCGCCTAAGGTTTTTGCGCCCTTCGACCGGGCTGGGACTGGAAAAGCGAGGAATTTATCCCAGAATATGGCCCTTTGTTGGACGTTTCCTTTACCTTTGTCTGTTTGCCTGGCTTTTACTTGCTTTAATCAGTGCTTCCTCAAATTTACTTCAAAGCAGTGCGCGGTAATCTCTGCGGCCGTACAGGATGCACCGTATCTGCACCGTGCCTCCGGATACGACATAAAAATCAGATACCGGTAGCCTTTTGCCGCCAAAGCCAGATCCCGGGGCTTGGGACACCGCTCCGGCATGGTTGACAGGCTGGCGATCTCCTCAGTCAGCTTGTCGTAATACCGCAGGGCGGCACCGGGCGAGAGGGTATTGAGATAGTCCACAATCTCCTGCAGGTCCTGCTGGGCGGGGGGATAGATTTTGACCTTATACCGCTCCATGTACAGACTCCCTCAACCGGCGGGCGAAGGTCAGAAAGTCTTCCCCCTCCGCGCCGGAGGCGATCTCCTGTTCCGCCACGGCCAGCTTTCCGTACAGGTCGATCAGGGCCTGCTGGCGTTCGTAAGCCTCCATGCTGACCACCACCATGTCCCCCGCCCCGTTGCGGGTGATATAGACCGGCTCCCCGGTCTGACGGCAGAAATCGGAAATTTCATTGGCAGCGGCCCGTGTTCCTCATGGCCCCCCCGGCATCGGCAAGATGGCTATTATGGAGCAGATCGCGTCCGAGCTGGGAGTGGGGCTGGTGGGCTACTCCATGACCCACCATACCCGCCAGAGCGCCCTGGGCCTGCCCTTCATCGTCCGCAAGACTTACGGCGGCAGGGAGTACGACGTGTCCGAATACACCATGAGCGAGATCATCGCCTCTGTCTACGATCTGATGGAGGACGCCGGAGTGAAGGAGGGCATGCTCGGCCATATTTCGGTGGAGCAGTTTCAGACGCTGTCCGGCTGCTACACGGAGGAACAGGAAAAGCTGGCGGCAGAAATCCCAGTGAAGGAAGCTGCCATTCAGAAGCTGCGGGATACGGTTTCCAGCACCGACGGCTTCATCGCCAAGGCCAAGCGTTGCACGGACATTACGGAGCTGATGCCAGAACTGCTGCAACTGTTTATTCAGAAGATCGTGGTGCATAAAAATGTACTAAGTGGTCCAAGGACGCGATGCAGACCATTGAAATTCATTACAATGATATTGGCTGCGTTGTAGGGTACATCCAACAGGACAAAGAAAGCCCCGGCAGGAAATCTCAGCGTGATTCCTGCCAGGGTGCTTCCTCGAGTCGTAGATATCCCTGTTAGGGGGAGGCCAAAGCGTCCGCCCGTTTTAATGGGAAAAATTTTTTCATCGGAGTGAACAGAAGGGCTTCCCCAAACGTGTTATGAGTGAAAGGCGCTTTTCAGACCAAGGAAAGGAGGCATTGCCTTGACGGAGCAGGAATTGAGCAATGCCATGAAAACCTATGGCGACACGGTGTACCGCCTGGCCCTGTGCCGGCTGCAAAACGCCGCCGACGCGGAGGACGTTTATCAGGACGTCTTCCTCCGCCTGCTGGAACAGCGGGCCGGCGGCTGGGACGGCGAACGGACAAAAGCCTGGCTGATTCGGGCGGCGCTGAACCGCTGTGCCGACCTGGGGCGGGCCCGCCGGAGAAGGGGAGGAGTGATATCCCTGGACGAGGTGCCGGACATGGCCCGGCCTGTGGACCAGGAGGCGGCGGAGCTGTGGGACGCGGTAGGGCGTCTGCCGGAGAAGCTGCGGACGGCGGTCCACCTCTTCTACGGCGAGGGCTATGAGAGCGGTGAGATTGGGGCCCTGCTGGGCGTCCCGGCGGCCACGGTGCGCAGCCGCCTCCGCCGGGCCAGGGCGGAGCTGAAGGACTTATTGGGAGGTTTTGACGATGGAAAATCGCTATCGGAAGTTGACGGAACGTATCCATACGCCCGCCGGGCTGAATGACCAGGTGCTTTTCGAGGCCCGCCGCCGGACAGCGGAAGCGTCCCCCTGCCGGGAACGGCAAGGCTGGGGACGCCCTCGGACAAAAACGGCGTTTACAGCCGCTGCGGCGCCGAGGAATTGGACGCGGGTCCTCCTGCGGACGGCGGTCTGCGCCGTCTGCGCCCTGGCTCTGGTGCTGGGAGGCTTCTCCCTCCGGCCCGTGCCTACAGCGGCGCCCGGGACCCCCGGAAACACCGGGCGGGAGGAGACGCCGCCGGCCCAAATCCTGGTGCCCACCTTCGGCCTGACGGCCTATGCCGCGGGAACCGATACGACCTACGGTCCTGCGCCGGACGGCAGCATCGCGTTCTCGGTGGGCGAGGGCTGCACCACACCGGAATTCGGCGACTTTACCGGCTGTCTCTTCCAAGTTACCGGGGAGAATATTGCCAAGGTATCCCTTTCTATTGACCGGGGTGGATTGTACCGCTACCAAATCCGGGAGAACCTGACAGACGAGCAGCTGGCGGAGTACCGGCAAGCCATGGCGGAGGGACGGATTGTCCCCGCCGCCATCAGCCAGCGGGACGACGGGGTCTGGTATATGCCGGAAATGACCGCGTTGGGAACCGGCGTGGAGGAGGATTACGACCCCGATGCCCGATATGGCTTCTGGGTGTCTCCGGAGGAGATGGCTCCTACCGGCCTGGGCATCAGCATCGAGGCCCAGATGGACGCAGACTTCTTCGACGGCGGGCTGCTGACGGTGACGGTAACTTCCGGCGATGGAACGGAAAAAACGCAGACTTACCGGCTCCACACCGGAGAGCTGAAGGCGGAGTGGACCGGGGACGGGGATATGACCGTCCTGCCGGAGCTGGCGGGGCCGGACGATCTCTTTGTTTACGGCATCTACGCCGTACCGGAGGACTGAACCCGAAAGAAGAGCCGCGCCCTCCGGCGCGGCTCTTCTTAGTCAATCGGTGGTGGTTTCATAGGGCCAGTTCACAATGCCGCCAAGGTCGGCCACGTTGGTATAGCCCATGTGCTTCAGCTTCTCCGCCGCCTCGGCGCTGCGGCGGCCGGAGCGGCAGTAGACCAGGATTTCCGCGTCCTTCTCAAAGGGGAGCGGGAATTCCGGCAGGATGTCCTCATTGGGAAAGCACGCCGCGCCGGGAATGTGGCCCCCGTCGTACTCCTCCTGGGTCCGCACGTCCAGCAAAATGGCGTCCGGATTGGCTTCCAGCCGCTCCTTGGCCTCTTCGCCGCTGATGACGTTCCGGGATGTTCCGGCGTCCTGGGAAGCGGGAGCGGAGCGGTCCATCCGGGCGGAGAAGAATTTCAGAATGGCCATGCCGAAACAGATGACGGCGGCCAGAAGAAAAAGCTCTTTCATAGAGCGCCTCCTGTTGGTAAGATTTTGGGACAAGCATTAGTTTACAGGAAGCCGGGAAAAAAATCAATCTTTTTGCAAAAAGCCGGTACGGAAAATCCGTACCGGCTTTCTAAAAACAAAGGCGCTTAGAATTCCAGGTTCTTGCCCTCGCTGTCGAAGAGATGGCAGACGCTGCCGTCGAAGCTGAGGTGGATGGCGGTGCCGGGAGCGAAGCTGACGCTGGAGAGGTCCAGGGTGGGCACGATGACCACTACGTCCCGTCCCTCGGCGTTGGCGTGGAGGTGGACTTCGCTGCCCATCATCTCGGACACGTCCACCGTGGCCGTCAGGGTGTTGGCCCCGTCGCCCAGGGTGATGTGGCTGGGCCGCACGCCCAGGGTGATGGCCTGGGAGCCCACGTTCTTGGCCGCCAGGGCCTTTTGCTTCGTGTCGGAGAGATCCACCTTGATGCCGCCCACGGAGACGCTGTATTTGCCGTCTTCCTTCAAGAGCTTGGCGTCGAAGAAGTTCATCTGCGGCGTGCCGATGAATCCGGCCACGAAGAGGTTCGCGGGATGGTCGAAGACCTCCTGCGGCGTGCCGATCTGCTGAATCCAGCCGTCCTTCATGATGACAATCCGGTCGCCCAGGGTCATGGCCTCGGTCTGGTCATGAGTGACGTACATAAAGGTGGTGTTGATTTTCTGCCGGAGCTTGATAATCTCGGCGCGCATCTGGTTGCGGAGCTTGGCGTCCAGGTTGGACAGGGGTTCGTCCATCAGCAGCACCTTGGGCTCCCGGACGATAGCGCGGCCAATGGCGACGCGCTGGCGCTGGCCGCCGGAGAGGGCCTTGGGCTTGCGGTCCAGGTACTGGGTGATGTCCAGGATCTCGGCGGCTTCCTTGACCCGCTTGTCGATCTCATCCTTGGGCACCTTGCGGAGCTTCAGGGGGAAGGCCATGTTCTCATACACCGTCATATGGGGATAGAGGGCGTAGCTCTGGAAGACCATGGCGATGTCCCGGTTCTTGGGCTCCACGTCGTTCATGAGCTGGCCGTCGATGTACAGCTCGCCCTCGGAAATCTCCTCCAGGCCGGCAACCATCCGCAGCGTGGTGGACTTTCCGCAGCCGGAGGGGCCAACCAGGACGATGAATTCCTTGTCCGCGATGTCCAGGTTGAACTCCTGCACCGCCACGACGCCCTTGTCCGTCACCTGGAGGTTGACCTTCTTTTCAGGGTCCGCCGCCTTTTTCTTGGTTTTTTTCTGGTCGCCGCTGTGGGGGTAGATTTTCTTGATGCTCTTGAGGTTCAGAGTTGCCATAGCGTACTCACTTTGACGAAGCGGCCTCCGCCGTCTCCGCCTCGCCCCGGGAAGCGCGTTCCCGCGGGCATTACGGCAGGTCTCCACACTGCCGCACCGCAAGTGAAAGCGGGGGATTCCTCCTTTTTTGTTGGTGCCGGGGACGATGGAAATGGAGTCGCCGCCCGGCCCGTTGATTTTATGGAAAGGCGGGTATCCCGCCAAGTCCAACGTTGAGCCCGGAACTCAGGCTGTGACGGCCTGGCCCTTGAAGAGAATCTTGCGGATGGACAGGTCCTTTTGGTCCAGCAGGACGATGCTGGCCTCCTTGCCCGCGTCCAGGGTGCCCGTCCGGTCCTCGATGCCGATGGACTGGGCGGGATTGTAGGTGCAGGCCCGCACCGCGTCCGCCGCCGGAATGCCGAAGGCGATGGCCTGGCGCAGGCAGCCCATGAGGCTGGTGACGGAGCCCGCCAGAGTCTCCGGGTGGTGCAGGATGGTGGCCCGGTTGCCGTGGACCTCGATCATCTGCCCGCCGAAGGGATACTCGCCATCGGGCATGCCCGTGGCCCGGAGGGAATCGGAGATGATGATCATCCGCTCTTTTCCAAACAGGCCAAAGGTGAGGCGCACCACCGCCGGGTGAATGTGGATGCCGTCGCAGATCAATTCCGGCATGACGGAGGGGACCTCGTAGGCCGCGCCGATGACGCCGGGGTCCCGGTGAGCCAGGGGCGGCATGGCGTTATAGAGGTGGGTGGCGTGGTCCGCCCCCGCCTCAAAGGCGGTTTTGGCCGTCTCGTAGTCCGCCACGGTGTGCCCCACGGAGACATGGACCCCCAGGTCCTTTGCCGCCTTGATAAATTCAACGGAGCCGGGCTGCTCGGGAGCCACGGTGACCAGCTTCACGCAGCCCTCCGCCGCCTCCTGGAGGCGCCCCAGCATGGGGACGTCGGGGTCGTGGAGGAACGCGCCGTTCTGCGCGCCCTTCTTGGCCATGCAGAGGAAGGGACCCTCTAAGTGCGCCCCCACCACCTCCGCGCCGCCGGAATTTTGCCTGCGGTGGGCGGCGGTGGTTTTGCAGATGGCGGTCAGCTGGTCCTCCGGCAGGGTCATGCCCGCCGGACAGATATAGGTCACGCCCTGGCTAAGCTCATAGTCCGCGATTTTTTGCAGCCCCTCCGGGGTGGCGTCGCTGAAATCCTCGCCCACCGCGCCGTGGAAATGCACGTCCACCAGGCCGGGGATGACGTAGCACCCGGAGGCGTCCAAAACGTCCCCATCGCCGCTGACATGGGAGATCAGGGCCCCGTCGGTGCAGAGATCCCGGGCGGTGAAGCCCTGTTCCAGGTCAAAGACCTGTCCGCCGGTTATCCGCATACGCTTACCCCGGCGGCTTTCAGCTTGCTTCCGGCGGCCTCGTCCACGACCACCGCCACGTTGGGATGGAGCTGGAGGATGGAGCCGGGGCAGTGGGGCGTGATAGCCCCGCAGATGGAGCCCAGGATGGCGTCGGCCTTCTCCGCGCCGCTGGCGGCCAGAAGAACCTTCTTGGCGCCCATGATGGCCCCGATGCCCATGCTGATGGCCTGTTTGGGCACGTCGTCCCGGGTGGCGAAGAAGCGGGCGTTGGCGTCGATGGTGCTTTCCGCCAGGTCCACCACATGGGTCTCCTTGACGAAGCAGTCGCCGGGCTCGTTGAAGCCGATGTGGCCGTTCCGGCCGATGCCCAGGAGCTGGAGGTCCACATAGCCCAGGGAGCGGATATAGGCGTCGTACTCCGCGCAGAAGGCCGCGGGGTCCTTGGTCAACCCGTCGGGCACCCGGGTGTTCTCGGGGACGATGTCCACATGGTCGAAGAGGTTGCTTTGCATAAAATAGCGGTAGCTCTGGTCATGGGTGGGGGCCAGGCCCACGTACTCGTCCAGGTTGACGGAGAGCACGTCCTGGAAGCTCAGGCAGCCCTGCTTGTGCCAGTCCACCAGATACTTGTAGGCCCCCTCGGGGGTGGAGCCGGTGGCCAGGCCCAGCACACAGGCGGGGTTGTGGGTGATTTCCGCCGCGATGATCTGGGCCATCCGGCGGCTCATGGCGTCGTAGTCCTTCTCGATAAAGATTCTCATAATGGCATTTCTCCTTTCCAGTTTCAAAAACAAGGTTCTATAACGCAATTCTATGTTGCCGTCGCTTCGGCCAGGTGGATTGCCAGACTATCAGAGCGAGCGAAAGCTCTTTTTGGATACTTTTTCTCTCGAGAAAAAGTATCAGCCTTTTACGCCGCCGGAGGCGAGGCCGCTGACCAGGTTCTTCTCAATGCACATAAACAGGATGACCACGGGGATGATGGCGAAGATGGAAGCGGCGAACAGGTACTGCCACTCGATCATATTATACCCGTTAAAGGTATTGATACCCACCGTCAGGGGCTTATAGTCGTCGGTGGAGATGAGGCACAGGGCTACCGTGTACTCGTTCCAGGCGTTGATGAAGATGAAGATCAGCGTGGTGACGATGCCGGGGGCCGCCACGGGGAGCAGCACCTTCATCATGGACTGGACACGGGTGCAGCCGTCGATGGTGGCGGCCTGTTCCATTTCCGCGGAGATGCCCATGAAGGTGCCCCGGAGCAGCCAGATGGTGAACGCCTGGTTGAAAGCGGCGTTGATAAAGATGA
Source organism: Oscillospiraceae bacterium (assembly GCA_910574635.1). Lineage (GTDB taxonomy): Bacteria > Bacillota > Clostridia > Oscillospirales > Oscillospiraceae > Oscillibacter. The sequence continues at coordinate 27,469 of CAJTCG010000018.1, read as the reverse complement.
GCCCCAAAATGTTGTCCGTCAGGCCCAGGCGCTGCATGACCTGGTAGATGCCGATCAGCAGCACCACCGGGGCGAACATCTGGGAAACAATGACGAAGCCCAGGAAAGCGGTCTGTCCCTTGAACTTCATCCGGGCCAGGGCATAGGCCGCCGGGATGCCGCAGAGCATGGCGATGATGGTGGACCCGCCGGCGATGAGGACGGAGTTCAGCATGTACTTGGCCATGGGAGCCCGGCTCCAGATGTCGATGAAGTTGGACCACAGGGGCACGACGGGCAGGACGGTGCCGCCGGAGAAGATCTCCACTCGGTTTTTCAGGGCGGTGCACAGCATGGCAAAGTAGGGGTACAGGGTGATGACGCACACGTCCAGGACGACGAAATAGAGCAGGACGCGCAGAATGGTTTTCTTTATGGAAACCGGCTTTTTCACGGTATTCACGGGCTGGCTCATAAATCGTCATCTCCTTTCCGCAGGGTGTAGATCATGTAGACGCTGGCGCAGACCAGCAGGATGAGAAAGCCGATAACCGAGACGGCGGAGGCCTCGCCCTGCTTGCCGTTGTAGAAGGCCAGCTTGTAGAGGTAGGTGACCAGGGTGTCCGTGTGGTTGGCCGGGTCGCCCTTGGTCATGGTCCAGATGATGGGGAAGGAGTTGAAGACGTAGATGATGTTCAGCACCGTGGCCACCGTCAAAGAGGACTTCACCAGGGGCAGGGTGATGCTGAAGAGCTTCTGGAAGTACCCGGCCCCGTCCACGGTGGCGGCCTCGTAATAGGACGCGTCGATGCTCTGGAGGCCGGAGAGCACGCAGAAGGTGACAAAGGGAATGGTGACGAAGATGCCGCAGGCGATCTCCCAGGCGAAGTAGGCTCCCGGGGTGGGCGTCCAGTTCACCGGGGCGCTGATGAGGCCGATTTTCATCAGCAGGGTGTTCAAGGTGCCGTAGTCCTTGTTGATGATGAAGTTCCAGGCGCTGGCCTGAATGACCAGCGTGGTGGCCCAGGGGAAGACTACGATGGCCCGGGCCACCTTCCGGCCCCGGAATTTATTGTTCAGCACCAGGGCCAGCATGAAGCCCAGCACGGTGGAAATCACCACCACAGCGATGGTCCAGACGATGGTGTTTTTCAGCACCAGGGCAAAGGTGGGGCTTTTAAGGACCTTGGAGAAGTTCTCAAAGTTGTTGTAGCCCTTGACCAGACCCGCCCGGGTCACCTTGCTCATGGAGAGCTGGAAGACCTTGACAATGGGGGTTACGATGAAAATGGCCATCAGGATGATGCTGGGGGCAATCCAGATGTAGGGCTCGACCTTGCGGAAGAATTTTTTGCTTTTGGAGGAACGTGGGGCCTTCCTGGCCAGCTCCTGGGATGCCGCAGGGGCAGCAGGGGTCTTTGTACTCACGGGGACACCTCCCTATAGTCAGAATCAAAGCGTCTTCCGGCCGCTGTCAAAACCCGGCGGGACCGCCGCGCTTTGAGAACGGCTGGAAGAAAACGGGGGCCGGGCCGTTCAGGCCCGGCCCCGCGGTGGCATGTCGGTGAACGGTGAAGCGATTGGAGGCGTCAGCCGGCAGCCTCGGCCTCAATCTCGGCCTGGAGCTCATCCAGCAGCTCCTGAACATTGCCGCCCATCAGAGCCTGCTGCTCCACATTGATGACGCCCTGCTTCACGTTGGCCCACTCGGCCTTGGCGGTGGGATAGAACTTGCAGGAGCCCACGATGTCCACCCAGGGGGCCATATCGGGGTCGGAAGCGGCCACGATCTCGCCGCCGGCGGAGGTGGCGGGCAGGAAGCCTTCCATCAGTACCCAGTCGGAATAGCGGGTGTCCTCATAGAAGAAGTCGAAGAACTCCTTGATGGCCTCGAGCTTTTCGTCGGAATGGCCGTTGTCGAAGCACATGAACCGGTCCATGACGCCGGCGGAGACGGAGGCGTTGCCGCCGTTGGTGGGGATGGCCGCAAAGGCAAAGTCAATCTGCTCTTCCTCGGGGGTATTGGCCTTGGCATAGTTGTCGGCGATGTAGGTGGGGATGGAGTTGGGGCCGATGACCATGGCCAGCTTGCCCGCGCCGAACAGATCCTGCAGGGCATAGCGGGTCTCGGTGGCGGGGTCGGAGTTGGTGTAGCCGTCCTTGACCAGGCTGATGGCGTATTCAATCGCTTCCACATTGGCGTCGGCGTTCAAGGTCCAGTTTCCGGAGGCGTCGGTGAAGTCGCTTCCGTTGTTCCAGATGTAGTAGGCGAAAGCGGCCTGGCCTTCGTCGGTGGTCATGTCGATGCCCCAGGGATAGATGCTGGAGTCATAGGCCTTGATCTTGGCGCAGACGTCCTTCAGCTCGTCCCAGGTGGTGGGAACTTCCGCGCCGGCGGCTTCCAGAATGCCCTTGTTGTAGTACATGGCGCGGGCGGAGGCCAGGTCGGGGATGGCCCAGATGGTGCCGTCGATGTTGGACTGCTCCAGGAAGGCGTCATAGAACTTGGCGTAGGTCTCGTCGGAGACGTAGTCCTGCGCGGGGAGGAGCAGGTCGTCGGCCACGTAGTCGGCGAAGACATCGATGTTCAGGATGTCCGGGGCGTCATTGTTGGAGATCCGGGTGTTGACCACGGTGTAGATGTCGTTCCAGGAGACGACCTCCACATTCAGGTTGATCCCGTCGTGGCTTCCGTTGAAGTCGTTCTGGAAGCCGGCCCACCATTCCTTGGTGTTCTGGCCGTATTCGGCGGCGATGACGCTGATGTCAATTTTGTCTCCGGAGCCGGCGGGCGGAGTCTGGGCGTCGGTGCTGCCGGTGTCGGCGGGCGGGGGCGTGGTCTCGCCGCCCTTGTCGCCGCCGCAGGCGGCCAGGGACAGGACCATCACAAGAGCAAGCAAAGTGGCAAGAAACTTTTTCATCGTCATTCTCCTCTTTACAATTTTTATGTGCGGAATACACATGTGAGGGATGCGATATGAAAAATTCACAAACGCCGCCCTCATACTCTTATTATACTTGTAGAATTTGTAAATAATAGGGGGCTCCGTACAGTTTGTAGAAAAATCGTACGAACCACGAAAGTTCGTACGATTTCCGTAAACGATTAACTAAAATTGGAAGCGGCCGCCGCGTCCCGGCAGCTCTTGCGGAAAGCGCTGGGAGTCATGCCGGTGGCGGAGCGGAAAACCTTGGAAAAGTAGTTATAGTCGCTGATTCCCACCTTTTCCCCCACGGCGGAAATGGGCATGCTGCTCTGGAGCAGCAGACGCTTGGCGGCCTCGATCCGCCGCCGGGTAATCAGGTAGGAGAGGGTCCGCCCCCCGGAGAGCTCCTTGGCCAGGGAGCAGAGCTTGGTCCGGCCGATGTGGAGCTGCTGGGAGATGGATTCCAGGGAGAGCTTGTCCATATAGTGCTGTTCCAGGTACAGCTCCAGCTTTTGGAGGTCCGTCTGCTCCGCCGTTAAAATCATGCCCTTGAGCTGGATATAGGCGGACAGGGCCTCCAGGGTTTCGGTGTAGGCCTGGATTTCCGCCTTGGAGTACCGGCGGAACTGAAAGAAGGCGTCCTTCAAAGCGTCGGGGCCGTCGGGCCACCAGTCCAGCAGGGAGCGGGTGTATTCCCACTGCTCCTCCATGGGGGAATCATCCAGATAGCAGCCCACGGCAAGGTAGGCCACGGGGTTCTGCTTGCTGTAAAGGGGCATGACGGCCTCGCAGATGCCCGCGTGGCAGCGGTAGTGCTGAAAGCCGCTCTCCGCCTGATAATGCTGAATTTTGCAGCGGTCGCAGGCGACGCAGCGCTCATGGCCCTCGGGCAGGTCGTTGATGGCCCGGCAGAAGGGGGGATGGCCCCGGAAGAGGTTGATGTCCCGGCCCGACAGGTCCAGAATGTTGGCGGGCACGCCGGTGAGAATGTTGAGGTTGGCGATCAGCTTGCGCAGACGCTCCTCGTCAAAGAGTATGTTCATTTCTGATATTGCCTTACGATAGCCTCCAGCTCGGCCCAGCGGGACTCCATGTCCGCCACCAGCTTGAACTGGGTGCGGCAGCGATCCAGATTCTGGGCCTCCCGGCTGATGTGGAAGTAATGGTCGCCGTCGATGTAGTCCGTGAGGAAGCGGATGCCGCACTCCAGGGTCATGAGCTTGGCGCCCCAGGGAAGGTACTCGATTTCCTCGTTGGTGAGGGAGCCCCCGGCGCCCTCCAGAAAAGCGGCGGTGTAGGCGGAGAAGAGCTCCACGTCCAGATTGACCTTGGAGAGGTCCCGCTCGTCCTCGGCGCTGTGGTTGGCCCCGAAGCGGATGGAGTCGCCGAAGTCGTAAATCACCAGGCCCGGCATAACGGTGTCCAGGTCGATGATGCACAGGCCCTCGTGGGTTTCTTCATCCATGAGGACATTGTTCAGCTTCGTGTCGTTGTGGGTGACCCGGAGGGGAAGCGTTCCTGCCCGCATGGCGTTCAGGGCCACGGAGCAGTCCGCCTCCCGGTCCAGCACAAATTGAATCTCCGGCCCGCAGTCCTTGGCCCGGCCCAGGGGGTCTGCTGCCAGGGCGGCCTTGAACTTTTGAAGCCGGTCCTCGGTGTTGTGGAAGTTGGGGATGGTCTCGTGGAGGGTCTGCGCCGGATAATCCCCCAGCAGCCGCTGGAAGCGGCCGAAGGCCCGGCCGGAGGCGGCGAACAGCTCCTCCGATTCCGCCGACTGGTAGCAGATGGTGCGCTCCACGAAGGGATAGACCCTCCAGGCCCCTCCGGCGCTGTCGGTGAAGAAGGACTCGCCATTCCGGGGGCGGAGGACCTCCATGGCCTCCCGGCTCCGGTCGCCGCCGTGCTTCGCGATTTCGCGGCGCAGATACTCGGTGACGCCGATGATGTTCTCCATCAGCTCGTCGGGATGCTTGAAGGCGGCGGCGCTCATCCGCTGAAGGATGAAGCGGCGGCAGCAGCGGTCCTCCGGCTGGGTGTGGACCACGAAGGTGTCGTTGATATGCCCCTGGCCGTACCGCAGGGCGCCCACCACGGGGGCCCCGAAGTCAAAGGCGGCCAGGACTTCCTGCAATCTCTCTTCCGCGGCGTTCATCTTAACCCTCCCAAAGCCGGTCGGGGTAAAGACCGGATGCTGTCTTTTCGGCGATGGCGCTCACCACGGTGGGCTTATCCTCCCGGTAGGTGACGCCGTACCACTTGTCCTCGCTGCGCAGGACCTTGACCCGGGCCTTGCCCTCGTCGATGAGCTGGCTGACCACGGTGGGCAGGAAGTACTCCGCCTTGGCGGGGTTCTCCGCCAGGGCCTTGTCTAAGAAGGCGGGGAAGCGCGCCCAGGCCTCGTCCAGGAAGCTGCGGGTGAAGCCCCACATGTTCATGGAGACGATGGTGTCTTCGGACAGCTCCGTCCAGGTCTGCCCGTCGTCCTCGGTATAGCGGGGGGGCTCGCCTTTTTCAATCTTGGTCCGCTCGGTGACACGGGTGAGGAAGTTGTCCGCCGTCTCCTCGCACACGCCCCGGGCCACGGTGCCGTTTTCCGTGACGGTATTTTTCAAAAGGTATCCCACCATGACGTATTCATAGACGTCTCCGTCGGCGTGGGCGGAGAGGTAGCCGTAAATCTCCCGGAAGGCCTCGGGTCCATAGTAGTCGTCGGCGTTGATGACGGCGAAGGGGCCGTCCACCACGTTCCGGGCGGCCAGGGCGGCGTGGGCGGTGCCCCAGGGCTTTTGCCGCACGTCGGGGACACCGTAGCCCTCCGGCAGGTCCTCCTTGAGCTGATAAGCGTAGCGGACGTCCATCACCCGGGACACCCGGTCGCCGATGCAGCGCTTGAAGTCCTCCTCGATCTCGGGCTTGATGACGAAGACCACCGTCTCAAAGCCCGCCCGGCGGGCGTCGTAGATGGAGTAGTCGATGATAAGCTGGCCGTGGTTCCCCACAGGGTCCAGCTGCTTGAGGCCGCCGTACCGGCTGCCCATGCCGGCGGCCATGATGACCAGGACAGGCTTGTTCATTTCCTCTCTCCCTTTCTCTCCCTTATCCCTTGTAACCGTTGGGGTTCATGGACTGCCACTTCCAGGAGGAGGCGCACATCTCCTCAATGCCCAGCTCCGCGGTCCAGCCCAGCTCATCCCTGGCCTTTTTGGGGTCGGCGTAGCACTGGGCGATGTCCCCGGGGCGGCGGGGGTCCATGACGTGGGGCAGCTCATGGCCGCAGGCCTTTTCATAGGCGTGGAGCACATCCAGCACGCTGTAGCCGTTGCCGGTGCCCAGGTTGCAGACGAAGAGGCCGCAGTTCCGCTCCAGCTTTTTCAGCGCCGCCACATGGCCCTTGGCCAGGTCGACGACGTGGATATAATCCCGCACGCCGGTGCCGTCGGGGGTGTCGTAGTCGTTTCCGTAGACATGGACCTTCTCCAGCTGGCCCACGGCGACTTTGGCGATATAGGGCACCAGGTTGTTGGGGATGCCGTTGGGGTCCTCGCCGATGAGGCCGCTCTCATGGGCTCCAATGGGGTTGAAATAGCGGAGCAGGGCCACATTCAGGGTGGGGTCCGCGGCGCAGATGTCCATGAGCATCTTCTCCTGGAAGAGCTTGCTGGTGCCGTAGGGGTTCGTTGTGCCGCCGGTGGGGAAGTCCTCCCGGATGGGCACGGAGGCGGGGTCGCCGTAGACCGTGGCGGAGGAGGAGAAGACGAAGTTCTTTACCCCGTGCTTCCGCATGGCCTGGAGGAGGTAGAGCGTGCTGATAAGATTATTGGAATAGTACTCCAGGGGCTTGGCGACGCTCTCGCCCACGGCCTTGAGCCCGGCGAAGTGGATCACGGAGTCAATGCCGGGATTCTGGGCAAAGAGGGCCTCCGCCTGCTCCAGATCGCACAGCTCCGCCTTGATGAAGGGGATCTTCTTTCCCACAATCTGCTCCACCCGCCGGATGGCCTCCTCGCTGGAGTTGTAGAGATTGTCCGCCACGATGATGTCATAGCCCGCCTGGACGAGCTCCACGCAGGTGTGGCTGCCGATGTAGCCCGCGCCGCCGCAAACAAGAATGGACATAAAAAGCCGCTCCTTTCAAGTTATAAAAATTGACCGCTTTGGTGAAATATTTTCGAGAATCATTACGCTTATTGTAGGCCCATTGGATGGAAATGGGAAGAGACGATAGTCCCAATTATTAGAAATATCGTCCGATTTATGCGTTTATTATACTAAAGATATGGGGGCTTGTCCAGGGGAAAACAATTTTTTCCGCTACGTCTGGAAACTTTGGCTTGGGTGTGGTATAATCCCTTCCCATAAGACGAGAAAAGGAGGGACCGCCATGCAGCGCCCCCTGGCGGATGAGATCCGCCCCAAAACCTTGGACGAAGTGGTGGGCCAGCGGCACCTCCTGGCCCCCGGCGCGGTGCTCCGCCGCCTGATCGAGAGCGGGACCGAGGCCAACATGGTCTTTTACGGCCCCTCCGGCACCGGGAAAACCACCATCGCCAACATCGTGGCCGAACGGACCCACAAGGCCCTCTACCGCCTCAACGCCACCACCGCCTCCCTCCAGGACGTGAAGGACATCATCGCCGACGTGGGGACCCTGCTGGCCCCCGGCGGGGTGCTTCTCTACCTGGACGAGATTCAATATTTTAATAAGAAGCAGCAGCAGAGCCTGCTGGAGTTTATGGAGAACGGCAAGCTGACTCTGATTGCCTCCACCACGGAGAACCCCTATTTTTATGTCTACGGGGCCCTTCTCAGCCGGAGCACGGTTTTCGAGTTCAAGGCCGTGCCGCCGGAGGAGGCGGAGCCCGCCGTCCTCCGGGCGCTGGAGATTGAGAAGGAGCGCTCGCCCCTTCCCCTGGAGTGGGAGGAGGGTTTGCCCCTGCAAATCGCCACCGCCTGCGGCGGGGACGTGCGGAAGGCCGTCAACGCCGTGGAGCTTCTCAGCCACGCGGCCCAGCCGAAAAAGGGAACGCTCTTTCTCTCGAAAGAGGATGCCGCCCAGGTGGCCCAGCGCAGCGCCATGCGCTATGACAAGGGAGGCGACGCCATGTATGACATCGCCTCCGCGCTGATGAAATCGCTTCGCGGCAGCGACCCGGACGCGGCCCTCCACTACCTGGCCCGCTTCCTGGAGGCGGGGGATCTGGTGACGCCCTGCCGCCGCCTGCTCTGCTCCGCCAGCGAGGATGTGGGCATGGCCTATCCCCAGGCCGTGGCCATTGTGAAGGCCTGTGTGGACACGGCGATGCAGCTGGGCCTGCCGGAGGCGCAGCTTCCCCTGGCCCAGGCCGCCGTTCTGCTGGCCACCGCCCCGAAATCCAACAGCGTGGTGGAGGGCATCGGGAAGGCCCGGGCGGACGTCCGGGCGGGCCGCACCGGGGACGTGCCCCGGCAGCTCCAGAACGTCCACGCCGACACCACCGGCTTTGATAACCAGCAGCACTACCTCTACCCCCACAATTTCCCCGGCCACTGGGTGGACCAGCAGTATCTCCCCGACGCTTTGAAGGGCGTGAAGTACTACGAATGGGGAGAGAACAAGACGGAACAGGCGGCCAAGGCCTATTGGGAAAAGCTCAAGGGGAAGGAGCTGTGAACACCGTTTCCACCACCGGCTTTTCATAGTTCGGCGGGGAGTAAACCCAGCGCTCCAGCTTCCCGTCGGTGATCTGGTACTGCATGGGCTCCGGCGGGGCGGGGGGCAGCTTCTCAATGACCTGGAGCTTGATTTTCATCCGCTCCGGCCGGATGCTCTTGATGTACACGCTGACCCCGTCTCCGGGGGAAAGGCGCTCCTTGGCGTCCGCCAGGCCGGAGAGGTTGGGGGCCAGTTCGATGAAGCTGCCGTAGTCCTTCACTGTCCGCACCACGCCCCGCACCGTCTCTCCGGGGCGGAAGCGGCTGGCGTTGTCCATCCAGGTGCCCAGCAGCTCCCGGTGGGTGAGGGTGATGCGCCGGGCTTCCCGGTCCAGGGACCATACCGCCGTCAGGATTTTCTGTCCCTCCTGAAAGCGCTCCCTGGGGTGGGAGATGCGGGAGACGGAAATATGTTCGATGGGCAGCATGGCGACAATGCCGCAGCCCACGTCCACAAAGGCCCCGAAGCTCTCCAGCCGGGTCACCCGGCCCGTGAGGACGGCCCCGGGTTCCAACCGCTCCAGGAAATAGGCCATGGCCCGCTCCTGGGCCGCCCGGCGGGAGAGGAGCGCCACAGGAGCCCCCTTTCCGTCGGATTCCAGGGCCGTGACGGTGAAGCAGGTGGGCTTTCCCACCCGGGAGAGGACGGCGATGTCCCGGTCCGCGCCGCTGATCCAGGGGGCCACGGCCTCCTCCCGGGGGATGCGGCCCTGGACGCCGCCCAGGTTCAAAAGCAGAGTGTGGTCCACGCCGCAGCGCTGGACGGGAGCTTCCAGAATGTCCCCGGTTTCCAGGGCTTCCCGCAGATGGTCGAGGGCGAGGGGGACGGGAGGGCGGAGGCCCTCCGGCAGGTACAGTTTATTTTCCGGCATGATATCGCATCCTTATCGTTGATAAATCAATATATGCGGAAAACCGAAATGGTTGACAGGAGGACAAGATGGACCTGCATCTTCATGATCTGGTGGAATTGAAAAAGCCCCACCCTTGCGGGAGCGTCCAATGGGAGATCCTGCGGGTGGGCATGGATATTAAGCTCCGCTGCCGGGGCTGCGGCCACGAGCTGATGCTCCCCCGGAGCAAGGCGGAAAAGAGCATCCGCAAAGTACTGACAAAGGAGGAATCCACATGAACGGCAAGCTGAAGCGGGTCATCGCGCTGACCCTGGCGGTGGTGCTGGTGGTGGCCCTGCTGGCCTCGATGATCCTGCCTTACATCGGATAAACGCCCGCGGGCGCAAAAAAAGCTGTCAAAAGGGAACCCTGATGAAGAAGCTTTCCCGGCGGGAGACCACCGCATGATGCAGGAGCGATACGGGGCACTCCGTAAAATTCTGTGTAAGCGAAAATCGACAAAGTCAAAGCAGCGGGGTAGGCTGAAGCCCTTCCCATTCCGGAGGCCGGTTCTGCCATGCCGTCACCTCCGGCATGATCTTCTCTGCGATCTCCGTCACCAGCTCTGGAGATATCTCCACATCGTACAGCTCCTTTTTGTGATGCGATTGCTTCATACATCCATTTTTACAACTGCGAACGATGTCAGAAAAGACTTGGCTGTATGACGCCCATAGAATTCTTGGCTGTTGGTGGCAAATAGGAACCGAGACCATCTTCTGATAGTCCCCGCTCTCCTTTTTCTCTGTTTTGTCCACTTGACAGGGGGCACTTCAGACTTAAATGTGAAGCTGTCCAGCGCGATGAAGTCCTTACTGGAAAGCCCGGTTTTCCAGATGGCGTCCCACCACTGGGTCGATGCTCCGCCGGCCTTCCTCCGCACCGTACAGTGGCTCTACGATTTCGTACAGTTTCTCAAACTCTACTGCTGCATCCACCTGCCGCAAAAGATGACCGGGCGGCACTAGGCTTTCTGTGTCCACCATTTCTATAACCCCCCGCTCATGCTTTCCTCGTTCCAGCATCTTTCCCACCCCTATCCTATTTTATTTTACTGCATTTACTGAGAAAAGTCTGCCGGATGGCAGACTTTTTCGACAAGCCGAGAGCCGGACCCTCCGGTCCGGCTCTGATACATTATAATATAGATTCCCCCTCAGACCGTGGCAAACTCGCCGTCCCACAGCACCTTGCGGAACTTCAGGGGGTCGGTGTTGCCCTCCGTGGAGAACATCAGCACCTGGCTGTAGCGGTCCAGGCCGATGGCCTCCCGCAGGTCCTTGTACTCGTCGGTTTCCATGATGGCGGCGATCAGGCCCATGCCCACCGCGCCGCTCTCGCCGGAGATGACCACCGGGTCCCCCTTCACGGGCACGCCCAGCATCCGCATGCCCCGGGCGCTGACCCAGTCGGGGCAGGAGACGAAGGCGGTGACGTGGTTGCGGAGGATGTCCCAGGAAATGGTGTTGGGCTCGCCGCAGGCCAGGCCCGCCATGATGGTCTTCAAATCGCCGTCCACCACCCGGGGCTTTCCGTCTCCGGCCATGGCGCCCTGGTACAGGCAGTCCGCCGCCTGGGCCTCCATGACGATGAACTTCGGGGGATCGTTGGGGAAGAGGTTGGTGAAATAGCCCACCACGGCCCCGGCCAGGCTTCCCACGCCCGCCTGGACGAAGACGTGGGTGGGGCGGTTCACACCGATCTGCCGCAGCTGCTCCGCAGACTCCCCGGCCATGGTGCCGTAGCCCTGCATGATCCAGGAGGGAATTTCCTCATAGCCGTCCCAGGCGGTGTCCTGGACAATGACGCCGTGCTCCGTCTGGGCGGCCTCGGCGGCGGCCATGCGGACGCAGTCGTCGTAGTTGACTTCCTCGATGGTCACCTGGGCCCCCTCTTTGGCGATGTTGTCGAAACGGGGCTGGCTGCTGCCCTTGGGCATGTGGACCACGGCCTTCTGGCCCAGCTTGTTGGCCGCCCAGGCCACGCCCCGGCCATGGTTGCCGTCGGTGGCGGTGAAGAAGGTGGCCTGGCCGAACTCCCGGCGGAAGGCCTCGCTGGTCAGATAGTCATAGGTCATTTCGGACACGTCCCGGCCCATCTCCTTGGCGATGTACCGGCCCATGGCGAAGGAGCCGCCCAGGACCTTGAAGGCGTTGAGGCCGAAGCGGTGGGCCTCGTTCTTCACATAGAGGCCCGCCAGCCCCAGATACTTGGCCATGCCGTCCAGCTCGGCCAGGGGGGTGATGGAGTACTGGGGGAAGCTGCTGTGGAAAAAGCGGGCTTTCGCCACGTTGGACAGGGACATGACGGGGAGCTGCTTGTCCTCGCTCTTGGGCATGCGGTTCAGGGTCCACTTGATGGCTTCTTTCATGACGCGCCTCCAAAATATATTATTGATCGAGCTAAAAAATTTCAAGTGATATTTCCATGATAGCATAGAAACCGGAAAAAGCAAGAGGAAATCTAAAAAATTTTTAGGCAATCTAAAAAAATGACAGAATCGCCAAAGGGTGTGCCTGATAAAGAATGACGCACAGAACCCAAAAATATCAGGCAGTCACCGCAAAACGAAGCCAATTGACACAAATTAACACCCGAGAGAAAGCACGATTGTCTTTTTATTTGCGCAACTTATTGTGCCTTATCTGGTACAAGCGCTGTATTATCGGAAGCGGCTACCGAAAACATCGGCAAGTATGGCTGTATACAAAGAGAGTACCTTCAAGAATATCAGCCGGAATTTTACAATCAACTGTTTCTTTCAGGGAAATTACACGAGCATTTGCTGGAGATAAACTATACAACGTACCAACGGCTTGAGCGGATAATGCCGGAGTTGACAAAGCGGGCCGGAGCAGCAAAGGAACTGAAGGCCAGCGCCTCACTGAAATGGGCAGGGCTCATGAACACCTGTATTGATTTATGATTAAATGCCAGAGGACAGTGACTTATGGACACTGTCCTCTCAGCCTGTCGAAAAGCGGCCAGGCTAGGGAACCTCCAGGCTGGCCGTAAAAGCAGGAAAAGATAAGTAGGGCCTACTCCGCAACCCGCAAAAAATGAGGGAGAATCCATGCGGGAAATGCCCAGCGGAAAAGGCGGAGGAAAAGCGTGCACAAAAGGGAGTACAGGTGTTTCATCAGGTTCAAGAGTAGCAGGGCCACGCCGATGACGCAGCGGGTGGTTTGTTCCAGGCGCACTGAGACACGGCCTAGGCCTTGTTTGAAAAAAAGATATTGCACAAATAATGAATAAAAGTAAAATAGGGGCATGAAACGGTATGAATTAACATGGGAACAGGTAAACGCAGTGCTGCCGCCGGAAAGAACAGGGAAGCGAGGCCGTCCTCAGAAAGATGACCGGAGAATGCTCAATAGGATGCTCTGAATCGCCCGCAGCGGAGCACAGTGGCGGGAATTGCCGGAGGCGTATGGCCCCTGACAGTCCGTGTATACCCGATTTGCTAAATGGCGGGACGATGGTACATTGGAAGCCATATTTCGCGCATTGTCCGCAGATGCAGATATGGAAAACCTGAGCCTGGACTCTACCTGTATCAAAGTTCACGAAAGTGCCAACGGAGGGGAAAAACGGCGGATAAGGCGGTTGGGCGAAGCAGAGGCGGAGTAAATACAAAGCTGCACGTAATTGTGGATGGATTGGGGAACCCGGTTGAATTTATGCTGTCCGCAGGGAATGACCATGATTCAATCCATGACGTTGAATTATTGGAAAAGATAGAGATTAGCGGCAGCAATGGATTGGCAGACCGTGCTTAAGGGGCAAAAGCCATCCGAGATTATATCTCAGAACAGAGAGCCAGCTATGCGATCCCGCCTCAGAGCAATGTTTCTAAGCCGTGGCCGGTTGATTGGTGGTTATATAAAGAACGCCATTTGGTTGAGTGCTTCTTCCAAAAGCTGAAATGGTTTCGCAGAATTGCCACCAGATATGACAGGCTGGATGCTTCTTTTCTCGCCTTTGTTTACTTGGCTTCCATCGCTATTTTGTTGATTTAGCTCAGCTTCCTTGTTTTTTCAAACAAGCCCTAGGCCGCAAGCAGTCTTGCCGGTTCCAAAGACGCCCTCCCCCTCATTGCGGTCGCAGCTGTCCTGATATTCGTGCTTTTTGAGTTGGCAAGACAGATCCTGGTCCCTGGGAGGCTTGCCCAAAGGCGGGCCGGACAGACGAATCCCGTGTTCCTTGCAGAAGGACAGGGTTTGCCGGTTCCGGTAAAGCTTGTCTGCCAGAATGCGCTCCGGCCAGCGGCCATAGCAGTCGTGATAACGATAAACAGCGCTCCAGAAATCCTCCGATTCATTGTACGGCTCCAAAGTCCAGTCGTTCGATCCGGGCATACCCATCCACCAGGCTGATGTGCAGCTTGGCTCCAAATTCAGTATTGGCGTGGGGCTTTCCCCAGACGATGGGGCGCACCCAAGGCTGGGCCAGACTGACGATCCTCCGGGGAATGCTGTGGGTTCCGCTCTCGAACATGAGGCGCTGCTGTTTCGTAGGCCGTAGTCACCAGATTCATGCGGTTTTTCTGCTTTTCGGTCAGTTTTACGCTGTTTTGTATGAACTGGACGATGTAGCCTATATCCCGCCGGATGTATTGCAGCTGCTTTTTGATAGCGGAATGAATCGACTTGGCGTTGCGCTTTTTGCTCTTGGACAGCCGCAGAAAGTCCCGGCGGGCAAGCTGGCGGTACATCCTTGGTTTCTTCTCCCCGGTGCTTTCACATATCTCATCCACTGTTTTCTCCAACTTTTCCCGCTTCTGGTTGAGCAGATTTACGTCCTGGGGATAAGCAATGCCCGCAGGACAGCAGGTGGCGTCCAGCACCAGCGTGCCGCCGTTGGGCGCACCGTTGTCTGCAAACTGCGCCGCATACCGCTCCTCCGCCGTTTCCCACGGAACCAACCCCGCAAGTTTTACCCAGTCGTTTTCCGGGTCCAGGTTCCCATAAGGGAATACAAAATCTTCGATTTTCAGCTGGCTGGTGTCCTTGTACATCTGCCCCGCCTCCTCAAGCGCAAGCTTTTTTGCTCTTACCGCGGTATTTCCCTTGCGCCTATTGTATCATCTTCCCGTCTCATTTGCTTGTCTTTCAACGGCTTTGAGCTTACGGAGCAGACCCTAAGTAGAGTGAAAATATAGTAGGCGAAAGAACAGGGAAGTGAGGCAGTTCCTCGCTCAATGTATATCTTAAAAACCATCGGTACGCTACACCTGTCTGTGCCCTGCGCAATGTCCCGCGCAGCGAGATGTTCCCATCCAGATGCTGAAGCAGCACGATCTTGAACAGTACTGCCGGGTCAATACTGTTCTGCCCTTTGTTCTCACTGTATAGCGGCTCCACGATCTCGTGCAGCTTCTCAAAATTCACCGCCGCGTCTACCTGCCGAAACAGGTGATTTGCTGGCATCAGACTTTCCGTCTCCACCATTACTATGACCCCGCGCTCATTTTTCCCTCGCTCCAGCATCCTTTATTTCTCTGTCCTATTTTACTACTTCCACACGAAAATGTCTGCCCTACGGCTGATTTTTTCGACAAGCTGAAGAGCGTGCCGCAAAAGACGGCACGCTCTTTCCAGCATTAAGGTGTAGTATTAGGAAAGAAAAGATAAATAGTGAGAAGGAACAGCCCCTACCACAGTTCGTTTCTTCTCCAGCCGCAAAGCCCACACATTTCAACAGCAGGAGCAGCAGCCAGAAATTATGATAAGATATCACCGGTTATTTTACAAGCTGTTTTCCACAAAAATATCTGCCGGGAAGCTGTACGCAATGCACGACGGTTTGAGGGAGGCGAAACGATGGTTTGTCCGGCGTGCGCTTCCCGTGGGAACTGCACCCCGCACGCCAACTGCACACGGAGCCTCATTGAGTATGAGGGGGCAAAATTGCGTACCACAGGGCCAGGATCAGGCGGAAGCGGCTTCCTGATGCGGCGGGGACGAACTCCGCTGCCGCCGTTATGGCGCGGAAACGCCGGGGCTTACAGCCGGGCCACGCCGGACTTCCGGGCGGCATCGGCCACAGCCTTGGCGACAGCGGGGCCAACCCGCTTGTCAAAGGCCTTGGGGATGATATAGTCGGCGGTCAGCTCCTCGTCGGAGATCAGCCCGGCCAGCGCCTGGGCGGCGGCCATTTTCATCTCCTCGTTGATGTCGCTGGCCCGGACGTCGAAGGTCCCCCGGAACACGCCCGGGAAAGCCAGGACGTTGTTGATCTGGTTGGGGAAGTCGCTGCGGCCCGTGGATACCACCGCCGCGCCGCCGGCCTTGGCCTCGTCGGGGAAAATCTCCGGCGTGGGGTTGGCGCAGGCGAAGACGATGGCGTCTTTGTTCATGGTTTTCACCATTTCCGTGGTGACGGTCCCCGGGGCGGAGACACCGATGAACACGTCTGCACCCACCAGGGCATCAGCCAGGGTTCCCGGCTTCTTCTCCAGGTTTGTCACCTGGGCCATCTCCTCCTTAATCCAGTTCAAACCCTCCCGGCCCTGGTAAATCGCGCCCTTCCGGTCGCACATGGTGACGTTTTTAAAGCCCGCGGACAGCAGCAGCTTTACGATGGAGATGGCGGCGGCCCCCGCGCCGGAGGTGACCACCTTCACGTCTTCCCTTTTCTTGCCTACCACCTTCAGCGCGTTGGTCAGGCCCGCCAGGGTGATGATGGCCGTCCCGTGCTGGTCGTCGTGGAAGATGGGGATGTCGCACTTTTCCTTCAGCTTCCGCTCGATTTCAAAGCACCGGGGGGCGGCGATATCCTCCAGGTTGATGCCGCCGAAGGACCCGGACATCAGCCACACGGCGTTGACGAACTCGTCCACGTCGTGGGTCTTCACGCACAGGGGGAAGGCGTCCACATCGCCAAAAGCCTTGAAGAGCACGCATTTGCCCTCCATGACGGGCATGCCCGCCTCGGGGCCGATGTCTCCCAGGCCCAGGACGGCGGAGCCATCGGTGATGACGGCGCAGAGGTTGTGCCGCCGGGTGAGCTCATAGCTCTTACTCACGTCCTTTTGAATTTCCAGGCAGGGCTGGGCCACGCCGGGGGTGTAGGCCAGGCTCAGATCGTCCTTGGTCTCCACGGGGACGGTAGTCACGACCTCAATCTTACCCTTCCACTCGCCGTGGAGCCGGAGGGATTCCTTCGCGTAATCCATAATGCTGTTCCTCCTTCTTATTTCTGGTCCTCAAAATCGAAGTGGTAGGGCAGACCCAGCTTATCCCGGACCTCGATAATTTCCTTTTGGATGGTCTCGCCCACGGGTACGCCCTTGTCCTTCCGCTCCTGCCAGGCCAGCCATTCCTTCTCGCCGGCGGTGTAGATGCGCTCCGCGCCGGGGGCCTTCTGAGAGTCCCGGAGGCCCCGGCAGATGCCGCCGGCAGTCTTCTTGAAGGTATCCAGGCCCATGAAGAACTCGGGATTAATGACGAAGAAGAAGTGGCCCAGGCGGTACATCTGGCTGCTGCCGTCGGGGGCCTTGCCGCTGAGGTCCTTCAAGTAGGGGCCCCCAGCCAGCGCCGCGGAGAGAATCTCCACGATGGTGGTAAAGCCGTAGCCCTTGTAACCGCCGGTGGCCTCCCCCAGGCCGCCGACAGAGAGCAGGGCGCAGTTCCCGGCCCGCATCTCCGTGAGAATTTTTGCGGAATCGCTCATGGTGCCGCCGTCCTTGGTGACCACCAGCCCCTCGGGAGTGGGCTTGCCGCTGCGGGCATAGAACTCGATTTTCCCGTTCTGGATGGTAGAGGTGGCGCAGTCAAAGTTAAAGGGGAACTCCTCGTCGGTGGGCATGGTGAAGGTCAGGGGATTGGTGCCCATCATGGGCTCTACGCCCCAGGTGGGAGCTACGGAGGGCCGGGCGTTGGTGCCGGTAATACCGATCATGCCGGCTTTTTCCGCCATGGTAGTCCAGTAGCCCGCGATGCCGTAGTGGGTGGAGTTGTAGACCGCGCCGCCGGCCATGCCGTATTTGGCGGCTTTTTCAATCAGCATTTCCATCATGTGGTAGCTGGCCACCATGCCCATTCCGTTGTTGGCGTCCATGACCACCGTGGTGGGGGTGTCTTTCACAATGTCCATTTTAGTCTCCGGCAGCAGGGTCCCGTTGACAATCCGGTCAATGTAGATGGGCTTGAACCGGTTGCATCCGTGGCTTTCGATGCCCCGCCGATCGGATTCCAGCAGGACGTCGGCGCAGATTTTCGCGTCGTCCTCCGGTACGCCGTAGCCCTTGAAGGCGTCGATGAGGAAGCTGTTCATCAGCTCCCACCTTACATAGGGTCTTGTCTCCATGGTTCAGTTCTCCTTTACTTAATTTTATAATTTTATTTTAACCGCTCAGAGGGGAAAGAGCGCTGTGATCCCGGCAGACAGCGGGGCTGGCCTCAGCCCCGGCGAGAGTAGATTCGGGGGAGCCGCCCCCGGAAGTTTTCCGGCGGCCCCGGCTTAAAAAGCTCTCGGCCTCATATATGGTTATGGTCCGGCGCGCCGGGGGCCGGGCAGGCCGGGCGAAGACCTCCGGATATGGGCGGCTGTCTTCGAGGGTCCCGTTCTCAGCCCTGAATGGAGGCCAGCACGTCGCGGGTCAGCTCGGGGAAATTTCCAATCACGGTGTCAATTCCCTTGGCCGCCAGGTCCCGCACGTCCTCTTCCGTGTTCACCGTATACGTATTGATCTCCAGGCCGTATTTCTTAAGCTCCGCCACGACCTCATGGGTCAGGTTCCGGAACATAGGGTGGTAGCAGGGCACGCCGTGCTCATGGCAGTACCTGCCCGCGCCGACAATCCAGGTCTCGCTGAGGAAGCCGTATTTCAGCTTGGGCGCGATCTCCCGCATCCGCAGGATGGTGAAGTGATTGAAGCTGGAGATGATGACCTTCTCCTCCAGGTGATACTCCTGGATCATGGCCCAGACCTTTTCCTCCATGCCCAAATACTCATAAACGCCGGTTTTCATCTCAATATTGGTGACAATGGGCAGATCCTTGACAAACTCGCAGTACTCCCGGAGGGTGGGAATGGGGTTCCGGCCATACTGCCCGGTGTAGATATAGGAGGCGTCCAGCGCCTGAAGCTCCGCCAGGGTGAAATCCTTCACCCGCCCGGTTCCATCCGTGGTGCGGTCCACCAGCTCGTCGTGGATGATGACGGGCTCCCCGTCACGGGTGAGCTGGACGTCCAGCTCAATGCCGTCCGCTCCGGCCTCCGCCGCCTTGCGGAAAGCAAGCATGGTGTTCTCAGGATATTTGCCGCTGTAGCCGCGGTGCGCGAAATTTCTTGTCATGATTCGTTCCGTTCAAACCGTTCCGGCCACCTGGACACATGCCGGCGGGTCACGAAACGGCAGGGACGTACCTCCTTCAAGTCGGGATTTTCGTTTTTGCTGCCCGCCGCCGGGGTGGGAATGGCGGACAGGAGGGTCTTGGCGCGAAAGCGCGCCGGGTTGGGGAAGCGCGCGGGGGATATTTATTAAATTCAAGGAATTCCAGGTTCCCGGCCGTCCTGCAGCAACAGCCGGGCCGCGGCATTCCCTGATTTAACACAGAGCGGGCGTTTGAAAAGTTTAAAAAAACACGACAACGAACACTGTACCAGCCAGGTACGGTGTCGATTGCCATGTCTCAAAACTCTAAGCAACGATATTCACTTTTATCACTTCATCAATTTTACAGGGCCCGATCCGAGTTTCACCGGCGTTTTTATTTGCGCCGCCGTGCTCCGAAACCAACTATGATTGGATTATAGCACCCCGCAGCCGCTCTGGCAAGGGTTTTCTCCACTCCGCAGATAATTCTTACAAAAGGCACAGGATTTGCCCGGAAATTTTGGCGCTTTGCCGATTTTGGCCATTTCCCGAAGGCCGCCCGCCCGCCGGGCTCTTAGAGCAGCACCCAAAAATCATGAGAAACGTTCAGCGGTCCAGCAATCACAGGGCCGCGTTGCCGTCCTTGACGGGCGTCAACCCAATCCTGGCGGAAAAACGCTCCGGGTCGGCGTTTTGACGATTTTAAAACGGGCTCTAGTCCTGGGAACACCGGAACAGCTCGGCGTAGAGGTCACGGGGCAGCAGGTCCCGGAGGGTCTCCATGCCCTGTTGATACTGGTTCTCATAAGCGGCGAAGGAATCCGTCCGCTGGATCTTGAAGCCCTCCCGGACATACAGGAGCAGCGCCTTCCAGCTCCAGGGCTGGGTATGGATATAGACGGGGAACTCCCCCAGGTCCTGAAATACGGCCAAGGCCTCCCGGCAGAGGGCCTTTCCCAGGCCCCGGCCCTGGGCCTCCGGAGATACCGCCAGCCAGTGGAGAGAGGCGACCTCCCCGCCGCCCCTGGGGTCCCGCCAGGCGCTGCAGGTCCCGGCCACCCGCCCTCCGCCGTCCACGGCGAAAAGGCAGCGCCGGGCCAGGTCTTGGGCGTGGGAGCCGTAGGTCTGGGCAAAATAGGCCCGGGCCTCCTCCTGAGGGTCAAAATCCCCGATTCCGTATTCCAAAGCCGCCCAGGCCGCCTCGTCCCCCGGCTGGTAAAAGCGCAGCCGGAAGCCCTCTGGCAAAACAGGGTCCCGCCTCTGCCAGTGGTCGAGGCGGAGAATCAGGTTGTAAAAGGGAACGCTCCGGTCCGGAAGGCCGGGCCTCATGGCTCCCGGCCCTCCCGCAGGCAAAGGGCCAGGGCGGGCCGCCGGGTGGTGATGTTCCGGACTCCCAGGGACAGGAACCATTTCAGCTCCCAGGCTTCGTTGACGGTCCAGACCGACAGGCCGACGCCCGCCCGGCCCAGGGTTTCGGCCAGCCGCCGGGTTACCAGGCCCTGGTAGATGTTAACCGTACGGATGCCGGCTTTCTGGCAGACGGCGATGATTTTTTCCGCCGCCTCCAGTTCAAAGTCCGGCTTTTCCCGGTAGCTGAGGTAGAGGCCGGGAACGTATTCCTCCATGTTCAGATAGACCTCGGCACCGAGAGCGGGGGCGGCGGCGTCCACCGTCCCGGAGAGAATCAGCCGGCCAGAGAGGCCGGCTTCCTCCGCCAGGCGGCAGACCGCCGCCTCCAGTCCCGGCTCCTTGAGGTCGCAATTGATGTTCACGCCGGGCCGGGCCGCCGTCATCCGCAGAACCTCCGCCAGCCGGGGCGCCTGCGCTCCCACCTGGTCGTGCCCGATGGCCAGGGTCTCGCTCCCGTTCCCGCCGGGCAGGCGGCGGACGTCCACCTCCAGCGTGTCCGCCCCGCAGCCCAGGGCATACTCCACAAATTCCAGGCTGTTATCCGGCCTGCCGTCCGCCCCTGTGTGAGCGGTAATAAGCGTTTCCATAATGCCTCTCCTTTTTCTCATGATTTCCGGGAACTGCTCTAGGAATGGGGAACCCTTCGAACTTGCGGCCTTTTCCGCTTTTTAATTCCTGACTCCCGCGTCCTCATTTCGCGTGGGGCCGAACCGGCGGAAGGGCTGAGCCCCTCCGCCGGTTTTGATGGTCACTTTTCCCACTCGTTTTCCTTCAGGTTGGTGTAGATATACACGCCGGCGGAGACGGAGCAGATGAGGAACATAATGACCGACAAGGCCGCGGAGCGATTGTAGGCCAGGTACTTGTTGAACTGGTCGAACAGGGCGATGCCCAGCATCTTGGGGGCGCTTCCGCCCATCAAATAGGGCGTGGTGAAAGAACCCACGTTGGACATGAACACAAAGGTGGCCGCCACGACCACGTCCTTGATGGACAGCGGCAGAATCATGGAGGTGAACACCTTGAACTTGCTGGCTCCCACGTCCCGGGCGCCCTCGATGATGGAATCGGGGATGGCGCCGAGGCCGGCCGTAATCATCAGCGCGGCAAACGGGATGTTGAACCAGAGGTTCATCATAATCATGCCGTTGGCATGGTACATCAATCCCAGCTTTACGTCGTGCCCGAACACCAGTCCGATGCGGTTGATGAGGCCGGAGTCCCGGATGATGGTGATCATGGCGTACACGGCGCACATGGCGGGAACGAAGCGGGGAACCAGGTACAGCGTACCGATGGTCTTGGCAATCTTAGACCGGACAAAGCGCAGGTACAGCGCCAGCAGATAGGCCACCACAATGGCGATGGCCACGGTCATCAGGCACACGTACAGGGTATACAGGATGTTTTTCAGCTGGGCCGGTTCGGTGAAGAAGTAGGTGTAGTTGTCCAGCGTAAACTCGCCGGTCTTGGAGTCCTGGAAGCTTTGAATCACCGCCAGGACAATCGGGTAAGCCACGGTCAGCATGACGACGAGGAACGCCGGCAGCACCAGGCCGTAGGCCACCAGATTTCGCTTCAGGTTTTTACTCATAGCATCCCCTTCATTCGCGTGAATTACGGCCTTGTTCAGCCGATGGTGGCGATTTCGCTGTCCCAGCGCTCGTTGAAAGAGGTGGACAGGCCGCCGATGGACTGGAGGCGGAAGTTGGACACGTCCAGGCCCTGGAGGTCCTCATAGCCGGTCATGTCCATGCTGGAGGCGTCGATCAGGGGGATGGCGGCCATCTGCTTGACCATCAGCTCCTGGGCGGCGGGGGAGAGCATGTAGTTCATGAACGCATAAGCACCGTCGGTATTGGAGCCGAAGGTGGGGATGACCAGGGACTGGAGGGAGCCGGTGAGGGCGGGGTCGATCTGAGTGATTTTAATGCTGTCCTTAATCTCGCCGGAAGCCCGCTGAGAAAGGACCATGTCCGCCCAGTTGGGGCACATGTCGATCTCGCCCTGGTTCAGCAGATCCAGGGTGCCCTGGTTCTTGTTGGGGTAGACGACGGAGCCGCCGGAGGAATAGATGTAGGGATGGATTTCCTTCAGGAAGTTGAAGCCCTCGTCCCACTCGCCGATCCACTTCTCGTCGTCGGAGGTAAAGGCCTCCTCCGGCAGGAAGTTGTACACGGAGGAACGGGCGAAGGAGTCGCCGGCGCCGCCGGTGCCGGGAGTGTTGTAGGCGAAGCGGCCGGGGTTGGCCTTCATCCACGCCACCAGCTCGTCCATGGTGGCGGGCGGGGTGGGAACCTTGGCGGAGTCATAGGCCAGGATGACGGTGGTGCCGCGGTAGGGCTGGCAGTAATCCGTGGCGATGGAGCTCTTTGCTTCCACAGACGCGGCGTTGGGAATCTTGGAGCTGTCCAGCTTTACGAACTGCTCTTGGCCGATGAGGGAAACCAGCTTGGAAAGGTCGTCGCCGCTGAGGTCCACGATGTCGTAGTCCGTGTTGGTCTGACCGGCCTTGGAGGCGGCGGCCAGCATGTCGGCCAGGGTCTGGGCACCGGTGCCGGAGAGCATGAACTGGAGGGTGACCTCGTACTGGCCGGCGTACTCGGAATTGGTGTTGAAGTCGCTGACAAGCGCTTCAAAAATCTCCCGGACGTTGTCGGAGCCGGTGGCCCAGAGGCTGACGGCTTTCTTTCCGCCGGACCCGGCGTCGCCGGAATTGCCGGAATCGCCGGCCTTGCCGCCGCAGCCGGTGAGGCAGGCCGCCAGCATGACGGCGGAGAGGATCATGGTGAGCAGTCTTCTTTTCATTTCAGTAATCTCCTTTCAAGTATGTGCTCGTATATGGGATGAGAAGGGGATTCCCCCTGATAAGAGGGCGCAGCTGCGCATGGGGCTTTAAAACACCGTGTGTTTGCCCACGGTGAGGCTGACCCGGTCGCCTTCTTTCAGCTTCTCGCTGAGCTCCCGGTTGATGTAGCATTTGATGACGTCGTCTCCGTGCTGGGCGGTCATGACCACATAGTGGCCCAGCAGCATGACGGTGCGGACCGTGGCGTCGAACTGGCCGCCGGAGCCCTCGGTGACCGTCAGGTCCTCGGGGCGGACGGCGATGGTCTTACCGTCCTTTTTCAGGAAGTTCATCTCGCCAATGAAGGAGGCCACATGCAGCGTGGCGGGCTTGTCGTAGATTTCCGCCGGGGTGCCGGTCTGCTCGAACTTGCCCTTGTTCATGACCACGATCCGGTGGGAGAGGGACATGGCCTCCTCCTGGTCGTGGGTGACGAAGATGACGGTGATGCCCAGGTCCTGCTGGATCTTCTTCAGCTCCTCCCGCATCTGCTGGCGGATCTTGGCGTCCAGGGCGGAGAAGGGTTCGTCCAGCAGCAGCAGGGAGGGCTTGAGCATCAGGGACCGGGCGATGGCAATCCGCTGCTGCTGTCCGCCGGAGAGCTGGCCGGGGTACTTCTTCTCGCAGCCGGGCATGGACACCAGGTCCAGGTATTTCTTCACGTCCGCGTTGATTTCCGCCTTGGGGACCTTGCGCAGCTTCAGTCCGAAGGCCAGGTTTTCATAAATGGTCATGTGGGGCCAGAGGTTGTAGCTCTGGAAGACCATGGCCGTGGGCCGCTTTTCCGGGGGCATGCCGATGATGGACTGGCCGTCCACGGTGATGTCCCCGGAGGTCACGTCCAGAAAGCCGCCGATGGTCCGCAGAATGGTGGTCTTGCCGCAGCCGGAAGGGCCCAGGAAGGTGACGATTTCACCCTCGTAGATATCAAGGTTGATATGCTCAACGCCGTCTCCGTTGTCATATTTTTTGGTCATATCCTTGATTTGCAGTTTGATTTTGCGCTCGCTCATGAGTGTCTTCTCCTCCAAACTACGTTATTTCATCTTGAAGCCGCCGGAAATAGCCTCGGGCCCGATATACTTCCGCATCAGGAAGATCATCAGGGCGGACGGGATAATCAGCAAAATGGCGAACACCGCGCCGATCTGCACCGCCGAGGAGTCCAGTACGATGCCGTACATGGCAACCGGCATGGTCTGCACCTTGGCCATGCCCACCAGCAGGGTGCCCTGGGCCTCCTCCATGGAGCCCAGGAAGGTGTAGAGCGTTGCCACGGCGATGCCGGGCATGGCCATGGGCAGGGTGATCTTGAAGAAGGTGCGGACGGGTCCCGCGCCCACGTCCCGGGCGGCCTCCTCCTGCTGGCGGTGGACCGAGCGGAAGGCGCTGGCGGGGAGCCAGACCATGAACATCATGGAGTTGATCATATGGATGATGACCACGCCGGCGTAGGTGCCCATCAGGCCGTAGCGGTAGAAGAGCACGGCGATGGAGGTGTAGATGCCCAGCTTGGGGAAAGCGTTGGTCAGCAGGAAGGACAGCATGAAGATCTTCCTGCCCCGGTATTTAAACCGGGCGATGGAGTAAGCGGCGGGGATGCACAGCACCATGGACACCGCCGTGGTGACAATGGCCACGATAAAGGACTGCACGATGGAGGAAACCAGGCTGTTCTGAGAGAACACATAGCTCCACCACTTAAAGCCCCACTGCTGGGGAAGGACCGCGGGAGCGGTGTACTCGTTTGCGAAGGCTAGCATCAGCATGTTGAGCATAGGCCCGTAAAAGAACAGAATGAAGGCCGCCAACAGCAGGAATTCCAGGAATTTTTTCCTGCCCACTGCGTGGTAAAAGCGCCGGGGATTCAACATTTTGAACATATACGGAGTCACCTCTTCTTCCTTGTTCGTCTGAGTCGTTCGCTGTTCCGCCCCCGTGGGGGCGAAGAAAGGGGCGCTCCCCTTTCGGTTTCCCTTTTGCTCCAGACCATCTCCTATCTCTGTGGATTTGTCCCCGTGTGCGCATTCCCTCCGTCTGAGAGGAACGGCGGGCAAAAAGTAAGAGCCGACAGTTACACAACACATCTTCTTCCACATTATAAAAATAAATGCGGAAGGGACGTTTGTGTACCGCAGACTCTCATTCTCTCAAGCACACACTATTGATTTATTTAACAGTACCACAAATTTTCCTTTTCGGCAAGTCAAAAATTGGCCTCAAACGCAATTCCGCCATATTTCATAGGCGCGGCGCGAAAAAATTGTGCATTTTACATATTACTTTTTCCAGAGATTTGTATTCTAATAGAAGATAACGATCCGCAAAACTGCTGCGGCGGTCTGTCCGCCGGAGAGGGAGGCCGCTTATGCAGATAAAGCTGAATCTCTTTGTAGAAGCTATGCAGGACGCTCCGGTTATCGCTGCCGTCAAGAACGACGAGGGGCTGGACCGGGCCCTGAGCTCCGGCTGCACCGTGGTGTTCCTGCTCTATGGGACCATTTTGAACATCGGAGAGCTGGTCCGGCGGGTCAAGGAGGCCGGAAAGCTGGCCTTTATCCACATCGACCTGATTGAGGGGATGTCCGCCCGTGATATCTCCGCCGAGTACATAGCCAGCCGCACCGAGGCCGACGGCGTCATCTCTACCCATCCCAATCTGATTCGCCGGGCCAGGGAGCTGGGACTTCTGACCATACAGCGCTTTTTCATGCTGGACTCCCTGTCCTTTGCCAACGTGCTGCGCCAGAGCTCCAATGCCGATGTGGTGGACGTGCTGCCCGGCGCCATTCCCAGCGTCATCAGCCACTTGGTGAGGGAGGTCCGCCAGCCTCTGATTGCCAGCGGGCTGCTGCTGGACAAATCCGACGTGGTGGCGGCCTTGTCCGCCGGGGCGGTGGCGGTGTCCACTACCAGCGAGAGACTATGGTCCGTGTGAGGGCCACCGGCGCCAGCGCGGATATTATGGCCACGAAATCCAGCTATTCAGCATTGCGTACAAAAATAGCGGAATGTTATTGGATAATTAGTATATATTGAGGCTTGTGTTTTGGGCAATTTGCGCTAAAATGATGGCAGTTCTTTGGTAAAGTCCACGGAGAGCGGTTTCGCCGTGGATGAAAAAAGGAGATGACTGCCATGTCTTTACACATGTTTCACAAAAACCGGAGCCGCTCTGACGAGCGTTGGTTCCAGATGATGCGCCAGGCGATGCTGTTCCGCCAGATTCCCTGACAGCGGAACGGCCTACCCTTCCAAAGGGTTCCGCGATAGAAACCACAATCGCCCCGGTAAAAGAGTCATTTTTCAAGGACAGCGGAAAACGGGGGCGGCGGAAACAAGTGAACAGCGGCGTGGAAAACAGGCGGTGTCGGTGAGACGCCGCCTGTTTTCCGCGTTCCGCCCAACGCCGCCGTTTCGGTGGCGACGTGAAATTCAGCAAAGCGGTATCCGCCGCGGCCGCCTGACCCAGGCGGTCTTTTTTGCTTTCATACAGTAAATTGCTGATTGATTCATAATAACAGATTGGGTGCTGGACACCTACTCCATCCTCTCGGACAACTATCAGGCCGGCGTCCTCTGCGCGGAGCAGCTGATGTCCGTCCGGGACGAGGATAGGATCATTTTGCCGGAGCACGTCTCCGCCAGCTCCGGCGTGGAGCGGATTCAGGGCTTCCGGGACGCCCTCGCGGGCCGCAAGGGCGTCACCGTCCTGGCCTCCGGCGAGTCCGACGGCCACACTGAGAACGCCATGCCGGTGATGGAGGCACTCCTCCGCCAGGCCCCGGAGGCGGACTTGCTCATGGCCCTCAACGGCCCCAGAGCCTTTGGCGGCCTGGCCGGTGGGGGGAGGCTAAGGAAGTCTTCGGCCTACGGCACATGCGGGAGCGGCTGGAGCCGCTGGGGGCTCATTGACCTTTGGGAACCGGGAGGCGCTGGAGGAGGAAGCATGATTCGAGTCTTGATATCGTGGACGGCCAGAAGCTGTTCCGGGAGAGCCTGAAGGTGGTTCTCAGCGTCAGCCCCGGCATTGAGGTGGTGGGTGCGGCCTCCGCCTGCCGCCCGGACGTGGTGCTGATGGACCGGCATGGACGGCGTGGAGGGAACCCGGCTGTTCAAAGAGCGCTGGCCCGCTCATTGTTTACTTTGAAGCCCGCCGCAATGATCGGCTGTAAACGGTAATGGTTGGTATTGTAGCGTTTCCCGTCGAAGGCAGTGATTAAGGAAGCACTGATTAAAGCAGGTAAAAGGCAGGCAAACAGACGAAGGTAATGGAAACGACCAATAAAGGACCATATTGGGGGATAAATTCCTCATTTTTCCAGTCCCAGCCCGGTCGAAGGGCGCAAAAACCTTAGGCGGGGCATAGGGAACCGCCCGCCCTGGCAAGCATGTACA
>CAJTCG010000017.1 GCA_910574635.1 Oscillospiraceae bacterium | reverse complement strand
CACCTGTCGGGCAGGCAGGCTTGGCCGTCCCTGTCCCGGTGCTTTCTGGTAATGCTTGTTCGGCTCTCGCTGCTTTTTCGGAATATACTCTTTGATTTCTTCCCAGAGTTCGTCTGATATTGTCCAGGATTGTGTCCCTTTTTTCTTTTCCATCTTATCACACCCCTGAACATTATATCACTACTCATATAATTTATGGATAGGCTCTAAACCGGGGACGAGGCCCCGCCCGCTGGATCCATGCTCTACTCTCCGGCAGGGGAAGATCACTGCAAAGAGCCGGATCGTTAAACCCGATCCCGCACCTGCACCCACAGGCCGCTCCGTTGACACGCTCATGGAACGGCTCAATCTTATGAAATTTTAGGAGGTACTGACCATGACTATTCTGGAACTGCGTGAGAAGCGGGCCAAGGCGTGGGAGGCTGCAAAGGCTTTCCTGGACAGCCGCCGCAACGAGAAGGGCGTCCTGTCCGCCGAGGACGATGCTACCTACACCAAGATGGAGCAGGAGATCACCGACCTGGGCAAGGAGATCGCCCGTCAGGAGCGGCAGGAGGCGCTGGAAGCCGAGTTGAACCGCCCCACCGCCGCGCCCCTTACCGGCAAGCCCCTGGGCGGCAGCGGGGAGGAGAAAACGGGCCGCGCTGCGGACGAGTACCGCTTCAGCTTCTGGAACCTGATGCGCTCCAAAAACCCCATGCCCCAGGTGGTGGACGCTCTGCGCATCGGCGTGGACACTGAGGGCGGCTACCTGGTGCCGGACGAGTACGAGCGCACTCTGGTGGAGGCCCTGTAGGAGGAGAACATCTTCCGTGGGCTGGCCCACATCATCCGTACCGCCAGCGGGGAGCGCAAGATTCCCGTGGTGGCCACCAAGGGGACGGCCTCCTGGATCGAGGAGGGCGGGGCCTTCCCGGAGAGCGATGACACCTTCGGTCAGGTGACCATCGGGGCCTACAAGCTGGGCACCATGATCAAGGTGTCCGAGGAGCTGCTGAACGACAGCGTGTTCGATCTGGAGAGCTATATCGCCAGGGAGTTCGCCCGGCGCATCGGCGCCAAGGAGGAGGAAGCCTTCTTCACCGGGGACGACACCGGCAAGCCTCTGGGTGTGCTGGCGGACAAAGGCGGTGCCGAGGTCGGTGTGACCGCCGCCTCCGCCACCGGCATCACCGCCGATGAGCTGCTTGACCTTTACTACAGCCTGTTTTCCCCCTACCGCAAGAAGGCGGTGTGGGTGGTGAACGACTCTACCATCAAGGCCATCCGCAAGCTGAAGGACAACAACGGCCAGTACCTCTGGCAGCCCGGTCTCATCGCCAACGCCCCGGACACCATTCTGGGCCGTCCCGTCAAGACCTCCGCGTTCATGCCCTCCATCGCTGCCGGGGCCAAGTCCATCATCTTCGGCGACTTCAACTACTACTGGATCGCCGACCGCCAGGGCCGCACCTTCAAGCGGCTCAACGAGCTGTTCGCCACCACCGGGCAGGTGGGCTTCCTCGCCTCCCAGCGCGTGGACGGTCGGCTGATTCTGCCGGAGGCGCTGAAGGTGCTGAAGCAGAAGGCCGGGTCTGGCTCCGGCACCTGATAAGCACTGGCCCAGAGGCCCCGGTAAATAAACGCCGGGGCCTCTCCACTTTGAGGAGGTGAGGTCATGACTGTTTCGCTGAAGGAGGCCAAGAAGTATCTCCGGGTAGACCATGACGATGATGACACCATCATTCGGAAACTGATCCGCACCGCCGAGGCACTCTGCGAAGGGGCGCTCCGCAAGGCTGTAGAGCCGCTCCCCATCAACAAGGTGGCGGTGCTGTTCGCCGTGGCCTACCTCTACGAACACCGGGAGAACGCCGACATGGACGAGCTGACCCGGATGCTCCGTTATATCCTCGCCACCGAGCGGGAGGTGGCTTTCTGATGGAGATTGCCAAGCTGCGCTCCCGCATCACTATCCAGCATAGCGAGGTGGTCACCGATGCTATCGGCAACCACGCCAATGCCTGGGTGGACTACTGGTCCTGCGCCGCCTACGCCAACCTCGCCTCCGGCAAGGAGTACGGGGCTGCTGGGCAGACCCTCGGCAGCGACACGCTGGTGTTCGAGGTGCGCTGGTGTGAGAGGCTCCGGGAGCTGGACAGCGCCAAGTACCGCATCCTGTTCGGCGGCAATATCTACAACATCATCACCGTGGACGATGTGCAGTTCCGGCATGAGCGGCTGAAGCTGACCGCCCAGCGGGAAAGGCGGTGACGACATGGCTCGTGACAGGGTATCCATCGACCAGTTCCCCGGCGCGGTCATGGCCCAGCTTGAGGAATATGTCGCTATGGCCTCGGATGAGGTCAAGGAGGCCGTCCGCACTGTCAGTGAGGACGTGAAGGCCGAGATACAGTCCCGCGCCCCGGTCAAGACCGGGAAGTATAAAAAGAGCTGGACCGTCACCAAGGTGGAGGAGACCGCCCAATCGCTGGTCAATACCGTCCACTCGGCAAAGCACTACCGGCTGACCCATCTGCTGGAGAACGGCCACGCCAAGCGGGGCGGCGGGAGGACGCGCTCCTTCTCCCACATCGCCCCCGGCGAGGCCCTGGCGGAGAAGGAGCTGCTGGAGATCGCCGCCAGCGAGACGGGCAAGTTCGCCCTGCTGTTCGAGTTCGATGGGGATGTGCGGAAGATCCGCCACGTCCTCTACAACTGCTCCGCCTCCTGGCCCTCCATCTCCGCCAAGACCAATGAGGAGAACCGGGAGGTGCAGACCGAGACCCTGACGGTTAAGGCGCGTCCCCTGTCCACCGGCTATGTGAAGGCCAAGACCGGGGACTCCACCAAGGCCAGCGCTGCCATCCCCCGCATCTACCGTCTGAAGTTCCACCGGGACATCTACAAAGACCTTGCCGATCTGGAGAAGAGCGTGGGCGAGAACTCCGAGAACGGCTCCGGCCTGGATATGTTCTCTTTGGAGATGTTCGAGAATATCGCCTACATTATGGCGAAACACGCCGCCCCCCCTCTGTGCCGGATAGCCCAGAGGATTGGCTGGACAGCTTCAACACCTTCTCCATCTACCAAGTGCTGCCGCAGCTCATTGAGTTGTGGGGGCTGAATGTCCAGACGGATGTTCAGTCTAAAAAAAACTTCGCCCGACTGACCGGGAAATGACCACGCCGTTGTTCCTGCTCCGCTGTTTGCAGGTCGGGCCGTCCCTCCGGGACCTCGACCTGCTGACGGTGGGCATGGTCAACGACATTTTTGCGGAGCATCTCAACGATGACTTCAAGTATGCGACCCTGGCGACCCAGGAAGATATGGACCGTTTCTAAAAGCAACTCCCCACCGTGGAGAACCGGCAGGGAGTTGCAAATTACCATTCTGAGGTTTCTTCCAGTTGACGGCTGATGTCTCGACCGCCGTACATGATCCGAGCAATGGACACCGTGTCAGCATCTGGGTTGACCGTATAAAAAAACAGATAGTTCTTGACGCGGAGGAACCGCACTCCTTGGCTATGCCACGGCTCATCCCGGTAAAGAGGATTGCGTTCCGGTAAGCTCTCCAATGAGCGGGCTTCCCGCATGATTTTTTCAGAAACTGCCTTCGCCGTGTTTGGCACAAGGAGCGTGTACGCGATATACTCGTAGATTTCCCGCAAATCGCGCCGGGCCGTATTGGTGTATACAATTTTCATGCTTACCCACTGTATAAGCCGCGCATTTCAGTTTCGACCGCGTCAGCAGACAGGACACGTCCAGCGGCAATATCGTCCATACCTTTTTGTAATTCCGCATCGAACTGTTCTTTGGTCAGAGCGCCTGCGGCAATGGGGGCCGAACTGGGAAGTTTCATTTCGAAGGGAATGCCCCGGTGCATGACGATCTGTTTCAAAAACATCCCGATCGCGTTGGACATAGGGATTCCAAGCTGGTTCAAGATCGCCTCTGCCTGTTCTTTCGTTTCCGGGTCTACACGGGTAAAGACATTTGCGGTTCTGGTTGCGGCTCTTGCCATGATCAACACCTCGCTTTTCATTTCTTCTACCAGTAGTTTAACACAATGGATTGCTTTTAGCAAGCTATAAGAATAGATTTTCGCAATTTATGCTTTTGACAGGAGGTGACGGCCTATGGGTGCAAGACGGATCGCGGGCATCACGGTGGAGATTGGCGGCGATACCACAAAGCTGACCACTGCCCTCAAGGACGTGGACAAAGCCCTCTCCACCACCCAGAGCAGCCTCCGGGACGTGAACAAGCTGGGCCGGAACGACAAAGAGGCCGCGCATAAGAGCATCGGCAGCGCGGTCCTGCTGTGCATTGTCTCCGGTCTGATTTTGACGGCGATTTATCTTGTTCTTCAAGAACCGATCCTGACTTTGTTCGGCGGACGGGTCAACGAAGAAACCTTCCGCCACGCAAAGGAATATTTTTTCTGGATCACCCTGGGTGTCCCGTTTTATATGTTCGGTCAGGCACTCAATCCCATCATCCGCTCCGATGGAAGCCCCAAGTTCGCCATGGCCTCTACCCTGGCGGGAGCTGCCGCCAATATCATTCTGGACCCCATCTTCATCTTTGTGTTTCGCTGGGGAATGATGGGTGCGGCGGCGGCTACGGTGCTGGGGCAAATCATCACGGCTGTTCTGGCGGTCTGGTATCTGTGCCACATGAAAGCCGTTCGGCTGGAACAGAGCAGCTTCCGTTTCCATGGCTCTCTGGCAAAGAAATATTTACCCCTGGGAATTTGCAGTTTCCTGTCTCAAATCTCCCTGGTCATGGCAATGGCGGCGATTCAGAACATGACCCTGAAATACAGCGCCGTTGACCCTATCTTTGGACAAACACAGTATACGCAGATTCCCATGGCGGTGCTTGGCATTGTGATGAAGTTCTTCCAAATCGTCATTTCAATCTCCGTAGGACTGGCGGCTGGGTGCATCCCCGTAGTGGGGTATAACATCGGGGCCGGACACAAGGACAGAGCTAAGGAAACGCTGATTTAATCCCCCCAAATGATAAAAGATGTGATAAAATAAGGAAAAGGGGGCGCGGAGTATGAAACAGGAAAGTTTTAGCGATATGGAATACAGATGCCGGAAAAAGAAAACAAAACGGGAAGAATTTCTGGAAATCATGGACGAGATTATCCCATGGGAGGAATGGGTATCGCTGGTCGTCCCCCACTATCCAACCGGGAAACGCGGGCGTCCGCCGATTGAGATAGAAACCATGCTGCGGATGTATCTGCTGCAATGCTGGTTCAGCTTATCCGATGAAGGAGTAGAGGACGCAATTTATGACAGCTATGCCATGCGCAAATTTATGGGGAGCAACTTTTTCGAGCAGGATGTCCCGGACGCCACGACTCTGCTGCACTTTCGGCATCTGTTGGAAGAGAAGGGCATCGGCAAGCTGTTTTTTGACGCAGTCAACCGCTGCCTGGAACGGGCTGGACGGATGATGCGGGGCGGCAGCATCGTAGACGCCACGCTGATCAGCGCACCCAGCTCTACAAAAAACGTGGAGAAAAAACGGGATCCAGAGATGCACTCGGTGAAGAAGGGAAACCAGTGGCATTTTGGTATGAAGTGCCACACCGGCGTGGATGCCGGGAGCGGCTTTGTCCACACAGTGGAGGCCACTGCCGCCAATGTCCACGACGTCACTGCAGCGGCAAGGCTTCTGTGGGAAGATGATAAGGCGGTCTACGGGGACGGCGCCTACCTTGGGATAGAGAAACGGGAAGAAATCAAAAGCAATCCGCAGCTTTCTGCCATTGAATACCGCATCAACCGCAGGCCGGGCCGGTTCCCCAGGGTTTCAGACAATGCCATTGACTGGGAGCGGTATATTGAAAACCGAAAATCTGCCGTACGCTGCAAGGTGGAGCATCCCTACAGGATTGTGAAGAACATTTTCGGTTTTCGAAAAGCCGTTTACCGGGGTCTGAGAAAAAATCTTAACCGATTACACGTTCTCTTCGCCAGCGCAAATCTGTACATGCATGCCAAGGCGGGCGGTTCCCTATGCCCCGCCTAAGGTTTTTGCGCCCTTTGACCGGGCTGGGACTGGAAAAGCGAGGAATTCATCCCCCAATATGGTCCTTTATTGGACGTTTCCTTTACCTTTGTCTGGTTGCCTGGCTTTTACCTGCTTTAATCAGTGCTTCCTTAGGCCTTGCTATGTTTGAAAACCTTTTGACACCAGATGTCCATTTTTATGGATAATGACGCAGCACCGGGAAACCGGCCCGCATCTACCAGCCCGCATACCTCCATGTATTGAACAGGCTGATACAGATAATAACCCCCATCAGGCCGATGAACAGCCGCTCCACCGACTGATTCGCCATTTGGCGGTTCAGCTTCCGGCCGATGATTCCGCCGCCGATGCCGCCCGCCGCCATCAGTGCCAGTACGGGCCAGCGGAACGGCGGGACCGCGCCGGTGCAAAGCGTGGTGAGCAGATTGCATATCTGGCTGAACAGGATGATATACAGGCTGTTGGCGGCGGCGGTCTTGGTGTCCATGCTGAAAAAGTAGTACAGCACCACCAGATTGATAGGCCCGCCGCCGATGCCCAAAAAGCTGGACATTGCCCCCAACGCCAGTCCGATGACCACGCAGGCGGCGAAGTTTTGGACGCGGCGTGTGGAAATGCGGGACTTGTTGACCGTATACAGCAGCGTCCCCGCAGTCACCACGGCCAGACAGGCGGCCTGAACCGCCCCCACCGTGTCCGGCGAGCCGGACAGCTCCCGCACGGCGGCAAACAGCTGATTTCCCGCCAGTCCTCCCGCCGCCGCGCCAAGGGCCAGCGGCGTCCCCACTTTCAAGGAAACGCTGTGCTCTTTCGCCAGGAGGGATTTTCCCACCGAATAGCAGCTCATGGACAGCACCGTACAGCCCGACAGAAAGCTGATGGCGGTTACCGTCTCCAAATGGAGCAGATCCAGCACCGGCTTGATGATCACGCCGCCGCCGATGCCGCAGATTGCCCCCGCGACGCTGGCCGTCAGGGCCACAAGAAAAAAGATCAGCATGTTGGTTCCTCACAGCTTAATGTATGCTCCAGGTCCTTGCGGAGCGCACGGGGAAAATGCCCTGTCTCCTTTTCACTGGTCAGATACAGCCTTTCCGGCGCTTCACGGAGCCTGGATACGGCGCAGCAGGAGCCGCGCCCGGCCCAGACGGGGAAGGGCATAGGCGAAAAAGCCGGCATAGGCCTCACAATAATAGCTGCATCCCAATTGCTCGCCCTCAAGAACCCGGTCCCGCCGGCATCCGTTCCGGCACAGGGGGTACCACCGGCAATGACCGCATTTCTCCGGTACGTGCCGGGAGGCTTCGACAAAACCCAGCGCTTCCCTGGCACGGTCTAAGTCCTCCCAGGCGTCCTCCCGGATATTCCCGAGGCGGTATGCGTCCAGCCCGTAAAAATCACAGGGGTAGACGCTGCCGTCCGCCTCCACCAGATACTGCAAGCCGCAGCACCCACGCATGGAACACTGCTCCGGAGCGTGCCCCTCCAGCATCCAGAGCAGGTTGTCAAAATAGCGTATGGACCAGTAGCGGCCCTGCTCCAGCTCCCGGTACCACAGGTCAAACAGCTTTTTCAAAAACTCCGCATACTGGGCCGGAGAAAGGGAGTATTCCTGGCCGCCCCGTTCCTCTTCCAGCGGGTCCAGGCAGGGAATGTATTGCTGGAACCGGAAACCCTCCCTGCACAGGCTGGAAAAAACGCTCTGGATATGCCGGGCCAGATAGCCGGTCACTACGGTCAGGACATTGTACTCCACACCGGCCTGTTCCAGCCGGCGGGCCGCCTGCCGTACCCGGTCATAGGTTCCCTTTCCCGCTCCGTCCAAACGGAAACGGTTGTGGCACTCCCGGCTGCCGTCCAGGGACAGGCCCGCCAGAAAGCGGTTCTCTTTGAAAAAGTGGCACCACTCCTCATCCAGCAGCGTTCCATTCGTTTGGATGGCATAGTAGACCGTCAGGCTGGGAGGGGCGGTTTTTTTTACATGGGCGGCGAAATCCCGGAAAAAATCCAATCCCGCCAGGGTGGGTTCCCCTCCCTGGAACAGGAATGTGACCGATCCCTCGGCCGCCTCCACCGCCTTTTCGATCAGAGCATGGCTCACCGCCTCCGGCATCCGGCCGTAATTGGAAATCGTGCGGGCCTTTGCCTCGTCGGCATAAAAGCAATACGCGCAGCGCAGATTGCATCCGCTGGAAGCGGGCTTTAGTAAAATGCTCAGGGGCGGCATGGGGCGCCCTCCTTTCCTTCCAAAGCGGCGCGCCGCTTACCTTGCCTCTCTTGCGGGTCCTACCGTCCTTCCCAGGTAAATCTCCGGCGGCAAGACATAGGTGTAACCCTTATCGTCGCAATCCCGGTTTCGGATCATGCGCATCAGACGGGAGGCCACCTCCTGTCCAATGCGGTAACCCTGGTGGATGGAGCAGGTTACCCCCTCTGCCTCCCAGTCGTCGCTGGAGTAGTCGAAGCACGCCAGGGAGCAGTCCTCCGGCACCCGCTTCCCCTGCTGCTCCAGCACCTGCCGGGTCAGCTGGAAGATCATGTAGTTGCAGCAGACCACCGCCGTATAACGGGGCAGGCGCTTTAGAAACCGCCTGATGGAATGGGCGTCGTACGCCTCGCTGGAGGCGAACCATTTGACGTAATCGTCCTGATACTCCACCCCGTTTTTCTGGAGGGTGGCCGTCATCCCCTGAAATTTCTCGATGCTCTGATAATTGTCGGAGAGGAAGATCCCGGCGATGTGCCGGTGCCCCTGGCGAATCAGAAGGCTGATCAGCTCTTCGGCGCAGCGCAGGTCGTTGACCACCACCCGGGGACATTTCAGGTTCTTATAATAGTTGTTATAGAAAATGACGGGAATCCGCTTTTGATAGATTTTCTGATAGTAGTCCAGGTTGGGGTTCAGCAGGCTGGCCTTCACGCCGTCCACAATGAACCCCTGAAAGCCCTGGTTTACCACGGCCTGGAGGCAGCGGCGCTCGTTGGCAAACTTGTTGTCGGTGAGGAAGGTGCGCAAATCCACCTGGTCCGGGGGCAGGATGCTTCGGATGCCGTCCATCAAACTGGAATTGGCGTTCCCGTCCTGGCCCTGGAGGATCAGCCCGATTTTGGTCCTTCCCTCGCTGCCCCCCAATTCCCAGGACAGGGCCACCTCTTTGTTGATATAGGTTCCGCTTCCCTTTACCCGAAGGAGAAGCCCCTCCTCCGTCAGCCGGCTCAGGGCCCGGCGCACGGTTTCCCGGCTGACGGAGAGTTTTCGGGTCAGAACCGTTTCCGATGGAATCTTCGTATTGCTGGAAAACTTGTTTTCCTCAATGTAGGCCCGTACCCAGCGGTAGACCATTTCCGACTTTCGGTCCAGTTCCTTCATGGCGCCCTCCCGGGAATCGCGCAGCTCTCCTCAGTCCGTAATGACGGGACGTGCCCCTTCCGCCCGCCAAATCCAGTCCAGCAGACGCTCCCGCAGCTCCGCCTTTACTTGGGCGTAGGCGGGATCGGCCACCACATTGTTCAGCTGGTGGGGGTCCTGTTCCATGTCGTAGAGGAAATCGTCCGCATAGCGGTCCGAGGCCGCCGCCGCGCCGCCGTTCACGCCGGGGGCATAGACGGAGTAGGTATAGCGCGCCGTGCGGATGCACCGGCCCACCCGGCTCTCGGAAATCTGCGCGAAAATCTCATTGGGCCTATTATCCGCCTTTTTCTCCACAACGTCAAGAAGGTTTTCCCCGATCATGGCGTCTCCCACGTCCACGCCCGCCAGGGCCAGAATGGTCTTGGGCAGGCTGGCGGTGCTGACCAGCTCCTCCACCGCCCGGCCGCCCCGGTAGGGCCCGCCGGCAATGACCAGGGGCACATGGAGGCAGGCGTCGTGGCAGGACCGCTTATAGTCGTCGTAGCCGTTGAGATGATCGTCCCGGTTCCGGGTGAGGAAGTGGGAGCCATGGTCCGAAGCGAAGAGAATCACCGTATTCTCATACAGTCCCTTTTCCTTCAGCTTCGCCACCAGCCGCCCCAGGTTTTCGTCCAGGCTGGCGCACTGGCCCAGGTAATCCGGATACTCCTCGGCGGCGTTGCCCCCCAGGGCCTTCAGGTCCTCGGGCAGAATGAAGTCCCGAAACCGCTCCTTGGAGCCCTCCGGCCCCTCATAGTGCTTGCGGTCGTTCTGGTGGTGGGGCTCGATCTGGGAGACGGTCATGAAGAAGGGTTTTTCTCCCGTGTAGCCGTCCAAAAATTCCAGGGCCATGTCGTTGATGCAGTCCGCCCGGTAGCCCTTGAAGTCGACCCGCCGGTTGTTTTCGTCAAAGACGAAGCCGTCGTAGCCGTGGGAGGTGAACTCCAGCACGTCGGCGGTGCGCCAGAAGCCGGTATAGCCCCCCCGCAGCTCCCGGGGAATGGCGGTGACGGTGTGGTCGATGGTGGGGGGCTTTTCCAGCTCCCCGTCGCTGGCCAGGTGCCACTTGCCGATATAGGCGGTTTCATAGCCCGCTTCCTCAATGTACTGGCCCAGGGTCTTGACGCCGGCGGGCAGCATGATGTTGTTTCGGAAGCAGCCGGTCTCCGTGGGATACTTTCCGGTCTGGAACAGGGCCCGGCAGGGGCCGCACACCGGCTGGGGGGAGAAGGCGTTGTCAAACTTCACGCCCTCCCGGGCCAGGGCGTCCAGATTGGGCGTGATGTCCAGGGGCTGGCCGAAGCAGCCGCAGGTGTCCCAGCGCTGCTGGTCGGTGAAGTAAAAAATGATGTTGTTGGGCATGGTCAGTCCTCCTTCTGCGTGCTGCGTTCCTTCATCTTCCCCCGGACGATGGCGCCCACCGCCAGCAGAATCAGGACCAGGAAGATGATGCAGTACACGCTGCTGAAAAAGATTTTGGGGCTCCCGTTGGAGATCAGCAGGGCCCGGCGGAAGTTCGTCTCCGTCATGCTGCCCAGCACCAACCCCAGGAGAATGGGCACCGGGGGAAGCTCCAGCTTCCGCAGAATCCAGGCCAGCATAGCGAAAATCAGGGCCACGCCCACGTCGAAGAAATTCTCATTCACGGAATAGGCCCCGGCAAAGCAGAAGATGACGATGATGGGGGTAAGGATTTCCTGGGGGATGGACACCACCTTGGCAAAGAGGGTGGTCAGGAACTTGCCCTGTAGGAACATGAATACATTTACCAGAATCAGTCCCAGCATAATGGCGTACATGATGTCTCCCTGGGTGGTGAAGAGGCTGAGGCCG
Source organism: Oscillospiraceae bacterium (assembly GCA_910574635.1). Taxonomy (GTDB): domain Bacteria; phylum Bacillota; class Clostridia; order Oscillospirales; family Oscillospiraceae; genus Oscillibacter. The sequence continues at coordinate 61,740 of CAJTCG010000017.1, read as the reverse complement.
GGATTCAGGCCGTTGATCATCAGGGCGGAAAGCATGATGGCTACCGTGCCGTCTCCTGGAATGCCCAAAGTGAGCAGGGGAATCAGGGTCGCGCCGGTAACGGCGTTGTTGGCCGATTCGGCGGCGGCAATGCCCTCTACGGAGCCGTGCCCGAACTCCTCCGGGTGCTTGGACATGTTTTTGGCGGTGTTATAGCTGAACCAGGAGGCCTCCGAGGCCCCGGTGCCGGGAATGATGCCCACCATTACGCCGATGATGGAGGACAGCAGCACCGGACGGGCCATGCGCTTGTATTCCTCCTTGGTAATGACGCCGTCGTCCTTGATTTGGGTGGTATCCAGATTCAGGCGGTCCAGCCGCTTCTCCGCCTTGGACATGATCTCCACCAGGGCGAAAAGGCCAATGAGGCAGACCGCCAGGTCCAGGCCCAGGTACAGCCGGGAAATGCCAAAGGTAAAGCGGTCATAGCTGGTCATGGGGTCGGAGCCCACGCAGGAGATAAGAAGTCCCAGGCAGGCGGAAATTAAGCCCTTGATCATGCTCTTGCCCGATACGCCGGCGATGATGGTCAGGCCAAAGACGCAGACCATGAAGTACTCCGCAGTGCCCAGCTGGGCGGCCACCCGGGCCACCTGGGGCCCCAGAAACAGCAGCATCAGGGCGGAGAAGATCCCGCCGAAGGTGGAGGCGTACAGGGCGATTTTCAGCGCGGCCTTGGTCCGGCCCTGCTCCGACAGGGGATGCCCGTCCAGCATGGTGGCCGCCGCGTGAGGGGTGCCGGGGGTGTTGATGAGGATGGCGGACACGCTGCCGCCATAGCCCCCGGCGCAGTAGATGCCGAGCAGGAACATCATGCCGGGAATGGCCGTCATAGAGTAGGTGACGGGCAGGAACAAAATCACGCACAGGATGACGCTCAGCCCGGGGATAGCCGCGAAAACCGAGCCGATAAACACGCCGATGTTAATCCACAGGATGTTTTCCAGCGTAAACAAAAGGCCGGTGGCCGGGGCAATGTACTGTAACATAAATCCCCCTCCTTAAAAGTCCACGCCCAGGGCAAAGCGGAAGGCCGCCCAGATGGCTACCGCAATGACCAGGGTAATGACGTAGTAGGATTTCTTCCGGCACCGGAAATAGAGCAAAAAGCCCAGGCAGCAGAATACCGCACCCACCACAAACAGGCCCGTCCACTTGCTGAGGAAATAGGTGCCCAGCAGAATGCCCAGGATTGCCAGCGCCTTGGCTTCCACCTGAATGTTGATGACCTTCCAATTCAAGGGCTGCTTTGTGGCCAGCTTATAGAGCTCCTTGCCAATCAGCATGGCGCAGCACAAAAGCATGACCGTCATCAGCAGGGTGGGAAACGCCCGGCCGTTGACCACGTCCTTCTCGGAAACCGCCACCTGGTCCGGCATGACCAGCAGGATTGCCAGGGCAAAGAGCGCGAACGCCAGGCCGGTAACCAGGTCAATGGGGATGCGGATTTCTTTTTCGTGCAGCTTCCGGCCCCAGGCGTCCATACGGCCGTTAAACTGCTCTACCCATTGCTTCATAGGGGTCCTCCTTTCAAAATTCAGAGAATAAAAAGGGGGAATGGGCGGGACCTCTGCCCTATCCCATTCCCCCGTATGGATCGCTGCGATCAGCCCGCGACGATGTCCTTATATTCGTTGACGATGCTCTTCACGTTTTCCACATGGGCTTCCACGTCCGCAACGGACATGGTATCCACTTCCAGCAGCATGGTGTCCTGGAGCCACTCCACGACCTCTGCATCCGCCAGAATCTTGCCGTAGAGCTCTTTCAGCTCGGCGACTTTCTTCTCGTCGGTGCCGGCCCGGGCCATGACGAAGCAGCGGTTGCGGAAGTAGGGATAGCCATGCTGACCCACGCCTTCAACGCCGGCGAAGGGACCGTTTTCGATATTGCCCTCGTCAAAGGCGCACACAACGGTCACGCCCTTCTGCTGATAGGTCTCCAGAATCTGGGACTGGTGGGAGACGGCGAACTGGGTTTCGCCACGGGACACGGCCTGAGCGGCCTCGGCGGCAGACTGATAGGGGGTCAGCTTCAGCTTATCACCCGCGCCCATGGAACCGAACAAAGCCGCGGCCAGGAACGCCTCGGAGCTGGTGGCGCCGTTGACGGCCACGCTGATTTCCGTTCCCTGCTGGACATAGGCTTCCAGGTCGGCCACGCTGCCGATGTTCAGCTTGGCGTCGGCGGAGAGGACGAAGATGGAGGAATACAGGTTCTCCACAAACACAAAGTCCTCATAGCCGAACTGCATCTTGGCCGGGTCCAGGATGGAGGTGATGGACAGCAGGCCCTCGCCCACGAAGACCAGCTCGGTATCGTTGGCCTTGGTGTCGGCTACCCAGGTGTTTACAGTGGCGGCGTCTCCCTTGATGGCCTCGGCCACCAGGGTGATGGTGTCGGAGTAGCTGGTGGACTTGGTCGCCGCCTGCTGGCTCACCATGGCGGCCACGCCGGAGGGAGCCCAGGGGCAGGTCACTTTCCAGGTTGCGGACTTTTGGCCGCAGCCCGCCAGCAGGGCTGCGCACATGGCGGCAAGCAGTGCAATGCTGAGAATTCTTCTTTTCATAATCTCGCTCCTTTTCTGTTATGTACCAGATGCGGTCCCTTTTTCCAACATCTGTATAATGAAACTGTAGCATAAAGTCGCGTTTGATTCAACAGCTTTCAAAAGAAAAGAAACAAAGTTGTCTGGTCGTTGGTTTAGATGTAGAAACCTGTCTGCCTGGTAATTGCCATTTTGGATATTTCATATAAATTTGCTGTCCTGGTTTTGTGACGTGCGCCGGAGGGAAACTGCGGTAAACAGATTTTGAAACATTGCTGCATTCCGCCGTTTCCCCCTTTGTGGTACTGTGGGGACAGTAAAGCTCCCAACATATCATATAGGAGGTCATTCATCATGAAAAACAGTCTGAACCGCAAGCAGCAGAATCGGGAAAACCGCTGTTCTGTGTAGATCTCAATGTTTCCGTCATTCAGTCAGAAGCTTTGCTACGGCGCTGGCCCCCGCAGGCTCACCTCTGCCTCCCAGCTGGCAAAGGACTCTGTCGTGGCCTTGTACCGCACAAAATAAATTCCGGCGGCAAGGCCGGTGGTCTCCGTACCAGTGCAGGGCGTCCACGTTTCCTCGCGATACCTATACTTGCGGCATCCATGGTCCCGGTTACTCCCTGCGATCATGCCGTCATTCCCGGCGGCGGTGACATCCTCCGCCTGGAGCTCGATGAGGCCATCGGGCTGGGAGGGAAGCTGAAAGCCGTATCTGCGGTTCGTATTCTCCGTTTCGATCCCGGGGGGGCTTACGTCCACCGCTCTAGATGGTGTCGTCAATAAAAGTGTGATATATTAGTCCTCAAAATAGAATAGCGGAGGGCAAAAAAAGGCGATGGAACAGCATCGACACGATATCAGCGACAGAGCGTGGAAGAAAATCAGGCCTTATACCATTGGTGAAAAGGGGATGCGAGGAGGGAATGCCCGTGATACCCGGCAATTTATCAATGGAGTATTCTGGATTCTGCGCACCGGAGCGCCCTGGCGGGATTTGCCGGAAACGTACGGAAACTGGAAGAATGTACACCGCCGGTTCTGCCGATGGCGTAACAAGGGGATCTGGGAAGGGATCCTGGAGGCCCTGGTGGATGACACAGACTTTGAGTGGCTGATGATCGACGCCAGCCATGTCAAAGTGCATCCCGACGCGGCTGGCGCACGAGGTGGCAATCAGGCGATGGGCCGCACAAAAGGGGGCTTAACACCAAGATATTACTTCCGAACTGAAAGGTCGGAAGTAATACCACAGCGGATTGCACAATTGCAGCGCGGTTGATTGCGGGATTCCAGGCAGAGTATCTTCTGGCAGATCGGGGCTATGATACAGATGTAGTCATCCTCAATGCTGTAGACGAGGGCATGACACCAGTCATTCCGCCAAGAAAGAACCGAAAACATCTGCGGGAATACGACGAATATCTTTACAAACTCCGCCATCTCGTTGAGAATACTTTCCTGCTTCTCAAAAGGTGGCGCGGTATTGCTACGCGCTACGCTAAAAATGCCGCTTCTTTCGCTGCTGCTGTCCAAATCCGTTGTGTTGCTATTTGGCTCCTTGTTTATTGACGACACTATCTAAAAGTGTATGATAATATTTAATATACAGCATATTGAAAGAAAAAGTAAAGGAGAATATCCCATGGAAAAGACAACCGGCGATTTGCGGGACGGGCTTTTGAGCCAGCCCCATCTGGACGAGTATTTGAAGGAGAACGGGAGGAGGCTGTATTGAGGGCCTCCGGCGGCGTGAGAAGCCGCGGATGCAGGGGAAGAGTGAAGGAAGTCCTATGGAGACGCTCACGGAGAAGAGGGACGCGCTTTTGCGCCGGAGGGAGGAGCTTTTGACGGAATGGGCGCAAACCAAGGCCGCGCTTAAAAAAGCAGAAGGAGCGGGCGGATGCCGTACTCCGCAGCCTGGGGGAACTCTACCCGGACTATGTGATTTCCAGGGAGATGGGGCAGGAATACAGGGACGTCTTCCGCCACGTCACGAGGTTTTCCGCTCTCCTGGGTTATGAGAGCTGGGAGGCGTTTCTGACCGCCTCCGGTTTTGTCCGACTGTCCATTTTCAATGTACAACGTGCCCCGAATAAAAAAGAGGGCAAAAAACGAAAAAATTGTTTGACATTGGCGGGACCATCCTTTATAATACGTAAGGTATCGTTGCGAGGTAGCTTATGGTAATTGATGTAAGACCCATACTCCACACCCCCGGCAAGCGGCTGGACTTCCGGTTTGAGCTGGACCTGTCCGGCCTGGAGTTCGACGGACGAAGGCCCGTTTCCCGTCCGGTGGCGGTGGAGGGAGAGATCCGCAACACGGCGGACCTGCTGGAGCTGGAGCTGACGGCCCGGACCACGCTGGACGCGGTCTGCGACCGCTGCGGGAAGGAGTTTTCCCTGGAAAAGGAGATCTCCTATGGCTGTATGCTGGCAGAGGAGCTCCAGAACGAGGAGAGCGACGAGATCGTCCTGCTGGAGGACGGAAAGACGGACGCGGGCGACCTGGCCCGAACGGCCTTCATCCTCGGCATGGACAGCAAAATTTTGTGTTCGGAAGATTGCAAGGGACTGTGCCCCCGGTGCGGCGCCGATTTGAATCGCGGCCCCTGCTCCTGTAAGAGGGAGCCGGACCCCCGGCTGGCGGCCCTGGCAAGCCTTTTGGATAAGAAATAACGAGAAGCGCTCCGCGCCTTTTTGTATGAGTAGGAGGTGTCACAATGGCAGTACCCAAGGGTAAAGTATCCAAAGCGAGAAGGGACAAGCGGCGCAGCTCCACCTGGAAGCTGACGGCCCCCAATCTGGTCGTGTGCCCGAAATGCGGTGCGATGCACCTGCCCCACAGAATGTGCCAGGAGTGCGGTACTTACAACGGCCGGGAGATCAAGGTCGTGAAGTCCGTCGTCTCGAAGTAAGTTCTGTTGGATCAAGAGAGAGGAGCTTGTCTCCCCTCTCTTTTTTCTTAAAGGAGAAAGGAGAATGCCCCATGCGTTCCACCAAGCGTCCCCGGCGGCCGGTCCGCCGTTACCGCTCTTTGCTGTTCCCCGGCATCGCCCTGCTGGCGTTGTTCCTGTTTTGGGCGGCTTTCCTGCCGCCGGGGACTTGACCCGGCATCCGGAGTGCAAAAAGGGGGGGGAGGCCCGCCCCGCGCAAGAATGCCGCTAAAAATGACCGTTCAGAGCGTTAAGGAAACGCTGATTTAATCCCCCGAAATGATAGAAGATGTGATAAAATAAAGGAAAGGGGACGCGGGATATGAAACAGGAAAGTTTTAGCGATATGGAATACAGGAGCCGGAAAAAGAAAACAAAACGGGAAGAATTTCTGGAAATCATGGACGAGATCATCCCATGGGAGGAATGGGTATCGCTGGTCGTCCCCCACTATCCAACCGGGAAACGCGGGCGTCCGCCGATTGAGATAGAAACCATGCTGCGGATGTATCTGCTGCAATGCTGGTTCAGCTTATCCGATGAAGGAGTAGAGGACGCAATTTATGACAGCTATGCCATGCGCAAATTTATGGGAATCAACTTTTTCGAGCAGGATGTCCCGGATGCCACAACCCTGCTGCACTTTCGGCATCTGTTGCGGCAGTCACCACGCTCCCCAGCTTTCTTATTATTTCTGAAAAACAAACTAGGAAAATGATGAAGAAAGTGGTAAATTAGAGAGCAAGGAGTACATAGATTTACGAAAATTGAATAGGGGAGAGCTCAAGCAGATAAGCCGGCAGGTTATACGCCTCAAAAAGATGGGGAAAACCGGGAAAGAAATAGAGGAATTAACCGGAGTACGGCAGAATCGCGCCAGCGAAATATGGACGGCGTATCAGCGAGAGGGAGAGCGTTCCATGGAATCGAAGAAACGAGGGTTCCGGAAGGGGACACATCTACTGCTGGCACCGGAAGAGCAGGCGGAAATACGAGAAACGATTATAACACGCCGCCCAGAGGAATTCGGTATTCCCGGCAGTTTATGGACGCTGAAGAAAGTGTGCACATACGTCCGGAAAAGGTATCGGACGGCAGTGTGTCGGATTATTATTTCCGAGCTTAAAGCTCGGAAATAATACATTTGATTTAAGCCGTTTTGCTCGCCGCTGTAAACAGCGGCGAGCAAAACATGGCACATATTACTTCCGGCCTTTCAGTTCGGAAGTAATAAATTATAGAATCCACCCTCTTTTTTATTCTTCCTCGTCTCCGCCCCCAAAGGGCAGGGTGATCCCCAGGAACGTGGGCCGAAAGCCCTTGCGGAGCTTCGCCAGGGAGGGGGTCTTATACGCCTCCTTGGGCCACCGGGCGGCCCAGCCCTCCCGGAGCTTTTCCTCCAGCGGGGCGCAGACCGGGTCCTCCATCAGCATGGGGCCCAGGAAGCAGACAATCATCTGCTTGTCGTTCAGCATGGCCAAGGATCGGTTCCAGGGCTTCTGCCTCTTCCAGCCCTCCGCCAGGCCGTCCAGCAGAACCTCCGCCAGGGCCTCGATGCCCTCCTCTCCGTCCGCCAGCGCCGCCTCCCGGAAGAGGACGGCGTACCGCTCCCGGTACTCCTGATACGCCTCGTCGAATTCCTTCCCGGTAAACCGGGCCAGCCAAGGCTTCCCATCCTGAATGGCGGCCAGCAGGGTTTCCGCGCTCACTTCCCTCATGGTTCTTCCTCCTTCTCCGGCGGGGATTCCCCGCCGCCTTACCGTCTTCTATCGATTATCTCATCCCGCCGGCAAGCCCAGCGCAAGCCATGGAAGGGCCGCGCCCAGGTTCTCCGTCTCCGCTTTCCTCTTTAATATTCTTTACATTTTCCCGCAAAACGGGTATGATGGACAAAACGCTTTCAGGAGGTCCGCCATGCGGGAGCTCACCATCGGAAAAAACGACGCCGGGCAGCGTTTGGACCGTTTTGTCGCCAAGAATCTGCCCCTCCTCCCCCCTGCCCTGCTGCAAAAATACATCCGCCTCAAGCGGGTGAAGGTCAACGGCAAGGGCTCCAAGAGGGACGCCCGCCTCCAGGCGGGGGATATTCTGCAATTATACATCAACGACGAGTTCTTTGACAAGCCCAAAGAGGAAAATCTCTTCCTCTCCATCTTCCAGCCCCGGCTGAGCATCGTCTATGAGGATGAAAACCTCCTCCTGGTGGACAAGCGCCCCGGCCTGGTGGTCCACGCCGACGAGACGGAAAAGGTCAACACCCTCATCAACCACATCCAGGCGTACCTCTATCAAAAGCGGGAGTGGAGCCCCCGGGACGAGCACGCCTTTGCCCCGGCCCTGTGCAACCGCATCGACCGGAACACCGGAGGCATGGTCATTGCCGCCAAAAACGCGGAAACCCTGCGGATACTCAACGAGAAAATCCGGGCCCACGAGCTGGAGAAATCCTATCTCTGCGTGACGGTGGGCCGCCCCCGTCCGGCGGAGGGGAAGATCGAGGGCTTTCTATTAAAAGACGAGGCGAAAAAGCAGGTGGCCTTCTACCGCCGCCCCGTCCCCGGGGGGAAGTCCGCCGCCACGCTGTACCGGACCCTGGAAACCCGGGGGGAGCTGTCCCTGGTGGAGTGCCGTCTGCTGACGGGGCGGACCCACCAGATTCGGGTATCCATGGCGGAAATCGGCTGCCCCCTGCTGGGGGACGGGAAGTATGGAAACGGGGCCGTGAACCGGAAGTACCAGGAGACCCGGCAGGCGCTGTACGCCTATAAGCTGGGGTTCCCGTTCCCCACGGACGCGGGGGCGCTGAACTATCTCCGGGGACGGGAGTTTATGGTTGAGGATGTGCCATTTCAAGAGAAGTATTTCCCCCATGATTAAAAAGGCCGCCCATATGGGCGGCCTTTTCCTATTCGATGCCCAGGGCCGTCAAAGCGTCCCGGGTCTCCCGCCAGGTCTCCAACAGGGCGGCATGGCGGGCTTTGCCCGCCTCCGTCAGGCGGTAGTACTTCCTCGCCGGGCCGCCGGAGGTCTCCCCCTGGTAACGCTCCGTGGCCCCCTCCCGGCAAAGGCCCCGGAGGATGGCGTAGATGGCGCTCTCCTGCACGTCCGGAAAGACGGCGTGGAGGCGGCGGAGGAGCTCGTAGCCGTACTGGTCCCCCTGGGCCATCAGGGAGAGAAGGCAGAGCTCCAGAAGGTCCTTTTTCAGCATAGGGCTACCCCCGTTCCAAGGAGGCCCACGAGGGTGATGAACACAAGCCGTATCCAATAGGGGAACTGCCAGTTGGCGCTGGGGTCATAGCTCATACAGGTCAGCATCCTCCAGAGGAAGATAGCCAGCCCGGCCCCGGCCAGACTCATCATATACACCGCCAGCCAGCGGCGGTCCCCCAGGCGGGCTTTTATCAGGCCAGCCATTCCTGCCGCTTCCGCAACTAGGATATCCAGGGCCAACACCTGGGTTACTGTGTACCCATATTGGGGAAACAGGAAATTGAGCACGTCCCACTGTTCCGTCAGGATCGTCCACGCCAAAAAACACACCCATGTCATTCCCAGAAGCAGGATGGACAGCAATATCAGAATCCTCCTGGGCAACGCTTTCCCCTTTTCACCAGTGCGTCGAAACCAGACAAAGGACAGAACTGCCCCGGCGGGAAACAGCAGCACGGTAAGCTGAGAGGTCACCGAGACGCCATTTGTCAAAAAACGCCCATCTCTGGACAGCTCAAACAGCAGCATTGAAAACTCTGTCTCAACCACATCCACCATAGGCAAAAGTAAGCAGACCGATAGTGTCCCAAATACCGCCAGCCACTGGCGGTAAGCCTTCGGCTGGGCCAATTGGCGCATTGCCGCTCGGGGCGTCCCCAGGTCCCGCCGCAGCTCCTCTTCCGACCTGCCCGCCACGATTTCCCGGTAGTCCTCCAGCACCTCCGCCGCCTCCGCCGGGGGCAGATACCACCGCGCCGCCCGGCTCAGCCGGGAGAGATAATCCCAACCCATAAAACCGCTCCTTTCGGCACTACTGTAAATTTCTCAGTAGCCGTTTTTTTCAGTATACTTCCCTGCCCGGCAAAAGTCAAGGAAACTACTGTAAAAAAATCAATAGTCCCCGTCCAACAATTCCCTTGACATTTCAGGTCGCTTCCGTTATCATGCAGGTATCGCTGAATTTCGACGGAAATTCAAATCTCAAGCGATGGAAAGAAGAGTTACAAGGAATAAACCGCGCTTGGTTGCCGTCGCTTCGGCTAAATCAACCACCAGACCCCGTAGCGCGCGAAAGTTCTTTTGTTTCTTTTCTTTCAAGAAAAGAAACGGGGGAGGATACATGTCCAAAGAGTTGATTCGCCTGCGGGATCTCTGCATGGCGTACGACGACGAGCTGGTTCTCGATCACTTAAACCTTTATATCAATGACAAGGAATTCCTCACACTGCTAGGGCCCAGCGGGTGCGGCAAGAGCACCACGCTGCGGATTATCGGCGGCTTCACGGCACCACTGTCGGGAGACGTCCTCTTCGACGGTGTGAGGATTAACGATGTCCCGCCCTACAAGCGGCAGATCAACACGGTGTTTCAGAAGTACGCGCTTTTCCCTCATCTGAACGTCTTTGAAAACGTCGCTTTCGGCCTTCGGATGCAGCGAAGGCCGGACCCTTCGGACCCCAAGCGGAAGACGAAGCTCCCGGAGGAGGAAATCCGGCAGCGCGTCCTGGAGATGCTGGAGGCCGTGAGTTTGAAGGGCTTTGAAAACCGGCGGACGGACGCCCTTTCCGGCGGCCAGCAGCAGCGGGTGGCCATTGCCCGGGCGCTGGTAAACCGGCCCAAGGTGCTGCTTCTGGACGAACCCCTGGGGGCCCTCGATCTCAAGCTCCGCAAGGATATGCAGATCGAGCTCAAACGCATCCAGCAGCAGGTGGGCATCACCTTTATATATGTCACCCACGATCAGGAGGAAGCCCTGACCATGTCCGACACCATCGTGGTCATGGACAAGGGCACCATCCAGCAGATCGGCACCCCCGAGGATATTTACAACGAGCCGAAAAACGCCTTTGTGGCGGACTTCATCGGGGAATCCAACATCATCGACGGCGTCATGGTCCAAGACAAGCTGGTCCAGATGTACGGCCGCCAGTTCCCCTGCCTGGACGGGGGCTTTTCCGAAAACGAGCCGGTGGACGTGGTCATCCGGCCCGAGGACATCGACATCGTCCCCGTGGAGCAGGGGCAATTGACGGGCACCGTCACCAACGTCACCTTTAAGGGGATGCAGTATGACATCATTGTGGACTTCCGGGGCTTCAAGTGGCTGATTCAGACCACGGACCACTCCCCCGTGGGGGCCCGCATCGGCATCAAAATCGATCCCGACGGCATCCACGTCATGAAAAAAAGCCGGTACTCCGGCCTGTACGGCGACTACTCCTCCTTCTCCGACGAGTACGACGAGCTGGACACGGTGGAACCGGAGGAGGGCGGAGATGAAGCCTAAGCTCTCCCGGTTTGCCATCCCCTATGTCATCTGGATGGCCCTTTTCGTGGTAGCCCCCATCGTGCTGGTGGTGGTCTACGCCTTTTCCAACGACCTGGGCGGCTTCACCCTGGAGAACTTCTCCAAGATGGGCACCTACGCCGTGGTCTTTGGCCGGTCCTTCAAGCTGGCCCTCATCGCCACGCTGATCTGCCTGGTTATCGGCTACCCGGTGAGCTATATGATGAGCCGGGAGGGCGAGCGCTTCCAGCGGGTGGCCATGGTGCTTATCATGCTGCCCATGTGGATCAACTTCCTGCTTCGGACCTACTCCTGGATGTCTATTCTGGAGAACAACGGGCTTTTGAACCAGGTCTTTCAAAAGACCGGCCTCCTCAGCCTGTACAACAGCCTCTTCGGCACCAGCCTGGAGTACTTCCCCATGATGAACACCCAGGGGGCGGTGGTGCTGGGCATGGTATACAACTACCTGCCCTTCATGATTCTGCCCATCTACTCCGTTATCGTCAAGCTGGACGGCTCCCTGGTAGAGGCCGCCCGGGACCTGGGGGCGGACGGCGTGAACGTGTTCCGCCGGGTCATTCTGCCCCTTTCCCTGCCGGGGGTCCTCTCCGGCATCACCATGGTCTTCGTCCCCTCCGTCTCCACCTTCGCCATCAGCAAGATGCTGGGCGGCGGGACGGATCTTCTGCTGGGGGACCTGATCGAGCAGCAGTTCCTGGGCGGGGCCTACAATCCCCAGCTGGGGGCCGCCATCTCCCTGGTGATGATGGTCATCGTCGTCGTCTGCATGGTGGTCATGAACCGCTTCGGCGAGGGCGAGGAACAGGCGGTGATCCTATGAAAAGACGAAACCGCCTGGGCAGCCGGGCCCTGATGGCCCTGGTCTTCCTGTTCCTCTACGCGCCCATTTTTCTGCTGATTGTCTTTTCCTTTAATAAGGGCAACAGCAACATCGTCTGGACCGGCTTTTCCCTGGACTGGTACAAATCCCTGTTCCAGAACCGGCTCATTATGCGCAGCGTGTACACCACGCTTCTGGTTTCCCTGCTGGCAACCGCCATCGCCACTGTGGCGGGGACCTTCGCCGCCATCGGCTTTTACAGCCTCCGGCGGCGGACCCGGACGGCGCTGAACACGGTCAACAGCATCCCCATGATGAACGCCGACATTGTGACAGGCGTGGCCATGTGCCTGTTTTTCGTGGCCTTTTTCACCTTCTGGGGCGACTTCTCCGTTTGGTTCAACAGCGTCCAGCGCGTGGTGGTCCTGCCGGAGCGGCTGACCCTGGGCTTCGGAACCCTGCTCATCGCCCACGTCACCTTCAACATCCCCTATGTGATCCTCTCCGTGGGCCCCAAGCTCCGGCAGATGGACAAGAACCTGGTGGACGCCGCCCAGGACCTGGGCTGCACCTGGATGCAGGCGTTCTGGAAGGTGATCCTGCCGGAGATCAAGCCCGGCATCGCCTCCGGGGCCCTGACGGCCTTCACCATGAGCGTGGACGATTTCATCATCAGCTATTTCACCGCCGGGTCCTCCAGCTCCACCCTGGCCATGACCATCTACGGCATGACGAAAAAGCGGGTAACGCCGGAGATCAACGCCGTGTCCACCCTGCTCTTTGTGACGGTGCTGGCCCTGCTGGTGATTGTAAACCTCCGGGAGGCCCGGGCGGAACGCAGCGGCGAGGAGCGCCGCCCCGTCTCCCGGAAGCTGACCCAAATGCTGGACACTCCCAAGGGGCGGGTCTTCCGCCGGGGGGCGGCGGTGGTTCTGACCGCCTCCTTCCTCATCGCGGTGGTCCTCCTCACCGGAGCCACCAACGCCCAGCCGGTGGTAAACGTGTGCAGCTGGGGCGAGTATATTGACGAGGACCTCATCACCCAGTTTGAAGAGGAAACCGGCATCGCCGTCAACTACCAGACCGCCGAAAGCAACGAGGCCCTATACTCCCTTCTGAAAAGCGGAGCGGGGGACTATGACGTCATCGTCCCCTCCGACTACATGATCTCCCAGCTCATTGAGGAGGACATGCTGGCGGAGCTGGACTATAGCCGGATTCCCAACTACGGCCTGATTTCAGACCGCTTCAAGGGCCTGACCTATGACCCCCAGGAGCGCTACACCGTCCCCTACGCCTGGGGCACCGTGGGCATCATCTACAACACTTCCATGGTGGAGGAGCCCATCACCAGCTGGTCCGCCCTATTCGACGACCGCTATGCCGGAAACGTGCTGATGTTCCGCAACTCCCGGGACGCCATGGCCACGGCCCTGAGCTACCTGGGCTACTCCCTGAACACCACCGACGAGTCGGAGCTCCGGGAGGCGTTCCAGCTCCTCAAGGACGCCAAGAACCGGGGGGTATACCAGTCCTTCGTCATGGACGAAATCTTCCAAAAGCTGGAGGGCGGCAACGCCGCCATCGGCGTGTACTACGCCGGGGACTACCTCACCATGCTGGAAAACAACGAGGATCTGGCCTTCGTGGTTCCCGAGGAGGGCTCCAACTGGTTCATGGACGCCATGTGCGTGCTGAAAAACGCCCCCAACTATGAGGAGGCCATGGCGTGGATCAACTTCATCGCCTCCACCGAGGCGAACCTCGCCAACATGGACTACCTCTGGTACGCCTCTCCCAACCAGGAGGCGCTGGAGCAGTATCCCGCCTACTACGAGGAGCTCTACGAGGAGGAGCTGGGCCAGGAGGCCTATGACATCATCGCCGCGCCGCAGGAAGTGCTGGACCGCTGCGAGGCCTATCTGGTCCTGCCCCTGGAAACCCGGAAGCTCTACAACGACCTTTGGACGGAATTGGGTATTTAAGGAGGACTCCCCCATGATTTTGATCGGAACGAAATGCCGCCTGGAGCAGACCGTCACCCGGGAGCTCACCGCCGGGGCCATCGGCTCCGGGGCCCTGCCGGTGTTCGGCACGCCCTTTATGGCCGCTATGATGGAAAACGCCGCCATGACGGCTCTCCAGACCTTCCTGGAGGAGGGCCAGGGCAGCGTGGGCACCCATTTGGACATCAGCCACGACGCCCCTACTCCCGTGGGCATGAAGGTCTATGCCGAGGCGGAGATCACCGCCGTGTCGGAAAACGGCCGGATGGTGGACTTTCAGGTTTCCGCCTGGGACGAAAAGGGGCCCATCGGCAAGGGGGCCCACACCCGGGCCATCATTGGAAACGAGAAATTCCTGGCGAAGTGCAATGCCAAGCTGGACAAGTAAATCCATGGACTCTATGAAAGCGAGGCCCGGAGGAAATTCCTCCGGGCCTCGCTTTCTTTGTTTTAACCAGGGCTTACAGCACCAGGGACGGCGCGTTGTAAACGCGGCCCGCCAGCTCGCTGTTGAGCATGTACAGGCTCTTGGGATCGGAGCCGAAAAGCTCCATCTTGGAGATCAGGTCGTTGGCGTTGTCCTCCTCCTCGCCCTGCTCCTTGACAAACCAGTCCAGGAACTGCATGGTACGGAAGTCCTTCTCCTCATAGGCGGCGGCGTAGATGGTGTTGATGAGGCCGGTGACATAGATCTCATGCTCCAGCCCCGCCTTCAGCACAGTCATGTCGCTGTCCAGCACCTTGTCCGGCTGGGCAATGGCCCCCAGGGTGACCTTGGCGTTGTTGTTGTGGAGGTACTGGTAGAACAGCATGGCGTGATCCCGCTCCTCCTGGGCCTGAATCTTGTACCAGTTGGCGAAGCCGTCCAAGCCCCGGGCCTCGAAGTAATTGGAGAAGTCCAGGTACAGGTAGGCGGAGTAGAACTCCTTGTTGACCTGCTCGTTCAGCAGGGCGGCGACCTTTTCACTCAGCATAATTGTGGTTGCTCCCTTCTTTGTATGTTTGAATCAAGCTGATTTTACACCCGTTCCGGCAAAAAGTCCATTGCAAAAGCACCCAAAAAAGCCGGGGATTTTGGTCAAAAACACAGCAGTCAGACCGGGCCGGTCAATTTCCCCCGAATATCAGGGCATAGGTCCGCCAGTCCAGGGCCAGAAACAGTCTGCCCACCAGCGGAAGCTCCTCCAAGGTGTCCGCCAATGCCGGAAGAAGGTTCATCGCAAGCAGGAACGCCAGCGCGGCCCAAACCACCGGAGCCGCCCAGCTTGGGCCGCGGGTTTCCTTGGGAGCCGCCGGTCCGGCAGGCGGCATCAGCACCGTTCGGAACAAAAAGCGCCCTTCCTCCCACTGACACCGGAAAAGACCGCCGTACTTCTCCGTCACCCGCTTCACGCTCTGGAGGCCCAGGCCGTGGCCCTCCCGCTTCGGGCTCTCCGGCAGTCCGTCCGGTCCAAAGGCCACCGGATAAGGCCAGGGGTTCTCCACCGAGATCAGCAGCCGCTGATTTTCCGTCAGCTCCAGCTCCACGCCGATCCGCCGCCGGTCCTCCGGCAGCTCCTGACAGGCGTGGACGGCGTTTTCCAGGGCGTTGGCCAGGATGACGCAGATATCCGTCTCCTCAAAGGGGAGCGTTTCCGGAACCCGGAGCTTCGTCTCCACGGTGCAGCCTTCGTTGCCGGCCTGGACGATATAGGCCGTCAGCACCGCGTTGACGGCGGAGTTGGCGCAGCGGGCCGGCTCCGCCAGCTCCTCCAGTCCGCCGCTGAGGGAACGGACATAGTTCAGCGCTCCCCCATTGTCCCCCTGCTGGAGCAGGCCCTCCACGGCGGCCAGATGGTGGCGCATGTCGTGGCGGTAAATGCGCCCCACCTCCATCTTCTGGCACAGGGCGTCGTAATCCTTCCGCTGAACCTCCATCAGACGGGTGTTTTCATACATCCGCATCTGCCGCCAGAGGGAGTGGAGAATGGAAATGTAGGTCAGGGGCATCAGCGCCAGCACCAGCAGCAAAAGCAGAAGGCCCCTCCAGCCAGGCATCGGATCATCCACGGGAATGGACACCATGACGAGCATCAGATAGTAAAGCAGTCCAATGAGGGAAAACAGCCACCAGCCCCGTTCCAGCTTCCGTTGAAGCTCCTGATAGGGGCGGCGCAGCTGTTTCCAGATAAACCACTCCGCCAGGGGGAAGAGGATCAGGCGGCCAGCAAACATCACCGCATACTCGCCTCCCACCAGCCGGTCCAGCAAGCTCGTCACCTGGATCAGCCAAATGCACATGGTATCCGACAGGCAAAAGAGGAAGAAGAACCTCCCATTCCGGTACTTGGAAATCCAGAAAAACAGGGCCATGCTGGGCAGTGAACAGGTGAAAAAGATGAGCGCAAAGGGAGGCACCCCCAGGACAGCCGCCGCCGCAAGGGTCACCACGCTCATCACGACCGCACCGGATACACAGATCGCAATCGTAGGCCGCCAGGGGCGGCGCGGCTCAAACAGCAAAAGAAACACAACCAGGACATGCGCCATCGCCCAGAGCTGGGAAACATCCCGCAAAGCCGTCACAGCCCTTCACCTCCCGAGGCATTCAGCCAGTAATCGCTCCACCGGCGCTTTGCCAGGGCGGCCAGCCCCCGGGCCAGGGGGACCCGGGCTCCGCCATCCATGCGGAGGTACCCCCTCTCCACCGCGGTGACGTAAAACAGGTTCACCGCAAAGCTGGCCCCGCTGAGGAAGAATCTCGGGTCCGCCAGCAGAGGCGCCGTCTCCTCCTGGAAGGGGCCGCGCACCGTCACGCTGTTCAGGCCGGTCCCGTCCGCCAGGTGGTAGCGCACCGCACGGCCCACCAGCTCGGCGTAGACAATTTCATCCAGCCGCAGCCGCTCCAGACCATCCTTCGTGCGGACCGTCACACAGGCGGCCCGCTGCTTTTCCAGCGCCGCCACAGCCTGGTCCAGCACCTGGAAGAGCTTGTCCGGCTGGGCCGGCTTCATGAGGTAGTAGAACGCCCGGGCCGCGTAAGAATCCACGGCGTACTCGGGCGAGATGGTCAGATAGATGATCGCCCCGCCGCTGTGCAGCTCCCGCAGCCGTACGCCCAGTTCGATGCCGCTGAGCTCCGGCATCACGATGTCCAGCACGTAAAGGTCAAAGCCGCCGCACTCCTCCGCCGCCGCCAGCAGGTCGCGGCCCGAGGAGAATACCGACATTTTTACCGCCAGGGAGGGCCTGGCGGCCGCGTATTCCCGCAAAAGCTTTCCAACCGCTTCCCGCTGCTCCGCCTCGTCGTCGCACAGCGCCAGTTTAATCATATAAGCCTCCGCCTCCCCCTGTGCAAATTCCGCGCAAAATCAAACCAAATTTACGCAAAGTATCAAATTCGAAGGGTTTCCTGCTACAATGAACATAGCACGCCCTCCCGGAATTTGTCAAGCTGTTTTGGAGAGGCTCGGAAAACAGGCCGCCGGGAAACGCCCCGCGGCTCCACCCACAATCCGGAAAGCACGCTCCCCTTCCAACCGCTGAAGAAAGGCAGGCCGCAGATGGAACCAAAGACCCATCTTCTGAGAGAACCGGCAAAGTCCCGGGCCCTCCGCAAGCCCATGACCGGCTATAACGTCTGGCCGGCACAGCGCTGCCCCGCCTTCACCGTGCGGACGGTGGGCCTGGCCTGCGGCAGCGGCTGCTGGTTCTGCCGGTACGCCAACTTCCACCTCCGGGAGCACATCTCCCTGGACGTGGGGGTCTGCTGCTGGCCCCGGGCGCAGTCCGACTGAGGGTCACTCGCTGAGCTTCAGCCGCCGCAGATTCTCCTTCAGCGTGCGGATGGTTTCCGTGATAATCTTCAGCTCCAGGTGGGAGCAGTCCGATAAAATATGGGCCGCCTCCGTCTCGAAGACGGACCGGGAGGCGGGCAGGCTGTCGCATAGAATCTGATCCACCGTCACCTCCAGAGCGTTGGCCACGCTGACCAGGGTGGGAAGGCTGAGCTTTGTGGCCCCCCGCTCGATATGGGAGATGTTGGACGGCTCCTGGCCGGACATTTCCGCCAGTGTCTGCTGGGTCAGCCCCCGCTCTTTGCGCAAACGGCGGATGCGCACGCCGATAGCCTGATAATCCAGCTCCATAAGCGCCCCCCTCTCAAAACAGCGTCCAAGCAATCCCGCTTGCTTTTTCTGCTTACTTTTTCCAGTAAAGTTATTGTATATCCGATTCGGATATGTTAAAATGCTTTTCATATCCGATTCGGATATACACTAAAGTTTTGCCGTCAGACACACGGATTGAGGTGCAAACATGGTCCAACGCTTTGAAAACAAAGGAAGCCGCGGCTTCTCCCTGGTGGAGACTTTGGCCGTGGTGGCGATCCTGGTGATCCTGCTGAGCCTCTCCGCCGTGGCGGCGGCCTACTACCGGGACTATCTCAAAATCACCGAGCTGGACAACGCCGCCCGGGATATCTACATGGCCGCGGAGAACCGGGCCGTGCTGCTGGGCGGCAGCGGCCAGCTGGAAAAGGCGCTGACAGGCGGCGGCGCGCAGACCCTGGCCGAGGGCGGGGAGCAGCAGGCTTCCGTCTATGTTGCAAAAGACACCGCCGCCTCCCTGGGGCTTCTGACCGGCGGGGCCATCGATCCCGCGCTTTTGAACGGGCAGTTCTACATTGTCTATGACACCGCCAGCGGGGCCGTCACCGACGTGTTCTATACGGAGGGGCCGGACATTCAAGATATTCATTACGCCCTCAGCATCGCCGGGAACCGGGATAAGCGGATGCGCCCCGACAGCGGCCCCATGCTGGGCTACTACGGCGGCGAACAGGAGGCCAGAACTCCCTACACCCCCCTGCCCGCGCCGGAGGTCCTGGTGGAGGTTGAAAACGGGGACCTGCTGAAGGTCCATGTCACCTTCTCCTTGCCGGATGCCGCCCTGTCCATCGTGGGGAACAACTGGATGCACACGGCAAAGCAGACCGTACAGCTGGAATACGAGGGCGCCGCCATCCCGCTGATGAATTACCCGACGCTTTTCTTTCCTGAACGTCATTCCAGCTCCGTCTCCGGCGCCGCCGTCACCCATACCTGGGTGCTGGACGCCCTGGACCGGGCCGACGGCGTTTCGGGCCGTCACTTCTACCAGCTTTTTTCAAACAGCGGAATGACCTTTGGCGGGGACTTCACCGTCACCGCCGAAATAGAGCTGTCGGCTCCCGGCTGCCGGCCCACCTCCGCCTCCGGCTCCGACACGGGCAACAGCCTTTTTGCCCAGCGCAGCGGCGGCAGCGCCGCCCAGCTGGAGAATCTGCGCCACCTCCAGAACCTGGACGCCGCCACCTCCCGCGCCGGGGGCAAAACCTCCGCCGTGCAGATAAACGACATTGACTGCCGGGGCACCACCATCAAGGATCCCCTGGACCCCTACGGCCTATACAAATTCGCGTCCATTGAAAACCTGGAGCTTACGTCCTTTGACGCCGGGTGGACCCTTCAGGACGGCGCAAACCGCCGGAATGAAATCACGGACCTCCGGGTGACAAAGGACAGCGCCAAGGTATCCGGCGCGGGGCTCTTTGCCAAAACCGCGGACGGAATGACCTTTACCGGCGTCCGCCTCATGGACGCCGGGATAACCGGCTCTCAGGATACCGCCGCCGCCGGGGCCCTGGTGGGCTCCGCCGGAAGCGGCAGCACCTTCCGGGACATCCGCGCGGTCAACGTCAAGGCCGTCTGCCCCAACGGACCCGCCGGCGGCATCGCCGGAAGCGTCGCCGGATCCTCCGGCAAACAGAACGAGAACCTCTTTTCGGACTGCCGGGTCTACTGGGAGCCGGAGGAGGGGCAGGACAACCTCCGCAGCCTGCTGGGCAGCGACCAGAAGAGCAATCCCTATCAATACGGCGAAATCCTCCACGGCACAAACGCGGGAGGCCTGGCGGGCGAGCTGTCCGGCAAAAGCGGGACCACTGCCATCTCGAAGAGCCTGGCGGCTTCCCTGATCAGCGGGACCATCGCCGGGGGCCTGGTGGGCAATGCCCAGCATACGGTAAACGTCGATACCTCTTACGCGGACTGCTACCTCAAGGGAGAAACCTATGCCGCCGGGCTCATCGGCAAGTGCAAGGACGGCGGAACCAGCAAGGGCTCCGCCTTGACAAACGTCTATGCCGCCGGGTTTATTGACTGCGCCGATATGGGATTCGGGTCCAAGGCCGCCGGGCTGTTCAATGTCTCCGGAACCGTAAGCGGCGCCAACGTTTACACCGCTGTAAGCTATCTGAACCAGACCGGCAAGGTGACCGTGAATCCCGGGGTCCCGGACAACAGTCCCGATCTGGCAAGCCGCTGTTACTATTTGGATCCCACCGCCGCTTCCACCGGCGCGCAGCCAACGGCCAACGGGGCGGTATCCTATGACGACATGTCCACCGAGGGCCTGTTTGACAAGGCGATGGGCAGCGCGTTCGCCTTCAAGAAAATCCCCGCCGATACCAACCCCTACAACCTCCAGGAAAAGCAGATGCTGAACCCGCCCTACAGCTTCCCCGGCTTAAAGGGCCTCCCCCACTACGGGGACTGGCGGGCCTACTTTAAAGAGCCCAGCCTGGTCTATTATGAGCGGGACAGCGAGGGAAACACCGGCTTCTCCGGCGGCAACGCCAGAGAGCTGATCGGCCAGCTGGAGGAGGACAACGACATCACCGTCCAAACCGACGGGTATGCCGTGGCCCTGATGAAAAAGGACCTTCCAGAGAGCGGCAGCTTCACGGTTACATACACCTGCCTTGGGAAAAACGGCGAGAAGGTAACTTTGGGTCCGGTTTCTTACAGCACCGCGGACCATACGCTCCTGGAAGCGGCGTGGGAGCGGAGCGAGGGCGGCACAACGGTCAAGGACGAGTACTGGCTGGCCCCCCTGCCCGACGCGCTGGTGATCGGAGAACGCGTCAAAACAGATTCCGGCGGGGAGGAGTTCTCGGCTGTCACCAGCAAGGACTTCTACCAGTACCTCCGCTTTGAAACCAGCCTCAAGCTTCATGACGAAAGCTCGGAAAACGCCTCCGGCGAGTATTTCTACAACCCCCATTTTGCCGAGACGGTGAAGCCCTATGTCCCGGAGACCGAGGGCAAGCCCTTCATTGATTGGGAAGGCGATTGGGAGGGCGATGGCAAAGCGCCCTATACTCCCGACAACGCCGCCGAGGGCGTCCACCAATACATCACCGAAACGCTGGCCCCCGGGAACCGCCCGGTCAGCGTCAGCGTCCGCACGCCCCGGCACTTCTTCCACCTGAGTCAATACGAGGACTATTACAATAACCCCCGCCTCGCTTTCCAGCAGGGGCTTTCCCTGGACGGCCATGTGGGCGTTTATCAGGGCTACCCGGAGCTTTTGACCCACGAAGCCGAGGCGAGACAATTCCAGCTCCAAAGCCCCATCGGCACCCAGGCCAAACCCTTCCTGGGCTCCTATAACGGCAACTATCTGCTCATCCGGCGGGTGGCCTTCCGGATTCCCGAGAAGGACAAGAACCGCGTCTGCGCGGGCCTGTTCGGCAGCTCCAGCGGCACGCTGCAAAACATTGTCTACAGCTTAAGCCCCAACGGCCGGAAGGAGGAGCCCCCGGAAACCCTGCCCGCGCCCCGGGACATCGTTTTCCCCAGCAACCAGCTGACCACCTATCTGGGGGCCCTGGCGGGGCAAAACGGCCTCACCGGCAAAATGTTCAACTGCGCCGTGGACGGCGTGAACCTCACCACCCGCGTCTACTCCGCCACCATCTACATCGGCGGCCTGTGCGGGGAGAACCGGGGCCTCATCCAAAATTCCGCCGCGGAATCCGCCTATCTGCATGTGGACGCCGCCAACTACGGGCAGGCGTTCGTAGGCGGCCTGGCGGGCAGCAACACCGGCCAAATCACTACGTCCTACGCCGTGGGGCGGCTGGCCGCCTCGGCGCCCCAGGAAAACGCCCCCGTCTGCCTGGCGGGCTTCGCAGGCCGGAACAACGGCAGCGCCGTCAACTCCTATTCCGCCATGGACCTGAAAACCGACGGTGTGAAGGCC
The DNA here is from genome assembly GCA_910574635.1 of Oscillospiraceae bacterium. Classification (GTDB taxonomy): domain Bacteria; phylum Bacillota; class Clostridia; order Oscillospirales; family Oscillospiraceae; genus Oscillibacter. Next base: position 39,802 of record CAJTCG010000017.1, on the reverse strand, counting down.
GAAGCCTGGGGCTTCTCCGGCCCCTCCGGCAGCGGACAGCAAAGAGGAACCTTCTACCTGAACAACGGGAATTTCTCCTACCGGGGCGAAGAGTTCCTCGCCCAGTACGAGGAAGGCCAGGGCGGCACCGCCGCGCCGCTCACCTATGTGGAGCTGACGGCGGAGGACTCCCCTGTGCCCGGCATGAAGACCCTGGGCGGCACGGACCCCCAGCTTGTCTTTCCCTATCCCACGATTGTCACCAGCGGAAGGGACAACATCCACTACGGCGACTGGCCCAAGCCCTTGAAGCTGGGCAGCATGGGCGTGTACTACTGGGAGGAACTTCAGATCCCCGGAAAGGCGCCCTTCTATCAGCTCAGCCTGCTGGCGGTGGACCCGGGCGACAGCGCGGCGTCTCCCAAAACCATCTCCAAGCTCTCCACCCTCTCCACCGCCCATGACCAGGGAGGCGAGGTGACCCGCTTCGGCTACGGCGTCTACAACAAGCCGGGCCATGCCATCACCCTGGGGAACGATACCCCCTATCCCCTCCTGTATTCCGACGGGGGCGGGGCCGGAGGGGACTTTGACCAGCAGAAGTTTTCGACGCTGGAAGCCGAGAAGAAAACCGCGGCCCCATCCAGCACCGCCTGCCTCAACAAGCAGGTGGACGAGGCGCTGGCCGAGCAAATGTACTATCGAGTGGGCGAACGGTTCCAGTTCCACTCCTTCCACAGCTACGGCCTGGACGGCGGCCTGGGCGGTTTGTATCCCAACAGCGGCCCCGCTGTGCCCAACGGCACCCTGACGCTGTCCCAGGGCGGCAACCAGAATATCGAAGTCACCTTTGCGCTGAATCCCCTGTTTGCCGAGGCGCTGGCGGTGGAGCTTCCGAAGGACGGTAAAAACTGGAGCGCGGCGTCCAAGGATGTTCCGGTCTTCACCAGCTCCAAAAACTGGACCGGCGCGTGGACCCTCTCCGGAGACACTCCCGGCAGCAGCGGGACTTATCCCTACGGCGTCCGATCCATTGCCCAGCTCCAGTTCATTGACTGGAACAGCGTAAACCGGGATACCAATACCGTGCTTAAATTGGCCGCAAAGGGCGCGCAGGGCATTGCCGGCTTCCCCTACCTGTCCTCCGGCTCCACTACCGGAAACTACTATTGGACCCAGAGCTACGACATCAAGGGCGAACGAACGGCGGATGGAACGTATAAGACCTATTCCCCCATTGCCGAATATTACGACACCACCAACACCAATGAAAACCGAGGGTATCTGGACGGGTGGTTTGGAGGCGTCTACGACGGAAACAGCTATGTCATTGAAAACGTCAGCATCCAGGGAAGCACGGCCTCCTGCGCGGGTCTTTTCGGCGTGGTCTACAACGGGACGCTGAAAAACATGGTCCTCTACTCCTCCACCGGCGAGAGCTTTGTGAGAAGCACCTATGACGAACGCACCACCAGCCAGTGGTATGCCATTGGAGCTTTGGCTGGCGTGGCGGCCTCCCATGATAAAGACGGAAAACCCGGGCAGACCGCCATGGAGAACTGCGCCGTTTCCGGCTATCAAATTGAGGTAAAAACCTACACTGCGAAGGCTGATCAAACCTGGGGCGGCGTCGGCGTCGGCGGCCTGCTGGGGCTCTCCAACATGTCCCTGTCCGGCTGTACCTCGAATACAAAGATCGACTTGAAAAACGGCACCGTAGCCAACGACAACATCCGCACCGGCGGACTGGTGGGCTCCTGCCAGGGCAGCATCGAAAATTGTTATGCCGGCGGCTTCATCTCCCTGGAGGAAACCAGCGACATCGACATGGGCCAAAAAGGCATCTACATCGGCGGCATTGTCGGAGGCAGCTACATGAAGCCCCTCCAGATTGGTGACAACCAAAATCTGACGATCGGCTTTACGCAGGATTCCGATGGCGGAACCGACAACAAACTGACCAACTGCTACAGCTATGTCCAGCTGCCCTCTCTGGAAGCCCATCCCAGTATCCGGGCGCTCTACGCTGTCGGCGGCACGGGAGAAATCAACCCTGCCGGAACCAGTGACGGCACCCTCAACCATGGCAAAACTACGTATGAAAACTGCTACTTCCTGACCAGCGAGGTCTTGGCAGGCTACGGCGGCAGCGTGGAAATGTACCTGAACGCCATTCAGGACGCGCAGGCGGCCGAGATTCAAAACGGCCGGAAGTCCTGGGAACCTAAAACGGATCTAGGAACGGAGTCTTCCAATTCCGAGGTTACCCCCCTGACCTACGAGCAGCTGGCGGGTATGCAGGCGGGAATCCCCGGAAAGGACCCCGCCCTGGATATTTACGGCCTGCTGCCCGGTTTCAGCCCCGTCACCACCGTGACGGAGGACGGCATCCGTGTCCCCGGCAAGTACAGCTATCCCCCCGCCACTTCCCCGCATCTGCGGGACCGGGACTATCCCTTCCCCACCATCCTGCGCAAGGACGGCGGGAAATACAACGTCCACTACGGCGACTGGCCCTTGAAGGGCTTCCGGCGGCAAACCCTGTTTGACGAGAACGGCAAATACGCCCTTTTGGGCGGAAGCCCCATCGAAATCGACCTCTTCGTCAACGGAACCGCCCCGCATCAGGAATACCTGGTGCTGACGGAAGGCGTGCTTTCCGGCGGCAAGTGGACGGACAGTATCTGGAACAGCATGAGCGAGGGAGGGGGAGATTCCGGCGCCGGGCTGATTGCCGGCTATGAGATCTCCGGCCCTCTGCCCCTTGACCAAATCCCCCATATCCCCAAGGAGGAACAGGGCAAATTCTACTACTTCCTTGAGCTGACCCCCAAAAAGGAGGGCACGGATATCCTGCATCTCATCTATACGGATACGGATGACGTTCCCTACCGCCTGGACGTCACCGTCCATGTCACCGCCTCCGCGGAGCTGCGGCCCTCCCGGCTGTTTATGTTCCCCAACGACACGGTGTCCATCGCCGTCAGGGCCACCGACAAGGCGGGCCATCCCCTGGACGAGCGGCTGCAAAACGGCAAACTGACCCTCAAGGGCGACCCCAACTGCGGAAGCAGCGGCTACCTCACGGGCAAGACTCTGATTCAGGAGGCCACGGAGGACGGCGGGCTTCCCACCGTACAGTTTACCACCGCGATTCCCGGGGACGCGCCGGAGCTGGAAGCCCCGCTGACCCTGGGCGCCAACACCGATTTCGCCTATACCGTCACCACCCCGGACCCTGACAGCCCCGGCGATCCCAGCAAAGCCACGGTTCAGGATTACGGCGGCGGCAACGGCGGAGACGTCCGCATCGAGATCATCCAGCCCTGGAAGGACCGGGAGGACTTCATCCGCTTCGCCGAAACCCAAACACCCGACGGGACCACGCAGATCGTCTGCACCGTCACCTTCCCCGACAGCTATCCGGTTGACGCGGAGGGAACCCTGTACTTTGCCACAGCCGGAAGCCCAACGGTGGCTCCCATGTTCAACCAGCCCACGGCGGCCTGGAGGGATGAGGCGGGCAGCATCTCCTTCACGCTGACCTACGGCGCGGCGGAGCTTGCGCAGCTCCCGGAGGAGACGAAGGTCTCCCTTCCCCTGACGCTGACCAGCAGCGGCAGCCAGCTGATCGAGGGCTCGCAGCCCCACACCCTGACCCTGACGGTGCGCAGACCGGCGGATGCCCAAGCGGCCCCCCTCCAAAGCATCGACGCCCCGCCCCCCTGCCGGGACCGAGGAGAAAACCGCGGTCCGGCGGCGGCGCACCGCGAAGAACGCACATTAAGCAAAAGGAGAGACGCCCCGTGAAAACGCTGAACCGAAAACTGCACAGCCAGCGCGGGGCGTCCATCCTCCTGGCGCTGCTGTTCCTCCTGGCCTGCATGATGGTGGCGGCCTCCGTCCTGATGGCGGCGGCCTCCAACGCCGGCAAGATCCGGAGCAACTATGAGGAGCAGCAGCGCTACCTGGCCCTGTCCTCCGCTCTCCGGCTGGTGGCCGGGGAGCTGGAGAAGGCGGAATACCGGGGACAGTATACGTTCAACCTGTGGTCCGAAATCAGGACGGAAGAGGACGGCACCGAGACCACCACCCGCTATTACAGCGTCACCCAGGCGCCGGGCTTCTTCTCCTGCGGGGAGCTGTCAAAGCGGAAGGCGGACGGAACGCCTGACGGGGACGCCGTGCTGAGCTTCCAAAAGGAGCTGGACGGCCTTTTCGCCAAGGAGTTTACCGGCGTTGGCTGCACGCGTTTGCCCGAGGATCAGGTTGCCGCCCTCCCCACAAATCCCCCCAGCGTCTTGGGTTCCACTCCGGCCGTCACCACCCGGGAGTTGACCATAAAGGTGGCGGACGCCGCCGGTATTGAGGAGCAATTCGGAACGGTTAAGGTGAGCGCCGACATGTCGCAAAGCCGCCGCATCCATCTGAAGGCGTGGCTGGACCCCGGAACCTCCGGCGATCCCACCGACGTCATGGAGGCGGAGCTCACCGCCGTCAATACGCCTGAGCTTGGATATCCCGAGGAGGCGGACCGGCTGCCAAAGGATGGCCCCACCACCGGGGACAATATCACCGTTCAATTCGAAAACCCGGAGATTGTCCCAACGGAGCAAACCGATCCGGCCGTAACCTGGCGGCTGGACTGGATTACCCGGGAAATCAAGAAGGAGGCGGCAGACGGATGAGCGAGAAGCTGCGAAACTCCCGGGGCGAGACCCTGGTGGAGGTGCTGGCCTCCGTACTGATCTGCGCGCTTTCCGTCATGCTGCTGCTGGGGGCCGTTTCAGCCTCCACCAGCATCGGCCTCCAGGCCCAGGCGGCAGACGAAGACTACTACACGGCTCTCTCCAAGGCGGAACGGCAGAGCAAGGTCCCCGGCGGCTCCTTGGAGACGGATATTTACAGCGGCCTGTCCGGCGGAACCGCAATAACCATCCTAAGCAAGGACGGTTCTGCCGTGACCATCCCCGCTGCCGCCGGCGAAAGTGAGCATGGGCTCCATTTCTACGGCACCCCGCGCCTGCTCTCCTACGCCCTAGACCCGCTGCCCGGATCGGATTCTTCCGGCCTTGCCATGACAGGAGGCGGCGGATGAAAAAGAAGCTGAAAAGCAGCGCCGGGTTCTCCCTGGTGGAAATGCTCTGCGCCGTGGCCGTCCTCATGCTGCTTTGCGTGATGGTGAACACGGGCCTCAGCGTGGCCACGAAGACCTACTTCGACCTCACGGCGGAGTCAGAGACCCAGCTTTTGCTGAACACTCTCACCGACGCCATCGCCGGAGAGCTGCGCTACGCCCACGAGACCAAAACCGCCGGGAACGGCGCGCTGGAATCCTACAACGGCGGCCGCGGGCTCACCTTGGAAAGCGGGCAGGTCTACGCCGGTGGCAAGGAGCTGCTGCCCAAGGAAAAAGACGGCCGTGGCGGCGCTTATAAAAACGGAGACTATCAGGTCGAAGCCATGGACATCACCTATGACCGGGACGCGGCCTGTTTCACCTTGCATCTGAAGGTCACCTGGAAGGACAGCGGCATCAGCGCCCAGACGCCGGAGGGCGGCGTGGTTATCCGCTGCCTGAACCCACCCGAGAAAGAAGGGACATCATGAAATACGTCAAACTCGGCGACCTGCTGGTCAACAGCGGCTGCATCACCCAGGCCCAGCTGGATGAGGCCCTGGCGCTCCAGGAGGACACCGGCCAGCGCCTGGGCTCCATCCTGCAAACCCACGGCTTCATCACCGAGCGGCAGCTCATTGACACGCTGATGAGCCAATTGGGCGTGGAGTTCATCGACCTGAACACCTACCCCATCCCGCCGGAAATGGCTCAGCTCCTGCCCAAGAGCGCGGCGAAAAAGCACATGGCCGTGCCGGTCCGGGCCACCCGGACGGACGTGCACCTGGCCATGGCGGACCCCCTGAACTTTGTGGCCATTGAGGAGGTCCGGGCCATCACCCGGCGGCGGGTCATTCCCCTCATCGCCGCCTCCGCCGCCGTGGAGCGGGCGGTCCAGAACCTCTACAGCAACCAGGGGGCCATGCAGGCCATCGAGGACATGCAGCGGGATCTCCTGGGCAGCCAGTACGGCGCCGCCGCCCCGGCCCAGCCCCAGAGCATGACCGTGGACGAGGACGAGGCGGACGCCGCCCCGGCCATCCGGCTGGTGAACTCCATCATCGACCGGGCCTGTACGGAAGGGGCCTCGGACATCCACATGGAGCCCGGCGAGGACAGCATGACCATCCGCATGCGCATCGACGGGGCCCTCCGGGCCATCATCCCGGTGCCCCGGGAGCTCCAGAGCTCCGTCATCTCCCGCTTAAAGATCATGGCCCGGATGGACATCGCCCAGAAGCTGATTCCCCAGGACGGACGGGCCAACGTCACCGTCCGCCAGGAGAGCCTGGACCTGCGTATCTCCACCCTGCCCACCATCCACGGCGAGAAGGTGGTCATCCGCCTCCTGCGGAAGACCCCGGAGCTTGCCACCCTGGAGGGCATCGGCCTGGAGGGGGGCAACCGGGAGCGGTTCTGCCGGCTGGTGGACAACGCCACCGAGGGCGTCATCCTCATGGTGGGCCCCACGGGCTCCGGCAAGACCTCTACCCTGTACGCTATGATTGACCGCCTGAAAAGCGAGGAAGTAAACCTCGTGTCCCTGGAGGACCCGGTGGAATATCACATCGACGGCATCTGCCAGGTCCAGATCAACGACAAAACCGGCCTGACCTTCGCCAGCGTCCTCCGCTCCGTCCTCCGCCAGGACCCGGACATCATCGCCGTGGGCGAAATCCGGGACGGCGAGACCGCCGAGATCGCCATGCGGGCCGCCATGACCGGACATTTGGTCCTCTCCACCATCCACACCAACAACGCCGTCAGCTCCATCGACCGGCTGCTGGACATCGGCGTGGAGCCCTACCTCATCGCCGGGGCGGTGAAGGGCATCGTCTCCCAGCGGCTGCTGCGCAAGGTCTGCCCCCACTGCAAAAAGCCCTACGCCCCCTCGGCGGAGGAGCGGGAGGCCCTGGGCCTCCCCCCGGGAGAGTACACCTTCTACCGGGGCGCGGGCTGCGGCGAGTGCTTCGGCACCGGCTACCGGGGCCGGACCGGCGTTTTTGAGATTCTTCCCGTCAATCCCGCCATCCGGCGGGCCATCCACTCCCGCTCCCTCAAGGATTTGGAGGCGGCTATGGATCAGGCGGACTTTCACCCCATCATGGAAAACTGCCGCAAGCTGGTTTTAGACGGCGTGACCTCCAGCGAGGAGGTCCACCGGGTCCTGGGCGGCGGATAAAGAGGAGGAAAATCTATGAGTGTTAAAGAATACGTGGAAAAGGCCCGGAAGGATGGGGCCTCCGATATTCATCTGGTCCGGGGCCTGACCCCCCGCTACCGGGTGGACGGCGCCATCCGGGAGATGGAGGGCGCGCCCCTGACGTCGGACGACTGCCTGGAGGCCGCCCGGGAGCTGGCCGGGTCCGAAATCCGCCACGGGGAGGCCGTGGGCGAGCTGGACCTGGCGCTGACCATCGCCGGGGTCCGCTGCCGGGTGAACCTCTTCCGCCAGCAGGAGGCCTGGTCCGCCGCCATCCGGCTTTTGAACGACCACATTCCCGATTTGTCCGAGCTGGGCCTTCCCAAGGTGGTCGGCGAATTCCCCGCCTACAGCCAGGGGCTGGTGCTCATCACCGGCGAGACCGGCTCCGGCAAGTCCACCACCCTGGCGGCGGTGCTGAATCAAATCAACCGCAATGAGGCCAAGCATATCCTTACCCTGGAGGACCCCATCGAGTACGTCTACACCCCGGAAAAGTGCGTCATCAACCAGCGGGAGATCGGCCGGGACACGGGGAGCTTCGCCACTGGCCTCCGGGCCGCGCTGCGGGAGGACCCGGACGTGATTCTCGTGGGCGAGATGCGGGACCTGGAGACCATCGAGACGGCGCTGACCGCCGCCGAGACGGGGCACCTGGTTTTCGGCACCGTCCACACCAATTCCGCCGCCGACTCCATCGACCGCATTGTGGACGTGTTCCCCGCCGAGCGGCAGCAGCAGATCCGCCTCCAGCTCTCCATGTCCTTAAAAGCCGTTCTCAGTCAGCAACTTCTGCCCAAGGTGGGCGGGGGCCGGGTGCTGGCCTGTGAGGTGATGAAGGCCGACGGGGCCATCCGGAACCTCATCCGGGAGGGCAAGACCCCCCAGATCGCAAACTCCATCCAGACCACCGGGTCCCTGGGAAACATCCTGATGGACAAGGCCCTGCACGCCTTCTACGCCGCCGGGACCATCAGCAAGGAGACCTTCGAGAGCGCCCTGAGAGACCCCGGCGTCAAAAACTCCGCTCCATTGCGTCCGGCTTCGCCGAACATCCATTCCGCTCCGTTTCCTCCGCCTCCTTCAAGGGGGAGCAGGCTCCCCCTTGAGTAACCCCCACCCCCGCGGGGGACGAGAGACGCGGGACGAAGGGAGATAATGTATGCCCACCTATAAATACGAGGGCGCTTACGCCAGCGGCGAAAAAGTCTCCGGCGTGGTGGAGGCCGTCAGCCGCACCGACGCCGTGAACCAGATCCGCCAGAGCTGCGAAATCGTCCTCTCCATCAAGGAGGTCCCCAAGTCCGCCGCCCGGGACCCCCTGTCCAGGCTCCAGAAAATCAGCGCCAAGAGCCTGTCCCTCACCTGCCAGCAGTTCGCCATCATCTTGAAGGCGGGCCTGCCCCTGGTGCAGACGGTGGATTTGGTGGCGGAGCAGTGCCCGGACAAGAACCTCTCCGCCCTCCTCCGGCAGGTGTCCGAGGACGTGTCCAACGGCTGGTCCCTGAGCTACAGCCTGGAGCAGCGGGGGGCCAAGTCCCTGCCCGTCACCTTCCGGGAGACCGTCCGGGCCGGGGAGGAATCCGGCGATTTACAAGCGGCCTTCCAGCGCATGGCGGACTATTTCGAGCGGATGAACAAGACCCATGAGAGCGTGGTTTCCGCCCTGACCTATCCCATGTTCGTCATTCTGGTGGCGGTGGTGGTGGTGACGATTATCATGCTTTACGCCGTGCCCACCTTTGTGGGGGTGTTCGAGGGCATGAGCATCGACCTGCCCTGGCCCACCAGGGTCCTCATTGCCATGAGCGGTTTCTTCCAAAAATATACCCTGGTTCTAGCGGCCCTCGCCGCCTTGGTGATCTTCGCCGTGCGGCTCTATGGGACCACGGCGAAAGGCGGAATTGCCCTGGCCAAGATGCAGCTTGGCATACCCGTCATCGGCAGCGTGGTCCGCATGTCCAACGCCAGCCAGTTCGCCCACACCATGAGCATGCTCCTCACCGCCGGAATGCCCATCCTGCAAGCCATTGAGGTCTCCGGCAAAACCATGTCCAACCAGTGCATGTCCCAGGAGGTGCTGGGCACCCTCCCCGGCGTGGAGGGCGGACGGCCCTTTGGGGAGTGCCTGGAATACACCAGGGAAATCCCGCCCATGCTGGTGCAAATGACCTCTGTGGGCGAGGCCACCGGCTCCATGGAATCCACGCTGAAGGTGCTGGCAAGCTACTACGACAACGAGACGGACCTGAAAACCAAGCGGGCCATCGCCCTGCTGGAGCCGTCCATTATTGTGGTCATGGCGGTACTGGTAATGCTGATTCTGTTCGCGGTTTATCTGCCCATGTTCAGCATGTATGGCAATATGTAAACGATATTCCAGGCTCACGCCAACCTGGGCCTTAGATATACAAATCTCATTATCAATGAAAGAAAGGAACTGAAATTATGGAAAAGTTTAAAGCCAAGCTACATAAACAAGGTGGCTTCACCCTTGTCGAGATGTTAATTGTGGTAGCCATCATAGCCATCTTGATTGCTGTTTCCATTCCCATGGTCAACTCTGCTCTGGAGACAGCCCGTGAAGCTGTTGATTCTGCCAACGAGCGCAATGCCAGATCCGTGGCATCAATTGTTTATATGACCGCTAGCAAGAAATCCGGTGATAGCGACACCGGTATCGGAACAGATGGTGGAAAAGCCTATTATTCTATCGGCAGTGGTACAGGTGCATCTGCCGATACCACAACAGGCACGTTGGTCAAAACTCCCGCCAATGTTAATGGCGATGGATATGGTCAAGGTACAAAAGCTGGTGAGGTGAAAGAAGAGCGCAAGGGCCTGATTATTGAAGTTACTGTCACTCCTCCCACTGATACGAAAGCAGAGCCGGAAATTACAATTAAATGGGTCTCTAAAACTAGTTCCTAATCCCCTCCCCCCTTCCGGGTTGGCGCAGGACGGGGGAACAGACGCCCGCGTAAGCGGGCGCCCTCCAGAGCCTCCGGGTTCCCCGGGGGTTGTGGAGGGCGGAAAAAAGCCCCCCATACGGGGGGCGGGTGGTCAGCCTCGGAGGTCTTCCTCCAATTCCTTTTTCAGCTTCAAAAGTCCGGCCTGGATTTGTTCCGGCGTTTCCTGACTCCCAATCGATTCCAAGCGGGAAATTAGTAAACGGAGATAAGCCCTAAACTGCAAATCGGTCATGCCTTCTTCCATGACAGCACCCCCTTTTCATTATTTTACCACGCGCAAGCCCCGATATCAACTTGACGATCCGTAAATTTTGTGTTACACAGCTCCCAGGAGACGGCCTCCGCGCCGCCCTGATCTCTTAGGTCCCGCCCTACCCTCCACCCACACCCTCCGGGCCGCGCCGCGGAGACCGGGACGGCGCGGAGAACGCCCCCTGCGGAGCAATCCCCAAAAAGGAGACTCTATGGAAGAACAGCTCTTGACGGCCTACCTCTGCTTCTGGCTGGCCGTCCTCGGCGCGGTCCTGGGCAGCTTTCTGGACTGCGCCGCCTCCCGCTGGGCGGCGGGGGACCCCCACCCCTTCCAGGGCCGGTCCCGGTGCGGCTCCTGCGGCCATACTCTGGGGGCCCGGGATCTGGTCCCGGTGTTCAGCTTCTTGCTGCGCCGGGGGCGGTGCCGGTACTGCGGGGCACGCATCCCCGCCCGGTGCCTGGTTTCCGAGCTGGCGGGGGCGGCGGCGTTTTTGTGCCTGGGACTGCGCTTCGGCCTCAGCCTGGAGCTGGGCCAATGGTTCGCTTTTGCCGCGCTGCTGCTGGCCCTGAGCCTGACGGACTGGGCAGCGCGGATACTTCCCGACAAGCTGCTCCTCCTGCTGGCGGTGAACCGGGCGGTTTGGTTTTTCGTTCTGGGCCACGGAGTCCGTGAGGTCCTGGAGGCGGCGAAGGCCTTCGCCGTCCCGGCGGCGCTGCTGGCCCTGGTGCTGATAATGGAGAAGCTACTGGGCCGGGAGGCCATGGGCGGCGGGGACATCAAGCTGCTGTTCGTGCTGGCCCTGTATTTAAGCTGGGCGGAGCTGTTTTTGACGCTGCTGACAGGGTGCCTGCTGGGCCTTATCTGGGCGGCGCTGACCGGCGGGAAGGCGAAAACCGCCATGCCCTTCGGGCCCTTTCTGGCCCTGGGGGCGATGCTTACGGTGTGTTGCGGCGGGCCGGTGCTGGAATGGTACTTCGGCCTGTTTTGAGAGGAGAGGAATGTATGGGAAAAACGCGGCTGGGATTTGACATCGGCAGCAGCAGCCTGAAAATCGCGGTGCTCCGGGGAAACGAGGCCCGCATGGAGGAGATCCGCCTGCCGGAGAACATGGTGGACGGAACGGGGGCCATCATCCTGCCCCACGCCTTCGCGCAGTTTTTGAAGCAGACGAAAAAGGAGCTGTCCCTCCCCCGGGGCCCGGCGGCGCTGGCGCTGCCCCCCAGCCAGGTGATCTGCCGCCTGGTGACCATGCCCCGAATGACCACGGAGCAGCTGCTTTTGAACCTGCCCTATGAGTTTTCGGACTTCATCCAGGGCGTGGCGGACCAGTACCACTGCGACTACGCCGTCTGCGCCCCCGCCGGGGAGGACGGCGAGGCCCAGGGCGTGCCCATGATGGCGGCGGCAGCGGCCAAGCAGACGCTGGCGGAGTACGCCCGGATGTTCGCCCAGGCGGGCATCCGGCTGAAAACGGTTCTGCCCCAGGAGATGGCGCTGATTCAGCTCTGCCAGGCCCGGGGCGCGGGAGCGGAGGAGTTCTGCTTCGTGGACCTGGGGCACCAGTTCACCCGGATTACGGTGGTCTGGCGGGACCGGGTCCAGGCCACCCGGCAGATCGCCCTGGGCGGGCGGAACCTGGACACCATCGTGGCGGGGGAGCTGGGGGTGGACCCCTTCCTCTCCAACACCTATAAGGCCACCAATTTCCAGGACGTACTCACCCTCCCCGCCGTGGCGGAGGTCTGCGAGCGCATCGCCGTGGAAATTTTGAAGGTCATCAACTTCTACCAGTTCACTTACCGGTCCAGCAACCTGAGCGGCGTGTACCTGGTGGGCGGCGGCGCATCCATGGACCTGCTGCGCCGCAGCATCGAAAACACGGTGGGCCTGCCCCTGCTGGACCCGGCGGATCTGCTGCCGGAGGCCGGGCAATCTGCCTCCGCGGGCATTTTCGCCGCCGGCGCGGCCATGGGAGGGAATTGAGATGAGCAAGCGAAACGCGGCCTACCCCGCCAAGCGCTCCATGAACCTCTTCTACAAGCCCGACCGCACCACCAAGCCCGCAACCATCGCCCTGTACGTGCTCTTCGTGCTGGTGTGCCTTCTGGGGCTTGGCAAATTCCTGGTTTACGACCTCTGGGCGGAGACCGCCCAGGCCCAGCAGTCCCTGACGGCGGCGGAGGCACAGCTTCAAGGCGTCCTGCTGGAGCTGACGGACTACAGCGAGGTGTGGGAGCGCTACAGCCGCTACTCCGCCACCGAGGAGGAGCGGGACCTCATTGACCGCATGGAGGTCCTGTCCCTGCTGGACGAGGCCGTGGGGTCCACGGCGTCCATGGACGCGGTTTCCATCGGCGGCGATACGGTCCAGCTCCAGTTCTCCGGCGTAACCCTGGCCCAGACCGCCCGGATTGTCAAGGCCCTGGAGGCCTCCCCCATCGTATCCTATACCATGGTGAACACCGCCGCCACCACCCAGTCGGAGGGCGCTCCGGCGGACGACAGCGCCCCGGTTCAGGCCAGCGTGCTGATTCAGCTGCAAAAGGAGGTGTCCCAGGGATGAGGAGACAACTGACCACCCGGGAGTGGATGCTCCTGGCCCTGCTCGGCGTCATCCTGCTGGCCAGCGGCTACATGCTGCTGTTCTACATGCCTATGACGGCGGAGCGGGACCGCTGCCTTGGCGAGGCGGAGTCCTGCCGGGCGGAAATCGAGGCCGCCCAGCTCCGCCTGGAGGAAAAGCGCCGGATGGAGCGGGAGCTGGAGGACCTCTTTTCCGCTGGGGAGCCGCCCCGGAGCATCGCCGACTACGATAACCTCCAGCCCGTCATGTTCGAGCTGAACTCCATCCTGGCCTCCACCCAGGATTACAGCCTGTCTTTCAGCACCGTGGACGCCTCCCAGGCCATCGTCCGGCGGAGCATCTCCATGTCCTTCACCACCGGCACCTACGAATCCGCCAAGGCGGTGCTTCAGCAGCTCCACGACAGCGCCTTCCGCTGTATGCTGGACAGCGTAAACGTAAGCGTTGGCCAGGGGGAGCAGGACGCCGTGTCCATCAGCGGGAACATTGTGTTCTTCGAGTATCAGGCGGAGCCGAAGGCCCCGGCGGCTTGAGCTTTGAGCGATAAAAGCTGGACGCGCCTCAAGGGGCGGGCCTGATAGGGTAACAGGCCAAGCAAAGGCAGTCGAACCTTAAAAAGCAGAGGGAACAGGAGGCCAAGCGGTCCCCTGTTCCTTTTTTGAATCCGCGCGTTTAAGCCTGCCCCATTGACAGGGGCACTTCAGGCTGCATTTCCCAAGACTGGAAGCGGTCCCATATAAAAACCCCAAATTCAGGGCAAGCGTTATACCTTTTATGGTGTTATCGTGGTCTGGCCCAAGTCTCCAACTGAGTGAGGCTTAAGTTTGCTGCCATGAACCTCAAAAAGCTGGCAAACTGGAAGGCAAAGCGACAACGTTCTGCCCCTTTCCCTCCTGTATCCTTATATTTATCTATACTGCATTTTGCGGCCTGCCTACTTTTCCTTGGACAGGCCGCTTTTCGACAAGCTGCGCCGCGTGTGTCAATCACACGCGGCTTCCGTTTCATCCTGCCCGTAAAACATGGTGTCCAAAATCTCCTCCCCCGTGATCGCTCCGAAGCAGTCCCGCAGCGGATACCGCTCCAGCACCGCGGCGATATCCTCCCGGCGGAAAAGCACACCCTCAAGCTCCTTCTCCAATGGCTCCAGAGAACAGCGGGAGAGAAAATCCCCCCGGAACGCGGCCCCGGTGATCCGTCCCTCCTTCACGGAGACCCGGGCCTCCAGGCTCCCGCCGTCCCAGCGGCGCTTGTTCACCATGTCATAGGCGGGTGAGCGTCCAAAGTTCCACTCCCAGGCGTCATACCGGCTCCGTTTCAGCGCTTCCACAGCCTCCAGCTCCTCCGGCGACAGGGCCCCGGTCACAAAGCCTTCTCCCGCCAGGGCCGTTTTCAAATAAGCCCAAAAGGCCGGCAGATCCATATCCTCCCGCAGAAAATCCCGGATGTTCCCCACCCGGCTCCGGACGGACTTGGAACTCTTGGAGCGGAATTTCTCCGGGTCCGCCCGCAGAGCCCCCGCCACCATGTCCGGGTCCGTGTCGAAGAGCAGCGTCCCGTGGTGCAAAATCCGGCCGTTCAGCAGCCTCTGGGCCGTACCGGAAACCTTCCTTCCCTCCACCAGGATGTCGTTCCGTCCGGAGGCCTCCGCCCGGAGGCCCAGGCCCTGAAGGGCGCTGGTCACAGGCTTGGTAAAGCGCCCCATGGTCAGGTTCTCCGCCTCCCCCGCGTCGGTGATAAAGGAATAGTTCAAATTCCCCAGGTCATGATACACCGCGCCGCCGCCCGTGGTCCGCCGGACTACCCGGACGCCGTGGGCCTCCACAAAGGCCCGGTCGATCTCCTCCTCCGCGTTCTGGTTCCGGCCGATCACCACCGTGTTGTCATTCTGCCAGAGAATGAGGTAGTCCCCTTCTATCCTATGGGCCAGCACATATTCCTCAAAGGCCAGATTGTAAAAAGGGTCCCGGGAACCCGTCTCTAAATAGGTCACGCGCATATCCATGGGTCTTCCTTCTTTCTCAAGGCTGAACGCCTCGGATAAAGCCGTCCATCAGTCCCGTCAAATGCTCCTCGATGGTGGCGGCCGCCGCTTTTATGTCCCGGTTTGCAATTTCCTCCAGCAGCCGCTGGTGCCCCTGTTGGAGCTGCTTCAAGCTCTCCGCGTCCGTCAGGGCGGAGACGCTGAACCAGTTCCGCATGTTGCACTGCTCCCATAGCCGCAGCAGCACATGGTTTCCCGTCGCATTGATAATAGCCCGGTGAAAATCCGCGTCACGCCCGGTAAAGTGCCGCAGGTCCCCCTGCCGGGCGCAGTCGTCCATCTCTTCCAAGATCGCTTGAAGCTGGTCTGTCAATGCGCCCAAAGCCTCATCGGACAGCTGCCCGATTGCGTCCCGAATGCTCTTGGACTCCAGGCAGATGCGGACGCTGTAATTGTCCCGGATGTCCTTTTCCGTCAGGGTTCGGACCCGGGAGCCCTTAAAGGGCACCGTCTCCACCAGGCCCTGGGCCTCCAGATCCCGGATGGCCTCCCGAACGGGCCCCTGCGAAACGCCCAGTTCTCTGGCCCAGAAGGTCTCGATGATTTTATCGCCGGGGCGGAGCTCCCCCTCAAAAATCGCGTCCCGGATGGCGCTGCGGATCTCCTCGCGGAAAACCTTGCGCTGTGGAGGCGAGGCGTTTACTCTCTCCATATCGAACCACCTTATTGATAATTGATAATTCTATTATAAGGTCCGCCCCGCCGAAAGTCAACCGCCCCTGGTCTTTTCACATATCCCACAAAAGAGCGTTCGAGATTTCGTCATATTATAAATTATAAATTATTGATAATCTATAATATGCGTGTTAGAATGAAACCATCTTGAAAAGCGGAGGTGTCCCTTCTATGATCGACAAACAGACCGGTCTTTGGATCTACAACAAGATGAACGAGATCCGGGACTTCGAGGAGACGGCGTGGACGCTGTTCACGGAGAATAAGCTCCGGGGCTCCGTTCACCTTTACACCGGCGAGGAGGCTGTGGCGGCATCCGTGTGCGCCCAGCTGACGGACGAGGACCTCATCGCCTCCACCCACCGGGGCCACGGCCACTGCATCGCCAAAGGTGCGGAGCTGGACCGGGCCCTGGCGGAGCTGATGGGCAAGTCCGACGGCTACTGCAAGGGCCGCAGCGGCTCCATGCACATCGCGGACTTCTCCAAGGGCAACCTGGGGGCCAACGCCATTGTCGGCGGCGGCATCCCCATCGCCACCGGCGGCGCCCTGGCCCTGAAGATGCAGAAAAAGCCCAACGTGGCGGTGGCCTTCTTCGGCGACGGCGCCAGCAATCAGGGCACCTTCCATGAGTCCATCAACCTGGCCGCTGTGTGGAAGCTCCCCTGCGTCTACGTGGTGGAGAACAACCAGTTCGGCATGACCGTCCCCGTGTGGCAGTCCACCTCCGTGGAGGACATCTCCGTCCGGGGCGCGGCCTACGGCATCCCCGGCGAGACGGTGGACGGCAACGACGTAGTGGCCGTCTACGAAGCCTTCGCCCGGGCCAAGGAGCGTGCCCTTAAAGGCGGGGGGCCCAGCATCATCGAGTGCAAGACCTACCGCTGGCGGGGCCACTGGACCGGCGACCCGGAGGTCTACCGCACCCGGGAGGAAGTGGAGGACTGGAAGGAGAACCGGGACCCCATCAAGCGCTTCCGGGACTACCTCATCAAGCACAAGCTGGCCTCCAAAAAGGAGCTGGGCGAAATTGACCAGGCCGCCGCCAAGAAGATGGAAGCGGCTGTGGAGTTCGCCATGAACAGCCCGGAGCCCGATCCGGCCCATGTTCTGGACGACGTGTTTTATGAAGGGTAAGGAGGGATTTGACAATGGCTAAACTGACTTACGCCCAGGCGATCCGGAAGGTAATCCAGGAGGAGATGCGCCGGGACGAAACCGTCTTCGTCATGGGCGAGGACGTGGAAAAGCTGGGCGGCGTCTTCGGCACCACCCGGGACCTCTATAAGGAATTCGGCACCGACCGCATCCGCAACACCCCCATCTCCGAGTCCGCCATCGTGGGCGCGGCCCTGGGCGCGGCCTGTGCGGGCATGCGGCCCGTGGCGGAGCTGATGTACTGGGACTTCGCCTTTGTGGCGGCGGACCAGATTTTCAACCAGATGGCAAAGACCCGCTATGTCTTCGGCGGCAACGCCAAGATTCCCATGGTTCTCCGGAGCCAGCAGGGCACGGGCCGGGGCAACGCCGCCACCCACTCCCAGTCTCTGGAGAGCATCTTCATGCACATTCCGGGCCTGAAAGTGGCCTGCCCCTCCACCCCCGCCGAGGCCGCCGGCCTCCTCCGCACCGCCATCCGGGACGACAACCCCGTCTGCTTCTTCGAGCACAAGGCCCTCTACATCACCAAGGGCGAGGTACCCGACGACCCCGAGTTTACGATCCCCTTCGGCAAGGCCGACGTGAAGCGGGAGGGCACGGACGTGACCATCGTGGCGAACCTCCTCTACGTCAGCCGGGCGCTGGAAGCCGCCGACGAGCTGGCGAAAGGCGGCATCTCCGCCGAGGTTATCGACCCCCGGACTCTGGTGCCCTTCGACTATGACACCATCGCGGACAGCGTGAAGAAGACGGGCCGCCTGGTGGTGGTCCACGAGGCCCATCAGACCAACGGCTGGGGCGCACAGGTGGTGTCCCAGGTGGGACAGATGGTCTTCCCGTACTTGGACGCCGCCCCGGTGCACATCGGCGCCAAGGCCTGCCCCCTGCCCTTCAACCCCGGCCTGGAGGCGGCGGTTATCCCCAGTGTGAAGGAAATTGTGGACGCCTGCAAGGCCGCGTGCTACCGCTGAGAAAGGAGCTCTGACTTATGGCAACAATCGTTATCATGCCCAAGCAGGGCCTCATGATGGAGGAGGGCACCATCACCAGCTGGCTGAAAAAAGAGGGCGAGGCCGTTACAGCCGGAGAGCCCCTCTTTGAGATGGAGACCGACAAGCTGACCATCACCATGGACGCGGAGGCCTCCGGCACCCTGCTGAAAATCCTCCACCCCGAGGGGGACGTGGTGCCCATCACCCAGCCCATCGCCGTCCTGGGCGAGCCCGGCGAGGACGTTTCCGCCCTGGTGGGCGGGGACGCGGCCCCCGCTCAAGCCGCCGCTCCGGCGGAAGCTGCCCCCGCTCCGGCTTCGGAAGCGCCCGCCCCCGCCGTGGAGCGGGCTCCCGGCGAACGGGTTTTCTCCTCTCCCCGGGCCCGGCTCCGGGCGGAGGAAAACGGCGTGAACATCGCCGCCGTCCCCGGCTCCGGCCCCGACGGGCTGGTCATTGAGCGGGACGTAAACGCCTACATGGCGAACAAGCCCGCCGTCACTCCCCTGGCGGCGAACATCGCCAAGGCCCAGGGCGTGGACCTCTCCGGCGTCACCGGCTCCGGCTCTAACGGAAAAATCAAGGTCTTCGACCTGCCTGGCGGCTCCCCCGCTGCGGCTCCCGCCGCCCAAGAGTCCCCTGCGGCTGTCCAGCAAAGCCGGGGCACTCGCACAGAAAAAATGTCCGGCATGCGCAAGGCGATTTCCCGGAACATGCTGGCCAGCAAGGAAACCAACGCCCAGACAAACCACCGGATCAAAGTGGACATGACCGCCGCCATCGCCCTGCGGAAGCAGTACAAGGACCTGGGAATCAAGATCTCCTACAACGACATCATCGTCCGGGCCTGCGCCAAGGCCCTGGCGGATATGCCCATCGTGAACGCCTCCGTGGAGGGAGACAGCATCCTGTACCACGACTATGTGAACGTGGGGACCGCCGTCTCCGTCCCCGGCGGGCTGATCGTCCCGGTCATCAAGGACGCGGACATCATCGGCCTGAGCGGCATCGCCGCCCGGTCCGCCGAGCTGATTGAGAAGGCCCGTGACGGCAAACTCACCGACGCGGACTATCACGGCGGCACCTTCACGGTCTCCTCCCTGGGGATGTTCGATCTGGACGACTTTGTGGCCATCATCAATCCGCCGGAGTCCGCCATCCTGGCGGTGGGCAAGATCGCCAAGACCCCGGTGGTGGTTACCAATGAAGAGGGAGAGGACGCGATTGTTATCAAGTCCATGTGCGCCCTGTGCCTGAGCTACGACCACCGGATCATCGACGGGGCCGAGGCTGCGAAGTTCCTCCAGAAGGTGAAGAACTACCTGCAAAACCCCATACTGCTCATTTAAGGAGGGCCGACATATGCAGAAATTTGACGCGGTCGTCGTGGGCGGCGGCCCCGGCGGCTATGAGTGCGCCATCCGCCTGGCCCAGAACGGCCTGAACACCGCCCTGGTGGAGGAGGCGGAGCTGGGCGGCACCTGCCTAAACCGGGGCTGCATCCCCACCAAGACCCTCCTTCACTCCGCCGACGTGTACTATGAGGCGAAAAACGGGGCCGCTTTCGGTGTCACCGCCAGGGACGTGTCCTTCGATTATGCGAAAATCATCGAGCGGAAAAACGCCGTCTCTAAGCAGCTGAGCAACGGCATCGGCTTCCTGGAAAAGAGCCACGGCGTTACCGTCATCCGGGCCCACGCCACCCTCACCTCCCGGACCACTGTGGAACTGGACAATGGCGAGACTCTGGAGTGCAGACACCTGATCGTGGCCACCGGCTCCAGCCCCGCCCGGATTCCCATTCCCGGCGTGGACCTCCCCGGCGTGGTGGACTCTACGGGCCTCCTGAATATGACCACCTGCCCGAAGCACATCATCATCGTGGGCGGCGGGGTCATCGGCATCGAGTTCGCCACCTTCTATTACCGCCTGGGCGTGAAGGTCACCGTGGTGGAGATGCTGGACCGGGTGCTGGGACCCCTGGACAAGGATATCACGGACTTTGTGGAGGCCGAGCTGAAAAAGAACGGCGTGGAGCTGGTCCTGGGCGTCAAAGTGGAATCCATCGAGCCCGGCCTGAAGGTGAATTACGCCTCCGTCAAGGACGGGGCCAAGGGCACGGCGGAGGGCGACGTGGTCCTCATGGCCGGAGGCCGGATTCCCAACACCAGGAGCATCGGCCTGGAAACCCTCGGCGTAAAGATGGACCGGAAGGGCTTTGTGGAGATCGACGGCCTCTGCCGGACCAATGTCCCCGGCGTGTACGCCATCGGCGACATCAACGGCAAGATGCAGCTGGCCCATGTAGCCTCCGCCCAGGGCCTGCTGGCTGCCGACCACATCGCCGGAAAGCCCTGCAAGCAGCTGAATCTGAACCGCATCCCCTCCTGCGTCTACTGCAATCCGGAAACGGCCATGGTGGGCCTCACCGAGGAGCAGGCCCGGGCCGCGGGCAGGGACGTGGGCACCGGCGTGTTCAATCTCTCGGGCAACGGCAAAGCCCTGACCATGGGGGAGAACAAGGGGCTGGTAAAGTTCGTCTTTGATAAAGCCACCGACGAAATCCTGGGCTTCCATGTCATCGGCCCCCGGGCCACGGACCTGGCGGCGGAAGTGGCCGCCGTCATGGAGTGCGAGGGCACGATTTCCGAAATCGGCAGCACCGTCCACCCCCACCCGACGGTGAGCGAGGTGGTTATGGAAGCGGCCCACGCCTGCCACGGAACCTGCGTCAACGCGCCGAAGGTTCGCAAGTAAACCGCGCGGGGCTCCGGCTAAGGCCGCAGCCCTGCAAAAATACAACAAGAAGCCCTTTACAGAAAGTGCTTCTAAGAGGTTCCCTTCATTTATTCTTCTTTTCTCCCATAGAAGAACCGGGCATGTCCAAATTCGGACATGCCCGGTTCTTCATATTCATCCGTGTTCCTCACTCTGGGCCTCTCGACTAGAGAAATATCTGCCCAGCTCATCGCCAAAGCCCTTGATATGCAAAAACATGTACGCCCCCGCGCTGGAGTCCTCCCGGGCCTCCAGATAACGAAAGATTTTCCAATGCTGGCCAATGAGATCGTCCAGCGAAAACGCCGTGATTGCCGCACACAAATAGGTCCACTCCGCCATGCGCAGAAGGTTCCACACCCGTTTCAGGGCGGGGCTCCCGGCGGCGTCCATTACCAGGCCATGGAATTCCTTGTCCAGATGGACGAACTCCCGAAGCTCCTGCTTGGGGTCCATCCTCACCAGCAGCGCCCGCATCTCCTCCAGCTGCTCCTCCGTGGCCCCGCTGGCCGCCCGCTTGGCGGCGTACTCCTCAATAAAGGCCCGGGCCTCGAAAATGTCCTCGATCTCCGCGGCGGTGAAATTCCGCACGTAGGTCCCGGAATAAGGCCGCTCCTCCAGCATCCCGATAGTGGACAGCTCCAGCATGGCCTCCCGCACCGGGGCCTGGGACACGTTCAGCTCCTTCGCCAGCCGGGTCTCCACGATCCGGTCCCCCGGCCGGTAAACGCCCTCCGCGATCTGCTGCTGAATATAATCTCGGATATTGCTCCGCAGCGTTTCCTTTGCCGCCAGCCGTTTTCTGCCGCTCTCTCCCATTCTATCACGCCTTTCGCGGACCCTACGTCCGCCGTCTGCATTTTCCCTATTCTCCCACACTTCTGTGGAAATTGCAAACATTTTTCTCAGCAAAAAAGGGAGGCTCCCGGCCTCCCTTTTGGTCAACTCTGATATTGGCTGTTCCACTTCTCCGAAAACCGGCCGTCGATCCCCCGGAACTCCGGTTCCGGCAGGCCCGCGGCCCTGGCTTCCGCCCGGGCGGTGTCCATCTTCTCCACCGCAAGCAGCACCGCGTCGGCAATACGGGTGTAGCCGGTGCACCGGCAGATGTTGCCCTCCATCTCCTTCCGAATCTGTTCCCGGGTGGGATGGGGGTAGAGGTTTAGCAAGGCAATGCCGCTGATGAGCATTCCCGGCGTACAGTAGCCGCATTGAACGGCTCCGGCCTCAATAAACGCCTCCTGAAGAGGATGCAGCCGCCCGTCCTCCGCCAAGCCCTCCGCCGTCAGAACCTCCCTTCCGTCCAGCTCCGCCGCCAAAACGAGGCAGGAGTTCACCGGGCGGCCGTCCAGCAGCACGGTGCAGGCCCCGCACTCGCCCTCGTCGCACCCCTCCTTGACGCTGGTGAGGAACAGGTCCTCTCTTAAAAACCGCAGCAGCGTCTGATTGCAGGGCACGCTTTTCTCATAGGGCACGCCGTTGACCGTCACATGGATCTCAGCTGTTTTCATCGTCCCCGCCTCCTTTTCCAATCTGTCCCGGATACAGCTTCCGCAAAATCGCCTCCGCCTTTCTCTCCATCTCCGCGCGCCGGACAGCCTCGTGAAGCACCTGAATCGTAACGTCATGGATCAGCCGGGTCCGGAATTCCGCGCTGGAGCGCCAGCTGGACCGGGGCTTCCCCTCAGCGGCAGCGGCCTCCGCCGCCCGGACGATCAGGTCGTCGGAAACCGGGTTTCCCTCCAGCACGGCCTCGGCGGCATGGCTCCTCACCGGCGTGGGCCCGGCGGTGGTCAGGGCAACCCGGACGTTTTCCAAAACGCCCTCCCGGACCTCCACATAGGCGCTGACGCCCATCAAGGCCAGGTCCATGGCGTTCCGCCGGGTGTATTTGTAGTAGGCACTGCCCGCGTTATCCGGCGGCAGGGGTACAAAAATCCGGGCCAGCAGCTCCTCCGGCAGCAGGTCAAACTTCTTGAAGCCCACATAGAACTTCTCCAAGGGAATCCTCCGCTCCCCCGCCGGGCCCAGGACCACGGCCTCCGCCCCGTGGACCAGCAGCGGCCCCACGGAGTCCGCCGACGGCGCGCCGTTCATGATGTTGCCGCCCAGGGTCCCCCGATAGCGAATCTGCACCGAGCCTACTTGGGAGCAGCCCTGATAGAGGGCGTAGTACCGCCCCCGGACGGCCTCCCACTCCTCGATATGCCGGTGAGTGGTCAGGGCACCCAGATCCAGGCCCTCCGGCGTCAGCCGCTGGCCCTGAAGCTCTTTCAACCCCTTGAGGTCCAAGACCTCGGCGGCCTTCTCCTTCCCGCCGTGCATATTGACATAGACGTCCGTTCCTCCGGCCACGGGCTTCGCCCCGGCGGCTTTCAGCCTGCAGGCCTCCAAAATGTCTGCAGGCGCGTAATATTCAAACCTCGGCAGCATCAGTCCTCAGCCTCCTTCCGAAACAGAATGTGTTCGGGCTTGATGGGGATGGAGTCAAAATCCGTGTTGCAGGCGTGGCAGACGGCCCCGGCAATGGCGGCGGCAGTGGGAACCAGCCCCGGCTCACCGATGCCCTTCACGCCGAAGGGGCCCTCCGGGTGTCCGTTCTCCACAAGGGTGATTTTCGTCTCCACATCGGAATCCATAAAAGTAGGCACCTTGTAGTCCACCATGTTCCCATTCCGGAGGATGCCCTCTTCGTAGATCATCTCCTCCATCAGCGCGTGGCCCAGGCCCATGACGATGGCCCCTTCGATCTGCTGGAGGCACCCGGTGGGATTGATGGCCTTGCCGATATCGTGGGCCGCGCCCATTTTGACCACCTTTACCCGGCCCGTGACGGGGTTCACCTTCACCACCGCCGCCTGAGCGCCGATCATCCACATAACCGTGGGCCGCTTGGACTGCCGCCCATCCACCGGCGGCGGGTCGAAAATATCCGAGGTCCCATAGCGCCCGATGGCAAGGACCGGGTCCTGCTCGTGCATGATGCCGGACTTCCCCACCTCGTTGATGGGTATTGCCAGAGCCGGGTTTTTCTTGCTCTGAATGATACCCCCGGCGGTGTAGGTCACATTCTCCGGCGCGCAGCCCCATTTGACGGCCGCCAGGCGGCAGAGCTGCCGCTTGATGTCCTCACAGGCCTCCAGAATGGCGTTGCCGGAGTGGAAGGTGGACCGGGAGGAGGTGGTGGTCTTGTCGTAGGGAGTCATCGTGGTATCCACCGGGGCCACGCTGATGCGGTCCAGGTCCATATGCAGAGCCTCCGCCGCGAACTGGGGCATAGTCGTCGTCACGCCCTGGCCCATCTCCCGGCTGGCGGACCAGATATACAGGGAGCCGTTTTCGTTCATTTTCACCACGCAGGAGGTGGTAGAAGGGGTGCCCGTCAGCTTGTTGAAACAGGCGATGCCCTTCCCGCAGAGGTTTCCTTCCTCGTCCACCCACCGGTCCGGCAGCTTGTCCCAGCCCACGTTCTTCGCAGCCGCCCGGAGGCACTCCTCCACAGCGCAGGTGGAGATGATCTCCCCCGTGATGCCCTCGTCCCCGTCATGGAGGCAGTTGTGGAGCCGAAAGGCCAGGGGCTCCATGCCCAGCTTCCGGGCCACGATGTCCATCTGATGCTCGTGGAGGGTCGCCGCCTCGGTGACGCCGAAGCCCCGGTAGGCGGTGCCCAACGTCCGGTTGGTCATGTAGACGTAGGTATCCACCTGGGCGTTGGGGATCTTATAGGGCCCGTGGGCGGCAAAACCGGCATTGTAGTCCACCCGGGGATTCGTGGTGACATAGGCCCCGGCGTCCCAATATCCCGTAACCTGCTGGGCGGTGATGGTGCCGTCCTTTTTCACGCCGGTTTTGATATAGTACTGCACCGTGGAGCGGCAGACCGTGGCCTCGAATTCCTCATGCCGGTCATAGGTGAGCTTCACGGGCCGTCCCCCAGATTTCAGGGACAGGGCGATGGCGATGGGCTCGCACTTGGCCTCGTACTTTCCGCCGAAGGCCCCGCCGATGTGGGTCATGGTCAGCCGGACCTTCTCCGCCGGAACGCCGAAGATCTTGGCCATCAGCCCCCGGATGCCGAAGGGAGACTGGTTGGGGGTCCAGACCTGGATGTCCTGGGTGTAGGGATTGGCGATGGCCGTGGCGGTGTGAGTCTCGATCAGGGTGTGCTGGAGCTGGCCGCAGCGGAAGCTGGACTCCACCACCAGATCCGCCTCGGCAAACCCCTTCTCCACATCTCCTTTTTTCAGGTGGAACTGGTCGCCGATGTTGGTGCCCTGGACGGGAAAGCAGACGCTGCTGCAATCGTAGCGGCTCCAGTCCTCGTGGATGAGGGTCCCGTTTTTCATAGACTCCTCCAGGGTGTTCACCACCGGCAGCGGCTCATAGTCCACCTCCACCAGAGCAGCGGCCTCCCGGGCAGCCTCCTCGGTCTCCGCCGCCACGGCGGCCACCGGCTCCCCCTGGTAGCGGACCTTGTCCAGGGCGATGATGGGCTGGTCGGCGATGAACTGACCATAGGGCTCCGGGTAGTCCGCCCCGGTGACGACGGCTCGGACGCCGGGAACCGCCTTGGCCTTCTCCACCCGGACGGCCTTAATTCTGGCGTGAGGATGGGGACTGCGGGTCAGCGCGCCGTAGAGCTGGCCGGGGAAGTTCACGTCCGCGCCATACAGCGCCGTGCCGGTGACCTTCTCCACCGCGTCCTTTCGCAGTTGGGTGTGTCCCACAACCGCCTCATCGCCGGTGGTGTCCTTCCGGTGAACCACCAGGCGGTCCCACTCCCGGCCCTCCTGCTGGAACTTCTCACAGGGCCGGAGCTTTTCCTGTTTGATCATGTTGTCCTCTCCTTTTCCACAGCGCTCCCCGGCAGGGGCAGGATATTTCCATTCATCTCCTGATAATGCTGCTTCAGCTCGTCTCCAAAGTTTTTGATGTGCAGGAACATATAGGCCCCGGCGGTGTGGTCGGCGTGCCGCTCCAGCAGCCGGAAGATCCGCCAGTGCTGCTTGGCAAGCTCCGGGAGAGTGTTCCGGGTCACCGCCACGGACAGCCCCGTCCACTCCACCAGGCGCAGACTGTCCCACACCTTCTTTAAAGCCGGGCTCCCGGCGGCGTCCACCACCATGGCGTGGAAGGCAATGTCCTTCTCCACGAAGTCGTGGGGATTTTCCGCTCTGTCCATCTCAACCAGAAGCGCCTCCATCTCCCGCAGCTGATCCGCAGTAACCCGCAGGGCGGCCCGCCGGGCGGCGTACTCGTCCAGAAAGGCCCGGGTGTTGTAGATGTCCTCGATATCCTCCGCCGTCAGCTTCCGAACGAAGGAACCGGAATAGGGCCTCTCTTCCAAAAGGCCCATAGCGGCCAGCTCCAGAATCGCCTCCCGCACCGGGGCCTGGGAGACGCCCAGCTCCCGGGCCATCTGGGTCTCCACGATGCGGTCCCCCGCCTTGAAGCGCCCACTGGCGATCTGCTGTTGGATATAGTCCCGGATCTCCTTCCGCAGCGTGGCCTTCTCCGTCAAGCGGTTCCCTTCCATGCCTTCCCTCCTTCAAAATCGCCATATAATCGATTATTGATTATAATTGTATGCGCTTCTGCGCGGTTTGTCAATCAGGGATTGCCCGGATGCGACGGATTCGCTCTTTCAGATAATTGTCAAAGCGTTCTTTGGTCAGATTGACGATAAGCTCCTGGGGAAAGTCCAGCTCCTCCAGCAAGGTCATCATGGGCTCCACGCTGCCCACCATGGTATGAAAGTGTGCGTCGCTGGCAACGCAGACCCTCTGCCTGTGGGCCTTGCAGCAGAGAATGTACTTTTTTAAAGAGGGCAGGCTGCCGGGGCGGTGAGCTGTGGTGGAATTATTGTTCAGCTCCAGGAGCTTTCCCTCCTCCCCCGCCGTGCGGACCATGGCCTCGAAGTCACAGGGGACCGTGGGATCGTCGGCGTGTCCTAAAATGTCAAGATAGGGGTTCCGAAGCATTTTCAAGTAAACCTCTGTATTCTCTTCCCGTTTGTCCCGCTCCGGGAACATGTGCGTGTGAATGCTGGCAATGGCAAACTCGCAGAGCTTCAGGTATTCCAGTGGGATATCAACGGTTCCCCGATGGTCCAGGATGTTGAGCTCCACGCCCTTGTATACCCGAATCCCCTCCACGGTCTCCGGCAGCATCCGCTGGCTGTGGGGGATATAGGCGGGGGCGCCGCCCTCGATGGCGGGACCATGCTCCGTCAGACACAGGCCCTTCATGCCTCTGGTCCTGGCGGCCAGGCAGTTCTCCGTCAGGGTGGACCACGCGTGGCCGGAGATCACCGTGTGAGTATGGGTGTCCACCTCCGGGATCATCTTGCTTAATTGCATAAATTTTCCTTCTCCTTTTTGGTGAGTATTTTGTCCGAAAAGGCCGATTCCTCTCTTGACTTTTTCGGTCAATCTGCTAGAATCTAAATTGTCAATAATCGATTATCGAGCAAAAGCAAAAAAGCAGCATTCCCACAAATGTCACGTTTTCTTTATCATAGCGTTTTCCCACCAAAAAGCAAGGGTATTTTGTTGGTTTTACCGAGTTATTTCAGAAAATCCGACTTGCCAATTTCTTCAATTTTTATGTCATTCCCGCGAAATCGATTTTCCCCCGTCCCATCCCGGCAGTTCCCCCGCGAGACGTCACCCACTACAACGATCTGAAAAGGAGAATGCAAGATGAGCGACACTTCCAAGGTACTGGCTACCAAATTTACCGACGACCGTTTCCCTATCGAATGGAAGGACGAGGCGGAGAAGAGCCTGATGTGGTTCTACGACGACCTGCACTGCCCCAATCCCATTTCCCCGCTGTACTTCGACATCGGCGGCTGGTGGGACACCGAGGGCCGCTGGGGCGCGGACTGCTCTTACATGTACCAGCGCTTCGGCGCTCCCATCGGCAAAGCGTGGATCGCCAAGAAGATCGGTGGCTATGTCTACTCCGCCGTAGTGCCCCCCGAGATGGACGCTGACAAAATCGGTCCCATGTTCGACTATTACACCAAGGTTATGCCCATCTACGCCGACACCTTCATGGACCGCTGGAACAAGGAGTACGTCCCCCGCCTGAAGTACATGCAAAACGCCATCCTGGACTTCGACTTTGAACATAAGAGCCTGCCGGAGATCATGATCCACATGGAGGACATCCTGGACATGAAGTGCGAGGCGTTCCGCATCCACTGGATCATCAATCTGGCCCAGTTCCAGGCCTCCACCGACTTCACCAACGCCGCCAAGGCTGCGGGAGCCGACGACGTACTCATCGGAAAAATCAACGTCTCCCCCGCCGACCGCAACTGGGATTCCCTGAAGGCCCTGTGGGAGATGAAGGAGGAGGTCTGCCGCGTTCCCGCCCTGAAGGAACTCTTCCTCTCCACCACGGACAACGCTGTCATCATGGAGAAGGTCTCCGGCGTTCCCGGCGGCGAGAAGTTCCTGTCCATGATGGAGGCCTACCGGGAAGAGTACGGCTTCAAGGCCATGTATACCCACGAGTTCATCTACAAGACCTGGTACGAGGACCCCACCCCCGCCTATGAGGCCGTCCGGGCCTATGTCTGCTCCGGCTATGACTACAACGAGGAGTACAACGCCTGCATGAAGTCCCAGCAGGAGGCCATTGCGGAGCTGTACGCCAAGGTCAGCGACCCCGAGGAGCTGGCGAAGCTGAAGCACTATCTGGAGCTGTCCGTCAAGATGGCCCCCATTACCCCGGACCATCACTTCTACATCGACCAGGGCATCTACTCCCACATGCGGGTGGCCTTCGTCCGCATCGGCGAGGCCATGGTCCGCGCCGGCATCCTGGACGGCGCGGAGGACATCTTCATGCTCAAATATGACGAGATCCGCTCCGCCTGCTGCGGCGACTACCCCGTCAAGGAGCGAGTCCAGACCCGCCGCGCCGAAATGGAAGAGGCCCGGAAGCGTCCGCCCCAGGAATGGTACGGCACCGCCACCGAGTGGCAGGTCTACAACGAGCCCTATAAGTCCCTGTGGGGCTATCCCCAGAAGTTCGAAGCCGAGCAGCAGGAAAAGGAGACCAAGGCCGAGATCAGCAAGACCGTCCTCAAGGGCATCCCGGGCTGCCCCGGCTGCCAGGAGGGCATGGCCCATCTGGTCTCCGACCCCTCTGAGCTGGACACCGTGAAGGAGGGCGAGATCCTGGTCTGCAAGATGACCAACCCCGCTTGGGTCGTTTCCTTCTCCAAAATTTCCGCCCTGGTCACGGACACCGGCGGAGCCCTCTCTCACCCCGCCGTGGTGGCCCGGGAGTTCGGCGTGCCCTGCGTCGTGGGCACCCGCCGCGCCACGCAGCTCATTAAGACCGGCGACAAAATCCGGGTCGACGGCTCCAAGGGCGTTGTGGAAGTGATCGGCTGATCATCTGCGCACCAGCGCGGCGCCCGGGCTGACCGCGCGCCGCGCTGGATCTCTTGAAACGAAAGGAATCAATTGCCATGAATCAGTACCTTGCTTGGTTTGACGAGATCCCCGACGGCGAGCTGGCCATGGCCGCCGGAGGCAAGGGAGCCAGCCTCTGCCGCATGTCCCGGGCGGGCCTCCCGGTGCCCGAGGGCTTCATTGTCCGTTCCGAGATGTTCAACGCCTTCATGGAGGCCAACGGCCTATGGGACTATGTCTTTGAGAAGCTGGGGACCATTGATTTCTCCAGCGACGCTTCTTTGATCGCTGTCTCCGCCGAGATCCGCCGGCGGATCATCGACTGCCCCGTTCCCCAGGACATGGCGAAGGATATCGTAAAACATTATTCCAAAATCGGCAGCGGCCGGGAGCCAGTGGCCGTCCGCTCCAGCGGCACCGCCGAGGACCTGGACGACGCCAGCTTTGCCGGGCAGCAGGAAACCTTCCTCTTTGTCATCGGCAACGACGACGTGGTAAAGTTCATCAAGGAGTGCTGGGCCTCCCTGTATAACGACCGGGCCATCTTCTACCGCCGGGAAAAGAAATTTGACGAGCGGAGCATCTCCATCGCCGTGGTGGTCCAGCGGATGGTCAGCGCCCAGAAGGCGGGGGTCATGTTCACCTCCAATCCCATCACCAACGACTACAACACCGTGGTGCTGGAGGCCGCCTGGGGCCTGGGGGAGGCCATCGTCTCGGGCATCGTGACACCGGACAATCTCTGGATCGACAAGCGGACCGGAGAGGTGACCACGGAGTATATTTCTGAAAAGGAAACCATGGTGGTCCGTCTCAGTGAGCGGGGCGGCACCAAGGAGGAGCCTGTCCCCGAGGAGCTGCGGGAGGCCCCCGTCCTCACCGACGCGGAGCGGAACCGGCTGGTGGAGCTGGCCCGGAAGATCGAGGACTTTTACAAAAAGCCGGAGGATATCGAGTGGGCCATCGTGGACGGGCAGGTGTACCTGCTCCAATCCCGGCCCATCACCACTATGAAATAAAAGGAGCATGACAATGAGTACTTTTTCCGAGCAAATCAGCAGCAACAAGGCGGCGCTCCGCTTTGACGTCATCGGTGGGCCGAAGCGGACCGCCGTGGCGGAAGACATGTCCTTCCTGAACTACCGCCTGGGCTCCGTGGAGGTTTCCCACGAGATCACCAAGGAGCGGGCCGACATTGTCTGGTATTACGACGAGGCGGTGAAGTCCATCCGCTACGTGGACGGACAGCTAATCCTCACCAGCTTCTGGGAGGAGGGCGAGCTGAACAAAATCATGGTTTCCATGCTGGCCAACGAGATGGACAAAGTGGGCCTCCACCCCTTCCACTCCTCCAGCGTCATCTACAAGGGCCACGGCATTTTGCTGGTGGGCGGCGAGAACAACCACGGCAAGTCCATGACCCAGCTGGAGGGCTGCCGCCGTGGGGCGGAGATCTTCTCCACCGAGACCACCGTCATGGACCACGAATCCGGCATCGCCCTCTACGGCTCCAAAAACATCTACGTCCGCAAACGGGCCAAAGGTACCGAGCGCTCGGACCTTGCGGACCAGGACGAGGGCGTGAAAATGTTCTTCGGCGACGAGCCAGAAATGCCCATGTGCTATGAGCCCAAGCAGATGGACCTGGCGGTCATGCCCTGCATCGACGGCTGGTTTAAAACCGACGTGAAAAAGATGGGGCAGTTTGAGGCGTCCTATCAGAGCTACCACTCCATGATGAACTTCTTCGGATTGAACCAGCTGCTGTGCGGCAAGTACGGCCTGGCCATGCCCATTGTAGATACCGACGCGCGGCGGCAGGACCGGGCGGCCTTCTGCGCCAAGTACGCCGCCGGACGGCCCTATTACATGATCCGGGCCAAGAGCCCCCAGCTGGTCTTTGACGAGATTGATAAGCTGATGGAGGAGCTGGGGATGAACTGAGGCCCCGGTTTTCATTTCATTGTTTCGATAAGGAGGATATCATACTATGTTAAAAGTTGTTGGAATCGGCCAGAGCCACTACGCCGACTACGAGCAGGCGGTCAGCTCTCCCGATATCGAGATCGAGCAAATCACACCCAATGTGTATACCTTCACCGGAATGCGGGGCTGCGATCCCTCTATGGTACTGACCAGCGAGGGCGCCGTGTTCATCGACACCGCCCAGTGGATCACCCAGCTGGAGCAGATGATCGAATTCGCCAAGGAAACGTGCGGCGGGGTCAAGTATGTGATCAACACAGAATCCCACATTGACCATGTGTTCGGAAATCCCTACCTGAAAAAAGAGGGCGCCACTATCGTTGCCCAGGAGAAAGTGCTGGACGGATATTACAAGATCCCCCCGGCGTTCAACATGACCACCTAT
The DNA here is from genome assembly GCA_910574635.1 of Oscillospiraceae bacterium. Taxonomy (GTDB): domain Bacteria; phylum Bacillota; class Clostridia; order Oscillospirales; family Oscillospiraceae; genus Oscillibacter. The sequence goes on along the minus strand of CAJTCG010000017.1, from coordinate 8,242 downwards.
GAGTACAACCTGGACCTGCTGAAGCGCCAGGACCCCACCCAGGCCGGCAAGCTCCTGCCCGAGGGCGAGGAGGAAATCGGCAAGCCTGGTATCACCTTCAGCGACAGGCTGACGCTGAAGGTGGGCAGCCACACCTTCGAGTGCTACCACACCCCCGGCCACTCCCCCGAGCAGACCAGCATCTACTGCCCTGAGGAGCGGGTGGTGTTCGTTGGCGACAACATCTTCAACAACTGCCAGATCTGGTTCCACTCCATCGACTTCGACGCGCTGTTCAAGAGCCTGGACTGGCTCCAGAGCCTGGACGTGGACTATATCGTCCCCGGCCACGGGCCCGTCAAGGGCAAAGAGTGCATCGCCGAAAACAAGCAGTTCATATATAACTGGCTCAGCGTGGTGGGCGATGCCATCATCAACAAGGGCTGGACCCGGGAGGAGTGCATTCAGCGCATCAACTTCGCCGACCGCTGCCCGGTGGACATCGGACAGCCCGACTGCATGGAATACATCTCCACCAACAACGCGCGGATTGCATACGACTACCTTGTCCGCAAGGGCAGCCTGTAACGGGAGGGTTTTATGACGGAACATCCGGTCGCGATCATCGGCAAGGGCATGATCGGCATCAGCTTAGCTGTACTCTTCACCGGAAACGGCGTCCCCGCCGTCGTGCTGGCCAAAAACAGCGAGGCGGGGCTGGAGAAATACCGGACTTATTACAAGGACCTCATCGCCCAGGGGCTGGTGACGGAGAAACAGGCCGCTGCCTGCGAGAGCCTGCTGTCCTTTACCGAGGAGTACGCCGGGCTCCGGGAGGCGGAGATCGTCTTCGAATGCGTTACGGAGAAGCTGGAGGTCAAGTATGAGGTCTACCGCCGGGTTGAGGCCGGCTGCCCGAATTTGAAGGCCATCGCCTCCACCACCTCCGCCATCTCCCCGGCGGACCTGGCGAAGGGGATGGAGCAGAGGGAAAAAATCATGGTGGCCCATCCCTACAACCCACCCCACATGGTGCCCTGTGTGGAGCTGGTGAAAAACGAGTTCACCGCTCAAGCGTCCATCGACGCCGTGACGGAGCTGCTGGAGTACTGCGGACGGGAGGTATGCAAGATGAACAAACCCGCTCCCGGCTTCATCGCCAACCGGCTCCAGCACGCGCTGTACCGGGAAGCGGTGTACATGGTGGAGCAGGGCATCTGCGGGCCGGAGGACATCGACAAGTGCATCCGCTCCAGCTGGGGACCCCGGTACACCTCCATCGGCCTCTTCGACCACTTCGATTACGCCGGGCTGGATCTAATCGCCAACATCGAGGGTTACCTCTACCCCGACCTGTGCGATACCAAGGAGGTCCATCCTTCCCTTCAGGAGCGCCTGAACCGGGGAGACTTGGGGTACAAAACCGGCATGGGCTACTACGACTGGCGGGAACGGGATATGGATGCCTTCCGGAAGAAAACCAGCGACCCTTATCTGCGGTTCTTTAATTGGAAACTGCCTGGATCGGTATAATCCCAAGAACGCACAGCTGGCCCTAAATGTCCTGCATAAACCGCTTCCCTGAAAACGCCGTCAAGGTCTTGGCATTGCCGGGATCTTGGCGGCGTTTTCAATATATCACGCCTCAGCCCTTCTTTCGAGAATTTGGCGCTTCCGATAGAAGGGCGGACACACAGGCCCGCCCCTGCGCTCCTTCTTTTTCATAATGCGCGATAAGCCTCTCCCATTGCCTGCCGCCGCCTTGAAAGTCATTATCAAGTCATGTATACTAAGAAAAAACGAATGTCTTTCTCATACGCCGGATCAAACGTCAAGGGAGGCTTCCTTATGCCCCATATTCTGATCGTCGAAGATGATACCGACATCAACAACTCCACCGCCGAATATCTGCGGCGGAAAGGCTGCCTGTGCAGTCAGGCGTTTTCCGGCACGGAAGGGCGGCTGCTCTGGCAGACGGGCGGCGCGGATCTGCTGCTGGTGGATCTGATGCTCCCGGGACTTTCCGGCAGTGAACTGATTAAAGGGATACGCCGGTCCAGCCGGGTGCCGGTGATTGTGCTGTCAGCCAAAACGGAACTGTCCGACAAGGTAGAGCTTCTGGGGCTGGGAGCGGACGACTACCTGACCAAGCCCTATCAGCTGGAGGAGTTGTGGGCAAGAATCCTGGTGCAGCTGCGCCACATGAGCGCCGCCCCTTCGGGAGAACTCCTTTGCTTCCGGGATTGGGTGCTGAATCTGGAGGAAATGACCTTGACCGCCGCCGGCCAGCCGGTCAATCTTACCGCCCACGAGTTTAAGATCGTGGAGCTGCTGGCGGGCCGCCCCAAGCGGGTGTTTACCAAACAGCAGATTTACGAGGCGGTCTGGCAGGAGGCATACGCGGTGGAGGACAAGACCATCACCGTCCATATCAGCAACATTCGCGCCAAGCTGCGGCCCAGCGGTACAGACGGCTACATCCAGACCGTATGGGGCATCGGATTCAAGCTGGCAGAAGCGCGCGCTTAGCCGCGCCGGACGGACTGAAACGAGGGCAAAAGCCCCCGCGGCGGGGCTGGATTTTGTCCGAGCCGGAGGGAAGCCGGGGCGGTAATCCCGGCCAAAGCGGGCATGGTCACGTAAACTTTGCACTTTTTTTACCTTTCCTTTGCGATGTTTGGGCACTCGCCTGTTAGGCTGAACCTGCAAGCAAAAAGGAGGCTTTTCTATGGCAGTGATACAGACTATGGGCCTGTCCAAACGCTATAAGGACAACTGGGCAGTAGACCACCTGGATCTGCGGGTGGAACAAGGAGACATCTATGGCTTCATCGGGCGGAACGGCGCGGGCAAATCCACCACCCTGAAGCTCTTGTGCGGCCTGGCCCGCCCCACCCGGGGAGAGGCCCTGATCTTCGGCAAACCCATCCAGGACCCGGTAGCCCGCCGCCAGGTGGGCGCCCTCATTGAACAGCCGGGGCTCTACCCCGATCTGAGCGGCCGGGAAAATTTGCGGCTGTATGCCACGCTGCTGGGCCTGGACAGCCCGGCGCGGCAGGTGGACGAGATTCTGGAGACCGTGGGCCTGTCCCCGAAGGAGAAAAAGCCGGTCAAACACTACTCCATGGGCATGAAGCAGCGGCTGGGGGTTGGCGTGGCTCTGCTGGGCGGGCCCGACCTTCTGCTGCTGGACGAGCCGATCAACGGCCTGGACCCGGAAGGCATCCGGGAGATGCGGGAGCTGCTGCTGCGGCTGAACCGGGAGCGGGGACTGACCCTTTTGATCAGTTCCCATATCCTGGGAGAGCTGAGCAAAATTGCCACCCGTTACGGCATTATCCAGCAGGGCCGTATGGTGGAAGAGATCACCAGCGGGGAGCTTGCGCAGAAATGCACGGATTATCTGCGCCTACAAACGGACCAGGCCCGGAAAACGGCGGCCCTGCTGGAGCGGGAACTCCACTTAAGCCGCTGGGAAATGCGGCCGGAGGGCGAGATCCGGATTTACGAAGCCGTGGACGCCAAAACCGTGGGGCGGATTCTCATCCAGGCGGGCATCGCGGTGGAGGAGCTGAGCCTGCATAGGCAGGATTTGGAGAGCTATTTCCTGGAGCGCATGGGAGGTGCTGATCATGTTTAATATGCTGCGTATGGACCTACGGCGGCTGTTCAAAAGCCGGAGCCTTTCTATCATCCTGGGTGTGACGGCTGTTCTTCTGATGATGGTGACGGTCATGGCTTACGCTATCGCGGACCCGGAAATGATGGATGCGATGGAGGCGCAGGGCGCGGAAATCATAGAGTCCGACCGCATGATGAGCGAGTACATCCAAAATATGTCACAGCTGGACCTTATGCACGAAACCTTGGGCAGCGGCTTTTTGCTGGTCATGACCGGGATTGGCATGACCTTGTTTGTAAACGGTGATTTTTCCAGCGGATTTATCAAAAACATCTGCTGCATCAATCCCCGCCGCCGGGATTATGTCCTTTCAAAAATTGCCCTGGCGGGCATTTACAGCGGAATCATCACCGTTTTATCCGTCCTGCTGATGCTGTTGCTCCCCGTGCTGATCCACATGTACCCGGCGCCGGATTCCATTTCTCAGATTTTGCGGTATGTCCTTTGGATGTGGCTGCCCCACTGGGCTTTTGCCCTCATGGCCCTGGCTCTGGTCCTGCTGACCCGGAGCACCACCCTGGGCATCATTTTGTCCCTGGTAGCCGGAAGCGGGCTGACAGTCGCTCTGGTGGGAATGCTGGGAAGGCTGCTGCGCTGGCCTCCTCTGGAGCAGTATTTTCTCGCCGCCGCGGTAAAAGGCGTCTATACGCCTGAAAGCGGGATTACTCCCATTCGAATGATTTTGGCCTGTACCCTTGCATGGGCGGTCCTTTACGGAATGGGAAGCCTGTTGTCCATGGAAAAGCGGGATATTTAAGGAGGAATTTCCATGCTGCCTGCCCTGATCCTGGCCCTTGCCGCCCTGGGGTCCGCTCTGCTGCGCCTGTGGGCTTACCGCGCCCAGCTGCTGGAAATGGCCCGGGTGCTGGAGGAGACCCCACCGGAGAGCAATCTGCGCCTGACGGTGAGGACCTTCGGTATGGCGCCGCGGCGGCTGTGCCGGGCGGTCAACCAGCGTCTAGAGGAAGGGCGGCAGCTCCGCCTGGAGACTCAGAAGCGGGAGCAGGAGCTGAAATACACCATGACCTGCATCTCCCACGACATCCGCACCCCTCTGGCGGGGGCCATGGGCTACTTGCAGCTGCTGGAGGAAGATCCGGAGCGTCAGACGGAGTATCTGGACATCGTGCGTGAGCGGCTGGAAAAGCTGGAAGAGCTTTTAGAAGAGCTGTTCCTCTACACCCGCCTTCAAGGCGGCTCTCTGCCGCTGAAATGTGAAACGACGGCGGCCCTGCCGCCCCTGTGGGACGCCCTGGCGGAGTTTTATCCTCAGTTGGAGGCGGCGGGAGTGGAACCGAAGCTGCGGTTTGACCGGGAGGATATGACGGTCTGGGCCAGCCCGGAAGCCCTGGGCCGGGTGTATCGCAACCTGATCGCCAACGCCCTGCGCCACGGCGGCGGCGGGCTGACCATCTCTGGTCAGGATCAGACGATTTGCTTTTCCAACGAACTGCCTCCCGGCCCCAGGCCGGACCCGGAACGCCTGTTTGACCGGTTTTATCAGAGCAGTCCTGACCGGGCAGCGGGCGGGGCCGGTCTGGGCCTTTCCATCGTGCGGGAGCTGATGGAGCGGATGGGCGGGCAGGCGTCCGCGCAGATTATGGGAAACGAGCTTCAGATTAGTCTGCGGCTCTCCGCGCCGGAGCCGCCGGCAAAGTAACGTTCCAAGCGGAGCGTCACAGCAGCGGGATATAGAATTGACTATTCCCGTTTTTCCTCCGGCGCAGCCTTGTCGGAGCATCCGCGCGCAAGAAACACCTTATATTACTTCCGAACTGAAAGGTCGAAAGCAATATGTGCCATGCTTTGCGGTTGCCGCTGTTTACAGCGGTGAGCAAAACGGCTTGAATCAACTTTATTATTTTCGAGCTTTAAGCTCGGAAATAATAAAACCAGGTCCCCCGCGTGGAATCAGCGCCCTCGTCTCCAAACGGGCAAACGGAAGACAGAATCAAACCGCCGCGGAGCCTTTGCTCCGCGGCGGTTACTTTCTGCCTACCGCTGTATGAGGGGCTCGTCCACCCAGGTTATCTCATAGCCGTCCCTGAGGAACCACTGGACGCAGTACCAACAGGGCTCACCGTTCACAGGACTGATCCCCTTGGCCACGCCGACGCCGATACTGGACCGGGTCTTGTCCAGCATCCCGCTCCGATGGTCCTGCGAGGACTCCCACTCTTCCACCGCAATCTGCCCCAGGTCCCTCTCCGGGTCCTCCACCCTGTCGGAAGCGATGCAGTGGATATTCTCGGTGGTATACGGGCAGTCCGTCACCGTCGTACGCCGGGTGCCGTCCGGGCGGATATGGGAGTAGATGGAAGTCGCCGCCATCTCGTCCGCCCGCACTTGGGCCGCCGCCATCAGCAAGGGGTCCGTCTCCAGGGCGGGAAGGCCGTTGCTCTTCCGAAGGGCGTTGGTGCGGTCGATGATATCCTGGCGGATCATATCCGTCTCCCCGGCGGGAGAGGCCGCTCCGGGAACCGGCACGTCATCCAGGATCGTGGGCGGATTGCCGGTGTAGGGGGCTGCACTGTCAATCTGCACCCCGTTTTGCCAATAGACGTTCACGTCCAGCGCCTTACCGATATCCCGAAGCTTGACATAGGGAAGCACTGATTAAAGCAAATAAAAGCCAGGCAAACAGACGAAGGTAATGGAAACGACCAATAAAGGACCATATTGGGGGATAAATTCCTCATTTTTCCAGTCCCAGCCCGGTCGAAGGACGCAAAAACCTTAGGCGGGGCATAGGGAACCGCCCGCCCTGGCAAGCATGTACAGATTTGCGCTGGCGAAGAGAACGTGTAATCGGTTAAGATTTTTTCTCAGACCCCGGTAAACGGTCTTCCGAAAACCGAAAATGTTCTTCACAATCCTGTAGGGATGCTCCACCTTGCAGCGTACGGCAGATTTTCGGTTTTCAATATACCGCTCCCAGTCAATGGCATTGTCTGAAACCCTGGGGAACCGGCCCGGCCTGCGGTTGATGCGGTATTCAATGGCAGAAAGCTGCGGATTGCTTTTGATTTCTTCCCGTTTCTCTATCCCAAGGTAGGCACTGTCCCCGTAGACCGCCTTATCATCTTCCCGCAGAAGCCTTGCCGCTACAGTGACGTCGTGGACATTGGCGGCAGTGGCCTCCACTGTGTGGACAAAGCCGCTCCCGGCATCCACGCCGGTGTGGCACTTCATACCAAAATGCCACTGCTTTCCCTTCTTCACCGAGTGCATCTCCGGATCCCGTTTTTCTCCGCGTTTTTTGTAGAGCTGGGTGTGCTGATCAGCGTGGCGTCTACGATGCTGCCGCCCCGCATCATCCGTCCAGCCCCTTCCAGGCAGCGGTTGATTGCGTCAAAAAACAGCTTGCCGATGCCCTTCTCCTCCAACAGATGCCGAAAGTGCAGCAGGGTCGTGGCGTCCGGGACATCCTGCTCGAAAAAGTTGATCCCCATAAATTTGCGCATGGCATAGCTGTCATAAATTGCGTCCTCTACTCCTTCATCGGATAAGCTGAACCAGCATTGCAGCAGATACATCCGCAGCATGGTTTCTATCTCAATCGGCGGACGCCCGCGTTTCCCGGTTGGATAGTGGGGGACGACCAGCGATACCCATTCCTCCCATGGGATAATCTCGTCCATGATTTCCAGAAATTCTTCCCGTTTTGTTTTCTTTTTCCGGCATCTGTATTCCATATCGCTAAAACTTTCCTGTTTCATACCCAGCGCCCCCTTTTCCTTATTTTATCACATCTTCTATCATTTCGGGGAATTAAATCAGCGTTTCCTTTATCACATCTTTTATCATTTCGGGGAATTAAATCAACGTTTCCTTAAATGCTGGTTGATTGCCGAGACGGAAACTCCATACAGTGTGGCCATCTTCCCCACTACCATTCCCGATGGATATCGTTCTCGTCGACCTGGCACTGAGAGTAAAACTCCGCAAGATCACTGCCGCCGCGGATCAGCATCAGCTCATCGAACTTTCCACTGACCGGGTCCTTGAAGCCTGCCACCTGCTCACCGGTACAGATGCTGGAACGAATCACAGGGATTTTTCCGGCCTTGTCATAGAATCGCGCTGTGCGCTTTTTTCGTCTGCCAAACATCAAACCTGGCTTCTGCGTTTTATATTCCTTTGAAGTCTCTGGCCTTTTCTTATTATGCTGTTCATCAGTCAGGAACAACATCAACAGGAGAAGGATACTATAATCTTTCTGCGGCTCATGTTGTTCAAGGCCGTATATTCGACGTTTCAATGTCTTTTCGAGTTGAAAACTATGAATACATCCGTTTTCAGTGTTTCTTCCCTGTCTATAAGCTGATTCCAGACGTCCCCCTTTCCGGTGATACCTACAACTAAACCGTATCCAAGATTGTGGACAGTGGCGAAAATGGATTCCCCAGTTGGTGGACAGGGTAAAAAGCAGAGACGCACCCTAAAGGTAGACAGAAACAAGCGAAAAAATAAAGGATTTAGGTGTAGCCGGACACGCAAAACGCTATTTTTCCCTTAGTCGCAAAACGGGCGTTAAACCATTGAGGCCGTAGGAATACAGCCTATTTTAATTAAGGGAAA
>CAJTCG010000016.1 GCA_910574635.1 Oscillospiraceae bacterium | reverse complement strand
CGGCTGCGCCATGTAGCCGGCACGCAGTGGGGCAACAAGAAGTACATGAATATGAGGCACCTGGAAGCTGCTCTGGAGGACACCTCTATTGCCGGCTGACTTCATTCCACCCAGAGTCTGCATACTAATTTGCGAAATAATCTTGACACTACCCAGCGACGGCAATTCCCACGGGTGCCAGCTTCCAGCATCCCGCAACCTATCGGCGGGCCACCCAGTCGCCGACACGCTCATCACGCCACTTTATCAACAACAATACAAAAATCCCTTGCACAATTTACCTCTATCGGCTATAATGAAGCAAGAGACAGCAAAAGCAAAAAGGCAGGACGTGGAGAGCCGCTAACTCCCCACGCCCCTATGCAGGAGGCCCAGTTAAGACCCAGTCCCACACAGCAGAAATTATCTGCGCCCGAAGTCCATTATAACGGTTTTCCCGGCAATAATCAATGGGGAAATCTATGGCTTGTGTGCGTAGCTTCGGCGGTTTAGGGATTTACAACCCCTGCGCCGCTTTTGTTGTCTTGATGGGAAAGCCTACGGGGGGCCGGGAAATCCCACCCCCAAGGGCAAGTACCATTAAGACAGAACGAAAAATAATGTGGAAGGAGAATCACAGTGAAAAAGATGCTCATATATGCTCTTGCTCTTGCTCTTGCTCTGGCCCTTGCTTTATCGTTGACAGCTTGCGGTCAGCCCAATGCAGAGCAACCCACGGACCCAGCCCCCAGCACATCAGTCCCGGAGCCAATCGCACCTCCCGAACCAATCAAGGACCCAGCCCCGGAGTCCGAACCCGAGCAGACCCCGGCGGCCCCCGTTGAAACCGAGGACACCCAGCCCCCGGAGGAAACAGAATCCCAAGAGGACGAGGTGCAGTTATTCACTGACGTTAACGAGACAGTCTATGCAACAGGCACAGTCAATATCAGAGCGAGCTATACAACAGACAGTGAGAAGTTAGGGAGTTTATCGGTAGGTCAGTCAGTTACTCGCACAGGTACTGCAATAGCAGGAACCGAAGCAGAAGGTTGGAGCCGCATCCAATTAAGTGATGGAAGTACAGTTTATGTGAGCAACAAATACTTAAGCACTACAAAGCCCGTAGTTCAGCAACAAACCAGCAAACCTAGTAGTGGACAGCAGTCAAAACCGAGTGAAAGTACCCAACAGCAGCAACCACAGCAAACACAAACCGAAACACAACCGTCTGATGATGGATGGGTTGATCCCATGCAACAGTTAAAGGACTTAGAATCTCAAGGATATACAAGAGCTGGAAGCAACAACACCTATTCAGATGCAGACAGAGAAATACTAGGTAAGCTACTAAACGGTGGCTAAATCAAATATTTTAATGGATAAAGGCAGTTGGGTATACATCCAACTGCCTTTTATTATTTAATAATATCAATTTTTCTAACTACAACAACACCCAACAAGCCTTGTGCATTTCGACTCACACCACCCGCTATCCAAACACGCCAACATCAGGGAGCCCCTAACCGGGCTCCTCTTTTTTGTGCAAATTTCCGGTATTGACACGCTGGTGTGAGTATACATTCCCGCTTTGCAGTAGACGTGTAGATATACGTGGGTAACAAAACGCTTAGACGTGTGCAAATTAGCCGTTTGCTATAATGAAATTACAGCAAGGCCAAGTGCGCAAGCCAAGTTGAATAAATACAAAGGAGCAAAAAACCACCGGCGGTCCAAAGGACCAAATGAATATACAGGAACGCATAACCCTGTCTAACCTAATGATAGGGGTTGCAATTTATAAAAATTTTCGCATTTCTCTTGACAAACGGCGCGCTATCTTCAAAAATATCCGCCCCCAGCCCCGCCGCCCTTTTTCGCCCGGAATTTCCCCACAGATTGCGACCGCTTTCCCGGCTTACCTGTCCTATAATATCCCTTGGAAAAAGGAGGCGGGGCGGCGTGACGGTCATTTACATCGACAGCGTGTTTGTTCTGAACGCTCTGATGGACTATCTGCTCCTCCTCTGCGCGGCCCGGCTGGCGGGGCTTCCCCTGCGGCGGGGGCGCTACGCACTGGCGGCCCTGGCCGGGGGCGCTTACGCGGCGGCGGTGTTTCTGCCGGGGCTGGGCTTTTTGGCCCAGACGCCGGTGAAGCTGGCGGCGGGAGTGCTGCTGGGGCTCATCGCCTACGGCGGGGAGGAAAAGCTCTTGCGGCTTTTGCTGCTGTTCTTCGCCGTCTCCTGCGCCATGGCGGGCTGCGTGCTGGGCCTAGGGCTTCTGGCGGGGGGCGGGGTCCCGGCGGTGAACGGCGTGTTCTACACCAACGTGGACGCCAAAGCGCTGGCCGTCGCCGGGACGGCGGCTTACGCCGTCCTCTCCGTGGTCTTCCGGGCGGCGGCGGGCCACGGGGTGAGGGGAGAGCTGCTGCCGGTCCGGGTCTCCATCGCCGGGCGGACGGCGGAGCTGACGGCCCTGTGGGATACGGGCAGCGGCCTCCGGTCCCCGGACGGGAGGGCGGTGCTGGTGACGGCTCCGGGAGCTTTGGACGCCGCCCTGCCTCCGGAGGCGGTCCGAATTTTCCGCCTCCGGGGGCTCGGGGCCCCGGAGGAACTGCTGGAGCCCCTGCGTTCCGCCGCCCCGTCCCTGCGGCCCAGGCTGATGCCATACCACGCGGTGGGGACGAAAGGGGGGCTGCTTCTGGCCATCCGAACGGACTGGACGGAAATCAACGGAATCCGGTATCCGGGGCTGACGGCGGCTCTGGCGCCCACGGCGCTGGGCACGGGCTACGCGGCGCTGTGGGGAGGCCCGGCGGGAAGGGGAGGACGATATGGAAATGTTTCAAGAATGCAGGCATCTGGCAAACCGGGTGTTGAGCTGGCTGCGGGAGCGGCTGCCGGTCCGGCTGAGACTGCGGGAGCCGGAGGAGATTCACTATATCGGGGGCAGCGACACCCTGCCTCCGCCGCTGACCCGGGAGCGGGAGGCGGAGCTGCTGGCCAACATGGACGAGGCGGCCCGGCAGGAGCTGATCGAACATAATCTCCGGCTGGTGGTGTACATTGCCCGGCGGTTCGAGAACACGGGCATCAACATCGAAGATCTGATTTCCATCGGGACTATCGGCCTTATCAAGGCGGTGGGGACCTACCGGACGGATAAGAACATCAAGCTGGCCACCTACGCCTCCCGGTGCATTGAAAATGAGATTTTAATGTATCTCCGCAAAAACGCCAACCGGAAGGGGGAGGTGTCCTTCGACGAGCCCCTGAACACGGACTGGGACGGCAACGAGCTGCTGCTTTCCGACGTGCTGGGCACCGACGAGGACGTGGTCATGCGGCCCATTGAGGAGGACGTGGACCGCTCCCTGCTGGCCCAGGCCATCAGCACGCTTTCTCCCCGGGAAAAAGAGATCATCACCCTCCGCTTCGGCCTGGGGGGTGGGAAGGAGCAGACCCAGAAGGAGGTGGCGGACCGGCTGGGCATCTCCCAGTCCTACATCTCCCGGCTGGAAAAGCGGATTATCAGCCGGTTGAAGAAGGAAATTCTGCGCCTGTCTTGACAAGGCGGGACGGGGTGTAGTATACTGGCCTCTATAAAAACGCAAGGAAGGGAAGCAGTACCCGGCCTGCCGAGGCCAAGAGAGGACGCGGATGGTGAGAGCGTCCCCAAGGCGGCGGGGGAAGTCGTCCCGGAGCGGCGCGGCTGAACGGAGAGTAGGCCGCGACGGAGGTCCCGCCGTTAGAGGGGAGACGAGTGTCCCGCGAGGGAAATTCAGGTGGTACCGCGGATTTGTATTCGCCCTGAGCCAGGTGGCTTGGGGCGGTTTTCTTTTTGGGAGGAGCTGAGATGGTATTCCGGGTGCGGGCGGTCCTGACGGAGGAGGACCGGAAAGCATGGCGGCTGGCTTCCGCTAAGCGGGAAAAATTGGCCCGCAGCGGCTATGGCCTATTCCTGGGACTATGGCTCGTAATGAAGCTCCTGGGAATGTTTTTGGCCGGTTGCGGCGCGGTAATCCTCTATGGGACCGGCGCGGAGGATCCCGGAGTGATTAAGGGCGTTTTGCAGGCGATCATAGCGCTGTACCTCATCGGCGGCGGCGGGTGGCTGCTTCTGACGCTTCCCCGCCTTCCAAAGCGGCCTGAGAAGCTGCCCGACAGGGATTTCCCGCCCTCCGGCATGCCGGACACACCGGTCCGGGCTGTATTCTTTGGGGACGGGTACTTTGTCTTTTGGGAGGGGCCCGGGAAGGTTCGCCGGGGATATTCGTCCATCAGCGTCTATTGGGAGGACGAGGGGCGGTTTTACCTCTTTTTTGAGGACCGCCCGCCCTTGGTTCTGCCGAAGCGGGGCTTAGCCGGGGGAACGGAGGAGGACTTCCGGGACTTCCTGGAGCGGGAATTTGGATGGCCTGTGGAAAGGATAAAATAGCGATGGAATTTCAGTTTGAGACAAGATACGATCAAAAGGGCTTGACCGCCCTGGCCCGGGCCCTGCGCAAGACGATTCGGAAAAAGCGCAGCCGGAGGAGCCATATATTTGGCTGGTGTATCGTGGCGCTGGCGATTTTGCTGATTGCCGCGCGGCGGCTTCTGGACGAACCGTGGACCCTTCGGGACACCCTGAACTGCGGCGTCGGCGTGATATTGATCGCGATATTGTTTACTGAGGATCAGGTCAACGCCTTCTTTGCCCAAAAGAAGCTGCTGCCCGGCACATCGCCCGCGAAGAGTGTTTTTACAGAGGAGAGTTACACCTCAACAACAGAGGCGGCGGCCACGGAATTTCATTATGAGGCGGTTCAGCAGGTGTGCGAGACAGAGGATTACTTTGTGCTCCTGTTCAGCCGCCAGCACGGACAGATTTATGACAAAGCTTCCCTGAGCGGCGGGACGGCCGAGGAGTTCCGGAGCTTCATCACCGAAAAGACCGGGAAACCGATTGCATATATTAAGTAAGAATACAAGTTTACAGAATAGGAGAAACCGACATGAAAAAAGAACTGCCGAAAGTGTACGAACCCCAGCAGGTGGAGGGCCGCATCTACGAGGCGTGGGAGAACGCCGGGTGCTTCCGGGGCGACCCGGACCCCGCGAAAAAACCCTTCTCCATCGTCATGCCGCCCCCCAACGTCACGGGCCAGCTCCACATGGGCCACGCCCTGGACTGCACCCTCCAGGATATCCTTACCCGCTTCAAGCGGATGCAGGGCTATGCCGCCCTCTGGGTCCCCGGCGTGGACCACGCCGGCATCTCCACCCAGGTGAAGGTGGAAGAGGACCTCCGGGTCAACGAGGGCCTGAGCCGCTATGACCTGGGCCGGGAGAAGTTCCTCCAGCGGGTCTGGAAGTGGAAGGAGAAGTACGGCAACCGCATCGTCCAGCAGCAAAAGAAGATGGGCGTGTCCTGCGACTGGTCCCGGTCCCGCTTCACCATGGACGAGGGGCTTTCCAAGGCCGTCCGGGAGACCTTCTGCGAGCTCTACGACAAGGGCCTCATCTACAAGGGAAGCCGCATTATCAACTGGTGCCCCCACTGCGTCACCGCCCTCTCCGACGCGGAGGTGGAGTACCAGGACAAGCCCGGCCACCTCTGGCACATCCGCTATCCCCTCACCGACGGCTCCGGCGACCTGGTGGTAGCCACCACCCGGCCCGAGACCATGATGGGCGACACCGGCGTGGCCGTGAACCCGGAGGACGAGCGGTTCAAGCATCTGGTGGGCAAGACCTGCATCCTGCCCATTATGAACCGGGAGATCCCCATCGTGGCGGACGAGTACGTGGAGCTGGGCTTCGGCACCGGCGCGGTGAAGATGACCCCCGCCCACGACCCCAACGACTTCGAGGTGGGCCTCCGGCACAATCTGGAGATCATCCGCTGCATCGGGGACGACGGGAAAATCAACGAAAACGGCGGGCCCTACAACGGGATGGACCGCTATGAATGCCGGAAGGCCATTGTGAAGGATTTGGAGGAGCAGGGGTATCTGGTGAAGACCGAGCCCTACAGCCACAACGTGGGCACCTGCTACCGCTGCCACAACGACGTGGAGCCCCTGATCTCCGCCCAGTGGTTCGTGAAGATGGAGCCCCTGGCGAAGGAAGCCCTCCGGGTGGTCCGGGAGGGCGAGGTGAAGTTCGTCCCCGAACGGTTCAGCAAGACCTACACCAACTGGATGGAGAACGTCCACGACTGGTGCATCTCCCGCCAGCTCTGGTGGGGCCACCAGATTCCCGCCTGGTACTGTGACGAGTGCGGGCACATCAACGTCAGCCGGGAGGACCCGACAAAGTGCGAACAGTGCGGCAGCGCGCGCCTGACCCGGGACCCCGACGTGCTGGACACCTGGTTCAGCTCCGCCCTGTGGCCCTTCTCCACCCTGGGCTGGCCGGAAAAGACCGAGGATTTGGACTTCTACTACCCCACCTCCGTCATGATTACCGGCTACGACATCATCTTCTTCTGGGTCTCCCGGATGATCTTCTCCGGCTGCGAGCAGATGAAGAAAATTCCCTTCCGCACCGTCCTTATCCACGGCCTGGTCCGGGACGACAAGGGCCGCAAGATGTCCAAGTCCCTGGGCAACGGCATCGACCCCCTGGAGGTGGCGGAAACCTACGGCGCGGACGCCCTGCGGTTCAACCTCATCACCGGAAATTCCCCGGGAAACGACATGCGCTTCTACACGGAAAAGTGCGAGGCCATGCGGAACTTCGCCAACAAGGTCTGGAACGCCAGCCGCTTCGTCATGATGAACCTGGGGGATTTGGAGGCCTATGACCTCCCGGCGGCGGAGGCTTTGGAGCGGGAGGACAAGTGGGTCCTCTCCAAACTGAACACCCTGGTGAAGGAGGTCACGGAGAACCTGGACAGCTACGAGATCGGCGTGGCCTCCGCCAAGGTTTACGACTTCCTGTGGGACACCTACTGCGACTGGTATATCGAGCTGACGAAGACCCGGCTGAACGGGGAGGACGAGGCGGCGAAGTCTACCGCCCGGAACGTCCTTTGCTATGTGCTGACGGAGCTTTTGAAGCTGCTGCACCCCTTCATGCCCTTCATCACCGAGGAGATTTTCCAGGCCCTTCCCAAGCGGGCGGGCTCCGGGGACAAGTTCCTGATGACGTCCCGGTGGCCGGAGTACAGCGAGGCCCTGTGCTTTTCCAAGGAGGAGGCCGCCATGGAGGCGGTTATGGACACCATCAAGGCCATCCGGGCCCGCCGGGCGGAGATGAACGTGCCCCCGTCCAAAAAGGCGGAGGTGCTGCTGGTTACCGCCGCACCCGAGCCCTATGAGCAGGGCCTCCACTTCCTTCAGCGGCTGGCCTTTGCCTCCCAGGTGCGTTTCGCGGCGGAGGCCCCGGCGGATCTCACGGGACAGGTGAGCATCGTCACCCACAACGCCACGGCCTATCTGCCCCTCAGCGAGCTGGTGGATTTGGCGGCGGAGCGGGAGCGCATCGCCAAGGAGAAGGAAAAGGCGGAGAACGGCCTGCGGATTGTGGAGCAGAAGCTCTCCAACGAGAAATTTGTCTCCCGGGCTCCGGAAGCGGTGGTGAACGCCGAGAAGGAGAAGGCGGAGAAGTTCCGGGAGCTCATCGCCAAGCTGGAGGAGTCCGCCAAGGCGCTGGGCTGCTGAAGCGGCTGACGATGTATAGAAAAGAAGGACCCGAGACGTGCGTCTCGGGTCCTTTTCATGTCCGCCAAACGATGCGCCGCCGCTGCCAGATGGAGGGGGCGAACAGCAGCAGCATGGGGAAAATCTCCAGTCTCCCCACCAGCATGTCGAAGGACAGCAGCAGCTTGGACCACCAGGAGAAGGCGGAGAAGTTCCCCATGGGCCCCACCACCTCCAGGCCCGGGCCGATGTTGTTGATGCAGGCCGTCAGGGCGGTGAAGGTGGTGACGATGTCGAAGCCGTCCAGGCTGAGCAGCAGGAAGGAAACCGTGAACACCAGGAGGTACACCGTGAGAAAGAGGTGGACGCTGCGGATGTGCTTGTCTGTCAGGGCCTTGCCCTCAAACCGGGTGGTGGTGACGGCGTTGGGGTGGAGCATCTTCCGCATGTCTCCCCAGGAGGTCTTGGCCAGAATCACAATCCGGGCCACCTTGATGCCGCCGCCGGTGGACCCGGCGCAGGCCCCGATGAACATCAGCACCACCAAGATTCCCTTGGAGAAGGTGGGCCAGAGGTTGAAGTCCGCCGTGGCGTAGCCGGTGGTGGTGATGATGGAGGCCACCTGGAAGAAGGAGTACCGGAGGCTCTGGCCGAAGGATTCGTACATGTGGAGAATGTCCGTAGCAATGGCCAGCACCGCCGCGCCCACAATGGCCGCGTAGGCCCACAGCTCCTCGGACCGGAACACGTCCCGGAAGCGGCGGACCAGGAGGAAGTAATAGAGGTTGAAGTTCACGCCGAAAAGCAGCATGAAAATCCCGATGACCACGTCAAAGTAGGTGCTGTCATAGGCCCCCACGCTGAGGTTTTTATTGCTGAAGCCGCCGGTGCCCGCGGAGCCGAAGGCGTGGATGCAGGAGTCGAAGAGGGGCATTCCCCCCAGGACCAGCAGGACGATTTCAATGAGGGTCATAACCAGGTAGATGCCGTAGAGAATCTTCGCCGTGTCGCTCATGCGGCTCACCAGCTTCCCCACCGACGGGCCCGGCATCTCCGCCCGGAGCAGGTGCATCCCGTGGCCGTCGGTCATGGGCAGCACCGCCATGACGAAGACCAGCACGCCCATGCCGCCAATCCAGTGGGTGAAGCTGCGCCAGAACAGCACGCTCTGGCTCAGGGGTTCCACCGCCGTGAGGATGGTGGCCCCGGTGGTGGTGAAGCCGGAGACGGTTTCAAAAAAGGCGTCGATGCAATGGGGGATATACCCGGAAATCACAAAGGGCAGGGCCCCGAAAGCACTCATCAGCACCCAGGCCAGGGCCACCACGGCAAAGCCGTCCCGGGCGTAGAGGGAGGTCTGCTTGGGCTTTTTGCGGAAGGGGAGGCCCGCGATCAAAAGAAGCAGGATGGGCCCCAGGAAGGGCAGGGCCGGTTCCCCATAGAGCAGCGCCACCAGGGCGGGCAGAAGCAGCAGCGCCGCCTCCGTCCATAAAATCCGCCCGATGACGAAGCCAATCATTTGATAATTCAAAAGACGCTTCCCCCTTTACTCCCGGCAGATGTCGTGGATGTCTTGAAGGGACGTGTCCGTGGTAACCACGATCACGTCGTCCCCCAGGCTGAGGCAGTCGTTGCCGGAGGGGATGACAATCTTCCCGTTCCGCTGGACGATGCCCGCCAGCAGCAGGCCGTTGCGGAGCTTCAGGTTTTTCAGGGGCACGCCGATGAAGGGCACGTCCGGCCCCACGCCGAACTCCAGGGCCTCCACCGCCCCATCCACCAGCCGGTGGAGGGTCTTGATTTTGGCGCCCTCGGCGCTCTCCATGGCCCGGACGTACTGGACGATGAGCTCCGTGGTGGTGGACCGGGCGGAGATCACGCTGTCGATCATGCTCTCGTTGCTCACCAGGTCCACCAGGGATTTCCGGTTGATTTTCGCCACCACCTTGCAGTGGTTCCCCGACTCCTTGGAGGCGCACATGGACATTAAGATGTTGGCCTCGTCAATGCCGGTGATGGCCACAAAGGCGTCCGTCTGGCCGATGCCCTCCTCGTGGAGCAGGTCCGTGTCCGTGCCGTCCCCCACAATGACCAGGGCCTTGGGGAGCTGCTCGCCCATCTGGATGCAGCGCTGCTCGTCCCGGTCGATGATTTTCACGGACATGCCCATGTTCAAAAGCTCGCTGGTGAGGTAGTAGCAGATCTTGCTGGCCCCCACGATCATGACGGTGGACGCCTTGGAGCGGAAGACCCCCAGGTGCCGGAAGAATTGGGCCAGCTGGTCCGGGGAGGAGGTGAGGTAGATTTTATCCCCCGCCCGGAGGACGAAGTCGCCGGAGGGGATGATGGTCCCGCCCTTCCGGGCCACGGCGCAGATCAGCACCCGGACCCGGATGTTCCGGTACAGGTCCGCCAGGGCCAGGCCGTCCAGGGCGGAGTCGGCGGGGAGGCGGTATTCCACCAGCTCCAGCCGCCCCTTGGAAAAGGTCTCCACCTTCATGGCGGCGGGGAAGCGGAGCACCCGGGCAATCTCCCGGGCGGCGGCCCGCTCGGGGTTGATGGCCATGGAGAGGCCCAGCTCGTCCCGCATGAAGCGGAGCTGCTTTTCATACTCGGGGTTGCGGATGCGGGCGATGGTGTGCTTGGCCCCCAGCTTCCTGGCCACCAGGCAGGAGAGGATGTTCAGCTCGTCGCTGGAGGTGGTGGCGATCAAGAGCTCCGCCTTTTCCACCTCCGCCTCTTTCTGCACGCCGTAAACCGCGCCGTTGCCGCAGACTCCCATAACGTCATAGATGTTGATGATGTTGTCGATGAGCTGGGGGTCCTGGTCCACCACGGTGACGTTGTGCCCGTCGGCAGAGAGCTGCTGGGTCAGGGCGGAGCCCACCTTCCCAGCGCCCACGATGATGATTTTCATGTACGCCTCCTAAAAGACAGGCCGGGGCAAAGACCCCGGATATGGTACTGGACAACATTTTAATTATATAAGATTTTCACAAAAAAGGGAAGAGCCGATCCGTGAAAATTTTCCTTGACAACCGGGAGCCTCCTGTGTAAAATAAGTTCAATTATTTTAATTAAAAATTTTTAGTTAAAATAATTGATATTTCGACAAACAAGGAGAATCTCAAATGGAATTCGAGAAAGTACGTGATATCATCGTGGAAACCCTGGGCTGCGAGGCGGAGCAGGTGACGCTGGAGGCCTCCCTGTCCGACGATCTGGGGGCGGATTCCCTGGCGGCGGTGGAGCTGGTCATGGCCCTGGAGGAGGCCAGCGGAATCACCATCGACGACGCCGATGTGGAGACCCTGAAAACCGTGGGCGACATTGTGAAGTACCTGGAGGCCCACAAGGCCTGAACCGCGTTGCCGAAACCTACATTTCCGTGAAGCGCCGCCCCGTTGACGACAGCGGGGCGGCGGGCTTGGAAAGGAACGAGTATGACCAACCAGGAAATTTATGACTTAATGGCCCGCTTTGACACCAGCGGCTTGCAGAAGCTGAAGCTGTCACAGGGGGATTTTAAAATAGAACTGGAAAAGGCGGCCCCCGCTCCGGCGGCCGCTTCCGCCATGGTTCCCATACCCGCCGCCCCGGCGGCGGCTCCGACGGCGGAGGAGGCCCCCGCCGTCACCGCGCCGCTGGTGGGCACCTTCTACGCCGCTCCCGCCCCGGAGCAGCCCCCCTTTGCCATGCCGGGGGACAAGGTGAAGAAGGGGCAGACCGTCTGCCTCATCGAGGCCATGAAAACCATGATCGAGGTTCCCGCCCCCTGCGACTGCGTCATCGAAGAGGTGCTGAAGGCCAACGGAGAGCTGGCGGCTTTCGGCGAGGCGCTGATGCGCTACCGGCCATGCTGAAGCGGGTCCTTATCGCCAACCGGGGGGAGATTGCCCTCCGGGTCCTCCGGGCCTGCCGGGAGCTGGAGATCGAGACGGTGGCCGCCTATTCCGAGGCGGACGCGGAGGCCCTCCACGTTCAGCTGGCCACGGAGTCCGTCTGCATCGGCCCCGCCCGGGCGGCGGACAGCTATTTGAATCAGGACGCCCTGCTGACGGCGGCCCTGGCCACCGGCTGCGACGGCATACATCCGGGCTACGGCTTTCTCTCCGAGAACGCGGACTTCTCCGACGCCTGCGCCAAAGCGGGGCTGACCTTCATCGGCCCCTCCGGGGAGGCCATCCGAAAGGCGGGCTCCAAGTCCGCCGCCCGGGATTTGATGAAGGCGGCGGGGGTCCCGGTGACTCCCGGCTCCGACGGCCCCGTCTCCTCGGTGGAGGAGGCCCTGGCGGCGGCGGAGGCCGTGGGCTGGCCGGTGCTGCTGAAAGCCTCCGCCGGAGGCGGGGGAAGGGGCATCCGCCGCTGTGACGGCCCGGGCGAGCTCCCCGCCGCCTGCGCCGAGGCCAAGGCGGAGGCCGCGGCCTGCTTTGGAAACGACGAGATGTACCTGGAGAAGCTGGTGCTGAACCCCCGGCATGTGGAGGTGCAGATTCTGGCGGACCGCCAGGGGCATACCATCCACCTGGGGGACCGGGACTGCTCCGTCCAGCGGCGGAACCAGAAGCTGATAGAGGAGGCCCCCGCCCCCGGCCTCAGCCCCGCCCTGCGAAGGGCCATGGGAGAAGCCGCCGTCCGGGCGGCGGAGGCCGTGGGCTATGAGGGGGCCGGGACGGTGGAATTCCTGGTGGACGGGGAGAATTTCTACTTTATGGAGATGAACACCCGCATCCAGGTGGAGCACGGGGTCACGGAGCTGGTCACCGGGGTGGATCTGGTGCGCCAGCAGCTTCGGATTGCCTCCGGCCTGTCTCTGGATATGGGGCAGGAGGACGTAACGATCCGGGGCTGCGCCATGGAGTGCCGGGTCAACGCCGAGGACCCCCACGGGGACTTCCGCCCCTGTCCCGGCAAGGTGGAGTTCCTCCACTTCCCCGGCGGCGCGGGGGTCCGGGTGGACTCCTGCCTCTACAACGGCTGCACCATGTCCCCCTATTACGATTCCCTGGCCGCCAAGGTCCTGGCCCACGGGGCCACCCGGCTGGAGGCCATTCGCAAGCTCCGCCGCTGTTTGGAGGAATTCACCCTGGAGGGCTTCCCCACCAACGCGGAGCTGTCCTATGAGATTTTATTCCACCCCGTTTTCGTCCGGGGCCGGTGCACCACGGGCTTTCTGGACGCGCACCTGGCGGAGCTGCTGGACTTCAGCCGCCGGGTGGAGGAGAAGGAGGCGGAGGCATGAGCAGCATCTTTGCCAAGCGCCGGGCCCGGCTTTTGGCCATGAAGGCCATCCGGGACAGCTATGTCCCGGGGGACCAGCTGGTGGCCTGCCCCAAGTGCGGCGGAGAGAGCCAGCGGAAGGACGTGGCGGGGAATCTCTCCGTCTGTCCCCTCTGCGGCTATCATTTCCCCATCGGGGCCTATTACCGGCTCAGCACCATCCTGGACCCCGGCAGCTTCCGGGAGCTGAACGAAAAGCTCCCCGCCGCCGATCCCCTGTCCTTCCCCGGCTACCGGGAGAAGCAGCGCCTGGCCCAGCGGAAAACCGGCCTCACGGAGGCCGCCGTCACCGCCACCGGAACCATCGGCGGGCGGAAGTGCGTGGCGGGCGTGCTGGACAGCCGCTTTTTCATGGGCAGTATGAGCGCCGCCGTGGGGGAGAAGATCACCCTGGCCATTGAGTACGCGGCGAAAAACAAGCTGCCCTTGATCCTCTTCTCCGCCAGCGGCGGGGCCCGGATGCAGGAGGGCATTTTGTCTCTGATGCAGATGGCGAAAACCTCCGCCGCCCTGGCCCGGTTTTCGGAGAAGGGGCTGCTTTACATCTCCGTCCTGACGGACCCCACCACCGGCGGCGTCACCGCCAGCTTCGCCTCCCTGGGCGACATCATCCTGGCGGAGCCGGGGGCCTTAATCGGCTTTGCCGGGCCCCGGGTGATTCAGCAGACCATCGGCGAGACGCTGCCGGAGGGCTTCCAGCGGGCGGAATACCAGGAGGAGCACGGCTTTGTGGACGCGGTGGTCCCCCGGGGAGAGCTCCGGGAGACCCTGAGCCGCCTTCTGCGGCTTCACGAGAAAGGAGGCCGCCCATGAGCAGGCTTACCGCCGCGGAGCGGGTTGCCGCGGCCCGGCACCCCCAGCGGCCCAATATTACGGATACCATCGGCGCCCTCTTCACCGATTTTTTCGAGCAGAAGGGGGACCGCCTCTGCCGGGAGGACCCGGCCATTTTAGGGGGAATCGCCCTGTACCACGGGCGGCCCGTCACCGTCATCGGCACCCGGAAGGGGAAAACGGCGGAGGAGAGCATCCGCTGCAACTTCGGCATGCCGGGGCCCGAGGGCTACCGGAAGGCCCTGCGCCTCATGCGGCAGGCGGAGAAGTTCCGCCGCCCGGTGCTCACCTTTATCGACACCTCCGGGGCCTATCCCGGCCTGGAGGCCGAGGCACGGGGACAGGGGGAGGCCATCGCCCGGAATTTGATGGAGATGAGCCGCCTCACGGTGCCGGTCATCGCCGTGATCACCGGCGAGGGCAACAGCGGCGGGGCCCTGGCCCTGGGTGTGGCCGACCGGGTGCTGATGCTGGAGAACGCGGTTTACGCCATTCTCTCCCCGGAGGGCTTCGCCTCCATCCTCTGGAAGGACGCGGCGCGGCACGCGGAGGCCTGTGACCTGATGAAGCTCACCGCCCCGGACCTGCTGGCCCTGGGGATTGTGGACGACGTGGTCCCGGAGCCGGAGGGCGGGGCCCACCTGGCCCCGGAGCTTGTGTTCCAGGAGCTGGACCGCGCCTTAAGCCGCCACCTGGCGGCGCTTTTAAAGGAGAGCGGCGGAAGCCTGGCGGAAAAGCGTTATCAAAAATTCAGGAAAATGGGCGTGCCCCCGAAGGAGGAGTCATGAACGGAATCAAAATTCGGGGGACGGGCCGGGGGGTGCCCGGGAAACTGGTGAGCAACCGGGACCTGGAGAAGCTTGTGGAGACGAACGACGAGTGGATTTCCAGCCGTACCGGCATCAAAACCCGGCACCACTGCGCCGGGGAGGAGACCTTTTCCGCCATCACCGCCCAGGCGGCCCGCCGGGCCCTGGCGGACGCGGGGGTCTCGCCGGAGGAAATCGGGGCCTGCATCGTGGCCACGGTGACCCCGGAGACCATGGTCCCCTCCGCCGCCTGTACGCTCCAGCGGGAGCTGGGGCTTTCGGAGGATATCCTTTGCTTCGATTTGGGGGCGGCTTGCAGCGGCTTTTTGTTCGCCCTCCATACCATGGAGTGTTTGCTGAACGCCTCCCCCCGGAAATTCGGACTGGTGGTGGGGGCGGAAAACCTGAGCCGCTGCATCGACTGGTCCGACCGGGGGACGTGCATCCTCTTCGGGGACGGAGCCGGGGCCGCCGTGGTGGAGTGCCGGGAGGGCTGGCCCTCCATCTCCTCCATCATGGGCTGTCACGGCAGCGGCGAGCTGCTCCGCCTCCCCGGCCCGGGGGCGGGGGAGCCCGGCCTCATCTCCATGGAGGGCACCCGGGTCTTCAAGTTCGCCGTGGAGGCGGTGCCCTGGTGCGTGGACCAGGTGCTGAAAAAGACGGGACGGACCGTGGAGGACGTGGACTTCTTCGTCTTCCACCAGGCCAACGCCCGGATCATCGACCTGGCGGTGCGGAAATACCGCATTCCGCCGGAGAAGTATTATAAAAACATCGCCGAATACGGCAACACCTCCGCCGCCAGCATTCCCCTGGTCCTCAGCGAGCTTCGGGAGCAGGGAAAAATCGGCCCCGGCAGCCGGATTCTGGCCGTGGGCTTCGGCGGCGGCCTGACCTGGGGAGGATGCCTGATTGAGTTCGCGTGAGGGGAGAGACATACTGTGAAAAAATTAAACGAAATCCTGGGGACCGAGTTCCCCATTATCCAGGGCGGCATGGCCAACGTGGCCACCGGCGAGTTCGCCGCCGCCTGCTCCAACGCCGGGGCCCTGGGCATGATTGCCACCGGGGCCTGGGATGCGGACCGGGTGCGGAGCGAGATCCGCCGGGCTCGGGAGCTGACCGATAAGCCCTTTGGCGTGAACCTGATGCTGATGAACCCCTGCGCCGCCGGCATCGCCCAGGTGATTCTGGACGAGGGCGTGCAGGTTGTCACCACCGGCGCGGGAAACCCCGGCCAGTTCATCCCCGCCTGGAAGGAAGCCGGAATCAAGGTTATCCCCGTGGTGGCGGCGGCGGTGCTGGCAAAGCGGCTCAGCCGCTACGGCGTGGACGCCTTCGTGGCCGAGGGCATGGAGTCCGGGGGCCATGTGGGGGAGATGACCACCATGGCCCTGGTGCCCCAGGTCATCGATGCGGTGGACGTGCCCGTCATCGCCGCCGGCGGCATCGCCGACGGGCGGCAGATGGCGGCGGCCCTGGCCCTGGGGGCCGCTGGCGTCCAGGTGGGCACCTGCCTGCTGGCAAGCCCGGAGTGCCCCATTCATGAAAACTACAAGCAGGCGGTCCTGAAGGCCAAGGACAGCGACACCACCGTCACGGGCCGCTCCATCGGCGGGCCGGTGCGGGTGCTGAAAAACAAGATGGCCCGGGAGTACCTGGCCCTGGAAAAGCGGAACGCCACGCTGGAAGAGCTGGAAACCGTTACCATCGGCGGCCTCCGCCGGGCGGTGCTGGAGGGCGACGTGGAGCGCGGCAGCGTCATGATGGGCCAGGTGGCCGGCATGGTTCACGAAATCCGGCCCCTGCGGCAGATTTTTGAGGAGCTGTACAACGGCGGAAAGGCCGTTCTGGAACAGGTGCACCAGGAATGGCGGTGACGATCCGGGGAAAGGCCCTGGAGCTCCCCATTGTCCAGGGGGGCATGGGCATCGGCGTCAGCCTGGAGCGGCTGGCGGGAGCCGTGGCCGCGCTGGGGGGCATGGGCACCCTGTCCGCCGCCTTCTGCGGCTTCCGGGAAGTGGATTTTTCGACGAATCCCCGGGAGGCCAACCTCCGGGCCCTGGTCCGGCAGATTGGCAGGGCGAAGGAGATTGCCAAAGGCGCGGGATTGGTGGCGGTGAATGTCATGGTGGCCGCCGCCCAGTACGCCGACAGCGTGCGCGCCGCCCTCCGGGCGGGGGTGGACGCGGTGGTCTGCGGCGCGGGACTTCCCAAGGATCTGCCGGGCCTGGCGGCGGAGGTGGGAAACGAGGACGCAGCCCTGGCCCCGGTGGTCAGCGGGGGCCGCTCCGCCGCCTTGATCTGCAAGTTGTGGGACCGGCGCTATGGCCGGGTCCCGGACTTTGTGGTTGTGGAGGGCCCCCTGGCCGGGGGACACCTGGGCTTTTCCCCCGAGGAGGCCCGGGAGGCCCAGGCGGGACGGCCCCGCCCCCTGTCCGCCCTGCTGGCGGAGGTGCTGGAAGCCCTGGCCCCCTTCCGGGAGAAGTACGGGCGGGATATCCCGGTCTTTGTGGCCGGGGGCGTGAAGAGCGGGGCGGAGCTGCGCCGCTACATGGACCAGGGCGCGGCGGGAGTCCAGTTTGCCACCCGCTTCATCGCCACGGAGGAGTGCGACGCCAGCTCCGGTTATAAACAGGCCCTGCTGGACGCGGAGGCGGAGGACGTCACCATTGTCCAGAGCCCCGTGGGCATGCCGGGCCGGGCCCTGAGAAGCCCGCTGATCCGGCGGGTGGAGGCGGGAACGCAGCCGAAAATCACCCGCTGCGACCGCTGCCTTGCCGCCTGTGACTGCAAGACCGCCCCCTACTGCATTTCCAAGGCGCTGATTGCCGCCGTGGAGGGGGACTGGGAAAACGGCCTCTTCTTCTGCGGGGCCAACGCCGGGGAGGTCAACACGCTTTCCACGGTCAAAGAGCAGATGGACCAGATTTTAAACGAATGGAGGACCGCGCCATGAAGCTCGGTTTCTTATACGCCGGACAGGGCAGCCAGCACCCCGGCATGGGGGCGGATTTGTACGAGGCCTATCCCGCCTTCCGGCAGGTGCTGGACGCCGCCCAGGCGGAGGTGGACTTTGACTTGAAGCGGACCTGCTTTGAGGACCCGGAGGGCGTCCTGAACCAGACCCGCTATACCCAGCCCTGCATGGTGGCCTTCGCCGCCGGGCTGACGGCGGTGCTGCGGAAGAAGGGGATCGTCCCCGCCGTGGCGGCGGGCCTCTCTTTGGGGGAGTACTCCGCCCTTCACGCCGCCGGAGTGTTTGACGCAAAGACGGCGGTCCGCCTGGCGGCCTTCCGGGGGAAGGCCATGGAGGAGGCCGCGAAAGGCCATGACAGCGCCATGACGGCCGTCCTGGGCCTGGACCGGGAGCCGCTGCAAAAGGCCTGTGAGGCGGCGGCGGACCTGGGGACCGTGGTCATTGCCAACTACAACTGCCCCGGCCAGCTGGTCATTGGCGGGGACAAGGCGGCGGTGGAGAAGGCCGCGTCCCTGGCGAAGGAACAGGGCGCGAAGCGCTGCCTCCCCCTGAAGGTCAGCGGCCCCTTCCATACGCCTTTGATGAAGCCCGCCGGGGAGGCGCTGGAGAGGTATTTCCAGAACGTGCCCTTTGAAGCGCCCGGAATTCCCGTCCTCTACAACTGCCTGGGCCGGGAGAAGGGGGCGGAGGATTCCATTCCCGCCCTGCTGGTCCGTCAGGTCCAGAGCAGCGTTTTTATGGAGGACACCATCCGCCGCATGGCGGAGCTGGGCCTGGATGCCCTGGTGGAAATCGGGCCGGGGAAGGCCCTCAGCGGCTTTGTGAAGAAAACCGTTCCCGGCCTTCCGGTTTACGCCGTGGAGAGCCCGGCGGACGTGGAGGCCCTGGAAGGGCTGGTAAAGGAGAACGGATGATGAAGTTCGAGGGAAAGACCGCCGTCGTCACCGGCGGAAGCCGGGGCATCGGCCGGGCCGTCTGCCTGGAGCTGGCGGCGGGAGGGGCCAATGTGGTCCTCTGCTACGCCGGGAACGAGGCGGCGGCCCAGGAGACCGTCCAAGCCGTGGAGGCCCTGGGGGCCAAGGCCCTGGCGGTCCGGTGCGACGTGTCCGACGCCGCCCAGGTGGACGCGCTGGTAAAGTCCGCGGTTGAGGTGTTTGGAAGAATCGACATTCTGGTGAACAACGCCGGGGTTACCCGGGACAATCTGATTATGCGCATGAGCGAGGAGGACTTCGACGCGGTTATCGCCGCCAATTTGAAGGGGGCCTTCCTCTGCATGAAGGCCGTTTCCAGGCTGATGCTGAAACAGCGCTATGGCCGCATCGTGAATTTGAGCTCCGTGGTGGCCCTCCGGGGCAACGCCGGGCAGGTGAACTACGCCGCCAGCAAGGCGGGGATCGTCGGCATGACGAAGTCCCTGGCCAAGGAGCTGGCCTCCCGGGGGGTGACGGTCAACGCCGTGGCCCCGGGCTTCATCGAGACGGACATGACCGCGGCCCTGTCCGAGTCCGCCCGTTCCGCCGCCCAGGGGAGCATCCCCATGGGCCGCCTGGGCGCGCCGGAGGACGTGGCCCGGGCCGTCGGGTTCCTGGCCGGCGATAACGCCGCCTACATCACCGGCCAGGTGCTGGCCGTGGACGGCGGCATGTCAATGTAATGGGAGGTTTGACTATGGAACGACGAAGAGTCGTGATTACCGGCCTGGGGGCCGTCACGCCCCTGGGCCTCACCGCGCCGGAGAGCTGGCGGGCCGTCCGGGAGGGCGTTTGCGGCGTGGGGCCTATCACCGCCTATGATCCCGCCGGGATGAAGGTGCAGCTTGCCGCCGAGGTCAAGGGCTTCGACCCCGGCGCCCTCTTCGGAAAGCCGGAGGCCAAGCGGATGGGCCGCTTTACCCAGTTCGCCCTGGCCGCCGCCCGGGAAGCTTTAGCGGACAGCGGCTTCCGGGTGGAAAACGCCGACGCGAAACGCTGCGGCGTCTCTGTCTCCAGCGGCATCGGCGGCATCGCCATCACGGAGGAGGAGCATGACCGGGGCCTGGCCAAGGGCTGGGACCGGGTGTCCCCCTTCTTCATCCCCACCGGCATCTGCAACATGGCCGCCGGGCGGGTGGCCATCGACGCGGGCTTCCGGGGGATGTGCACCTGCCCCGTCACCGCCTGCGCGGGCGGGACCAACGCCGTGGGCGACGCCTTCCGCTATATCCGGGACGGCTATGCCGAGGCAATGCTCTGCGGCGGCAGCGAGGCGGCTTTGACGCCCCTGGCCGTGGGGGGGTTCACCTCCATGAAGGCCCTGTCCCAGTCAACGGACCCCAGCCGGGCCTCCATCCCCTTTGACGCGGAGCGCAGCGGCTTCGTCATGGGAGAGGGCGCGGGTGTGCTTTTGCTGGAGGAGCTGGACCACGCCCTGGCCCGGGGGGCGAAAATCTACGCGGAAATCGCCGGGTATGGGGCCACCTGCGACGCCTATCACATGACCGCCCCCCGGCCCGACGGCAGCGGCGGCGCGTCGGCCATGGCCCTGGCCCTGGCCGACGGCGGCGTGAGGCCGGAGGAAGTGGATTACATCAACGCCCACGGGACCTCCACCCACTTAAACGACGCGGGGGAGACCGCCGCCATAAAAACGGTGTTCGGGGACCGCGCCCGCAAGCTGGCGGTCAGCTCCACCAAGTCCATGACCGGCCATATGCTGGGGGCGGCGGGGGCCGTGGAGGCCATCTTCACCGCCCTGGCGCTGAAGGACGGGTTTCTCCCGGCCACGATTAACTACCAGGTTCCGGACCCGGCGTGTGACTTGGACGTTGTGCCCAATCAGGGCCGGGAGGCGGATATCCGCTGCGCCCTGTCCAACTCCCTGGGCTTCGGCGGGCACAACGGCTGCCTGTTATTAAAAAAGTGGGAGGCGTGAGCGATGGCCATGCAGTATGATTCCAACCAGATTGCCGCGATCCTGCCCCACCGCTACCCCTTTGCGCTGGTGGATAAAATTGTGGACGGCGAGCCGGGCCAGTGGGCCAAGGGCGTAAAGTGCGTCACGGTCAACGAGCCCTTCTTCCAGGGCCACTTTCCTCAAAAGCATGTGATGCCCGGCGTGCTCCTCATCGAGGCCCTGGCCCAGGTGGGGGGCGTGGCGGTGCTGGCCCTGCCGGAGAACCGGGGGAAGCTGGCCTTCCTGGGCCGGGTGAAGGACGCCCGGTTCAAGCGCCAGGTGGTCCCCGGGGACGTGGTGGAGCTGGAGTGCCGCCTGACCCGGCAGAAGGGCTCCATTGGCGTGGGGGAGTGCACCGCCAGGGTGGACGGCGAGACGGCCGTGACGGCGGAGCTGACCTTTGCTATCGGGTAAAAAAGCGTCCGTTGCGTTTTTCCGGCGGCCCGGTTATAATAGGGGAGGAAAAACTGCCGCGGAAGGAGGAAGGGCCATGCTGGAGCAGGCGTTCAACAGTGTGTATTCGAAATTCAAGCTGCACTTTTATCAGGAGATTTTCCGGCGCTTTCAGGACCGGGAGGCCAGCCTGACCACCGTGGAGACCTTTTGCATGGAGTCCATCCAGGCCTTGGGCCGTCCCACCGTGAATGAGTTTGCCGGTTTTATGCGCATCTCCCCGCCCAACGCGGCCTATAAGGTCAACAGCCTGGTGAAAAAGGGGTACGTCCGCAAGGTCCAGTCCGCCAGCGACCGGCGGGAGTATCACCTGGAGGTCACCCAGAAGTACCTGGATTACTACAATGTGTCCCGGAACTATATCGAGATGGTGATGGACCGGGTGGCCGCCCGCTTCACCTCGGAAGAATGCGGGAAGCTGGAGGAGATGCTCCGGATCGTCGACCGGGAGTTAATGCCGGAGGTGGGCCTCCCGCCGGAGCGGGAGGAGAACGCGTAAAAACATGCGGCAGGTCTTTGACCTGCCGCCTCAGCCTGTCGAAAAAGTCAGCCGTATGATAGCTACTCATAAAACAGTATCAACCAACAAACTGAAATAGGGTAACTGCTATACAGGGTGCAGAAAAAGACAAGTAAGAAGCAATCCGTTTCTTGCCTGTCTTTTTCATTTTGTTACGCAATAGAACGCCATTTTTGAGGGCAGACATATAAAAACCCTTACCCCGTCATTTCAACGCCCGTAAAGCCGCATAAATCAAGGACAAAATAACCTCTATTGCGTAACAATCCCCATAATATTATTTCCGAACTTAAAGCTCGGAAATAATAAATTTGATTCAAGCCGTTTTACGGTTGCCGCTGTAAACAGCGGCAACCGCAAAACATGGCACATATTACTTCCAGCCTTTCAGTTCAGAAGTAATAAATTGAGGGCGAAAGCAGTCTACTGATTTCGCCCTCTTGACTGCCCATTAGCAAAGGCGGGAAAGGGATATTTCCCGTTCTATTTTCCGTTTCAAATCCCGCCATGCGTTTATGGCTTCATGGCGCAGGACAACCTTGCAGAACGCATGAAACGCATATTCGATATGTTCCATGAATTGTTCAGAATATCTCATTTTCTCTCACCCCCTTTCTTCCCAGTAGAGGGTTATTACAGCAAACATCGTACAGCATGAAGCGGTACAAGCATTTGAGTAATGCGAGTTATTAAGACATACTAAATGATATGTTTATTCATATTCATAGACAGAAAATCCCACTTCACAAAACAGGATTTTTTTGATAAGTTGCTACAACCAAAAAAAGACATGGCGATACCTCCTCGATACCGCCATATCCTTAAAAATGGGTAACTTTAATACGCGTCCGTTTTATCCTGTATTCAAAAAGAAATGGCGGCTTTCAATCACGTCTGAAGCACATATTTACAAAAAAAGAACCGACAACCGCATTTTTAATCTGCGTATTATTGGCTCTGCGTCTGTGCGTCCGGATCTCTGATAATATTTATATTTAGCTTTTTCACATTGACAAGTATTTCTTTTTTACATTTGGGACAGTATAATGGCAGTCTTTCAATGACCGTATCCTGCCGCAATCTGATTCGTGTTTTGTGGTTGCAGACAAGGACATAACAGCCATTGTATCTGTATGTTTTGCATGATAGTATTCTCCTTGTTCCAGTAAATCCACTACATGACAATCAAGACATTTCTTTTTTATCTACATGATTTTTTAGGATAACAGCTAACAATGCCGATAAAATCCTTGCTAACACCGTACTCCACCAAATCATTATCTGCCCGCCAAATAAAGGTGGCAGAATGAGCATAAGCACTAACATAAACAACGGTTCAATAAAAGTCAGGACATACGAAAACATACTTTTTTCTGTGGCGTAAAAACTTGCGGTAGCGATGCGCAGAACAGCAACAAAGGGTACGGAAACCAAAAAGACAGGCATTATTTTCGCGATTTCCGTATTCACTTCTTTTGACGCTCCGAATAATACGCCGAGGCTTTCCCTTGTCAAAAACATGATGATACAGCCGATTACAGACAGGAACAATGCAAATCCATACGCCAAAGTTCTTGTGCTTTTCAGCTTATCAAAATTTTTCTCGCCGTAATGCTGACTTAGTAACGGCTGGCTTCCGTCACCTACTCCTTGCAGTATCAGATATACAATGCAGATGGCATAAGCGATACAGGCATAAGTAGCGACTGCCAGCTCCCCTCCATAGACAACAGAGAAACGGTTTATGATTATCAGAGAAATGTTAGGGGACATGGTAAGTCCAAAAGGTGCAATTCCGATTTTGAGTATGGACGCAGACACCTTTCCAAATTTAAAAAAAGGAATGTTCAGCGTAAACTGCTTTTTGCGTAACAGAAATGCAAGCACAATCAGCATTGTAATACCCTGTCCAATTACCGTAGCCCACGCCGCGCCTGAAACACCCTGTTTCAATACCCATACAAACAGGTAATCCAAAATAATATTGGTAACAAAACCTGCAATCATGGAAACCATTGCATAAAACGAACCGCCATGATTACGGATAAAAGGTACCAACCCTGTACCGATAACCTGCATGGAAGCCCCCAATGCGATTACAGCAATATATTCTTTTCCCAATGCAAGCAGCCTGCCGTTTGCTCCGAGTAATTCCAACAGTGTACCATTCAAAATCAAAACCGAGATTGTCAAAAAGACGCTTGAAATAATCAGCACCCACAAAGCGCCGGCTATAAATTCTTTCGCCTGTTCCTCCTTTTTCTCTGCCCTGTAAATGGAATAATAAATCGCGCCGCCCATTCCAATCCCCGTACCGAGTGCTTGGATTGCTGCCACGATTGGGTAAGCGATATTAATGGCTGAAAGCCCTAAATCACCTATGCTGTTCCCTATAAAGAAACCGTCTACAATCGCATAAACTCCCGATAAGGCAAAAGATAATACGGATGGAATGACATATTGAAAGAAAATCCTTATATCACGAGTTTGCTTCATTGTCTTTTTTACTTCCTGCCTTTTCAAAAAGTTTAGCAAATAGAGCCATGTTCTCGTTTAGCTGCCGCATACGTTCCACGCCTATTTCTTCTATTGCAGACAGTTCCACTTTCCGCAGCTCGGTAACAATGGTATCTGCGTATTCCTTTCCTGCCTTTGTAAGGCGGATAACTTTATTTCTTTTATCTTCTGGCAGAGGAAACAGTTCTACAAATCCTTTGCGCTCGAAATTTTTGAAAGCCATGTTGATTGTCTGCTTCGGTATAAGCCATCGCTGACTTATTTTTTTCTGCGTACAGTTTTCCCCGCCGTCATAAATTGCACACAATACTAACAGGCTGTTGACTGACAGCCCATGTGCTTTTGCCCATTCTTCGTACACATTGTTGTACACTAACCATGCGTCGTAATATTGGTTTAGCTGTTCCATAAAAACGGTACTACCTATCATATCTAACCTCTTCAAATATAATTAGTACGGTTCCGTACTAATTATACTATAGTCCAAAACTGTACTAATTGTCAATATGAAAATTTTATATGACACTTTCATAAATGAATTGGCATTTCCCAAACTCCCCCGTATTAAGAAACAAGGAAATCTTTTTGAAGAATTTCTCTCAAATATTCGTCAAAACCGCCCTGTGTGGTCTTGTAGGTAGTGAGAGGGTTTTCAAGATGGGTTGGGATACTTCCCAACAAGCAAAATCTGTCCGGCAAGCCATAGCGCGGACGGGCAGATTTACGGAAAAGAGGCCCCCGCGCTCCCCCCCTCCTGCGCCGGAACAGCCGCCCCAGCCCCGTGACGCGACCCGCGCTGGTGCGTCCCCGGGAGGGCGGCGGCTATGAAATCATCGCAGGCCACCGCCGCCAGCGGGCCAGTGAGCTGGCCGGGTTTGCAAATATGCCCTGTATCGTCCGCAACATGACGGATGACGAGGCCATCCTTCCCTGTTCTTTCGCCTACTATATTTTCGTTCTACTTATCTTTTCCTGCTTTTGCGGCCAGCCTGGAGGTTCCCTAGCCTGGCCGCTTTTCATCGGAAATTTTTCTCCGCGCTGATATTTTACAAGCCATTCGACGGGAAAGGTGCTATAATGAGCCGGAGGAAAGGGGGGGGGAGCCTGTGAGAAACGAGCCCGGTACGGCGGTCTACGACCAGGAGCTGCGCCTGGAGGCGTACCGCTTCCACCGCTGCTCCTTCCCCAAGCATTTCCACGAGTACTACGTAATCGGCTACATCGCGGATGGGCAGGGGCTTTTGATTTGCAGGGATGTGCGGTATGCCTTGGAAAAGGGAAACCTCATCCTATACAATCCCGGGGACCTCCACTCCTGCTCCGAAAACGGCGCGCCCCCGGACTACTGGGGCCTCCACATTCCCCGGGAGACCATGCTGGATCTGACCGGGGAGCTGACGGGACGGCGGACGCTGCCGGTCTTCTCCCGGAACGTGGTTTCCGACCCGGAGGCCGCCTGGGATTTCCGGGCCCTCCACCGGCAGATCATGGATGGTTCCCGGGAGTTCGGCAAGGAGGAGCGGCTGCTGCTCCTGCTCTCCCGGCTGCTGCGGCTCTGCGGCCAGCCCTTCCAGGCCTCGCCTCCCGCCGGGAGGGAGGCGGTGGAGCGGGCCCGCGCTTTTATGGAGGAGCACTGTGGGGAGCGGATCACCCTGGAGCGGGTGGCCGGGGAGGCGAGGCTGAGCAAGTCGGCCCTTCTCCGGGCCTTCGCCAGGGAGAAAGGGGTCACGCCCTACAACTACCTGGAGAGCCTGCGGATCGGCGAGGCGAAAAAGCTGCTGGAGCAGGGCGTCCCTCCCGCTGAGGCGGCCTTGCGGACCGGCTTTTCCGACCAGAGCCACTTCACCAACTATTTCAGCCGCTTTATCGGCCTGTCCCCCGGGGCCTACCGGGAGATTTTCACAGAGAAGGAGAGAACCACCCATGAGAAATGACCGGGCAAGGGGCCACGCCGCGGCCCTCTTTACCATCTTGATTTGGGGGACCACCTTTATTTCCACCAAGGTGCTGCTGCGGGGGTTCCAGCCGGTGGAGATTTTATTCATCCGCTTTCTCTTGGGGCTCGCGGCCCTGTGCCTGGCCTGTCCCCGGCGGATGAAGGGCGTCACGCGGCGGCAGGAGCTGATCTTCGCCGGGGCGGGCCTTTGCGGCGTGTGCCTGTACTACTTGCTGGAGAACATCGCCCTGACCTACACGCTGGCTTCCAACGTGGGGGTTATCCTCTCCGTCATCCCCTTCTTCACGGCGGTGCTGTCCCACCTGTTTTTGAAGGAGGAGCGGCCCGGCGGCGGCTTCTACCTGGGCTTTGTGGTGGCGATGGCCGGCATCTCCCTCATCAGCTTCAGCGGCTCCCGGCTGGAGCTGAATCCCGTGGGAGATCTGCTGTCCCTGCTGGCGGCCATGGTCTGGGCCTGCTACGTGATTTTGACCCGGAAGATCAGCGCCTGGGGGTGGAACACCATTCTCACGACCCGGCGGACCTTCTGCTGGGGCATTTTGTGGATGCTCCCGGCCCTGTTCTTCTTCGACTGCCGCCTGGGCCTGGAGCGCTTTGCCAACCCGGTGTACCTGGGGAACCTGCTTTTCCTGGGCTTTGGCGCGTCGGCTCTGTGCTTTGTCACCTGGAACCTGGCGGTGAAGCTGCTGGGGCCGGTGAAGACCAGCGTGTATACCTACCTGGCCCCGGTTATCACCATCGCGGCCTCGGTGCTGATTCTCCACGAGCCCATCACGCCCCTGGCGGCCCTGGGGGCGGCGCTGACCCTGGCGGGGCTGCTGCTGTCCCAGGGGAAGGATTTGCTGAAAAAAGAGCGGGCGAAGTGAAGACTCGCACCGCGCAAGAAAGCGCCGGACCCCATGAGGGTCCGGCGCTTTTTTGTATAGGAGAGGCTCAGGCGTTCTTCGTCCGGGCGGAGGTCCGGCCCTCGGGCTGGATTTCCCCGGCGGCAAGCAAAGCCCGCTTTGTCAGCGCCGGGCCTACCAGCTCGTACACCAGCACGGAGAACAGGACCACGCTCCGCACCACCGCGCCGTCGGTCAGGGCCTGGGCGGTGATGGCCATGCCCAGGGCCACGCCGGCCTGGGGCAGCAGGGTGATGCCCAGGTATTTTGTGATGTTCCCGCCGCAGCCGCTGAGGGCGCAGCTGCCGTAGGCTCCCACGTATTTGCCAAGGGAGCGGACGAGGATGTAGATTAAACCGATGAGCAGCACGGAAGGGTTCCGCAGCACGGACAAATCCAGCTCCGCGCCGGAGAGGACGAAGAACAGCACGAACAAGGGGGCGGTCCAGCCGTCCACCCGGGCCATCAGCTCCTCGGAGAAGCCGCAGATGTTGCAAAACAGCGTCCCGGTCATCATGCACACCAGCAGCAGCGAGAAGCCGCAGTGGACGCCGCCCACCTCGAACTCCTTCATGGACAGCCCCACCGTCAGCAGGACGAAGCCGATGGAGATGGTCAGGCGCTTGCTCCGGGAGTGGAAGAACTGCTCCACCCAGTAGAGGGCCACCCCCGCCAGGGCCCCCAGCCCCAGGGAGAGGACGATCTCCACCACCGGCTCCACCAGCACCGTCACCACGCTGACGGTCCCGCTTTCCAGCGCCATGGCCACGCCGAAGGAGGCGGAAAACAGCACCAGGCCCACCGCGTCGTCAATGGCCACCACCATCAGAAGGAGGCGGGTCATGGGGCCGTCGGCCTTGTACTGCCGGACCACCATCAGCGTGGCGGCGGGGGCCGTGGCAGCGGCGATGGCGCCCAGGGTGATGGCGGAGGACACGGAGATGACCTCCGGCCGGATCAGGTGCAGGAGAATCAGCGCCAGGTCCAGCAGCACCGTGGCGGTTACGGCCTGGAGGATGCCCACGATGATGGCCTGGCGGCCCATGGCTTTCAGCTGGCTCACCCGGAACTCGTTGCCGATGGTGAAGGCGATGAAGCCCAGGGCCACCTGGGAGAGGATGTTCAGGCGCTCCACCGCCTCCATGGAGGGGAAGCCCAGGCCTCCGGCGCCCAGCGCGCCCAGGCAGAAGGGGCCCAGCAGCAGACCCGCCACCAGATAGGCGGTGACGGCGGGCAGCTTCAGCCGCTTGGCCACCCGGGACAGCAGCAGCCCCCCGATGAGGGCGGCGGACAGGCTGATGAGAATTTCCATATGGCGTTACCTCGGTTCTTAAATTATGTATATGATGATGTAAGATAGCACCGCAGCCGGAAATCGTCAAGAACAGAGGCCACAAAAATTGAAGGAAAAGGCCCGGCTTTTTCGCTGTTTTTTCAAAGGAAACCGTGTGCCGCCCCGCGCATGCTTATGCGGCGCTGAAAGGCGAAAGGGACGGCCGGTTGGCCGTCCCTTCGTTTTGGTGAAATCCCGCCCCTCATTCGGGCAGGCGCTGGTAGATTTCCATTTCCCGGTGGAGCCGGTCCGCCAGCTCCGGGGAGCAGTCCCCCGGCAGGGCCCGCCAGCGCCAGTTTCCGCCCAGGGTGGAGGGGGTGTTGATCCGGCCCTCACTGCCCAGGCCCAGCAGGTCCTGAAGCTGCATCACCGCCAGGTCCGCCGCGGAGGCCCAGGCGGAGCGCATCATGCCCCAGTGGTAGCCCTCCTGTTCATTGAGGCGGAGATAGGCTTTCGCCAGCTCCACGTCCTCCGCCGGGGCGGAGGCCATCCAGCCCAGGATGGTGTCGTTGTCGTGGGTGCCGGTGTAGGCCACGCAGTGGGGGGTGTAGCAGTGGGGGAGGTAGCCTCCGCCGGTGTCCCGGCTGTCGAAGGCGAACTCCAGCACCTTCATGCCGGGGTAACCCGTCTCCTCCAGCAGCTTCCGGACGGAGGGGGTGAGGAAGCCCAGGTCCTCGGCGATGATGTCCCGGGGGCCCAGGGCCGCCTCCACGGCCCGGAAAAAGCCGATGCCGGGGCCGGGCCGCCAATGGCCGTTCCGGGCGGTAGCGTCCCCGGCGGGGATGGCGTAGTACTCGTCAAAGCCCCGGAAGTGGTCGATCCGCAGGGTGTCGTAGAGCTGGAACTGGGCGGCGATGCGGCGAATCCACCAGCGGTAGCCGTCGGCCTTCATGGCCTCCCAGTCGAAAAGGGGGTTTCCCCACAGCTGTCCGTCGGCGGCGAAGCCGTCCGGCGGGCAGCCCGCCACCTCCGTGGGCCGTCCGCCGGCGTCCAGCTGGAACTGCTCGGGATTGGCCCAGACATCGGCGCTGTCGATGGAGACGTAGATGGGCAGGTCCCCGATGATGGAGACGCCTTTTTCGTTGGCATATTCCTTCAGGCTCCACCACTGGCAGAAAAAGAGGAGCTGTACTCGGGTCCAGAAGTCGATTTCTCCGGCCAGCTCCTTCCGGGCCCTCTCCAGGGCGGCGGGGCGGCGAAGGCGCAGCTCCTCCGGCCACTCCAGCCAGGGAGCTCCGTCATACCGGTCCTTCAAGGCCATGAACAGGGCGTAGTCCTCCAGCCAGTCCGCCTTCCAGAGGACGCCCCGCAGCTGGAATAAGTCTCCCCGTTTCAGACGGGAACAGGCCAGGCGCAGGACCGCAAAGCGGTTTCGGTAAAGGGCCTCATAATCCACCCGCTCCGGGTCGCTTCCCCAGTCCAGGGACTGGTATTCCTCCGGCTCCAGAAACCCCCATTCGGCCAAGGTGTCCAGGTCAATGAAATAGGGATTTCCGGCGAAGGAGGAGAAGGACTGGTAGGGGGAGTCCCCGTAGCTGGTGGGACCCACCGGCAGAATCTGCCAGCAGGACTGCCCGCCCCGGACCAGGAAGTCCACAAACTCCCGGGCGGCGGCTCCCAGGGTCCCGATTCCATAAGGAGAGGGCAGGGAGGAAATGGGCATCAGGATACCGGCTTTTCTCAAGTTGGCATCCCCTTTCTTGTTGAAGTCAAGGGGCGGTTACGCCTCCAGCCTGGCGACGCTCTCGCCGGGGATGAGCTGGAAGGGCACCACCTCGTGGACGGGAGCCTGTCCCCGCCGCTCAATGCCCCGCAGCAGCACGTCCACCCCCCGCTCCGCCAGGCGCTGGGTGTCCTGGCGGACGGTGGTGAGCCGGGGGACGGAGTAGCTGGCCATGGGGATGCCGTCGTAGCCCACCACGGAGATGTCCTCCGGCACCCGCCTGCCCCGGTCCCGCAGGGCCCGGACGGCCCCGATGGCCATGACGTCGCTCATGGCGAAAATGGCCGTCAGGTCCGGGCGGCGGTCCAGCAGCCGCTTTGTGGCGGCGTAGGCGTCGGCCATGGAGTAGCGGCAGGGCTCGCACTGGCGCTCCGGGTCGAAGGGCAGGCCCAGGCGCTGAAAGGCCCGGCGGCAGCCCTCCAGGCGGCGGTAGCTGATTTGGGAGCAGGACCAGTTGCCGCCCAGGAGGCAGATGCGGCGGTGGCCCTGTCCGGCCAGAAATTCGATGACCTGGGCGGCGGCCTCGCCGTCGTCGGTGGTCAGGGAGGACAGATTTTCAAAGTGAAGGTCCCTGGCGGTGTTGGTCAGCAGCACGCAGGGGACGGCAATGGGCTGAAACCGGGCCCGGAAGAGCTCCAGGTCCCCGCCCAGGAAGAGGATGCCCAGGGGCTTGCGCTCCCGGCAGAGCTGGAGGGCGTAGCTTACCTCGTCGGCGTCCTCGTCCAGATAGTAGACCACGGCGTCCCGCCCGCTGTCCCGGAGGAGGGCCTGGACCCGTTCCACCAGGTCGGCGAAGAGCATGTTCTGGGTGCCTTTCACTAAAATGGTGATGCCGGTCCCGGCCTGCTGTTTTAAGTGCTTGGCGTTGTTGTTGGGCTGGAAGCCCTGGGCCTCCACCACCGCCAGGACCTTCCGCCTGGTCTCGTCGCTGACGTCGGGGTGGTCGTTGAGCACCCGGGACACGGTGGCTACGCCGTACCCGGACAGCCGGGCGATATCCTTGATAGTCATTCCGCGTCCCTCCTTGCGTATTTTTCAAAGGGGGAATCCCCCCTGCCGTATTTTAACCCTTAACAGCGCCTGCCGCAACCCCCTTGATAATGTATTTTTGGCAGCTGAGGTAGAACACCACAATGGGGATGATGGCCATGACCAGGGAGGCCATGATGGCGCCCATGTCCACCCGGCCATAGGAGCCCTGCATCCGCTGGATGGTGATGGGGATGGTGCTGAACTTGTTCAGATCCAGAGTCAGGTAGGGAAGCAGGAAGTCGTTCCAGATCCACATGGTCTCCAGGATGCCCACGGAGATATAGGTGGGCTTCATAATGGGCAGCACCACGGAGAAGAAGGTCCGCAGGGGGGAGCAGCCGTCGATCATGGCGGCCTCCTCGATCTCAATGGGGATGGACTTGACGAAGCCGCAGAACATGAACACCGCCAGCCCCGCGCCAAAGCCCAGATAGATGATCACCAGCCCCCAGGGGGTGCCCAGGCGCAGCCGGTCCGTCACCAGGGAGAGGGTGAACATCACCATTTGGAAGGGGACCACCATGGAAAAGACGCACAGGAGGTACAAAAGCTTGGTGGCGGTGCTCTTCACCCGGGTGATATACCAGGCGAACATGGAGGTGCAGAGCAGGATGACCACCACGGACCCGACGGTCATCACCACGGTCCAGAGGACGGACTCCAGGAAGTTGTACTTCTCCATGGCGTTGGCAAAGTTCTCCAGGGCCACCCAGGTCTTCTCCGAGGGGAGCTTGAAGGGCTCCAGGTTGATAAAGGCCTTTTTCTTAAGGAAGGGCTGATTAAATCGGCAAGAACGATTTGCGAGAGAATTTTTATCACAGCGAGGCGGGATTTCGCAGGAATAATTGTGTTTATTTCAAGAAATCGCAACAAAGCTGTGGCAAAAAATCCGCAAAGCGCCGCAGACGCATTTAATCAGCGCTTCCTTAAAGGAGTTGATGAGGACGATAAGGAGCGGGGCCACGTAGAAAATGGAGATTATGGTGAACAATATAGTGGCGAACCAGCCGCCTCTCGCTTTGCGTTTCATTACTGCTGCACCTCCTTGGAGCGGGTCATTTTCAGCTGGATGAGGCCCAGGGCCACCACCAGGACGAAGAACACCACGGCCTTGGCCTGGCCCACGCCCTGGTAGCCCACCCGGCCGTAGAATGTGTTGAAGATGTTCAGCGCCAGCATCTCCGTCTGCTTCATGGGTTCGCCGGCGGTGAGGGAGAGGTTCTGGTCAAAGAGCTTGAAGCCGTTGGTCAGGGTCAGGAAGGTGCAGATGGTGATGGAAGGCATCATATTGGGGATGGTGACGTTCCACAGCCGCTGCCAGCCGTTGGCCCCATCGATTTCCGCCGCCTCGTTCAGATCGCCGGGGATGGACTGAAGGCCCGCGATGTAGATGATCATCATATAGCCGATCTGCTGCCAGCAGATCAGGATAACCAGGCCCCAGAAGCCGTACCTGGCGGAGATCTTCAGCGCCAGGTCGTACCGGGAGAGCAGCCCGTTGAAAATGAGCTGCCACACGTAGCCCAGGACGATGCCGCCAATGAGGTTCGGCATAAAGAAGACCGTGCGGAAAATGTTCGTGCCCCGGATCTCCCGGGTCAGCACCAGGGCCACGGCGAAGGCGATGACGTTGATAAGGATCAGCGTGGTCACGGTAAACAGGGCGGTGAAGAGGAAGGCGTGGGCGAATTCCCCGTCCTGAAAGGCCCGGACGTAGTTCTGCACGCCGTTGAATTTCGCGTCGGTGACGGTGCGGAAGTCGCAGAAGGACAGGTAGATGCCCATGAGGAAGGGCGCGATGAAGCCGATGAGGAAAGCCAGGAACGTGGGCCCCAGGAAGACGGGGAAATAGCGCTTGATGGATTTTTCCATGGCTGGCGGAAGCC
This sequence comes from Oscillospiraceae bacterium, assembly GCA_910574635.1. Taxonomy (GTDB): domain Bacteria; phylum Bacillota; class Clostridia; order Oscillospirales; family Oscillospiraceae; genus Oscillibacter. The sequence goes on along the minus strand of CAJTCG010000016.1, from coordinate 46,346 downwards.
TCCTTCACAAGTTGATGGACCGTTGGACCGGCGGGACAAGAGCCGTGTAAAGCGGCACGGCGCGCCTCCCGCCAGCCCAAGGCGGGAAAGAAGGGGCGGGCGGTTTCCCGTCCGCCCCGGTATGGCGTTGTCTCTTACTTGGATTTCTCAGCGGCCCAGTTGTCCACAAAGGCGGCCCGTACGGTCTCCCAGTTGGCGTCGGTCTGGTCGGCGGCGTAGGCGGTCAGGGCGGAGCCCAGGACGTTCTTCCACTCCTCGGAGGGCATGGTGGGGAAGCACCACTTGATGCTGGTGGTTCCGTTGGCCACGTATTCGTTGGCAATGTTCACCAGCAGGTTGCTGGATTCCAGGTTGCCCTTGAAGGGGATGACGAAGCCCATGTGATCGCCGGAGCAGAGATACTCCAGGCCGGTCTCGGAGGTGACGCACCAATACATGAAGTCCAGGGTGGCCTGGATGTCCTCAGGCTTGGCGTTTTTGTTCACGCACCAGTAGTTTTCCGTGCCGGTGCACAGGCCCTGCTTGGCCTCGTCGCCCACGCCGATATAGATGGGCAGCATGCCCAGGTTCTCCTCACCGATGTCGGCCACGTCGCCGAAGGCCCAGGTGCCGTTCTGATAGAAGACGGCCTGCTCGGTGACGAACTCCGCCACGGAGTCGTCGCCGGTCTTGGCGGAGAGCAGGGTGGGGGCGCAGGTGCAGTTGTTGATATACAGGTCCCACACAGCCCGGTAGTTGTCCAGGTAGGTTCCCTTGATGGCGTCGGTGTTGCCGATGCCGTCGGCCTCGTACTCGAAGTAGATGGGCAGGTTCGCCAGGTGGGTCTTGAAGCGCCAGTCGGAAGAGCCGTCCATGCCGGCGGAGGTGAAGGCGGAGAAGCCCAGCTCATCCTTCCGGGCGGTGATGTCCTCGGCCACCTTCTTCAGGTCGGCAAAGGACTTGATGTCGTCGGCGGAGTACCCGGCCTGCTCCAGCAGGGCCTTGTTGTAAATCAAGCCGTAGGTTTCGATGACGTAAGCGATGCCGGACATGGAATCGCCATCCATCAGGGCGAAGTCCTGGCTGGAGAGCTCCCCGGCCAGGGCGGAGCCGCTGAGGTCATAGCAGTAGTCCTTCCAGTTGGCAAGACCCACGGGGCCGTTGACCTGGAAGAGGGTGGGGGCGTCGGTCTTGGCCATCTCGCTCATGAGCTGAGTCTCATACTGGCCGGAGGCGGCGGTCTGCACCTTTACCTCCACGCCGGTCTCCTGGGTGTAGAGCTTGGCCAGCTCCTGCCAGTCGGGGTCCTGTTCGGGCTTGAAGTTCAAATAGTACACGGTGCCGGAGGCGCCGGAGCCGCCGGAATCGCCGGAATCGCCGGAATCGCCGGCGGGCTGGGTATCCCCGGCGGGCTGGCTGTCGCCGCCGGTCTGGGAATCACCGCCGCCGCCGCAGGCGGCCAGGGACAGGGCCATGACGAGGGCCAGGGTCAGGGTCAAGAGTCTCTTCTTCATTTCATATTCCTCCTGTTTAAAATGGTGGTCGCGCATATTCTGGAAACGTTACTGGTAACGTTTCCAGCCCGTGCCTCTATCATAGCCCGCTTTCCCTCCGGATGCAAGGGAAATTTGATGCTTTCACCAAACTTTGGAGAACTGGGTAAAAGGGGATGGGCCAATTTGTATAATATGTCCAGTGTCCAGGGGGATATTCCGGCGCCGGGCCTTTGCCGGGCGCTTATAAAAACCGCGGACCGTGGCAGACTGGAAAGAGGGCGCGACGCCCAAGACTTGGCCTTGTTTGAAAAATGCCAAAACGCCGTCTTAGGGCATCTTTTTTCACAGGAGCTGCGTTGATTTTCCTTGCCGGGCGTCAGCCCGCCTGCGAAAAATCGCCTTGTCCTGCAAAAAAATCTGCCCAAATCCGGCATTTCGTCAATTTTCAAACAAGACCTAAAAAATTCGTACAATAGGAGCAAGCTATGGAAAAAGTGGAGAGATTAGTCATTGCCCTGGGAGGGAACGCCCTCCAGTCCAAGGACAGCGGGTCTACCGCCGAGGCCCAGCTCAGCGTGGTGCGGGAGACCTGCGAGCATATCGCGGAGCTCAGTGTGGGAGGCTATGAGGTGGCCGTGGTCCACGGCAACGGCCCCCAGGTGGGGCGCATCCTCCTGGCCAGCGAGACGGCGAAGGAGGTGGTCCCCGCCATGCCCTTCGATGTGTGCGGGGCCATGAGCCAGGGATATATCGGCTACCACATCCAGCAGGCCCTGCGCTACGCCCTGGCCAAGCGGAACAAGAACACTCCCGTGGTGAGCCTGGTGACCCAGATGGTGGTGGAGGCGGACGACCCGGCGTTTCAGAATCCCAGCAAGCCCATCGGGCCCTTTTACAGCCGGGAGGAGGCCGAGGCCATCCAGCGGGAGAAGGGCTATGCCATGAAGGAGGACGCCGGGCGGGGCTGGCGCCGGGTGGTGCCCTCGCCCCTGCCCCGGCGGATTGTGGAGATCGGCCAGGTGCGGGACCTGTGGGACAAGACTATCGTCGTCACCTGCGGCGGCGGGGGAGTGCCGGTGGTGGAGACCGCCCAGGGCCGCCTGGAGGGCGTGGCGGCGGTCATCGACAAGGACTTCGCCGCGGAGCTGCTGGCGGAGCAGGTGGACGCCGACGTGCTGATGATTTTGACCGAGGTGGAGAAGGTGGCGATCAACTGGGGCAAGCCGGACCAGAAGGACCTGAGCCGCATGTCCCTGGCGGAGGCCTCCCGCTACGTGGAGGAGGGCCACTTTGCCCCCGGCAGCATGCTGCCCAAGGTTCAGGCGGCCATGAAGTTCGTCCGCAGCGACCCCGGCAAAAAGGCGGTTATCACCTCCCTGGACAAGGCCCTGGACGCCCTGGCGGGAAAGACGGGGACCGTGATCACCTTCGCCTGAGGCGCTGGAAAAAGCGTCCTGCTCCTTTTTGGGAACAGGACGCTTTTGGAATGGATCAGGGGGCTTCCTTCTTCGCGGGCCTGGAGGCCCCGCCGCGGGCGAAGCCGGAGGAGACGGCCCCCGTGGGGCAGACGGCCTTACATTTCCCGCAGCGGATGCACTCCGGGGCGTTGATGTCTTTGGTCACCTCCACCTGCATGGGACAGGCCGCCTCGCACTTTCCGCAGCCGACGCACTTGTGTTCATCCAGGCGCATCTGGAAAAAGCTGAAGCGGTTGAACAGGGCATAGAAGGCCCCCAGGGGGCAGAGGTACTTGCAGAAGGGCCGGTGGACGGACATGGAGGCCAGCAGAATTGCCGCCAGCACCAGGGCCTTCCAGCCGAAAAGAGCCCCGGCTACCTTCCGCAGATTCGGATCGGCCAGCAGCAGGGGAACGCCGCCCCCCAAGGTCCCGGCGGGGCAGAGATACTTGCAGAACAGGGGCGGGACGATGCCGGTATCCGTCACGAGAAAGGCCGGGAGCAGAACCACCAGCAGCGCCAATACCAGGTATTTCAGATACCGGGCGGGCCGGTCCAGCCTCCGGGGGACCGTGAGCTTGGGAAGCGGGATCTTGTGCAGCAGATCCTGCACCAGCCCGAAGGGGCACAGCAGCCCGCAGACCGCCCGGCCCAGAATCACGCCGAAGAGCATGAGAGTTCCCAGCACGTAGAAGGGGAAGTGATGCTTCGCCCCCAGGGCGGTCTGCAAAGCCCCGATGGGACAGGCCCCCAGGGCCCCTGGGCAGGAGTAGCAGTTCAGCACCGGGACGCAGAACGCCTTGCTTCCCCCGGTGAAAATGCGCCCCTTCCGAAAGCCCGCCGCGTAGCCGTTGAACAGCGCGGCGGCCAGCAGCTGAATCACCCGCTGCCGGGAGATCCGCCCCCTCATCCGATGCCGATGCACTCGAGGCATATCCGCACCGCCTTTTGCAGGACCTCCAGATGCTCCTGCCGGAAAAATCCAATCCCAATCAGGACCGGAGCCAGACCCAGGGCTCCGAAGCGCAGGGCCAGAATGGTTTTCTCACGCGTCTTCAAGGCTGATCGCATCCTTTCCTCCCGCCTCCAGCGCCTGGTTCACCGCCTCCAGATAGGCGGCGGACAGGTCCGCCTGGCCGCCGATGATGGCCTCGCCCACCAGGGCGCCCTGGCTGTCCGCCAGCACGGTGGTGGGGGTATACATCAGATTGTTGGCAAGGTCCAGCAGGTCGCCTTCCCCGGTGATGAGGGTGACTCCTTCAAATCCGGCGTTTTCCAGGACCTCCTTGACGGAGTCTTCGTTTCCATAGCCGTCCAGGCAGACGGTGAGCATCGCCACATTGTCCGGCAGGGCCTTTTCAAAGTCCGCGATTTCCGGCATCTCCGCGATGCAGGGCGGGCAGGTGAGGGCCCAGAAGTTGAGGACCGTCACGTCCTTGGCGGCAATGTCCTCCTGGGTGAAGGTCCCCCCGTCCAGGGTGCCCGCCGAGAAAGAGGCCAGGCTTCCCAGGGCGGCGGCGCCCTCCTTGCCTGCGGGCTCGTTCGGAACCGTCTGGTCTTCCGGGGATGAATCGGAGGCCTGTTTCCCGCCGCACCCGGTGAGAAGCGCCAGTGCCAGCACGGCTGCGAGGAGCAGGGAAAGCGTTCTTTTCATGTTCATAAAGCGTCCTTCCTTAGGTAGATTTCAAAGCAGGAAATATCCGCACCATGATAACACATCTTTTCCCGGTTGTATACATTGCGGAACAAAAAAGATGAGAAAGACTCTCGGACGGGAGGCCGTCCGGCGGAAGCGGAAACCAACGGAGGCGTCCTTTCAGGACACCTCCGTCCAGCTTGCCGAAAAGCGGGTTGTCCAAAGAAAAGTAGACAGGCCGCAAAATGCAATATAAATAAATGTAAGGATAGGGGAGGGAAAGGTGCGGAGTGGCTTTTTCCCATGAGCCTCCCGGTCCGCGTTCACCTCCGCCAGCAACTTCTCACTCAGCGTGTAACGCAGAAACCACCGGTATGCTGTTGGGGGAACGGATTTATAACCTGCACCTCTGTTTTGAATATAGTTTTTTCCACAGTTTTACTTCAAATAACGCCCTGTGAGCCGGATACTCCGGCGACAGCCACGATTTGATTCAGCGGTATGTCCACGTCAATATTTTTCAGGTTGTGTACCCGCGCTCCGCGCACCTTGATACAGACAGGTACCTGATGATTTTGTTTCATTGGTTTCACTCCCTGGGCAGCAGGCCCGCACTCAATTTCATCAGGCCGTCATAGCAGATCTCCTCCACCGGGGGGACGAAGTCAAGAAACCGCATCTCCCGTATGGCGTCCATCTGGTTCTGGGCGAGATACCTTGTTTCATACAGCGAATTGCAATATATCGAAAACTGGATTAAAAACAGATTGATCTCTTTGCTGCCGGCGTCTGGAAACTGGAATGTCACGACCTCCTTCAATGTATTTTGGAAAGGCGGCGTTTCCTTTGCGAAATGCCACAGAGTGGGCTCGCCGCAGCAGGGGTCCCGGATAGGCAGATGCAAAGAAAGAAGTTTTAGGAGTGTTTCATGTCCCCATAGGATATGTCATTGCTTGGCAGAACTGTTCCTGGGAATATCTCCGCTCCAAAAGCGCTCCTATCTGCTCTCCCCACTCACGGTATTCCTGAATGATCAGATCAACGAAAACGCACTCCTTTTTGTCATAGTAGTGGTACATAGATGGCCGTGAAATGGAGGTTTTCTCTGCAATCGTAGCCAGCGTGATGGATTCATAGTTCATTGTCATGAGCAGATCTTTGGCCGCGGACAGGATCTCCTGTTTCCTTGCGGCAAGTTCTTCATCGGTTCGTGCCCTGACCTTTCCCATATGACTTCGCCTCCCTACGCTGATGTTGCTTCAGAATATCATATTAAAAAAGCTGCGTCAATATTTAATCGACAAGGTGTCTGTTCTGTATGGACGGGTTGTTGGTTATATGTTGGGATGCTTTATCAAATAAATCAACTGGAGGTATTATTTCCGAGCTTAAAACTCGGAAATAATACATTTGATTTAAGCCGTTTTGCGGTTGCCGCTGTAAACAGCGGCAACCGCAAAACATGGCACATATTACTTCCGACCTTTCAGTTCGGAAGCAATAAATATGAAAAATTAGGCTTTGGACTCATGCGTCTGCCGCAGTTTGACCCGGCGAATGCCGCCTCGGTGGATGTGGAACAGGTCAAGCAAGTGGTGGAGCGGTTTCTCGAAAAAGGGTTTGCCTATTTTGATACAGCGTGGATGTACGCCGGGTTTGCCAGCGAGAATGTGGCCAAGGAGGCTCTGGTGGACCGTCATCCTCGGGACAGCTTCACTCTGGCTGCCAAGCTCCATGCTGGGTTGCCTGACTGTTTTATCTGTATTTCTTTATTTCTTTTTGTCCTTGACTTTGGGTACACTTTAAAAAGGAGCGCTGCCGGTTTCCGGCTGTTTTTACGAATTGGACAGCGGGCAAAACGGCGGCCGGGAGGAAACTTTTCCGGTTTTTCTTTGACAAAGCCGCCGGAATGTGGGATACTTCAAGAAGAGGAAACCATATTACCCAGGGCTCCGCGCCCCTGGAGGAATCGGGAGTAAACCATGGATCAACTGAGAAAGAAAAAAGGCTTTATCTGCGACATGGACGGCGTGATCTATCACGGGAATCAAGTGCTGCCGGGCGTGAAGAAATTTGTCCAGTGGCTGGCGGAGGAAAAGAAAAATTTCCTGTTCCTCACGAACTCCAGCCAGTACACCCCCAAGGAGCTTCAGCAGAAGCTGGCCCGGATGGGGCTGGAGGTGGACGAGTCCCACTTTTACACCAGCGCCCTGGCCACGGCCCACTTCCTGGACAGCCAGGCCCCGGGGTGCAGCGCCTACGTAGTGGGCGAGCACGGAATCACCAACGCCCTGTACGACAAAGGCATCACCTACAACGACGTGAACCCGGACTATGTGGTGGTGGGGGAGTCTTCCGCCTATAACCTGGAGCAGATTACCAAGGCCATCCGCCTGGTAAACGCCGGGGCGAAGCTCATCGGCACCAACCCGGACCTGACGGCCCCCTCGGAGGCGGGCATCGTCCCGGCCTGCCGGGCCCTCATCGCCCCCATTGAGCTGGCCACGGGCAAGAGCGCCTATTTCGTGGGCAAGCCCAATCCCCTGATGATGCGCACCGGCCTGCGGATGCTGGGGGTCCACTCGGAAAACGCCGTGATGATCGGGGACCGGATGGACACGGACATCATCGCGGGCATTGAAACGGGCCTGGACACCGTCCTGGTGCTCTCCGGCGTATCCACCCGGGAGACTTGCGAGGAATACCCGTACCGGCCCAAGTTCATCCTAAAGGGCGTGGGGGAGATCCCCGGGAAGTAAGAACGGGGCGGGATTTTGCCGCGAAACGCCGCCCCTCCCCGGAGCCGGCGCGGCGCCTGGACAAAAAAGGAAGAGGGAAACGAAGGGCCACCCCGCATAAGGACATCAACCCAGTAACCGTTTTAAGCATTGCAAAGAGCAACGACCATCCATTTATGGCCGTTGCTCTTTACACATGAATTACGTACTATATAGCCCAAGAGCTATTAATTCTTTCGTGGCGTTGAGTTTTACCTCGTCTATTTTTCTCGATATATATTCTAACAAATTTGCCTTTTGAAAAATGATGCTTTTGAGGTCGTTTGCATCCAAAGAAATAATAATAATTTTATCATTTAGAAAAATCATATTAGACAATGTTATAAATGTACTTGGAGCTGAGTGCTTACTAACGATAATGCCGAATTGCTTTCCTGTATTTCGGAGAATACTGTGCAGCTTATTCATATACCCAGATGATGGAGGCTTCGCTTCATTTTTACATTCAATTACAAAGCTATCCTTGCAAGAAACCTGAGATAAGCCTGGAATAAATAATGAATTGCGCACATAGCAGTCAATTTGGTTTGGACGAAGTCTTATAGAGGCGACACGAAAATGCCGGCATAAGCTGAATAATCGGGCTGTAAGGGACTCAAGACTATCTCCTATTTCTTTGGTAGTATCTTTTTTTATAAAAATATTATTGTAGGCAGATTGCAATTTCTGGTATTCTTGGTCGGTAGGCGAAAAGAACGCCTTATTCAAGTCCAGCGTTCCGCTCGCAATCAATTGAGTCAGCGAATCAAAGGAACGGGCAGCAGATTCACTCGACTCAAGTTGCTTCTCATCTCCAGTAACCTCCCGTATCTTTGGCGATATTTTCATTATATCCCATCTTTCGAGATAACACAACAAGGACTTACCCGATCAGGCCGTATTGGCTGTATTGATTTCTTGGCCAACATGGTACTCTGCAAAATACAAAGACTATATACAGCAACTCTGAACGGACGCCGACCGTCCTGCCGGAGATGGAGCATCTGCTCCCGCCTCTCAGCGGTGAGCAGTTTTCTTCTTTGGAGAGCGATATCCTGGAAAATGGCTGCTACACTCCCATTATCATCAATGAGGACATAATTGTCGTTGACGGTCACAATCGCTTCCGCATCTGTGAAAAGCATGGCCTGCCCTATAAAATGCTGGTGTTTTCGTTTGCCGATCTGCTGGAGGCCAAGCAATGGGCGCTGAACACGCAGAAGGGCCGCCGCAATCTGGATAAGTGGGAATTAGGCAAGATCGCGCTGAAACTGAAACCGGAAATCGAGGCCAGGGCACGGGCCAATATGACCGCAAGCGGCGGCGACCGCAAGAGCGCGCATGTGAAATCGGGTTTGGTGAATTCACCAAACCCGATTTTTCCTGTGGATACCAGAAAGGAAGCGGCCCTGGCCGTAGGAATCGGAGAACAGACCATGGGCAGGGTCGCACAACTGGCGGAAACTGCACCCCAGGCCCTGAAAGACGCGCTGGACAGGAAAGAAGCGTCCATTAACCGGGGCTGGAAAATCCTGAAAGCGGTTCAGCATCTGCCACCGGAGGAACAAGAATCCGCCGCCTCCGAGATGCTGTCGGCTGTACGGGAAATTGACCAGTTGGACGCTGAAGCAGAGCACAGAGGGAAAATCGCCAGCCTGTTCTGCAAAGCATACGAAAAAGCTGTTCTTCTGACTCCCACGTTGGAAAATGTTCGCATTTGGGTAGAAAACACCCGCATGAGGCTGGATGAAATTAAGGACTCTGTGCAGGAATCCTATGAGCTGGCTCAGACGTTTCAGGCCATTGGTGATTTACTCAAAAGTGAGTTTTTGGACGCAAATCAGCAGACAGGTGCGTGTTCTGATGGGAAATGAGCACAGCGGCCAAAAGCGCCACCTTCATATCGTCTTATCGTTGGATAATCCCAGGCATCGAGAGACATGGCAAATCCTCTCTCAGAAAAAGAATAAGACCAGTGCTGTCTGCGAAGCGGTCTGCGGATATCATAAGCGGAAAGATTTAAAGGATACTCTACGTGAGGTTCTCCGGGAAGAATTAAAGCATGTGTCGGTTCCGCAGGATGTTAAGGATGATGAGAGGCAGGATCTTGCTATGGATGCCGGTGTCTTTGATTTTCTCCAAGCACTGCAAAATGAATAGCGATCTTAAAGCGGTCTGGTGTGTATGTTCATACGCATCGGACTCTTTCTTTGGGAAGATTATGTGTACATTTATGCACATCTGGCATCTGTTCCTGTGCGCCGATTTATGTGGATATGGTCCAGCGGCTTCGATATAATGTGATCCACTACACAACAGGAGGAATCGCAAAATGAATGTGAGAATTTCCTTTGACAATGCCGCAGTGGAGCGGAGAGGCCACACGCTGGAGGACGCACATCAGACAATAAAAAGCCTGTTCACTGTCCATGATTTTCCCTGCGTCTCTGACGGAGACGTCCTCGTCTTCAAGGACAAAGGCCACGGCGATGACTTCGCCATCATGTGGGATATCATCCTGTCCCTGCTGCGGGCGGATTGGTTTATGGGTTGCGCCGCTTCCTGTGTCTGGCAGGACGAGGCTGGGGAGGAAGATGTACTCGCCCAGGCTGGGAAGATACAAAACCCCATATGACAATAATCAGCTGAGAGATATGCTCTCCCCTCCCCAAATTTTAATCACCCTACCGCATAGAAAAGGCCCCGCCAATGGCGGGGCCAACGCTCTCGCCGCCGAGAGCGGCGAGAGCGTTGCAAGCATCGCGTTTTGATGTCAAAACGCTTCTTGCAGGGGAAGTCCCCTGACCCCAATGCCGCCTACGGGCGGTGATTTTTGGCAACGTTGCCGAAAAGTCAGATTGAACCTTTTGACAAGATTGTCAGAAGGTGTACTCAACTGCTATCGGGTTTGACAATATTGTCAGACCCGATTTTTCTGCGGACTTCTGACAATCTTGTTAAAAGCGGTTTCCCATGGACCTTCGGCAAGATTGCCGGAAGTCCACTATGATGCAAATTGGGTTCGGCAATGTTGCCGGACCCGATTCTGCGCTCGATGGTGCATAGTAAGGTTTGACAACATTGCCAAACCTTACTATGCACCATCGGAGAATACGATTTTAACAAAATACCGCTTCTGGCAACACTGCCGAAAGCGAGATGGGAGTGAGGAATACGAGCAAACAATCACATCGTACCTGTGTCCGCATGAGCGTCAGGGACTACGAGCTGCTGAAGGAAAAGAGCGCGGCCGCCGGACTGTCCGCCAACGCTTGGTTGATGGCACAGTTGGAAATCAACCGCCCTGTCCTGCACCGGGAGGAGGAAACCTGGGAGGCCATCCGCTTCATGAACGAGGCGGGGCGTGAGATCAACACAATCGCCCGTGATTTTAACAGCGGCTACGGTACTGCAGAACAGCTCCGCCACGCTGTTTGCCTTTTGAGTGCTGTGTACGAACGGCTCTATGCGCTAAGGAAGAAGGGGTATCTCCATGCCGCGTGATTACAGGAAAGGCAGAAAAGTCCGCCAGCCTATGAGGGACTACAGCAGAAATCTCTCTGTCCGCATGACGGAAGAAGAATATCAACGGCTTCAACGGTATATCAGAATGACCAGGCTGAACAGTACAGCCTATTTTTGCCGTCTGATTCAAGGGAATGTGTTCAAGGGCCATTCATCGAAGCTGAACCATGCCCTGCACGCCAGCGTCAACATGATCTATTCCAACGCAAATCAAATTTCCCGCCACCAACAGGCAAAAAACATGGATGCGGAGGCTGTTGGAAAATTGATTTTCCTGGTGGATAAACTCTGTGAGGAGGTCTATCTGCTCTCCAGTCAGAAATAGCCCTCCGTCGGCCCACAGGAGGCCCCGTGTGGCCCACCTCCACCCGCGCTGGAGTCCCTGCCCCACCTAGGCTGTCAAGCCCAGTGTGGGCGAGTGTAGCGAAAATCGCTTTTTGTGAATTCACAAAAAGCGGTTTCAGACAGGCAATTTTCAAAATTATAATTGGATATGTTCTTACAGGTTCAAATTTACAAACTGGCAAAACTGTCAAGAAAGGAGGTCTCTGACCATAGACAAGCCAAACGACAAACAAGAAATCAGAATGGAACGTATCCAGGTTTCTTACGGCAGGACCATCCGAGTGGTGTCTGTGTTCCCGGAAAATGGACATTGTTCGCCGGAAGAAAAACTGAAAGCTCTGATCGACCTAGAAATTCAGCAGCAAAAACTGTGTGCGTAATCCCGGCGCTGTCTGGGAAAAGCGCTGGATATCCAGGCCGTTTTAGAGTATTATAGCGTTGCAATGCTCTGAACGGTTTGACTAACAAAGGAGGGCAAGATGACAACGTCAAGCCAAAAGAAAACCGCTCTGTATTGCCGTCTCAGCCAGGACGACAATACGGAAAACGAGTCAAACAGCATTCAAAATCAAAAAATGATCTTGCAGCGGTATGCCGCTGACCACCACTTCCCTAATCCCTGTTTTTACATCGATGACGGACACAGCGGGGCAAATTTTCAGCGCCCAGGTTTCCAACAGATGATGGCCGACATGGAAAACGGAGAGATTGGTATCATCATCACGAAGGACTTGTCCCGTCTGGGCCGAAATCAGCTTCACACCGGGCTGTACATCGAGGAGCGATTTCCTATGTTCGGCGTCCGCTACATTGCCATCAACGACAACGTGGACACCGACAGCAGCGAGAGCAACGAGCTGATGCCGTTCAAAAATCTGTTCAATGAAACTTATCCATAAAGAATGACAGTACACGCAGGACATAGCATCCCTGTTGCCTCCGACAAAATTGGTGAAAAACGGAGGTGCTGATTATGAATAATCAGAGTAATGACATTTTAACCTACACAAAAGTTGGCGATTACTATATCCCGGACCTTGCCATGGATGACCAGCCTGACAAGGAGATCGGCATCTATGGCCGTATGAGGGAGCGGTACTTGAAAGAGCATCACCCCGGCAGGTACAGTTATATGCTCCTGTACGGGACACTGTATCCTCATCTGCTGGAAATTGGCAAGGCGGCGCAGAGGTATCTTGACACCATGATCCCTCGCATGGCCGCTGCCGCTGGTGTGACTGAGGAATTGAAGGCCCGTGACCAGATGACATGGGTGGGCAAGATGAACGCTATTCGTGCCCAGGTGGAAGAAATAATAAGGGTAGACCTGATTTATTGCTGACACTACAAAGAGGGTGTATGGTTCAGTCTAAAAGCTGAACCATACACCCTCTTTACTTTTTTGCCCCTTTCCCGTGATGTAGGTTGTCTCCTTCCGTGCCGACTGATGCTATTTCTGACAAACTTGGATTTCTTCAATATCCAGATCAGCGCCAAAAATTTCTCCAGTATAACGCCGTCATAGTCAATGCTAAACGAGTTCAGATACGTTTTTACAACCTGTTCCTCGCAGTTCCCCTCTTGTAGCAGGAGGGTTTACTGTTAGTCCATGCATTTTGTGTTGTATGCCTTGCGAAACAAGAAACTTTCCCAAAACTTTCAGATAAACGAATTATTTGTTAAATATGGTAAAACCATTGGATTTTGTGCTGAAGTATGGTATAATTCGTATTGCAAAAATTAGCTGTAGGTATAGTGTCCTCCATCCAACGGTAGAAAACACTTTTTGGCGGTTAAAAATGGCGGATATTTAGGTATGAATGGAGTGATTTAAATGATGTCGGAAGAACATAATCAAACTCAAGAATTTGAACTCAAAAGAGAAGATTTATATAACTATCTATCAAGCCAACATATGATTGCCTTTTTGGATATACTTGGTTCTGCTGATGCAATCATGCATGACGAATTTTCCTTCTTTTCCTCTGTATATGAACTTTTTGGAACTTCAAAAGCATTATGCGAACAATTTGGAGAGCAATTACACTTTTCCAATATAAAAATCAAAGCTTTCTCTGATAATATTATATTTGTACAAGCCATTCCACCGCACTGTTCCTATGTTGAGCAATGTAGTATTATAGGGGCAATGTCTTTTTTTACATCTATGTTTCAGTTTTTAGCTCTATCCAAAGGAATCCTGATACGTGGTGGAATAACGGTCGGTTCTTTGTGCTTTAACGAAACGTTTGTTTGGGGCAAAGCATTAGTCGAAGCATATAGGATGGAAAACATCTATGCAATTTATCCAAGGGTTTTAGTTAGTCCTGACATTGTAAAATTGCTGGTAAATGAAAATTCTCACCCACAGTGCAGTATACGTATGTTGCAAGATATTGATGGACAAATTTTTCTGGATTTCCTGTCATGTATGCACCAAAGCTCCCGTCCGTGGTTAATTAGTTACGTTCGAGGAAATATACAAAGGATGCAAAGTAAGTATGCCGACAACATAAAAGTGTTGCAAAAATATGCATGGCTTGAAACTTACCTACACAGATTTCAAGACGAAAATAACATCACAGAAGAAATGATCAAGGAATCCATCGAAGCAGATCAGAAACTTCATCAAGATATACTAGCTGGAAGCTTATGATTTTTTTGAGATGGTTTTATAAAACCATGCCCAAGTGGAAGAGATGATAAGGGCAGACCTGATTTACTGTTGATGTTATAAAGAGGGCGCATGGTTCAGCTTATGGGGCTGAGCCATGCGCCCTCTTTTATTTTTTGCGCTTTTTCTGCGGCGCAAGTCGGTTCTTTCCTCTCCGGCTGATGCTGTTCTCCTTAAACTTGGATTTTTCCAATACTCCAATCAGCACCACAAATTCCTCCGGGGTCAAGCTGTCATAGTCGATGCCCCATGCTGCCAGACACGCTTTCGCGGCCCGCTCCTCGGGGCTCCCTTCTCCTTCAATGACAGCCTGGACCTTCTTTTGGAATTCCTCCATAACAGCAACTGGCGATATGTCCGCATCATCTTTTGCTTTCTTCGGGTGGGCCTCGCGTATATCACGCAGGATGCCGGTCAAATCATCCCGGAGAACAGAACTGACATACTCATCCGCAGGAATCTCTCCTAATTCAGCGGTTCGGTAAAACAATTCGTTTTCGTCCGGGCGGTACTGTTTCTGCACAATGCCCCGCGCTGTTCCCAGGCCATAGTTCAAGTTGTTGATCTGCATTTGGGCGATATGGTCAACGAAAATCTCCATATCCACCATCAACTGCCGGAAGTCCCTGTGGCATATAACCTCAGACAGCAGCACCCCGTTGAAGCCACCGCTTTTTAATACATCCAAGGCGCCATTTGTCAGCCGTAACTCTTGTATCTCCGCATCATCTGGCCTTTCCATATTGCTAACACCCAGGAGATAGTCGGTAGTCACACCGTAAAATTTCGCCAGGGTTGCGACATTGAACGGACTGATGTCTTTGAAGTCCTGGTTTTCGTACTTGCTCAGCGCAGACTTGGATATTTTGGTGGCCTCCGCTAATTGCTCCAGTGTCAGGCCATGCTTTTTCCTCAAATCCTCTAACCGCTCCGAAATCGTGAGGATGATACTCTCCATTTCAATGCCTCCTTCGCCTTTTGCAGACAAATTATAACATAGAAATGGGCAATATTCCATCGAATTATGACGCCTGCGGACAGATTTCCATAAGCGTGGAAATTTGCCTCTTTTGGGGCCGATTTCCGACCTCTTGGATATACGGGAAAGGGCGAAAAATTTTAGTATGATAGGTCATGCAGCGATACTTATGCACCTCGACAACTGCATGACCGTCCGAAACGGATATGTTCCCCGGTGAAGTATGCGACGATATGAGTATGCCAAAGGGAACAAAACGCCGCTGAGAACCAGGGGCAGGAACGGGTTTCGGCCAGGAACGGCAACGATATGACAATTTTAGGAGAAATCAACATGAACATACGAAACGAGATTAAGGCCCATATCGTGCAGGAAGGCACGACCATGAGCGAGGTGGTACGGACGCTGGCGGTGGTCCATGGGTGGAGCGCCAGCGTTCCCAATCTCTCGGACAAGCTCAAGCGCGGCACTCTGCGTTACAACGAGGCGATTGAACTGGCCGATATACTCGGTTACGACATTATCTGGCAGAAGCGGGGCGGGAGGCATGGAGTATGAAAGTCAGAATTGATGAAATCAAGGTCAATCCCGGACGGCGCGCCGCTTTGGAAAGCAATATTGAAGAACTTGCGTTCAGCATTTCGGAGATCGGTCTGCTGAATCCGATCACGTTGACAGGGGACTATACCCTGGTCGCGGGACTGCACCGGCTGGAGGCCGTGAAGCTGCTGGGCTGGACGGAGGTAGAGTGTACGATCACCGATTTGGACGGGCTGACGGCGGAGCTGGCCGAGCTTGACGAGAACTTTGCGCGGACAAATCTATCCCCGCTGGAAATTGGAGATTTGTATAGGCGGCGCAAAGATATTTATGAAATGCTCTATCCTGAGACAAAGGCCGGGACTGCCCAAGCGATTGGGATGAACAAGGCGAAGGGAAACAACGTGGATTGCAATTTGCAATCCAGGAGGAAATCCTTCATTGAGGATACTGCTGGCGTGACCGGCTCCCACCCCAGCACCATCGCGCGGCACATCAAAATCGCAACCGATCTGACGCCGGAGGCGAAGGAGACTTTGCGCGGTGCGGAGAAGCCCGTGTCCAGCACGACCTTAAAGAAAATATCCAAGCTGGCCCCGGACCAGCAGAAGGAGGTATCTACCCTGCTGGTATCGGGAGAAATCCAAACGGTAGACGAATATCTGACAAAGGGGCAGCCGCAGGAATCAGAATCCTTGACAGCAGAAAGATTTCCGAAGGAACAAATTGCTGCCATGATGGGTATGGCCTACTTTGCGGATGGCGTTATAGCACACACCAACGATTTTCTGAAACAGGTGGACACCTTTGCTCAAATGTCGAGAGAGAATCTGATGGATGTTCTGAAAATGCTGGACGCAATCAACAGTTCCATCCAGATATTGAGTGATATGGTAGAGGGTTGCTACTCTAACAGTTGACTTCTCACCTTGCCCGTGCGGGTGCTTTCGCGACCCTCAGATGGCAGGGGGTATATCCGTACCCATGGCCACTCATCCGGCCTGCTGAGGCCACCCGCGCGGGTACTGTGCGGAAAGCGAAACACCATTTTGAGCGTCACTATGCAAGAGGAGGTTTGAAGCCATTTCAAATACATACGGTTATATCCGGGTCAGCACCCGAGAACAGAACGAGGACCGGCAACTCATTGCCATGCGAGAAATGTCCATCCCGGAACAGAACATCTTCATGGACAAGCAGTCCGGCAAGGACTTCAATCGGCCTCAGTATAAGAAGCTGGTCAAAAAGTTAAAGCCGGACGATTTGCTCTACGTCAAGAGCATTGACCGGCTGGGGCGCAACTATGAGGAAATCCAGAATCAGTGGCGGATTCTCACCAAGGAGAAAAAGATCGACATTGTGGTGCTGGATATGCCGCTCCTGGACACCCGTCGGGGTAAGGATCTGATGGGGACGTTTCTCAGCGATATTGTCCTGCAAGTGCTGTCTTTCGTGGCGGAGAACGAGCGCACCAACATACGCCAGCGGCAGGCCGAGGGCATAGCGGCGGCAAAGGCCAGGGGTGTGAGGTTCGGCAGACCGCCCAAGCCGCTCCCGGAGAACTACCATAGTGCCTACCAACGATGGAAAGCGGGGGCAATCACCGGCACAGCGGCGGCGAAAGAGTGTGGGATGCCGCTGTCTACCTTTCGTTACCGGGCGGAGATTTACGAAAACGCCAAGTTGTTGTAAGAGGGGCATTTTTACAGGAATGTTTACTTTCTTGTAAAACCCACTCTGTTTCTTACAATGGACAGGATAGCATAGAAACCTACATTTTTCAATACCTCCATTGAAAAATAATAGAGGGGAAATGCCTTGCGGAAAGGTAAAATTTCTGGTAAGATTTTCTCTGAAAACACAACACTACTGAAAGGTCGGAGGAAATACAACATGAAAAGACGACTATTGGCAATTTTCCTTTCCCTGTGTTTAGTTATGGGCATACTGTCTACGCCAGCCTTTGCGGCTTCAGATGATCTCACGCCACCAGTGGTCAAGAGCATTTCCATGAATAGCCCTGGCGGAACAGTAGCTGCCGGGGATACGCTATACTTTGACATTGAAGTGGAAGATGAATCAGAGATCACGGGCGGATACCTCAATTTTTATGCAGACACTACTGACGGACGCAATTCTGTCTCAACACGATTTGTTTCTTACAATAGCGAAACCCACATAGTAAAGATGACGCTACAGATTCAAGATGATACTCCGAGCGGAGTATGGCGATTAAACTCCGTAGCTATGAGCGACTACTACGGAAATTCAATTACCTATCGTAAAGATTACTTACCTGGTGATATTCCCTTTGATGATTATGTGTTTACTGTATCGGAAACTTCTGGTGATCTCACACCACCTGTGGTTAAGAGTGTTTCTATGGACAACCCTGGCGGGACAGTAACCGTTGGGGACACGCTATACTTTGACGTTGAAGTGGAAGATGAATCAGAGATCACGGGCGGATACCTCAGTTTTTATGCAGACACTACTGACGGACGCAATTCTGTCTCAACACGATTTGTTTCTTACGATAGCGAGACCCACATAGTAAAAATGACGCTACAGATTCAAAATGATACTCCGAGCGGAGTATGGCGCTTGAATTCCGTAGCTATGAGCGACTACTATGGAAATTCAATTACCTATCGTAAAGACTACTTGCCTGGTGATATTCCCTTTGATGATTATGTGTTTACTGTATCGGGAACTTCTGGTGATCTCACACCACCTGTGGTTAAGAGTGTTTCTATGGACAACCCTGGCGGGACAGTAATCGTTGGGGACACACTATACTTTGACGTTGAAGTGGAAGATGAATCAGAGGTCACAGGCGGATACCTCAGTTTTTATGCAGACACTACTGACGGACGCAATTCTGTCTCAACACGATTTGTTTCTTACAATAGCGAAACCCACATAGTAAAAATGATGTTGCCGATTCAAGATAATATTCCGAGCGGAGTATGGCGCTTGAACTCCATAGCTATAAGCGACTACTACGGAAATTCAATTACTTATCGTAAAGACTACTCACCCGGTGATATTGCCTTTGACAATTACATCTTTACCGTAGCCAATACCGAAGCCCTTCCCGATTCTGTTTCTATACCTGATACCGTTGAGGTTCGGGTGCGCGATGTCCACACGATTCGCCCGACGGTAACCCCCGCTACTTCCGTTCCAAAGTGGACCTGGGTTTCCGCTGACACCAGTATCGCGGAAGTGGTTATTTCGGAGAACAACAAGTCTTGCACCATTACTGGCATTACCCCAGGCACCACCACCATCACCGGCACCACCCAAAACGGCCTAACCGCTTCTTGCGAAGTCACGGTGATAGACGCGCCCCTGCCAGAGGGTGGAACCGTCAACGAACTCTACCATGTAGGAGTGGGCGGCTATGTAGACATTGCCCCTGTGCTGACTCCTGCCAATGCCACCACGCTCTACGAGGTCACATCGGACAATCCCCATGTGGCCGGGATTGGAACAACAACCGGACACACTAGCGTCCGCATTGAGGGCAACAATCCCGGAACAGCCACCATTACTATTCGCGGTGCAAACAACCTTGTCATGACTACAACGGTGAAGGTGGGAAACGACAGTGACCGGCAACATGAGAAAACGACTGTTGCCGGATACGCACCGACTTGCACAAGAGAAGGTCGGACGGACGCAGTACGTTGTTCTGTGTGCTGGTATATGTTTTCAGAGGCAGAGGTCATTCCCGCAACCGGCCACAGCTTCGGCGATTGGACCGTTATCACAAACGCCACCGCGACAGCAAACGGCTTGAGGGAGCGCGTATGCGCGTCTTGCGGCTACCGTGAAACTGAGGTAATTCCGGCAACCGGTAATCCTTCTGGCGGGGGCAATCCTTCTGGCGGAAACAGTTCTTCCGGCGGTAGTTCCTCCGGCGGCAGCAGTTCTGGAAGTACAAGCAATCCGTCATCCTCCAATAATCAAACCGGAAATATTACCGCGAACGATCAAAGCATTCCAGCGAAGGTCAATAACAATGTGGCCGAAGTAACCGCTACGGAGAAGCAACTATCAGAAATCATTGAAAAAACCGTTGCGGGAGACACCATGAAGTTTGATGTTTCCGCAGAGGAAAAGGTTTCTGAAATCAGCATTCCGCAAAATGTGGTGAAAGCTATAAACAGCAACGAGAATATTTCCGGCCTTTCTATTACAATGCAGAGCGGCAGTATCGAAATGAGTGGGGATGCCTTGCAAACGGTTTCCAATGCTCTGACAGGAAGTAACGATCATCTTGCCATCAAGGTGAATACAGTCGATATTGACGCCATCCCCTCAACGCAAAAATATCCAATCGCAAACGTACTAAGCAGCGCAGTGTTTGTGGAACTCTCTGCCTCCATCGTCCATAAGGACAACACTGGGAAAACTGTTTCAACGGAAGAGTTTCATGAGTTCAACGGCAATGTAACCGTTTCTGTTCCGTATGAGCGACCCGCCGATACGGAAGGACGGCAAATCGTCGCCTGTTATATTGCTGACGATGGAGCGATCACCTATTTCCCTGTAAAATATGAGAACGGCATTGCTACATTTACCACCACGCATTTTTCCACGTTTGCGGTTCTGGAGAGCCGGGCCGCAACATTCCAGGATGTAGACATCAGCGCATGGTATATGACGAGTGTAGAGTATGCGTTACAGAGCGGGTTGATGGGCGGCTACAACAGCGAGCGATTTGGAACAAACGACAATCTCTCCCGCGCCCAGCTTGCCCAAATTCTCTACAACAAGGAGGGCAGGCCCGCCGTGACGGACGGCAGCAACTTCGCAGACGTAGCTCCCGGCGCATGGTGCGCCCCGGCGATCACCTGGGCGGCAGAGCGCGGCATCGTGGGCGGCTATGGCAATGGGATGTTCGGGCCTGATGACAACATCACCCGTGAGCAATTGGCCGTCATGCTCTGGCGGTACGCTGGCAGTCCTGCGGCCACCGATAAGGAACTGCACTTCACCGATGCGGACAAGGTCAGCGGCTACGCGCGGGATGCCCTACGCTGGGCTGTGGAGAACAGCGTCATTAACGGTAAGGGTGGAGGCATCTTGGACCCCAAGGGCCTTGCGACCAGGGCGCAGGTAGCACAGATGTTGAAGAATTACCTGAACCGCTAACGGTAGACAGACCCGAAGGGCGCACTTCTATACATAGTCTGCGACCATGTATCGTGCGCTCTGCGAGGCGGCGGCCCCGACATCCGAATGTCGGGGCCGTTTGCATCGCTCTGCTCCGTACAAGGGGCTGCGCCCCTTGCGCCGCTTCGCGGCTATCCCTGCCCCTGCGGGGAACTGAACATGGTTTCCCTATGACCGTTTTACCTTTACGGGTAAGGCGGTCTTTCTATTTTCAAAATCCAAAATCAGGAGGTCTAACGATGGAAAAATCACAAGAAGAACTGCAAAAAGAATACGACGAGGCCGTTGCCAAACGGGAGCAGTACCAGCACAGGTGCCAGCGATTAGAAAACCGTATCCGATACTACACCGACGGCGAGAGGAAGAAGCGAAACCACCGGCTCATTGTCCGAGGGGCCGATGTGGAAAGCGTGGTCCCAGAGGTGCGGGGCATGAGCCAAAGCGAGTTTCGCATTTTGGTGGAGCAAATCTTTTCTCTGCCGGAAGTTGCCGCTCTGGTGAGCCGCAACGTTGACCAGCAGGAGAGTGATTGATTGGCGCTATTTCACTTCCATGTTACCCAAATCAAACGAAGCGCGGGACAGTCCATTGTCACCTCTGCCGCCTACCGTGCCGGGGAGAAACTTTACAGCGAATACTATGGCGAAGTCAGCGACTACACCCACAAGGGCGGCGTGGTCTGCACAGACATTCTCCTGCCGCCCCAGGCCCCCGCCGAGTACCAAGACCGTGCCACCCTCTGGAACGCCGTGGAGAAGGCCGAGCGCGGCAAGAAAGCCCAGCTTGCATACAGCTTCGATATTGCCTTGCAGAACGAATTCTCTTTGGAGGAAAACATCGCTCTTGCAAGGCAATTTGTTTCGGAGCAGCTTGTGGGCCGGGGCATGATTGCCGACTTTGCCATCCACCAGCCGGACAAGGAGGGCGGCGGTATTCCTAACCCGCACTTTCATGTTCTCTGCCCTATCCGGCCTATCGAGGAAAGCGGCAAATGGGGCTTTAAGCAGCGGCGTGTCTACCGTCTGGACGAGGACGGGAACCACATCATGGGCGAGGACGGCAAGCCCCTCTTTGACGCTGTTCCTACCACCGATTGGGGAAGCCCAGAAACGCTGGAACATTGGCGGGAGGCGTGGGCCGCTATGGTCAATGCCAAGTTTGAGGAAAAGGGGCTGGCCTGCCGCATCGACCATCGCTCCTACGAGCGTCAGGGCCTTGACCTGCTGCCCACCATCCATGAGGGTGTGGCCGTCCGCCAGATGGAGGCCAAAGGCATCACCACCGACAAGGGCGATCTGAACCGCTGGATAAGAAAGGCCAACAACATTCTGCGGGATATTCGGAAGAAAATCGCCAGCCTGGCAGATTGGATAAAGGCCATAAAAGAAGAATTGAGCCAGCCCCAGGCCCCGACCCTTGCCGTCCTGCTGACCGACTACTATGAGGGCCGAAACGCCGGAGCATGGAGCCGCAATGCCAAGATTGGGAACCTCAAAGATTTTGCCGAGGCCGTCAATTTTCTGACTGAGAAAGACATCGTCACGCTGGAAGATTTGGAGGCCCATATCGCCGCCCAGGGTGAGCGGGCGGAGGCCATCAACACATCCATGAAAGCGAAGCGTGACCGTCTGAACGAGTTGAAGGAACTGCTTCGCCTTGTTGATCTCTACCGGGACACCAAGCCCATCTATGACGAGTGGAAGGGTATCAAGTGGAAGGGCAAGAGGGAAAATTTTGAGAGGGAGCATGAGGGCGAGTTGCGGACGTTCCACATGGCCCGCCGCAAGCTGGACAAGTACCGTTCCCCTGCTGGTAAAATCCCCGCTCATGCGTGGGAACAGGAGCAGGCGAGGCTTCAACAGGAGTACAAGGCCGAGTATGAGCAATACAAGCCCATCCTGGACGATTTACGGCGGCTTCAACAGGTGAAGCGCAACGCCGACACCGCCATACACCAGCAGGAGCAGACCCGGCAGAAACGCCGGGAGGCAGAGCGGTGATTTTTGGTGGCGGACAAAATTTCCGCCACCACTTTGCCATGTCGGTTACAATCCAATCAGAATTGCAAAATGCAATCCTAATTTCACGCAGTCATTTTGAAAATTTGAAGGAGGAGCAATCATAGAAAAAGTGAAAAAGCAAGTTGAACCCATCGACAAACCGGGCGGTATCCCCGGCTTTCGATATGGAAATCATACCTATCAGCTTTTGAACCTCGGCCTTGAAATTGAGGTAGACGGTGTTACTTATCACTTGTCCAGCGAATTTGCGGGCGAGGGTGAAATGGGTGCAGTCCTTGACCTGATTGAGCTGGAGCGGAACCAGAGAAATTCAGCATAAATTCTCGAAAATCTATTGCTTTAATGTGCGAAAGCGAATATAATAATAGCAGGTAACAGATGCTATGTGCCTGCGTCCAAGGAGGTCATAAAAATTAAGATGCAGGAAACTTACAATGTCGGAATTTATTGCAGGCTCAGCCGTGACGACGAGAGAACAGGCGAATCCGTTTCCATCGAAAATCAACGTGAAATGCTCAGCCGGTATGTGCGGGAACAGGGTTGGAATTTGTATGACACATATTGTGATGACGGGGTTTCGGGTACGACGTTTGACAGGCCGAATTTCAACCGCCTGATTGCGGACGCCACCGCCGGAAAGATCAATCTGGTACTGTGCAAGGACCTTTCCAGATTGGGAAGAGACTACATCGAAAGCGGCAAATATACGGACGTTGTGTTCCCCTCGCTGGGCTGCCGGTTCATCGCACTCAATGACGGTGTGGATACGATCCACAAAAACAATGAGATGCTGGTTATTCTGAAAAATGTGATGAACGATCTCTATGCTCGGGATACCAGCAACAAGATTAGAGCCGTCAAGCAGTCCACGTTCAAGGCTGGGAAATATGTCGGCTGCTACGCTCCCATCGGCTATCTGAAAAGCCCGGAGGATAAGCACGTCTTGGTTATCGACCCGGTAACCGCCCCCGTGGTAATTCGTATCTTCGACCTTCGCTGTCAGGGGTGCAGTTACCGCAAAATCGCCACAACGCTGAACGCTGAGAATGTGCCTACGCCCACAACCTTCTACTACATGAGGCAAGGCAAGCCCAACATTCGCAAAGATGGCGATTTTTGGGCGCCACCCACGGTCAAGGCCATCCTTCGCAACGAGGTTTATCTCGGGCATATGGTGCAGAACAAGACGGGCAACCTTTCCTATAAGGTTCACAAACAGGTTGCCAAGCCGGATAGCGAGTGGATCAGGGTGGAAAATACCCATGAGCCGTTAATTTCGCGGGAGACATGGGATTTGGTACGGGAGCTGGACGCCCGGAAAGCAAAATTCCGGAGCAGCAAGACCGGAGAAACAGCGTTATTCACAGGCGTCCTTTTCTGCATGGACTGCAAATCTCCTATGCGGCACTATAGGGATGGCCGGAAGCGCAAGGACGGAAGCCCATCCACCTACCAGAGCTACGCTTGTAACCGCTATGTCACAGGTGGAAAGACTGTCTGCTCAGGCCACATCATCAACCAGAGGGTACTGACCGAACTGCTGTTGATTGACATCCGTTTCAAGGCGGCGCTGGCGCAGAATCAGCCGGACAATCTCAAAGAGAAAATCATGGCACAGCGCAATGCCGCCGGGCTGGAGCAGAGGAAAACACTACAGGCAACCATGGACGCACTGAATAAGCGGCTGGCGGAATTAGAAAAGCTGGTGATTACCGCCTATGAGGACAAGGTGAAAGGCGCGATCCCGGAGGCGGTATGCGTCCAGTTGCTAAAGCGATATGAGGATGAGCGCACAGAGAAGCTGGAACAGCGGACGAAGTTGTCTGCTCAGTTAGAAGCTTGCCACGAGGATGAAAAGGCCGCTGACGATTGGCTGACAATGATCCGAGACTACTCCAAGCTGGAGGAACTGGACCGTCCGACGCTTCTGCGTTTGGTGAAGCGCATTGAGGTCGGGGAGCGTAGGTCAATCAACGGACACGATGAGCGCAATATTAAAATCTACTACAATTTTGTCGGATTTGTGGAACTATAAACGTATCATTCTTTATGGAAAATATTCTAATGAATGGTATGTTCGGGACTCCAGCCGCAAGGTGCGGGCTGTCCTCAAGGCCAAAGCGGAGCGCGGGGAGCGGCTTGGCACCAGAGCGCCCTACGGCTACAAAAAGGACGAAGCCGACAGCAAGAAGCTGGTGGTAGATGAAGAGGCCGCCACAGTTGTGCGACGTATCTTCGCCATGTGCGCCGCCGGCAGCGGGCCGAGCCAGATCGCCCGCCGGCTGAGGGAGGAACAGATTCTCTGCCCCACGACTTACGCCTATCTGAGGTTCGGGGTTAATCACACGGCTCTGAACACAGAAAAACCCTGTCATTGGACCAGCAGCACAATTGCAAGTATGCTGGAAAATGAGCTGTACCTGGGTAATACCATCAACATGAAGTATAGTACGAAGTCCTACAAGGACAAACGTCATGTTGAGCATCCCAAAGAAGAATGTCTGGTGTTTGAGGGAACACACCCTGCGCTGGTGACCCAGGAGGTTTGGGACATTGTCCAGCGGGTACGGCAGAACAGGCGTCGTCCTACCAAGATGAACGAGCAGAACAAGTACTCTGGGCTGGTGGTGTGCGCGGACTGCGGGGCCACAATGGTGCTGCACCGGGCACACACGATGAAGCCCACCTGGAATAACTTCACCTGCCGCACCTACAAGAAAGAAGGAGCGGAGGTCTGCACTGCCCACTACATCCGGGAGTGTGTGCTGGATGAGGTGATCCTGGAGGACCTGCGGCGAGTGACAGCGATGGCCAGGGAGCATACCAGAGAGTTCGCTGAGTACATTGGCGGCAGGCAGTCTGCTGAAATCCAGAGGGAAATCCGCAGGCTGGAACGGGAGCTGACCGCCGCGCGGAAACGCGGCGCAGAGTTGGATGCCATCTTTAAGAGGCTGTATGAGGACCGGGTGCTTGGCCACCTTTCGGTGGAACAGTTTCAGACGCTGTCCAGCGGCTATACCGAGGAACAGGAAAAGCTGGTGGAGGAAATTCCAGCGAAAGAGGCGGCCATCCAGAAGCTGCGGGATACGGTTTCCAGCACCGACGGCTTTATCGCCAAGGCCAGGCGGTATACGGATATTACGGAGCTGACACCGGAATTGCTGCGACTGTTCATCCAGAAGATCGTGGTACATGAGAAAAGCACGAAGTGGTCTAAGAAGGCCATGCAGACCATTGAGATTCATTACAATGACATTGGCTGCATTAGCGGAGACATCCAGCAGGACAAAGAAAGCCCCCGGCAGGAAATCTCAGCGTGATTCCCGCCGGGGTGTTTCCTCGAATCGTAGATACCCCTGTCAAGGGGGGCCCAACCCGTTTCCCTCTTCCTTTTTTCAGTGTCTGTGCCGGACGCTCAGGCGTGCCGGTAGGCCTTGCGGCAGAACATGCCGCCCGCCGTGCTCCGGTTCTTCCGGGCGGCCTCCTGCTTGCGCAGGCGGTCGAATCCATCCTCGACCCCGGCCTTATTCATATTGGAAGTGAGCATCAGGCTGCCAAAGCAAAGGGCGCCGGCTTCATCAAACATCTTCTGAAACATGGTGATATCCTCCTGTTTCCTGGAAGGCTCCCGCCTTCCCGCATCGTTGTTAGTAGGTTCCCTCCGGTTTCGTGCTCCCCAGAGGATGGCCTTAGTATAGCCTTCCCCCCTGCTCTTGGCAAGAATCAAACTGGGCAAAGTTTCCTGGCGCGCCGCCTCGAAATTATACTTCTTGCACAAAAAAATATGCGATTTTCCGTTATTATAACCAATTCTGGTTTGCAAACGCCGCACATCTCCAGAAAGCGGGGGAAGTCGGAATCTATTTAACATTTCAACTGTTTTCGAAAAGCGGAGAGATAACATTCCTCATCTTTTTGGAACTGGAAAATATAGTCACTTTACACCAAAAACTGACATTTTAGTCTGCAATAATTGAAGCATATGTCGTAATATTGTACAAAATTCAAGCCGTCTTTTTGACATCCAATGTTTGAAACTAACATATCCTCCGTTCTTTCAAACATATTTCCGTCACATTTTCCCGGTTCTTCTGCTAAAATCAGATATAGAAAGACGGAGGGCCCGCCGTTTCACAAAGTATGCATGAGAATGAAGGAGGAACCCACAATGACAACCCCGGACACCCAGACCAGACGGCTTCCCGCCAGCCAAAAGTACGCCTTCGGCATCGGCGCCATCGGTAAGGATGCCATCTGCAACCTCGTCGGCGCCTTCCTGATGCTGTACATGACGGATACCCTGGGCCTGAGCGCGGCCTTTGCCGGCGTGCTCCTCGGCGCCGCCCGGATTTGGGACGCCGTCAACGACCCCATGATGGGCATGATTGTGGACAACACCCACACCCGGTACGGCAAATTCCGTATCTGGCTTATCATCGGCACCTTGATCAACTCCGTGTTCTTCATCCTGCTTTTCACCACCTGCGGCATCACCGACAAGGGGACCCTGATGGTCTATGTGTCCGTCATGTATATCCTCTACGGCATGACCTACACCATCATGGACGTGCCCTACTGGTCCTGGCTGCCCAACCTCTCCAGCGACCCCCGGGAGCGGGAGTCCATCTCCGTTGTCCCCCGCATCTTCGCCTCCATCGGCGGCTTCCTGGTGTGCACCTTCGGCTTGAACCTCATCAACTATTTCAATGAAATGGCCGGGGACCGGACCGTCATGCAGACCCAGGACAACGGCCAGGTGCTGAACATTTCCGTCACCGGCTTCACCTACGCCGCCGTGGCCATCGTGGTGCTGTTCATCGTCTGCATCGGCATCACCTGCGCCGTGGTCAAGGAAAAGCCCACCGTGGGAGAGGGCAAGGCGGAAAAGACCAGCCTCAAGGAAGCCTTCGCCATCATCATCAAGAACGACCAGCTGGTGGCCTTCATCGGCCTGCTGCTGACCTTCAACCTCTGCACCCAGATTCTGAAGGCCTTCGCCGTCTACTACTTCAAAGAGGCCTGCGGCAACGCCTACCTGTACTCCATCTTCGGCTATGCCATTATCGCCGAAATGGTGGGCCTCTTCCTCTTCCCCAAGATCGCCAAGAACATGGAGCGCGAGAAGGTCTACCTTCTGGCCTGCGCCCTCCCGGTTGTGGGCCTGGTGCTGCTGTTTGCCCTGGGCTATGTGGCTCCCTCCAGCACCGCCGGCGTCATCGCCTCCTGCGCCTTCATCTTCTTCGGCTCCGGCCTCTCCCTGGGCACCACCACCTGCTGCATCGCCGACGTCATCGACTACGGCGAGCTGAAATTCGGCAAGCGGAACGAGTCCGTCACCTGCTCCGCCCAGACCTTCCTGATGAAGGCCGCCTCCGCCGTGGCCGCCACCCTCACCGGCGTGGGCCTGGACGTCATCGGCTACAATCCCGAGGCCTCCGGCGCTCAGTCCGCCGGCACCATCATGGGCATCCGCTTCCTTATGTTTGCCGTGCCCATCGCCCTGGCCATCCTCAGCTTCCTGATTTACAAGACCCAGTACAAGCTGAAGGGCGCGCGCCTGGACCAGCTGACGAAGGACGTCAACGCCCTCCACGCCAAGCAGGGCCGGAAGTAAGCCCAATACCGTATACCGCATAAGGAGGACCCTTTATGAGCATCGCCTACCACGAGAGCACGAAAACCTTCCACCTGACCAACGGCCAAATCAGCTACATCATGAAGGTGCTTCCCAACGGGGCCCTGGGGCAGCTGTACTTCGGAAAGGCCATCCGGGACCGGGAGAGCTTCGACCACCTGCTGGAGATGAAGCACCGCCCCATGAGCTCCTGGGTCTTTGAGGGGAACAAGCTCTTCTCCCTGGAGCACACCCGGCAGGAGTATCCCTCCTACGGCTCCACCGACTACCGCCACCCCGCCGTGCAGATTCTACAGCCCAACGGCAGCCAAATCACGGACTTTGTGGTCCAGTCCCACAGCGTCACCCCCGGCAAGCCCGCCCTGGAGGGCCTGCCCGCCACCTACTGCGAGGCCGGCAGCGAGGCCGAAACCCTCACCGTCCGTCTGCGGGACGAGCTGCTGGGGGTTTCCCTGGACCTGAACTACACCCTCTTCGCGGACCGGCCGGCGCTGGCCCGCTCCGCCCGGCTGGTGAACGAGGGGGGGCTGGACCTCCACCTCACCCACGCCATGAGCCTCTGCCTGGACCTTCCCGACCGCGACTATGAGTTTGTCCACTTCTCCGGGGCCTGGTCCCGGGAACGCTGGATGAAGGTCCGGCGTTTGGAGCAGGGCATCCAGTCCGTGGAGTCCGCCCGGGGCAACTCCTCCCACAACCACAACCCCTTTGTCATGCTCCGCCGCCCCGGCACGGACGAGGACCAGGGCGAGGTCATCGGCCTCTCCCTCGTCTACTCCGGCAACTTCCTGGCCCAGGCGGAGGTGGACACCTGGGATACCACCCGGGTCACCCTGGGCATCAACCCCTTCGGCTTCGACTGGAAGCTGGCCCCCGGAGAGTCCTTCCAAACTCCCGAGGCGGTGATGGCCTACTCCCATGAGGGCATGAACGCCATGAGCCGCACCTTCCACCAGCTCTACCGCAGCCGCCTGGCCCGGGGCCAGTGGCGGGACAAACCCCGGCCCATCCTCATCAACAACTGGGAGGCCACCTACTTCGACTTCACCGAGGATAAGCTGGTGACCATCGCCGAGGCCGCCCACAAGGACGGCGTGGAGCTCTTCGTCCTGGACGACGGCTGGTTTGGCGCCCGGTGCAGCGATTTCGCAGGCCTGGGGGACTGGACCCCCAACCGGGACCGCCTGCCGGAGGGCCTGGCCAGCCTGGCCCGGCGGATCAACGACCTTGGCATGCAGTTCGGCCTCTGGTTCGAGCCGGAGATGGTCAACAAGGATTCCGACCTCTACCGGGCCCACCCGGATTGGATCATCCACGTCCCGGGCCGCCGGGAGTCCCATGGCCGGAACCAGTACGTGCTGGACTTCTCCCGGCCCGAGGTGGTGGACTGCATCTATGACCAGATGGCGAAGCTCCTCAGCGAGGCCAACATCTCCTATGTTAAATGGGACATGAACCGCAGCATCTCGGAGCCCTTCTCCGAGGCTCTGCCCCCGGACCGGCAGGGAGAGCTGTTCCACCGCTACATCCTGGGCGTTTACCGCCTCTACGAGCGGCTGACCGCCAGCTTCCCCCATGTCCTCTTCGAGTCCTGCTCCTCCGGCGGCGGGCGGTTTGACCCCGGCATGCTGTACTACGCGCCCCAGTGCTGGGCCTCCGACGACTCCGACGCCGTGGAGCGGCTGAAAATCCAGTACGGCACTTCCTACTGCTATCCCATCAGCTCCATCGGGGCCCATGTGTCGGCGGTGCCCAACCACCAGGTAAAGCGGATCACCCCCTTGGCCACCCGGGCCAACGTGGCTCACTTCGGCACCTTCGGCTATGAGCTGGATTTGAACAAGCTCACGGCGGAGGAGCGGGAGCAGGTCCGGCAGCAGATTGCCTTCATGAAGGAGTACCGGGAGGTTCTCCAGTTCGGCGACTTCTACCGGCTCCGCTCTCCCTTCGACGGGAACTTTACCTCCTGGATGGCGGTGAGCGGGGACAAGAAAACCGCCCTGGTGGGCTGGTACCGGACGCTGAGCGAGACCAACGGCTCCTGCCGCCGGGTGAAGCTCCAGGGCCTGGACCCGGACCTCTGCTACCAGGTGGACGGCGGCGGGACCCACTATGGCGACGAGCTGATGAACCTGGGCCTCGTGACCACCGACAGCGGCGCGGGCGAGTGCCAGCCCGGCGAGCGGCCCATCTGCGACTTCGATTCTCACATCTTCGTGCTCAAAGCGTGAGATCCAGCGGACCTTGGGTCCGCCCTCCGTCCCCCTATAAAGCCGATCCGGGCCGCCCCATAGGGCGGCCCGGATCGGCTTTGTCTCAAAGTTTCGGGGCGGCGGGCTCCTCCGGCGCTTCCGCCAGATGCTCCAGGCTCCGCAGGGCCCGCTCCCGGTCCCACTTCCGGTACTTGACCGGCGTGATGCCGAACTGCTGCTTGAAGGCCTTGGAAAAAACCTGGGGGTCCTGATAGCCGCAGCTCATGGCGATGTTGGCGACGGACGCGTCCGTCAGCGTCAGCTGTTCCTTGGCCCGGGTCAGGCGGAACTGGGTCAAGCACTCCTGGGGGGAGACGCCCAGTATCCGCCGGAACAACGTGAAGAGATAGCTCCGGTTCAATGCCACGTAGCCCGCAATGTCGGAAACCGTGATGCCGTTGGCGTAGTTGTTCCGAATGAACTCCATGGCCTGGTGGATATACAGGTTTTCCCGCTCCCGCTTGGTGAGGCGGCGCTCCGACTCCCGGGAAATCCCCTTGGCAAGGCAGGCGAAAAACCGGCACAGCAGGGACTGGAGCATAAAGTCCGCCTCCGTGTCGGACTTGTTGTAGGTCAGCATGGACTCCACCAGCTTCAAAAGCTCCCCGCCGTCCTCGCAGCGGAAGGTCAGCTGGCCGTTTCCCAGGCCCAGGCTCCGCAGGCAGCTCTCGCACTTGGCCCCGTCGAAGCCGATCCAGAGGTAGGTCCAGGGGTCCTCCTCGCCGGCCTGGTAGAAGGTCTGCTTGTTGGGCTCGATCAAAAAGCCCTCTCCCTTGTGCAGGGAGAATTCCTGGTCCTCCACCCGGTAGACGCCGCTTCCGTCCAGAATATAGTGCAGGAGATAGTTGGGCCGGACCGCCGGGCCATAGCTGTGCAGAGGCTCGCAGCGGGCATGGCCGCAGTAGCAGAGATAGAAATCGGAGAACTTCTGATACTGCTTTTGCAGGTGCAGCACATAGCTTTCTTCCATCGCGCCTCCCCCTTATCCGTTGGCTTGGATACGCGGCCTTCAGCCGCCGCAGCGTCCGCTGTTTCCGGCGCAGCCGTGGTGGTCCTCTCCGCAGTGTCCGTGTTCCCCGTGGTGGTCGTGGCGGCCGCACCGGACCTCGGCGCTGTAGTTCAGCGTCCCCGCCAGAAGGGCCCGCACCGCCTCGTCCGCCCCGCCGGTGACGCCGCCATAGAGCCGGATTCCCGCCTGGGCCAAGGCCTCCTGGGCTCCCGCGCCGATGCCGCCGCAGATCAGCGTGTCCACCTCCAGCCCGGAGAGAAAACCCGCCAGGGCCCCGTGGCCGCTTCCGGCGGGGACGGCAATCCGCTCCGCGGTAATCCGCCCGTCCTCCACATCGTAAATCTTAAATTGGCCGCTGTGGCCGAAGTGCTGGAACACCTGGCCGTTCTCATAGGGTACCGCGATTTTCATGTGCAACGCTCCTTTTCCAATTTGCGCGGACAGGCCGCCGCCTTCCTGCTTTTTCTATTGTAGCCCGGAACCGGCGGTTTTGCAAGCCACTATGAAACAAGATAACCGCCCATAAATTCGCGGAGGACGCCGCGTTTACCGGCGGCAGTACCGGCGCCCTGGAGGTTTGCCAACTTAAGGGGAGGGCCCCCATTTTGCCGTTGCAAAGAAAAAAGGAATATGTTACCATAAATGTGCCGATGCGGAAACGAAACCGTTTGGGAAGGGAGAGGCACCTATGATACGACAAAAGATCATCTGCGACTGCGACCCCGGACATGACGACGCCGTCGCCCTCATGCTGGCGGCGAACAGCCCGGAGCTGGAGCTCCTGGGCGTCACGGTTGTGGCGGGGAACCAGACTCTGGACAACACCGCCCGGAATGCCTGCCGGGTATTGCAGTGGCTGGGCCGGGAGGATATTCCGGTCTACGCGGGCTGCGGACGGCCCATGGTCCGGGACCGGATAACGGCGGGGGACATCCACGGCGAGACGGGTTTGGACGGCCCGGTCTTCCCGCCTTTGCGCAAAGCGGCGGAGAAGGAACACGCGGTAAGCTTCCTGGCCCGCACGCTGCTGGCCTCGGAAGGAGACGTCACCGTGGTCACCACCGGGCCTATGACGAATTTGGCCATGGCCCTGCGGATGGAGCCGGGCGCGGCGGAGAAAATTCGGAGGATCGTTTTGATGGGCGGCTCCTATACCAACGGAAACGTCACCCCGGCGGCGGAGTTCAACATCCTGGCGGACCCGGAGGCCGCCCACGTCTGCTTCACGTCCGGCCGTCCCATCACCATGATCGGCCTGGATGTGACGAGGAAGGTCCTCTGCTACCCCGCCATTGTGGAGCGGATGGCGAAGGTGAACACCTGTGCCTCCCGGCTGTTTGTGGATTTGATGAAGCATTTCTGCAAGGCGCAGAAGGAGGTCTTCGGCTGGGAGGGCGGCCCCCTCCACGACCCCGTCACCATCGCCGCCCTGCTGGACCCGGCGCTGGTTGCCGCCAAGCCCATGAATGTCCGCATCGACCTAGGCCGCGGGGATTCCTATGGGCGGACAAACTGCGACGCCTTCGGGTACTTAGGCCTCCCCGCCACGGCGGACGTGGCTGTGGACATCGACGTGGAGCGCTTCTGGGACATCATCGAGGGAGGACTCCGCCGCTGCGGTGAAACGGAGGCGGGGGCATGAGGGTTCTCAGCTTCGGATCGCTGAACATCGACTATGTCTATGAAGTTCCCCGTTTCGTGGGCGGCGGGGAAACCCTGTCCGCCCTGTCCCTCAGCCGGTTCAGCGGCGGAAAGGGCTTGAACCAGTCCGTGGCCCTGGCCCGGGCGGGGCTGGAGGTCCGGCACGCCGGGGCGGTGGGCCGGGACGGCCTGTTTCTCCTGGAGGAGCTCCGGGCGGCGGGAGCCGATACCAGATATGTGGAGGTCCTGGAGGACGTCTCCACCGGACACGCCGTCATCCAGCGGACCCCGGCGGGGGAAAACTGCATCCTGCTCTACGGCGGGGCCAACCGCCGGATCACCCGGGAACACATTGACCGGGTCCTCTCGGACTTCGGCCCCGGGGACGCCCTGGTCCTGCAAAATGAAATCAGCGAGCTGCCCTATCTGGCGGAACAGGCCAAAAAGCGGGACATGACCGTGGCCCTGAACCCCTCCCCCATGGAGGAGGGCCTGCTGTCCCTGCTGCCTTCCGCCGGATATCTGATCCTCAACGAAATCGAGGCGTCGCAGCTCCTGCGGGGCTTGGGAAAGCCGGTTCCCGAAGCAGGAGAGGCGCTGGCGGAGGCGCTGGCGGAGGCGCTGGCGGAGGCGCTGGCGGAGGCGCTTCCCTCCTCCGCG
The DNA here is from genome assembly GCA_910574635.1 of Oscillospiraceae bacterium. Lineage (GTDB taxonomy): Bacteria > Bacillota > Clostridia > Oscillospirales > Oscillospiraceae > Oscillibacter. Next base: position 12,536 of record CAJTCG010000016.1, on the reverse strand, counting down.
GCTATCGTGCTGACCCTGGGGCCTCAGGGTTCCCTCTGTGCCGCCGGGGGACGCCTTATCAGACAGGCGGCGGTTCCCGTCCGGCCCGTGGACACCACGGCGGCGGGGGACGCCTATACCGGCTTTTTCCTGGCCGGGGCCCTCAGCGGGCGGGGCGTGGAATGGGCCATGGAATACGCCTCCGCCGCTGCGGCCATCGCCGTCACCCGGCCTGGGGCCGCACCCTCCATTCCCTCCCGGGAGGAGGTCCTGGCGGAGATGGGCGGCTGATATGATATTATTTCCGAGTTTTAAGCTCGGAAATAATACAAAACGGGGCGGAGCTGCCGCGGCAGCTCCGCCTCTCACTATTGCACCCGTCAGCCGGGCCTCCGGGCCCGGTTCTTCCGTTCCCGCTGATAGCACTCGTCGCAAAGCCGCCCCCGGTGATACAGGGGCAGGGCCTTTCCGCAAACCTGGCAGAAGCGGATGTTGTTCCGCAGCCGGTGCAGCAGGATTTCGTTGATCGCGTCCGCCACCTGCTCCCGGCTGTCATAGAGACGATCCTCATCTACCGGGCAGCCAAAGGCCTTGGCAAAGGAGTAGTAGAGGTCCAGCTTACGGTAATACTGCTCCAGCTCCGGCAGGGTGGGGTCCCCCTCCGGAAGGCCCGGCTGGTCGACGTCCTCCCCCTGCTGCCAGCGGCGCAGGAAGGAGAAGAACAGATCCCGCAGGGCCTCCTCCGACTCGTCAAAGGGGATGTTGGCCGCTTTCAGCTCCTGCTCCCGGGTGAGGGTGAAGCCCATCTCCCGCATTTTGGAGATGATGGTGATATACCGGGTGATGTCCAGCTTCCGGTAGGGCTCCACCGTGGGCATCCGGTTCCACTCCGTCAGCACCTCCAGAAGATCGAACTCCGCCTGAAGCACCAGATCGGAAAAGCCCGCCACGGCGTAATCCAGGGGCGGGACGACTGCCTCCAGCCCCGTCCGGATAATGGGCAGGCCCTGGACAGCCCCCACATAGCCCTTGTTGTACATGCCGAAGCGCCCCGCCCGTCCGGCAATCTGGCGGATCTCCTCCGGCTTCAGCTCCCGGCGTTCCACGCCGTCGAACTTCTCCGTCTCCAGGAAGATGATTCGCCGGATGGGCAGGTTCAGCCCCATGCCGATGGCGTCGGTGGAGACGATATACTCCATCTCCCCCTTTAAAAAGCCCTCCATCTGCCGCCGCCGGGTGGAGTAGGGCAGGGCCCCGTAGATGATGGCGGGCTCCTTCCCGCTCTGGCGAAGGTCCTCCGCCACGCTGAGGACCCCCACCTTGGAGAAGGTGATGAGGGCGTCCCCCGGCTGCACCCGGTGGTAGTCCACGGTGCGGGTCATGCAGATCAGCGGCGTGGTCCGCTTGTGGCGCTCCACCTCATAGGTGTCGCCGCAGCTTTCAATCAGGCGGATCAGCAGATCCTCCGCCTCCGGCGCGGCACAGAGGTGAACCTCCGGGGACAGCACCCCCAGAATGGCCCGGGTCCAGGCGTAGCCCCGCTGTCCGTCGGAAATCATCTGGCATTCGTCGATGACGGCCACGTCGTAGTACCGCCGCATGTCCAGCTTCTCGGCGGTGGCGGCGGTGTGGGTGTCCCAGGTGCGGGCGTCCTCTTCCTCTCCGGTGGTGAGGCTGCAATCCACCCCCGCGTCCAAAAGGGTTTCCTGCGCCTCCAGGGCCAGCAGGCGCAGGGGGGCCAGGTATACGCCGCTGCGGGCCTGCTTGAGGCGCTGGAACCCGGCGTAGGTCTTGCCGGTGTTGGTGCCCCCCAGGTGGAGCGTAAAGTGGCGGCGCATCGCCCGGGCCTCCGGGTACTCGTCCTTGGGGTTCAGGGCGATGAGGAGGGACAGGCTGGTGCGGATGGCCTGGGGCACGTACCACACGGACCAGACCGCCGTCAGCCCCTCCTTCACCAGAAGGTCCGCCGGGAAGCCCGGCGCGCGCAGCATCGGCGAAAGGTCCGCCTCCGGCTGTGCGGCGGCCAGATCCTCCAGCGCCCGCCCGGCGGAGGCCAGCAGCACTTGCGGATACCGGCCTTGGACCTTGCGGATCAGGGGCGCGCCCTCCCGCTCGCCCATCCAGCCCCCGGCCTTGAGAAAGTTTTTCAGCACTATGGGAAGACTCTTGCTGTCTCCCCGCTCCTCCAGGGCCAGAAACTCCTTTATCCAGCCCTGGGCCCGGGAGGAGGCCAGGCTGCGCCCCTTGGCCACCCCTGGCAGCAGGGCCAGCAATCCCCGGTGAATCAATTTCGCCAATATGGCGGCGTCGGAGGCCGTCTCCTCCAAGCCCCCATCCTCCCAGGCCTGGGACAGCAGCTTACAGGCGTTCCCCGCTCCCTGGGCGGGGGTCTTCCGGGGCTCGATTCTCCGGGCCTGAAAGTGAGGGTGCTCCTCCGCCGCCTTCACCAGCTTTTTGTTCCATATCCGGCGGCGGCCGCTCTCCGTCTCCTCATATTCCGGCGGGGGAAGAAGCTCCCGAATCAAGGCGTTGGTCCAGCCCCGGCTCTTCAATGTGGCGGCGGACCAGTTTTTGGCTGGGCGGCGTCTGGGCACGGCGCTTCCCCCTTTCCTTCTCGAAACGCGTCGATTCTTATGGATAGTATAGCCCAAATCCGGCAAATCTTCAACGGCGGATTTTCCGGCCCCGCCGGGGCGGGAGAAATGGGTGGATTTTCCGTCGGATTTATGGTATAATCGGTAATCAATAACGCAAAAAGGGGTATCGACATGGAAAGGGAACCGCACGCCAAAATCATCAGCCGCAACGCTTATGGCGAGGAGGTCTGCGCCGGCGCCGCCCGCATCTCCACCACCGCCGGGGACGCCCAGGCGATCTTTGAAGACGCCCGGGGGAATTCCAAGAACCGGGCCCTCATTGGGAAGGTCCTGGCCTCCGGCCACAAGTCCCTCATTGAGCACGCCGTCTTCACCATCGCCCTGCGGGACGTGTCCGTCTTTGTGGAGCAGTTTTTCATCGAGTTCCGCCTGGCCTCCTTCACCGTCAAGTCCCGGCGCTACGTGGATTTCAGCCACCTGGGCTATTACATTCCCCCGGAGCTGGAGGGGGAGGACCTGGCCCTGTACCGCCGCTATATGGACGGGCTCTTCGCGGCCTATGGGGATCTTTTAGAGGCCGGAGTCCCCCGGGAGGACGCCCGCTTCCTCCTGCCCTACGCCTTCCACAGCAACTTCTACTGCACCCTCAATGCCCGGGAGCTGGGCCGGCTCCTCTGTGAAATCCGCAGTCGGGGCCGGGACGTCCCGGAGCTGCTGGCCCTGGCGGACGAGCTCACCGGACAGTTGGAAGAGCAGTTTCCCTGCCTGCTTCCCGAGCTTTGTGAGTCCTTCGAAGGCGCCCCCGCCGGGGAGGCCTTCCCCCTTCGCTGTTCCTCCCGCGAGCCCGTTTTCCTCGCCCGGGGGACGGCGGGGACCGTCTCCCTGTTTCGCGCCCCGGCGGAGCCCATGAAGCTTCTGGAGGCCGCCCACCGCGTTCAGCACCCCGGGAAGCCCCTGGACCTGGCCGCCCTGTCCTCCTCCCGGCGGCCCCGGGAGCTGGAACAGCTGGCGTATACCTTTACCGTCTCCGGCATCACCCTCTCCGGCGTCACCCACCTGGTCCGCCACCGGATGCAGTCCATCGTCGTTCCCCCCATTCAAAGCGTGGACCACAGCAGGGTCATCCTCCCGGACTCCGTCGCCGCCGATCCGGCCGCGCTGGAGCGGTATCAAACGGCTGTCCGGGACGCCCATGACCGGCTTCTCCAGATCCGGGAGCGCCCCGCCCTGGAAAAGCTCCACTACTACTTTGCCCTCAGCGGGAACCTGATGGACGTCATGACCACCATGAACGCCCGGGAGCTTCAATGGTTCATCCGGCTGCGCTCGTGCAGCCGGGCCCAGTGGGAAATTCGGGATATCGCGGTGGATTTGCTGCGCCAGCTCCGGCGGAGCTTCCCCGAGCTCTTTGACCACTTCGGCCCCGCCTGCTTCTCCGAGGGCCGCTGCCCCGAGGGGCGGCTGACCTGCGGCCAGATGGGCGATGCCGTCCGGCGGTTCAAGGATCTGGAAGCCTGAGAAAACCGGCGGGGACCGTGACGGTCCCCGCCTTTCCAACCTCTCCCGCCGCCGGCGCGGCCGGGGACCCCGCCGTGCTTCCGGGGCGGACTGCCGCGGCTTTGGGAAAAATGAGCCGGGTGAACCCTTGCAAGGGCCGGGGTTATCTGCTATAGTGGGTTCCAAAATAAAGGGGGCGGTTCGCGCCCCGTGAGAAAGGAGCGGCGCACGATGCTGCTGGGCGTTGACTACTACCCCGAGCAATGGGACCCCGCCCTGATGGACGCCGATATGGACGTCATTCGGGAGATGGGGGGCGATACAATCCGGATTGCCGAGTTCTCCTGGCATCTGATGGAGCCTGCCGAGGGGCAGTATGACTTCTCCTTTTTTGACCGCGTCATCGCCAAGGCCAAGGAAAAGAACCTGAAGGTCATCCTGGGCACGCCTACCGCCACAATTCCCGCATGGCTTGCGAGCAAATACCCGGATATCCTCTCCCGGTTTGAGAACGGACAGCCCCGGGCCTTTGGCGGACGCCACGTTTGCTGCTACAACAGCCCGGAGCTGTATGCGTATTCGGAGAAAATCATCCGGGCCATGGCGAGCCATTACCGGAACGAGCCGCAGATCGCCGCCTGGCAGGCCGACAACGAGCTGGGCCACGAGGGAAGCGACCTTTGCTGGTGCCCCCGGTGCCGGGAGACGTTCCGCCGGTATCTCCGCAAAAAGTTCGATGGGGACATTCACCGCCTCAATGACGCCTACGGGACTGCCTTCTGGTCCCAGGAATACAATGATTTTGACGAGATTCCCCTTCCCGCTCCTACCATCACCACCCATAATCCCGCCCTGCGGCTGGACTGGGAACGGTTCCGGAGCGAAATCCTTTGCAATTTCCTGGACTTTCAGGCCCGCCTGATTCGGGAGCTTTCCCCCGGGGCCGTGGTCATTCACGACTTCCCCGGCGGGGGCCTGGACCGGCGCTTTGACTACGCCCAGGCCGCCAAAAGCCTGGACGCGGCGGCCTATAACAACTACCCTGTCTGGGGCGGGGAAAAGGAACCCCTCCCGCCCCACGAAATCGCGTTCGGCTTGGACTATATCCGGGGGCTGAAACGGCAGAACTTCTGGATTACCGAGGCCATCATGGGGGCCCAGGGCCACGATGTCACCGGCTACCTCCCCCGGCCCGGCCAGGCGAAGCTGTGGTCCTGGCAGAGCATGGCCCACGGCTGTGAGTCCCTGCTGTATTTCCGTTACCGGGGCGCGGCCAAGGGGGCGGAGCAGTTTTGCTGCGGCATCCTTGACGCGGACAACCGGAAGGGCCGGAAATTCTATGAGGTCCAGAGCTTTTTCCGGGAGGTTTCCCGTTATGCCCAGGCCCTGGAGTCCCCCATGCGCGGCGAGGCGGCCATCGTCTATGATTACGACTCCCTGGCCTCCTTCCGCATCCAGCGCCAAAGCCTCCTGCTGGACTGTCCGGGAGAGATGAAAAAGCTCTACAAGGCCTTCTACGACCGGAACGTCTCCGTGGACGTTATTCCGGCGGAGGCGGACCTCACGGGCTACAAGGCGGTCCTCCTCCCCCAGCTCACCGTCGTCAAGCCGGAGTTCCTGGCCAGGGCGGAGCGGTTTGTCCGGGAGGGCGGCACGCTGGTCCTCACGTACCGGACCGGGGTGAAAGACCCGGACAACAACCTCTTCTTTGGGGAGGTCCTGCCGGTGGGCTGGGCCGGGCTTGCCGGGGTGACGGTGGCGGAGACGGAGAGCCTCCAGACCTTGAACGCCTTCCCGGTCGTGGGCGAGGGCGCGTTTGCCGGAACGGAGGGCCGCGGCGGCATCTTCCGGGACATGCTGGAGGTCCGGGACGCCGAGGTCCTCTACCGTTACGGCGACCCCTTCTACACGGACTTCGCCGCCGTCACCCGGAAACGGCACGGGCCCGGCGCGGTATACTATTTCGGCTGTTCCCTGGACGAGGGCATCATCTCCAGACTGACGGAAACCATTTTGTCGGACTGCCGTATCGAGGGCGTTCCCTCCCCCGGCGGAGTGGAGATCGCCGTCCGAGGAGGGCCGGAGCAGAAAATCCGGATGCTGATGAACCACAACGCCTTTGAGACGGAGGCCCTGGGCGTAACGCTGCCGCCTTACGGCTGCGTGGTCCAGACGCTTTAAGGAAAAGCCCCGTGGTGGGCCAAATGCGTCCCGTGCCTGCCGCCCGCAAACGGGCGGAGCTAGAGCAGGCCGTCAACTCGCTTCACCCTTCCGCCCAATAGGAAAAGGCCCGCCGGGAGGCGGGCCTTTTGTGACGGTCTTTCGGCGGCGGTCAGGTCTGGATGTCCGTCAGCCGGACCGGCTCCCCCTCCAGGGTGACGTGCAGGGGGGCGTTGTCCGGGAAGGAGAGAAGAACATAGCCGGAGTCCAGCTTTTTGAGCTTTCGGACCTTCACCAGCCAGGACCCGTCCTCCCACGCGGGACTCCAGGCGTACCGCCAGGGGAAGCCGTTGCAGTAGAGATACTGCCGTCCTTCGGAGTGGATGACGTACCAGGTCCTGACGGCGCACTGGCCCATAGCCTCCCGGGCGGCGGCGGGAAGGTCCTCCACCTCCATGGCCTGCGCGTCGAGGTTGGCGGCAAGGTCCGGGGGATTTCCCTGCTTCAGTGTCAGTGAGATACTGCCCTTGAGGTTCCCCAGGTCCCCCTCCGGGGCATGGAGGAACAGGCGGTAAGATCCCGGCTTTACGGCCTCGCCGTCGAACACAAAGTCCGCCGCGCAGCGGAGCTCTCCGTTCGTCCGTTTGTTGGAGACGCTGTAATAGGTTACGTCCTCAGGGCTGTGCTCCATGTCGCCAAAGCAGACCGTCATGCGTTCGCCCGTCTCCGCCGTCACATCGTATTGAATCCGGTCCCCTTCGGACAGGGTGTATTCCCCCAGATGCCACCAGCTGTCGCCCCACATCGAGGTTTTGTCTATGGGAATGGTGACGCTTATGCCATCGGGCTCCTTCTCCGGGGCGTTCAAATCGCCAAACAGCTCCGTGACCTCCGCCGCGTCCATTTCCCGGACGGACTGAATCCCGCCGTCCGCGCCCCGCTCCACCTTGAGATCCAGCAGGCCCTGGGGATTCGTGTCCAGGGTCACACAGGAGGCGTCGGGGCGGGAGTCCAGGAAAATCCGGACCATGTGCCCCTGGTAGTAATAGACCCGGCCCTCTTTGGTGATTCCGGCGGCCTTGTATTCCTCGGCCTGTTTGGCCTCCAGCTCCTTTTCCAGGGCTTCTAATTCCCCGTCCCGGTCCAATGCTTTCAGCAGGATGGAACAGAGGGCGGCGTTTTCCTTGGCGGCCCGGGCGATCCAGGCATCCAGCGTGGCCTCGTCCCAATCCAGATGGTTGACGAGAACGGAGAAGAAGGCGCTGCTGCCGTCCTCATAGGCCCGTTCCAGGAAGGCCGTCTGTTCCTCCCGGCTGAGGAAGGGAACCGCAATGCTGAACGCGGCGACGTCGCCCTCCTCATAGCTCCGCTCTGCCAGGAGGGCGGACCGGAGGCGGAGATTTTCGCTCGACGACGCCTGGGCGGAAAGCGGCGGCAGGGCTGTTCCCTTGACCGGGCTTGCGCCCCGCTTGGCGGGCCCGGTGTAGGCTCCCGCCGCGGCGGCTCCCGTGGTCAGTGCCGCCGCCAGGACCAGGGACAGCAGGGCCGTCCATCTGGAAGGTTTTTTGAAGTTCATGATCGCACTCAACCTTTCTTTCAATAATTCCGCGCTCTCGCCCAGGGACACGGAGCCCCGGGCGGCACGGTATCCGCCGCCGGACTCCAGAGCCCGGAGCAGGGCGTCCCCATAGGACAGGCGCTCCTCCGGCTTCAGGCGGCGGAGCACCGCTTCGTCACAGGCCAGCTCACAAGCCCGGTCAATCTCCCGGGCCATGACCCAGACCAAGGGATTCCACCAGTGGAGGCACACGGTGAGCTGGACCAGCCACTTGTACAGCAGATCCCGCCGCCGGTAATGGGTCAGCTCGTGGAGGGCCGTACAGCGAAAATCCGCCTCGCTCACCGCCGCCGAGGGCAGGACGATCCGGGGCCGGACCAGCCCCAGCAGCATGGGGGAGGCGGCCAGGGGATTTTCCCACAGCTCCACGGGCCGCCGGACCTTCAGCTCCTCCCCGGTCCGGGCCAGCAGGTCCAGCAGGGCGGGGGCGGAGACCTCCCGGCGTCCGGCCCGGAGACAGCGGAGAAAATGCAGGTAGGCGCTTACCCTCCACACCATCAGGACCAGCGCGCCGCCCAGCCAGGCCAGGGCCAGCGCCTCCGCCGGGGAAATCCCGGCGGACGCCCGGTCCGGCGGGGGAACGGAGGGCTGCGCCGGAGGGAGCGGCTTTGGGGCGGTTTCGGCCCGGGCGGGAACCGTTTCCACCGCATAGGGACCTGCGGCCTGGACGGCGGGCGGGGCTTCCGGCTCCCGGAACAGCGCTCCGATGGGGCTTGCTTGCGGCGAGAGGGGCAGCAGCAGCCGGAAGATGGCGACGAGCCAGACATAGTACTGCCAGCGGCGGCTGACCCTCCCCCGGAGCAGGGGGCCGCACAGCAGCAGGACCAGGATGACCAGGGACCCGGAGAGGGACAGGGAAACCGGGACCTTTAGGTATTCAGCCATGGCCGTTCCGTTCCTCCTCCCAAAAGCGTTTCAGCTCCTCGTAGTCGCCGGGGGAGATGGCCTCCTGCCGGATCAGGGCGGCCACCAGGCCCATAGCGCTTCCGGCGTAGAGTTTGTTTACCAGCACCTGGGTCTGGGCGGCCTGGTACTCCGCCTCGGACACGGCGGCGGCGTACTCGTTCCGCCGTCCCAGCTTGCGGACGGTGAGAAAGCCTTTGTCCACCAGCCGGGACAGCAGGGTGATGACCGTGTTCTTCTGCCAGCTCCGGCCCTCCTCCGCCAGGGCCTCCATGATTTGGGCGTACAAAGCGGCCCCCCCGGCGGACCAGATGATTTTCATCAGCTCCAGCTCCGAATCGGAAATCTGCGGCGCGCTCATAAAGCATCCTCCTTTGCGTACAAGTTGTAGGCTAAAATTATGATAACACTGTGTAGGCCAATTGTCAAGAGGCCGGGAAGAAAAAGAATCCCGCCGGAAGGCATGGCCTTCCGGCGGGGTTGGGTTATCCGGTAATTTTCCGTTCCAGTTCCGCTTTCACCTGCATGTAGTTGTGGAAGGGGATGGGCAGGGCCTCCCCGGTGATGAGGGCTGCCTCGTAGCGCCGGACGGACATGACGTAGCGGCTGTTCACCGTGTAGCAGCGGTGGATGGGGCAGAAGGGCTCCGGCAGCATGGCGTTGACCTCGCTGATGCTGAGGTCGCTCTGGATGATTTTGTCCGCGCAGTGAAACTCCGCCTTGCGGTTCCGGCTCTGGACGTAGAAGATCATGTCCGGCTGGATGAACAGCGTCGAACTGCCGCAGGGGACGGCCAGCCGCTTCTTAGGCGGAATCTCAATCAGCACGTCCCGGACGAACTGATAGGCGGACATCTCCAGCTTGGGCCCGCTTTCGCTCAGGGAAAAGGGGTGGAGGAATTCATAGTTGGCGTGGAGCAGCACCAGCTTGGTCTCCGTGCCGATGAGCTGGTACAGGAAGGTATAGGAGGCGGTAACGGTGTCCTCCTCCGGGTGATCCGGAACACAGGACCGCACCTCGCCCATTACCGCCTGGCAGCGGGGGGTGATGGACAAAGGGGTGTACTCCTCCTGAAAAATCTGATAAATTTTCGTCCGCTGCTCCACCCCGGCCTCCAGCCGGGCGCGGATGATGTCGCCTCCTATCAGCACCCGTCCCCCGGTGCCCAGCCACACGCTTTTCGAGCAGAGGCGGGATAAATAGGGCTCAAAATTCCCGGCGTAGTAACCGTGGGTGATCTCCCGGCTGATGGCTACGGTATCCTCCAGCTGTCCGCTCACGGCACTCCCTCCTCTTTGTGATTATTGTAACAATATTATACAATAACCGCCAGAAAAAGGCAAGAGGGAAAAGGTGATACCTTTAGGTTCAGCTTGAATATTCATACGTTCCGCTTAAAATTTGACGAGACGCTTAGATGCCGCTGCGGTACTGCTCCGCCGTCAGCTTCACGCTGACCCCGCCGGGGCCCAGGGGCTTGGCGACCAGCTGAAGCTGGTTCTGTATGGGCTTGTTTTCGTCGATGCGGAAGGCCCGGGTGATCTTTTCTCCTGCCGGGAGATAGATGCCGGAGAAAGCCGCTCCGTAGTCACCCACCGTGTTGATACGGTTTATCCTAATGGAGGCTTCCGATGTCCCTGTGTTTTCAATGGTAATGGCGGCGTATTTGCCCAGCAGGGATGTAAAGGCGAAGGTGTGCTCGATTTCGTACTCGTCCTTAAACTCCCGTCCATCCATGGACCGTCCCGAGATACTGCCCAGGTTCATCTCCGCCGGGTCAGCCTCGGTGTACATGCCCAGAGTCTTGCCGTACTCCGGCTTTGCCGACAGGAGGCTCTTACTCCGGCTCCACTGTTCCTTCTGGAGCTCCGGGTCGGGATTCGGCCCCCGACCGCCAAAGTAAGCGTTGGAGACGGACCCGTCAGGTCCGGTGATGCCGAAGCCCTCCGACGAAATGACCGTATTTCCATCTTTATCCGTGCTTCCGTGGAGGTTGAAATCGTGCCGCTGGCGGCTGCAAAGGGCGTCCCATTCCAACTTGCCGTTATCTTCCCAGTCGACGCCTTTTGCTCCGAACTCCAGCTGATTGGCTTCTGCGTGGAAGTTCACCCCGTCGGCCACGTCGAAGAGCTCCGCCACGGCGGTGGCCTCAATGTAGTAGTGGACTTCCCCCTTGTTATCCGGATACGCCAGAACCTTGGGGGCCGTGCCGCCCTTTTCCGTGGTCAGGGTCTCGCCGGGGGCAATCTGCTGTTTCAGGAACACGCCCACGCCGACTTGGGCGGGCTCCGCTCCGCCGGAGGGTGGGGCTTTGGAATCGCCGTTGGCCGCGAAGGACGCGGAAATCAGCCCGATCAGCAGGACCATGGTGACCATGCCTGCCACGAAGGGCGTGTAGTTCTTTCTCATTTCCCGTTTGCCGTGCATTGTAATTCTCCTTTACCATTTCATATTTTCCGCGATCTGAAACAGGTCTTCCCGCTCCAGACCCTTGGCGCTGAGCAGGAACACGTCGGCCCCCTGGGTCCACAGGAGGCGGGACAGGGAGGTGTCCGGGTTGTAGATGAGGATGGCGTCCTCCCCGTCCACCTCCACGTCCTCCAGGGTGAAGTTCCCCGCGAAGAGGCCGTTTTGCTCCTCCCCGTGCCACTGATCTATATAGAAGTAGAGATTGTCCGGGTCCTCCTGGGAGTGGTAGGAAAAGACGGCGTGCCCTGTGGCTTTGGTTTTGTCCGGGTCCCGGACAAAGCCCTCCGGGGCCCAGCCGGGGATCAGGGGGCGGAAGGGCAGGTCCACGCCCGTGTCCTTGGGCCGGGCGGAGTAGCTGACCAGTCCGTTCTCCTGGGCGGCGTAGACCCGGTAGTTGTCGGGCCGTTCCGCCACCGCGCCGGAGGCCAGCAGAGCCCCCAGGGCCGCGATGACCGCCGCCAGCAGGGCCAGGGTTTTCCAGCGCCGTTTCCTCCTCCTCCGCAGAAGGGCGCTCATGGACGCCTCAAAGGTCAGGGAAAAGTTGTGCCCGCAGTCCTCCCGCCCGGGGAGGGTATCCAGCCAGCGCTCCGCCGCCTCCGGGGCCGCGGCGTACAGCATCTCGTCGGTGATGTTCAAACGATTTCCCCCCTTTCCGCCAGCTCCTCCGCCAGCTTGCGCTTGGCCCTGGCGAGAATCTGGCGCACATTTGCCGCCGTGGTCCCCAGGAGCTCCCCAATTTCGGCGGCGGAATAGCCGTTGTAGTACTTCAGCAGCAGCGCCTCCCGGTACCGGGGAGGCAGGGCCGCCATGGCCCCCGCCAGGGTCCCGTCGGAGGGCGGCGGGGCGCAGCCGGGGAACGCTTCCTCCTCCAGCTCCACCTCCGGCCTCCGCCTCCGGGCCCGGTAGAGGTCGATGGCCTTCCGCTCCGCCGTCACGGCGGCCAGATGCCGGGCCTGGGGCCCCAGCTTGGCGGGAAGGCGGCAGTTTGCGAGACTGAGGAAGGCCAGATGCACCGCGTCCTCCGCGTCCTGGGGATTTTGCAGGATACGGTTGGCCGCGTGGAACATCAGTCCCCGGTAGGCGCTGTACATCGCCTCGAACCGCGTCCGGTCCTCCGGGTTGTCGATGGCTTGCAGGTATGCCAGCATCTCGCCGCCTCCTCTCGTCTCTGTTCTCTTAAACGCTCCGGCGAAGCGGAATGTGACTGTAACGAGACACGCAAAACGCAAGTGAGCACGGGAAAAGGCGGTACGGGGCGGGATTTCATGGGATATCGAAGGAAACTATGGAACTTCAACGGGAAATCGCCGCAT
>CAJTCG010000015.1 GCA_910574635.1 Oscillospiraceae bacterium | reverse complement strand
TCATTTAGCTGTACAATCTTCTCGGACATAGTTTGCAGTCTCCTTTCAGAATGGTGTGTCGCAACTTCATTCTACCAGAGCTCTGCAAACTATGTCTCTTTTTCTTTTTGCGAAACTTATTCTACCTTATCTCGAGCCGTTCTGACACATCGTCGATGGAGTCGGCGCCGCTGGGAGCTGCCGGGGGCTCCCCCCCCTCGCCCGGCGGTCCAGATCATCCGCCATCCCCTGCTTCTTGTCGGGGTACAGATGGGAATAGGTCGCCATGGCCACCTCCACCGTGTCACCCAGGCGCTCGGCCACGGCGACAATGGAGTACCCCAGGTCCACCAGCAGGGCGGCATGGCTGTGCCGTTACGGTATAATAACGACAAACGGAAAAAGCCTTTATTTTCAAGGGGTTTGAGCGCTTGCCGTCATTTATTCAATTCCTTTTCAAGGGGAAACATTGCGAGAAAAATATCGAAAAAAGGAGGCTGTTTCATTAACGACAAAATTTAATAGTGCCAGCGGTCCGGTGTATTGCCTGGCCGCTGGTTGCCGTGGGCGTTTCACTTTTATAGGTGGGCGCCCATTTTTTATACCCATTTTCAAGAGAAAGGAGATTCACATGGAATTAAATGAAATGGAAAAACGGCTGCTGTTTCAGGTTGAGGGCGACTATCAATACAAAGTCCTGACCGAGCTCCACATGGCTGCCTGGTACACAAAGGACCCTGAACAGCGGAAGGCAGCGGAAAGTCTGATGGCAAAGCTGCGCGTCCTAACGGATGACGAGTGCATGGACATCGTGCGGGAAATTCAGAAGAATTACCTCCTGCCCTACCCGCCCCGGACGATTGGTGAAAAGATTGCGGAGGCCAGGCAGCAATCCGGCGCTGAAAAATTGAAAGGGCATGACATCATGGCCCTGGAACGCTTTGCTCCAGAGGTACGGCACATGATCATCTTCAACGTGCTGTCTTATAATTCTCCTGTCGGCGATAAGGGCGATAAGATGCGCCTGTTCCTTACGGATGCCGGCTATCAGAAATTTTTAGACAGCCAGGAACGGGGCGAAGTCAAACTGAAAAACCATGCGAAGGTCTCAGACGGGCATCTCCACTATGACCGCAGGGACTGCGTCTTGTAACAGGATAACCGAAGAAAGGAGGCTTTGAAATGGCTGTATTCCGAGTAGAAAAAACAAAGGACTTCACGATCATGTGCAACCACCATCTGCGCAATACGGAATTGTCCTTAAAGGCAAAGGGGCTTCTCTCGCTCATGCTGTCGCTGCCGGATGGTTAAGTATAGTTAGTATAAAAATGCTTATAAAAAAACGATGCGGGTAATCTGGAGGTCTTTGTCAATGTGAATTTCCTTTATCGCAGAGCGCCAGAGGGTGCGCTTTTCCTCCGGCTCGAAGCTGTCATAGATGCTGCGGAAGCCTTTAGCAAGAATGGCCTCCACCGCTTCAAAGTTGGGGCGCTCCTCCCTGGTGGAGACGGCGGGCCGCTCGTCAAGCTGGGCGGTATACAGTTCATAGTCCCGGCGGTATTCGTCCAGGTCAATCATTTCAGCCACATACAGCTCTTTCAGCCGGGTCAGCTTGCGACGAATAGCGGCGCGGTCTATGGAGGCGGCGGCTTGCTTGCGCTTTGCCTCCTTGATCTCCCATTCAAGGCGCTGCTTTTCCAGCTCGTCCCCCAGGAAGGAGAACAGCCACGCCTCAACCGCTTTCTCCCTGATCTGCTTTTTATGAATACAGGTTCCACGGCCATAATGCTGTGGGCAGCGGTAATAGCAATACTGCCCGTTCCGTATACCGGCCAGCCGGTGGCCGCACTCGGCACAGATCAGCAAGGAGGTAAAGAGGAACACCCGCCCGGTGGGGTTGGCCTTTGTGTTGTTGGACAGGAGCTTTTGCACGTCGTCGAACAGGTCACGGGGGACGATGGGCGGGCAGAAGTTTGGGTTCACTCTCCCGTTGCTCTCATAGTGGCCGATATACAAGGTCTGGCAGAGGTTCCGGCGGCAGCGCACATTGTCCCAGTTCTGGCCGTAGGTCTTGCGGATATAGGCGGCGGTGGCCCGGACGGAGACGGTAGAGCGGTAATGCTCGAAAGCGTCCAGGATGATTGCCGCGTGCTCCGGCACAACCTCCAGCCGCTTTTCCTGGTTGATTCGGTAGCCGAAGGGGATTTTGCCGCAAGGGACCGTGCCATGCCTGATTTTACTGTCCAGGACCGCGCTGATACGCTCTCCGGTACGGTCGGCCTCGTTCTGCGCGACGGACAGCATAATGTTTACCTTGAACTGGCCGGAGGATGTGACCGTCTCGTAGTCCTCCTGGGTGGCCTGCCAGTGGACACCATGGGCGTCAAGAATTTTTTGGACCTCGTAATAGTCTCCGACGTTGCGAAACCAACGGTCCAGCTTGATAAACAGAATCAGGTCGATCTTCCCGGCCTCCACATCGGAGAGCATACGCATACACTCCGGGCGGGTGCGGTAGGGCTTGCGGGCGCTCTTGCCCTCGTCCCGGTAGTAGTCCACGATCAGCATATGGTGGGACTTTGCGTAGGAAGTCAGTGCCTCGTGCTGGGCCTCCAGCGAGTAGCCGCGCAAAGCCTGCTCCTCTGTGCTGACCCGGATATACAGGGCGGCACGCAGCGGGGACGCCGCTTCATTTTTTGGCATAAATAAACACCTGCCCCTCCTAAAATGGTTGCAAAATCCCAGGGGCAGGTGGTATAATAGCACTTGCCACAGTGGCTATTATCGGGCCTGCCCCGGTAAGGTTCACTCCCCGCCCCCGGTGCTGGTAACACTGGGGGCGGATTTTTATTTTCAGAACGTGCGGTAAAAAATGTCCTCCAGGGAAATGTCCAGGTCGTCAAACAGACTGCACTTGAAATGGGTTTCCAGCGCGGCCCGCTCCTCCTCGGACATCTTCGCCAGCTCCCAGTCGGGGCGCTGGGCGTAAATATCGTGAAGGACAAATTCGCTCCCGTCGGTGCGGTAGACCTCGACGGACTTGCTGGCCGGGTCCACAAGCCAGTATTCCCGGACGCCGCAGCGGGCGTACACGTCTTTCTTGCGGGTCTTATCGTTCCGCATGGTGCTGGGGGAAAGGACCTCCACCACCAGATCAGGAGCGCCGTGGATGCCGTCGCTCTTGATCTTGTCCGGGTCGCAGACCACCATAAAATCGGGGACAAAGTGATCGTCGTCCGTCAGGTACACGGTGGAGCCGTCAGAAATGGGAGTACACTTTTTCCCTTTGAGGTAGTGCCAAAAGATGCCGTGGATGTTGCCGGAAACAAACGTGTGGTTGGTGGAGGCGGGGGACATCATCACGACCTTGCCGCCGATCAGCTCCTCGCGCCGCTCCTCCTGGTACGCCAGATTGTCGCTCATACAGAATACTCCTTTCACCTGCCCGGTGAGGCTCACGCCTTACCGGGCTTATTTTTTTGACCGCCGAAAACCGGGATGCCGCCGGTAGTATTCCAAACAGACGCCGCCGGATTCTATGCACTCCCGGAGGCTGTTTTTTTATATTGCTGCTCCGCATAGAGCGCTTCCAGTTCCTCGGTCGTCAGCCCATCCAGACTGACGGGCGGTTTGTCCGGCTCCTTCTCGGCGGCGAAAACCTGGACGGCGGCCTGCTCCTTTGCGGCGGCTCTGGCCTTTGCGGCGGTCAGCCGGTCAATGAAGTAATTCACCGCCGCTAACCGGGCATCCTTGTCCAGATCAAAGTACGCTTTCACGATCTCGATTTCAAGATCGGTGCCGCCATGGTCCCGCACATACTGGTCCAGACTGAATGTGTCCGGCTGGACAAACATGGGTTCCGTACCGTTCAAAAGCCATTCCTCGCTGACGGAAAACTCCTTGCACATCAGCTTAATAAGAGAAAGTTTTTGGTCTGGCCGGGCCAGTGCGTCGAGTTCAATGTTTTTAATGACGGACCGGCTGACCCCCAGCCTCTCCCCAAATTCGGTCTGCGACAAATGCAGGTGCTTTTTTCGGAGTTCCCGGATTCTGTCGTGCATTTCCAACGCTATCACCCCCTTCCCCGTAACTGATGGCTACAGTATATAACGCCAAAATGGTTTAGTCAAGACAAAATGAAAAAATATTTTTCAAAAAAGGATTGACAAGGACAAAACGAGGCTCTATAATGTCCCCATAAGGACAAATGAAAAACAAAACTGTCCTGATTAAGCCCGATTGCGGGAGGAGGGAGTGAGGAACGATGGAGGAGCCGGAGGCGGGGAAGGTTCGAGTTATGAGCGCCGGGACAAGAAAGTTTGACTGCTTCGCTGTATGTATGGAGTGCTTTGGAAACGTGCTGGCGAACGTGGCGGTTGCGCACAAAAAGTGCCGGGTCATAATCGAATACGACCCGGCGGAAGATGGAAGCACAAGGGTTTTTATTGAGGACGAAGAAGTTCAACCTTGATGCCGGGAGGCAGGGCAAGGCTTTCTACGGGGAAATCGCCTTTTTCAACGTAGAATTTGAACTCGTGAAGTGGCTCAACGGAATTGTACACATAGTTGTGCTTCAAAAGCTGGGCGTCAATGTCGAGCCTTTGGGAACGAGTGAGATTCCTTCCGTCAATAAAGTATCCAATCATAGCAACTTTCCTCCTTTTCTATAAGTTTCCGGCGGCGGGTGGAGCCGTCACCGGGAACATTATAGCAGAAGGAGGCCGGAAAAGAAAAGGGGGTTACATAATGGAAGCCATGGAGCGGATGCAGGCGGCGAACGCGCCGGAGATCATGCTTTCTGTGGAGCAGGAGCAGGAAACGAAAAACCTGCTGGAAATTGTGGCGGAACAGGTAGCCGTCATGGGCCGCGAGGAGACGCGGGAAATGCTGGCTTTCATGCGCGGCATGAAGTTTGCGCGGGCCATGGACAGCACCGCAATGTGAGGAGCGGGACATGGACGGCGTAGAAGTTGTGGGCGTGTTCAACGTCAATGCGTTTCGGAAAACGCTGGAGGCGCTTGTCTCCAAACACTTCAATGTGGAGGCCACGCTGAAAGAGCCGCCCGCCCAGGACGAGCGGGCGGCGCGTCCGGCCAGAGGCCGGAAAAGCGATCAGCGGGTGAGCGTATGAGCGGCGGAGCAGGGGTGAAGTGCAAGAAGTGCCGCTACTTCTATCGGATGATGGCGGCAGGGGGAGGGTACAACCCGTTCCCGTGCTGCCACATCCTGGAGGACGCGGGGAAACACCCAAAGCCGCTTACGCAGGAGTGCTTCGAGGAACGGGAAAATTTGAGAAGGAGGCGGAGTAGGGATGCCTAAAAAGTTATACCCTGGCGGATTCCGTCTGACGCTGGCAAAGGCGCGGGCGCTGGCCGTGCAGGAGTTCGGGACGGCAAAGGGCCTGAAACAAAGCGACTGGGCCAATTCCGAGGGCTTCTATGTGATGGTGCTGGGCAACCTGGAAATCGAGATTCACCCGGACATGAGCTGTAGCGGGTGTATCCAGATCGACATTTCCATGCGGAGCGGGAACGGCCATATTTTCCAGCTCCATGACCGGGATACGCTGGAGCGTCACTATGAGGAGGAGGACGTGCATAAGCGCCGGGAGCGCCGGGAAGCGTTCGAGGAATGGGTGAGCGGCGGCGGGCCGGAGCCTTGCCACAAGGCTATTGACGACTTTTGGAACAAACGATGAACGAGCGGGAAGAATATGTACTCTCTCTGTCCTATGGCAAGGATTCGCTGGCGTGCCTGGGGGCAATTGAGGAATTGGGCTGGCCGTTGGACCGCATTATCCACGCGGAAATATGGGCAACCGATACCATTCCCGCAGACCTGCCGCCCATGGTGGAGTTTAAGCGGCGTGCGGATGCTGTAATCATGGAACGCTGGGGAATTAAGGTAGAACACTATCACGCCACAAATATTGATGGAGTGAAAAAGGAAAAGGTCACTTACCAGGATGGATTTTACCACATTCTCAAAAGCGGGAAAAACCAAGGGACAATCAAAGGCTTTCCGATGATACGCGGTCCGTGGTGCCAAAAGCTGAAACTTGACCCATTTAAGAGCATTGAAAAAAGCGACGCAGGAGCCGTGCAGTATTTGGGGATTGCCGTAGACGAGCCTGGAAGGTTTAGCGTGTTAAGCGCAGAAAAAAGAAGCCCGCTTGTGGAGGCCGGGTGGACCGAGGCAATGTGCCGCGAATGGTGCGAAAAAAACGGTCTGCTGTCTCCCATTTATACGGACACCACACGCGGCGGGTGTTGGTTCTGTCACAATCAAGGCGTGCAACAGTTACGACTTTTGCGCAAAAAATACCCGGAATACTGGGCGCTGCTTCTGAAATGGGACGAGGACAGCCCGGTTTCGTTCAAAGCTCCTTCCAAAGCTGGCGAGACTGGGCATACGGTCCACGACTACGAACGCCGCTTCCAGGCAGAGGACGACCACCTTATTTCGGCAGACGACAAAGTTTTTCGGTGGGCCATGTTGGATGAAGCGCTCAATTACAGATTGTTTTGAAATGGAGGCGAAAATGTGGGACGAGAAGTGAAGCGTGTGCCGCTGGATTTTGATTATCCGTTGCACAAGGTCTGGTACGGCTATCAGATTGGCTTTTGCCACGAAGATTACACGGAGGGGTGCGCACGGTGCAGGGAGTTTGCCCGCGTTATGGGTATTCCGATGATTAAGTTTGACTATGCGCCGGACGAGCCTTGCCCGGACTGGAAGAAGTATTTCAAAGTGGACCCGCCGACCGGCGAGGGGTTCCAGTTGTGGGAAACCACGACGGAGGGTGCGCCGGTATCGCCTATCTTTAAGACGGCGGAGGAACTTGCGGACTGGTGCGAAGATAACGCCACCGTATTTGCGGACATCAAGGCGTCGAAAGAGGACTGGCTGAAAATGATTCAGGGTGGCATGATCGCGGCGGAAGTCGGCGGCGTGCTGTATGTGTAGGAGGCAGTAGCTATGAGTGTACTTTTAATCGCCCGTGGTGACTGCCGCCTGGGAACGGTTCGACGGGATGCGGACGGGAAGATTGTGGAGAAATCAGACGCAAAGTTTGAAACGAACGCCGAGGGTGGATGCGTGGCAATTTGCGAGCTGGACCCGGAGACGCGGGGGCCGATCAGCCCAGCGGAGGTTTTCGGAGACTGGGATGCCGCCCATTTTCTGGCGCGGGTGCTGGAAAAGCTGGGGCCTGGACGCCCTGTGAATGTGCCGGACTTCCGGGACATTCTGAAAAAGGCTATGGCCGACGGGGCCGACGATGATTTTTTCTGTGACTACTGCCAGCGCTTGGGCTATGACTGCCGGGACTGCATTGTGGCGGAGTGGAAGGAGGATGTCAAGGAATGAGAGGGCCTATCTACAAACCGAAGGGCGCGGCGGCGGAGTACGGCGACTACGCCGTGAACATCTACACCGGATGCCCGCACCGCTGCTATTACTGTTTCGCGCCCCAGGTCCTCCACCGGGGCCGGGAGACGTTTCATAGCTGCGTGGAGCCGCGCCGTGACATCGTGACGGAGCTGCGGCGTCAGTTGGAGCGGGAGCAGATCACCGGGCAGCTTATCCACCTGTGCTTTACCTGCGACCCGTACCCCACCGGCTATGACACGACGCCCACGCGGGAGGCCATTCGGGCGTTGAAGGAGTACGGCAATCACGTCCAGATTTTGACTAAGGGCGACGGAAGCCGGGACTTTGATCTGCTGGACGGCGAGGACTGGTACGGTATCACTATTTCCTGTGATGGCGCTATGGCACACGGAATGGAGCCATATGCCACGACAGTGGGTGATAGATTGTACGCCTTGGAATATGCAAGAAACCATAGGATTCATACCTGGGTGTCCTTTGAACCGGTCCTTGACCCAGAGGCGGTGATAGGCTGTATCAAGCATTGCGCCCCATTCATCCAAAAAGTGAAAATCGGCAAGCTGAACTACCACCCGTCGGACATCAACTGGGCGCGGTTTGGCCGGGAGGCCGAGGCGCTATGCCAGGAAATGGGCCTGGACTACTACATCAAGGACAGCCTGCGGGCGGAAATGGACAAGCCATGAGCGCGGCGGACTGGTCCAGGACGTGCGAGGGATGCGCCTATGCCAAGGCTGAATCTGCGCCGAAGGGCGGGACATGGTACAGGTGCTTTGCGCCGGGGCCGCGCTGTGGTTACGTTATGAGCGACTACGCCGGGAGATTCTTTCCGTATGTCCCGGCGTGGTGTCCGATGATGCAGGAAAAGGCGGTGAAGAAATGACCGTCGGCCTGATCGACGTGGACGGCCACAACTTCCCTAATCTGGCATTGATGAAGCTGTCCGCCTGGCACAAGGCCCAGGGCGACACGGTGGAATGGTGGTGGGGCTTCGGAGACTACGACCGGGTATACATGAGCAAAGTCTTTGACAGCACCTACTCCCCGGACGTGGACGAGCCATTGAACGCCCGCGAGATCATCAAGGGCGGGACCGGCTACGGCCTGGACAATGTTCTACCGGACGACGTGGAGCACATCTACCCGGACTACTCTCTGTACCCGAAATTGACCCGCGATACCGCCTATGGATTCCTGACGAGGGGCTGTCCCCGTGGGTGTCACTTCTGCATCGTTGCGGAAAAGGAGGGCCGCGCCTCCCAAAAGGTGGCCGATCTCTCCGAGTGGTGGCGGGGCCAGAGGAACATCAAACTGCTGGACCCTAATCTGCTGGCCTGCTGGGAGCACATAGAGCTGCTGGGTCAGCTTGCGGAGAGTGGCGCGTGGGTGGACTTCACGCAAGGACTGGATTGCCGCCTGCTGACGGTCGAGAATATCCAGGCAATCGGCACGATCAAGCTGAAAGAAATTCATTTTGCCTGGGACTACATGAAGGAGAGCGAGGCTGTTCTGCGGGGCCTGCGGCTGTATGCTAACTACGGGAGGAAGAATAGGCACGGCCAGTATGCGACGGTCTACTGCTTGACCAACTACGACACCACCATGGAGGAGAACTTGTACCGGATTTATACCTTGCGCGATATGGGCTATGACCCCTATGTGATGATCTACGACAAGCCCAACGCGCCGCGAGAGATACGGATGCTCCAGCGGTGGTGCAACAACCGCCTGATCTTCCGGGCAGAACCAGACTTTTATAAATTTGACCCGAAGCGGGGGTGAAAGTGTGAGCGTATGCTGGAACTGTGGCGCGGAAATTGACTGGGTGTGCAAGCCGGACGGCGGCTATATCCCGGTGGACCTGGAGCCGGTCTTTGTGATCGAGGGCGACGGGCAGGACAAATTTTACGCCGAGGAGGAGGGCGAGCTGACCGGGAGAGTGGCGGAGCCGGGAGAGATTCAGACCTTGGAACAGAAGATCAACACGCCGGTTGCCTTTGTTCCGCATTGGCGGACGTGCAGGAAAGGGCGGTGAAATAGTGAGCAATGGAAACGATGATACTGGGTGATGCCCTGGAGCAGCTGCAAACGATGAAATCCGAAAGCATCTATACCTGTGTGACCTCCCCACCCTATTACAATCTGCGGGACTATGGAATAGCGGGACAGATCGGGACGGAGGAAACGCCGGAGGAATACGTTGATAGGCTGGTCCAGGTATTCCGGGAGGTTCGGCGCATCCTACGTCCAGATGGGACCCTGTGGCTGAACATTGGGGACAGCTACGCAACAAAAACTGGGCGGTATGCCCCTGGCCTATCGTCAAGAAACATCTGCGGAAAACCGTCCAGAGGCACGCCGGAAGGGTACAAGCACAAGGACCTGATAGGAATACCGTGGATGGTAGCCTTTGCGCTGCGGGCGGATGGGTGGTATTTGCGGCAGGATATTATCTGGCAAAAGCCAAACGCCATGCCGGAAAGCGTGACGGACCGATGCACAAAGAGCCACGAATATATATTTTTGCTGGCGAAAAGCGACAGATATTACTTTGACCATACGGCAATCAAGGAGCGGCGTACCAGCTGTAAAAATGATGCTGTAGCTGGGAGCCGGGGCGCGTTTGGTCCGCGACAAACGAGATTGCGGGGGTCGGGAAATATCAAGAGAAAATATAGGCCAACACCAACAAAGCACCTGGAGGGGAACATCCCGTACAGCGGCGAAAGCGAACTGCGAAGCAAGCGTGACGTGTGGACTGTTGCCACAAGAGGGTGCAAAGGAAATCACTTCGCTGTATTCCCGGAACAGCTGGTAGAGCCGTGCATATTGGCCGGATGCCCGGAGGGCGGGACCGTTCTGGACCCGTTCGCCGGGAGTGGAACAACTGGCGTGGCAGCAAAACGCCTGCGGCGTAATTTTATAGGCGTGGAGATCAACTCGGAATATTGGGAAATGGCACAAAAAAGAATTTCCGCAACGATGGCGGAGTACGAACAGCTGATGATTTGAAAGAAGGGATAGAACAATGCAAGCAACGGTAATCACTGTGGCAGTACATAAGAACCACCGGGGCGAGCGGGAAAACGTGGACAAGCCCAAGGAGCGGACGGGCCTGCGCCGGTGGCTGGCGCGGCTGAACGGCTGGACTGTGGCGTGGTACACGTTTCTGACGGTGGCGGGCGTGGCGCTGTTCAAGATCGGCGCGGCCTATGCCATGCGGGAGCGGGGGTATCACGCCGTCGGCGGCGAGGCGCTGGCCCTGCTGCTGCCCGTGTTCTGGTACACGATGGCGGCCACCGTCCGGGACATCGTGCGCGACTGGAAGGACCGGAGGTGAAACGGCGGAAAAAGCCGCCAAAACAGCCCGCCAACGCCACGGCATGGTGCGCCCTGCATGAGCGGCTGATGAATGATGTTTATATTCGGCGGCGGGGGTGCGTGATGCGCCGGTGCAAGCACTTGGCCTGGCTGGATACGAGCAAGCCAAAGGAAAAAAACGGAAAATAAAAACACCCTGCGTAAGCCTCCTACAGCTTGCGCAGGGCGACACCCCGGAGAGTGCATCTGGACACTACATATTGTACCACATTCCGGGGCCACATACAAGAGGGAAACCACGCGCTGCGGCGCGTTTCGGGCTTGTATGGAATCGTAACTTAACGACCACGGAGGGGGTGCTGCCGGTATGCGTATCGTGTACCGGGAAAAGAAGTATACCTGCGGGGAATACCTGGACGTGTTTATCTACCCTGTCTTTGAGGCCGGAAAGCACAGCGGCGGGAAGCGGGTAAAGAGAAAGCCGTCCACCAAAGCCCAAGAGAAGCTGAACCAGCGGCACCGGGAGGAAAAGCTGGCCCGCCTGCTCCATGCCAACTTCACCCCGGACGGGCTGGAAATCCACCTGACCTACAAAGTGCAGCCGGGGGACGACGAGGAGGCAAAGCGGCACTTGCAGAATTTCATCCGCCGGTTGAAGCGATACATAGCCAAGCACGGGCTGGGGGAGCTGAAATATATTGCTGTCACCGAGCGGGGGAAACGAGGGGGACGCTACCACCACCACGTCACAATCGAGGTGGAGAAGGGCATCGACCGGGACGAACTGGAACAGCTCTGGACCGACACGGAGGGCCATGGGTATGCCAACTCCCGCCGCCTGCAATTCAACGAGGAGGGGCTGGAAGGGCTGGCCCGGTACGTCGTGAAGTCTCCCGCAGGGAAAAAAGCGTGGACAGCCTCACGGAATCTGGTGGACCCGGAGCCTAAGACCCGAGACGGGCGTATCTCCGGGCGCAAGGCGCGGGAGCTGGCCGATCATGTCCAGGACAGCACCCGGTTTGATCGCCTCTATCCTGGCTACCTGTGCTCCAAGGCGGAGACATGGCACAACGATGTGAACGGTGGGTGCTATCTTGCCGTCCGCCTCTACCGGGAGGACGGCAAGTTTATCCGCCCAAAGCAAAAACCGAAGCGAAAGGGGTGAGAGAATGAACACCGACATTATGTTTAGCAGCAAAACAGACCAGTGGAGTACACCCCAAGCGTTTTTTGACGAACTGGACAGGGAATTTTCCTTCACGCTGGACCCGTGCGCCGATACAGAAAACCACAAGTGTGCCCGATACTTCACAGCGGAGGAGGATGGGCTGGTACAGGACTGGAGCGGGGAGCGGGTTTTTTGCAATCCTCCGTATGGGCGAGCGATCTACAAGTGGGTGGAAAAGTGCTACCGGGAGGGGTGCAAGGACGGGACAATCGTTGTCCTGCTGATTCCGGCCCGGACAGACACAGCATATTTCCACGATTTCATTTTGAACCGGGCGGAAGTCCGTTTCATACGTGGGAGATTGAAGTTTGGAGACAGCACAACAGGCGCTCCATTCCCGTCCATGCTGGCGATCTTCCGTGGGCCGAAAATGTGAGAGGAGTGGGATCATGGACAAAATCATGGAGAAGATCACAGAGGACCTTGCGCGAGCGGAGGAGGCCAGACAAAAGGTATCCAAGAATTTCACGGGGCTGTTCAGCAGCCACATCACACGACCGGGGGCGGCGGGGCTGTTGGCGTGGCTTAAAACCACGGACTTTTTCACGGCACCGGCGGGAGCGAAGCACCACGGGGCCTATCCGGGCGGGCTGGTGCAGCACAGTCTCAACGTGTACTACCAGCTCTTGGGGGACTACAGCCTCCGGGACATGGAGAACGTCAACGAAACGACGGCAATCTGCGGCCTCCTGCATGACGTGTGCAAGGTGGGCGTGTACCGCGAGGTTGACACATTCAAGGCCGTGGTGGAGGGCAAGACCGACCGCTACACCTACCGCGACCCGTTCCCGATGGGGCACGGGGAGAAGTCTGTCTACCTGATCTCCCGGTTTATCCGGCTGACGGACGAGGAGGCGCTGGCTATCCGCTGGCACATGGGCGCGTATGACAGCGCCGTGAAGGGCGGGAGCCGGGACTTGGACGCGGCTATGTCGCTCTCTCCCCTGGTATATGCCCTTCATGCGGCGGATATGCGGGCGGCGCAGGAAGAAAAACGATTGGAGGAAGCCTAAATGAACGACGCCAAAAAGTACAGAGAGCTTGCGGCGGCCTTTAGAGGCATTGCGGACGCGACGGACAAAGCGGCTGACGTGATGGAGAAAGAGGACAGCACGCCGGAGCAGATGGAGGAAGCCATGAAAAACTTCATGTGGGAAATGGCGAAGATGCAAGCCTTGACCTGATTGGAGCGAGCAATGAACATTGACGTGAAGGACCTGCCGCCCGCCTATCAAGCCCAGGCGCTGCGGAAGCTGATGGAGCAGGAGCGGCGGAGGACTGCCGCCCTCTCCCCTGCCGGTGCGCAGACGAAGGGGAGCAAGTATCACAACCAGAAGGACGAGCGGGCCGCCGGGTCCGGGGTGTCTATTCGGTTTGAATCCAAGAAAGAAGCACGGCGGTTTGACGAACTGTTGGCTATGCTCCAGGCCGGGAAAATCCGTGATTTGAAACTGCAACCCCAGTTTACACTACAGGAGGCGTACACCACAAGCGAGGGTGTCCGCGTCCGGGCCATCCGGTATCAGGCGGACTTCTCATACGAGCTGGCGGTCGAGCGAACTGTGCAGGACGGGCCGGAGCACAGCGTCGTGCGGTTCAGAACGGAAACGGCGTGGGTGTCGGTGGTGGAGGACGTGAAAAGCCGCGCCACCAAAACCCGCATATATGCCATGAAAAAGAAGCTGATGAAAGAGCGCTTCAACATCGACATTCAGGAGGTTTGACATCATGGAATTTCTGCGATTTATCCTTTCGAGCTTTTGGGTGTGGCTGGGCTTTGTAATTCTGTTGTCCATGATCGGCGGCGGAGTGCTGGAGCTGGTGAAAGCCTGCAAGCGCAACAGGAAAGTGACAGCCTACCAGATCGGAACGCGCTGGCGCGTTGAGATTGAAAATGCCAGCGGAGACGACGTGCGGGGCGTCATGGTTTCGGCGGCCTATGGGCACGGCGGAGAGGAGGCGGAAACGTGAACAGACCGAGAGTAATTCGCGGCCTCCTGCATACGGGAGGAAAAACGATTGCGGAGCTGAAAGAGCGGTACAAGGGCCAGGGGCTTACATACCGGGACTTTGAGAGCCTGCAACGGGCCTTTGACCTGTTCGACGGGCAGGAGCTTTTGCTGTTCCGCATTGAGAACCGGGGCGGGCTGGAGTATCACGTCAGCCAGTGGCCCAAGGAGAACATGAAGATCATGGACGCCGTTTACGAGGCAGAGCAGACCCACCCCCAGCCGCAGTATAAGGGCGACCGGCAGAAATTCATGCTGGACTGGCTGCAAGGGAAGTATTCGGCGGGCATGGCCTTTGCGTTCCAGGCCGGGGATGTGGAGGAGCTGGAGACGGTGGCGGAGGAGATCAACGAGCCGGACCCGCCGACCATGGAGGACGCCGCCCCGCCCAGGTGGAGACAGATTCGGGATAAGAAACGGCGGCGGAAGGGGGCGCGGAAGCCGTGAAGCTAAAGAAAGTCGCCGCTATCTGCGACAAAACGGGCCTGTTCCACCTGTACGACCAGGTGGACGGGACAGGGACCTTTGAGCGCCAATGGCTGGGGGACGGATATGCGGCCTACCCCATCGACGGGATGCCGTACCTGGACCCTGACAACCTGTGCGCTATGTTCGACATCACGGAGAAGCGGAAAGAAAAACTGTCCTTCCGCCAGACCAACGTGTCCGGCAATATCAACTGGGAGGATGCGGACCCGTCGGAGCATTACCTGGAGGACCCGAAACTGTGCCTGCGTTACGGGGGCCGGACGATACTGCCGCTGCGGACCAGGGATGGCGTCACGTTCATTCAGGACAAATACCTTGCGCCGCTGGACAACCTGGACTATATGCACCTGTACGAGCGGAGAGCCAAGGACGGCGGCGTATACATCGTGGCGAAGATAGGCATGGTGGTCCAGGCGGTCATTATGCCCATGGACGTTGTGTGCATGGACCTGATCGACCGCATGGAGGGACTGACAAGCCTTTGCCGTACTGCTCTGATGAAAAAAGAGCGGGTCTACACCACGGAAGAACGGGCGAGGCCGAACGAAAACCAAGGCACGCTGTTCCGGGAGGGCACGGACTCCGGGGAAGGAGCGGGAGTATGAGGGCGTTTACCGTGTATCAGCCCTACGCCTACGCTATCGTGGCCGGATTGAAGCCACACGAAACGCGCCCGAGGGAAACACACATTCGGGGCCGTGTCGCCGTCCACGCCGGGAAAGCGAGCTTGGACCGGGCAACAAAAGCGCTTACGGCCAAAGCGTTCTGGGAGCTGATGGGCGCAGTTGGAGGAAAGACTGATCTGCCGCTTGGGGCGGTCGTGGGGACCGTGGAAATCGTTGATTGCGTACCGGTGGAGGAAGTAGTAGATACCCTGACGGCGCAGGAGCGGGCGCTGGGCGACTACTCGCCGGGGCGCTGGGCCTGGGTCCTAAAAAATCCGGTCATGTTCGATACACCGATTCCGGCCCGTGGGCAACAGGGCTGGTGGAACTGGGAAGGGCACGAACATTGCCGGGAGTGCATTTGCCGTTCCTGCGACTTATTCCAGAAAGACGGGTGCCTGGAAGGGGCGGACCATTGCATTACGAAGTGTGACCACAAAAGCCATGCGCGGGCCTGCCCGTGGCACACAAACGAACAGGAGGGATAGTCGGTGGGAAAGGGGCATTGCGGGAGGCCGGAGTGGGCCGACAAGGACGGCTGCCCGATGGACAACCCGAACGAGGAAATGAAAGACTGTGCCGGATGCGTATGGTTCAAGGAAACGGAGGAGTGAGACAGTAATGGCCGAGAAAAAGGATAGCGAGAAGGTCCAACAGATGGTGCAGGCCGTGGGCGCTACGGCGGAAATGGCACTGGTATTCTACCGGGCAGCGGTTGAATCCGATGCGACCCCTGCGGAGGCAATCAGACTGACGCAAGCGTACCTGGGGGCGCTTTTATTCGGCAATCAGCAGCGCCAGCCGCCGGAGAACGAGGAGGCGTAGGATATGCGGACAGTAGCTTTTGTGAACTTGAAGGGCGGCGTGGGCAAGACCGTTTCGGCGGCCAACTTTGCCCACATTCTGACCGCCGTACACCACAAGCGCGTCCTCCTGGTGGACGGGGACAAGCAGGGCAACGCCTCCCAGTATTTCCAGCTCTACGGCGGCCAGGACGGGACGGCGGCGCTCCTGGTGAAGCAAGACGCCGACATTATGAGCACGATCTACCAGACGCAGTACAAGGGCCTGGACGTTATCACGTCCAACATGGACCTGTACTCCGCTGACCGGGAACTGTGGGCCGACGAGGAGCGGGACCAGACGGGAAGCCTGAAAGAAGCGCTTCGGCGGGCGGCGGCGGACTATGACTACTGCGTGATCGACAACGGCCCCGCCATTGACGTGATTACGCTGAATATCCTGGTGGCCGCTGATGATGTGTTGATTCCCGTCCGGCCCGACGACTTTTCAATTGCCGGAATGGTGGACCTCCTGGAGCAGATCGGACATGTTAAGATTTTGAATCCGGGGCTGACGGTGCAGGGCGCGTTCTTCACCCACTGGCAGAACCGGGAGACGTTCGGGCAGGCACGGACCGCCCTGGAGGAGAGCGGTATCTGCCCGGTACTCCAGACGGCGATCTCCTACAACCCGAAAGTATCCGAGAGCACGTTTGCGCATACACCGCTGTGCGTGTTCGCCGGGAGAAGCTGGGCGGCCATCCAGTACAAGAAGCTGACGGCGGAGTATCTGGCCTTGACCGATTCGGGCAAGGGGAAGGAGGGGTAAACGGTGAGCTTTGATATTACGAGCCTCCAGCGCAACCGGGGACCGGTCCAGGCGCGAAGCCGCGCCGAAGATGGACGTGCTGTGCTGAAATACATCGACGTGGACGACCTTGTGCCCAGTGAGGATAATTTCTACTCTATGTCGGCCATTGACGAGCTGGCCGGACTGATCGAGTTGTCCGGCGGCGTGAAGCAACCCGGCCTTGTGGTGCCGTTGGGCGGCGGGAAATACAAGGTTATTTCCGGGCACCGGCGGCGGCTGGCCTCCCTCCAGCTTGTGAAGCAGGGCAAGGAGGCATTTCGGAAAATGCCCTGCATGGTAGAGCCTGTGGAGCAGGAGCCGGGAGCGGACGTCGAGGCCGACGAACTGCGGGCCATTGACGAGGCGATCTTGCTTATCACCACCAACGGCCAGCGGGACAAGACAGACTGGGACAAGGTGCAGGAGGCAACGCGCCTGCGTGCGCTTTTGGAGCAAAAGCGCCGGTTTGAGAAAATCCCCGGTGAGACGCGCAAGCTGATTGCGGAGCGGCTGGGGACCACGCCTGCCCAGGTGGGCCGGTATGACAGCATCGAGAAGCACCTGTTGCCGGAGTTCAAAGCGCTTTTGGAGGCGGGGAAGATCACTATTTCAGTCGCCTATGAGCTGTCCACCATGACCGAGGAGGAGCAGAACGACGTGCTGGACGGACATGGAGCGAGGGGCGGACTGTCTATTGAGGATGTAAAGCGGTGGAGGGAGAAACTGCGGACACCAAAACCGCCCGTGCCGGAGCGGGACGAGCCAGAATCGGCGGCGGATGGGCCGAAGTGCAAACCGGGCGTGTATGTGCGGGAGGAGCCGACAAAGAGCCAGATCACGCCACCACCGCCTCCCCCGCCTGCGCCGTCTACTGTGGAGAACTCCGGGAAAATTGTGAATTTCCCCGCACCGCCCTCTCCATCGCCTGCGGAGGACAAGCAGGAAGAAAAAGATATTGCGTGGGCCGTCCTGATGATGAAAACCTTGCATAACTACTGCGAGGTCATGTCTGCAAGGGAGGGAGAAAGCCGGGTGCCGTGGGCGGACTATGCCGAGGCGCTGGCTATTGCAATCCCTGTCCTGCGGGGGTGAGGGGTGCGTATGGGACCGGAGAGCAGCGAAAGAAAATTCAGCCTATACATGATGGCGGACGGCCAGCCTGTGGAGATAGAGCCTGGATTTGCAGAGATCACCCTTGCCGGGGACCAGCAGAGGGACGACGCGCCGATACTGAACAACTGTGAATTTTCCGTTGAACTGGGCCAGATCGGCGACGAGGAAATGGCGCAAATGATGGCGTGCATAGAGGCCAGAACGGAGGAAGAAGCGCAAAAGGTCGTAAAAGTGGCCCGTGTATTTGCGGAAAGATCGGGCGTTTCGCTGGTGGAGGCCGTGTCTACTGTGCTGAACGCACTCCAGATCATGCGGGATGAACTTAGGACACAGATGGAGAACTTTGCCTGCCTTTTCGAGGAGATCATGAGGCCGCACGAGGAGCGCAGCGAGCCGATGGACCTTCCGACGGTGTGGGACCGAAAAGAGGCGCGGGAGAAGCGGCGGGCGGTCGAGCGGGCCACCGCCTCCCGTTTCCGTCAGTACAAGGCCAGGGAAAGCGCCTGGGCCGCGCAGAAACGAACCGGCCAGCGTCGGCGGGAGTGGCGCGGGCCGTGGAAGGAGAATTGACCATGAGTGGGAAAAAACCGATGCCGGGTTACTACGGCAAGAACATTGTGCAGAACGCGCAGAAGCGTTTCATCCGGCGCAAGGCGCTGGAGGCTGACCAGGAGAAGCGCCGGGAGCGATGTGAAGAACTCCGCGCTGATCTGCGACTGTACGAGGCGGAGAAGCGGTCGGACGAGTACGAGCGGGGCGAGCGGGACCACCTGTAAATCATTTCGAAAAGGAGCATAGGACAATGCGACGCAAGGACGTGAAGATGGCAATAGCATATTATTTCGAGATTCCGGCTATGCGGAGAGAGTTTGCCGCAGAGCGGGCGGGGCTGGAAAGCGAGTATGACGGCCTGCGTGGTACGTCCTATGACGGTGTGGGCCATAGCTCCATGCCGGGTAAGCCTACCGAGGCACTGGCCGAGAAAATGGTCGAAAAGAATACGTGGGCCAGGATTCAGGAGATCGGCGTGAAGGTGCAGGTGCTCCAGGCGGACGAAGCCACCATACGAGGGTGCATGGACGCGCTGAACGGTCGGTACAAATCGCTTTTGTCGATGAAGTATTTTCGTCGGTACAGTTGGGCCAAAATTTCCGCCTCCTTGGGAACGCCGGAAGCGACAGCCAGAAGGTGGAACGACAAGGCCGTTGACCGGCTGGGGGAGCTGCTGGAGGATACGCCGATGGTGGAGGAGCTTTTGGGCCGTGCTTCGCGCGCGCGCGTATAGAAGTATCCGAGGCCGATTTTGTGGGCCTGGAAAACGGCCCGCTCTCTCCCCTGCTGGGACCTATCCGGGGGCTGTGGGAGCCGCTGTGACAACAGACGACGTAAAGGGTTTTCTGAGAAATGAACTCGCGCATTGCGGGGTGTTTCCCGGATGCCAAGAAAGCCGCTGGAAAAACAATTTGCGAATGGGCACAAGAAAAGCCCTCCGGGAGCCGTTTGCACGGCCTCTGGAGGGCTTTTGGCTTTTGCGCGGGGATTTACTCGCCGTCGCCAGGGTGGGGCTTGCTGGCCTTGTAATGCCGTCTGTATCACAAAAGGCTTTGCTGCTCAAAGTCGGGGTCGCCGGTGGTGTCGATGATGGGGAACGGGAAATGCGGCGGGGGCGGGAAAGCCGCGTGAAACACGCCGTTTTCGTAGTGCTCGTCGGTTACGCCGTCAAACCAGGTAATGTCCCCGTGTTCGTCCTGGGCGGCCTCCATGGCCTCGCGGGCCTGTTCGTAGGTGAAGCCGTCGAAGGTGAGGCGCTGACCGTCGGCAAAGGCCGCCACGAGGCGGTGCGCCGGGAAGATTTGGGATGGGTTTTCGTTCATGGGCAAAGCCTCCTTGTACTGGAATTATAGCGCGTCATGGTGAAATTCGCAACGGTTTTGTTACATGGGCAAAAGTGAAAACTGCGGGAAGTCGGTGCCGTCCTCCACGATCTCCAGGGATGGAGCGGGAGCGGCGGCGGGGCTTGCGCTTTCCGGGATGTCCGGGCTGTAGCCGTGGGCGGCCAGCTTGCCCGGGTAATTCACGTCCAGGCCGTTGATAACGCCGTCCAGCACGGCGGCGGTTTCGTCGGCGGTGAACAGGGTCCACGCCTCTACGCTGGTAGCTGTTTTCGGCGGGCTGGTGACAAGGGCAAAATACTTTTCGTTGCCCTTGTGGAAGGGGATGCGCCGGGTGGTAAAGCCCACGCGGGCGCACTCGTTTTCGTACTCCTTCGCGGAGCGGAAGCCGTGATAATTCATTTTGTGGTCCTCCTTTTGGGCTTTGTTTTCGTGGTCTACCCATGAGCGCCCGCCGGAGCTGTCCGGCGGCTGGGCTTGCACCAGCGGCGGCGGGATGCCGTCGGCCTTGCGGGTATGTTATGCACCGGGAATGGCGTACTGGGGGAACTCCTCGACCTCGGCGGCCTCCTCCGGGATGATCGCCTCGGAGGCCCGGATTTCGGCGGTTTTGTCCTCGGCGCTGGGGGTTGCCAGGGGCGCGGCCTCCTGCGCGGCGTCGCCCTGATCGGAGGCGGTGGCGCGTTTCGTGTCCGTGATGCCAAGTATCCTTTTAGCGTCATAGATCGCGTTCCGGGTGAGCTGGCGCTGCCATGCCTCGTTGCGGCGGGACCAGTGGAAGCCATGGGATTTCAGGGCGGCGCGGGCGTCCTCGTCCGGGATTTCGTCGAAAAAGATTTGCAGCCGGTTCTCCTCCATGTTCAGGAAAATCCTGCCGCCGTCAAAATCCAGATTGTTTGCGGCGTCGTCCTTGTGCTCGTCGATGGAGGCCAGCTTGTCCAGGTTGGCTTGCGTGCGCTTGATCTTGCCGCGCAGGCTGGAAAGCTCGAAGTCGGGATAAGGGGTCCGGGCAAACGCTGGAGCGTTGGCTATGGCCTTGTCCATTTCGGCGGCGGTTTCGTCGGTGAGGTCCTGAAAGCCTTTCATGGTTTTGTGCTTGCGGAAATGGGCGTTCATGGCCTTGCCGCGCTCCAGGGTGGCTTGCAGGCGTTGGAGCCGGTCGGTCAAAAGCTCGCGGGCGTGGGGGTCTGCCGGGTCGATGGGGCCGGTGCCCACGCTCTTGATCTTGGACAAAATGCCCTGGATTTCGTTGTACTCCTTCCACAAGGTGTCCTCGCGGGCGTTCTGTCTGGCTTTCTTTTTCGTGGGGAAGTTGGCCGGTCCGCAGACCAGGACGGAGGGACAGCTTGCGCCGTTGCGGTTGTGGTCGTTGGTCCACTGGGCAAGGCGACGGGCGTAGCGGTCCAGAAGCGCGTCCAGCTTTTCGTGATAGTAGGGGCTGACCTTCTGTTTCTGGCGCTCCACCAGCTCGGCGGCCTTGTCCACGGCGGCGCGGTATTCGGCGGTTGCGCTGCCCTCCCGGTAGTCCGACATGGACATCATTTCGTGGGAGCGGCGGGCCGTGGCTTCGTCTATCGGGTAATACATGGCGTTTCCTCCTGCGTTTTGTTTTGGGGATTTCGTGGTTTCCCGCGACGCTCCAGGACTGGAGCGTTTCGGCCCGTGACCGTCGGGCCATCGTCAGGCGGGTTTATTTCGTGGCAGGTATCCATTTTGTGACTTCGGCGGCTCCATAGATGGACGCAAGCGCAGCTCGGTTTTCCGGGGTGTCAAGGTAGGTGTTCAGCGTGCGGATTTCGCCGTACTCCGTGACGGTGAACAGCTCCAGCGTTCCAAGAAATGCCTCAAAATACAGATTCATTTTGTGCTCCTCCGTTTTGTGATTATGCGGTTTTCTCGGTAATTCTCAAATCGCCGCAGGAAATGAAGCGGTCGATTTCGTCAAACCGGATAAAGAGATTCAGCCCGGTTTCCATGTGGAACAGCCAGCCGGGGTGCGGGGCCTCCCTGATCTGCTCGTAGCTCCTGCACTCCCCCATGGGCGCGTCATTGATGTAAAGTTTCATTTCGTGGGCCTCCTGCTTTTTGTTTTGGGCTTCGTGGTCTACCCATGAGCGCCCGCCCCAGGTGGGGCGGCTGGGCTTGCACCAGCGGCGGCGGATGCCGTCGGCCTTGCGGGTTAGTCCATCTGGCAATAGTCCATGGCGTCGTAGCCCATGGAGCGGAGCGCAGCGGTCATGGCTTCGGCGTTGCGGCTCCTGGCGTTGCCCTGGCTTCTCGTGTTGGGGATGAACACATAGCGCCGGGAGCCGAACAGGTTCCAGGTAAAGCAGCCGGTCCCGGCCTCCTTCGCGGCCCGCTCCACCTTCTCGGCGTTCCAGCGCGGCAGGGCAAGGGAGGCGGCGTCCAGGTTGCAGGTGCCGCCGTCCTCCGGGTCGGCGTCCTCGGCGGCGCGGCCCGCCTCCAGCGCCTTTTTGAGATCGTCGCGGAGCTGGGCATATTTGCCGGTCAGCGGTCCGGGGGCGGCGGGCTTCTTGTCGGCGGGATGCGCGGACCGGATTTTGTCGAACTGCTCCAGGGCTTCGGCCTCCGTCTGCGCCGTCATGCTGGCGATTTCCGTATAGTCGGAGGAGCGAAAAAGCATGGTTTCGTAGGTCTGCGGGGCAAGCTGGGCAGTGTCCAGAGTGACGCGGCGGCCCTTGTAGGTGTATTCCTCGCGCTTAATGCTCGTTGTCATGGTGTGGTATCCTTTCCGGCCTGCGGCCTTTGATTTTTGTTTTCGGGTTTTGGTTTCCCGTGACGCTCCAAGGGCTGGAGCGTTTCGGCCCGTGACCGGCGGGCCATCGTCAGACGGGTTAAATCTTGAAGTACCACGCGGAGCGCTTGGCGGACCACTTTCCGCCCATGGCTTCGATCTCGTTCTTGTGGGCGTCGGCCTCGCCGGTCAGCCATACCACCGGCGCGGCGGTCTGTGCGCCCTTTACCGTGGCTGTGATACCCTCCAGGGCGGCCAGCTTCTCCACCAGGGCGGCGGCCTTGTCTGCGGGGGTCTGGTCCGGCGTGCTCTCCTCGGCGGCCTCCTGGGGCTGGGCCTCCGGCTGGGCGTTCAGGCGTTCCGTCAGGACTTCGATCTGCTCATTTTTGGCGTCGATGATGTTTTGCAGGCGGGTGATCTCCTGGCCGTGTACGCGCTCCACGGTTTCGCGCTGGGCCTCCAGTTGATGGGCCAAAATCTCCAGGTCGTCGCGCTCCTTGCTTACCTTGGCTAACTTCTCGTCGGCGGGTTCCTGGGGCTTGTCGGTGAAGTAGGCGCGGACGGCGGCGGGAACGCGGGTTTTTGTCTCGTCCAGGCGGACGGGCAAAATCATGGCCTGCGGCTCGTCGCCGCTGAATACCACCATGGGGGAAATGGGGTTCTTGCTCTTGCG
Organism: Oscillospiraceae bacterium; assembly: GCA_910574635.1. Lineage (GTDB taxonomy): Bacteria > Bacillota > Clostridia > Oscillospirales > Oscillospiraceae > Oscillibacter. The sequence continues at coordinate 57,834 of CAJTCG010000015.1, read as the reverse complement.
GGGGAGGTCGCCGGAAATGATCGCGGCATAGTCGGAGTTAAAACCGGCTACAAAGTCGCCGCTTGCGCTGTAGTACGGGGAGAGCGTGGACTTGCTGCGCTTGTCGCTGGGGGCCACGATGAAGGGGGCCGGGGTCAGGTCGTGGACGGCCTCGCGGGCCGCGTCGGTCAGGACCTTCACCATGTCCAGGGGGCCGGGGGCCGTGGTGCCGTCAGCGTTGATGATGTAGTCCCCGGCGTCGCGCTGGGTGATGGGCCGCACCAGGGCGTCGTACTCCATCGGGGTCAGCTTGACCAGGAAATAGCCGTTGCAGACGTAAACGGCCTTGTTCTCCTCGTCGGTCTTGCAGTGGATGCGCTCGGACCCTTTCAGGCTCCGGGTCAGGGCGGCGGTGTAGCTGCTGTACTTCAAAACGGCGTTTTTCGTGGCGTTCATGGTGTAAACCTCCTGTATTTTGTCGGTGTTGTTGGTGTTGTTCGGGCTTGGTTTCCCGTGACGCTCCGGGCCTGGAGCGTTTCGGCCCGTGACCGGCGGGCCATCGTCAGACGGGGGGGTTACTTCTTGGCGGCCTTGCGCTTGACCGGCTCCACCTGGGCAAAGCTGAACAGGTGGGACAGCTTCTTGTAGTAGTGCGGCGCGTCCTCCGGGATGTCCTTCCCGGCCTCCTTGGCCGCCTCGATCATGGCCTTGCTGGGCTTGCTGGTGAACTTCCAGAGATCGGCGGTAAACAGGGCGTGCTCGCCCTTCTTCACGCTGTAGGCGCGGGCTTTCCACTCCTGGAAAGTGTGAAACGGGAGATCGCCCTTGTAGGCGTCCAAAAGCTGGGAAAGCTGCTCCTCGGTGTAACCGTGGGCAATGGCTGCGTTATAAATAATCTGGCTGTTTGTCATGGTGGTTTGTCCTTTCCGGCCTGCGGCCTGTCGTGTTGTTGGTGTTGCGTGGGGATTTGGTTTCCCGTGACGCTCCAGGGCTGGAGCGTTTCGGCCCGTGACCGGCGGGCCATCGTCAGACGGGTTATTTTGCGGCGGGGATGTAGGCAACCGCGAAAATTTCAGAGAGGACTTGCACAACGGAAAAGCTGCCGGTATCCGCGCCGGTGATTTGCAGAGCGGCGGCAATCTGCGCGTCAAAGTCCACCCTGCGCTTCTCGACTTTGGCACGGTAGGTTTGGCGGGTTTCGCCGGGATGCCACGCCGAAAAAGTGTCGTCGTCCTCGCGGTCGTCGGTTGCGGTAGCGGCCTGCCATGCGGCAAGGGCTACGTGGTTCAGGCGGACGGTGTAGGTCTGGACGTTGTAGACCTTTCCCCCAAAACCGGGGTCGTCGTCCAAAAATCCGCCAGCGGAAACAATTTCGATTGCGAAGCGGTCCGTTTTGAAAATCTCGTTTGCCATAGCGTTTTCCTTTCCGGCCTGCGGCCTGTCGTGGTAGTGTAGTATTTGGGGGTTGCGTATGGGGTGCGGCGTTCCAGGCACACCGCCCAGGGCCTTTGTCGCTTTCGCGCCCTGTCCGTATTGGTTCGGGAGGCTGACCCCGGCGGAACTCTACCCGGCTGCCGGTCCGGCTCGCCGTCGGGGTTGACCCGTCCGGCATGGCTAAAGCATACAGGGTCGACCCGGAAAAGTCAACCCCCAAATTTCGTTTTCAGCGATTTATACAGGTTCGACCCGGTTCATTTGTGCAAAATGACAGGGTTGACCCGTTTTGCAAATCGTGGTATGATAGGGGGGATTAAGGGGGGTGTATTATGCCTGCATCGGAGAAAAAACGAAAAGCGGATACAGCATGGAAAACAAAAAACTTGAAAACAATAGCTTGCAGAGTTTACAGGGCTGATGCTGTAGCGTTTCAGGAATACGCCGCAGCACAGGGGCGGAGTGTCAACGATGTTTTGCGGGAATACGTCGCCCAATGCCTGGGGCGTCCCCTGGAACGACGGACGGCGGCAGACGATGAACCGGAAAACGAAACAGAATAAACCGGAAAAGCAGCAGGGCGGGCCGCGTGGCCTGCCCTGTTTTTCTGCGTCCAGAATTTCCAGTTAATTTTTCCCAGCCATGGGGGGACTATAGGGGGGCGTTAATATACCAGGTAACAAGACTTAGACCGTGCGCGTAAAATACCTCGCCGGAAAAATCGCTGGAAATTTTCGCGGCGTTTCCCCGGCGTTTTTCGTGGCGCGTTCCGTGGCGGCGGCCAGCTCCAGCAGACCGGCAGACAAGCGGCCAGCCAAAAGCACAGCACAGGGAGCCGCCCACCCTCCAGGGGGACCGGCGGACGGTAGGAGCGGCGGCCCACGATGGCGGCCAGCCTCCAGCCCTCTGGCAGCACAGCCCACCAGGGCGGCGGCCTCCAGGCCATAGGGCAGAGCCAGACGGCCAGCAGGGGGCGCGGCCTCCGGGTAAAGCGCACAGCCAGCAGGCAGGCGGCCAGCAGATTACAGCACAGCCGCACAGCCTCCAGCAACACAGCCGCACAGCACCACCCACCAGGGGCACAGCCTCCAGGCCATAGGCACAGCCAGCACCGCCCGCCACAGGCCACAGCCAGCAGGCAGGAGCCACGGCCCACAGGCCGCACAGCCAGCAGAGCAAGCGCAGGGGGCACAGCCTCCAGCCACAGCCAGCACAGCCCACAGCCAGCCCGACAGCGGCCAGCAGGAGCGGCAAAACCAAACGCGCCCACGCCCGATGCCAACCAAACGCGCCCGCGCCCGAATCAAAACGCGCCCGCGCCCGCGTAGGTACTCCCGGCGGCCCCTGGAAAGACTGCGGGTGCGGAGGCGCAAAATATTTTTAGGTGTGAGGGTATTTTTTTCGCTTCCCTCGGCCCTGGCTGAAAAAATAGAGGGGGGTCAAAAAACGAGGCGGGGCACATGGCGGGGAGGCAAATATTAAATTTTTATGAATGAGCAGAAGTGAGCAGATTTCCGTGCTATATTGGTAGCGTGAATAATTGGCCTGCGGCGGAAACGCTGCGGGCCTTTCTTATTTCACGCAACGCCACGCCGCGTCGGTGCGAACTAAAGATGGTAGAGTGAACCACGGACGGAAACCGTGGGAGTGTTGCCGGTTCAAATCCGGTCACACCGAGGCGTGGATAATTCTGCGGCCTGCGTCCGCCGAAGCCTTGCGTTCCTACGTGGGGTATCAGTAGACGGCGCGGGCCGCCGCCATTGGAGGGGGTGCGGCGGAAATGCCGAAGCGGAGCGAGAAGCGCGACACCGCCAAGGCTGAATACGTCGAGCGCCGGAACCGTGGCGAGAAGGTCAACCTGCGGGAATTTGCCGACAAGCTGGGCGTGGTCTATAAGACCTTGCGGGACTGGAAGCGGATAGACAAGTGGGACGAGGCGGTGACACCACCGAAGAAGAAGCGAGGCGGACAGCCTGGGAACACGAACAGCAAGGGAAAGAAAAACGCGGCGGGTCCCCATCCGGGAGCGCCGCTGCGCAATAAGAACGCCGAGAAGGACGGGGCCTACAGCACCGTCTTTTTTGATACCCTGAACGACGAGGAGAAAGCCCTGATCGGGCAAATGCCGCTGGGGAGTAAGGCCGCCCTGGAGCATGAAATGAAAATCCTGAAATTCCGCGAGAACAAAATCCTGTTGAAGATCGCGGAGTATGAGGACGCGGCGGAGGATTCCCTTTACATCAGCAGTGTATTGGATATGCGGCGGCCCGGAGGCAGAGGCGAAAACAAGCGAGACGGCGCAAACCAGGAAATGGGTATGTATACGAAGGACAGCGCCTTTAGCCGCGTGCTGAAGCTCCAGGAAGCCCTCTACAAAATCCAGGGCCGTATCGCCAAGATCACCGACGGCCTGCGGATGATGGAGGAGTTCGATACCAAGATCGAGCTGGAGCGGGAGCGGCTTGAAATTCTGCGGATACGGGCCACGGGTATTGTTGAGACAGACGGCGAGGACGGGCCGGACGACCTGGGCGAGATTGAGCTGGAGGACGTGAAGTGATGAAGCTATGCACGGACAAGGTGGTGGCGGACTGGCTGGCCCTGACGCCAAAGCGGGTAAAGCAGCTCCGGGACGAGGGCGTGCTGATCGAGAAGTCGCCAGGGCTTTACGATCTTCGGGCATCGGTGCTGCGGTATGTGAACTACATACGCACGGGCAACCGGGCGGACCTGAACGGCGAGCGGGCGCTGCTGACGAAAGCCAAGCGTGAGGCGGCGGACATGGAGAACGATGTGCGCCGGGGCGTGCTCCACAGCTCGGAGGACATCGAGAAGGGCATCAAGACCATGTGCCTGAATATCCGCAGCCGGTTCCTGACCCTGCCCGCGAAGCTGGCACCAAAACTGGCGGAAATGGACGGCAATCAAGCCGCTATCTTTGACGAGCTGAACAGGGCCATGAAAGAGGCCCTGGAGGGATTGAGCAACTATAACATTGCCATGGCGGTGCCGGACGGTGGGAACGATGAAGAAGCCGAAGAATCCGTGTAAAGGGTGTATATGGGCGGAACGAATCAGCGAGGGGCTGATCTTCTGCCCGTTCCCTCGTTGCGTAAAAGGACAGCTCCCGACCGGGCAGAAGCGAGGAGAGCGGGATGGACGACCAAGAGAAAAAAGCGTGGGTGGTTGAGCTTGCGCCGCAGACGGCGGATATGTTTGCCCGGTGCCTGTCCTCCTTGAAGCCGCCGCCGGAACTGACGCTTTCCCAGTGGGCGGATATGTACCGTATGCTTTCGGCGGAGAGCAGCGCCGCCCCTGGGCGCTGGCACACGGACAACGCGCCATACCAGCGGGAGATCATGGACGCAATGGGCGACCCCCATGTGCGGAAGGTGGTCATTATGACCGCTGCGCAGATTGGGAAAACGGCCATGCTTATGAATCTGCTGGGCTACTATATGCACTACTACCCCGCCCCGGTGCTGGTAATACAGCCGACACTCGACATGGCCCAGGCGTTTTCTAAGGACTTCCTCGCACCCATGCTGCGGGACACCCCGGCATTGCGGGGGCTGGTGGACACCAAATCCAGATATAGCGGCAACACCATCTTGAAGAAAAATTTCCCCGGAGGCCACGTCACCATCATAGGGGCCAACAGCGCGGCGGGCCTGCGTATGCGGCCTATCAAGGTGATACTGGCCGACGAGGTAGACGCCTACCCTCCAAGCGCCGGAACGGAGGGCGACCCCCTTCTGCTGGCGCAGAAGCGGCAGACAACCTTTTGGGACAAAAAGACGATCATCGTCTCCACTCCCACCATCAAAGGACACAGCCGCATTGAGACGGAGTTCCTGAAAAGCACACAGGAGGAGTGGACGGTGCCCTGCCCTGGGTGCGGTCACTATCAGCCGCTTGTATGGCGGGGCATCAAGTACGACAAGAACGATCTGACCCGCCCGGTTCTGTACGAATGCGAGCGGTGCGGTGAAGTGTTCGGGGAATACGAGTGGAAGCGGCAGGGCCAGAAAGGGAAATTCCGGGCAGAGAATCCGGGGGCCGAGGCACGGGGCTTTCACCTGAACACGCTTTCCTCCAGCTTTTGCGGGTGGAAGGAAGTGGTGGAGAAGTTTGTGCTGGCCGACGAGCAGCGCAAGCAAGGCGACCTGGAGAAACTGAAAACCTGGACAAACACCGAGGACGGCAGGACATGGGAGGAGCCGGGGACCCGGATAGACGGGACGGAGCTTTTCAACCGCCGGGAGATTTACGACGCCGAAGTGCCGGAGGACGTGATCGTGCTGACCGCCGGAGTGGACGTACAGAAGGACCGCTTCGAGGTAGAAGTGGTGGGCTGGGGCGTCGGCAAGGAAAGCTGGGGCATCCGCTACGCCAAGATATGGGGCGACGTGCTGAAAGAACAGGCGTGGGAGGACTTGGACCGTTTTCTCCTCTCCCCGTTCTACAAGAAAGACGGGACGGCACTGCAAATCCTATGTACCTGCATAGACAGCGGCTACCAGTCCAATACCGTGTGCTCCTTCGCCAAGGAGCGGACATACCGGCGTGTGTTCGCCGTCAAGGGCAAAGGCGGAATGGGCGTCCCCTACATACCGAAAGAAACGAGGAGCAACCGCGAGGGTGCTCCTCTCTTTACGCTGGGCGTGGACGCCGGAAAAACGCTCCTGTTCCAGCGGTTGAAGGTCCCGGAGCCGGGGCCGAATTATTGCCACTTCCCCATGAACGAGGAAGCGGGATACAACGAGGACTACTTTACCGGGCTGACCGCCGAGCAGATGGTGAACCACTGGCGCAAGGGCGTACTGGTGAGCGCGTGGGTGCCACGGGAAGGAAACGAGTTTAAGCGGAACGAGCCGCTGGACCTTCGGGACTATGCGCAAGCGGCAATGGAAATCCTGGGGCCGGACATTCTGAAAGCGCCGGTGCCAAGTGAGAAGGTAGAGCAGCAGAAGCGCAGGGCCACCCGGCGGCGGGGCGGTTTCAGCGGGATTGTGTGAGGTGCTACATGGCAATTTTCGGAAAGAAGCTCTGCAAACAGAAATTGGATACATGGCTGGCGGCGGAGGAAGCCATTGCCACCGGCCAGAGCTACCAGATGGGAACCCGTATGCTGACACGGGCTAATCTTGCCGCCGTGCGAAGCGAGATCGAATACTGGGCCGGGAAGCTGGCCGAGGCGGAGGCGGCGGAGCAGAGGGGCGGTAGGAACCGTATCTATCAGTTTGTTCCAAGGGACACATAAGGGGGCGGAGACGTGTATCAAGAACGAGCGAGCGGGCTTATCCTCCCGGACGGCGTAAAGAGTACCAAGGCTTTGCGGCTGGAGGCGGCAGAGCGGGCCTTGATCTCCGCTGTCAACAGCGGTTACAGCCATTATGGAGCCAGCCGAACAAAGGCAAATGTGCGGGGCTGGAACTCCTACAGCGGGAGCGCCAAGGAGGACATTGAGGACAACCTGGACCTTCTGCGGCAAAGGAGCCGGGACGCCTATATGGGTATCCCCTCGGCCACTGCCGCACTAAAGACCCTACGCACAAACGTAATCGCCGGTGGCCTGATGCCCTCCCCGCAGATCGACGGGGACTATCTCAAACTGTCGGACGAGCGGGTGGAGGAACTGCAAGCACAAATCCTCCGGGAGTTTTCCCTGTGGGCAGATTCCACCGCCTGCGACGCTGACCGGGTGGACGACTTCTACGGCCTCCAACAGCTTGCCTTTTTAAGCTCCCTGATGAACGGGGACGCCTTTGCCACCCTGACCTTGAAGCAGAGGCCGCAGCAACCCTACGATCTCCGGGTGCGGCTGATCGAGGCGGACCGGGTGTGCTCCCCCAACTACCGGGACCGCGTGACACCGGGGAAGGTGCTGGGCCGGGAGGTCGAGAGTATCATCCAGGGCGTGGAGACGGACGAGGACGGGGAGATCATTGCGTACTGGATTGCCAACAAACACCCCCGCTCCTACACCACGTTAAAGACCCAGGACTGGAAACGGGTGGAAGTCTACGGAAAGAAAACGGGTATGCGGCAGGTGCTCCATATCATGCAGCGGGAGCGGGCCGGACAGCGGCGGGGCGTGCCCATTCTGGCCCCGGTGCTGGAGACACTGAAACAACTGGAGCGGTACGCCGAAGCGGAGACGACGGCGGCTCTGCTGGGCGCAATCTTCACCGTGTTTGTGAAGAAGGGCAGCATCACCGACGAGGGGCCGTTTGGTCAGCTCATGCGAGAGGAACTGTTAAACCGCATGACCGGCGGGGAGCGGGACCCCAATGATCTTGAACTGGGTGCTGGCCTCATTATGGACCTGGAAATGGGCGAGAGTGTGGACACGGTGGAGACACAGCACCCGCACTCCGGCTATGACACGTTTATGATGGCCCGGATGAAGCAGGCGGCATCCGCTCTGGAAATCCCTGTGAACGTGCTATACAAGCACTTTGATGTGAATTTCAGTTGTGCCCGTGGCGCACTCAACGAGTTTTGGCGGACCTGCGGCATGATGCGGGAATGGTTCTCCGAGGACTTCTGCCAGCCCATCTATGAAATGTGGTTCACAGAGGCCGTGGCGCGGGGCAGAATCGACGCGCCGGGATACTTCGACGACCCAGCTACCCGCAAGGCATACACGGACTGTAAGTGGAATGGACCGGCAAGGACGGCTATGAATCCGTCCCAGGAGGTCGAGGCAGCCATGAAGCGGGTGGAGGCCGGATTTTCCACGGCGGCAGAGGAGACGGCCCAGCTCACCGGAGGGGACTACAGCCGGAATATCCGGCAACGGCTTTTGGAGGCCAAACGCAAGCGGGAGGTCACAGAGGCCAGCACCCCGACGCAGTTGCAGGAGCAAAAGCAGGACCCGCCGCCGGACGGCGGACAGAAACAGGAGGGAAATTAAAATGCCTAAAAAATTCTGGCAATTTCGCAATCAGGCGGGAGGAAAGAGCGCGGAACTGCTTCTTTACGGCGACATTTCGGACACGAGCTGGTGGGGGGACGAGGTAACGCCCAAGCAGTTTACCGAGGAACTGAACGCGCTGGGAGCGGTCACGGAGATCACCGTGCGCATCAACAGCGGCGGCGGTGACGTGTTCGCCGCGCAGACCATCGGCAACCAACTGGAGCAGCACAGCGCGAAGGTGACGGCCCGCATTGACGGGCTGTGCGCTTCGGCGGCTACCATCATTGCCAGTCATTGTGACAAGGTGATTGCGGCCAACGACAGCACCTACATGGTCCATCCTGTCCGGCTGGGTATCTGCGGCTATGCGGGGGCGGTGGAGTTGCAGGAATACCTCAACGCCCTGGCCGCTATCACAGAGAACATCATCGGCCTGTATATGAAAAAGACGGGCCGGGACAAGGACGAGATCACCGGATGGATGGACGCGACAAGCTGGTGGACGGCGGCCCAGGCCAAGGAGAACGGGTTTGTGGACGAGCTGACGGACGACACGCAGGAGGCAGTTGTGGAAAACCGCAACGGCCTCCTGTTCGTTAATAGCGTCAACACGGGCCTGCCCTTCGACAAGGCCCCTAAATTTGTGCAAGACAGTCTGACGGCGGGAGCCGCTGCCGGACGGCCTGCAAATAAAAAACCGGCGGGAGAGCCGGAAGAAAACAAGGAGGTACAGGACATGGACATCAAGACCGTGGACGACCTGCGGAAAGCCTATCCCGCGCTGGTTGACCAAATCGAGCAGGCGGCGACAGCGGCGGCGGTGAACGCCGAGCGGGAGCGCATCAAGGGAATTGAGGACGTGGCCCTGCCGGGAAGCGAGGAGCTGACGGCAAAGGCAAAGTTCGAGGAGCCTATGAGCGTGAGCGACTTTGCCGTGGCGCTGGTGAAGGGAGCCAAGACCAAGGGTGCGGCTTTCCTGGACGCCATGCGGGAGGACGGCGAGGAGAGCGGGGCCGGTGAGGTGGACAACACCCCCGCCCCGGAGGACAAGGACCCGGTGAACGCGACCAAGGCCCGCGCCAAGGCGGACGCCGAGGCGTATCTGGAGAGCAAGAAAGGGAGGAAGTAAGCCATGCGTGAACTGATGAACAAGGCCGGGGAAATCGGCCAGGACAACCTGATTGCCGGGGTATTCCCCCCTGCGGAGTTTACCGGCGTAAAGATTGCCGCCGGACAGGGCGTGCTCCGGCGCGGAACGGTGCTGGCGGAGGGCGATGCCGGGTGCGTGGTGCTGGGCACCGAGACGACCGGCAAGGCCGCCTATATCCTCTCTGACGATGTGGACGCCACGGAGGAGGTCGGCACCACCGCCTACCGCGCCGGTAACTTCAACACCAAGGCCCTGATCGTGGCCGAGGGCTACGAGCTGACCGAGGCGGACCGGGACAGCCTGCGGAAATACCGCATTGTCCTGAACGACAATATGCAGTAACGGGAGGGACCGAACGTGAACATTTACGAGACGATTTATATGCTGGCGGCCATTGAGGAGCTGCCGCTGGAGCACACCTTTTTCAAGAGCCGCTACTTTCCCACGGACGACATGATGGACGTTTTCAACACCAGCAAGGTCCTGGCTGACTACCGGGAGGGCAAGCGGAAGAAAGCGCCCTTTGTGGTGCCGCGCATCGGCAGCGTGCCCGTGGGCCGCGAGGGTTTCAAGACCTACGAGCTGGAGCCTGCGTACATCGGCCTGTCCATGCCTCTGACCATCGACCAGCTCCAGAAGCGGGGCTTCGGCGAGAGCATCATGTCCGGCATGACGCCGGAGGAGCGTGCCCGCCATTTGCAGCTCCACGACATGGAGGAGCTGTCCGCCCGTATCAGCCGGACGGAGGAGTGGATGGCCTGCCAGACCATGCTCAACAACGGGTGCGTTATGCGCCACGAGACGGACAAGGAGGGCGTCTATGAGGACGTGGAAGTGAAGTTCTACGACGAGGCGACCAACCCCGCCCTGTTCACCCCCGCCGCCACCTGGAAGCACAGCACCGTGGACAGCAAGGGCCAGATCACCGTGGGCAACTGGTACGAGGACATCTACCAGATGCTCGCCAGACAGAAGCGGCGCGGTATGCCCGCCACCGATCTGCTGGTGTCCTCCGACGTGGGCGCGTTTCTGCTGGAGGACGCCTGGGTGCTGCGCCTGCTGGACAACCGGCGCGTGGAGATGGGCCGCATCCAGCCCACGGAGCTGACCGAGTATGTGACCCATCTGGGCGCGTTCAACTTCAAGGGCCGACTGCTGGACATTCTGGTGAGCGACGGCGGTTATGAGGACGAGGACGGCACCGACAAGCCCTACCTGGACGACGGCAGCGTGATTGTCACCGCCCCGGACGTGGGGCGCGGCCTCTACGGCGCGATTACGCAGATGGAGCGGGACGAGGAGTTCCACACCTACGCCGGGAAGCGCGTCCCCCAGCATATCGCGGACGTTAAGAGCCAGACCAAGGAGACGAAGGTTGCGTGCAGCCCCTTGATGGTGCCCAAGCGCAAGAATCCCTGGTGCGTGGCAAAGAAGGTCCTGGGTTAAGCCGTGGCTGTGCTGTTCGATCTTGTGCAGGATTTTGAGGGGGAGCCGCCCAAGGAGTGGAAGCGGCCCACCTTCAAGGACTGCGCGGCGGAGGAGATCAAGACCACCTTCTTCAACGACACCGAGTTTGCCGAGCGGCACAATGTAGACGGCGTGGACGCACTGATTGTCCTGGAGGACGTGGATGTGCGGGAACACGCGGCACACTGGGAGGCCGGTGCAAAGCAGAACTTTGACACCGGCCTCTACGATGCCTACCGGATATTGTATATCCAGGTGGAGGACTACGGAGAAATGCCACAGTCGGGGGACTTGGTGACGATAGACGAGGGTACAAAGGACGAGCAGCTTTTTACCCTGGTAAGCTGCGAGGACGAGAACGGCGTTTACCGCATGATTCTGGAAAGGACGAGGCAGGGGTAATGAGCATTGTAACCTATGACGCAGGGCAAATGCTCCTGACGGTGGACGACACCGGCGTGGAGCGTGCCTTGGGGAGCTTGTACCGCAAGACCCCCGCCGTGCTGAAAGTGGCAATCAACCGGACGGCGCGGCAGGCGAGGCGCGACCTGATAAGCGAGGCGGAGAAACGGTATGCCCTGACTGTAAGAGGCAAGGCGCGTCTGCGCCTGTTGAAACTGCGGAAAAGCGCTACCAATACCAGCCTCTCGGCGGAGCTTCGGCAGGGGGACGAGGGGCTGACCCTGAACGCCTCCTACTTCCAGCACTCCCCTACGGTGCCGCGCATGGGCATTGCGGCGCTCCATGGACCCGCGTACCAGAGAGTGCGGACGCTGCAAGGGGGACCGATGGAGGAGCTGACCGAAACCAGCGGAGAGAGCAAGGGCTTTTTAATTCGGGTGAGCAACGCCAAGAACGACCACCTGATGTTTGCACACAGGCTCTTAGGTTCCTCCACCAGCAACACCACCACCAAGACCGGAAAGCCCAGGTGGAGGAACAAGGCCGGAAGTGTGGAAAAGGCATACGACGTAAACCGCATCGGCGCATCCTCCCAGCAGAGGGCGGTCTGGTACAGAGGCGTGGACACCACGGCGGCGGAGCATCTGGAGCAGTTTGTGGAACAACGGATTGCACAGGTGATCGCGGCATCGAAGTAAGGGGGCGGGCGCATGAAACGGGACTATGCAAGAGAAGTGCGACGCGCCGGTATCGGCGGGACCCCACAGCTATGCCAGGACGCATTGGTAGAGGACCTGGAGGAATTGTTTGCCGGAAAAAAGTACATGGGCCAGGAGGGGCGGAAGGAGCTGAAAATCATCAAGCAAAACCTTCCGATTCCCAAACGGCAGCGGGACAAAAAGGCAGACACCGACGAGGCGGCGGCCCCCTATGTTCTGGTGGAAATGAACGAGGGGGCAATCCTGGACGACGACAGCCCGCAGATCGTGGAGTTTAGTCTGGTAATCTGCGCCTATGACAAGGGCACGGACAACGAGGGCTGCCGGGATGTCGCCAACATCAAAGAGGACATTATACAGCGAGTATGCGCACGCCCCTACTTCGGGGGCGTGTTCACCATCTTAAAGCCGATCACATGGGCGCTCCAGAAGGACCGCACCCCGCCGTACTACTTCGGCGCGGTGACGCTGAACTGCACCGCCCCGGCTATGACACAAGACACTGAAATGGAGGGCTTAGTATGAGCACGAGAACGACCAGAAAAGGCGCGGCGTCCGCAGAGGAGATCAAGACCGGCGGCGGGACCATCGAGGCCCCGGCCCCTGCTGCGCCGGTGGGCGCGGAGGACAAGGAGAAGATGCGCAAGATGGAGGAGCAGGACAAGGCGTTTTTCGACAAGCTCCCCAACCCCTGCGTGTACTGCGGCCCCAGCGTGCGCGGCGTGGCGCGGCAGTTTACCGTGTACCACGGGGGCATCCCCGACGCGCTGAAAGAGTTTATCAAGGAGCACCGGGCCGCCAAGGGGTTGCTGGTCAGCGTGGAGCGGTTCGCGCAGGTGCGCACGCGCCTGGAAACTCCGGGCACGGGCGAGTACATCCTGTTCCGCAAGGTACGCGCGGAACTGTAATAGGAGGAAATGATTTATGGCTTCTGCTTATAAACATGGCGTATACGTCAGCGAGAAGGAAACAAGCCTGATCGCGCCGGTAGAGGGAACCGCTGGCCTCCAAGTGATCTTCGGCACGGCTCCGGTGAATATGCTGGAGAAACCGGAGGAGGCGGTCAACAAGCCGCAGTTGGTGTACAGCTACGCGGAGGCGGTGGGCGCTGTGGGCTATGTGCCCGACTTCGCCAAGTACACCCTCTGCGAGAGCATCAGCGCCAACTTTACCGTTGTAAACACCAGCCCGCTTATCCTGGTAAACGTCCTTGACCCCGCCAAACACCGGGCGGACATCGACGAGGCGAGCGTGGATGTGGAGGACGGCGTGGCTGTTCTGGACCAGGGCGGCGTGCTGCTGGACAAGCTGGTGGTGAAGAACGGCGAGGACGAGCTGGAGCGGGATGTGGACTACACCACCGCTTTCAACAACGATGGCACCCTGAACATTGTCCTGTTGGACGGCGGAGCGGGCGACGGCGCGGCCAGCCTGACCGTAAGCGGAAAGAGACTGGACCCGGATATGGTCACGGCTTCGGACATCGTGGGCGGCGTGGACGTTGCCACTGGGGATGAAACCGGCCTGGAAGTGGTGCGGCAGATTTACCCCCGCTTTGCCATGACGCCGGGAATCCTGATGGCCCCCAGGTTCAGCAAGGATGCCACTGTGACGGCGGCGCTCCAGGCCAAGACCACGGAGATCAACAGCGTTTTCCGGGCGGTGTGCATTGTGGACATCGACAGCTCCGAGACGGGCGCGAGGAAGTATGCCGACGTAAAGGTGCAGAAGGAGAAGCAGGCGGCCACAAGCGCCAACTGCTACGCCGTCTGGCCCTACGCGAAGGTGGGCGACGTGATCTACAGCGGCTCCACCCTGGCCGGTGCCCTGACCTCCTACACCGACGCCCAGCACCAGGACATTCCCAACTGGTCCCCCAGCAACAAGACCCTCTCCATCAGCGCGGCTTGTTTGGAGGACGGTACAGAGGTCATTCTGGACCAGGACCAGGCCAACACCATCAACGGCTACGGTGTGGCTACCTTCCTGAATATCAACGGCTACCGGCTATGGGGCAACAATACCTGCTGCTATCCAGGCAATACGGACCCGAAGGACCGCTGGTTTGCGGTGCGCCGCTTCATGTCCTGGGCGGCCAATACGTTTATTCTGACGTATTTCCAGAAGGTGGACAACCCCATGAACCGGCGGCTGATCGAGGCCATTGTGGACAGCGAGAATATCCGGGGCAACAGCTTTGTCGCCCGCGACATCTGCGCCCGGTACGAGATCACCTTTGATGAGGACGAGAACCCGGTCACGGACCTTATCAACGGGAAGATCACCTTCCACCAGTACATTACCCCGTTTGTTCCGGCGGAGGACATCGAGAACGTGATCGAGTTTGACCCCTACGCACTTAGCGACGCGCTTTCGGCGTAACAGGAGGGCATGATATATGATTTCTGATAACTATGTACCTGAAAAAATTAACGAGTACAACGCCTACCTGGACGGGGAAAAAATGATCGGCGTTGTGCCGGACATCGACTTGGCCGAGATCGGCATGAAGGCCAGCGAGGTTGAGGGTGCCGGTATGCTGGGCGTGCTGGACAGCCCCACTATCGGTCAGTTTGAGAGCATCGAGCAGGAGATCAAATTTAATGTTCTCTACTCCAGCGCAATCAATATGCTTAGCCCCCTGGAGGCGGTCAACCTGACCTTCCGGGCGGCCCAGCAGGTGTACGACAAGACCGGCGGCTATGCGTTCAAGGGCCTGCGCATTGTGCAGCAGGGGCGCGTGAAGAAGTTCAAGCCCGGCAAATTGAAGCGGGCGGAGGGCATGGAGGCCACCGTCACACTGGAGCTGACATACTATCTGATCGAAGTGGACGGCGAGATCATGCTGGAGATCGACAAGCTCAATCCGAAGTACATCGTCTGCGGAAAGGATATGCTGGCCGGAATCAGCGCCCTTGTGTAACCACCAATCGAAGAACCCGCCCCCGGTAAAAACCGGGGGCGGGCGCATTTTCATTCAATTAAAGGAGGAGCATCACCATGTCCGAGGAGAAGAACACAGCCCAGCAGGAGAACATCATCTACCAGCCCGACGTGCAGGTGGAGGGCGAGCAGAACGAGGAGCGGCGGCACGCCGTCGCGTTCAAGCGCCCCTACACCTTCGAGCGCAAGGAGTATGCCGAGGTCGATCTGAGCGGCCTGGACGAGCTGACGGTGAAGGACGCCATCGAGGTACAGCGGCAGCTCTTTGGTCAGCAGGAGGTCGCCGCCTCCCTTCTGACAGAGACGACAACGGCTTTTGCCCAGGCGTTGGCGGTGCGGGCCAGCGGCAAGCCGGTGGAGTTCTTTAAGCTGATGAAGAAGCCCTTCTACCGCCCCGTGTTCCGCTATGTGCGGGAGTACGTTATGAGCGTGGAGAAGGGCGTGGAGAACCACGTCATGGAGCTGGAGAAGCCCTACTTCTTCGGCGGCAAGGAGTACCGGGAGATCGACCTGAACGGCGTGGCGGACCTGAACAGTATGCAGGAGAGCGCAGCGGAAAACCGCATGGCGCGGGAGGGCTTTGTGGTCACGGAAACCTCCTTCAACTACCTGTACGCCTGCGTCGTGGCGAGCATGGCAACCGGGCTGCCGGAGGAGTTCTTTACTGGCCTGCCCATCTGCGAGGCCGTGAAGCTGAAAAACGCGGTGAACGACGGGGATTTTTTCGAGTAGAGGGCGGATACAAGGAGCTGCGCCGAGCGGCAATCCGCCTGTCCGCCGCGACCCATACCAGCGTTGACTTCTACCTGACCATGCCAATGCGGGACTTTGTGGAGCTGAACAATGAGGTGGTGAAGGAGTGGCGGGCAACAAAACATTAGAGCTTAGTATCAAGATCGCGGGCAAGGTAGACAAGAGCCTTATCAAAGCGATCAACGCCGCCCAAACCAACGTGAGCAGCCTGTCCACCACCCTGTCCAGAGTGGGCACCGTGGGGCTTGCGGCCATGGGTACGCTGGCAACCGGCACCGTGGCCGCCCTCGCTAAATGCACGGACGCCGCCAAGGACTTTGAAACCCAAATGTCCGACGTGGTGAAATATGTGGACGGTCTGGCCGATGCAGACGGTCTTATCAGCGACAAGATAGCGGACAACGGCGCGACCTACGCGGAAAACTACGACACCATGAAGGCCGCCATCCTGGATTTGAGTACGCAAATCCCCATGACGGCGGAGGAGCTGACCCAACTTGCCGCCGCTGCCGGACAGTCCGGTAAAGGCATCACAGACCTTATCCAGCTTGATTCTTCCGGGAATATCGGCGGCTTCCTGAAAGACGTTGCCATGATGGGCACGGCCATGGACATAAGCGCGGAGCAGGCGGGCGACTGGGCGGCAAAGTGGGAACACTCGTTCAACATGACCCACGACCAAGTGATGGTGCTGTCCGACCAGATCAACTACCTGGGCGCGAACAACGCAACCACGGCGGCGGAGATCGCCCAAGTGGTCAACGATTCCGCCTCACTGGGCCAAGTGGCGGGTATGAGCGCGGAGAGCACGGCGGCTCTGGCAACGTCTATGCTGGCTATGGGCGTGGATACATCGAAAGCGGCAACCAGCATCAGCCGAATGTACACGAATCTAAGCCTGGGGTCCAGCGCCACAAAAGCGCAAAAGGAAATGTGGGAATCGCTGGGCCTCTCGGCGGAGGGCGTGGCAAGGGCCATGCAGATGGACGCCACGGGCACCATGATAGACGTATTCGAGCGGATAGGCAATCTGGACGCCGACAAGCAGGTGGCCGCCCTGAAAACGCTGTTCGGCCAATGGGCTATCCAGGGCGCGGCCAAGCTGACCGGAAACCTGGGGCAGTTCACGGATGCCCTGGCTATGGTCAACGACCCAAGCCTATACAGCGGGAGCATGGAACGGGAGTTCATCATCAAGGCCAGCACGTCGGAGGCCATCGACAGTATGATGGCAAATGCGT
Source organism: Oscillospiraceae bacterium (assembly GCA_910574635.1). Classification (GTDB taxonomy): domain Bacteria; phylum Bacillota; class Clostridia; order Oscillospirales; family Oscillospiraceae; genus Oscillibacter. The sequence goes on along the minus strand of CAJTCG010000015.1, from coordinate 40,824 downwards.
TCCAGGCAATGAAGATCGACGTGGGCACCGCGTTTCTCCCGGCGAAAAAGGAAATCAGCGTGGCCTTGATCGACTTTATGAACCAGCTACGAAGTATGCCGGAGCTGGGAGAGATTGCGCAGCAGTTGGCGACACTGTTCAGCCAGGGCGTGACAGCGGCGGCGGACGGGCTGGAAAAGGCCCTGCCCACTATCCAGAAATTCCTCGGCTATCTGGTGGGCAACGGGCCGCAGGTCCTATCCTTCCTGGGAAAACTGACAGCGGCGTTTGTGGGCATGAAGTTTGCACCGGGCATTGAGGGGCTTCTGCGGGGCGCTGGCGGTTTGGTGTTCGGTTCCAAGACGGGAGGCGCTGGACATACAGGCAGCGGCGGCCTTGTCGGAATGCTGGGTGGCCTGTTCCGGGGCGGCCAGAACGCAGTAAGCGGAGCGGCTGGAATGGCCGGAGGTGCGGCGTCGTGGCTCCAGAGCTTCATCGGCGCAACGCGGGGCACCATGGCGCTGAACGGAAGCACCGGAATCCGGGGCTTCCTGGGGACAGCCGCAGGCGCTTTGACCTCCGGCCTGGGCAACACAGGAATCGGACAATACCTTGGCGGCATCCGGGCGTCGCTGGCAAACCTGGGCAATACAGGAATCGGCGGCGCTATTGTCGGCGGCGTAAGGGCAACCGGCGGGGCGCTGGGTGAAGTGCTGTCCGGCATCTCTGACGCCACAGGCTTGACCGGATTGGTCAACGGCGCAACCGGCGCGGTGCGCGGCGGCGCGGGCTGGGTGGCCGGGAAAGCTGGCGGCCTCGCACAAGGGGCGGCTGGACTGGCAGGACGTGTGGTAAGCTCCGCTCCGGTACAGGCCATCGGCGGCGCACTGGGGAATGTGGGCAGCTTCTTAGGCTCCGGCATGGGTGCGCTGGGCAGTATTTGGGGGCCGTTTGCCTCCGGTTTTGGCGGCCTCCTCTCCGGGGCGCTCCCCATTGTGGGCGTGATTGCCAGCATCATTGCGGTGGTCAGCATCCTGGGGGACCACTTAGAGGATATACGCGGCATCGTCGGAAACGTCTTTGGTGACGCGGGGCTGGCCGTCTTTGATACGTTCATCGGCGGCCTGCAAAATATCGGCAGTTTCATCACCGGACTATTCCAGGACGGCGGCGTGGCGCAGGCAATGGCCCCGCTGCGGGAGGCCATCACCGGGATATTCGGAGACAACGCCGGGGCCGCGTTCGACGGTCTGGTGTCCATCCTTCAATCGGTCATGGGCGTGGTGGGCCAGTTGGTGACATTCGCCAATACGACGGTCAAGCCTATCATTGAGAGCATCTTCAATTTCATCACCACAACGGTTATCCCAATCATCCTGCAAACCTTCACGGCGGCGGCTCCTGTTATCTCCGGCATCATTTCCAGTCTTGGAACCGCGATTATGACTGTGGCGCAGATCATCGGAACGGCCATTCAGGCCGTCATGCCCATTGTGCAGGGCATCATTTCGCTCATAATGAGCATTGCAAGCGTGGTCGTCCCCGCTGTGCTGGCAGGCGTTGAGGCAATGAGCGCCGGAATTATGACCGTCGTACAGGGAATCCAGACCACCTTCCAAGGCATCATCGACTTTATTACCGGCGTATTTACCGGGAACTGGTCGCAGGCGTGGCAGGGTGTCCAGGACATTTTCAAGGGCATCTTCGAGGCGCTGGGCGGACTGATTAAAGCCCCGATCAACGCGGTAATATCCATTATCAACAAAGCAATCTCCGGCATCAATGGCCTGGGGCTGACAATTCCAGACTGGGTGCCGGTAATCGGCGGCAAGAGCTTTTCCATCAATATTCCGCAAATCCCCATGCTGGCGAAGGGCGGATTTACCACCGGGCCGAGTATCGCAGGCGAGGCCGGGACAGAGGCGGTTATCAGCTTCCAGCGGAGCGCCCGGTCGAGCAACATTGCGACGTGGGCAAAGGCTGGCCAAATGCTGGGCGTCGGCAACAAACCGGCACGGCTGGAGACGTTCGACGACGGCGACGGCGGCCCGGACTGGCCGAGAGGCAACGGCGGCGGAGGCGTGACAATAACCTACGCGCCCACCATCATCATCCAGGGCAACGCCTCGAAAGAGGATGTGGACGCCGCCCTGCGGGACGACAAGGCGCGGTTTGACCGATGGTACGAGGAAAAGAAGCGCAGCGAGAGAAGGGCAAGGTGGTAAGGCATGGCGACATACACCACAAAAGCGGGGGATATGTGGGACGCAATCGCCTATAAGCAACTGGGCAGCGTCAACTATACGGACCGCTTGATGAACCTGAACCAGCAGTACAGGGGCATCTACATCTTCCCATCTGGCATTGTGCTGACCCTGCCGGAGCGGGAGACGAAGATCAATAGCTCCCTGCCGCCCTGGAAACGGAAGGGGGCGAGCGCGTGATTCAACCGGACGCCGCCCGCCGGGTATCCGTGCGCATCATCTTTGACGGCGCGGACATTACGGAGGACATAGCCCCCTACTTCCGGTCCCTGTCATACAAGGACAGCGAGGAGGACAATTCCGACACGCTGCAACTGGACTTACAGGACCGGGATTCTATCTGGCTGCAAAGCTGGCTGGAAAAGGCGGTGAGCGCATCCGCCGCCTCCAAGCTGAAAATCAGCGCCACTATCACCCCGGAGAACTGGGGAAGCGGCGGCGGCTCCCTGCCAACGGGAGGTTTTGAGCTGGACAGCGTGGAGGCAGCGGGGCCGCCCGCTACCATCAGCGTCAGCGGGGTATCCCTGGGGTACAGCTCCCCTATCCGCCAGACCAAGAAATCAAAGGCGTGGGAGAATTACAAGCTATCGGCCATTGCAGGAGAGATCGCCGGAAACGGCGGCCTCTCCTGCGTTTATGAATCGGCCAGCGACCCGTTCTACGAGCGGGAGGAGCAGACCAAGGAATCGGACATAAAATTTCTTTCCGATCTGTGCCACGACGCGGGCATCTCCTTGAAATGCTCCGACGGCCAGCTTGTCCTATTCGATCAAGCGACCTACGAGGCAAAGCCGCCGGTGCTGACCCTGCGGCGGAACAACGGGCGGATACTCCCGGCATCACCCAAGGCATACGGGGCCTATGGCAAAGACCCGAACTGCGGGGAGTACATCGACTACCGGCTTTCCACCGGCGCGGCGGAGACACAGTACGGGTCCTGCCGCGTCAGCTATGCAGACGCCGCCACGGGTCAACTGATCGAGGGCACAGCCAAGGCGGAGGGCGAGGACGGCGAGAGCGCCCAATGCCTGGAGATCACGGCCAAGGTGAAGGACGCGGGCGAGGCGCAAGCGCTGGCGGAAAAGCACTTGCGCCTGCACAACAAGTTCAATCGCACCGCCTCCTTTACCCTGCCGGGGAACACGGCGCTTGTGGCGGGAGTGACGGTGCAACTGGAGGACTTCGGCGGCTGGAGTGGAAAGTACATCATCAAGCAGGCGGACCACACCGTATCCGCCGATGGGGGCTATGTTACCAAGATCACGCTGCGGAAGGTGCTGCCAGCCGCCAGCAGTCAGCCAAGCGGCGGCGGAGACGGCGAGCAGACCGGCGGCGAGGAGACAAAGACTGGAGGGAGCACCTACACGGTAAAGGCTGGGGACAGTTTGTGGAAGATCGCAAAGCAGCTCTACGGCTCCGGTGCGGACTGGAAGAAAATCTATGAGGCCAACAAGGACGTGATCGGCGGCAATCCAAACCTGATCTATCCGGGCCAGACATTCACCATACCGGGATAGGAGGCGACGACGTGGACGAGGACAGCCTGGGAAGGAGCACGGAATACCAGGACATGGGCACAGTGTTCTCCAGCTTTTTCCGCCTGGGGACTGTCACGGACGTAAACAACGACAAGCGCATTGCGCGGGTGAAGTTTGCGGACCTGGGCTATACCTCCGGCTGGATTCCCGTTGTTATCAACCGGGACTTCATACCGGACTACGACGTGCCCCAGCGCACAGAGTTTGAAGCAGGCGGCAGCGGGGACCCGGCCTTTGCAAGCCATAAGCACGATCTAATCATCAAGCCCTATATGCCCAAGAAGGGCGAGCAGGTCCTTTGCATCTATGAGCCTGTGCGCAACGGCAGAGGCTACATTTTGGGAGGGGTTCAGCCGTGGCAATGATTGGGTATTTGGGAAAGAACGCACGGGAGGGCATCATTTTCGAGGTATCCGACCAAACTGTGCGGACGCTGAAAAACTGGAAGTGGAGCGGCAGTGTTCGGTACGCTGTCCACAACCGGCACAACTACCATGCCCTGACGGAGTACACGGGCATGGACCCGGACAAGATCACCTTTGACATCATTCTAAAGGTGGAGCTTGGCGTGAAGCCCCTGGACGACATCGTAAAAATATGGACCTACGAGCGGGAGGGAATCGCTCTGGCCCTGACTGTGGGCCGCAAGGGGTATGGGAAATACCGCTGGAACATCGCCAGCCATAGCGCGGACATCACACACACGGACGTGGCGGGGAACCCGACACAGGCCACCGTGTCACTGACGCTACAGGAGTATTTGAGAAAATGACTTATCAGGTTTCAGAGGCGGATTTGAAAACAATCCGTCTGAACGAGCAGGATACCGTGTCCTCCGTGCTCCACAACGTCGCGCTGATTCTCGCCACGCCGAAGGGGACCGTACCAATGTACCGGGACTTTGGGCTGGACCGGGAGTTTCTGGATATGCCGACGCCGGAGGCGGAGGTACGCATGGTAGCGCCCATCCGGGAAGCGGTGGAGCAATGGGAGCCGAGGGCGACGGTGAAGGATGTTTTCTTTACCAGGACCGGAGACGGGAGCGGTTGTCTGACCGCCCACGTTGAAATTGAGATCAACGAGCAGGGGGATGGCTGAAAGGACGGTGAGAACCATTGAGCAGAAACACGCAATACCAATTTGTGCCTACAGACCCGGAGGAAGTGGTAACAGAGCTGATCGCGCTGTATGAGGCTATCTTTGGGACGACGGTACAACCAGCTAGCCCGGACCGGCTTTTTATCCAGTGCGTGGCGGCTATCATCATCCAGGAGCGGGTGATAAACAACTACACAGGAAATCAGAACATCCCCAGCCGCGCCGAGGGGAAAAACCTGGACGCGCTGGCAGAACTGACATTCAGCCAGAAGCGCCCGGAGGCAAAGGCGGCCACCTGCACCATGCGTTTCTCCATTGGCACGGCACAGAAATCTGCCGTGCTGATTCCTGCCAGGACCCGTATCTCTGACGCCAGTAAAACCTTTGTGTGGGAGACGCTGGAGGATAACTACATACCAATCGGAGAAACGTACATCGACGTGGAGGGCGTCACCTGCCAGACGCCGGGGACGGCGGGGAACGGGTATACGCCGGGGCAGATCAATAAGCTGGTGGACGTGTACGACTTCTATACCTCCTGCGAGAATATCACCACGTCGGCGGGCGGTTCGGACGCGCCGGACGACGACCAGTATTACGAGCTGATGCGCTCCAGCATGGACGCATACAGCACAGCCGGAGCCACAGGCAGCTATATCTACTGGGCTAAGCAGGAGAGCACCGAGATTAAGGACGTGGCGGCGGTGTCCCCGACGCCGGGTGTGGTCAAACTCTATGTGCTGATGGGCGACGGGAAGATAGCCGACGAGGAAATGAAAGCCAAGGTGCTGAAAGCGTGCAGCGCGGACGAGCGACGGCCCCTGACGGACTGGGTATCGGTGGAGGACGCGGAGATCGTGCCCTACGAGATCGCCTTTACCTACTACACCCAGTCGGACGCCGGTATCAGCGCGGCGGATTTGTCGGCGGCGGTGGAAAAGACCGTGGAGGATTTTATCTCCTGGCAATGCGGCAAACTGGGCCGGGACATCAACCCGTCGTACCTGATCGGTGAGCTGATGAAAACGGGGGTCAAGCGGGTGGAGCTGACGGCCCCAGTATTCACCAAGTTACAGGACGGGAGCGACAGGACCGTGCCGCAGCTTGCGGCCATCCAGGGCACGCCGACCATTATAAACGGGGGCTATGAGAATGAGTAACGCCCACGGTATTACGAAAGAAACCCTGCTGTTTACTTTCCCTGCCAGCCTGCGGGAAACTCCGTCTATTGCGGCGCTGGGGGAAGTGACGGCGGAGGCGTTGGCAAAACGTCCCGCAGAGATTGGCCTGCTCTCCCTCTATCCGAGGATTGACGAGCTGCCGGAGGCACTGCTGGATATTCTGGCCTACGATTTCAAGGTGGACTGGTGGGATAGAAATTATTCCGTTGAGGAGAAGCGGCGGACGCTGAAAAGCAGCTGGTATGTTCACAAGCACATGGGGACAAAGGCGGCGGTGGAGGCGGCCATTTCTGCTATATACCCACATACACAGGTGTTGGAATGGTTTGAATACGGCGGGGAGCCGTATCACTTCCGGCTGGACATCAACATTACCAATGACCATATTGATTCCGACAAGCAGCGCCGGGTCTTGGAGCGGTTGAATTTCTATAAAAATCTGCGCTCCCACAACGACGGCGTGACCTACTTTGTGGAGGCCAAACCAGCCATTGCCAAAGCGGTATCCGTGGCGGCAGGGCTGACGGAAACCGCTCATGTTCCGCTTGTGCTTCCGATTCCGGCCATCAAGCCAACAGCCCACGTCCGCGTCGGGGCGATTACCGCGCTGTGGGAGAGCAGGACGGTAAGCCTTGACCTTTCCGCGCCGATTCTCTACTCGGCTGTAAAGGCCCGTGCTGGCGTTCTGGCGGGGCTGGAGGAGGCTTTTTCCACGGCAATCAATATTCCTGTCCCCGCATTGAAACGCACCGTACAGGCCCGGACAATGGCCCTGACGGGCTTGGAGGAAACCTTTGCCACGCGGGTTACGATTCCCAGTATACCCCCGCCGACAGGCAGGGCCACGGTACGGGCAGCGGCAGCCAGCGCATGGCAGGAGAGCTACACGGCTGGGGCCGTGCCACTCATGGACAAGGTGTTAGCCGTCACCGCCCAGGCGAAAGCCCGAAGTGCGGTGGCGTCAACGCAAGAAACCGCAAAAACCTTTATCAATCTTTGTTAGGAGGCAGAGTATGGCAGAAGAAACCAAAATCACGCGCTGGTCGAATACGGCGGTGACGGACACCGGCACAAGCCTTTTGGCCGACTACGCGGCGGGGCGGGTGTTGGACATCACCAGCGCCTACGGCTCGATCTGCGGGCCGGAGGACGACCCGGTTACGCTGGAGGACCTGCCCGACGGGCGGGCGCACCCCCTTACCATTGAGAGCGTGACCAAGACCGAGAACAATGTGACGGTGTGCGTCCAGGTGACCAGCCTGGGGAACGACGAGCCGTACAAGCTGGAGCGAATCGGGCTTTTCGCCATCAGCCGGGACCCTGGGGAGCCGAAGAACCCGGAGGGCGTTCCCATCCGAAATGACAAGCTCCTGGTGGTGGTGGAGGACACGGAGGACGAGAACGGCAGCAAGGGCGTGACCATCCCCGCCGAGACGGACCAGCTCTACACCTTCAAGCTCTACATCGTCATTTCCATCACCAATAAGGACCGGCTGGAGGTCAGTGTGTCCGCCGCCGGTATCGCCACCATCGGCGCAATCAAGGACGCTATCGACCGTCACAACGAGGACGAGGACGCCCACGGGGAGCTGCTGGCAGAGATCATCCGGCAGCACAACGCTGATCTGGAGGCCCACCCCGCCATTGCGGCCCGTGTCCAGGCGGCGGAAATTGCGCTGAACGGTAACCCCACCATTCTCTCCACGAACGGGGACCCCACCAAGGAGACGGAGGGAGCCAAGGGCCAGCACTTTATTAACCTCCTGACCGGGGCGGAGTTCGTCTGCAACGACATCACCGAGTCCGGGTATACTTGGGGGCCGGTGGACAATTCCAAATCCATGCGGGATATTCTCACCGAGGCCGCCGAGACTGCGGCCCAGGCCAAGGAGGTAGCCGACGGCGCGGCCCAGGCTATCGCCGCCGTCCAGAATACCATTTCCGTCATTCCTTCCCAGTCCGGCAGCCTGACCTACAACAAGGGTCCGCAGATTCCCACCTGGAACAACCTTATGCTGGAAATGATGGACATTACCTACGGGGCGTCCAAGACCCCGGCGGCGGAGTTTACCGGCGAGACGGACGCGGGGGTATACAAGGCTTATGTGACGCCCAAGGAGAAATACACCTGGGGAGACAAAACCAAGGACGAGAAAGAAATCACCTGGACCATCCAGAGGGCCACTATCTCCGCCACGCCAAGCACCACCAGCGACCTTGCTTACACCGGGACGGCACAGGCCCCGGTCTGGAGCAACTACGACCCGGAGCAACTGACCAAGGCAGAGACGGCACAGACGGATGCCGGGGAGCACTCTACCTCGTTTACGCCCAAGCCCAACTATCAGTGGCCCGGCGGCGATACCACGGCCCGGACGGTGAAGTGGTCTATTGCGCAGGCCACAAATACCTTCGCCGTTTCGCCCAGCACCGCCCAGAGCATCAACGTGGGAGACAGCAAGGTTATCCAGGTGACGACCAACAGCGACGCCGCCATTACGGCGGAATCCAGCGATACCGGCTGTGCCACGGTGACGGTAGATCAGGCCAAGAAAACCGTGACTATCCTGGGCGTTGGTCAGGGGACGGCCACCATCACTATTTCCTGCAAGGGCAGCAAGAACTACGCCGACGCCAGCGCCAATGTTGGCATGAGCGTCAGCCGGAAAAACCCCACGCTGTCCATCAACCCCTCGGCGGCGCAGACCCTCTCCATCGGGGGCAGTAAGCAGATCGCAGTCACCACGGACAGCGACGGTACGGTGTCCGCAAGCTCCAGCGCTCCGGGCGTGGCTACGGCCTCGGCCAGCGGCAAGAACGTGGCGATCTCCGGCGCATCGGCTGGCAGCGCCAGCATCACCATTTCCGTCCAGCAGACGGCGAAGTATAACGCAGCCAGCGTCTCGCTGAATGTCACCGTGGAAAAGCCGTCGGTCAAAAATTCCTCCTGGGACGACATCAAGGCCATTTCCGACGCGGGAACGGCGGCCAGCTACTTTGCCACCGGCGACACCAAGAGCATTACCCTCAATGGCACCGTGGGGACGCTCTCGTTGAGTAACCTGACCGTGGATGCCTTTATCCTGGGTATCAACCACAACGCCACCAAGGAGGGCAGCAACCGTATCCACTGGGGCATTGGCAAGATCAGCGGTACGCAGATTGCCCTCTGCGACAGCGGCTACAACAGCTACTACACAGACGGCACCAAGTATTTCAACATGAACCACTGGGGGAATTACAACTACGGCGGCTGGAAGGGCTGCGATCTGCGCTACGACATCCTGGGCAGCACTAACAAGGCCCCCAGCGGCTACGGCAGCTCCCCCACCACAAGCCGTGTCGGCTATGACCCCACCAACTACGACATCGTGAACAGCCCGGTTGCCAATACACTGATGGCGGCTCTGCCCCAGGATTTGCGCAAGGTGATGAAAACCGTGACCAAGTACACGGACAACACCGGCAATGCCAATCAGAACAACTCCTCGGCGGTCACATCTTCGGTGGATTATCTGTTCCTCCTGTCGGAGTTCGAGGTTTACGCAGCCAAGACCTACGCCAACGACTACGAGAAGAATTACCAGGCGCAGTACGATTACTTCAAGGCGGGCAACGCCAAGGATATGTATAAGCACAACGCACGGACTACGCGCGTGTGGGCGCGGCTCCGGTCTGCTAGTTGCAACGACAATAGCAGTTTCGCGGTGGTCGGCTCGGGCGCGGGCGGCGGCGTCGGCAGTAGTTACGGCGCACTATGACGGGGGCGTGTTCGCCGGCTTTTCTACCTAATCCTCCGCAGAGCTATCCAGTCCCAATCTGCCCGCGAAAGCGGGCAGACCACCGGGGCCACGTCCATAAACCGGCCCGCAAGGGCCGGAACATGATCGGGCGCGAAGCGCCCGACGCGATTTTTGAAATTTTAGCCCGTGCCCAATTTGAAAATGCTATCACTTGACAGGCTTTAGACTGCATACAAAAGGAAAGAACAACCGTATAATAAGCACTATGCAATAAGGGAGGCCACCAGTATGGCGACGGATAAGAAAGTGTTTACTCTGCGGCTGTCCGGTGAAGTGTTTGACAAGATCGGCACGCTGGCGACGAATGAACACCGCTCTATGACCAACTACATTGAGTACGTGCTTTTGAAGCATCTGGAGGATGTGGAGCGGGAGCACGGAGAGATCGTGGTCACGGAAGCGGACAAGAAGGAGTGAGAGCGTGTCTGTACTCAAACAGCGGCGGACCGTCAGCAAGGCCGAGTTTGTGAATACGGCGAATCAAATTTACATTGAGACGCTGAATTTCCTGACGCGGCTTTCCGCCCGGTACGCCCGACTGGTTGCAGAGCCGACGGCGAAGCTGGCCGGGGAGGTCAAAGACTTCTGCGAAAAGGCTAACAGTATTTTTCCGTCAGACGCCCAGCGGGTGAACCTGCGAACGGCCCACCTGCTGGAAGCGCGGGCCTCCCTGATGGCGCTGGATTCCAGATTGACCGATTGCTACCTGATTATGAACCAAAACCCGGAGGGGTGCTTTACTACCTCCAAGGGGAAAGCAGTTCCGGCAGGTGAGGCAATGGAGAAGCTGGACAGAATGGCGCAAAGCCTGGGTGATCTCATTGACCGGGAAAATGAGCTGCTGAAAGGCCAGATCAAGAGTACCGGGCAGCGGTTGAAATCCTGATTGGACATTGGGTGTATCTCTGATAATTCGCCTCGTGGCGTGTGGGCGCGGCTCCGGTCTGCTAATTACAACAACAATAACAATTTCGCGGTGGTCGGCTCGGGCGCGGGCGGCGGCGTCAACAATAATAACGCAAACAATGACGGGGGCGTGTTCGCCGGATTTTACGTAGATACGCGGTCAAATGGAGTAGCGGGGCGCAAGCCCAGGTGAAAGACGACCGACGTAAAAGGAGAGATACTTCCCTGGGTGGGAATCCCTAAAACTGCTCTGCTCGGGAGAGCAGAAGGGGGTATAACCTATGATGAATAGCCGATACCCTCTCTTTTGATGCCTTTACACGGACGCTACTTGCATGGTGGGACTATGTGCCTAAACCCATTTCATGTGTACGGGCAAAGCAGATTAGACGGCACCCTACAATTTATCTGTACGAAAGGCGAATACTTTTATTATGAACAGTCAGGAACGCCGGGAGGCACGGTATCAGCGCCGCAAGGCAAAGCGGCAGGCCAGGAGGGAGGCAAGGTGCGCAGCCCTCGGCCCAGTCGGTAAGGTATTCAGCTACCGGAGGATGTTCTACTACGGCCATAGATGCTGTAACAATGTCCGCTGGAAGCAGAGCACCCAAAACTTTGAAGCGCACCTGTTTTCCGGGACGGCCAGACGGCGCAGGAATCTCCTGAACAGGAAATGGAATCCCAAGAATGGAAAACCCTTCACGCTGAAAGAACGCGGGAAGGTTCGGAAAATCGACCCGCCGCCCATTGTGGACCGGCAGATTGAAAAGAATCTAAGCAATGAAGTGTTGGTTCCGCTCTACACCCCGAACATGATCTACGACAACGGAGCCAGCCAAAAGGGGAAGGGCCTGCACTGGCAGTTCCGGCGCATTGAAGAACATCTTCACTGGCACTTCCGGCGGCACGGGAGGACTGGGGCTGTCGGCCTTTTGGATTTGAAGGGCTTCTTTCCCAATGCGCCCCGCCGGTCTATTTATCTCCGTCACCGCCGGTATATCACAAATCCTGATCTGCGGGAGATTGCGGATATTGAAGTCCACAATTCCCCGGAGTCTGCGCCGGGACGGGGTATGCCGCTGGGGAGAGAGCCGAGCCAGCAGGAAATGGTGGCGCTCCCCAGTCCGGTAGATAACTGGGTCAAGTGCCAGAAGGGCGTCCACTGTTTCGGTCACTACATGGATGATTATTACATCATCATGGAGGACGTGGAGGAGCTGAAAGAGCTAATCCGCGAAATGGTGCGGCGGTTCGAGGCAATGGGCATACGGGTCAATAAGCGCAAGTGCCAGATCATTCCCCTGACTAAACCCTTCCGTTTCTGCAAAGCCCGGTTTACCTTGACGGAAACCGGGAAGGTCAAGATCAACGGGAGCCGGGACGGGGTGAAGCGGGCGCGGCGGAAGCTGAAACTGTTTCACCGGGAATTTAAGGCGGGCAAACGGGACTTTTTTGACATTCAGCAATACATGGAGTGCCAGACCGCCTATTATCGAAACTATGACGACCACGGGCGGCTTCTCCGCCTGCGGCGGCTGTATCACGCTATCTTTTTTGGAGGTGCGCAATGCTCAGAATCATCAAAGGCGGGGACAGCATCGGCATGACCGAGGCCCCCAACTACATCAGACAAGCCGAGAATGGCAGCTATATTCTTTGCCCGGAGCCGGAGGCTTCGGGCATTGCTTTTGCCGGAAACGTCTATCACCTGCTGGGCCGGGAGGACCTGGAGGGGGTGGAGACGGTCATGCTGGAGGAGACGGACGCCGGGACGGAGATCGTCAAGGCCAGCGAAACCGGCGGCATTATGTTTGTCACCATGGCGGAGGCCGGGAGCATCGACGACGCGACGGCGGCGGAGCACGCGGAGCTGTTCGCGCCCTGGACGTATCCGGTCGGCTACAAGACCGGCAATATCCGGCGGCACGGCGGCAAGTTGTACCGGTGCGTTCAAGACCATACCTCGCAGGAGGATTGGACGCCGGACGCGGCGGCCAGCCTGTGGACCTGCACCGCCGACCCGGCGGAGGAGTGGCCCGCCTGGAGCCAGCCGGTGGGGGCGTTCGACACCTACGGCATCGGGGCCAAGGTGAGCCACAATGACAAGCACTGGACCAGCGACACGGACAACAACGTGTGGGAGCCGGGTGTCTATGGCTGGACCGAGGCCACAGAGGAGGAGTAAGCCATGGAGGGCAAACGCTACATTGCCCGGAAGCGGGCGCGGTTCAAGGGCTGTAACGGGCGGCAGGTAAATATCCCCTACGGTTCCGCACTGGAGGAGCGGGACGGATTTCTGCTGTGGAACGGGGAGCCGGTCTGCGTGGATACCAGCCAGAACGCCTACGACTATTTCAGCCGGGACGACGACGGCCAGGGGCAGGAGCGCGGGGCACTGGTGGGCGCTATCCTGTCCCGCCTGGAAAAGCGAGACAAGGACCATCAGGCCCGGTGGAATAAGGTATGGCCGGATGCCGTCTGTCAGAAATACCGCCGCCCGGAGCATGAGGACTTCTGGCTGTGGAGCTATGATTTTTACAACGCACCGGTGGACGACCTGCGGCACATCGCCGCCCTGGTGGGGGCGAGGGTGTGAGCGGGGCGGAACTCGTTGAACGGCTGACCGGGCTTGTGAAGCTGCAAGCAGACATCATTCGGGAACAGGCCGCCGCGCTGGAGCAGGCGCGGGCCGTTGCGGAGCTGGGCGGCATGATCGAGGAAGCCGACCGCGAGCGGCGGGAACTTACAGGGGAAAACTGAATTGCAAGGGGTCGCTCCAGTGATGGGGCGGCCCCTTGTGCATATCAGAACAAGGAGGTATGGGCCATGACGCAAGAAGAAATGGCCGTGAAGCTGGCGGAGGTGGACGCCCGGAGCAAGTCGAACACCCACCGCCTGGACGAAATGGACGATAAAGTGGACACGCTGCAACGCCTGACAACCGCTGTGGAGGTTATGGCCGCAGAGCAGAAGCACCAGAGCGAAACCATGACGGAGATTAAAAACGACGTGACCGCCCTGGGGCAGAAGGTGGACACCATCGAGAAGAAGCCGGGAAAGCGCTGGGACAACATGGTATGGGAAGTTCTGAAATGGGGTGTGCTGCTTCTGTTGGGGCTGGCCGCTGTGAGGCTCGGTCTTACATAACCGGGAGGGCGCTATGGCGGTAATATTTATCGCCGCCGGTGCGGGGCTGGCCCTGGGGTTTGTCCTGGGGCTGGCCCTTTGCTGGGCGGACGGGCGGAGACTGCGCCGCCGGGTGAAGGAGCTACGGGCGGAACTGGCTGGACAAGGCTTACAAAAGCCGGAGACGATGAAGCGGGTGGTTTGGGCCTGCGTGGTCAATGGCTTTGCCTGGGTCTGGTGTAGCTACATTCTGGCCGCACTGGACAAGCCGCAGATCGCGGAGGAGCTGTCGAAGGTGGCGCTGGCAGAGATTGTCGTCCCTGTGGCGGTGTACGCCCTGAAATCCGGGGTAGAAAATCTCTCCAAAAATAACCACTGGCCGGACAGGGATGGCGGAGAGGGTGAGACACAAGAGAACCAGGAGCCGCCGGAGGGCGGGGCGGCTGGATAGGAGGACACTATGCTGACCGGAACTACCAATGAAGAAAGAATCTGGAACTACCTGACCTCGGCGGGGCTGAACGCCTGCGGCGCAGCGGGGCTGATGGGGAATCTCTACGCGGAGAGCGGCCTGTCCCCGATCAACCTCCAGAACAGTTTTGAGAAGAAGCTGGGCATGACCGACGCGCAGTATGTGGACGCCGTAGACAACGGGACCTACACCAACTTCGTCCATGACAGCGCCGGGTTTGGGCTGTGGCAGCTCACATACTGGTCCCGCAAAGAGGGGTTTTTGAAATACGCCAAGGGCAAAGGAAAGTCCATTGGGGACCTGGAAACCCAGTTAGAGTATCTGCTGGTGGAGCTGAAACAGTATGGGCTTTTGCCTGCGCTGAAATCTGCCGCCTCTGTGCTGGAGGCGTCCAACCTTATCCTGCTGAAATTTGAGAAGCCCGCCAGCATGAACAGTGTAGTCACCCAAACCAAGCGGGCCGGGTACGGGCAAACGTACTATGACAAATATGCGAAGAAAGGAAGCGGTGCAACCATGGGCGGGAAGATTACCACGGGCAAGCAGCTTGCGGAGGCCGCGCTGAACGTCGCCAAGAATTACAAGACGCTCTACGTTATGGGGTGCTTCGGAGCTCCCATGACGGCGGCCAACAAGAAGCGGTACACCAAGAACAACCCCTACAACACAGCGGCGGACCGAGTGCGGATGATTAACGCCGCCAGCGCGGACACGTTCGGCTTTGACTGCGTGTGTCTTATCAAGGGCCTGCTGTGGGGCTGGAGCGGCGACGGCTCCAAGAGCTACGGCGGCGCGGGCTACGCCGTGAACGGTGTGCCGGACATCGGGGCTGACACAATGATTACCAAGTGCTCCGGCGTGACCACGGACTTCTCCAAGATCGAAGTGGGCGAGGCCGTGTGGTGCAAGGGGCACATTGGTATCTACATCGGCGGCGGGCTGGCCGTAGAGTGTACGCCGAAGTGGAAAAACTGCGTACAGGTGACGGCCTGCAACTGCGACAAGAGCGGGTATAACCGCCGGAACTGGACGAAGCACGGCAAGCTCCCCTATGTCACCTATACCAGCCAGAGTGAGAGCGTGACCGGCGGGACGGCTACCACCACGCCCAGCCCCAGCACAACCAAACCGGCGGCTCCGTCCGTGAAGATCGAGGCGGCAAAGTGCTTTGATAAGAAACTGGCCGGGGCCTACAAAACCACGGACGACCTCAACCTCCGAGCGGGGGCCGGAACTGGGAACGACAAAACCGTGCTGGTGGTGGTCCCCAAGGGCGGCACCGTGCGGAACTATGGCTACTACAACACCGTAAGCGGGAAGAAGTGGCTGTATGTGCAGTATACCGCCGGGGGCAAGACCTATACCGGGTACTGCTCTATGGCGTATCTGAAAAAGTAACAAGGAGGAAACGATTATGGAAAACCTGATTCAAAACATTCCCACTGTAATCTCCATCATCCTGCCGCTGGTGCTGGTGCTGATGGTGGTTACAAACATCATCGTCGAGGTGCTGAAAAAGCTGACCTGGGGGAAACTGCCGACCAACCTCCTGGCGTTCGCGGTAGCTATGGCCGTGACGCTGCTGGCGTTCCTGGCTGCGTGCCAGATCATGGGTATTGCCGTGGTGTGGTACATGGTGGTGGGAGCTATCATCCTGGGTATCTTTGTGGCTTATGCGGCCATGTTCGGGTTTGATAAATTGAAGCAGACCATCGAGCAGATCAACAGCATCAAGAAAGAATAGACCGATTCGGTCAAATGAAATTCCCCGGCGGCGGGTCCTTGTGGGTCCGTCCGCTGGGGGATTTTTTGTGCTATAAACGTGTGGAAAATGGGCGATTTACACTCATTTCACTACTGGATGTGGATTATACTAATAAAACTCAATGGGAAGATTGGGATTATACCACAAAGGGGCTCGCCCATATCTGCAAGGATGGGGTGGATTCGATCACTACCGCCTTGAAAGAGCTGGAGCGGCACGGGTATCTCACCAGGCAGCGTCTCCGCTATGGGAACGGACAGCTCGGAGACATCGAGTATACGATCCATGAAAAGCCTGTAAATGCTGAAAAACAGAGGGATTCACCTAAACGGGAAAATCCAAGACAGGTAAAACCAGGACAGGCCGAACCTGGACAGGGAAATCCCGCACAATTAAATACTAATCCACAAAAAACTAAAAAATCAACAACGGATATATCAAGAACCCATCAACCAATCTATCCGACAGGGCCGGAGGCGGCAGGCCGCCCGGATAGGATGGATCGGATAGAGCTGACAGACGCCTACCGCGAGATCATTAAAGAAAATATTGAGTATGACTGTATGGTTTCCCGTTATGGGAAAGAACGCTTAGACGAGACTATGGAGCTTATGCTTGAAGTTGTTTTGTCCAAGTGGCCATATATCCGTATTGCCGGGGATGATTTTCCCAGGGAGGTGGTAAAGGGCCGTTTCCTGAAGATCAATTCCGGCCATCTGGAGTATGTCTTTGACTGTATTGACAAGAACACTACAAAAGTCGGAAATATCAAGGCATACTTGATGGCAGCGCTGTATAATGCCCTGGCAACAATGGACAGCTATTACCGTGCCGAGGTCAATCACGACCTGTACGGCTGTTAGGCGCCTTCGGGCGTCTTTTTTCATCACAGAAAGGGGGCGGGCACGATGAAAAGAAATTCTGTGCCGGCACTATGCCCGGCGTAAGCAAAGAGCAGATTCAGGTGGCGAGGGAGGCGGACCTGTTTGCTTACCTGCAGTTCCATGAGCCTGGGGTGCTGAAACGGGACTGGCCCAATTACCGCCACAAGGAACATGACAGCCTGGTTTATGTGACCGGGAAAAAGGTACTGGTACTGGAACAGCCGGGGCCGGAGTATCAACGCCCTGGATTATCTGATCCAGATTCGGGGCTATGGGCTGGTGGATGCGGTCCATACGCTGGCAGGCGGGGAAATCCGGCAGACGCCGGCCTATCGGAGTACAACAGCAACGGACCGTGTGCATAAGGAACAGGAAAAGAAAACATTTTCCCTCCCCTGGGCCAGACGGTGCGCCACTTCTGCCGTTTCTTATCTACAGCGACGCGGGATCAGCCCGGATGTGATCAGCCGGTGTTTCCGGGGAGGGCTGTTCTATGAGGCGCGGTATCATGGCGAGCCGGTCTGTGTGTTTGTGGGAAAGGATGAAGCCGGCAAAGCAAAGTTTGCCTGTATGCGGAGCATTGCCGGCAGCCTTAGGAAAGATGTTTACGGCAGCGACAAGGAAGTCTGGCAGGATATCCTTGACGGTCTGGAGCTCTACGTCCAGGAAATGAAGGACTGCGGCGATATGGGCCGATGGATCAAGGAGTGCGAGGACCTCTCCGAGCAGCTCCAGGTGGAGTGGCAGACCGGAGTCCCGCCTGATCGCATCGCTCCTGGAATGGACAGCGGTGCCTTTTGGGGCCTGATTTCTGGGGCAAAAAAGGAGTGCGGCCAAGTTATAGACGCTTCCGTCCAATGGCTGAAGGACCGTCTCACTACCCTCGGCCCCCAGTAGGCTCAGGACTTCCACGACATCCTCCATGGATACCAGAAACTTGCGAACCAGTTCGGTTTATGGTCCGCCGCGACGCTCATGTGCGGAAACGACTGCTCAGGTGACGGCTTCATCGACTTCCGGGCATGGCTCATCGCGCAGAGCAACGAGGTCTATCTCGCGGCGCTGGCGGACCCGGACTCCCTGGCGGATGTGGAAGCCTACGGCGGCTGCCAGTTCGAGGAGTTTACCTATGTTGGAGATAAAGCGCTGGAGGCCATGACCGGCCAGAGTGCCTATGACGGCACAGACGCCGCCTTTGACATTCTGCTGGAGGAGCTGCGGCAGGGCATAACCTATGGCGTAGGAATTAACTACCCTTACGAATGGGATGAGATCACTGAACGATTCCCCCGCCTCTGCGAGAAGTATCTGGAGCCGGGGACAGTCGATTTCATGCTGCAATACAACCACACGATGTGGTTCTTGGACAACCAAAACATTCAGAAGGCGCGGAAGGGCGGTCTGCCGGAGCAGACCCCGCCGCAGACTCATATAGAAATGGGAGGAATGTAAATGAACCAGATACCGAACGGCTGGCTGGATTTTCTGCGACGGCACTTCCCGGAGGGCAGCCGGAAAACGACCTCTGTCCGATAAAGCCGGGGAGCATGGGGACGCTGGAGCGCATCGACGACGCCGGCACATTCCACGTCCAGTGGGATGATGGCCGGAATCTTGGCCTAGTGATGGGAGCGGACAGCTTCTCTGTTCTGTCTCCGCCCGCCCAGACGCAGAAGCTGTACATGCCTATGACGGCCACCTACTATGAGGAGGAAGACGGCCTGGAGACAGACGTCACCATGGATTCCCGTGAGGCGGCGGAGTACGCTCCTCAGATCATCGCGGCGCTACAAAAAGAGCGGGCCCAAATGGAGCGGGAGGCAGACAGCCCGGAGGAAGCGGGCCGGGCCTGATGGCCTACTGCAGTAAGGATGACAGCGTGGGTAAGAAAGTGCTTTCCTACTTCTTCACCGCCGAAGTCCGTGACAGAAAGCTCTGGAGCGTAGCGGAGTGCAGGGTACAGGGCACGCTGACGCCCGAGGAGACGCAGAGCCTGAACGACGACATCGGCGGTCAGGCAAGCGACGGGTTCGGGGAGGGCTTTGAGTAGCGCGAGACTCGAATCAATGATGGTCTTGAAATCTATGCGCACCTGTGGCAGCAGGACGGCTGGACCATCATGGCGGAACAAGACCGCTTCGATCCGGAATTTTCCCAAAAACTCCCGGACTACTTGCTGGTCCACACGACCCAGCGACGGGTCCCTCATCTGCATCCAGCGTGGCGTGAGCGGATACTGCCTGTCGGACTGGAGTACGGATAAGCCCGAGCAGAACCGCCGGATTGCGGACTACAACAACCGGGAGCGGGGTATGTCCAAGGCCCAGGAAGAGGCAATGGTGAACGGCAGTATGTTCGGCTGGGACACGCCTGCCGCAGACCCCAGGAACTATCTGGAGGGCCGGCCGCCTCAGATGGGAGGGCCGTCGATGTGGAGCCCGTTTTTACCGTATATCTGAAAAAGGCAAGCCCGCCGGACAGTAACGCCAACGCCGTCCCGGACCTTCCCGCCGCGCCTTATGAGATACTGGACTCGCTGGACAGGCTCCGTCTCGGGGAAACAGGTGCCATGCTCTGGGAGATCACCGAGTATCCACGGTTTGAGGAGTTAGGGTCCTTCATCGACAGGAGCGGCAGCCTCTATGAGCTGAACGCCCTGGCGCAAAGGCTCTCGGAACTGGATGAGTCGCACAGCGCCGTCTTCGCCAGGTTGGTGAAGATGGAAAACACCAAGGGCCTCATTCCCCTGCCCCGGCTGATCAATCTTACCCACGGAGCCGAGCGCGGCCATGTGTGCTATGACGCGCTGAACGATTCCCATGATAAGTTGACAAACTCCGAGGTCAAAAAGTGACCAGGTTTAGGAGTTTGTCAACTTTTCTCATACTTATCAGTAGTTCCTCAGCATATATTTCTACATCAAAGCCGGTTTTTTGATATCGAAGGGTCTCATCGGCTGAAAGGACCCCTGAAAAGCATATGGAAATGCTCTTCAGGGACCTATCACACAAATTAAAATATAAAGTGGTCAGCGGCTCTCATTGCTTCTGAGACCTCCGGCGCAAAGTTTCCAGCTCCGCATCCTCCACACCCATCTCTGTCAGGTCTGAAACAACAGCGCGGGCCTGCTCCCGGCGGCCCTGACGGAGATAGTGCTCCGCTAACTGCATTTTTCCAAAGATGAACGCCGGAACCTGTTCCTCCATTGCCGCCAGGGAGATGAAAAGCGTCAAAAACAGCTCCCGTCCGCCGCTGACTTTGTTCTCCAAAAGCAGCCCCGTCATCTCATCCAAGGCAGCGATGTAGTGGCCCTTCCAAACCTCCCAGTAAATCCCCGCGTATTTTCGTAGGAACACCGCATTGTCAATCTGGCATAGAAGCGGACTGTCAGCAGCTAAGGCCTGAATCGTACGCGGGATTGCGTACCGTTTCACTCCCTGCTGATTCTCCATCCGTCCAAGAAGTTCTTTCATCAGAACATCTATGTTATCCTGGAGCAGCGCATGTAGAAGTGAAGAATTATCCAAAAATAGCTGGACATTTTCCCCTGAGACAGCTCTTCCGCATCGTGGAAGCAAAGCCTGCATGACGATCCGAAAATCACGGTCATCCTCATCTTTTAATGCAGATCCCGTTGTCATTGCACAGATTATCAGATTTTCTTGACTTCTGCGCCCATCTTCTATATTGCTTTGATAAGCCGCTAAGGTAATGGAGGCCGTGGCAATAGTCCGATATTGCCGGAGCTTTTCCGCAGGGGACATGGTGGAGTTGAGAATTACATAAATTGTATCAAAAACTGCATTTGCGTAGACTGCCTGCAAAAATTTACGATTTTCCGAACTGACTGGGCCAAACGAGGAAAGAAATTTGATTGCATCTTCATATAAGTACATGTCCGCATCAAACCTTGATGGATCATATTGATAAGAGACGGACTTCTCGTGAATCCGATAGTGATGAAGCACCGAGCTATCAACCCCAATTTTTCTTGTCTGACGGAGGAGCTGGAAACACCATGCGGTATCTCTACCGTATGAGAATTTTGGAACTGCATCTCCCGAAACTGCGCATATACATTGCATGCGAATCAGCTTCCCCCAAAGTGTTCTGAAAAAAACATGATATAGGGGAAGGCCCTCCGCAAGGGTCTCCCTGGAAAACACTATGGGGCTGTTCACTTTACGTAAGTACTGTTCTCCGGATTCCAAAACGTGCATCACCGTGCCTGTACAGGCAACATCCAACTTATTTTTTTCAGACCAAAAAAGCAATCGTTCCAGATAATCTGTATCCCACCAATCATCAGAATCCAATACTGCCAAATATTCCCCCGATGCATACTCCACAAGAAACTCCTGAATATTTATTTTCTGATTTTGGACATATCGGATCAGGTGGATCCGGTCATCGGCCATTGCATACTCCGACATGATTTCTCCACTACCATCCGTACACCCATTATCAACTAATAAGTATTCAAAATCTGGGTAGCTTTGAGATAATACGCTTTCGATACATTGACGCAGATAGGGCTTTGTGTTATATGCCTTTGTATATACCGTTATTTTCTTATCCATAATTTGCATTACCAACGATTCATATTATACCTATTAGGAATATCTGAGAAATGCATCCCGAATTCGTTTTTCCGCAAGCTCTGTCAGCTTCTCCTTCAGATCATCAAACTTGGCCGGAGCCGGATGCCAGCAGACATCACTGATATTTTCCAAGGAGCAGAACTGAATCAAAGGATTCAGTGTATCTAAGCGAATGTCTTTCCTGTAATAGTTAACATTTCTATTTACAAAGATACATGGAATTCCCATAGCGTTGCAGGGCGTAACCATATGATATCGGGATGAAATAATGAGGCTTGCGTCCGAATAGTACTGATACCGTTTTTTCGCCCGTTGGAAATTTTCCTCAACTGTGAGCAATCCATTTTCTTCATACTGGGTTAAAACAGTCGCGTGTTCCAACACGGAATCGGGAAGATAGGGCAGCACATCCGCAGTAAGGTCAACCAATAACACCTTCCCTTTACGCGGTTCCTGCCCCCTTTGCGGCAGGATATTGGTGATGCAGCCACCTATGTAAGCAGGAATCTTTAATTCCCTCAAAATATTGCACGTGTACGCATCTCTGCACCCAATTGGCGCAAATTGCCGAAACATCGAAATCCATCCGTTTCGCTCGTCAAATATCCGCTTAACCGGATATTGATTTCCAAACTGGGTAAAACTAAAGCTTCCTCCCAAAAATACAGGCTTAACTCGAGGGGATAGCCTTACTTTTTGATACTCCGGGAACACGAACAAATGCATAACATAGGAATACGGTAAAATCAGTTCTTCGCCGTCATAAGAGCTTAGCTGCGAAGCTGTGATATGAACAATTTCATCTGTTGGGATACCCATAACCTTTGTATAGAGATATTCAATTGCAATGGACTGAATATAATCCCCAAAATTGCTGCACTTTGAGCCGAACTCAACGAGAAGTCCATATTTCATTTTATCAGCTCCTTGCAGCACGTTCTTTTAGTTGAGCCTCTACATCGTCCTGAGTTGCCATCATATTTGCCAAAATTAAATACCGCTCTTTTCCATATCCCCTTTCGGAGAAACATTTGAGCGCTGAACTCGCCGCAGTCTCAGCCGCAACAACGACAAAATCTCTCTCTCTCAACTCAAAGTCCCCAGGAGAATAGATCGGTCTCTTTGCCAGAAAGCCGGTCTTATAGGTGTCGATCCAGCCGGAGAATTCCAGGTCGGGATTGACCTCTTCAATGAGCTTCACCAAGCCAACAGTGTCCCCGTCGCAAAGCAGCTTTATCGCACCCCAGATAAAATACTTCCCCTTAGAAGTCCCATGATACTTCCGGATATAAACAGAAAGCCGTTTCTTATAAGAAACATCTGCATTCGGCATCTGCGTAAACCAGTCAATCCGCGGTTTAAAAAACTCATAGATATACCGGGCATTCTCTTGCAAGACCGCCGCAGTCTGAATTCTAGAGCACGCAAGCGTCTCGATTCTTTGCTTTAGCGCATAAAACTCCTTGCTGCGCTCCACCTTTTTATTAAAATCAATAGCAGAAAAATCGTCGTCCCATACAACCTGAATTTCCGGGTGCAAAGAATCCAAACGAATATCTTTTACATGTTTATCGAGCGTCCGCTTTATAAAAATACATGGTATGCCCATTGCATTGCACGGAGTAACCACATGGTAGCGCGATGAAACAATTAGGGCCGCATGGTCCCTGTAATACGCATACTGCCTTCTGATTCTCTCAAAGTTCTCCTTGTAAGACAGACCTGCAAGATCACTGGCATTGCTTAAGATTTCGGCATTTTGCAGAATGTCGTCCGGTAATTTCCGAAGTATTTCAGCCGGCACGTCAATTAAAAGCACCTTTTTATACTCTTTTTCTTCGCGAAATGGAAAAATATTGGTGATACACCCTTGTAAATAGGCAGAAATTCCGGCATTTTGCAGGAACTCTTTTGTAAAGTTATCCCTGCATCCAATCGGTGAATACCTTAAGAAAAGATCGTGATAGCCTCTGCCCTTGGCCAAAAAATTCTCAATGGGATACGCATTATACAATGTCGCGAACTCTAGGCTCGCCCCCAAAAACACAACAGTAATTTTTTCTGATATCTCCGCCTTTTTATGTCCCGCATCCAGCAAAAATGCAAGAACATAGCTATATGGCAGGACCATCGGCTCTCCGTCATAGCTTTTTAGTTCCTCCTGACTCATATAGATAATCTGGTCTTTTGGGATTTTCAAAACTTCCAAATACAAATACTCGATCGCGAGCGACTGGACATAATCCCCAAAATTACAGTAGGAGGACCCAAAATAAGTAAGTAATCCATATTTCATCATATTATTCCCTCTATTGACCAGGCCACATTCAATGGCTGTAAATACAGGCTTTTATAGTTGCTCTGCCGCCGGATATCGGTTTTCAGAATGATTGCTATCACTCTTCCAAGTACAATAGTGGCAGGACTTTCTGGGATATGTATAGAATTTTTCAATAATAGACCGTTTCTCATCAAAACTGGTCCCGTCATGCAGATTCACATAGTCCCCGCAGTTGGGCACGCAGACACCCAGTTCCGACAGAAACAGCGAATTACTGCACCGGTGAAGCTTACCCCGGAAGACATGCATATTCTCCAACCGCACCTGGGCACATTTCGCAGCCTGTTCCATCACATACTCGTCTGGCTCCAGCAGATCCCGGCAGGCCGTATTGTCAATCCATCCGCCGAAATGCTGGTCCTCCTGGTCGCCATAGTAGCATTTGAGCATGTACTCGATCCCGTTTTCTTCGCAGAGGTTCACAAAGGCATTTCGGGACCGGGATAACTTACCGTAGTCACTAATCATAACCTTTAGTTTTTTCCCATAGGACAAAAGGCTTTTCTGCTCTGCCTCCGTCGGCAGAGTGGTGGCGTTGGTCTCAATAATCAACTGGTCAAACCGGGCATCATACCGTTTGCAGTATTCAAACACCTCGTCCAGGTGCTTATGAGTAAAGATTTCCCCACCCACAAATTGCAACCACTCAATATGGTCAAACAGCGTAAACAGCGCGTCGATATCCGCCTTCATCTCCTCTACAGAAGCCTTGGGCGGGTTCTGAAAGGCGGGCATGTGATTAGAGCATAGCCGGCACCGCAACGTGCAGACAAAGGTAGGCACAATGGACATCCGCTTGGTTGTCAGCATAGCTATGACCATTCCTTTCCGCTGCGCAGAAAGGCACCCAAAAGAATGAACCAGAAGTGCCCAGTAACGCAGCAATACAAAATTTGTTAGAATATGCTAGAGGAAGTAGGTACACTGCAGAGCACGTGAAGGTGAGTAGGCTCAGCGGTTTCGCTGGACTGAATAGTTACCCATTTACAACATCCTGGAATCAACCTGCCACATCGTTCTTGCTCATCCTAAGTACGTCAAGGTAATCCGAGGGAAGAAAACGGATCAGAAGGACGCCAAATGGATCGCCGACATTTTCAAACATGATCTGGTGTCCGGCAGCTTTATCCCTCCGGCAGACACCCGCCAGCTCCGGGATTTGATACGCTACCACTGGAAACTGACCAACTTCACCACCAGGGAGAAAAACCGCGCCCAGAACTGCCTGACCGCTTCTAACATCAAACCGGACGATGTGTTTTCCGATGTCTTCGGCAAGGCAGTCTCCGCTATCACGACCCGTCTGCTGGAAAGCGGAGCGCCGTTTGACGTGGCACCGCCTTAACAAGCACATCACCCTCCTGGTGAAAAGATCCAGGCCTTTGTGGATGGAAAGATGTGTGCTGGACAGGCTGAAAAGCTCCGCGCCATCCGTTCCCATATGGACGCCCTGGAATTGTGCAAGCCCAACCTACAATCACTGATCCTGACCACTGCTGAGAAATATCTCCCTCAACTCAACATCGTCGCGACGGCTCCAGGTATCCTAGCCTTTTCCGCTATCGGCATCATCTCGGAAATTGGCGTGGATATGTCTGTGTTCCCCACCTCGAAGCATCTTTGTTCTTGGGCTGGGCTTACGCCGCAGAACAATGAGAGTCCCGGGAAGAAAAAGACTACCAGGATCAGCCGGGACCTACATCAAGCCGCTGCTTGTTCAGTGCGCTCTTTTCGCCATTAAAGCCAAACGGTTCCCGGAAGTCCATCGCCGTTACCTTGCCATTAAAAAGCGCCGGGGCCACAAGAAGGCAATCATCGCCATTGCAAGGATGCTGCTCTCTGCCATTTACAATATGCTCAAGAAAATGAGCCTTACAATCCTGAGCTTTATCGCGAAGCTGACCGCCCTCCCGCACACCGTGAGGTCTTCCTGGAGGAGGCGATTTTCATCATCCTGCGGCAGGATTATCTGGTGTCTGCTCCGCCTACTGCGTAGAGGTTGGCCTTTAGACATATCTTCGATTTCGCCCGCTTTTAGGGGGCTTGATTTTGTATGCCCTTTTCGGAATGGTTCTCAGATTACAATGTTTCAACCTTTGGCCTCCTTTCGTTTTGAATTGTATACAGAACTTCCTCTGTGTGAAAGCGCGTTTTTCTACTTCTCATCTGTAAATACGCCATAGATTCTTTGCGGTTCTTCTACATCCGGCGGCCTCATTGCACATACTTCTCCACCCACTCCCGCTCAAAATCCAGGATCTCCGGGCAGGACAAAAACGCCTCCCGGTTCTCCTGCAGCTCCGCTATCAGGACGTCCCGCAGGCCGTAGCAGTCCATAAGCTCCAGACGGGTCACTTTCTCCACCATGGAGATCATGAAGGACCACTCGAAGTACCGCCAGACCGCCGTGCTGTCCGGGAACAGGCCGCTGAGCCACGCTGTCCTTAACCGGTAGGTTTCCAAGTACTCCGACAGCGTCGCAGCGTTCAGCAGACTGTGGTCCGTGGTCCATGCGGAGTTGTTTCCTTCATGGCGATAAAACGTATACTTGGGCAGACCATGGTAGGCCACCCGTTTTGCTCCCGCCAGGAGCTTGTACATCAGAGCGATGTCGTCGTAGGTTCCCTCCTCCGGGAAGCGCAGATGCTCCATGAGCTCCCTCCGGAAGAGCTTTGTGGGGAAAGCCATGTTGTACTTTTTCCGCCACATAAGAGCAACCAGCGCCTCCTCCGCGGTCATGACCTGTCTTTCGTCAAACGCTTTGTCCGCCGCGCCGCAAATAGCAACATCGGCGGCGTTTTCTTCCAGCAGTTCTACTAAGAACTCCAAAAAATCCGGCTCCGCCCAGTCGTCGTCGTCGAGGAATGTGATGTACGCGCCCCGGGCGGTGTCCAACCCCGTGTTCCGCCCCGCGCCGATGTTTCCCCGCTCCCGGTGGATTACACGGATACGGGTATCCTGTCGGGCGTATGTATCCGCGATCTTACCGCTTTTATCCGTGGAGCCGTTGTCCACAATGAGAAATTCAAAGTCCTGGTATGTCTGGTTCAAAATGCTCTCAATGGCCCGGGGAACCAGGCGCTCCCGGTTGTAGGTCAGCATGATGACGGAGATCATATGGCATCCTCCCAAACCTTCCAGGACGCCTTTCCATGTCGCCAAAGGCTCTCCAGCAGCCCCCGGTCCCGCTGAGTGTCCATGCACTGCCAAAAGCCAGGATGCTTATAGATGCCAAGCTTTCCCTCTTCTGCCAGACGCTCCAGCGGCTGCCGCTCTAAAATACACGACTCCTCCTCGCTGAGGTACTGAAACGCCTCCGGCTCCATCACCATGAAGCCGCCGTTGATCCAGCCACCGTCCTCCTTGGCTTTTTCACGGAAACCAGATACCGTTTTTCCGCTTTCGTCCAGGTCCAGCACGCCAAACCGTCCGCCAGGCTGGATTCCTGTCAGCGTCACCACTTTTCCGGAAGCCTTATGCTGGGCCAGCAGCGCTTTGAGATCCACATTGCTTACCCCGTCGCCGTAGGTCAGCATAAAGGATTCCTCTCCAATGTACTTCCGCACGCGCTTGACCCGCCCGCCGGTCTGGGTATTCAGCCCCGTATCCACCAGCGTCACCCGCCAGGGCTCCGCCACATTCTGATGAATCGTCATCTGATTTTCCGCGGAAAAATCAAAGGTTACATCGGATCGGTAAAGGTAATAGTCCGCGAAATACTCCTTGATGATATGTCCCTTATAGCCGCAGCAGATCACAAAATCGTAGAACCCGAAGCTGGAATAATACTTCATGATATGCCACAAAATCGGCTGTTCTCCAATGGTAATCATGGGCTTGGGTTTCAAATGACTCTCCTCGCTGATGCGGGTGCCCAGGCCGCCGGCCAAGATTACAACTTTCACGCTTCGCCCCCCTCAATCAAATGGGCCACCTTCTGATAGGCCGGGCTGGCCTTCAGCGCCGCCACCGCCGGATCATCCGCCGGATAGGCCGATAACATCATTCGAACTTTCTCCGCCATTGCCAGCAGCTCCGGGGAGGGCTTCGCCGTTTCCAGCTCCGGAGTGTGCTCGGTCAAATACTCTACCATGGACTTCATCTCCGGGGCCGTCTCCAGCCCGGAACGCAGCAGCCGGACATACCCCAGCGGGTCTCCCGCTTCCAAGGCATTGAATGCCCGGGCGCAGTGCCAGCCGAAGCGGTGCATGGGCGGCAGCACCCGAAGGGCCTCCCCCTGGAAAACCTCCGGCGCATAACAGGCGGCGAGGAAGGCCGACTCCACCCGGGCAAAGGTCCGGGCCAGTCCCACGCCCCCAGGGGCCGCATCTGCCCAGTCAAAGCTCTGCACTGCCGCCAGGGCCAGAGACCGGGCCCAGGCCAGGGACTGCCATCTCCCATCCGCGTTCGCCGCCGCGGCCCGGTCCAGAACGCGGCGCAGGCCCTCCGGGTCATCGGCCAGACGGGCCGCAAGGCCGTCCATCTCCTCGATATTCAGAGGATGGTCCGGCGGAGGGAAGGCGGCCCCCAGCTCCAGAGCGTGCCCCAGCGCGGCGGCGGGCAGCTCTTCCCAGCGCTCCACACGGTTCAGCAGTCCGGCGGCCTCTTCCGGCTCCTCACAGGCCATCAGGGCGGCGGCGTCACCCAAGACGCACTCCCCCGCCAGGGGCAGAAATACCTCCCAGGCCGGGCGGAAAAACTCCGGTTTCTTGGAAAAGGCCTTGACGCCGGCCTGCAAAAACGCCCCTTTCCGCGCTTTTATCCGGTCCTCTCCGCCCTCGGAGGACAAAATCCCCTCCCAGGCGGCCCGGAGCAGCGGCGCAGCGTCCAGGCGGCTCTTGGCGTGAAGTCCGGAAAGCACCTCCGCCAAAAGGGCGGTCTGCTGCACATTCAGCCCGGCGCAGTCCAGATCCCCCAGGAGCTCCGGAAGCTCCTCCAGCTCCCCCGGCTCTCCCGCCCACAAAATGGCGGCGGACAAAAAGACCTTCATATTTCTCTGGTGATTTGGCGCGCCGCACAGAAGGGTCTCCCGCTGCGCCCGATCCCGCTCCTTCTCGCTGGAGAAGCTGTCCCGGTAGGCGGAGAGATAGGCCCGGCCATAGGGGATGCCGTCCCGGAAGTTCCCCGCCTCCCAATAGTGGGAGAACATCAGGTAATTTACATCTATTCGGACGCAGTAGGCGTCCGGAAACCACTCCATGGCCTGCCGGACCCGGTCCTCCAAATCCGGGAGATTCCGCTCTTCTGAAATGCTCACCGCATAGCGGAAAATGCCCGGACCGGCCACATTCCAGCCCTGGGGCTTCTTCTTTACCAGCTCCACCGCCCGGTTCAAATGGAACAGGACGTCCGGCTCCTTCCGCCCGCTCTCAATGAACTGCACAAGGCGGGTGAGGTCGTCCGGGTCCCGTTCCAGCTCCCGGCGAAGCAGCCGGAGGTTCCGCTCCCGCTTTGCCCGGCCCCGTTCGCCGTCCAGCCCCACGTAGCCGTCGTGGTGCAGGACACAGCGCAGGAGGACCGTGGTATCCTCCGGCGCGGGGTGCCACGTCTCATGAATCCGTCCCTCGAAACGCTGGCCGGAAGACATCCGCACCAGGCGCTGGGTGGTGAAATCGGTATAGCTGCCGTCCATTTCATAGCTGTTATAATTGCGGATGATCAGCTTTCCAAAGGTGGCCCGGCGGGAGAGCTCGTCTTTTCCGCTGACAAGGCGCACCAGCTCCCGGATGTCCCCGTCCAGGTACTCGTCCGCGTCCAAGCTCAAAAACCAGGTCCCGGAGGCCCTGTCCATCACTGCGTTCCGGGCGGCGGCAAAATCGTCCACCCAGGGAAAGTCAAACAGAATATCCGCCCGGCGGCTTGCCAGCTCCCGGCTGCCGTCCGAAGAGCCGGTGTCCGCCATCACCAGCTCACAGGGCACCGCCCGGCGCAGGGGCTCCAGCGCGGTAAGGCACCGCGCCAGACTGCGGATATCGTCTTTGAAAATCATGCCGATGGTCAACACGGGCTGGCTCATGAAAGATTCCTCCTCTTTTCTCCCTGTTCTTGGAAAAGACGCCCGGCGGGCGGCTTTTCCAAGGACAGGGCGCTGCACCGGAATGCAGGAAACGGGGCGGGCTTACGCCCGCCCCGTAAACGCTGGCTTTTGTGAACTTCTTCCTGAAACTGCGGACGATTAGCCCAGCAGCTGCAGCACGCCCTGAGGAACGGCGTTGGCCTGGGCCAGCATGGCCTGGGCAGACTGAATCAGGATGTTGTTCTTGGTGTAGGCCATCATTTCCTCGGCCACGTCCGTGTCGCGGATGGTGGACTCGGCGTCCTGGATGTTCTCCGCCATGACGGAGAGGTTCTTCTGGGTGTGCTCCAGACGGTTCTGGACAGCGCCCAGGTCGCCGCGGACGGAGGACACATTGTTGATGGCGTCCTTGATTACCTGGATGGCCGCAGCGGCTCCTTCCTGGTTGCTGATGTCGACGTCCGTGATTCCCAGGGCATCGGTGTGCATGTCGCCCACCTTGACGTCCATCTGGTTGAAAGTGTCGGCGGTGTCGCCGATCTGCAGGGTCAGGGCCTTTCCGCTGATGTTCAATTTGTCTTCCGTGAAGACAATGTCGGTGGTGGTGATGTTGGCGTCCGTATTCGCGGCTGCGAAGGTTTCCGCCTTCAGGCCGGTGACGCGGCTGATCTCCGCCGCAATGTGGGCCACATCACCAGCGGCCACAGTGGTGCCCGCGATTTCTTCGATGATGGTCACATCGCTGCCGACGCCCTGGAGCTGATCGGGAGTCATATCATGGGACAGCAGGAACTTGTGGCCGTCGATCTCGAAGATCTTTTTGGCCAGATCATCGGCGCTGTCAGTGGCAACACCCACCTGCAGCTTGGAAGCATCAAACTTCTGCATGGAGTCCAGGGGTTTCTTCACAACCTTGATATCATCGCCCAGCGTATTGTCGCCCAAATCACCAAAAATCTGAGTCCTGTCCATGCTCATGCCGTCCGCAGCCGCGCCGACGCCGGTGAGGACCGCGCCCTTGCTGCCCTCTGTCCGGGCGGTGAACTCGAAGCCGTTGGCGCCCTGCTTGATGTCGAAAGCGTTGGAGAATTTCTCGTCGGCCTTCAGGGACGCTTCGATGGCCGCTCCCACGCTGGTCTTCGCCAGCGTGCCGTCCGCCTGCAGGTAGTACTTGTTGCCGTTGACGTCCTCGAGATAGTTCTTGGTCTTGGCAGAGGAGACCGTTCCGTCGCCAGCTCCCTTGAAGGTCAGCTTTACCGTGGTGGTCTGGTCGTTGCCCTGCTCATCCTTCCAGTTGAACTTGTACTCCAGGTTTTTGCCGATATCAGAGGCCTTCAGGCCGGAGATATCCTGCGTGGCGGTGGAAGTGCCGGTGGAATAGACGCCCTTGACGGCGGCGCTCTTGTCCATGGCCAGGTTGGAAACCTGGCTCTTGCCGGCCAGAGAGCCGTCCAGGAGCTTGATTCCGTTGAAGTTGGCGGAGTCGGCGATACGGTTGATTTCCGTCTTGAGGGCGTCGACTTCCTTCTGGAGGTTGGCACGGTCGACGGGATCGTCATAGGTGCCGTTGGCGGACTGGGTGGCCAGGTAGTCCATGCGGTTGAGCATGTCCTGGATCTCCTGCATCGCGCCCTCGGCGGTCTTCACCAGGGAGATGCCGTCCTTGACGTTTTTCTGGGCGGCGTTCAGGCCGGTGATCTGGGCGCGCATCTTCTCGGAAATAGCCAGACCCGCGGCGTCGTCGCCGGCGCGGTTGATCTTATAGCCGGAGGAGAGCTTCTCCAGGTTCTTCGCCAGGGCGGAGGTGTTGGTGTTGTAATTGCGGTAGGCATTCATCGCCATGATGTTGTGTTGGATACGCATAATTCTATTCTCCTTTAGAAAATTATTTTTTGTGTTTTGGCAATCCATTGCCTCCACACTGCTTGGGGTCGAGCAGCTTTCCTTCGGGCATCCGGCCGGACTGCCCGAGTTTCGGGTGCTCATTTTATTCCAACCGGTCCGTCAGCCGGATGAAACCATGGATTCTGCCGTTTCGGCTTCCCGCTCAGGGGGAAACATGTGATTCAACTGCCGCCGGAGGGCCTGGACATTGCTGTCCCCGCCATTCATCTCGTCCAGCAGCGTCCGCATGGCGGCAAGCGCCTGGGCCTTGCTGCGGTTCCAGGGGATCTCCCGCCGGCGCCAGCGCGGCGCGTCGAACACGCAGCCGGGGCGTTCCCCTCCCGTCCGTTCCAGGACCGCGCCCCGGAGAATGGGGATTTCCTTCGGCGCCTCCACCATCAACTTGCAGCGGTCGCCGGAAATACGGTCCAGCTGTACCACCACGCTGCCGCCGATGGTCACGTAATCGCCCGGCGCCAGGTTTAAGCAAAGCATGGGATTCCTCCTTTTAGGTTGGGCGGTTCGGTCTTCCTTCCTCCCGCCGTGTTCATCGTCATAATATTGTGGACGCCCTTTCGGGCTTCAGGCGTGCGCACACGCCCTCTCGTTTCCCAACCTACCTGCTTGAAAAACGCTGATTGAAGCGAAAGCGTCAATCGATTTTGCTTCAATCAACGTTCCTCAGCCAGGCCATGGGCCTTCTCCGGCGTCCCGGCCGGATCGCTGGGATTTTGTGTGGAGCCGCCGCCTCAGCGGCGCTCCGAAGCCTCAATATATTGGGCCAAGCCCTGCGCCTTGATATTTTTCGCGGCGTTGATTTCCCGGTTGTGGACCGCGCCGCATTCCGGACAGCGCCAGGTATTTTCTTTGTAGGAAACGGCATCCCGCACCGTACCGCAAGCCGAGCAGGTCCGCGTGGAAGGAACGTAACGGTCCACCGCGATGAGGGCTTTCCCCTGCCGCTCCAGCTTGTAGCGAAGGCAAGTCCGGAACATCCCAAACCCGGCGTCCTTAGAATTGCTCTGGGGCACGCCCGGAACCGGCTCCGTCAAATCATCAGCTCTTACGCACACGGCGTCCCAAGCGTTGGCTATCCGCCGGGATTCCTTGTGGATAAAATCCTTGCGCTGATTGGCGATATGCTCATGGAGCAGGCGGAAGGCCTGAATCGCTTCCTGATAGTTTCGAGACCCCGGCCGCAGCCGGCTCAAGCGCCGCTGGGCTTTCGCCAGCTTTTTCTGATCCCGCCGCATCCAGCCGGGCAGATCCGCCATACTGCCGTCGTCCGCCACATAGAAATGGGAGGCGGAGCATTTCAAGCCCACCGTCGTCTCCGCGTTCGGAACAACGGGCTCCGGTCTCTTCTCCTCAACCATGTACAGGATCGAGCAGAAGTACTTCCCTGTACGCGTCTTTTCAACGGTAACGCGCCGGAGCTTCCACCATGCCTGGGGACGGCGGTGGAACCTTGCCCGGACGATTCCGGCCTTGGTCATGCGGATGCCATCCCGGGTGGTGTAGATAGTCGGTCCCGATTCGAACACATGATTGCAGGCCGTAAACGAATCACTGTCGTCCTTCTTCCTTTTAAATCTGGGACAGCCGAAGGACTCCGGGTTCTTAAAGAAAACGCGGAACGCCTGGGACAGCTTGTTGTACTCCTGAATCAGGGCCTGATTGTCGACTTCCTTTAAAAAGGGAGCTTCCCGCTTGTATTTGGCGGGGGTAGGAATGAAATGCGCGTCGGTTTCCGCGTAAAACCGATGCTGGTCGGAGAGCATCTGATTCCAGATAAAGCGGCAACAGCCGAAGGTTTTTTCAAAAAGCTCCGCCTGCTCCGGAGTCGGGTCGAGCCGGACTTTAATTGTGGTAAACCGCACCGCCTTCCCGCTGCCAGCCTGATCGGCTTTCAACTTTCCAGGCATAGGCTCTTGTTCCCCTTTCCAACCGGCTGTGGGAACTAAGGTATACCTTCGTGCCCACTTTTTTTGAACCGCTTTGAAGTACGCTCATAAACTTTATCGGATGCCAGGGAAAATAATTAAGCCCTTTTTTCAAAAATTTTTAACCCGGTAATTTTGGGTAGAAATCTATACCTTCGTGCCCACTTTTTTCGATTTCTCTTCCTGCCCCTCAACCGCCGACATGTATTCGGGCATATTTTAAAAATGTATGGTGGGATATTCCGAGCCTCGACGCCGCCTGGCGTGCGGAAACCTGTCCCCCTCCCCATTCTTCGGCAAGGCTGCTGAAGCCCGCAGGCATGTCCATCTGCTTTCGTCCAAACCGGACGCCGTTAGCTTTCGCCGCCGCGATGCCCTCCGCCTGCCGCTGGCGGATGTTCTCCCGCTCCGTCTGCGCAACATAGCTGAGAAGCTGGAGAACGATGTCGGAAATGAGCGTCCCGGTCAGGTCCCGGCTCTGCCGGGTGTCCAGCAGGGGCATGTCCAGCACCACAATGGCGGCTTCACGCTTCTTGGTGATAAGCGACCACTGGTCCAGGATTTCTGTGTAATTGCGTCCAAGGCGGTCGATGCTTTTCACCACCAGCACATCCTTTGCCCGCAGAGCCCGTACCAGCCGCCGGTATCGGGGCCTGTCGAAGTCCTTCCCAGACACCTTCTCCACTACAATGTTCTCCTCCTGAACGCCAAAGTCCCGCATGGCGGTCAGCTGGCGCGCTTCATTCTGCTCCTGGGTGGAGACCCGGACATATCCATAGATTCTCTCTCCCACGCCCATCCCTCCTTGCACAAAATCATGGCTATATTCTAGCAAAAAAGGGAGAATCTCGCACACGGATATTCCGTGCCGGCCTCCTTGGAGGCTCGGGCAAGATCTTGCGGTCTGTTTATGGCTGCGTGAAACGCGCTTGAGAGTCACGGCGATACCAGGGAGCAGTCGCGCAAAACAGGTATTGTACAAACCGAAACGATTCCAGCCAGAATCCCGGCGATTCGCAATTATGCCCGGCAGGACAGTGCTTCACAGGAGGAGATCCCATTACGGCATCAAACGGAAACCGCTATCTTTGCGGCGTGGAATTGGGCAAAACCGCTGCGTAAAACCTTATCCTGGTTCTCAATGCTTACGGATTCGCCTGCCCGCTCATCGTCATGGGAGAGTCTTTCATATAAAGCTGTGAGTTTGTTTTTCTCTGTCTGCTTCTTCATGGTGTGTAACCTCCTTTCTTTGAGGGTGCGCGCTTCCCTATAACCCTATTATACTTATCTGTTCGGGTATATTTAATTGTACATGATTTACATCGTTTATAAAGCGATTAGTTTCTGAAAGGATAGCTCTCCAAAAAGAGTAAATTCCCTTATCATAGTCATTGATAGTTTCTTGCGTTATGGTAACAGTGGATGCCTCGATGTATTTGCTACCCTGAAAGTTTTTTGTACCTTAACAAAAACCACTCACTTTTTGCCGTTTTTATTGTGCCATATTCTTTTTCAGATTTCAATTTTCAATAACAAAAGACACATCTTGTGCCCTGCCGTCTAAAATTGAAAAATGGACACTCCCGAGCATGGACTTCACCTACAGCCGGGGGTGCCCTTGCCAATCTCACGGTTTATAGAAGATATGCGACTTTCTAATAGCCCATTTGCCGGATTCCACAGTATCCGCACAAAATTGACATAATATATCACACTGTCTAACAAGTGTTAATCTCTTTTATGTGTTACGCTAATTGCATCTCGCATGAAAGGGGTCAAACCATGACTTACGCAGATCAAGAAAAATCTATAATCGTTGCACAGTACCAACAGGGCACATCTGCCCAAGAGTTAAGCAAAAATATGGGGTATGTGAGCGTACCATCTATCGCCGGGCAAAAGAGTATCGTGATATAGTTCTTTCTGAAAAACGCACCCTCACAGCCAAAGAATACGATATGCTTCTGCATCGGGTTGAAAAACTTGAACCTGCGACCTCCGGGTTATGAGGGTGGTCAAGTACAGAAATGTACCTACAATGCGCTTGAAATGCGTTGTTTTAGGTACACTTCTGTCTTATTTTTTGACCTAAAACCAGGAGTTTTCCCAGTTGAACGTGGCTCAATGCGCTGAGGCGCGGCGGATTGCCAGGATTGTGTTAGAAAAGTGTTAGAAAGGCTAGAAAAGATTCCTTGGTAGTGATTTGTGTAGAAATACAAGATACAAGACCTCCCATCCGAAATAAGAGAGCTTGTATATTTTCTATGTGTATCAATCGTCATCATATACACATAGGTCAAGAATGTCTGCTATTTCACTTATAAGCTCAGTAATACCCTCTCCTGTCTTGGCGCAACAAGGGATAACGGAATACACACCAAATTTCTCGCGGATAATTTCTATCTTATCTTCCAGTACCCTCCATTGGGCTTCGGAAATTTTCCCGCTTCTACTGATAGGTTCAATTTTGTCCGCAAAATTTAGAGCAATTACAACATTCTCCTTTTGTTCTTCTGTGTAAAAAAGCTCTGAGAAAACATCTTCATCAATCGAGAAATCTCTCTGGTCAGCACGGAGGACATAAACGACACAGCTTGATGAAAGAACCATATCACGATACCATTTTCGATACTGGATATCGGCCATCCTGCTTTCACCAACACCGGGTAAGTCACTAAACGCCAAATATGTTTTTTCATCTTGACCCATGCGAAATAAAGCGGTGTCCAGCTCTTTCGTGCATGCTTTTACTTCGTCTATTTGAAATGCGTCCGCTCCGATTATGGAGTTGATTAGAGAGGATTTCCCATATCCAGACTTACCAATGAACATGGTTTGCAGCATTACGATTTGACGGCCACTATAGTCCCAGCGAAAGCGGTTATGTCTGCTCAAATCCTCACCATGAATATCATATTCCCAGACAGCCTTATTTTTCAGCCCTGAAAATGCTGAAAATCTTTGGATTAGGACACTAATATTCGACTTGCTTTTTACATAAAGCGTTAAACCATCATCCATAGATAGCACTCCCAATGATATCGTTTCAATACTTGAATGTCAGAAAGGCCACCACCAAAAAAGCGTGTCCTTAATATCGCGCACAACATCAACCACGGTTTCAACTGTGTCTGCAACACGGTCAACCACCGAAGTAATCGTATCCGCAACAATTTCCAGGAATCCCTTTTTGACATGCTCTCCAGCGGCAGCAGACTGGAATTCTTTGTCAACGGCTTTGAAAAGGGTGATATTTTTCTCCTTGGGAAGAGCAAAAATGATCTCGTCTACCAGTTTGGTCAGGTTGTACTTTTCGTTGGCAGAGACGGGAATTACTTTAGAGGTGGGTAGGTTGAATTGCGCCGCGACTGTTTCAATTTTACGATGAATATTTTGGAACTGCCTTGGACCTGGTTCATGTGCCGCCTCGTTCCATTCCCGAAATGGTTCGATTTTATCAGCCTGATTCAATACCATAAAGAAGGGCTTCCCTTGTTCAATGTGCGGCTTGACAATGTTCTGATAGAAGTTTTCGTCTGATGCCATTGCCCGATCGTCTGCTTTAATCAGCCAAAGAACCAAGTCAAGCTCAGGCAGAATTTTCGTATAAAGCTCGGCATATTCTTTGTCACGTTCTGTACTTTCACCCGCGCCCGGTACATCTACCAGCTTAATACCCTTGCTTCCCATGTTTAGCAAAACTTCTTGGGGATTCCGTGTACAAGCAGCAACATCACTGATCGGACACACATCTTGTCCGAACAAGGCGTTGCATAGACTGGACTTACCAACACCTGTCTTTCCGAAAACGCCTATTCGAGGTTCATAGCTCAGCACAGAGTTAACTTTTTCTTCAATTTTACGCCGTTGTTCAGGTGTGACCTTTACGCCACGCCGTTCCAGTTCGTCAAACCAATTACTTCTCATAAATGACCTTCTTTCGTAGATATTTTCCCGGTGGAAATCTCCGCTTACATTATACCAATAATTAGACATAAAATCAACAAAAATATATCGATAAATATAATCTGCCGAAAATCCGCCACACTGGATAAAATAGAGGCAACTCATTTTAGGAGGTGGCCTATGGCAGAGTTCGATGTAGTGGCGAGAATCCAGGAGCTTTGCCAGTCCCGTTCCTGGACCTATTACCGCCTCGCAAAAGCGTCCGGCATCCCTTACTCGACGCTGAGCACTATGCTCCATAAGACCGTGGTGCCGTCGGTACCATCTCTGATTAAGATTTGCGAGGGCTTTGACATCACTCTGGCGCAGTTTTTCTCCGACCAGGATGAATCCGCAAAACTGACGGTGGATCAAAAGGATTGCCTGTCCAAATGGAATCGCCTGGATGAAAAAAGCAAAGCATTGGCTTCGGCCTATATGCAAGGACTTATGGACCGTCAGGAATGATTTGCAAAAACACCCTGGGTATTGCTGCCCAGGGTGCTTTCTCAGGCCAAACGAGCCTGTTCCGTGATGTACTCCACAATGGCCTGTTTGGGAATCCGCCAGACCCTTCCGTTCCGATAGCCTTTCAAGCTCCGAGACGTGAGAAGCGCATAGAGGGCGTTTTTGCCAATCTTCAACGCTTCACAGGCTTCATCAGCGGTCAGCAGATCGTCATATGCTTCCAGCATTTCTGTTCTCCTTCCTGCAATGCAGATTATCCTTTGACACTGGTGGTTCATCATGACGCTTTTCCATGATTGATAGAACCTCCTTTGGCGGTATTTATATTTATGTTGGTCGGGAAGTAAAAAACAAATTGCATACCGTCACGAACCAGAGGAGTTGCCTTTTCATTCAACCTCCGGTTCGTGACGATTGCAGATGTAAATTAGTGCTCCGGTTTCTGCGTCATGACCTCCAGCATAAGGTGGACCGCCATCAGGAAACCTCTTTCAAACTCTATCTGGCGTTCCAGGTTGTGCAGTTCCTCAGCTTGCGCCTGATACTTCTCCCAGAGTTCCGGTTGAGCGGAGTAGAGTTGTCTGACAGACTGCTGGACAGATTCCGAAAGATTTCCCAATTTGGAATCCTCCTCTCCGGAACGTGAGAAAGCGATACCGCTGGAGAAAAGAAGCTGTATAATGGATGCCATCTTAATTCGTCCTTTCTTTATTGAAGTTATGGCAAAGGCCGCTAAAATTCTGATGCGGAATCCAGAAAAAAGACAAGGGGTGTGGAGTGCTGTCTACACTCTACACCCCTCTCGGGTTATCAGAAATTTCGGCTATAAAGCCAATCCTCTAAATCCTCCGGGGTTAAGCCCTGCTCTGCCATAGCGTCTATATCCTCGGGTGTGTAGCCGAACATAGCCGCTACAGCCTTGATCTCGTCCAGATGGGTCCTGTATGGTTTTCCAGAATAAGCGGGAGCTTGCCAAAGCGGCTGGCAAGGATAAAAGCTGGAATCATCAAACTGTCCATAAGCCGTCTGCCCAAATGCGTTGATACGGAGGATGTCGCCACAATGGAGTTGTACCGTCTCGTACTGCTTTCGGCACAGGCAGAACCTCCGTAAAGCTGCTTTCAAAATGCTTTCGGTAGAAGCGTAGATATACAGTCCGATTGTAGGGAAGCGATACAGGCACAGGGGATTATCCCCCTTGACGATATACAGGTTATCCGAAGCGTCCAGCACCGTAAACGAAAAAGAGCCCTCGACCTGTTCAGCCATGTACCGGAGACTGTTAAGGTCGAGGGCATCTTTCTGCTCAATCAATTGAACGCCGATGTAGCTGTCAGTTTCGATCTTGGTGCTGGGAAGTCTCAAATTGTGCCGCAGGATATGATCGTTATAAAGGACGCCGTTATGAGCCAGAGCAAAAGGCGAACCCTGGACATATCCGAGAAACGGATGATTGTTGTAATTTCTGCCTGCTTTCCCCTGGGTCGCCATACGGGTATGACCCATGACAACAGAGGTATTCTGTGGAATGTGAAACGACATGAAATGAGCGGGCCAAGGCCGTTTATAGACCTGTAGCCTGTTGCGGCTGTTATAGGCAATCCCAGTAGCGTCGGTGCCTCTGTCCTCGGCGGAAACTGCCAAGGCGGAAATTAGCCGTTCCTTTTGCTTCACCGTCAGGCTATGTCCATAGTCAATCAAGCCAAACAAACAGCACATATCATACCTCCTCTTCCGCAGTCACAGGTTCGTTGATGTAAAGCCGTCTTTCTCTGAGGTACCGCACCAGCTCCGGTTCCACACAGCCGGAGACAAAGGAGGTCCAGGACATGGCCTTTAACTCGTCATCGGTCAAATAAATTGCCACATCGCAAACCCGATTAACGAGCTGCAACGTGGCGATTAAGGTATTCAGTTTCAGTGTTCCCCGAAAGATACGGAACTCGATGGTGTCTGTATTTTGGAGATTGATACAGGCGTAGCGCCCTCGCCCGTTTCCCTTTTTAGCGTGGTCCAGGATTTCCTTTGGGTGGTCTTTGTACCCGTACCTGGCGGCCCACTGGTCAAGCTGCCGGGGAGTTCTGCGGCTGAACTTCAACAGCTCCTCCCAGTGTTTCTCAAAGAAGTACAGCACACGGGCAATGGCGGCTTCCTGCGCTGAGAGCGTGTCACCAAAAGCATTTCGGCTGACGTGGACATGAAGGCCGCAGGTTCCGGCCTGATGGGAGGTATAGCCCATGCGAACCGCTTCCCGTAGGAGGGTCTCCCAGGGCATATTGTGCTGATGGTACTCCAGGCTCATGGGATGAGTGACAATCTCAAAGCCATCTTCCAGAGAGCCATCATGTTTGCAATAAATGCAATCGGCCTCTCGATTAGCTTTCTCTATGATGTTTCCAGCGTTGGCGGAGCATTCCCCAGCGCCGTCAATTTCCAGTTCTACGCCGAAGTATCGGGGGCCTTTGCCCAAAAAGATGGGGTCAGGCTTAAGGAAGCACTGATTAAAGCAAGTAAAAGCCAGGCAAACAGACAAAGGTAAAGGAAACGTCCAATAAAGGACCATATTGGGGGATAAATTCCTCATTTTTCCAGTCCCAGCCCGGTCGAAGG
>CAJTCG010000014.1 GCA_910574635.1 Oscillospiraceae bacterium | reverse complement strand
GCCAGCGCAAATCTGTACATGCTTGCCAGGGCGGGCGGTTCCCTATGCCCCGCCTAAGGTTTTTGCGCCCTTCGACCGGGCTGGGACTGGAAAAGCGAGGAATTTATCCCCGAATATGGTCCTTTATTGGTCGTTTCCACTGCCTTCGTCTGTTTGCCTGGCTTTTACCTGCTTTAATCAGTGCTTCCTTAACCGCCTGTGCCGGGCCATCGACCCGATGAACGACGCAGATACGGAGAAGCTGAACGCGGTGGTCCTGATGACCGAGGCGCCGGACATTGCCTCCCTCTGCCAGCTGGCGGAGAATCTGGAACAATTCGACTTCGTTCCCGGCGTTCGAACTGCGGAGGAGTACGGGAGGTATATGATCCGGCAGTCCGGTCATTTTGAGTATGACGAGAACCTGGAGGGCTTCTACGACTACCGCGGCTATGGCGAACGGCGAGTTCAGGAGGAAGGCGGACAGTTCAACGAATGCGGCTATGTCGCCTACCACGGCACAATGACGCTGGATGAGCTGCTGCGAGAGGACCCGGCGGAGCAGTACCAGCGGGAACAACAGGGCCCGCGGATGGGAGGGCCGCTGTAATGGAAGTCTATCTGAGCCGCAATCATCAAACCTGCCTGCATCTGTTCCCTCTCAGCGTGGGCAGGTTCCAAGACGTCTTCGACCAGCCAAACAGTCCTGACGGCCAGCCTCCTCACTTCGTTATCAGCCGGTTTGTCAGCCCTGTTGAGGCCCTTGACCGCAATCTCAAAGACGTGGTCATCCGGGACCTGTCCGGCCTGTCCCAGCTGAAGGCACTTGTGGAGGCCGTCGAGCGGATGAGCGGGAGAGATTTACAGATATTTTCCGGCGCACTGGACATGGAATCCATCAGCAGCCCCGCCGACGCGCTCCGAATTGTAAAGGAGCTGAGTCAATATGAGCTGTTCCCTCAGATCAAGACCGACGAGGACCTGGGCCGGTTTCTTGTGGACACCAGTCCTGTCACTGGGAAGTTCTCTTTCCCCGAGGAGGTAAAAGCCTATCTGGACTACGCCAAAATCGGCGCGGAGCAGCGGAATGTCCTGGGCGGGATATACACGTCTCATGGCCTTGTCAAAAGGCAGGAAAATGCGCTAGTGCAAGAGGAAATGCCGGGGATCATCGCGCTGACCCTCGCCACTGCGGAACGGTGGTATTATCTCACGCTCCCCGCCTCTGAGGAGGAGATCAAACGGGCAAAACGCGATCTGGATGTAGAGGACTTCGCTCAAGCCGGCATCACCGCTGTCAAATTCACCACGCCGCAGCTGAACAGCTTGATCCCGCTGGATAACGTCACAGTGGAGGAAGCCCAGGCGCTGGCGGACTGCCTCCAGGGGATGGCGGAGGAAGAGGACACGCTGCTGACATACTGCTCCGCCCTGGCTGTGGAGGAGCCCGCCACCTTCACCGAGGCCCTCAGCATCGCCATGAACATTTGTGAATATAAACGTGTTCCAGAGGACTTTGCGGAATACGCTGAACTGAACCTCCGCCTCGCTGGCGCCGGAGATGAAATTCTCGGCATGCTGGCGGGCTTTACAGATTTTCGTAAGCTCGGCGAGGCTATTGCGAAGCAGGAGGGCGTCCGTCAGACGATATATGGCTCAATCTGCCGCCTGGACGACCCCTTCCCCGCGGAAGATATCGGGCAGACAATGTACTAGGTGAGGTAAAATCATGAACGTTAACATTTACGAAGACGAGCTGCAAAATGTATGGTTGTTCGGCCAGACGGTCCTGTATACGGAGCAGCCCATCCCACGGGAGGAGGTCCCCAAGGGCTGGCACTGCTATGATCTCAAAGGGACCGCCGAAAACCCAAAGCGGCCCTACGAGCTGACGGCACAGACGAATCAGAACTTCGCGGGTTCCATTCTCTCGGCAGTTCCGCTGCTACGGGGCCGCACCCAAAGCAAGCTGGTACAGGACAATTTCTGGCTGACCGCCGTCCCGGTCACTCTGGCGGACTTCTGCGCCGAGGAGGGTATCCCCTGCCCCCAGCCTCCCGAGAAGGCATACCAGGCCGCAGAGGAGCCTGATGAGGCTCCTGAGCCCGCTGCCCGCAGCTGGGTCATGGGAATGGCCTAATAAGTTCAGATAATCCTGGACTTATGCGAAAAGATGTGGTATCTGTTGTGTTCACAAAATTGAAAGGAGGCATGACCACTATGAACAAGGATCAATTCTGGCAGATTATTCACGACGTAAAACAGTACTGCGCCGGCAAGGACCGGGAGTCGTTTGCGTGTGTAACCGCGGAAAATCTGCTCAAGTATTCCCTGGAGGATATCCTGGACTGGCACCTGATGCTGGAGCAGTACTGCGGCGCCGCTTACCGGCCTGAGCTGTGGGCCGCCGGTTCCGCCCTCGGAGCGGACTACTCCGGCGACGGCTTCATCGATTTCGCCAGCTGGCTCATATCGCGGGGGAAGGAGACGTATATGGAGGCCCTGCGAAATCCCGTCTCGCTGACGCAAATCCCCCCTTAACGGAGAGAGCCCCAGCTTCAGGCGGTTCAGATTCGCGGCATACCACGCCTATGAGGCAAAGCTGATTCGGGTCGACCCCGACAGAATGGACGACCTGTTTATGGCTCTCAAATCCCACTCCCTGGACCCGCAGACGGTAAAGGAACTTCACAACGAACTCCCGCGATGCTCCGTCATTGCCCAGGAATGGCAGGATCGGGTTTTTCCCGCCGGGGATTCCGGCGGCGAGGCGCGGGAGCCGCAAACCGTGGGAGAGCTTCTGGAGGCAAACAGGCTGGCCATTGGGTACGTCTACAAGGGCGGGCAATGCACGGAATATGTATTTCACCGCACTCCGGAGAATATCGCATACTTTCTCGGCAGCCGGCCGGACGCCAGCAAAATCATTGTAACGGACGCTCTGGACCGGCTGATTCTGGATACCGTGGGAAATTTGATCGATACCTGCCCGGATCAGGAGCTGCTGAGGGAAGTAAAAAAGACCCTGATCCCAATCCAGCGCGGCGAAGCCGCCGCACAGCCGCTGTTCTGTCCGACCATGGACGAGGTGGATGAATACTATGAAGGACAGCTTGCGCCTGAATCCGGACAGCTCCAGCTGTAAAAGGCATA
The DNA here is from genome assembly GCA_910574635.1 of Oscillospiraceae bacterium. Lineage (GTDB taxonomy): Bacteria > Bacillota > Clostridia > Oscillospirales > Oscillospiraceae > Oscillibacter. The sequence goes on along the minus strand of CAJTCG010000014.1, from coordinate 88,010 downwards.
TCCGGCATGAGGAGGGTACACCCCTTATGGATATGCGCGAAGGCAAAAAACGCCCCCGTACAAAAGAAGGAGATGAACACGTTGTATATCAATATTTACAAGGACAAACTGACCTCCGCCCGGCTGTTCGGCAAAGAGGTGCTTTATACCCAGGGGTCTGTCTTCCGCGACGAGGTCCCGGAGGGCTGGTACTGCTACGACCTCTGCGGCACCGACCGAAAGCCGGACCAGCCGGTAAAGCTGACGGACTCCGCTGTGGTGTATCGAGTCGGTACGATACTCTCCCCCCAGCCGCTGAAGCGGGCCTCCACCGTGGAGAGAAAGGTGAAGGACCTGTATCTGCCGTTTGAGGAGCCGGTCACGCTGGCGGAGTTTTGCCGTGAGCAGGACTTGCCGCTCCCCCAAGACCCGAGAAAATACATCCCCCGCCCCGCTTCTCCCGAGGAGGCGGGGCTTTTCTATGCCCTCTCGCCGGAAAAGGACGAAGAGCTGGGGGCCATCGGCCATGTCCGCATCGACTTTGGGAGCAGCAGGAAAAGTTTCCACCACTCCTGGTGGCCCAGAGGTCCCAAGGAGCGGAACAGTCAGGAATTCAAGGCCGAGCTCCAGGAGGTCGTGGATGAGCTGCGGAAAAGCGTGCTGAAAAGCCTTGGCTCCATGCGGGGCTACTGTTACGGACACGGTGGGGAGATCAATGGCGGCTCCTGTTGCCAAAATTACGGCTACGTCGTGGAAACAGACCGTTACCTCTATCGCCTTCGCTGCAATCCCATTGAGGGCGATTACCAGGCATATCTCAGCTGCTTCGATAAACAGGCGCAGACGCTGGGCCTGACGGAAAAGGGCCGCCAGGCCCTCAAGGACGCCGCCGACCCCGGAAAGGCCCACACCTACAGATGGTATGTGATCGACCGGATCGACGACCCCGCACTGAGGAAGGACTATGAGGTCACGCTGGAAGAGGCCCCGCGGGTGTACGCCGGACTCGACAAAACCGACCGGCGGCTTGGCGTCCTCAAGGACGGCATCGCCGCGGTGGACCTGGCGATCTCTTGGAACGGCCGCGAGTGGTTCTCGGACGATTGGACGAACCTGGACAGCTTCAAGGACGATCCTGTGATCGCTGAGGCCGTCTCTATGCTCCAGTCGAAGCTGGATATAAAGCCGCTGGTCGGGCGGGTCACCTTCGCAAACGGCGAGCGGATCGGGTACACCGACCCGGAGGAATACGTCAACGTGGTCAAGGAGGAGCTCCCGTATCACGCCACGTCGGGCTTTCGCTATGAAACCCTGACCGACGACCCGGAGGTCCGCAAGGCGGTGGACGATATCCTCCACGACCTGTACGGGGAGGAGAACCCCCGCCCCCTGGCGGATTACGGCAGCGGCGGCATGACGATGGGAGGGATGTAGCTGTGAGAAAAATGGACCCGGACGCCTTCTGGGACCTGATCGCGGGGGCAAAGCGGGAATGCGGCCAAGACATGGACGCCTCCCTTCAATGGCTGACAGAGCGGCTCACCACCCTCGGTCCCCAGCAGGCTCAGGATTTCCACGACATCCTGCACGGATACAAGCATCTGGCATACAAATACGGCCTGTGGACCGCCGCCACAATGATGTGCGGGGACGGCTGCTCGGACGACGGCTTCATGGACTTTCGGGCATGGCTCATCGCGCAGGGCAAGGAGGTCTATCTCGCGGCCCTGGCGGACCCGGACTCCCTGGCGGACGTGGAACCCTATGGCGGCTGTCAGTTCGAGAGCTTCTCTTACGTGGCTTCCAAAGTTTTGAACACCCTGACGGGCAGAGGCGCCTATGTGGCCCTTGCAGACTTCGACGCGCTGGTCTTAGAACTGTCCAAGGGAATCCAGTACGGCGAGGGAATCGACTACCCTTACGAATGGGATGAGCTCGAGCGACACTTCCCCCGCCTGTGCGGAAAATATCTGGAGCCGGAAACCGTGGAATTCATGCTGGATCACGGGGAAACGATATGGTTTCCGGATAACGAGGATATCAAAGAAGCGCGCGCGGCGGGGCCTCCGCGGCAGAGTGCTTCGCAGGTCAATATCAGGATGGAGGGGATGTAGATGAACCAGGTATCAAAAGAATGGCTGGATTTTCTGCGCCAGCAGTTCCCGGTCGGCAGCCGGATCAAGCTCCGGGAGATGAAGGACGATCCCTGCCCGGTGGAGCCGGGCGCCATGGGGACGCTGGAGAGCATCGATGACATCGGCACGTTCCACGTCAAGTGGGACAATGGTCGGGGCCTTGGTCTGGTGCTGGGAGAGGACAGCTTCTCCGTCCTGCCTCCGCCCCTCCAGACACTGAAGCTGTACGCGCCCATGACGGCGGACCTGTTCGAACCTGATGAGTACGGCGGTATGAGGGAGGAGAGCGAGCTGCTTGACGGAAGGGAGCTTCGGCGCTATCAGGATCAAATCCTGGCGGCGCTGATCCGGGAGCGAATGCCGGAGGAGGCGGAACGGGGCGTCATGCACTGGTACGGCAAGGATGACGCCGTAGATCAAAAAGTCCGCTCCGCCCTGTTCACCGCGGAAGAACGGGATGGCCGGCTCTGGGCGGTGGTGGAGTGCCAGGTAACGGAAACGCTCACGCCCGTAGAACTGGAGGCCCTGACCGATTACCTGAGCGGACAGATGTCGGACGGCTGGGGAGAGGGCTTCGAGCAGCGTGATATCGGCACCGGCGATGACCGCGAACTGTACGTCCACCTCTGGAACAGCGACGGCTGGAGCATCATGACGGAACAGGACCGCTTTGACCCCCATTTCTCTGAGCGGCTCCCGGACTACTGCCTGTCCGTCCTTCCCAGTGATGGGACGCTCATCTGCGTCATACGCGGAGAGCAGGGCTATCACTCCTCTGAGTGGAACACCGGCGATCCCGAACGGAACCGCCGCATCGCTGACTACCACAACCAGAAACGCGGGATCACCGCCGCCCAGGAGCAAGCCATGGTAAACGGCAGTATGTTCGGCTGGGATACCCCTGCCGCAGATCCTAAAACCTATGAGCAGGAAACGCTTCAAATGGGGGGAATGACCCTTGGGTAAGATCTTGGAAATCTATCTGGCAAAAAAAGACCAGCCTGAAAGCAGCGCCTACGCGGCGTTGTCCTTCCCCGCAGCCACGTATCAGATACAGGACGCCTTTGACAAGCTCCGGCTGACAGAGGGCGAAGCCTTGTATTGGGAGATCACAGAGTATTATCAATTCGAGGAACTGTCCGCTGTGCTGAACGATACCTGCGGCTTGTACGATCTGAACGCCCTGGCCCAGAAGCTGTCAGAGCTGGATGAGACGCAGCGCGCCGCTTTTTCGGGGCTCCTGGCCATGGAGCAGAAAACAAAGCGGCCCCTTCCCATCACGAGGCTGATCGACCTTGCCTACAGCACCGATTGCTGTCATGTGGCGTGCGACGCTCTGAACGACTCCCAGCTTGGGAGGATACGCGCGGAGAGCGGCTGTGTCCCCGGCATTGATAACCTGCCCAAGGACGTCTTCGAAATGCTGGATTTCGAGCGGATCGGGCGGAACATACGCATATCTGAAAACGGCGTATTTGTCGAACGGAGCATGGACCATCCCGGCGGCTATGTGGCGCGGCACGCTTTGATCCTGGAGGTCGCCAAAACCCTGGACCTGACGCCCAAGGCGCCGGACTATACGATTCTGCTGGAGGTGTTTCATGACAGCGGTGCCGTTCAGCTCAAACTGCCCGCCAGTGACCAGGACCTCGACGGCATCCCCCAAACGCTGGATGAGCCGGACTGGCTGGACCTGTCCTGGCGGTGCCTGGACTGCAAGGTCCCCAGCTTGATGGACGCCGTCTCGGAGGCAAGGGACATCCACGCCGTCAATGATTTCGCCAGGATGCTGGCACAGATGAACGGCAAGACTCTCGTCATATACAAGGCCCTGCTGGAAGCGCGCGGCTGCCGGGATCTCCTCAACGCCGAACTGCTGGCAAATCAGACGCCCAGCTACACCTTCTCCCCGCAGATCAGTTCTCCGGCGGAGCTGGCAAAGGAGGAGCTTTCCGTGCTCCTGTGCAAGCCGGAGGCGGAAACGGTCCTCCCCTATGTGAACCTCCAGAAATATGGGGAGGCCCTGATCCAAAAAAGCGGCGGCGAGCTGACCGGGTACGGCTTGATTGAGCGGACAGACGGACGGCCCGTTCTATCGCCTGGGCAGGAACAAACGGGAGGAGGAATGACCCTTGCATGAGATATTCCATATCCGTGCCTTCTGCAGCCCGAACGGAACCTTCCGGGAAGTGGAGCTGGACCTTCCGGCCACGGATTATGAGCTCCTCGACGCGCTGGAACAGCTCCAGCCAGAGGACGGAAAACGTCCGTATCTGGAGTTCCACGCTGTCGAAGAATACGACTATCTGGATAAGCGTATACAGGAGACGGACCTCTTCCGGCTCAACGCTCTGGCCAAGCGGCTGGCGGAGTTGGACAGCCGCGGCATGGCCGCCTTCGAGGGGCTGGTCTGCATGGACCTCCAGAAAGGGGAAAAGGCAATTCCCATCGGCAGCCTGATCGACTACGCCCACAGCGGGGATTGCTGCCATGTGGTGGAGGAGGCCGTGACCGATGAGGAGCTGGGCAGATTTCTTGTGGAAAATGGGTTTATCCCGGAAGCGGAGGACCTTTCCGATGAGACGCTCAAACTGCTGGACTTTGAGCGGATCGGCAGGGAACACCGGGAGGCGGAGGGCGGCGCCTTCACCGGCTTCGGCTATGTGGAGCGGCACTCGGAACTTCCCCGTGTCTATGAAACAATGGACTTTCGATCCTGCAAACCGCCCTATACCGTCCTCCTGAATATCGGCCCATTCCCAAATGCGAACACGCCCGGAAGCCGCCCGAAGCCAATCCCGGTACAGCTGCCCGCCTCCGACGCGGAATTGCAAGACGTTTTGACCCAGCTGGGAAAAGCGAATTGGACAGGCATCATGGCCGCTATCCTGGACTGTCCCGTCCCTTCCATGAACAAGCGCTTATTCCTGGAGGACGATATCTCCCAGGTTGTCGAATGGGCGGAGGCGCTGCGGGCGTTGGATGAGGAGGGCAGTCTCCCCAAGTACAAGGCGCCGCTGAACGCCGAGAACTGCGAAGATATTTCCAAAGCCGTCTCCCTGATCGATGAGCTCGACCAATATACCTTCTGCCCGGAATACGGCTCTGTCTCCGAGGTGGCAAAGGGGCAGCTCCACCTGATCCTCGGTGAGCGGGAAGCCGGGATGATCCTCCCCCACCTGGACCTGAATGGCTATGGGAAGGATTTGATCCAATACCTCGGCGGGGCGGTGACCCCCTACGGGTTCCTTGAAAAGAGGGAAAACGCCCCGGCGATCTCAGAAGAAAACCAGCCCCAGCGGGGCGGAATGGAGATGATGTAATGCGTGAGGAATTCCGCTATATGGCGGAGCTTCCCAGCACGCCGCCGGAGCAGGCGTGGGTCCGGGAACGGCTGGAAACGCTAAGTGTTCGGGAGGGCGTTGTCCTGACAGCCGCCGCCCGGCGTCTGCCATTTGAGAGTGCCGCGGACGCCATCAACTGCCTCCAGTCCTTGGACGAATACGAGGTCTGGCCCAACACGGGCAGCTATGAGGCGCTTGGCCTGGCCTTCCTGCGAAGCAAAACCAGAATGCCGGAAAACGCTTTCCCGTTCGTTGATTTGGCAAAGACGGGGCGGTATTATGAGGAAAAGAATCACGGTGTGTTCATCGGGAACTGCTACATAGAGTATCCGAAGCAGAATCCACAGCCGGTCTATCGCAGCAGGGACGCCCCTTTGTCGGAGGATAACGATTGGAGCGTCAAACTGAAACTGGCCTCCCCCTCTGTGCCGGATGGCGTGTGGCTGCGTCTGCCGGGACACGACGGCAAAATCATCGAGGAGTCAGATGAGGTTATGCTGGCGCTGAATGAACTGAGAGTCAGCTCTCTGGAAAACTGCATTTTGCTGGAAGCCAAGTGCATCCTGCCCGAAATTGGGGACCTTATACGACAGTATGACAGCGCCGCGGAGCTGGTCAGAGACGGCGATCATCTTGGTATTGTTCTGGACGAACAGGGCCAAGGAAACCCGCAATGGATAGAAAAATTCACCGCCGCAATGGAATACGAGGATTGCCGCACCCTAAAACTCGCCCTGGATATCTCCCAGAACCTCCACTGCTACGATTGGGTACCCTATAATGATTTAAAGGAATCCGCCGCGGGTCTTCTGCTGGACGCCGGGCTGTCCGAGGAACTGATCTGCTCCAGCGGCATCGACCTGACCAGCTACAAATCATGGCTGTTGGAAAACGAAGGCTTTCTCCTCTCCGCAAACAACAGCGGCTATATATGCAGGAACAGCCAAGAGTTCTGCCGTCAGTTCACTCCCCCCACCCCGGAGCAGCCTGGGATGATGATTCAATAAAAATAACGTGAGGGCAAAAAGCAAACGCCCGGAAGGCGTCTGCTCACCGAAACTCAAACAGCTTGCTGGGCGGGATCTCCAGCGCCTCTGCAATATCCAGCAGTGCAATCACGCTGGGCAGCGTCTTCGCCGTCTCGATCTGCTGAATGTGGTTTTTGCTGTAAGAGGTCAACTCCGCCAGCTGCTGCTGGGTATAACCCTTCTGTTTCCGGTAGTAGAGGATGTTCAATCCGATTTTGGTCATCGTATCCAGATGCCTGTTGTCCATAACTCCGCGCTCCTTTCAGTGATATTGTACCGAAAAGAAGCGGGAAAATAGACAATCTATTTCAAAGGATATACATGGTTATATCTTGTTTTTCGACATCGATTGCTGTATTATACAAGATGACGGGAGGGATGCCGGCATGATGAGCAACGATTTCGAGGAGGCGTTCAGTAACTTCCTGGAGCGCAGAGAATACGACGAGGCGGAAAGCGCGCTGTTCTCCATGGTCCGCATCGCCTTCCTGGCGGGCTGGAAAGCCGCCGGCGGGGAACCTCCCACGCCGCAAAAACTGTTTGAGCTGATCCGCTGCGGGACCACCGATCCGCGCGTGGGCAAGCCAGACCCTCCAACTGAATCAAACTAATGATAGGGGCCGTTTTTCCGAAAGGGACAAACGGCCCCTTCTTTTTTTGCGCTCTTTTTCGGGAAAGCGGCCCCGGAAAGGACAGGAAATGAAAGAGGAACAACTGACCGCCTATCTGAAAGGAGCGTATAGAGGCAGGCAGAGTACCATCAAGAGCGCGGAGCTGGAGCGGGTCCTGCATATGAGCGGCACCGATCTTCGGAAGCTGGTGAATAAGCTTCGGCGGAAGTCCGTCCCCATTTGCAGCGGCAGGGACGGCTATTTCTATGCCAAGACCGCCGGTGACATTATCCGCACGATCCGCGCCCTCCGCGTCATGATCAAGGGCCTCCAGGCCGCCGTGGACGGGCTGGTGGCGGCGCTGGACAAATTTGAGGAGATGCCGCCCCAGCCGGACGAGAAAGGCGGTGGCGGAGGAGTGTGAAAGCGCCTTTCCCCTGGATCGGCGGAAAGGGAAAGCTGCTCTGGCTCATCCACAAGCTCTTCCCATCCAAAATCAAATGCTTCGTGGATGTGTTCGGCGGCAGCGGTACCGTCCTCCTGTCCAGGCCATTGAAAAAGGGCTGCGTTGAGATCTACAACGACTTCAACAGCAACCTGACAAACCTCTTCTTCTGCATCAAAAAGCGCCCCCTCGCCCTCATCCGGGAACTGGGCTTTCTCCCCCTGAACTCACGGGACGGCTTTCGCGTCCTGCTGAAATTCTTTCAGAAGGAGGAGTTCACCGACGAGTACCTGCAAGAGAACCTGGAGCTTGCGAAGGTCTACCTGGACCCCCTCCAATACGAGGAGCTTCGCGCCCTGCTTTTGGAACAGGCTTCTCTCGGCGATGTGGTCCGGGCCGCCAATTATTACAAGCTGATCCGCTACAGCTACAACAGCAACACCACCGCCTTCGGAGGCCGGCCCTGTGACATCCGGCAGTTCTTCCACCTGATCTGGGACTGCTCCCGGCGCTTCGCGCGGGTGGTGGTGGAGAACCGGGACTTCCAGACGCTCATCCAGCAGTATGACGGAGAGGGTGCCGCCTTCTACTGCGATCCCCCCTACTACCAGGCGGAGGGCTGCTATGCGGTGGAATTCACCATGCGGGACCACGCCCGGCTCCATGGGGTGCTGCGGAACTGCAAGGGCTTCGTCATGGTGTCCTATAACAACTGCCGGTTCATCCGGAAGCTGTATCAGGACTTTTACATCTACAGCACGGACCGGCCCAACAGTATGTCCCACACCACCGGCAGCCGGTACGAGGAGCTGATTATCACCAACTACGACCCCGAGAAGCACCGGGGCGCCGCCCAGATGTCCCTGTTTGAGACGGAGGACGGCGAACAGCCGGAGCAGACATATCGCCTGATTCACAAGCCCAAGGCAGAGCTTTGGGCGGTCAATAACGCGAAATAAAAGACGATTTTATGGAGGAATCTCATATGAAACTCACGTTGGAAATCACCAAAAAGGGCCTTCGCATCCGCAAGGAGATCCTGAACGCCAGCGGCTTTCACCGGGAGACGGAACTGGACATTCACAGTACAGAGCAGGCCGTCGTCATTTTGAAGAAAGAAATGACAGCCATAGAACTGGTTCAAGCTGTCCAGGGCCTGGGCGGCTTGACCTATCAGCTGACGAATCATCTGGCAAATGTCTGCGGCCCCTGCGAGCACTGCAAAGACGGCTGCCCCTATACAGATGAGGACATGCGTATCCGCTTGCCTGACGACGCTATGGAACAGGCCGGATTTCCCAAGGGGGCACGTCTGGATATGCGGATTGGGGACCATGAGGTGGTTCTCTCCGAGGCGGAGAGCTATGATCTCCGGGATGTGCCTCCGGAGGTGCGGAAGACCCTCCAACAGCTCGGTATCTGCCTGGATGAGCTGGACGGGCTTCTGGCGGGAGGGAGCGTCATCTATGCCGGATAAGTTCCCGTATCTGTATCCGTATTCCCGATTTGAGGCCCAGCGCCGCGGGGAAACCCGGATGCATATGGACAGTTTCTATGAAAATGTCAAATGCGCGCGGGCCATCGAGAAGGCCATCCGAGAGCACTTCGACGAGGCAGGAGAGGCGCTGACAGACGGCTGTGCCCAGTCCGTCTTGGAAGTCTACGGCTTCAAGCGGGTGTGGTTCGTCCTCTCCAACTCTTTGAGAGAGATGGGCCGGCCCCGCCTGATCAGCGACGATATCCGGCAGTGGGGGCAAAGGCCCTATGTGCCTCCAGACGGAAAATTCAACCGCTATTTCGCGGCCGACACCGCCGCCGGGCTGCTGGAATCCTTCATCCGCCAGGCCAGGGACGCCTATCAGGCCCTCGGGATGTTTGGCCCGGAGCATTGCGTCAGCGGCGATGATCTGGATTATGACGGGAAGGTCTTGGTACTGAGTCCTGACACGCTGAAGGAAAGCCACTGGACCCCCCGCGATCAACTCTGGTATGGTGAAAGCGGTTTTGGCTGCTCCCCTCACGCCAGAGGCCAGGCGGTCTACGCCACTTGTCTGGGGGACGGTGAGCAAACCCGCTGGAACCGTTCCGACTTCACCGGCGTGCTGGAAGAGCGGTATCTTCCGGACTGGGCGGCGGAGAAGCTGGCGGAACTCCGGAACCCCCAGCAAAAACAGCCGGAGGCCCCCTCCGGCGGAATGGAGATGACATAACGCTATGAAGCTCTCGTTTTACACCATTGACGATCTGCGGCTTGGCCTGAACCTTTGGACCGAAAGCGGCTTTGACGCCGTGCAGGACGCTCTGGCCCATTATCGGAGCCTCCCGGACGGCACGTCGAAGGAACTGGGCCTGATATCCGAGGAGCGGAAGCTGCCCCTGATCCGCCGCGCCGCGATGTTTCCCAGCGAAACGCCCGGTGAGGACGCCCTCGTCACGGGCCGGCTGACTCAGCCGCCCTGGCGCGGCACCCTGGAGGTCTTGACCGCCGCCCGGAAATGCGTCTCCGCCCTGAAGGTCCGCTACTGCCTGGACCGGGACCGGCTGGTGCCCAAGCCCGCGGAGCTGCCCGAGGAACTGCGGCAGAGCGGCTTTGGCCCGCCGGTCGTCCGCCGGGTCTACATCGCCACCGCCGGATGGCTCACCCCCGCTGAACTGAAGCGCCGCTTCCCCGAGGAACGCGGCGCTTCTTCCTGCCCTCTGGTCCTGAAATACCTGACAGACGTCCACCTGGACGACGGCCCCAGGACCATGGAGCTGTCCCATTGGGATCTGCGGCGATTGGAGGCCCGGGCCGGGTCCTTCGCCGCTTCCAAATAAAAATTGAAGGAGAAATCACTATGGCTAAGAAAACCGCGCCTACCCCCGCGCCTGCCCCTGAGCAGGAACCCGCCGCCCTGGAGATGGATGTGAGAATCTACTCCATCAACACCAGCGGCAATGTCCTGGCCAACGCTTCCGTCACCCTGGGCGGCTGCTTCGCCGTCCGCAATCTGCGGATCGTCAACAGCTCCAAGGGGCCCTTTGTCTCTATGCCCAGTTATAGAACCAGCGAGGGTCCCAAGGACGTCTGCTTCCCCTGCACCAAGGAATTCCGTCAGCGGTTTCAGGATACGGTGCTGAACGCCTACCGGCAGGAGCTGGCCCAGCTCCATGAACCCCGGAGCTATGAGCGGCCCCGCCAGCGGGAAAAGTCCGGCTTCGAGGAGCGCGCCGCTCCCGGCCCCACCGAGACGCGGGAGGAGGCTCCTCCCTCCGGGCCCGAAGAGGCTCCCGAGGAAAGCGGCCCCGCCCTTGGCGGCATGACCATGCAGTAGTCACCGCTCACAAGCCCCGTCCGGGCTGTGAAATATATGAAATAGGAGGATTCCAACCCATGAAACGCGTCTTATCCCTGCTCATGACCGCGATGATCCTGTCGCTGGTCTGCATCCCCTCCGCCCTGGCGGCGGACACTTCCTCGGTCTGTTACCCCACCTCGGTCACCCGGAGCGAGGACGGCACGGAGATCCGAAAGGTCTACGATCTCGGCCCCGAGGAGGACCCGGCGGGCATCTCCCGCTCCGACTTCCAGCAGGACGGCGTCCGGTACACCCTGGTGGACCTTTTGAAGCAGGAGCTCCCGGAGAACGAGAGCCGCCAGCACGTGGAGACCGTCACCCTGGAGAGCAAGAACAAGGACATGGCCTCCGTGCTGGAGCTCCTGCCCCAGCAGCGGGAGTTCGTCACCGACGACGGTCTCTCCGGCACCCTCACCCTCCAGCTGGACACCGTCCAGGTGGACGTCTCCGGCTATGGAAGCTCCACCAGGGCGGTCAACGTCACCCGGTCCTATCCCAACCTCGCGGGACAGGACACCTCGTACATCCCCAAGACCATCCAGGACGGAGGCCGGACCCTGCCCCTCCAGGACATCAGCTGGCAGACGGACAACACCGCCAGCCTGGACGGCTACGCCATGGGCGACCGCTTTACCGCCGTGGCCACCTACAGCGGCTCGGCGACGAGCAGCTACGTGAAAGGCTACACGGTGACCGCCAACTACGCCGGGACCGTCAGCCGGATCGCGCTGAACAAGACCCGGTATGTGGCCATCTTTGAGGGGGACGGCCCCACCGTGGACATTATCCCCACGGAAGTAGATACTACTCCCGGTTTTCAATTTAAGTGGGCTTATCTGCTGGTCCCCCTGGGCGTGATCGCCCTGGCGGGCGGCGGTATGGGAACCGCTCTGTTCCTGAAGCGGCGGCATGAATCCGGAGAGGAGGAAACGTAATGAAGAAGTTCCTGATCTTATCTGTCCTTGCGGCCCTGACCCTGACGGCCCACGCCGGGGCGCTGGAATACACCATGGAGGCTCCCGACAGTCCCAACTATGGAAAGGCGACGTCCATTGAGGTGGTCCACACCCGCGACAACGGCGAGCGGAAAAACGCCGACATCAGTAAAAACGCCGCCCTCATCCCGCCGGGCTTTGGAACGCTCACGGCGGACCTGCCCGGCAGCGGCGAGTACCTCACCCCTAATCTGGCCCCGGAGGCCAAGGCCGGGACCGGGGCTGTGATCAATGGCAGCCTGTCCGCGGCCACGGTGCTGCCGCCCGCCAGCGGGAGCGCTGTGTTCGCGCCCTCCGGCGGTGGAACGGCTGTCCCGCCCTCCTCCGGCAGCGCCGTATATCAGCCCGGCTCCTCCAGCCTGACCACCACGACCAGGCCCACGGCAACGGACGCCTCCACCTTCACTGATGTGACGGAGGACCTCTACTACAAGGGCGGATATCTTGGCAGGCTGGAGATCCCGGTGCTGGACCTCAGCGTCAAGATCTACGAGGGCACCGGCAGCTCCACCCTTGCCAAGGGCGTGGGCCACTTCGAGGACACCTCCATTTGGGGGAACAACGTCTGCCTCGCAGCGCACAACCGGGGAGCCAACAACTACTTCGGACAAATCCACACTCTGGACGCCGGGGACCGGATCACCCTCACCACCAAGCTGGGGACAAAAACCTATGAGGTCACCACGGTCTCCAAGGTCAGTGAGACGGACCGGAGCGGCCTGGAGGAAACCGGCGAGAGCTGCCTCACCTTGTACACCTGCGTTCGGGACCAGCGGGACCTCCGTTACTGCGTCCGGGCCGTGGAGGTTGTATAACATGCTTCGTTTTCAGCGGCTTATTTCTCTCTGCGCTCCCGCCTTTCCCATAGCTATTGCCCCTGCTTTCGGGTATGATGTGGCTGAACACCGGGAGGGACCGGTATGACGGTCCTGGAGTTTATCCGCCAGCATCCCGCTCAGGCGGTGGATGTGATCTCGTCCGAGAGCTGCGACCATGTGACACCGAAGTGGTCCATGGCCCTGGCGCGGGACCGGCCCGAGGAGCTGGGAGTCCTGGACTGGACCGTCGGCCACTCCAGCTTTTCAGGCGGAGCCTGGCACGTATTGGCGATAGCTCCCGCCCTGGAGCAAGGCCCTGAGCTGACGCTTGCCATGGCCTGACCCTCCCGGAATATTTGAAGGAGGAACGCAGAGATGAAAAAGAAGGATATCGGCATGGTGCTCGTCTGCATGGCCCTTGGAGCTGTTCTATTCGGAACAACGCTTCCGGCGAAGGCGGCGGAACCGTCTGACGGCGCTTCAGCTCAGGCAATGGTACTCAAAGTAAGCAGTTACAAGGGAAATACACTCTCCGTCGGGGACCGGAGTATGGTGGTGGTCAGTCCCTACGGGACCAGCGTCACCGCCGTCTCCTCCAATCCGGGCGTGATTGCCCTGGAGCAGGTCGGCGGCTTCTATGTCATGGTGGTGAAATCCACCGGGACCGCCGTGGTCAGCGTCACGGATGACGCCGGGAACACAGCGAGCATGACCATGACCGTCGGTGGAGCGGAATCGTCCCCCACCCCGCCTCCGGCAGAAAGCTCCAGCCCCGCGCAAGCTCCGGAGAGCAGCGATCCGGTTGTCAACAGCGAATGGTCCCATAACCCGGACGCGGACCTGACCGCCAACATGGAAATCCGTCAGGAAATGGTGCGGCTCATCAATCAGGTCCGCCAGGAACACGGTCTTGCGGAACTGCCAATCGATAACCGGCTGATGAACGCCATGCAGGATGTTTCCACCCAGCACTTCCTGAAGCACACACAATATGAGCGGGAGGCGCTGGTGGCCTATGGCTGGCTGTACGGCGGCAGCAACAATCTCACCAGCTTCGGAGCGGACGGCGAAAGCGATATCGCGGGCCATGCGGTTCGGAACTGGGTAAATTCTCCCGGCCATCTGCAAGCCATGCTGAGAGAGGATGTGACGTGTATCGGAACCGGCGTCACCGTGGACGGCGGCAGGACCTACTGCTGCATGAGCGTCGGCAACCCGGACGGACACGGCCTCCTCTAAGTTCAAACAAATCCATAGCCCATAGGAAAGACCTTTCAGTGAAAACTGGAGGGTCTTTTTTCGTTGGCAAAACAAGTAAAGGAGATTTTTTCTTATGGAAAGAACGCGACACCATTTGCGGACCCGCCTGACGGCTCTGCTGCTGGCGCTGGTCTGCGTCCTCGGCCTGTTCCCCACCACCGCTTTCGCGGCCGCGGACACGATCAAGCTCAAGGAATTCGGCATGTCCGGCGTTGCCTATCAGTCCAAGGCGCTGGGCAGATGCACCCTGCACCAGATGTATTATGAGAATGGCTCGGCGACCACCGTAGGCTTCTGCGGCACCAAGGGAGCCGGAATGGGCAGCAGCCTGAAGGGCCAGACCTGGGGCAACAAATCCGAGATCTCGGACTCCACCGTGAAGATCATGATGGCCTACTACTACGCCCACTCCACCGGCGTCTTCACTGACGAGGCTCACGCCATGGGTGTGGATGACGTCTGGGGGCCTGAGTACACCTGGTATATGAACGCCTGGGTGCAGGCTTGCATCTGGCGTTACCAGCAGGGCAGCATGGGCGATCCCGTCACCGCCTGCGCCGAAGAGCTGATGGCGGTCTATAACTCCCTGAAGGGTACTCATTACACCAGCATCGATGAAGAGCTGGACGGCAGGAGTTTCCGGGACCGCACACAGTTCATTCTGGACGGCGGCGCCGGCTTGTGGGGCGACTGCAAGGTTTATCTGTACAGCTTCACAGGCTCCGGTTCCCAGGCCCATCCGGCCAGCTCCGTGCAGAAGGTCATTCTCGGTGAATTGAAGATCACGGAAATCACAGAGGAGGACTATTCCCTGATCGTCAAGAAGGTGGATTCCACCAATCCCTCCAAGGGCTTGCCGGGGGCTGAATTTCATATCCAGTCCGAAAACGGCTCTTTTTCCAAGGACGTTGTGACCGGGGCGGATGGAACTTATAAGCAGGAGCATCTGGACCCCGGCACCTACGCCGTGACGGAAACCAAAGCGCCGGAGGGTTATGAGATCGACAACCCCGGTCCGCAGTATGTGGTCCTCCCCGGCAATGGGAATAACACCGTGACCGTCACATTCCAGGACACGCCTCCCTCCGGCGGCGAGGGCACGATCCGGAAAGTGGACGCGGACGATCCCTCCAAGGGCCTCGCCGGAGCGGTGATTAAGATTACCGGCGTGGACAACAGCTTTGTGGGGACCTACACCACAGGCGAGGGCGGCTATCTCACCGATGTGCCCTGGGATTCTATGCCCACCGGCAGCTATGTGGCCGAGGAGATGACACCGCCGGAGGGCTACACCAAAAGCCAGGATCAGAATAAAATCAAGCAGAGCTTCGTTTGGGACGGCAAAACTGACGTTTCTTTAATTTTCGAGAACGACGCCAAGGTAAAGGTCAAGCTCATCAAGCTGGATGATTCCGACAATCCGCTCCCCGGCGCTGTGTTCAACATCGTCAAGGACGGGCAGATCGTCGGCACCGAGGAAACCGGA
Organism: Oscillospiraceae bacterium; assembly: GCA_910574635.1. GTDB lineage: Bacteria > Bacillota > Clostridia > Oscillospirales > Oscillospiraceae > Oscillibacter. Next base: position 72,571 of record CAJTCG010000014.1, on the reverse strand, counting down.
GCGGATGGGTCCATCACCGTGACGGATGTGACCGAGGGTATGTACGCCTTCGTCGAGGTATCCGCCCCGGCCCCCTATGCCAAGCTGGACGAGCCTGTGTTCGCACACGTCGATCAGGCCACCATCAACGGAGGCGGCACCGTCACGGTTACTGCCGCTGACAAGAAGCTCCCGAACCTCACGATTTTGAAGAGGGACGCTAAAACCGGGGACGTAATTCCCAACACCAATTTTGAGATTCATGGTATCCATTACGGATTTCACCATGACGTGACCACCGGGCCGGACGGCACCGCCACGCTGACTGGCATCCCGGTTGACAGTTACGAAGTGACGGAAATTTCCGTCCCGGACCCCTACGTAGTCAGCGACGAACCCACCCAAACCATTTGGCTGGAGGCTGGCGACAACAAGCAGCTCATTTTCGATAACCAGAAGCAGCCCCTTTTGAAGATTACCAAAATCGAGAAGGGCACCAACAAACCCATCCCCGGCACCGTCTTTCTCCTGGAGGCCATTGATGGGGACTACCGCCACGAGGTCACCACCGAGGCCAGCGGCTCCGTGGAGCTGCGGGTGGCCCCTGGCAGCTACCGGATCACGGAGCAGTCCGTCCCGGAGCCGTACTGCATCAGCGATGAACCCACGCAGACCATCAGCCTGAACGGCGGCGACGAGAAGGAGGTCATTTTCCAGAATCTGAAGAAGCCGGAGTTGACGATCTCCAAGATTGACGCCGACAGCGGCCAGCCCGTCCCCGGCACTGTGTTTACGGTTAAGGCCATCAACGGGGACTATCAGGACGATTGGACCACCGGCGAGGATGGCAAAGTGGCCCTGCGAGTGGTCCCCGGCACCTATCAGGTTACAGAGAAGTCCGTCCCCGCGCCCTACTACCTGCCGGATAAGGACAAAGACCGGGTACAGACCATCAGCTTGAACCCCGGCGATGAAAGGACACTGGTGTTCCGCAACCACAAGGCCCCGGAGTTGACGATCTTCAAGGAGGACAGTGTGGCGGGCGCTCCCATTGAGGGCGCGAAATTCCACGTTACCTACACCAGCAACGGCGAATCCGCCGATGCCCCCGCCTCCGTGGATTTTGGCTACTTCCTCACGGATGCCAGCGGCGAGATCAAGCTGCACGAGAAAGGCAAAAAGCTCTATCCCGGCGAGTACACTGTGACCGAGGTGGAACCCGCCCCCGGTTTCCAGATGAAGGAACCCACCACGCAGAAGGTTATTATTCGCGGCGGTGAAAGCAAAACGCTGACATTCCAGAATGAACCTCTCAACGGAATTGTCGTTCAGAAGTACGACAGCGTGACCGGCGAGGCCCTGCCCGGCTGTACCTTCCAGTTGAAGTATCTGGGCGGGACCAGCGGAACGGGCGGCACCGTCATCGGGCAGAAGGTTACTGGCAAGAACGGCACCGCCATTTGGACCGGCCTGAAGGCGGGCACCTATATCGTCGAAGAGGTGGACCCCGCCGACGGATACAGCATCATCAAATCCTCCGAGACGGTCTATATCTCCGACGACGGCGTTCAGAATGTTGTCACCGTCACTTTTGACAACGCCCCGGACGGCCTGCTCCTTATCAGAAAGGTTTGCAGCGTCAATCCCAGCATTACCCTCCAGGATGCCGAGTTCAAAATTACCTACGCCGATGGCACTGTCATCGGGGACAGCAACGGCATTTACCGCACCGACGAGAATGGCGAAATCCGCATTTCCGGCTTGAAGCCCGGCAAGAGCGTGATTGTCACCGAGACGAAGGCCCCCGCCGGATTCCTGATCGACACACAGAGCCAGACGGTGCAAATTAAAGAGGGCCGCACCGTTTCCCTGACCTTCAAGAACCAGCCCACCGGCAAGCTGATTATCCAGAAGCGGGACAGCATCACCGGCCAGCCCCTCCCCGATGCGGAGTTTCGAGTGACTACCGCCGCTGGCTGCGAGGTTGGTTTGGACGGCGTGATCGGCACGTCCACGCTGACGCAGGGCGGCATCTTCAAGACCGACAGCAGCGGAGAAATCCGTATTTCCAACCTTGCCCCCGGCGCATATGTGCTGACCGAGATTAAGGCCCCGGCTGGCTATATCATGGACGCGCCCAGCACCAATGTTGTCATCGGAGCTAATGGCGACACGCAGACCGTCGTTGTCACAAATACCCCGAAGGGGGGCCTCCTGATCCGCAAGATCGACAGCGTGACCGGAAAGGCTCTCCCCGGCGTCAAGTTCAAGATCACCGCCGCTAATGGCGAGCTGGTCCCCGACAATGAGGGCCTTACTTCCAGTAACGGCCTGTACACCACTGATGAGAGCGGCCAGATTTACCTCCGCAAGCTCAACCCCAACACCTATGTCGTGACCGAGGTGGAGACGATTGACGGCTACCTGCTGAATGCCGCACCACAGACGGTGGTTGTCAGTGAGGCGGACACACAGGTTTTGACCTTCACCAATATGCCCCTGGGCGGGCTTCTGGTGAAGAAGATGGATTCTGCTACGAAGGAGCCTTTGACGGATGTGATTTTCAAGATCACCCGAACGGATGGCACCATCGTTGGCAATTCCAACGGCGAGTACCGGACGGACGAGCGGGGCTTTCTCTCCCTGCCGGACCTGGAGCCGGGCGGCTATATCGTGCGGGAGGTCCAGGCCCGGCCCGGCTATCTGCTGGATGATACGCCCCATGCCGTGGAAATCAAGGACCATCAGACGTACACCCTGGAAGTGTTCAACCAGCCCCTCGGAAACCTGATTATCAATAAGCTGAGTTCCCTGGACAATTCTCCCCTGGAGGGCGTGAAATTCCAGATCAAGTACGCTAACGGGCAGGTCGTGGACAACAAAAACGGGCAGATGTCCTCCAACGGCATCTACTACACGGACCGAAACGGACAGATCATCCTCTCCGGCGTTACCGGCTCTATCGTCGTGACGGAGCTGGAGACGATCCCCGGCTACCGCATCGACCCCAACACCCGCACGCAGACCCTGGTAGTCAACCCCAACGACACGCAGACCATCAATTTCTATAACACACCCACCACGACGCTGATTATTCGGAAGTTCATCGAGGGCACCGAGAACGAGCCTCTTTCCGGCGTGGCCTTCCGGGTGGTGGACGGAGCCGGAGCCGCTGTCGGCCCGGACGACGGTCTCTATTATACGGATAAGTCCGGCGAGATCGTCCTGCATGGCATTGAGCCTGGAACTGTGGTCATCGCCCGCGAGGTCAAAACCGCGGAGGGCTTTGTTTTGGACGGCACTCCCCAGGACATCAAAATTGAGGCGGGCCATGTGCAGCAGCTCACGTTCTGGAACAAGCGGGCCGGAACGCTGGTCATCCAGAAGAAGGACAAGGTTTCCGGCGCGTTCATCGCCGGGGCGGAGTTCCAGTTGACCTATGCGAACGGCGGCTACGTTGATAACGACAACGGACACCTTTCCTCCAAGGGCCTCTACACCACCAATGATAAGGGAGAAATCCGCATTGATGGCGTGGTAGGGACCATTGTTGCGAAAGAGACAAAATCGGCCCCCGGCTATGTGATCGATCAGACCACGCAGACGCAGACCGTCACCGTGAACCCCATGGACACGCAGACCCTCGTTTTCCTCAATGACCCCTTGTGCAGTTTGACGCTGACGAAGCTGGATTCCGTCACCGGCAAACCCGTTCCCGGCACCGAGTTCACCGTGAAGGACGGGGACGGCAACGTCCTGGGCCGCTACACCACAGGCAAAGACGGGACCGTCGTTGTGACGGGCCTCATCCCTGGCAGTACCGTTGTAGTGACTGAGAGCCGGGTCCCCTCCGGTTATGTGCTGGATACCACGCCCAAGACTATCATCGTCAAAAACGGCTCCGGCAACAGCTTCACCAGCGGCGGCGGAAACCATGCCGGGAACAGCGGAGGCAGCTCCGGTAGTTCTGGAAATTCCAGCAACGGCAATGACCTCACCTTTGAGAACGACCCCAAGATGACGCTGACAATCCACAAATATATTGAGGGCACCGCCAATGAGCCGCTGGCTGGCGTGGCCTTTAAGGTGGTGGACGGCTCCGGCGCTCCGCTGAACCCTGACGGCGGCATCTATTACACGAACAACGCCGGGGAAATCGTTCTGGAGGGCCTGGAACCCGGCACCACCATCACCGCCCAGGAGATTAAGACCGTGGACGGCTACGTTCTGGACGGACGGCCCCAAAGCATCAAGATCGAAGCGGGGAAAGCTCAAAATCTCACCTTCTGGAATAAGCCCGCTGGCTCTTTGGTCATCCGCAAATTGGATAAGCAGACCGGAAAGCCCTTGGCGGGTGTGGAATTTGAGGTGATCTATGCCGAGGGCGGCTACGTTGACACGGACAACGGCCACCTCTCCAGCAAGGGCCTCTACACCACCGATGACCACGGAGAGGTCCATATCTCCGGCATCGTGGGAACAGTTGTAATCAAGGAAACCCGGCCTCTCCCCGGCTACACCGTTGAACCCGGCAGAGAGAGCCAGACCATCACCGTCAACCCCCAGGAGACGCAGACCGCGACCTTCTACAACATTCCGGCTAATACCCTGACCATCCAGAAGTACATCGACGGCACCGACAATGAGCCTCTGGCTGGCGTGGAATTTCTGGTGACGGACAGCACCGGCGCGGTGGTGGGACCGAACAACGGCTATTATACCACCGACAAGGACGGGCGCATTTCCATCCCCGGCCTGACCCCCGGCACGACCGTCACCGTCAAGGAGACTAAGACCTTGGACGGTTTCATTCTCGATGGCCAGCCCCAAAGCATCACCATCAAGGAGGGCGAAGCGCAGTCTTTGACCTTCCGCAATAAGAGAGCCGGGGGGCTGATTATCAACAAAATTGATGCCTTGACGAAAGAACCCCTTGCCGGAGTGAAATTTAAGATCACCTACGCGGACGGCTCCAACGTGGACCTGGACGGCGGCAAAATTTCCTCCAGCGGTCTTTATACCACGGATTCCCTGGGCCAGATCAAGATTCCCGGCATCGTGGGCACGGTGATCGTGGAGGAAATCGAAACCCTCCCCGGCTATGTGATCGATCCCAACACCAAGCGCCAGACGGTGCAGGTGAACGCCAATGACACGCAGACCATCACCTTTGAGAATGTCTCCGTGGGTGGTTTGGAGCTGATCAAGGTCAGCGCGTCCGATAAAACTAAGCGCATCCCCAATACCACTTTCGAGATCAGGAAGATGGACGGCGGGCTCGTGACCACCGTGAGCACGGATTCCACGGGCCGGGTCCATGTGGACCTGGACGCCGGCGACTACTATGCCGTGGAAACCGAGGCTGGAAAGGGCTTCAAGATTGACGCCACGCCGCAGTATTTCACCGTCAAAGACGGCGAAACCACCACGCTCACCGTGACCAACAAGGCCCTTTCGGGCATCCAGATCCACAAAATTGACAGTGCCTCGAAGAAGGGAATCTATGGCGTCACCTTCCTGCTCTACGACAGCACGAATACCCCCATCGGGCAGTACACCTCCGACGACCAGGGTTATGTGTACATCGAGGACATCACCGAGGCCGGACGCTACTACCTGAAGGAATTGGAGAACGAGGGTTATCTGGTGGACACCCAGATGAAGACCGTCTACGTCAAGCCCGGTGAGGTGACGCTCGTGGAGTGGGAAAACACCGCCATCACCGGGCAGATCCAGATCACCAAGACCTCTGAGGACTACAACTCCATGAACGGCTGGCCCGCCGGTACGCCCATCCCCGGCACCGTCTTCGAGATCTACGACAAGGCCAACAACCTGGTGGATACCATCCGCACGGACAAGAACGGCCTCGCCAGCTCCCGCCCCCTGCCCCTGGGCCGCTACAAGGTGGTGGAATCCCAGAGCGCCGATTTTTACGGTCTGGACAAGACCCCCATGGAGGCGGAGATTGAGTTCTCCGGCCAGATCGTGCGCCTTGCCATGACCAACAAGGCCCTGTACACCAACGTCTCCATCAATAAGCGGGGCTACGCCCAGGTCATGCCCGGACAGGCCATCCGCTATGACTTCACCGGCATCGCCAACAACTCCACCACCGCCCTCTCCTCCTTCTACTGGAGGGACACCCTGCCCTCCGCCCTGCGGCTGGACAAGATCGTCACCGGCACCTACAACGTGCAGGGGAACTACAAGATCGTCTACAAGACGAATCTCAGCGGCGAAACCTACCGGGTCATCGACGACAACGTCAGTACCACAAAGAACTCCGTTGTGGCGGCGTCTCCCGCTGCGCTGGGCCTAGCCTCCGGCGAGTATGTCACGGAGGTCATGTTCGTCTTTGGCGTCGTGCCCTCCAATTTCCGGCAGGTGGAGGCTCCCCAGATCCACTGCAATGTGATCTCCTGGGTCAAGGGCGGCGCCCAGTTCGTCAACCAGGCGGATGTGGGCGGCGTATACAACGGCCAGTGGATCATGGCCACGGACCGCTGGGTGACCACCGTCTACAAGCCGGCAAAGCCCTCCAAGCCCTTGCCCCGCACTGGTTATTAAGCGCTCCCGATATCACCGCGCACAGGGCCGTCCCACAGGGGCGGCCCTTTTTCAGAAAACGCTATATTTTAAGGAGGTTCTTCTACATGAAGTCCAAGAAAATGATCCGCATTCTGATGATCGCCGCCATGGTTTCCGTCGTCTGCTGCACTACCGCCCTCGCGGCCGGAGGCGACGTCTCCGGCGCCATCCAGCAGACCTGGACCGCCGCCTCCGGGCAGGTCAAGACCGTGGTGGACACGGTGGTCTTCCCGGCGCTGGATATGATCCTCGCCATCGCCTTCTTCGTCAAGGTGGGCAGCGCCTACTTCGACTACCGCCAGCGGGGCCAGTTCGAGTGGACCCCGCCCGCCATCCTTCTGGTCTGCCTCATCTTCTGCCTTACCGCTCCCTCCTACATCTGGGGCATCATCGGGATGTGACGGCGCGGCAGCGGAAGGGAATGTCATGTGCGGTTACGAAAAAGAATTCCTGGACGCGCTGCGCCGCCGGTCGCTGGAGGCCGTATGCCTGGGCGGGGGGTATTACCTCCGCCTGGGCGGCGGGCTTCTGGCGAAAACCGCGTTTATCTGCAAAGGCGGCTATGCCGGCGGGCTGCGCCTGACCATTATAAACCGGGATACCGGCCCTGTTGATTCCGTAGAGATTCATTTTTGGGAACTGTCCAAAAACACGGAAAAGCGGGATCACGTCCGCGAAGAGGACATATCGCTGTGCGTCCATCGTCCGATGCCGGATATGAACGCCCTGGCGGAAAGAGCGTTAGAGTATCTGGAGCTCTTCCGGGACACAAACGGCTCCAAAATCATCATCAGGAAGGGGTGAATTTTATATTTATTTGGGACTTTGTCGCATCCACGGTCATGGACAATCTCATCGACTGGTTTTACGGTCAGGTGGTGGGCTTTCTCGGCAATTTCTTCGCCGAGATGGGGAACATGGGCGTGGAGCTTTTCGACCTGGAATGGGTCCAGGCCATCATTCTGTTTTTCTCCCAGCTGGCCTGGGCGCTCTTCGGCGTCAGCCTGGTGGTTTCCGCCTTCGAGTTCGGCATCGAATACTCCTCCGGCCGGGGCAACCTCCAGCAGGCCGCCATCAACGCCCTCAAAGGCTTCATGGCCGTCAGCCTCTTCACCACCGTGCCGGTCCAGCTCTACGCCCTTTCCGTCTCCTTGCAGGGGACCTTCGCCACCGGCCTCACCGGCTACGGAAACAGCATCGGGACCGTGGGCGAGGCGATCATCGCGGACCTCCAGAGCGTGGACAGCCTTACAGACATGGCGGGCCAGACCCTGGACTTCGGACTGAGCGTCCTCACCAGCCCCTTTATGCTGCTGTTCTGCATCATCCTCATGGCCTATGCCGTGATCAAGGTCTTTTTCAGCAACCTGAAGCGGGGCGGCATCCTGCTCATCCAGATCGCCGTGGGAAGCCTCTATATGTTCAGCGTCCCCAGGGGCTACATCGACGGCTTCGTCCAGTGGATCAAGCAGGTCATCGGCCTGTGCCTGACAGCCTTTCTGCAATCCACGATTCTGGTGGCGGGCCTCATGGTATTCAAGGACCACGCCCTGCTGGGCCTGGGGCTCATGCTCTCCGCCGGAGAGGTCCCCCGCATCGCCGGGACCTTCGGCCTGGACACCACCACCCACGCCAACATCATGAGCGCGGTCTACACCGCCCAGACGGCTATCAACACCACACGAAATATCGCTCACGCGGTAGCGCCGAAATAAGAACAGGAGGAACACATGCTCACTATGGGGAGCCTCTTCGATGGCATCGGCGGCTTTCCCCTGGCGGCGGTCCGCAATGGAATCACGCCCGTGTGGGCCAGTGAGATTGAAGCCTTCCCCATCGAAGTGACGAAATACCACTTCCCCCGCATGACTCATGTGGGGGACATTACAAAGCTGGACGGGGCGAACCTGCCGCCAGTAGATATCATCTGCGGCGGCTCACCCTGTCAGGATCTTAGCGTGGCTGGAGCGCGCGCCGGTTTGACCGGCTCCCGCTCCGGCCTTTTTATGGAACAAATTCGGATCATCAAGGAGATGAGAGATGAAGACAAACGTCATGGCCGGTCAGGTATCCTTGTTCGGCCCCGATTTGCCGTATGGGAAAACGTGCCCGGCTGTCTCTCCAGCGGACGGGACCCGAGGACGGGGCGGAAAACACCGGGTTCGGACTTCCGGCAGGTCCTCGAGGCGTTCCTCCAGATTGAGGAACCAGCGCTTCATGTTATTGGACCTCCGAAGCGGCGCTGGGAATATTCTGGGGCCATATTGGGAGATCGATCCTCCCTGGCTTGGGTGCGGTGGAACGCTGAATACCTCGGAGTGCCCCAAAGACGCCGTCGAATCTTCCTTGTCTGCGATTTTGCAGGACAGCGTCCCATCCAAATATTATTTGACCAGAAAAGCCTGCCTGGGTATCCTGCGCCGGGCGGAGGAACGGGAGAAGGACCTGCCAGAACAGCTGGAACTGGCGCTGAAAGCCCAGGCGGGGCTTGCGCCGCTGGCGGCTTTGACGTCTAAAACCATCGCCTTTGCCGCCAATCAGCGGGATGAGGTGCGGGATCTCCACGATATAGCCGGGGCCTTGGGCGCGCAGCCTGTCGGGGGCCCCGTGCGAGCCCAGCGAAGCGGGTCGCATGGGGAGAGGAGCCGCAGTGAAATGAGTGAGCTCTCGCCGCAAGGCGGGAGCGAGGGATATGGAACTTGCGGCGACGAGAAGCAGCAGACTTTTATTGCGCAGGACTGCCTGACCCCCTGGGACACCCAGCAGGCGAGGATCTTCACGCCGGAGAGCAAATCTCCGACGCTGACCGGCGCCGACGGGGGCGGAGGACGGAATCCCGCGGGGCTTCTCTTTTCCGCCGGGGTTGTCAGCAAAGGCTCCGGCGATTGCTTTCTGACGCCGGACTGCCACACCGCCCTCAGCGGTGGGGGAGGCCAGCCCGGACAGGAGTATTCCTGCGTACTGGCAGCCGCGTTCAATGCCGGAGCCGGGTCCGCTGCCGGGACCATCGGCTATCAGGAGGAAATCGCTCCTACGCTGAAAGGGACCGCCAGCGGAAACATGATGCCCTCCGTCCTCTGTCTCAACGATCAGGGCGGCAATATCATGGAGTGTTCAGAGGATGTATCAGGGACGCTCCGCGCCCAGGAACATGGGCATCAGCCTCTGGTCCTTTATGAGAATCATGGAAAAGACGCACGCTATAAAGGCCCTCTGCCTGTTGCCCCAACAGTTGTGACGGCCTATGGGAGCGGCGGGAACAATCTCCCTTTGGTCTCCGAACTGCCGGAAACGCTCTGCATTCTGGGCAATACCGTGGACTGCGCGCCCCAAAATGGAGGCCACGGCCTCGGCGTTCAGAAAGACCTGGCGTTTACCCTGACCTCCGAACACCGCCACGCCGTCTTCACCCGGCAGCGGTCAGATCGTTTCCGGGAAGATGATATCGCCTCCACCGAAAGTGCGCAGCAGGATAAGGACGCAACGGACCTCATCTATCAAGCGGCACGGCAGGCTGCCTCAGAGGCAATCGCCCAGAAATGCGCCTCGAAACTGCCCCAGCTTATAAGAAGGCTCACGGCTCTGGAATGCGAGCGGCTCCAGGGCTTTCCCGACGGCTGGACGGATCTGCCGGGGGCCTCGGACTCCGCCAGGTACCGGGCCCTTGGGAATAGCGTGGCCATACCGTGTGTGGAGTTCATCATGCGGGGGATCGCCATGGCCGTGGAAAAATGACAGGAGGATAGACATATGCGGGACTATACTGAAAACGAACTGTGCGAAACGGTGTTTTATCTCGCCAGATACGCGGAGTGCCTGGAAATCGATAAGTCAATCACGGTTACGGATGAGCGGGAGCTTTTCTGGATGATCCTCGAATGGGCACAGGAGTTCGAGCGAAACTTTGACCCCAGCGGTGAAAAGGATCACATGATAGAACTGGAAACTCAAGGCCCCCAGTGGCTCCGGGAGACATTCCCCTATATGCCGGAAGAGGATGTGGCGCGGAAGGCTATCATTGATTTTGTCATTTTTGAAAGCGCTACCTCTGTCATATGGCCCTGGGCGCTTCCGGCGGATGAAATTCTCCAAAACGAAGAACTGCTTCGGAAGGTGGAAAAGGCTGCAAGTTTTGATTCGCAGGGCAGTTGTGACACGGATGAGCTGTATGACGTCCTTGACCGGGTCGTCGGCGTCAACCCCGCCTTGAAGGAGGCTCCCACGCCCGGCCCGCGGATATCTCAGCCTGGCATGTAGGCTCAGTCTTTCTGCCCACGGGGATAACACCAGCAGCCCGTCTCATGGTCGTTGACCACGCCCACCGCCTGCAGGAACGAGTAGATGATGACTGTTCCCACGAAGTTCATCCCCCGGCGCTTCAAGTCCGCGGAGATACGGTCGGACAGCTCGGAGCTGGCCCGGACCTCATCGTCTGTGTTCACGATGACCTGTCCATCGGTGAAGCCCCAGAGGTAGCGGTCAAAGGAGCCGTACTCCTTCTGAATGGTCAGAAAAGCCTTCGCGTTTTGGACCGCCGTCTGGATCTTCCGGCGGTTCCGCACGATGCCGGGGTCCGCCATCAGCTCCTCCAGCTTCTCAGGGCCGTACCCGGCAACAATAGCGGGATCGAAGCCGTCGAAGGCCCGACGGAACGCCTCCCGCTTTTTCAGGATCGTGAGCCACGACAGCCCCGCCTGGAAGCCTTCCAAAATCAGCATTTCAAAGAGTTTCCGGTCGTCGTGTTCCGGCCTTCCCCACTCCTGGTCGTGGTAGGCAATATAGATTTCTGAGGCCGGATCAGCCCAGCGGCAGCGATTCAATTCCATCATCCATTCCCCGCTTTCCGAGGCTATTATACGGGATACATCGTAGCGGCGCAAGGGTGAAAAAACTTGTCACTTCTGCTTCGTTTTCAATGGATTTATCGTTGGGTATCGTGAATAGCTTTCACATGGCTTTGGGACTATACTTGCTTTACAAAATTGGAAAGGAGGCACTAAGATGGTCAAACACGTGCAGATCAGGATAGAAGCGGCCGACCATAAGCAACTCCGCATCCTCTGCGCAAAGCGCGGCTACAGCTTACAGGAGCTGTTGAAAAATGTAATTCTTGACTATATGGCAAATTCGCCCGAGCTTCAATCGTGCGGGAAAGAGGTGGAATATGGAACCCACTAAGAATCTTTGCGCTCCCATCCCGGCTCCGCTCCACGCCCGGCTCCGAGAGCGCCAGGAGGCGTCTGGCAAGACCCTGGGCCAGTACATGACCTGGCTCATCACAAAATTCTATGAAGAGGAGGAAAAACCCACCATGAAAGGAAATCAAAGAACGGTCGCGTTCCAGGTGCCGGAAGAGCTGTTCGAGCGGTTCAAGGAGTACCTGAAGAAGAACGGCGTCAAGCAGAACGCCTTCTTCCTGGACTGCATCCAGAAGGCGCTGGGCGAGGCAGCTTCCAAAAGTACCCAGGAATAACCATCCGATCATCAAAAGGCGGGAGGTATCAGCTCTCGCCTTTTTTCTATTAGGAGGCGAACAATATTAAATGTATATCTACCCCGACAACCTGAAAGCAAAGGCCAAGCTGTGGCTGTGGGAGCTGCGGGACGTGGCCGTCATTGGAGCCGGGCTCCTGCTCTCCGTCCTGGCCCTGAGCCACGGCGCCGGGATGCTCCTGCTGGTGCTGACCGTCCTCTATGCCTTCCTCTCCATCCGCATGGAGGGAGCCAGCATCCTGGACTTCCTGCGCTGCGCCGTCTGCTTCTTATTTCTGCATCAACAATACTATACATGGGAGGAGTCCTGATTTTGAACCGAAAACAGAAAAAGGAGCTGCGGCGGCGTCTGTCCACCCGGCAGCTCATGGGCATTGACCAGCTCACCGAACACGGCCTGAAGACGGTCAAGGGTGAGCTGGTCTTTTTCCTTCTCAGCCCGGATAATCTCTCCGTCCTCTCCGCCGACGGCGTCCGAAACCGGGTGAGGGCTTTGACGGACCTCCTTCGGAGCGTCGACGCGGCGGAGCTTCTGGCCCTGGACTCCCGCGAGTCCTTCCAAAACAACAAGAACTACTATCAGACCCGGCTGGAGCAGGAGGCGGTCCCCGCTATCCGGGAAATGCTCCGGCAGAACATGGCCCACCTGAACGATATCCAGTCCACCACCGCCTCGGCGCGGGAGTTCGCTCTCGTCCACCGGATCGACCCCAAGTCCAACGAGGACTACAGCACCTTGAAACAGCTGGAAAAGCGCGTCCGGGACTGCGGCTTCCACGTCCGCATGGCGGAGGAACAGGACATAAAACGCCTGCTGGCGGTCTACTACCAGCAGGACGTGACCACGGAGCATTTTGACAGCTTTGATGGAGAAGGGAGTGTGCGAACCAATGGCTAAAAAACAGAGGAAAAAAGGCCGGGCAGCTAAGCCCGCCGTCCCGCGGATCAAGGATTTCCTGGACATGATCGCCCCCGCCGCCGTGAAGTTCAACACGGATTCCTATGTCCTCGGCAGCTCCTTCCGCTGTACGCTGGCCCTGCGGAGCTACCCCACCACCACCGAGGAGCTGGCTCTCTTGTGCCACTTGGGCGAAAAGAGCGGCGTGGCCCTTCACCTCTATATCCGCCAGGCCACCGCCGGAGAAGAGGATGCCATCATCCACAACGCCCAAAATAGAAACCGCATGGACCGGGGAAACACCAACAATATGCGCCGGAGCATCAACGCCGAAGCCAATCTCCAGGACGTGGAATCCCTCATCACCACCATGCGCCGCAACAAGGAGCCGCTGGTCCACTGCGCCGTGTTCATCGAGCTCTGCGCCAGGGACGCCGACGGGCTGCGGGCCCTCCGGGACGAAGTATCCGCTACCCTCACCCGCTCCAAGCTCAGCGCCGACCGGCTGTTCCTGGTCCAGAGGAACGGCTTTCTGGCCTCCAACCCGGCGGGGAGCAACATTTTCGCCTCACAGTTCGAGCGGGTCCTCCCCGCCTCTTCCGTGGCAAACCTCTTCCCCTTCAACTACTCGGGCAAAAACGATCCCAACGGCTTCTACATTGGAAGGGACCGCTACGGCTCCAACATCATCCTGGACCTGGACCGCCGGGCGGAGGACAAGACCAACGCCAACGTCCTCATCCTGGGCAACTCCGGCCAGGGCAAGAGTTTTCTCCTGAAGCTCCTGCTGTGCAACATCCTGGCCTCCGGTAAGTCCGTGATCTGCCTGGACGCGGAGCATGAGCTGGACGATCTGTGCCGGAATATGGGCGGCTGTTTCGCCGACGTCATGAGCGGGCAGTACATCATTAATCCTCTGGAACCCAAGCTCTGGAATGCAGAGGGAGAAAGTGATTCCGACGCACCTGCCGCCTTCCGCCAGCGCACACGCCTTAGCCAGCATATCTCCTTCCTAAAGGACTTTTTCCGCTCCTACAAGGACTTCACAGACCGGCACATCGATACCATCGAGCTGATGCTGGAACGGCTGTACAAGACCTGGGGCCTGAACGACCACACGGACTTCCAGTCCATGCGGCCCGAAGACTTTCCCATCCTCTCGGACCTCTACGAGATCATGGAAGATGCCTACCAGCACTATGAACAGGAGAAGGACCCGCTGTACCCCAGGGAGCTGCTCCAGGAGGTCCTGCTGGGCCTCCACTCCATGTGCAAAGGCGCGGAGAGCAAGTTCTTCAACGGGCACACTAACGTCACCTCCCACCGCTTCCTGGTCTTCGGAGTGAAGGACCTCATCAATGGCAGCCTCGGTGTGCGGAACGCCATGCTCTTCAATCTCCTCTCCTACCTCAGCGACAAGCTGCTGACGGAGGGGAATACCGTGGCGGGCCTGGACGAGCTGTACATCTGGCTCTCCAATCTCACCGCCGTGGAGTACATCCGCAACACCTTGAAGCGGGTCCGCAAGAAGGAGTCCTCCCTGATCATGGCCTCTCAGAACCTGGAGGACTTCGACGTCCCCGGCGTCCGGGAGATGACACGGCCCCTCTTCGCCATCCCCACCCACCAGTTCCTCTTCAACGCCGGGAATGTGGATAAGCGGTTCTACATGGACAACCTCCAATTGGAGGCGTCCGAGTTTGAGCTCATCGCCCACCCCCAGAACGGCGTCTGCCTCTTCAAATGCGGCAACGAGCGGTATCTGCTGGAGGTCCACGCCCCGGACCATATCCGGGCGCTGTTCGGAGAGGCGGGTGGACGGTGATGGCAAACGGGATCTCTGTCAAGATTGATGACAAGCTCCTGCTGGATATTCACGTCCGCGCCGCCCAGAAAGGCGTTTCGGTCCAGCAGTATATGAGCGGCATGATGGAGCGAGACCTGCTCCCCGAGCGGTTTCCTCAACTGACGGGGGACCAGATACAGCGGCTCAAAACGGCGCTGGAACTGGTGAACCAGGTGCTGGAAGGCTCTGCGGCGCATTCGGAGCTTGCGGAAAGCCTGGGCGGGGAACCAACTCTGCTACAATGCGTCGACCAGCTGAACCGGATGTTCCTGTTCCCGGAGCAGTTCCCCCAGTTGACGGAGGAGCAGACGGAGCAGCTCAGGGATGCTATGGACGCAATAGACCGGGCGCTTGAGGATGTGGATGACATCCTGTGGAATCGTCCGGAACAAAATATCAAACCGCCCGGCATGACGCTGGGCGGCTGAGAAAGGTGTGATAATTATGAATGTGGTGGCCTGTGGATTAGGAACCAACAGTACCGCCATGATCATTGGAATGTACCATAGAAACATTCCTGTGGACCTCATCCTCTTTGCGGACCCCGGCGGGGAACAGCCTCACACTTACGCTTACCTCCCCATCATGAACGACTGGCTGGTCCGGCACGGTCTGCCGGAGATTCAGACCGTCACCTACCAAGATAAAGACGGGAACCGGCTGACGCTGGAACAGGAATGCCTTCGCTCCGGCATGTTGCCCGACATCGCCTATGGCTATAAGAAATGTTCCCTCAGGCACAAAGTCGGCCCCCAGGAGAAGTTCTGCAACAACTACCCGCCCTGCCGGGAGGTGTGGGCCCGAGGCGAGAAGGTGTTCAAGTACATCGGCTATGACGTGGGCGAGCAGCAGAGAAAGGACGGAGCTAAAGAGCACGACGAAGCCGACCAGAAGTATACGAAGGTCTACGCTCTTATGGACTGGGGCTGGACGAGAAAGGACTGCATCACCGCAATTCAGCAGGAGGGTTTGCCGCTGCCCGGCAAGTCCTCCTGCTTTTTCTGCCCCAGCATGAAGAAAAAGGAGATCCGCACCCTCTACCATCAGCACCGGGACCTCTACGAGCGGGCCATCGCCATTGAGGACGGCGCCAGGCCCAACCTGACCTCCGTCAAGGGCCTGGGCCGGAACTGGGCCTGGCGGGATTTCGTGGAGGCGGATAAGAACCAGACCGCTCTGTGCTGGATGTTCCCGGAGGATGATTTGCCCTGTAACTGCCACGACGGGGGATAGAATGGATTCAGGAAGCCAAAGGTATCCCATTTTTCCATTATCCGACCTCCAGGATGTCGTCAATCGGTATTCGCCGGCCATCCATCAAAATAATCTCTCGGGCAATGCCGTCAATTCGCTTGACCTCGCCGGAGGCGGTAACATAGGCCCCGCCCTGCTTTCTGCTGTCAGGCTGAAAATAGGTGAACGAGGCCGCTATGCCTGGTTCCAGCAGCTGGAGCCTCGCATCCAGATTGGCCTTCTCTTCCTCGGTCAGCTCAATTTTACCGTCGGTGAGCCGGGCGGTTTCTTTGACTGCGTCGTCATAACCAGAGAGCGCCGCGAACGGGGAAAACTGAGCCGCCCGGTTCGCCATGGGCATCCGGGGATGCCGCTCAGAGGTGGGATGGGGCAGGTCGATGATATCGTCATAAGGGCCGCTCATGCTTTGTGTCCTCCAATCTGCCGGTTCCGGTCCTTGGCCGTGGCCCCCTCCTGGAAGTTCATGCCCTTCAAAATGGCGTTTTTACCAAAGCGCTTCTTGATGTCCAGCACTGCCTTCTGCACCCTCTTCTCCCGCTCCAGCGCGGCGGCCTCCTGGGCCTGCTGTTCCTGAACGGCGGCGTAGTTAGTGAAGAGGTCCAGCTGCTCAAACGCCTTCTTTTGGGGAGCTTCCCCCTCCGGCAGCACACGGCCCGCGCTGATGGTAAGCCGCCGGGCCAGCAAATCCCGGTCAATGATCCGGTCATAGAGCTCCAACGCGGCGGCGATGATCCGCTTGGTGGAGGCGGTGTACTCCTCCAGATTGGCCGTGCCGTGGGCGTGCTTGGGGATGGACCGGCCATAGCGGTCGGCCTTGACCTCGCCATGGTAGCTCTTCCGACGCTCCGGGTCTGTCAGGTTCTCAATGTCATAGCCCACCGTCAGCGTCAGCTGATCCGTCACCAATCCCTTGTCCACCAGCTCCAGCGCCAGCTGGTCCGCCATTTCCCGGACCACCACGCGGGTTTTTTCGTAAGGATATGGGCACTGTAGCACCTGCCCTCCGCCGATGCTTTTCGTCTCCGGCTTGTAGGCTTTTACATCGGCGATGGTGCAGGGCTCCCAGCCCCAGGCGTGGTCGATGAGCAACTCGGCGTTCACGCCGAAGAGCTTGTAGAGCAGTTCCTCATTGTAGTAGTCCGTGGGTTTGCCAACGGAACAGCGGGCAATGTCGCCCATGGTGTAGAGGCCCTCCGCCTCTAATTTTTTCGCGTAGCCCGGCCCCACCCGCCAGAAGTCCGTCAGGGGCCGGTGGCTCCACAGGTTATGGCGGTAGCTCTTCTCCGTCAGTTGGGCGATACGGACGCCGTTCTTGTCCGGCTGGATTTTCTTGGCCCAGATGTCCATAGCGATCTTGCAGAGGTACAGATTCGGCCCAATGCCCGCCGTGGCGGTAATGCCAGTGGTCTCCAGCACGTCCAGAATGATCTTCATGGCCAGGTCCCGGGCGCTGAGGCCATAGGTCCCCAGGTAATTGGTCACGTCCATGAAGACCTCGTCGATGGAGTAGTTGATGATATCCTCCGGCGCGATGTATTTGAGGTATACGTTGTAGACCCGGGTACTCCACTCCATGTAATGGGCCATCCGTGGCGGGGCCACGATATAGTCCACCGCCAGACTGGGGTCCGCTTTCAGTTCGGGGTCACTGGAGGAGGAGCCGGTGAGCTGCCGCCCCGGCGCCTGGCGCTGCCGCTGGGCGTTGACCTCCTTGACCCGCTGGACCACCTCGAACAGACGCGCCCGGCCGGAGATGCCCCAGGCTTTCAGGGGCGGCGTCACGGCAAGGCAGATAGTCTTCTCCGTCCGGCTCAGGTCCGCCACCACAAGATTGGTGGTGAGGGGGTCCAGGCCCCGCTCCACGCACTCGACGCTGGCGTAAAAACTTTTCAGATCCACGGCCAGATAGGTCCCTTCGCTCATGGTTCCCGCCCCCTTAACACAAAACTTTGTTCTAGTTCTATCATAGCATACCCAGTCCACTCGAGACAAGCCAAAAATCTATTACTATTCATGGAGGATCACAGAAAAATGGATATCATCGAATTTGACCGCTGGAAGCCCTCCGCGGATGACCCCCGCAAGCTGGAGTACGCCGGTCAGCGTCCGGCGCGGGAGGTGTTCGAGGAATTAAAGCACCGGCTGGAAAGTCAGGGCTATCTCCCGGATGAATATTTCCTCATGGATTTCAATTGGGAAAATGGGCGAAAGATTCCCAAAGACGCCGACATCTTCTGCGCCACCGACTACGGCGGCAGCGAGGGCGTATATCTGGATGTCTACCTCAAATGGTACGAGGACGGTAAGCCCATCACTAAAAATTTCATCACCGGCAAAACCCTGGGAGAGAACGGGAATGACCTGGACCGGATGTTCCTCATCTCCTCCGCCATCACCAAGGCGTTTCACGGCGACCACACCACCCATGCCCGGTATATAAAGATCGGCGGCGTGGAGGACGATACCGGCGGCAGGGTGGTCCACCTCAGCCAGCAGGAGGAGAAGGTCATCATCGAGGCGCTGGTGGAACAGCGGGAGCGGCAGGAGCAGGCTATGTCCCAGACCGAGCAGCTCCTGCGCCGCATGACCGGGAGTATCACCGCCTACATGGACACTGTGGGCCAGCGGCCCCTGCGTCTCAGTGACTATGACCGGGCCGTTCTCGCCGTTCAGGACGGAGAGTTGTCCGCCTTCAAAGAACTGTACCCCAATGCGCTGAAGGACCACGCAAACGATCTGCTCATCGTTGCGGCTGGCCGCCCCGGCGCCGTTGGCAGGAAGATGACCGTCCTGCTGCTGGCGGATGTGGAGCAGTTTCAGGAAACAGCCTACCGCGCCGCCTGCCTAAAGGCAATCGGCATCGACGATTTCGAGAAAGTATCTTTCCTGCTGGAGCAGGCCGGGAGCCATGTGCCGGACCTGTCCGCGTCCTTCCACGGTGAGATGGCCAGCGAAGCGTACCTGGAGCATCGGTCTATCGCTGAGGAGATCATCAAGGGCTGCAGCGAGGAGCAGATCACCGCCGCACCGCCACGTCTTTTGGAGCAGGTCGCCGCAGACAAAGACTTTCACGCATTGTCCACACTGGTGAAGAAGGGGATCTCCGGAGGGCCCAATGCCTGGAGGGTCCTGCATATGCTGACCTGTCAGAAATCGGATTGCTGGCTTGCGGAGGAGCTTTTGAAGGAACGGATGTGGGTAGCGGCCGATGACTACAGTGCGCTCCACGCCTGCATCCAAAACAATGCTGTTGACGTGTGTAAGCTGTTACTAGACGGTGGGATGGACTTCGACCAGTACCTGCAAAGGTATCCTTATAATGAGAACGGCGAAACACTCCAAGCCCTGTCTGACCATTGGGCAGAGCTGAAAGCGGTCCAGGAACAGGGAGAACAGGCTCCGTCCTCTCAGGAAGCAGGGGGGATGATCCTTGGCTAACGCCGCACTGATCGCAAGGGCCGCCGCCACAGTCTTAACCGATGAAAACACCAGGAAGACAATGGGCTGGATCATCATGGCCGTCCTCTCCCCCATCATCCTGGTGATCGCCTTCTTGTGCGCCCTGGCTTCCGGCTCCGCCGCGCATAATGTCTCCGCTGCCGAGCTGTGCTTTTACGGCGGGGAACTTCCGCAGGATACGCCGGAGGAGTACCGGACCTACATTGAGGATATGCGGACCAGCTTCGAGCTGCTGGACGGCTTCATTACGATGGTGGATAGCAAAACAGAGGAAGAAAAGAGCCTTGACGAAATCAGAGTCAAGGCGTTTTTTTATGCCCTCTACTTTGGCGAAAACAGTCCCAGTCGCCGGGACCACCAGAAATTCGTGGACTGCTTCGTCACCTACGAGGAGCGGACCCGCATGGTCCCCGTAGAAGGCAGCGACCCGCCTACGGAAGCAGAGGAAACCTATACCGTGGCCATTCCCATTGAGGACCTGGAAACCGTCTGGCGGAACATCGCTGCAACCATGGGCCCGGAACCCACCGTCGAGCAAAAGGCCAACGCCGACAGCATCTACAGCCTGATCCGGTACGGCTACACCGGCGGAGGCACGGCTGGCGGGGGCGGGTTCGCCGGGGCAGACGTCCCCTTCATCGGCGCGGACGGCTTCTGCTCCCCCATCGGTCCGAACTGGCGGAACATCATCACCTCAGAGTTCGGTTACCGCCGCGACCCCTTCACCGGCAAGACGAAGGGCCACGGCGGTATGGACCTGGCGGTCCCCACCGGCACGCCCATCCGGGCCGCACTGCCGGGGACCGTCACGGTTTCCACCTACAACCAGGGCGGCTATGGGTATTACGTGATGATTGACCACGGCGGCGGGCTGGTCACGCTGTACGGCCACTGCTCCCAGCTCATCGCCCGCGTGGGCCGGACGGTCCAGGCCGGGGACGTGATTGCCCTCTCCGGCTCCACCGGACGGTCCACGGGACCCCATCTGCACTTTGAGGTCCGCGTCAACGGGGAACGCACCAATCCCCGGGGCTACCTGCCATAAAAATCAGGAGGAAAACACGATGAAATTCAAAGCAAATTTTGTGGAGAAGCCGGGCAATTTCCAGATGGACGACTGCCAGATTGAAAAGGTGGTGGAGCTGTCCCATGAGGATTTCTGCCGGCTGAAGATCGCCCCCCTGGAGAATCAACCGTTCCTTGCAGAGAACAAGGACTGTATGTTCAGCCGGGACGGTGTGATCCACTGCCTGTTGGCGCTGGACCAGGACGGCAATGACGGCATTCTCGTTGACGCCGAAGGATACGATTACGCCCGCCTTGCCGCCTACGTCCCCGGAATGCGGGATATCATGAACGCTGAGATGGGGTATCGTCTGGAGCGTCACCAGCCGGAGATCCGTGTAAGGGATGTCCTTCCCCTGCTGAAAGAAGAGTTAGCCTGCCTATGCCATGAGGAGGCGGAACAGTACGCACCTGTGGAAGATCTGCGGCGCCTGTCCGATGCCGGACGGGTGGACTTCGCCGCTCTGCTGGATGCCGGTGTGTCGGAGATCCGCGCGTCTCCGGAGGGAACGGAAGTCGTACTCACCGGCGTGGACCCGGAAGAGCTGGCGCGGTTCAGTGAAGCCCACGACGCCTTCATGGAGGCGGAGCGGGCTATGGGCCCCGTCATGGGATAGGAGGCGTCGATGGGTAAGAAACAAATTTTAGTGATGGCGGACCGCCTTGCCGTTTACGCGATAGAACGGCAGAACGGCTTCGAGAGATATCAGCCTGAAAACGCTCCGCCCTGGCAGGAACAAAGGCGGTTCTGGACGGACGCCATTCTCCAGGGCATGGCGAGGCTGGAGGGACTGACGCCCGACCCTGGCTGGATGAAACAGTTCGACCGGCGGCTGGAGGCTGCCCGTGGATGCTCCGCTGTTGAAACACTTCCAGCCAAGGAGCAGGCCGTGCTGATCCGCAGCCTGAGCCGCTATATCTCGGCGCTGGAAACCGCGGGCGGTGACCGCCGCCGTCAGATTGCCGTGGTGCGTGATCTGTTGGAGGATATGGCCTCCTATCTTCCTTGGGCGGGAGCGGGCAACGGCCTGGACCTCGCCCGTGACGGGGCGGAGCGGGCGCTTCGCCGCATGACCGCCCAGATGCCCATCCGGTTTACCCGCATCCTGCTGGGCGGAGATGCCGGGCCCCACTGGGCAGGCGGTTTCGTCTCCGGCTCCGTCACGGACGGGGAGGCGGTCAAGAAAACGACTGTGTACCAGGAGGCAATCCGAAAGTATCCGGAGGTGGCGGAGTGGCCCGCCCTCTGCACCGTCTACGCCGGACGGGGCCTCCCCACCGCGCTGGGAACGGTGGACGCCTCTGACTTTGATCTGGAGATCATAAATCGGACCGGGGACAGGTTTCTTGATGAGCGCGGCGTCCGCTGGCTGGGAGGCCCCTACCAGATGACTATAGCCGCCGCCCCTGCGGAGGGTCTGGATGTGCCTGCTCCGTTCCAAATGGGACACACCATGTGAGGAGGATGATGGAATGGAAAATAACGAGATCAAGCTGTCCTTTGACAGTGAGAAAATGGAGGCGCTGGTAATCTATCTCAAAAAAGAGAACAGCAGTGTGCAGAACAAAATGAACGAGGCCCTGCGTCAGCTCTATGAGCAGACAGTACCCGAGCCGGTGCGGGAGTATCTGGACGCCAGGTCCTCCGCCGCCAAGCCCAAGCGTCCGTCCCGTCCCAGCCAGCCCAAGGCCGCTGTGCCCAAACCGGCCGCCGCCCCTGCGGGTCAGGAGAAGGAGGGCAACGTATGAGCGGAGATGGCCGGTACAGAATCCTCCTGGATAAGCTGGACGGCAGAGAGATCACGTCGGCGGGACACCTCTCCGCGAGGGAGATCTCCTTTGCGGATGAGATCAGTGAGGTAAACGGTCTGCTGAATTTCTACATGGAAACCGGCTTTGATGTGGACGCGCTGTTCGGCACCTTCGTCTGCACCAGCGAAAACGATGACAGCCTGAACGTGTACTCCAACTACGACTGCGCCACCGGGCAGGTCTGCGATGAGTTGGAGGTGGATCTGCACCGGGCGGACGGCAGAGATGAGTCTCTCTCCTATACGCTCAACGCCGCGGAGAAGGAAATCCTGCTGCGGAAGATGGACGCATACTGCCAGGAGCAGACCGGGCAGACGCTGGCCGGCTACAGCGCCCGGCTGATGGCGGAGGATTTGGCACCGCCTACAGCGCCGTCGATGTGAGTCAAAAACGGTACAAGTTTTTCGTCGCTGTTGCTGAATGGATATCCCATCAGAGGCGTTGCATTGTACTGCCGTGCCCTCAAAAACAAACAGAAAGGATGTGTAGATAATGAGAGTTCATAAAGTTGAGCACTGCGACTGCTTCCCTGACGGCATCCTGGTCTGGCTGGAGCTCACGGACCTGCCGGAACGATTTCAAAAACAGGCCCGTGAAATCGACGGCGGAAATTTTTCTCCCACCGCTTTCGGACTGTGCGCGTTCTGGGACCAGGCGAACCGCACCGCTGAGCTGATTACCGACACGGACCCCGAAACCGGAAACAGCCGGAATGCGTTCTACTCGGATACCAACGGTGAGAAGCACTGGTTTGAAATCAGCCTGCCGCCGGAATTGATGGACCAGGTTCACAGCGTATGCCGTAAGGAGGCCGCGCTGGCGCTGGAGCGCCGCGGCGCTCAGAATCTGGACAGGCGCTTCACGCTGCCTCCCGGTCCTGTCATGTAGAGGCGGGTCCAAAATAGAATACTCTTCGAAGATATCAAAATACGCCATGGGAAGGGACTGAAACCTTGGATGAGAGTCAAAAACGGTACAGATTTTTCATTGCTGTTGCTGAATGGATATCCTGCCGGGGGTATGGCATTGTGTTGCCAGCCCCCCCCAAACTTATTGCAGGAAGGAAGAAATACCATGAAAGGCGAAAACAGAATCCCCCTGACGCGCCTCGAGGCGTGTACCCTGATGGCCCGCGAAGCCGTGTCGTTACTGGAAGGCAGTGCGGAGGCCCTGGACTCCGGGACCGAGTTCCGGGAGGCTCTGGCACTGCTCCACGCCACCCAAGACCTGGGCGACGGCGGTGCGCTCCTGGCGTGGGTGGACGCCGAGCTGGAAAGCGCCAGGAGGTTTGCCGAGACAGGAAAACAGACCGAAAGCCTGGTCAAGCTGAACACCCCGCTCCCCATGCCGGACCCCGCCATGCAGCTGGATGCCGTCCGCGAGATTCTCCAGGCAGCGGCTCAGCGGCAGCCCTCTCCGGAACAGTGGCAGGCCGCGTTGAACGCCGCGCAGATGCTCACGGAGATGGACAGCCTGGAGGATATGGTTCTCGGCACAATGGTCCCCGCCGGTGGGTTCCTGACCACCGAAGGTCTTCACAGACAGCTGGCGGATGTGCAGGCGGCGCTTGTGGAAACCCAGAAGCGCTCCGTTACGGTGACTGCGGAACAGGCGATGACATGACAGGCGAACTTGGGAGCACGCCGCCGCATGATGGCGATTCACTTTGCGACGCCCTGATCCAGATGATGTCCATTCGCAGCGGAGGTCGCTTCCAGGTCATCACCTACAGCGGAGATGACGGAGGGGCGGGCGAAAAATGGACTACTCCTCCGCTGCGAAAGCTGTGCGGGCGGCCAGAGGCTATATCCATGGAAAAGAGGGCTTTGCCTATGAGGGATCGCTCGTCTACGACAAAGTGGAACAGCGCGTCGTACGGCAGTTCGGTTCCTTCCCCGAAGGTGCGCTCCCCAGATAGCGGAAAGCAGTCACTGCGATCCTACCGGCAGAGGGCCGCTCCCATTGCGGAGCGGCCCTCGCGCTGTTCCCGCGCTGTCCGCCCCGTCAGCGCCCCGTCTTGCCGTCGGAGTCTCTCTTCCGGAGCGATCCCCACCCCGCAGCAGAGAGCGCCCTGTGGGCGCACCACGGCGGGAACATCGCTCTGAAGCCGAGACGCCCTGACGCGCCGCAATTGGCCCGGTCGAAAAAGGTGCTGGATAAATGCCGGGGGTCACAAGGACCCCTTGGCCCCTGAACACCGCCCCGCAGAGCGGGTCGGGGACGAAAACGCGGGGGTCTGATTATGACTCCTGGGGTCTGGTCGGGGGTCTGTTTTTCCTAAAAGCCCGCCGTTGGGCGGTTTCTCTGGGTTCCATTCGGGGATATTGGCGCAAAAAGGGCCTCCCATGCCGATGGGAGGCCCTTTCGTCAGCGATTCAGTTAAAGGACCGTTTTAGCGGCGTCCTCAATCCGCCGCGCCAGCGCATCCAGGGACTCCCGCTGGCTCAGCCCGCTCTCTCGCTCCTTTTGTCGAAGTATGGCAAGGTCATTCCGAACGCCGGACAGTTCTTCCTCCGTCCATGGCCTGCTCCAGAAGCGGCGCAGGACGGCGGAGGGCAGTTCCTGACTGCCGCCGCTGTCGTACAGGAGTGTCAGCTCCCGGTCCCAAATGCTGACGCGGGAGATGCAGGAAAACCCCCGCAGCGCGTCCAGATTCTCAGGCAAGGCGCTCACGACATTGTCGTGGGCCTCCAGCGCCGTGGACCTGGGGATCGTCCCGCCCTCGTTCATCTGGTAGAATCGCAGGAGCGTACTGGCAAGAGAGACCTCCGGCCTGGCGGCGATTACGGCGATCTCGACACGGTAGCCCTTGCCTGTCAGCAGTTCGGCGGTGTACTTCGGGATCTCCACTGTCCGGCCAGTGCCTTCGATTACCAGATTGCGCCCGGCGTCGGAGAGCTGTTCAATCAGGCCCTCCGTCACCGCAGAGGAAAACGCGGAGGTCATGGAAACCGAGTCGGAGCCATACGCGGCGTACAGCTTTTGGTAGTTGGGATGGCAGCGGCGGTAGTCGTCTCCGTTGATGAACGCGGCGTCTCCACGCATCTGCGACAGCAGCATGGTGGACAGTTCCGTCTTCCCCGCTCCCGGCTGGCCCGCCAGCAGAACGGCAAAGGGATGCTCCTGCCGGTGCGTGCGCCGCAAAGCCAGGCGCGTTTCCTTTTTCAGAAGTCCCGACACATCCGCATCAGAGAAAGCGGCGGACACAGTTTGCTCAGGCATTGTCACCCGCCTCGATGCCGGACAGGAACCGCTTGGCAAGGTCAAACTGTCCTTCGATGTGGTCCAGTTCCTTTTCCGACGTGGCCAGCAGGATATCCTGCTTCGCCGACCAGACCAAATCGTACATGAGCTGGACCGGATGGTTCTGCCCATTCTGCTCCCGCTCATAGTGGTACAGGTTCCCCAAAACGGAAGCCCCTTTCTCCATCAGCACTTCCTGACGGAGTGAAAACTCATATCTGCTCACGCGGCGCACCTCCATACGAAACCGTCGATCTTTTCATTCCAGTATACGCATCATACCACATTTCCCGCGCCCCCGCAACCCACCCCCAACAGTGTGCGGGTCTATTTTTGTGAGCCTGTCCAATGGCAGCCGGACGGCGCAACCCGTAATGATGATAGGAGGATAGCTACAATGCCCAGAGAAAAAATCAAATTCGCCCTGCGGATGTCCCCGGAGACACAGCGGCTCGTCAAGGAAATGTATCCGAGGGACAACTGCCGCACGCAAAATGAGTTCATCGAAAAGGCCATCCGGTTTTATTCCGGCTGCGTCTCCGGCCAGGACGCCTGTGAGTTCCTGCCCGCCGCGCTGACCGACGCCCTGCGGAGCACCGTCCACGACAGCGAGGGCCGCGTCTGCCGTCTGCTGTTCAAGCTGGCGGTGGAACTGGACATGGTGATGAACGTACTGGCGGCTGGGATGGAGATTCCCCAGGAGGACCTGGACCGCCTCCGGGGCCGCTGCGTCCGGGACGTCAAGTCCACTAACGGCAGCATCAGCCTCAAAGACGCCGTGGATTACCAGAGGGGCGGTGCGTGAGTTGACACAGACAGCCATGACAGCAGACGAAGTACGCGAAGCGCTGCGACGGAAACTCCAGGAGCGATGGAATACATACTCCGCTGAAATACTGCGGCGTCCATCCACAGAGATTTTTGATCGGGCTGACGAGATCGCCGCCGCCCGTTTCTGCTATGAACAGCTCACGGAAAACCTGACCAGTTACCCGGCGGAGTATCTGGAATACCTTTTGCGGTTCCAGAACCCGCTCTCGGTCGTCCAAGACCAGTGGATCTCAGAGCAGAACGTTGACTACAGCGATGAGTTTGAACACACGCTCTGGACAATCCAGAATGAGAGGGCGGCAGAGCAGGGCTACCCGTTGGATCCGGAGTGCAAACCGGAGCAGTCCGGCCCGTCCATGTGCTGACCGCAAGGCGGTGACGCTTCTTGCCGAGGATCATCTTCAAGTGTCCCTACCTCAAGCCGGACCAGCACCGCTCCGCCGCCCACCGTGGGAACTACGTCCGCTACGTCGCCACACGTGAGGGCGTGGACCACCTCGACCCCGGCAAAGCCGCCCTGCCCGCTACCGAACGGCAGAAGGAGATGGTCAACCGGCTCCTCCGGGACTTTCCTCTCTGCCGGGGGCTGTTCGAGTACGAGGACTACCTCGCCTCCCCCACTCGCGGAAACGCTACCGAGTTCATCACCAGGGCCATTGAGGACAACGCGGATTCTCTTGCCAAGCGGGAGAACTATGTGGACTACATCGCCAGGCGCCCACGGGCGGAGCGCACCGGATCGCACGGGCTATTTACCGGGACAGACAATCCTCTCGTACTTTCCCAGGTGGCGGAGGCAGTGGCCAATCACCCCGGCAACGTCTGGCTCCCCATTATCTCTCTGCGCCGGGAGGACGCCGC
Organism: Oscillospiraceae bacterium; assembly: GCA_910574635.1. Classification (GTDB taxonomy): domain Bacteria; phylum Bacillota; class Clostridia; order Oscillospirales; family Oscillospiraceae; genus Oscillibacter. The sequence continues at coordinate 45,239 of CAJTCG010000014.1, read as the reverse complement.
CCGCCTGGGCTACGACAGCGCCGCCCGCTGGAAGGACCTGCTCACCAGCTACGCTCCGCAAATTGCAGAGGCGATGAAGATACCGCTGAGTCAGTTCCACTGGTACGCCGCCTTTCACGATGAGAGCCACCACCCTCACATCCATATGGTCTGCTACAGCGCCGACGGCAAGTCCGGTTTCCTGGATAGAGAGGGCATCGCGCAAATCAAATCTGGGCTGGCAAAGGAAATATTCCACCAGGACCTGACGGAGATCTACCGCCGCCAAACACAGCAGCGGGATGTGCTCACCCAGGAAAGCCAAGACACGCTGCGGCAGCTCATTGACCAGATGCGCACCGGGACACTGGCGAATCCAAACATTGAGCGCCTCATGTTGGACCTGTCTGAGCGTCTGCGGAACACCTCCGGCAAAAAGCAGTACGGCTATTTGAAAGCGCCGCTGAAGGCCATCGTGGATGGAATCGTGGATGAGCTGGAGAAGGACCCCCGCGTCGCCGCCGCTTACGAACTGTGGTATCAGTCACGGGAAGAAGTGCTACGGACCTACAAGGACGATCTATCGGAACGTCTTCCCCTCTCCCGTCAGAAGGAGTTCAAGCGGATCAAGAACACGGTGATCGAGGAGGCGGTGCATCTTGGCCAGGAGGATGCTGTGCTTTCGCCGAAGGATACGGAGGAGCCTATCCACTCGGACAATGGTCCGGCACCGGAGGAACTCGCCCCTGGCAATGAACAACCGAAGCTCCATGACGAGGTGCCGCCTACCGTGGTATGGAGCAGACGCTACAAGGAAGCCCGGAAGTTTATGACCGGAGATGATGAAAATCCACCGGATTTCGAGAAAGCCCGTCTGCTGCTTCTGGAAGAGGCTCGGTCCGGAAACGCCCTCGCCATGTTCGATCTCGGCAAACTATTTGGCAATGGTTTGGGCCAGGACCCTGATGAGCGGCAAGCACAGATGTGGTACGCCAAGGCCCTCGCAGCGTTCCAGGCTGTGGAGCGGGAACGGCCCAACCGCTATGTGGAGTACCGGATCGGAAAGATGTTCGCCGCCGGGATTGGGACGGAGCAGGACTACGAAGTGGCGGCACAATGGCTTACGAGGTCAGCCGAACAAGACTACACCTACGCGCAATACTCCCTTGCCAAGCTGTACAGGGAAGGCTGGGGCGTGGAGCAGAATTACAAAACGGCGCTCCAGCTCTACGAACAGGCAGCAGTCAAAGACTTCCCTTACGCAGCCTGGGAGTTGGGAAAGCTCTATCGTGACGGTGTTGGCAGCCGGCCGAATGAGCACAAGGCCGCCCGCTATTTCGCTGCCGCCTTTCGCGGCTTTAAGTTCCTGGAGAAACAGAGCCACGACGATAAGCTCCAGTACCGTCTTGGCTGGATACTTCTGCACGGCGTCGGGGCGGAGCGCGATGAATCCGCCGCCCGGAAGTGGTTCGAGAAGTCCGCACGGTCCGGAAATGAAAACGCCCAGTACCAGCTGTCAAAGTTGATTCTGGACAGCGCCGGCTCCACGCCGGAAGAAATTTCTCAGGCCGTGGAATGGCTGACGAAACTCGCGGAGGCTGGTTCGCAATACGCGCAGTATGCCCTCGGCAAACTGTACCGGGATGGCGGGCCGATGGAGTCCAACGCCGTCCAGGCGGTGATCTGGTTTTCCCAGGCAGCGGGGCAGGGGCATGAGTACGCCATGTACGCCCTCGGGAAACTCAATCTGGAGGCCGGAAACGCCTCCGCCGCCCGCCGGTGGTTCGAAAAGGCGGCAAACCTGGGGAATCAGTTTGCCCAGTACCAGCTGGGCAAGCTCCTGCTCCAGGGCGACGGCGTCTCTAAAGACGTCGAAGAGGCTGTCCGGCAGTTCACCGCCTCGGCAGAGCAGGGAAATCAATTTGCCCAATATGCCCTCGGCAAACTGTACCTTCTGGGAAAGGACATCCTCCAGGACAGGGACGCCGCCGTCCACTGGTTCACGCTGGCGGCGGAGCAGGGCAACGAATACGCCCAATACTTCCTGGACCACATGAACGATCCCCAGGGCCCGCCCCTCCTGACCAATGCCACGCAACTCCTGCATCACATGAGCAGGATCTTCCGGGACGAGGCTCCTCCGTCACTTCCTGGAATCAATTTTGTGGACAGCAAGCTCCGGCGGAAAATTCGGGAGAAGAAGATCGCTATGGGCCATAAGCCGGACGATCATGAGGACCAAGGGATCGCCATGCGATAAAAGAGGGACGGCTCTTGCCGTCCCTCTGCGTCCTATACCCGGAAGGTCAGTCTATGGTAGTAACCGTCGCAGACCCGAGCAATAGGCTTATCCGCCACGGCGGGCCGGTCCGGGCCGTAGAGCAGCCGTCCGATTTTGAACAGCTCCCCGTTGATGGAGACGGATTCCCCGGCGCTGTGGCTCCCACATTTCGTCAGCCAAGTCAGCGCCTCGCCTACCGTGCAGCCGCGCCGAAGCTCCCCGCGCTCGTCCCAGAGCGGATCATAGTTGATGTTCATTCTACAATATCTCTCCTATTGCTTTTTCACAACTGCTAGATATTGTAGCCGTGGCCTTCCTGGAAAGCAATGGAAGAAACAGAGAAAAAGGCGGGGATTTTTCGTAAAAGATTTTTGCGCTCAGGGCTTGACAACGGTGAAGTCATTCCACCGCAGCCATTTCATCCGCCGCCAGCCGTCCCTATTAGCGGTGAACAAGAACATGCATTTTGAAAGGAGGATGCCTATGCCCTATATTGAATTCACCGACAGCCAAAAGCAGCGCGCCGCCGCCGTGGACCTGGAAGCCTTTCTCCTCAGCCGGGGAGAAAGGCTTCTGCGTGAAGGCCGGGAAAGCCGCCTCGCCAGCGACCACAGCGTCACAATCCGCGGAAACGAGTGGTTTGACCATGCGACAAAAGAGGGAGGCGGGCCGGTAACCTTCGTTCAAAAGTTCTACGGCCTCAGTTACCCGGAAGCCATGTCCTGTCTCCTGAACGGCGAGCAGGGCGAAATCCGTACCGCTCCGTCCAAGCAGAAGGAGAAAAAAGAATTCCATCTGCCGCCGAAAAATGATACCATGCGCCGTCTCTACGCCTATCTGCTCAAACAGCGCCTCATCAGCCGGAATGTGCTGGACGCTTTTGTCCATGCCAGACTGATCTATGAGAGCCGAGAGCCCTCGAAGGGCGGCAATGACTACCACAACGCCGTGTTCGTCGGACTGGACGAACACGATGTTCCCCGCCACGCTCACAAGCGGAGCCTCTATAGCACAGACCCCGGCCTCAAACGGAATGTAGGCGGCTGCGATCCCCGTTATAGCTTTCACCATACCGGGAGCAGTGACCGGCTCTATGTCTTCGAGGCTCCGGTCGACCTGCTCTCTTTCCTAACACTGTACCAGAAGGAGTGGCAGGTCCACAACTATGCCGCACTCTGCGGCACCAGCGAACACGCCATGCTCTGGATGCTGGAGCAGAACCCCAATATTCACAACGTCCTCCTCTGCCTGGATCACGACGAGGCAGGCATTGAGGCTATCGGACGGCTCACGGAGATCCTGCGGGGCCATGGATACAGCTGTATCTCGGTCCTCCAGCCGGAAAACAAGGACTGGAACGAAGACCTTAAAGCCGCCCATGGCCTCCCCGCCCTTCCGGCGGAGGAGCATCCACAGCTCATTGTCGCGCCGGACGTCTGTCAGTTCATCGCCGAGAAATGTGAAGAAGTCAAGCCGGAGAGTCTGGGAAGTCTCGAAAAGGAACTCCCCAGGCTGCTTTTATTTTTCCAGAACCATGTACAGCATGATGAGATTGGAAAGGCAACGCTGCGCGCAGACGAAGCGGCTGCTCTGGCGCTGGCCGCCTATCGCCGGGAGCTGCGGCAGCTTGGTGCTCCAATTGAAACCCCGGACCTCCGTGATCGGCTTTGCGCCAAAATTCTGCCCCACCAGAACCACGCCAGCCTCAAAAGCCGCCACCGGGAACTCAGCGCCAAAACGCAAGCGGTATTAAAGCAGAGCGCGTCTCCCGGCATCCGCTCCGCAGAAGCTAAACAGCAGATTGCGGAGGCATGGCTGGACCTCGCCGCGGACTTTACCAAGGTTTCTGTCAAATACGAGGCGGAGGAGCTGAAGAAATGGCAGAAACAGCAGCAGGAGTCAAAACAAGTAATGACCATGTAACAAGGAGGAGTTTTATGGACCAATCCGCAATGATTTTTATCGTCATGGCAGGCGTGGCCTTTCTGCTGGTCGCCGCCCTCGCCTCCCACTCCGGCGGTTCTCTCAACGGCATCAAGGCCAAGACTGTCGGAGACGGCCAGCACGGCACCGCCCGTTGGGCCACCAAGAAAGAGCTCAAAGCCACCTACCGGCACGTTCCCTTCCGGCCCGCTCAGTGGCGGAAGGGAGAAAATCTCCCCAAAGTCCAGGGCCTGGTCCTGGGCTGCGAGGGAAAAAAGAACGCCGTCACCGCCCTGGTGGACAGCGACGACATCCATTGTCTGATGATCGGCGCGTCCGGCGTGGGCAAGACGGCGTTCTTTCTCTATCCGAACCTCGAATACGCCTGCGCCAGCGGCATGAGCTTCTTAGCCCTTGATACCAAAGGGGATTTGGCCCGGAACTATGGGGCCATCGCCATCAAACACTACGGCTACAAGGTGGCGGTGATCGATCTGCGCAATCCCACCCGCTCCGACGGATACAATCTCCTGACGCTCATCAACCACTACATGGACGTGAGCCGGGAGGCCCCCGGCAATCTCGCTGCCAGGGCCAAAGCGGAGAAGTACGCCAAAATCCTCGCCAAGACCATCGTAAACCCGGAAGGTGATGCTTCCAGCTACGGGCAAAACGCATTTTTTTACGATTCCGCCGAGGGCCTCCTGACAGCGGTCGTCCTCCTGCTGGCGGAGTACCTGCCTCCCAAGAGCGCAGGAGATACGGAGAAGCGGCATATCGTCAGCGTGTTCAAGCTGGTGCAGGACCTTCTGGGCCCCAGCAAGGCCAAGGGCAAAAACGGTTTCCAATACCTCATGGATGCTTTGCCCGAAACCCACAAAGCCCGCTGGTTCGCCGGCGCGGCGCTGAACTCCGCCGACCAGGCCATGGCCTCCGTCATGTCCACGGTGCTTTCCCGGCTGAACGCTTTCCTGGATTCCGAGCTGGAGCAGGTCCTCTGCTTTGACAGCGCCATCGACGCGGAAACCTTCGCCTCCCAGAAGTCCGCCATCTTCCTGGTACTGCCGGAGGAGGACCCCAGCAAGAACTTCATGGCGGGTCTGATGATCCAGACCCTTTCCCGCGAACTGTTCTCCGTCGCCGACGAGCACGAGGGAAAGCTCCCGAATCGGGTGGTGCTGTTCTGCGACGAGTTGGGCACGATGCCCGCTTTCGATATTCTGCCCCTGTTCTCCGCCGGACGATCCCGAAAGCTGACGCTGGTGCCAATCATCCAGTCACTGGCACAGCTGGAGAAAAACTATGGAAAAGAGGGTGCGGAGATCATAGTCGACAATACGCAGGACACAATTTTTGGCGGTTTTGCGCCTCAGAGTCAGACCGCCGAGGTCCTGTCCAAAGCCATGGGCAGCCGCACAGCCCTCTCCGGCTACATCAGTACCGGGAAGGATAAATCCCAGACTTTGCAGATGACAGAGCGGCCCTTGATGACGCCGGACGAGCTGAAATCCATCCCCAAGGGGCAATTTGTGGTCATGAAAACCGGCTCCCATCCCATGAGGACCAGGCTTCGGCTCTTCCTGGACTGGGGAATCACCTTCGGGGAACCGTACATCCTGGAGGAGAAGGCCGCCCGGACCGTAGCCTATGCCAATAAGCAGGAGCTGGAGGACGCTGTTTTTCAGAGCCGGGTCAAGTCCGCCGCTATCCCGGAGCAATCACCGCCCAGAGGACCGCACATGGGCAAGCCCACAGGTACCGGGCGGGTACTCTGACTTGGAGAAATACCTATGGGATACTTCGACGCAATCTATGCCGCCGAGCTGCCCCACCGGGACGTGGCGGTCTATATGTATCTGAAGCACCGGGCGAACACCGAGGGCCGCTGCTGGCCCTCGGTGCGAACCATCGCTAAAGACCTGAACCTCTCCAGGGCCACCGTCCAGCGGGCCCTGCGGGAGCTCCAGCAAGACGGCTGGATCATGACGGAACCGCGCTGGAGGGAGAACGGTAGCTGTACATCCAACAGCTACCGGCTGCTTTAATGCCCAGAAAAGGCAAAGTCCTCCGCCAAGGGAGGACTCTGACCTTTTTCCGGGCCAGGGGAGCGTCGTGGTGAGGCCCCCAGAAGGTACCACCTGAAGATTTTACGTTTAGTACAGGGAAAAACAGACCTTGGACAGCAAATCAGCGGATTTACTGCTCCAGATTTTCAAAAATAGGTGCATTGAAAAATTCTGGGATAGAAATACCCAACCCATCGCAAAGTTTCTTCACAGTAACCACGGAATTTATGGCGTGAAGATAGATGCGTACGGGGATTTATTCAGTGCTCCCCTAGATATTATTCAAAAATCTCCATATTATGCTCTTGTGAAAGCAAGAATGAATGAACTTCTGAATAGGTAGGAATGGATGGAGCTGCAGCGGCTCTTGAGACAGCAATAGCTGCAGCCGCACTCGCTTCTTGCAAACATTGAAATATCGTCTTCTTTTTGCTGCATAAGCCAGCCAAGAAATAACCACAAAATGTATCGCCAGCGGCAGTAGTGTCAACTGCTTGCACTCCAAATGCATTGTGCTTACAGCATTCGGCGTTGCTTCGATATATAGCACCCTTGCTCCCAAGCGTAAGCACAAAGGACGAATTTGGATATTGCTTTATAAGACTATCTAATATTAATTCTTGTTGAATGGGCAGTGAAAGGCCAGCTAAAGTTGCTCCCTCAATTTCGTTAACCATAAAACAGTCAACGAGTTCAATCGGGATATTTTCCATATTCCTAGGAAAGGGAGATGGGTTGAAGACTATGTACAAACCGTGATCATGCGCAGCACGAATAATTTTTCCAATAGAATTTGTTTCATTCTGCAGCAAGACAATATCTCCGGTTTCGCCGCAATTTAGGATATGCTCAATATACGCATCATCAAGGAGTTGATTGGCCCCACCATATACGATAATGGAGTTCTGCCCCGAGGAATTTACTTGGATAACCGCATGTCCGGTTTCTTCGTTTGTACGTTTGATATTTTCTACATTGACATTGTTTGAACGCAAAAAACCAACTAGAAATTCCACTTCAGGACCGACCGCGCCAGCATGGATAACAGATGCTCCTGCACGTGCCGCAGCAATAGACTGATTCAAACCTTTGCCGCCGGGAAAAATTTTCAAAGACTTTGCTAAAATAGTCTCTCCTTCGGAGACAAACTGTGAAACGTTGTACACCCGATCAATATTAAGAGAGCCAAAGTTGAGAATTTTCATTCAGATCCCTCCGTGTATTTCCACACTGTTTAAAATAAGCGATTGCTGCACGACGTCAGAAATCAGCCAGTTGGATTCACAGACAAGCCGCAGAGGAATCCACGCAGGTTCTTGTACAGAACCATCTCGATTTCATCCTCTGAAAAGCCCACATTTTTTAACGCCGGAACCAACCGCTGAAACTCGCCGCTGGTTTGCAGATCTGACAGGCCATAGGGTATCCCGTCAAAATCAGAGCCTATCGCACAGCAGGTGATTCCCCCAACGTCCGCGAGGTGCCGCAGCTGGGCGGCGGCTTCCTTTGTAGAGGGAAACGGCGTTCCCAAATGCTCGTGAAAGAAGTTGACGCCTACTACGCCGCCTCGGTCTGAGATCCTGCGGATCGTCTCGTCCGGCAGCGATCTGCGGCAATTGAAAATACTTCGGCAATTAGAATGGGAGGCAAAAACCGGAACATCCCTCATATCCAGAATATCACAAATCCCCTTGTCGCTGAGATGAGAGACGTCAATGGCCATACCCAGATGCTTTGCCTCCAGGACCATCTGTTTCCCCAGGGCCGTCAGTCCGTTCCCAGTTCTTCCCTCCGCCGCTCCCGCCAGGGGGTTGTCCATATTCCAAGTCAACGACAGCGCCAGGACTCCGGCCTCCCAAAATTCCAACAGACTCGCGCCTTTCTCCAGTAGCGCCTCCCCGCCCTCCAGTACTAAGGCGGTCTCGACCTCTCCCGCCTTCGGCTCATGGCCGGCGGAAACTCTCCGCAATTCCGGATAATCTGCCAAGAGCCGCCGGTACTCCGCAGCCATGCTCCGGCACTGGACAAGCGGAGAACTTTCAAGCCTGGGATCATGCCAGAGGGCAAACACCTGCAGACAAACGCCGCCGGTTTTGAGACCGTCCCGGGAAACCATCTGTCCGGGATGCGGCGAAGAAAAGTCCGCTTGGTCCGTTATAATTTTTGAAAGCAGATCACAGTGGGCATCCGCGACAGGATAGGCCATATCTCATTCCCCCAAGACTGCAAAGTCATCCGCCAGCATACTTCCGACACAGACGAGGAAGCCGCAGCCACCGCTCTTGTGGACGCGCCCTTCGTCCTGCGCGGACAAAACCGGAAGACCGTCCACCGTCAGCTGAAAACACCATTCCCGGCAGGAAAAGGCCACTGTATAAGCCCGGTTTTGTTCATAGGGAAAAACACATTCCGCCAGGACGGCAGTTTCTCCGTCCCGCTCCAGAACGATCTCGACCCGCCGTCCCTCCCGAAACCGGGCCGCATAATACCGGCGGTGTCCCCGGCAGTACATCGCCAGCCCGGCGGCCTCGTGCAGGCTGAAGGTCAAATCGGCCTTTACCGTATAATCAAACCAGTCCCTGGTTCCCAGGGTGACCAACCCGGTCCCCTCCGCCTGAGCGATAGAATAAGTGTGGACCCCGTCGGCGGAGAAGCACTTGGCGGAGCTGGTCCACATCCGCAGCTTTTCCGGCAGGAGGTCCCAGATGGACTCCATCAGGACGCCCGATTGCGCAAAGCGCCTTGGCGGCCCCTCCCATCCGGCATCTCCGATCCAGACTGTGCCGGAAAACCGGGCGTCCGACGAGACCGAGAAGCCCATACGCAAAATCGCTCCGCCCTCCAGAGAGGGGACTGTCCATACATATTCTTTCCACTGATCCTCCAGCGTCCAGGCGTCAGAATACGCCCGGCGAACCACATTTCCCTCTCGAAAGGCGACGTACATTTGGAGCCGGACCGGCTGGCCCACCGCCTCTTTCAGCCGGGCATGACTTCGGATGGTCTGTGTCTCGTACAGCGTCGGGGACGCCTCTGATAAATAGCTCCCTGACGCCGGTTCAAACTCAAGGAACGTGGGCGTGGAAAACTCTGCCGGGAGGCCCCACCCCACACCGGCGCACCGGACCGCGAGGCGTCCCTCCTCGTGGGCCAAGCAGAACCCGTGATGGGGACCATCACTGTAAGGGCAGGGGGCGAATCCCTGAAGGGAACCGGGGTAATCAAAGGAAAACCGTTTTCTCGGGGCGGGCTCCTCCCAGCCATTCAACCGGCAGGCAGCCCGCACGATGTTCCGGGTCTCCCGGACGGCGTCAGACACCGCCTCTCCGCCATCGGAGGTAATCACAAGAAGACGGTCCGCCGCTTCCGTCCGCAGATCTCCCCCGGCGTCAATCCCCCGGAGGCCCAGGCGGATGCCGTTCAGAGCCCCTACGTTTCCCGCGTTGCAGTCCGTGTCCCATCCGGCGGAGGCCGCGATGGACACCGCACGCTGAAAGTCGTCCCCGCCGCACAGCAGCGCGGCCAGCACCATGGCGTGGTTCGGCGCGATATGGCAGCTTCCCGGATACAGGCGATAGCCATATTGGGCGTCCAGCTTCTCCCGGACCTTCCGCCAGTCCCCCTCCACTGCGCAGAACTCCCGCACGTCGGAAACCAGCCTCCGCAGCCGGTCCTCCCGTATAAAGCGGAACGCCTCGTCCAGCAGCGTCTCCAGGCGCTCCTCCCGGAAGGCCAGGGCGTCCAGGGCGGCAAGGTGGCACGCGGCGTCCGCAGCCAGTCCGTCATGGCTTACCGAGGCCGCCTTCCGCACCAAGGCGGCTGTTTTTTCCGGGTCCCCCGGATAGCACATTGCGAAGCCCTCAATAAAAATCTGTGCGCCGATCTGTTCCGCCACCGACCGCCCGTTTCTGGCGATGGACCCGCTTTCCGGGGCGGGGATCCCGTTTTTCAGGTTGAGATAGGCCGTGTGCTCAGTAGAGCGTCCAGGCCCGCCCCACCACAGGATGGTTTTGTCCTCGATGATATAGTTCAGCCATGTTTCCCCGATCTCCCTTGCGGACAGGTCCGCCGGATAGCCGTGGTCCTCCATCGCCCGGAAGAAGGCGAAGGTGCCGGAGATATCGTCGTCCGCCACGATCAAGGGCACTCCGGCGGCCCGATGGGGGTAATAGACGATCTCGCCGAAGCGCTCCCGGATTGTCTCATATCTCCAGCCCTCCACAGGCCTGCCCATATACACGCCGATAATCTTCCCCAGCACCCCGGCGTAAATCCGTTCCCGCAGTTCTCTCAGGTCCAATCTGATTCCCTCCCCGTGTCAATCTTCCATCGGAAACAGGCGGATGTTGTCCCCTCCCGCCATCTCCAGGACCTCCCGGTCCATCTCCGGCCGCTCCCCGGCGAAAAAGGCCCGGTAGACGTCCAGCAGATCTGGCCGCAGAGCCGATATCCGCTCTAAAATCCGTGTTTCCTGCACGGAGCCCTTTTCCACATGCATCACGTCGATGTACAGCGGGATATCCTCCGCCAGTCTCTCCCGCACGGCGGCAAGGTTCGTGACCCCCGGCAGGACCGGCGCGAAGGTGGCGTTCACCCGCAGTCCGGCGCAGGAGAGCTGGTTGGCCATACGGACGCCCACATGGTCCTCCCCCCGGTTCAATCTCTCCATCTGGTCCAGGCGGCACAACTCCGCCACTATCGTCAGCTCCGGAATCCTCCTCAGCAGGTCCATGTCCCGCAGAATCAGATCGGACCGGGCGCTGGTACACAGGGTCAGGGGAAACCGCCGCCTGGCGGCCACCTCCAGGCAGCGCCGCGTCAGCTGATACTCCGTCTCCACTTCCTCCATATAGGGGTCGCAGTAGCTGCCCATATAAAGCCTGGGTCTCTCCGCCTCCCGCTCCCGGCAATAGCGGTCCAACTGATCCGCGATGTTTAGACGTATGTCAATCTTGCCCTCCCAGCCGGGGATGCTGAGCCAATAGCAGAATGGGCAGCCCGCCGTACAGCCGAAATAGGGATTCACATAGGGCTGCCCATACTCGTTGATCTCAATGGCAAAGTCCACTTCTTTTGTCGTAAAAATCATAGGCACTCCTTTTTATTCCTTGATGGAACCGGCAATCATCCCCCCGGCAATCTGTTTTTGGAAGACAACGAAAAACACCAAGGTCGGAATCAGTGCCACCACCGCCGCGGCAAGAATGACACCGTAGGCCGAACCCTCCGTCGAGTTTAGCTGCGCCAGCCCCACCTGGACCGTGAACATCTCCGGTCTGGTGGCGATGAGCTTGGGCCAGAGATATTGGTTCCAGATCTGCACAAAGCCATTGATAGCGGAGGCAGAGAGCACCGGCTTCGACAGAGGGAGAACGATGGTGAGGAAAAAGCGGAAGCTCCCGCAGCCGTCAATGACCGCAGACTCGTACAGGGTCCTCGGCAGATTCAGAAAATATTGACGGATGATGAAGACCGCAGTCCCAGAGCCGATGAACATAATGATGGATCCCATGTACCGGTTCACCAGGCCCAGGCCCGACACGGTCTCGTAATTGGTCAGCAGTGTGGCCTCCCCGGGGATCAGCATGGTGCAAATGGTCAGATAGAAAAACAAGCGTTTTCCCGGAAAGTCAAAAAAGGCGAAAGCATACGCCGCCAGGGCCGCCACAAACAGACGCAGGAACGTGGTCACCACCGTGATCACAATGGAGTTCCAGGACTGGCGCAGGATATTGGTGGTCTCAAACACCTCCAGATAATTTCTCAGGCTGCCTCCGGTGGGGATCACTTTGGGGTTCAGGCCCACGATCTCCGTGGGCTTCATGAAGGAAGCGCAGAGTGCATACAGAACGGGGAAGGCAATGGCGACTCCAATCACCACAAACAACACCTGTAGCAGCGCGCTTTTCGTCCGTCTGAGCTTTGTCATGGTCAATATTGCACCCCCTTGCGCTCCCAGACAAAGGCGACCAAAATCACAATGAAGCCAATAGCAAAGGCCACTACTGCCGAGGCGTAGGACAGCCCATAGTTGAAGATATAGAAGCCCTTGCGGTACATGTAATAAATCATGGTCGTCGTGGCGCCGTTGGGCCCGCCGTTGGTCAGGATAATTACCGGGCCGGACATCATCAGCGCCGCACCCATGTCCACACAGAACAGGTAGAACACCGTGGGTGAAATCAGGGGTGTGTAGATGTACCGGACTTTTTTCAGAGCGGAGGCCCCATCCAGCTCCGCCGCCTCCAGCAAGTCCCGGTTCACGCCCCGCACCGCCGAGAGCAGGAACAGATAGTTCATTCCGATCTCCAGCCACACGCCAATGACGATCAGCACCACCAGCGTATAGTTTTTATCCGTAAACCACTGGATACTCCATCCGAAAATGTGGTTGATCAGTCCCAGGTTCCCGTTGAACAGAATCCGAAAAACCACGCAGGCAACGGACATGGACACCGCCATGGGAAGCGCGTACAAAAGCTCGTAGAGCCTGGACAGCCGCCTCTTTTTGGCTGAGATCAGCGCCAGGGCATAGGCGATGACAATCGTCAGCGGGACGGAACACAGCGCATACTGAAAGGTGACGCGGACCGCGCCGCGAAACTCCGGGTCCGAGAAGAGGGTCCGGTAGTTTTCCAGACCCACAAAGGCCACGGGATGGTTCTCCGCATTCACCAGATACAGGCTCTTGAACATGGTTTTTATCGCGGGATAATAAATGAATCCAATGATAAACAGCATGGAAAAAAAGAGGTAAGCATACGGCGCCAAGCCGTGCTTCTTTCTCATCGGGCATCCTCCTCCCCTTTTGATCGTCCCTGCTGGAAAGATGGCGCCCCAATGGGCCGCCCATCTCTCCAGCGGGGACACGGTCCGGCGGTCTCCCGCCGGACCCGTGTTTTTCTTCTGACAAATCTCGTTATCCCACAGGATTCGCTGCGTTAAACTCATCCAGAGCCGCGTTGCACTTCTCCGCCATGATCTGAACGCACTGCTCCGCGGTCAGCTCGCCGTTGGCCCACTGCAGGCAGGTGTCCTGGAAAATCGTCTGGAACTCCTGCTGGGTGGGGGCCAGCTGCTCCTGGATACGGGGGTCCGACTGGCTCAGCACGTCAAAGGCGACACTATACTGGGGATTCTCCTTCAGCCAAGTTTGTATCTCCTGGTCCGCCAGGGCCTTGGCATTCACGGGGATGTATTTCGTCTTCATGCAGAATCTGGCCTGGGTCTCGGCGGAGGTCCACCACTTCATGAAATCCCAGGCGGCGTCCGTGCGATCCTTGGACCCCTTGTCGATCATATACAGGGAGGTGCCGCCGGGGCAACTTCCCCCGATGTCGCTCTCCCGCACCTTGGGCATGGGGCAGACCCCCAGCTCAAAGCCGGTCTCCGCCGCGCCCTCCTCGATGGAAGTCATGGCCCAGTTACCGCCGATGAACATGGCGCTCAGGCCGGAGATGAACTCGTCCTTTGGCTGGTCTCCGGAGTCCACGCTTTGAACCGCTCCGGTGTCCAGGACCTTCTGCCACTCGTTCAGAAGCGTCAGCATGGTCCCGTCCTTGTCAAAGGTCACCTCGGTCATTCTTCCCGTGCGCCCGGCCTCGTTGTTGCCCAGGTAGTAGACATCCCCCTGGTTAGCAATCCAGTTGTTCAGATAGCAGTTTTGGAGACCCAGGGTAATAGCGTACTGCTTCACCGTCTCCCCATCCTTGATCAGGAGTTTCTCCGCGCAGGCGGCCATCTCCTCGATGGTTGTGGGGGGTGCCTCTGGATCTAGTCCCGCTTTTTCAAAGGCGGTCTTGTTGTAGTACATGATCATAGTGTCCCCGTGGAAGGGGAGGCTGTACTGGGTCCCCTGATAATTATAGGTGCTCATCAGGGACTGCACCATGTCCTCGGCGTGGAAATCGGGGTCGTTGGCTATCCGCTCGTCCAATGGCTCGATGCAGCTCACCGTGCTGGCGTATTCCACGTCTCCGGCGTACAGCGTAGCCAGGTCCGGCATGTTCTCCATGTCCTTGGCGTAGAGAAGGGTTTTAAAACTGGAAACGATAGAGTCGTCCTGCCGCACGGAAACCACCTTGACGCCCTTTTCCGCCCCAATGGTGCTGTTATACTCTTCCACCAGGGCGTCCACGGTTTCCCCATTGGTGCCGCTGCGGTTGTGCCACAGGACCAGCTCAATCTCGTTTCCTTTTTCCGGAGCCGGTGCGGAGGAGGGCTGGCCCCCGCCGCAGCCCGTCAGGATCCCCAGGACCAGCGTCCAGGCAGCAATCAAGACAAACAGCTTTTTCATAACTTCTCTCCTTTTCATGTTCTGGTTTCAAAAGCCGAAACCGGTTTTTGATAAAGCGCTTTAGCAAACAGGTGTGAAAAAGGGGCACATAAAATCCGCCACGCTTTATGTGCCCCGCTTTTGGGGAATCTCCATATACCGTTTTTGCTAAAGCGCTTTATCTGATATTCCCATCATACAGCCTTCCTCTCACTTTGTCAACAGTTTTTTCCAGCGGGCGGGCAGACGGAGCGCCGCGTAATTAGCACGGGATCAAAGAGGAAGTCCTGTGGCTCCCTTTCCTCGTCAGGATTGGAAAGCCGGTCCAGGAGAACCTCGCAGGCCTTTTCCCCCATGGTCTCGCCGGGCTGCAGGATAGTGGTCAGTGGGACCGGCATAACCTTCGCGATTGGATTGTCGTCAAAGCCCACCAGCGACAAGTCCTCCGGGATTCGCAGGCCCGCCTCCGTAGCGGCCTTCGACACACCCAGCGCCATCTCGTCGTTTCCGGCGAAAATGGCCGTCACACGTTCCGCCAGCAGCCTCCTTGCCCCCCGGTATCCAGATTCGATGGAAAAGTCCCCCTCCGCCATCCAGCGCGGCTCCACGGAAATCCCGCAGCTCTCCAAGGCATCCTTGTAGCCTCTGGTCCTTTCCGCGAAAAACGGAGTTCCCGTAATGTGGCCGATTCTTGTGTGTCCCATGGAGAGGAGGTATTCCGTGGCTAATTCCCCGCCCCTTCGGTTGTCAATACATACAAAATCACAGGGATGGTCTTTCATCCTCCGCTCCACCAAAACCACCGGTACCTGGGAGGCCGACAAGGCCTCGTGGACCTTTTGATAGAACTGGTCCGGCCTCTCGTCCACCTCGCTGGGGAGGAGCACAATCAACCCGTCGGTGCACCGCCTTTGCAGCACCTCCAGATAGTGCAGGAATAAGGAGGCGCTCTCCTCGCAGTTACAGAGGAACAGCGCATAGTCGTTTTTTTGTGCGTGCTTCTCCACCCCGGCAGCTAGACGCGGGAACAGCGGATTCGTCAAATTCGGCAGGATGATTCCCAGTGTGTAGGTCTTTCGGGTTGCCAGCGACACGGCGATCTGGTTGCTGGCAAAGCGGTATTTCGCGGCGATCTCCAGCACGCGCTTTCGCGTCTTCTCCGAAATGCGGGCCGGCCGGCCGTTCAGAACCAGCGATACAGTGGTCTCCGACACGCCCGCCTCCCTGGCGATGTCCTTTGCGGTAATCCTCATAAGCGTCCCCCTGCTTTAGAAACCGGACAGTCCCTCCCCGTTGGACAGCACCGGCGTAATATAGAAATTTCGGGGAGGGACTTTGGACCCCTGGGCCTCAATCTGCTCCATCAGCAGATCCACGGACTTCTCCGCCATCAGGGACACGTTCTGGCAGACGCAGGGCACTTGCGCCCCGGGGGCGTCATAACCCACAATCACGAAATCCTCCGGAATTCGCAGGCCCCGGTCCCTGGCAAACTCCACGGCCCCGTCCGTCATCAGCGCATTGGCGGCAAAGACAGCCCGGCACCCCCTTTCATAGAGTGCCGCGGCCCCCTTCCTACCGCTCTCCCTGGAGAAGTCCCCGAAAAAGGTCAGGGTATCATCGTAGGGCAGTTTCCTGCCCGCCAAGCCCTCCCGGTAGCCCTGAAAACGCTTTCTGGCGGTGTACACGTTCTGGGGCCCGCCCAGATACCCGATTCTGCTGTGCCCCCGTTCCGCCAGATAGAGCGCCGCGGCCCGTCCGCCGTACTTGTTGTCCGTGGTCACAAAATCGCCGAAGACGGAATACACCGCCCGGTCCACCAGCACCAGGGGAACCGCCCCGCTCACCAAGGTCTTCAGCATCTTGGTCAGCCGGTCATCGTGCTCCACGGTGACCGGGGCTACCAGCAGGATCCCGTCCGCGTTCTTTGTGGCCAGGCTCTCTACCGCCCTGCACGTCCTCTCCGAGTCCTCCTCACTGACGCAGGTAAACACGGTGTATCCAAACCCATACGCGCAACTATGGACACAGGACAGCAGATTCAGATAAAAGGGGTCGCTGACAGACGGCACCACCAGCCCCATCGTTTTCACCCGCTCCCCGCTTTCAGAGTGAAGGGATTCCTGCTGGAAGGCCAGCTCCCGGGCCACCCGGGTGATCTTCTCCTTGGTCGCGTCTGAAAGGCGGGAGGGCTTCCCATTTAGCACCAGAGAAACCGCCGTCGTCGAGACGCCCGCCGCCTTGGCAATGTCCTTTACCTTAACTCTCACGGCGCCACCTCATTTGCTAAACGAATTTTATCACTGTTATCTTACCTTTTCCAGAGAGTTTCGTCAAGAGATACCTCCATATTTCTGGAAAAACCGACCCATTTTCTCCCGATCCCGCCAGATGCCAAACGCATTCATTTCCAAAAAATGACGTTTTTCACAAAAACTTTATTAAAAGTTTAGCTGTTTGGTGAATTGTAAAACGGTAGGCCGTATGCTATTGTTTTATCAAATAAAAAATATTTATCAGATATTTATCTAACAGAAAATAAGGAGTGTCTATGAAACAAAAGAAGATCATTTTGGACTGCGATCCGGGCATGGATGATTCCATGGCAATCGTAATGGCCTGCAAAGCCCCTGAGCTGGACCTTCTGGCGGTCACCACTGTGAACGGAAACTACCCCGCCGGAATCACCTGCGTCAACGCCCTGAAAACCTTGGAGCTCCTGGGAAGAACGGACATCCCCGTAGCCAAGGGGATGGAGAGCCCCATGGTCCGCCCCTCCCCCCGGGACCCCTTTACCCACGGCGAGGACGGACAAGCGGAAAACTTCCTGCCGGAACCGGCGGCGCGCCCCTGCGAAAAGCACGCGGTGGACCTTCTGATTGATCTGGTGAAGGCCGCCCCCGGGGAAATCACCATCCTGTGCACCGGGCCCATGAGCAACCTGGCCATAGCCATGCAGAAGGCCCCGGAGATCAAGGGCATGATCCGGGAAATCATCGCCATCACCGGTGCCTTCGGCCTGAACGCCTGCGCCTGGGCCAACGCCACGGGGGACACCCCCATGAGCGAGTGGAACGTGTATGTCGATCCGGAGGCGGCGGACCTGGTTTATCGGTCCGGTGTCAAGCTGACGGCCCTGGGTCTGGACGTGGCCACCCACTTTGATGTGAACCTGACCGAGGCGGACATCGCGGCACTGGAGAAGAGCCCCAACAAGGAGGCGGGGTTCCTTCGCCAGGCCATCCGATTCGTCAACAGCCGGGGCTTTGAGGCCTACTGCACCGTCATCGACTGCATGGCGGTGGGCTGCGCCATCGACCCCACCCTGGTGGAGACTTTCGAGGGCCACGTGGGCGTCGAGACGGCGGGTTCTCTGACCCTGGGCATGACAGTCCTGGACGCCCGGCACCATTTCGTTTGGGAGCAGCTCCCCCTGATCCACATCGCCCGTCGCGCAGATCACCAGCGCTTTCTCCGGCTTTTGATGAAACTGGTTTTGGCGTAATATCGGAAAGGAGCTTTCGGTTATGTATGATGAAGCGCTGAGGCTGTTTGAAAAGGAAACGCTTTATATCGCCGGGCCCGAATGCTTTTACACGAACGGCTACACTCTCTGGAACGCCATGCGGCTCCAGGCGGAATACTACGGGTTCCGTGTAGTCATGCCCAGCGACAACCCCTTGGACCTGACCCACGAGGACCTGCGGAAAAACGCCGACGAGATTTTCCGCAACTGCGCCAGGTGCATGAACGAGTCCACCGCCATTCTGGTGGACCTGGAGGCCTTCCGCGGCTCCGAGCCGGACGGCGGCTCTATCTTCGAGCTGGGCATGGCCTACGCCAGGGGCCTGCGCTGTTACGGCTTCACCCGGGACAAGCGGTCCATCGTGTGGAAGCAGCAGGGCGTCTCCCTGCAAGACGGCGCCGTTCGGGACGCCGGGGGCCGGGTCCTGCCCTACCCGGACCTTCCCTTCTCCCCCGCCATCTTCGGGTCCTGCAAGATTCTGGAGGGGTCCTTTCAGGACTGTCTGGGACTGCTGGCCCTGGATATCGAGCAGGAGAACAAGGACCGCGTCCTGCGCCCCTCCGTCCCGGTCCGGGAGGAGCTGCCGCCCCTTCGGAACCAGCGCCCCGCCGTCTATCTGGCAGGGCCCGCCCGATATGACCAGGACGCCGAGGCGGAATACGCCGGATGGAAGCGTCTTTGCCGGGAGTACGGCTTTGACGCCATAACCCCCCTGAACCCGGCCCGGGGAGAGCCGGAGGCCGCCGGGGAAAACCTGTACCAGCGGGCCGCCAGGCAGTTCTACCGCCTCCAGAGGCACGTGCGGGACTGTGACATCGTCCTCGCCGACCTGAACGATTTCCGGGGCTTTGAGCCCAGCACGGACGTGAGCTTTGAATGCGGGATGGGCTTCCAGCTTGGAAAAAAGCTCTTCGGCTATATGGGCGACACCAGGATCATGAAGGAGCGCATCCCTAACTACGGAAGCCAGCGGGAGTATCGGGACGAGTGCGGACGCAATGCGGAGAATTTCGACTACCCCATCAACCTGATGTTCTCCTCCTCCATGCCCATTTTCAAGGCCGCCTCCTTGGAGGAGGCTCTCGCCCAGATGGCCGCCGCCCTGTAACAGCCCCGGCGGCCGGGGCCCTCCGTCCAACGACAACGGAAAGGACACGCCATGATTCAACAACGATCGGTTTCCAGGGTCCGCTATGACACGCGGATGTACTGCGGGATCACCTATACACAGGCGCGGACGGCCCGCGCCATGGCGCTCCCGCTCCAGCTGCATTTGATCTCGCCCATCGGCGGCGGTGAACGGTTTCCCCTCCTGGTCTACATCGGAGGAGGAGGCTGGCGAATCTCCGCGCCGGACCGCCATCTCCCGGAACTGGCCTTCTTTGCCGAAAACGGCTTCATGGTGGCCAGCATCGGGTACCGAACCACCGCCCACGACGGTTTCCCCGCCCAGATTGAGGATGTCCGCACGGCCATCCGTTTTTTGAGGCTCCACGCCGATCAGTTCCACATTGACCCGGAACATGTCTATGTCTGCGGCGGCTCGGCGGGTGCCTACCTGGCGGCGATGGCGGCCCTGACCGGAGGGAGGGCCAAATTCCGCGGCGCGGAGTACCCGGATATCCCGGACACGGTCTCCGGGGCAATCTGCCTCTATGGCATCTACGACTTCCCCAAGCTGATGGTCACCCTCTCCACGGAAAAGAACACGGAGGGACAGTCCGTTGTTTGGGAGTTTTTGAAAAACCAGGACATGCTTACGCTGATCGAGGCCAGCCCCACGCGTTACATCGCCGCGGACTCCGTTCCCTTCCTGCTGCTGCACGGGACGGAGGACCGCCTGGTACCGCACCAGCAGAGCATCCTGTTCCACGACCAGCTCGCTCAGAGCCAGGTCCCGGCGGAACTCGTCCTGCTGGAGGGGGCGGGCCACGCCTCCCCGGATTTCAGCCAGCCCGAAATTCAGAGCCTGGAATTGGAATTCCTGAAAAATAACCTGCACCCCCAACAGCAAAGGAGCGGAATGATATGAGCAAGTTTGACAACGCCATGCGGCGGCAGGCTCTCAGCCTGCCGGCCCTTCTCGAGGAGCAGTATCACGACCTGGAGCCCAAGGCCAGGAGCATCCTGTCCTTCCAGGAGATTTTCTCCATACAGCGAATTATCCTGACCGGCTGCGGGGACTCCCGGGCGGCATCCATGGCGGTGAAGCTCGCCTTCGAGGAGCTCACCGGCATCCCCACGGAGGTGGTGACCGCCCTGGACCTGAGCCGGTACTACGACCCGAAGCAGCTGGGCTTTGCCCCCCGGAACCCCCTGGTCATCGCGGTGAGCAACTCCGGCGGCGTCGCCCGGGTGGGCGAGGCCATCCAGCGGGCCGTGGGGGCGGGGGCCTTCGCCCTGGGCGTCACCGGACGGCGGGACTCCCTGCTGGGCCGCAGCGCCTCCCGGGTTTTGGACCTGGAGATTCCCTCCTTTGAGAGCGCCCCCGGCGTGCGCTCCTACCTGGTGTCGGTGCTGTCCCTGTTGCTGCTGGCCATTCGCCTGGGCGAGGTCCGGGGCCGCTATACCATGGACCAGGCCAACGCCTACCGGAGGGACCTGCTGCGCCAGGGCGAGGCCCTGGAACGCCTGCTCCCCGCCCTGGACGAAAAGGCCGAGGCCCAGGCCGGGCGGTGGAAGGACTTCGACGCCTTCGATTTCGCCGGCGCGGGCAAGGACCTGGCCGCCGCCTGGTACGGCCATGCCAAGATCTTCGAGGCCGCCGGGAAACGCGCCATGTGCGTCAACGCGGAGGAGTGGCTCCACCTGAACTTTTTCATGCGGGACGTGGACACCACCGGCACCTCCGTCGTCTGCACCGGGCGGAACCGGGGCATCTGCCGGGTGCGGGAGATGGTCCACCACGCCGCCGCCGACATGGGCCGCCCCACGGCGGTGGTCACCGACGAGCCGGAGCTCTTCCGGGGAGAGGGCGCGGAGATTTTCGAGATTCCCAAAACGGAATACGACTTCTCCTCCGCCCTGACGAACTTTGTCCCCCTGGCCCTGCTGGCCGGATTCGTCAGCGCCATGATTGGCGAGACCTACGGCAGGGGCTGCAAGGGCCCGTGGGCCTTCGCCGACCACGGCGCGGGCATCACGCAAAGCGCCATCATCTTAGACTGAGGAGGCAGCGCCTTATGCTGAAGCATTTCAAACTCCAAACCGCCGAGCGGGACGTGGTGTCCCTCACGGAGGACATCAAGGCCTTCGTGGAGGGCAGCGGCATCCGGGAGGGCCTCTGCACCATCTGCACTCCCCACACCACGGCGGGGCTGACGGTCACGTCCTTCTGGGACCCCAACGGCTTCCTGGACCTCCAGGACGAGATCTGCCGGCTGATCCCCACCCGCATTGACTTCAAGCACCAGCACGACACTCCCCAGGACGCGGCGGGACACGTGAAGTCCTCCCTGATCGGCGTCAGCTTCTCCCTTCCCATACACGAGGGGAAGCTGCTTTTGGGCCACTCCCAGGGAATTTACTTCCTGGAGTTCGACGGCCCCAGAAACCGTGAGTATTTTGTAAAGCTCATCCGGGACCCCGACGGCCCCTGACGGGCCGACGGAACACACCGCGCTTTCATAACCGAGGGAGGAACGCACATGCGCTTATCGACGTCGACCAACATCTACTTTAACCGCCCCGGAGGGGAGAAGGGAAGCCTGGATCGGTGCATCCGCTTCTGCGGCCAGGGGGGCTACCGGCGGATGGACCTCAACTTTGTGGACTACACCAATTTCCGCTTCCCCTTTGTGGGCGGCGATTATCAGAGGTGGATCGGCCAGGCCATGGAGACCGCCGCCCTGTACGATATCACCTTCGGCCAGGCCCACGCCCCCTTTTACAACTTCTGCGACCCCCTGGCGGAGGGCAGGGAGGAACTGGACGCCCTGATCCTCCGGTCCATCGACTGTGCCCAGACCATGGGGATTCCCTGGGTGGCCATCCATGCGGGCACAGATTTCGAGGCGGCGGAACCCCGCCGGAGCTCCCTGGAGAAAAACAGGGCCTATTTCCTCCCGGTGCTGGAGTACGCGGAAAAGCGGAACGTGGGCATCGCCTTTGAAAACCTCTGGGACCTGAACATCGCCCCCAGGAAACGCTACACCGCCTCGGTGGAGGATTTGATCGAGCTGGTGGACTCCTTCCCCTGTTCCAACGCCGGTATCTGCTTCGATGTGGAGCACGCCGCCATCAGCCGACAGGACCCGGCCAAGCTGACCCGGCTCATTGGAAAGCGCCTGAAGGCGACCCACATCTCCGACTATCTGGACATGCGCGCCAACCACCTTCTCCCCTTCAGCGGTCCCACGGAGTGGGAGCCTTTCATGGCGGCGCTACGGGACATCGGATATGCGGGAGATTTCGCCTTTGAGATTCAGCACCACACGGAGTTCCTGCCGGATGAACTGGTCCCCAGCGCCGTCCGGCACTCGCTGGAGGTGGGAACCTATCTGTTGCGCTTAGCAGAAAAACGCCCAAAGGAGGAGGCATCCCATGAGTGAAATCAAGCTGATCGTCAGCGACATCGACGGAACGCTGGTGGACCGGACGGAGCGGATTCCACCGGAGCTGACCGCCGCTGTCCAAAAGTGCCGGGAGGCGGGCATCGTCTTTGCCTTGGCCACCGGGCGCACTACGGAACTAACAGAGCCCTTTGTCAGCGCCCTGGAAATCGACGCCCCCTGTGTCGAGGCAAACGGAGCCTATATTCTCCGAGGGGGCGAGTGCCTGGCGGAGCACGGCTTTTCCGCCGCTCCCGTTCGGAGGATTCTGGAGCGGGCGGACCAGCTGGACATGACGGTCACCCTGTCCAACACCCAATATGAGCGGGCCGTCAGGGAAACCGATTATGTGCGGTATCACCAGTCCCTGGGGAATCGCTTCCGGCAACTCCTCCCATTTTCCGCCATCGACTGGGAGGCGGACCGCTTTCAGAAAATCATGATTATGGACGAATCCCGCTCCGGGCGCATCCAGGAGATTCGGGAGCGTCTGGAGCCTTTTTCCGACCGCTACTGGATCACGACTTTTTCCGATAAAGCGGTTGAGCTGGGACCAAAGGGCTGCAACAAGGCCACGGGTATGGAAGAGCTGGCGGCGCTGCTAGGCGTTGGCCTCGACCAGGTGATGGCCTGCGGCGACTACCGGAACGACTTTGAAATGATCACTAGGGCCGGATACGGCGTAGCGGTGGGCAACGCTCTGCCGGAGATCAAGGAGGTGGCGGACTACGTCGCGTCCAAGCCCTACGCCCTAGGCGTCGTGGAAGCTATGGAAGCCCTCTGCTTCCGCTGACGGGGAAACGCGGGATGAAAATCGAACTGGTTGTATCGGACATAGACGGAACCCTCCTGCTCCAAGAGCGCACCCTCGCCCCGGCGCTGCGGGAGGAAATCCGGCGGCTAGACCGCCGGGGAATTCCCTTCACCTTCGCCACCGGCCGCCTCCCCTTTGAAACGGATGGCCTTTTGGAGGGTCTGCCGCCTCAGAGGGTCCCCTACGTGGGGGGAAACGGCTCCATTTTGAAATTGGGGGATACTCTGTTGGCGGACAAGCGGTTCCGCCCAAATCGGCTCAAAGATGTTGCGGAGACTTACGCGGCTCTTGGCGTCACCGTGATTTTCAACGACGGGGACCTGGAGCGCCCTCTGCGGCCTACCCCTTGGTCCCGTGCCCACGCGGGGGTTTTTCCGGGACTGGACCGTCCCGTGGGGCCGGAGGTCTGGGACCGGGAGACTCGAAGAATGTATTTCTACCACCCGGAGGGCGCCCATCTGGCGGACTGCCTGGAGGATCTGCGTCCCTTCGCTGGGGAGTACGCCGTTTGTCTCCAGGATAAAAGAAGCATCCAAATCTCCGCCGCCGGGTGTACAAAGGCGCGGGGGGTCCAAGCCCTAGCCCACCGCTGCGGCGTCTCGAGGGAGCACATTCTCTGCATCGGGGATTCCTACAACGATATCTCCATGCTGGAATACGCGGGAATCGGGGCGGCGGTGAGTAACGCCTGCGCCGCCCTCAAGGAGGCCGCGGACTATGTCTCTCCCCTGCCCTGCTGGGAGGGCGTCGTCCAGATTCTGCAAACACGGATACCATAGCCGCTGGTCCGTGAGGGGCAGGCCATGCGGCTTCTGGAGGAATATGAACTCCGCTCAAGGGAGTTTATATAATTATCAAATTTAGGAGGATACAACATGAAGAGAATTTTCGCAACCGCTCTTGCAGTGTTTCTGTGCTTGAGCATTCTCTCAGCCTGCGGAGGAAACTCCGGTGGCTCCAGCGATGCCGGCAGCGGCTCCAGCAGCAGCGCCGGCGATAGCTTCGCCGGCGAGACCTCCGGCGGCCCCGTGGAGCTGGTCTTTTGGCACAACCGCGGTGGCTCTGCCGGGGAGACCCTGGATAAGATCGTCGCGGACTTCAATGAGAAGGCCGGGGCCGCAGCAGGCATCCACATCACCGCTGTCTACCAAAACGACACCGTCAGTACCCTGAAGACCCTGGTCCAGGCCAAGGACACTGCCAACTATCCCGACATGATTCAGATTTTCGCCGGCGACGTGGAGTACATGAGCACCGTGGACGCAGTGGTCCCCCTAGACGATCTCATGAACGGGGACAGCGAATTTGACGCAGAGGTTCTCAGCTCTCTGCTGAACACCTACACCTATAACGGCACGCTGTACTCCATGCCCTTCCACGCCTCCACTATGGGCTTCTTCTGGAACAAGACCCTTTTCGCCGAGGCCGGGCTGGACCCGGAGACACCTCCTGCCACCATCGCCGAGATGGCCCAGATGGCGGAAAAGCTACTGAAAAAGGACGCCTCCGGCAAAATCACCCAGTACGCCATCACACTTGCCATGGGCAACGCCTATTTCAACCACTGGATCGGCGGCCAAGGTGAATACTCCTTTATAGGCAACAACGAGGGCGGACACACGGGCCGCATGACCGAGGTCACTTTTGACAAGGACGGCACCATGAAAAAGCTACTGACCGAGTGGAAGAAGGTCCTGGACACCGGTGCTGTGCAGACCACCGAGTCCGGCAACCAGGCCCGAGATGAGTTCTCCTCCGGCCTGAGCGCCATGGTGTGCTCCTCCAACTCCGCCCTAGGCCAGTTTACCACCATGTCCAAGGAGATGGGCTTCGACTTCGGCGTCGCTCCCCTGCCGAAGGTGAACGCTGGGGACACCGGCGGCGTCTGCCCCGGTGGAAGTAGCATCTACATCTTGGGCAAGGGCGACGACGCGAAGATCCAAGCCGCCTGGACGTTCATCAAGTTCTGGCTGGAGCCTGAGCAGCAGTACGCCTACTGTTCTGTGACGGGCACCATCCCTGTCAACGCCAAGACCTTCGACTACGCCCCCATGCAGGAATACGTGGCCGCCAACCCCGGCTTCGAGGTGTTCTACGACGCACTTTGCAATTCCAACCCCAAGGTTCAGGAGCACCTCGCCCCCACCCAGCAAGAATTCACCACCATCTTCCAGGAGGTCTGCGGGAAGTTCGCCGCCGGTGAAGTGGATGTGGACGGAGCGGTCAGCGAGATGGCCTCCCGCTGCAACGCGGCCTTGGATGAGTATAACGAGGCAAACCCGATCGCCTGATCCGGCAAGTCTCCGGATTTTTGCGAGGCAGGATACCCCCGTATCCTGCCTCGCCCATTACAAAAAGCGGCACCCGCTGAGAAGGAGCGTACTATGGAAAAACAACACGCCGCCCCAGCCGTTCAGCAGCCAAAAACCGGAAGGCACCTGAAGCGGGCAAATGGATATTTCTATTTGCTCCCCGCACTGCTTCTGATCGTCGTCTTCAGCTATATCCCTTTCATCAAGACCATCTTTTTGAGCTTTTTCACCATCAACTCCAGCAACGAGGTGGTCGCTTTCGCCGGGCTGAAAAACTACCTGCGGGTCTTGGAAGACCAGGAATTTCTCAACTCCGTGGTGAACACCATCAAATACACCGCTGTCACCGTCCCCGTCACCCTAATCCTGGCCTACTTCTTCGCCATGCTCTGCTGCCGCACCCGGCGGCTCTCCCGGGTGTATGAGACCATGCTGGCCTTGCCCATGGCGGTCTCCATGTCCGTGGCCACTACCATTTTCAATTTGATGCTCAACCCAAACATCGGCCCTGTAAATCACTATCTCCATCTGAATGTCGAGTGGCTCACCGACAAAAACACCGTCATATACACGCTGATCCTCATTGGCATCTGGCTCCATGTGGGCATGGCGTTTTTGTTCCTCCTGTCCGCCGTGCGGAACGTGCCGGCAGAGCTTCTGGAAAGCGCCCGGCTGGATGGGGCGCCCCTTTCCAGGCAGGTAATCAGCATCTACATCCCCATGACCTCGCCCACGCTGTTCTATCTGCTATGCACGAACCTGGCCTCCAGCATGATGATGTCCGACCTGGTCATCGCGCTCACCCAGGGCGGAACCTCTAACAGCTCCACCTCCACGATCATCTACTATATGTACCGCAAAGCGTTTTATATCTACAACTACGGTGCAGCCTACGCCTCGGCGGTACTGGCCTTCCTGATCGCTTTCGCGCTGATCCTGGCCAGTTTCATCCTGGAAAAAAGGAAGGTGCATTACTCATGATCGGCAACAAAACTCTCCCACGGACCTCCAACCGGAAAAAGCAGCGCACTCAGGACTGGCTGATCCAGCTCATCGCGCTGGTCTGTGGTCTGATCATCATCATACCCGTTTTGTACTGCCTGTCCCTTTCTTTCATGAGAGTGTCGGAAATTTTGTCCCGTCCCCCCAAGATCTTCCCCGGCGGTCTTTACCTGGGCAACTATGAAACCGCGCTGACCAAGTCCATGATCCCTCGGTTCCTGCTGAACTCCATGATCATCTCTCTGATTTGCAGTATCGTCAGGGTTTTGACCGCCTCTCTGGCAGGCTTTGGGTTCGCGTTTCTCGACTTTAGGGGCAAGAACCTGCTGTTCTACCTGGTCCTGGGCACCATGCTGATCCCCGGCGATGTGATCCTGACCAGTAACTACTTCACAATCTCCCAGCTGGGACTGGTCAACACGTATCTTGGCATCATGCTACTGTACTTTGTCTCGGCCAACAACATCTTTATGATGCGCCAGCACTTCCTGACGGTGTCTAAGACCCTGCGGGAGGCGGCCCAGATTGACGGCTGCGGGGACCTCCGCTTTTACGGGCAGATTCTTCTGCCCATCTCCAGCCCCGTCCTGGTCACGGTTTTCATCTCCTCATTTATCAGCACCTGGAACATGTACCTCTGGCCGCTGATTGTCGCCAACTCCAGCAACGAGATGCGCACGGTCCAGGTAGGCCTGAAGACCCTGAACTTCGCGGAGGAGGCCTCCTACGGCGGCACCATGGCCGGCGCCATGATCATCCTGATCCCCACGCTGCTGGTGTTCCTAATCTTCCAGCGGCGCATTGTGGGCGGGATGTCTACTGGATCGGTCAAGGGATAATCGAAGCGACAAAAACGGCTATATCCCTTTCGTTTTCTTTGTTTTCGCCCCCCATTTTTGGGGGGCGGAAACATTCGCTTGCCTGTCCGGTCTCCGATCATGAAAGGGGTGTCTCAATACTATTATGCCGGAATACATCGTTGCTTCAACTATAGTCACCGATAACATATGGCTCCCGGGGCATATTCATGCAGGGCGCTTTCTTGGCGGGGCTGGAATTTATGCGCTCAGTGGCCTGAGTCTGTGGTGCGGGGATGTGATGCTGGTCACCGGCAGGGGCACAGACTTTGAGCAGCAATGCGCCGACTGGTTCCATCGAAATCACTGTCCCGAGCGGGGCTTGCTACAGCGAGAGGAACTGACACCCGTCACCGTCGTGCAATATGATTCCAAGGGGAGAAGAACTGACCAACCCTTGTATGGGTGGGAACACTACCGGAAGATGGAAGCATCCGCTTCCGAGATCATCACTGCAATTGACGGAAACACGAAAGGTGTCTATGTATTTCAGGAAATCCCTCCAGGATATTGGGAGGAACTACTCTCCGCCAAATTGAAATATCACTTCGCACTGGAGTGGGAAGTGAATGAAAGTGCCTTACGTCCGCCAAAGAAATCCTATGTTAGGAAAATTGCGGAGCGCTGCGACATCCTGTCCCTGAACCTTGCGGAGGCCCGTGTCCTGCTAGATGAAATCCAACTGGAAGCGGTCGTTGCCAATCTTCTGTTATGGGATACTCCCCTAATCTATCTGCGCATGGGGGAAAAGGGCGCTATAATCCTCCGAAGCGGAACAAGCGTATGGGTTCCCAGCATACCCGTCTCTGCCGTAGATCCTACAGGCGCCGGGAACGCTTCCTCCGCTGCGGTACTCTACGGCTACTGTGAAGGCTTTGACACTTTGCGATGTGGACTACTTGGAAATCTGAGTGCGGGAGAGTGTATCCGACAGCACGGGCCGCCTAAACTTTTAACGGCTAGCCGGGAACGTGTCTCCAGGCGGCTACAGGAGTTGACACGGGCGAGATAGGAAGACGGCAATCCGGCGCGTTCCCTTTTTTCAACCATAATACGGACAACAGCGCATTTTTCACAAATGGAGGCAACCATCCAATGAATCCACAACTTCCACAGAACGAAATCCGAAAACACATATATAGCATTCCACCGCTGCTCCTGGCGGAATCAGAGAACATGTTAAAAAAAGTTCCCAAGATTCTAAGTGGCCTGGCTGGGGAGCACATTCAATCTATCCTTTTCACAGGCTGCGGATATTCTTACGCTGCATGTCTGGCGATCAAGAATGCCTTCCAGAGAATCACGAAGCTACCCGTCCAGGTACTCCCCGCCATTGAGGTCTCACGCTTTACGGATCTTGGGAATCCTGGTCTGTCAAGCACGCTGCTGATTGCTATCAGCTATTCCGGCGAAGTCTCTCGAATCAACGAAGCCTTGGCGCTATATCAAAAACATAGCGCCCTAACCGTCGGCATCACCGGAAATCTGGCCTCAAAGATGCGGGAATACTGCCGTTTTCTCATTCCCGTGTCCGCTCCGCCCATGGAGAGGGCGCTGCCCCTGCGCGGCTTCGTCATGACGTATCTTGCCCTTCTATCCATTGGATGCACCCTGGCTAAGATGGGGAATCCTGCCTTTTCCGTCTCTGAGATTACATCTGAGATCATGCGGTGCGCGGAAGATCTGGAAACAGCATTACCCTATATGGACGAGGAAACCTATGCCTTCACGACGTATGTTCGGGAAGCTGTGGCTTTTGAATTCATCGGGGCGGGCTATGAGCGGGGTGCGGCTTTTCTGGGGAAAATCGAGATGATGGGCCAAACCGGTGCCATCGCTGTGGATGAAGATCCTGAACAGTGGCTGCACTGCAACTTCTTTATGGCCGGTCCGGAGAACATTGGTACTATGCTGTTTTTGGCCTCCGGTTCTCCGGCCCTCTCCCGAGGAGAGGAGGCGCTGACGTATCTCCTACATTTAGGGCGTCCGGTCTGCGTGGTGACCGACAGCATTGGATATACCGGTCCGGCAATGGCTGTACACGTACCAAGACTCTCCGACGTCACGGCCGGACTCGTAGAAATGGCGGTACCGTCTCTCCTGACCGGGTATATCTGCGAGATGAGAGACGAGACATATTCCAGGGGATTTCGGGACCAGTGGGCAATTTTCCAAGATGGCCGCGGCACAACAAAAAGCAAAATCATTGTTCAATAAGACGCGGCGAAAAAGGAGGAAACTACTATGTATGAACGTGAAAATGAGAACATTGCTCAAGCGGTTCAGAAGAAAAGACGGATAATCGACACGGCCATGCGTCGGGAGCCGGCAGATCTAGTGTTGAAAAACGCATCGTATGTCAACGTTTTTACCAAGGAGATCTCCACGGCGGATATTGCCATCGCCGAAGGACTCATCGTGGGCATGGGATCCTATTCTGGCAAGACAGAGCGGGACTGTTCTAAAAAGCTCGTACTCCCGGGTTTCCTGGATAGCCATATTCACCTGGAAAGTTCCCTGGTAACCCCGGCGGAATTCACAAAGGCAGTCCTGCCCCACGGCACCACCACCGTGGTAGCGGACCCTCACGAAATCGCAAATGTCATGGGCGTGGATGGCATTGAATACATGCTTCAGGCCACCCAAGGCTTACCAGTGGATGTGCGTTTGATGCTGCCCTCCTGCGTTCCTGCCACGCCGCTGGACGAGGCCGGTGCGGTACTGGAACGAAAAGACTTGGATCCGTTCTATCGTCATCCCCGTGTCCAAGGCCTGGCGGAAATGATGGATTTTCCCGGTGTGCTCAGCGGAAATCTACAACCATTGGAGAAGCTGGCGTCGGCACAGATGTCGAACAGATGCATTGACGGTCATGCGCCGGATTTGAGTGGAGAAAAGCTCAACGCCTATATTGCCGCCGGGGTCTCCTCCGACCATGAATGCTGGAACATTCAGGATGCCATCGCCAAATTGGAACGAGGGCAGGTCATCATGATCCGTGAGGGAACCGCCGCCCGAAACCTGGAGGCCTTAGCGCCTCTTCTCAATGAGAAGTACGGGGCGCGGTGTTTACTCTGCACGGACGACAAACACCCCAACGACCTCATAAAGAAGGGTCATATTGACGGGATAATCCGGGAGGCCATCCATATGGGGGCAGAGCCTATCACCGTAATAAAAGCCGCCACTTTCAACGCAGCCCAATATTTCCGGATGCATGACCGGGGAGCTATCGCACCAGGATGGCTGGCCGATCTTGTAGTGGTAGACAATTTTGAAAACTTCTGCGTTGAGGCGGTCTATAAACGGGGTATTCTAGCAGCGGAAAATCAAATGGCTTGTTCGTTCCATATTCCATCCATAGACGTCCGCCTGACAGAGAGGGCCCTCTGCACGTTCCAGCCGATCAGGCTCCGTCCGGAGGACTTCAAACCCGGTGAGCTTCACCACGTCATTGGTATGATTAACGGTGAAATCACCACCGTGGACGCAGGCTGCGCAAGAGCGCCTGACACTACCCAAGATATTTTGTGGGCTGCCGTAGTAGAGCGGCACCGGGGCACCGGCCATATCGGCATCGGTTTGCTCCATGGCTACGGCCTGAAATCCGGCGCTGTGGCGACCAGCATTTCTCACGATTCTCATAATGTCATTGTCGTGGGTGCCTGTGCGGAGGATTGTTCCGCTGCCGCAAACCGAGTAGCTGATTTAAATGGCGGCATTGTGGTCTGGAACCAGGGAGAATCGGCGGCAGAAGTTCCCCTACCCATCGCTGGTATTATGAGCGACCACCCCTTGGAAACCGTCAACAGCCAACTGGAGGCCGCAAAAAAAGCGGCTTACGCTCTGGGGGTAAATCCCGAGATCGACCCCTTTATGACGCTGAGCTTCATGGCCCTTCCGGTGATTCCGACTTTGCGACTTACTACTCAGGGGGTCTTTGATGTTACAAAGCAAAGGTATTTATAGGAGATTCTTCATCGGAATGAAAGGATACGGTATATGTCCTTTCGGAGCCTCCACGCCGGTGACGCTTCGGAAGAGGTTCCGTGAGGAAGACATGGCGGCAATTCTGAAGGTGTCCACCTCTTAGTCGGAGAAGAGAGATTAAAATGATGACAATAATCCGCTCGATATATTTTTAAAAGTCCATTTTTGATATCTCAAAACAAATCACAGTAATGAATGTACAAAGCTAAAGTTGCCCGTCAGGCAACGAAACACAAAGATTGGTCAACTGAAATAAGCCGCAGGCGAGAACAGTTCAACCGTCAAAAGGTACCGTTAACAAAAGAGCCGCAAGCAGCCCGATGGCTGTTTGCGGTTCTTTTATTTTTCGACAGAATCCCCCATAATTCCCTATCAAATTTAAGGGAATTATGGGGGATTTCGTCGAAAAAGATACCCGCACTTTTGCTCAGTATGCCCTATAAGTCGAATTTTGCAAAAAGATGTTTACTATTGTGCCTTAAAGTAAATAAATGTTGCTCAGCTCGAGGGCCTCCGCTTCTGAAATTTTGACTTTTCAAAATTTCAGAAGATGGAGGTTTGCCCCATGGCAAAGCAATACTACATAAAGAAGGATCCCGAAATTAGAGGTCCTGATGTTGAATGGATTGCAATCAACGGAAAAGAGTTCTATCAGCTCATTACCTCCCCCATAGGAAGGGGCCGCTACTTTATAGATATGGACGAGTTCATGATCGAATCTACTGAGGCAGAGTATAAGGACTGGCGCAAGGAAAGGGACCACAGCGATTATCTGCACGAACAGGAATCCCAAGTGCAGTTACTGTCCTTATATGGCGGCGAGGATGACAGCCAGGGAGATTCGATCCCTGACATGGATGTCAGCACCGAAGAAACAGCGCTTCATTCATTGGAACTGCAAGAGTTAACCAACGCTCTCAAAATGCTTGATGATGATGAATATTCCCTTATTTATGCTTTATTTCTTTCTCAAAATTGTAAAACACAGTCTCAGTTGTCAAGAAGGCTTGGCTTAACACAGGCAGGAATTTCAAGGCAGAAAAAAAGAATTTTAGAAAAATTGAAAATTCTCGTCATAAAGTCGAGAAAAAGTTCCCAATAGAAAAGTAAGAGGCAACACCAAGAGAACGCCTCTTGTGTACATTGACAATTTCATATCCGAAGACTTGGATACGTTCCTGACAGGCCCCGAGAGGGAAAGCGACGCAGGAGGATGCGCCAAGACCACCTGTAAACGCGGCGAGATTGCAGTGAATTCTTCCGCTTTTATCAATTACGGCCAACGAAGGTGCAAAGCGGTCACATCCGTCCGAAAAACAGCCTGTGGCAAGCTGTTTCGCCATGAAACCTGTCAGCAATTATGATACTTCTGCCCAGCCACAGCCGCAAGCAATGGGGGCAGCCGGCAGAGATCCTGCCGGGGGTGAAAGTCCCATGAGGCAGCCCAGCCAGCCGCCGTCCAAGTCCTTCGCCCTGACGCCTGGGGGAGTAGTGTCGAATGCAGGCGCGGAAATGAGACTTTATAGGAAAGTCTTGATATCAGAAGCACCAGGGATTGCCGTCTGGGTGATTCGGCCTGTGCTGGAAACCGGCCTAGCGATGCGCGGCCAGCAAAAAACGCACAGGCAACGCCATCCCGATGGCAATCCCTGTTTTTGTGGTATCAAGAATTTATTACACGGAGGACATCATAATGAATAATCCCAATATCGACCTGTTGGGGCAGGTGAATTTGCTGAAAGCGCTCCAAAAGGCCGGGATCATCAATGAACAGGAATTGAAGAAAATTGCTGTGAGGCTTGCCGTAAAGAACGGTGCCAGCATCGTTCTTTGGTGAATTTACCCAGCTTCTTTTGATAGCTATTTTAAGGGTTCTGTGGTAATGTGTTGCTTGCGAAAGAGGAGGTGTTCCACAGATGGCAGAACCGAAGAAAACAGAGGGTTCCCTGGCGCTGAATACGTCCCCTCGGTTTATCACCATCCCTGCGGCAGAACAGACGGAACCCCGAAAGCTCCGGGTAGCGGCGTACTGCCGTGTCAGCTCGGACTCTCAGGACCAGATCAACTCCTTCGCTGCTCAGAATGCCCACTACACCGCCCTGATCAATGAGAATCCTGACTGGGAACTGGTGGACATCTACGCCGACCGGGGCATCACCGGCACGTCAGCGGACAAGCGTGAGGACTTTCAGCGTCTCCTCGTCGACTGCAAACGGGGCATGATCGATAAGGTCCTAGTGAAGTCCATATCCCGGTTCGCCAGGAACACGCAGGACTTCCTCAAGGCCACGCGGGAGCTGAAGGCCCTGGGTGTGGGGGTCTGCTTTGAGGAGCAGAACATCGACAGTTCTATGGTTTCCGGCGAGACGCTGGCCTCTATCTTCGCCGCCTTGGCACAGAAAGAAAGTGAATCCATCGCTCAAAATATGCGGATGAGCTATAAAAGGCGGATGGAATCCGGAAAATTCACGACCTGCAAGGCACCTTTTGGCTACCGTTTGGTCAATGGCAAGCTCGTTATCGAAGAACAAGAAGCTGCAATCATCCGCTTGATTTTCCAACGGTATTTAAATGGGCATAGCATGCAGGATATTGCGGAGGAGGTTACGGCCCTTGGAATTCCAACACGGGATCATCAGGATCGCTGGCAGCGGATAACCATTCGATACATACTTCAAAATGAGCGATATGCCGGTGATTCTCTACTGCAAAAAAGATTTACGACCGATACCCTCCCCTATCGTCAAGTATGGAACAACGGGCAGAAAACGAAATACTGGCTCCCCGACTCCAATCCTCCCATCATAAGCAGAGAGACTTTTAATCAGGCAAAAAACTTATTATCCCGTAAAGCCGAAAATATAATGACCCGCTGTCAATCCCCTCACGACTTCAAGCTGAAAATTCTGTGCGCCGAGTGCGGCTCTTATTTCAAACGGAAGGTCACACATGGCATCACTTTTTGGGTATGCCGCACACATAATATCAAATCTGAAGCCTGTCCCATCACGCAAATCCCGGAAAAAGAATTTCGTAGCGCCTTCCTCCGCCTGTACTACAAGCTCCAGCA
This sequence comes from Oscillospiraceae bacterium, assembly GCA_910574635.1. Taxonomy (GTDB): domain Bacteria; phylum Bacillota; class Clostridia; order Oscillospirales; family Oscillospiraceae; genus Oscillibacter. The sequence goes on along the minus strand of CAJTCG010000014.1, from coordinate 10,594 downwards.
CCAGGGCCGTCCCGTTCTGGAGCGGCTCCTGTCGGACCTCCAGACCGCGCGCAGCCGTCGGTTGCTCTGGAGCCTGGACGTCGTGGAGCTTAACAATCAAATAGCGGACCTCATCCGTCAGGAGCGACTGTTGGCCGTGCTGAAAAAGCAGGGCGCTGTCGATCCTGACATTTTCATATCCAGGACCGACCGGCTGGCCGAACAGCTCCGCGCCGCCAAGCAGGCGAAAGGCCGGAGGCTGGATGCGGAGGAGGACCGAACCATCGCCCGGACGCAGGATCTGCTGAATGTACTGGACGACGCGCCGGAATTCCTGCAAACCTTCGACGGGGAGCTGTTCGGTGAGCTGGTCGACAAAATCATCGTGGAAAGCAACGAGCGGCTCCGGTTCCGTCTTATCAATGGACTGGAGCTGACGGAGAATATCGAGAGGACGGTGCGGTAATGGCTGGCAATCGAAAGCTGCCCTTCGGCTACCAGATGGAGCAGGGTGAAATCAGAGAGCATCCCGTAGAAGCCGAGGCTGTGCGCAGGATCTTCCGCCGGTATCTGGCGGGGGCGTCTTATGCGGCGCTGGTAGAGCATCTGTGCGAAACAGGTCCTGCTTATGACGGGGACAAGCCCTGGAACAAAAACATGGTGGCCCGTATCCTGGAGAACAGCAAGTACACCGGCGGCAGCGGATTCCCCGCTGTGATTCCTCCGGAGGCGTTCCAAAAGGTGCAGACGCAGAGGAAAGAGAGAGCCTCTCCTCCCACAAAAACTCCGGCGCAGAAGGAGCTTCGCCGTCTCTGCGGTGGTAATCCTCCCAAATACGTGGAGGGCCAGGTCCTTGGCATCCTGAACCGTCTGACGGCAAATCCCAGCCTGATCTATGCCCCGGTCCCGCCAGAGGATGAGCCTGTCCAAATCCAGGTCCTCCATCGGAAACTGACAGATCTGCTCAAGGAGGCTCCGGTGGATGAAGCCGCCGCCAGACAGACCGCCTTGGACCTTGCCGCAATGCGGCTGGACGCCATCGGTCCCGAGGAATATGAGACGGAACGTCTCCGCCGGGTATTTGAAAAAGCCACTCCGATGGAAAGCTTGGACGCGGATTTGCTCCGCAGTAGCGTTCAGAACATCACAATACAGAAACGCCACGCCATCGTTCAGTTGAAAAACGGACAAACCGTAGAATGAAAGGAGGCCCCCGCAAATGACCACCTCTCCCAGCAAGCTCATTGTAATCCCTCCGGTAAGGGAAACAGTTCAGTCTCAGGCCGAGAAAAAACAGCTGCGGGTCGCCGCTTATTGCCGTGTTTCCACAGACGACGAGGAACAGCTCACCAGCTACGAGGCTCAGATGAGCTATTACACCGATAAAATCACCAGCAACCCGGACTGGGTCATGGCCGACGTATTCGCGGACGAGGGCAAAACCGGCACCTCCGTCAAGAGCCGGAAGGACTTCCAGCGCATGATCCGCCAGTGCCGGCGGGGAAAAATCGACCTGATCCTCACGAAATCCCTCTCCCGCTTCGCCCGGAATACCCTGGACACCGTGAAATACACCCGTGAGCTGCGACAGCTGGGCATCCCCGTGATCTTCGAGAAGGAGAACCTCAACTCCATCTCCTGGGAGAGCGAGTTCCTACTCACCCTCTATGGCGCCTTCGCGCAGTCTGAGAGCGAGAGCATCAGCAAAAACGTGAGCTGGGGCAAGCGGCAGGCCATGAAGGAGGGCAAGGTCACCATCCAATACAAGCACCTCCTGGGCTATATCCGCGGTGCGGACGGCAAGCCGGAGATCGTGCCGGACCAGGCGGAAATCATCCGCTTCATCTTCAAACGCTATCTGGCTGGGGACACGCTCCGGGCCATCAAGGCCCAGCTGGAGGCGGAGCAGGTCCCCTACATCACCGGCGAGGTGGCCTGGAATCTCTCCACCCTGCAATCCATTCTCCAAAATGAGAAATACTGCGGCGATGTCATTATGCAGAAGACCTTCCGCAAGGACTGCATCAGCAAGGAAACCGTTGTGAATACTGGCCAACTCCCCAAATACTGGACCCAGAATCACCACGAGGCCATCGTCAGCCGTGAGATTTTCGACGCCGTCCAGGAGGAGACTGCCCGCCGGAAGGCCATGGCCTCCGGCACAAAAAAGAGCGCACCCACCGGCCTCGGAAAGTACAGCTCCAAGCACGCTCTAACAGGGCTTCTCATCTGCGGGGAGTGCGGCACGCCATACCGCCGCGTTGTCTGGACGCAGAAGGGTATGAAACGCCCCGTGTGGCGGTGTGTGAACCGGCTGGACCACGGAAAAACGCTCTGCAAGCGCTCCCCCACTCTGGACGAGAAGCCGCTCCAAGAGGCCGTTCTGGCCGCTGTCAACATCCTCATGAGCCGCAAGGATAAGCTGTCAAACGGCGTCGTCTCGGAGATGATTCAGGAGCTGGCTCCGGTCCCCGGAGAGGTCCTGAGCCTCGCGGACATCGAACGGGCCATTGGGGACCTCGCCCACCGCTTCGACCAGCTCATGGATGAGACGGATGGCGAGGAGAGCATCCAGCGGAATCTGGACCAGTTCCGGGAGATCAGCGAACAGCTGGCGGCGCTGAAAGAGCGCAGGGCCCATGTCCTGGGCGTTCAGGCGGAGAACGAGGTTATGGCAAAGCGGCTCCAGCGGGCGACGGCGGTCATGGAGATGGCTCCGGCGGAGGTCACGGAATGGAACGAGAGCATCGTCCACCAGCTGGTGGAGGAAATCAAGGTGCTGTCCAAAGACGAGCTCCGGGTGACGTTCAGAAACGGGATCACGATCACGCAGACGATCTCCGCTCCGCGGCAGAAGGAGGCTTCCTAATGGTTTTTATCACAGGCGACACACACAGGAATTTCTCCCGGTTCAGCCCTGACCGTTTCCCGGAAATGAGAGCTATGACGAAAGCGGACACTATGATCATATGCGGCGATTGCGGGGTCCTGTGGCACGGAGGCCGGAGGGATGAGATTCACTTGGAGCTCCTCGAGGACCTGCCGTTCACCATCGCCTTCGTGGATGGTAACCACGAAAACTTCACCGCCCTCTCCAAATACCCCGTTGAGGAATGGAACGGCGGCAAGGTTCACTTCCTCCGCCCCCACGTCATCCACCTCATGCGGGGACAGGTCTTCACGCTGGAAGGGCGCACCCTCTTCACCATGGGCGGGGCCTCCTCCCATGACGTTGAGGACGGCATCCTGGACCCGGCCGCACCGGACTATTACGAAAGGCTCCTCCGTCTGCTCGGGGAGGGCCGGAGGCAGTATCGGATCGTAGGCCAGTCCTGGTGGCCAGAGGAGCTGCCTTCGGAGGAGGAGTATGCCGAGGCCAGGCGGAACCTGGACGCCCATAGCTGGGCGGTGGACTACATCATCACCCACAGTCCGCCCAGCAGCATCGCGGAGAACCTGGACCGTCCGCGGGACGCGCTGACGGACTTCCTCGAGGAGGTCCGCCAGAAGGCCAGATACCGCCGATGGTTATTCGGTCACTGTCACAGGGACCAGGAAATTGATAAAAGACATCTGCTCCTGTGGGAGAAGATCGTGCGGATAGTATGAAAGAGTCGAACTGCCCCACGACAAGGGAATTGAAAGATTGCCATAAACATGTGGAGCAAATTGATAGCCAAATCACGATGATATTTTAAGGGAGGCGGCGAATATGATCTATATCACCGGCGACACCCACGGCGGCTTCCAGCGGTTCGCCACGGATTATTTCCCTCAGCAGAAGCAGATGAGCCGTGATGACTATGCGATTATCACCGGCGATTTCGGGGGCGTGTGGGACGATTCGCCCAGGGAGGCATACTGGCTCGACTGGCTGGAGGAAAAGCCGTTTACCACCCTCTTTGTGGATGGGAACCACGAAAACTTCGACAGGCTCGGTGAACTTCCCGTCCATCAGTGGCAGGGCGGGAAAGTCCGCTATATCCGGCCCCACGTCCTCCACCTGATGCGGGGGCAGATCTTCGAGATCAATGGCACGTCCTTTTTCACCATGGGCGACGCTGCCTCCCACGACATCCAGGACGGCATCCTCGATCCGGCGTCCCCCGACTTTGAGCTGGAGTACTGGTTCAAGCGCCGGACACGGCAGATATTCCGGGTGAAAGGCGTCTCCTGGTGGCCGGAAGAGCTGCCCTCGGACGAGGAATATGAGGAGGCGATCAGGAACCTGGAGAGGGTCAACTGGAAGGTGGACTGCATTCTGACCCATTGCGCTCCCACCAGCATCCAGCGAAAGCTGGACAGGGACTATACCCCGGACCGGCTGACGGATTTCCTCCAGATGGTCAAGCGGCGGTGTCAATTCAATTACTGGTTCCTGGGCCACTACCATCGAAACTGCGTGGTAGATGACCGCTTCATCATCCAATGGGAGCAGATGGTAGAACTTCTATGGGAGTAACAGAGGCATGACATGATACCGCTAAGGCGCAAGCCCTCGGAAGGAGCCGAGGGCTTGCGCGTTGGCGATTTCAAATGCAGAGAATAAAAACAGGCGCACCCGCGCCGGAAGGAGGAGCTTGGATGAACGTCAGAAAACCTGTAGACTACAGCGCCATGTTCGCGGCGCTGGATACCCTGATGGCGGCGGGTTTGCCGCAGGTGGAGCTGTACCGTGAGATTGGCCGATTAGTCAGCGGCAGGCGGTCGAAAGGGGCCGCTGTCGCCGCCGCTGAGTATCTGTGCGGTGCGTACCCTGACGCTTCCGGCTTCTCCCCTCGGAACCTTCGCCGGATGCGGGAGTTTTTCCGCGCCTATGAAAATACGCCGGAAGTGCTGGCCCAGGCCATGACCATCGGCTGGACGCAGAACGTGGTCATTCTGGAGGCGGAACTGACCCTCCAGGAGCAGACATGGTATATTCAGGCCGTTCGTCAGTTCGGGTGGACCAAGCTGGAACTACAGCGGAAAATCGCTGCCCAAGCACATTTAGAAATCGTCCTCGACTTCGCGGATAAGGTATGCTATACTGAGGAAAAGAATCTCAGCATGGAGTGTGCCGCAGATGACAAAAATCCTGTTCGTATGCCACGGCAATATTTGCAGAAGCCCGATGGCCGAATTTGTGATGAAAGACCTGGTGAAGAAAGCTGGGCTGGAGGACCAATTTCAAATCGCCTCCGCCGCCACCAGCACCGAGGAGATTGGGAACCCCGTCTACCCTCCCGCCCGCCGGAAGCTGGCGGAGCATGGGATCAGCTGCGCCGGGAAAACCGCCCGGCAGCTCACAAAGGCCGACTATGCCCTATACGACCTCCTGATTGGCATGGACCGGGCCAACATCCGCAACATGGCACGTATATGCAGCGGAGATCCCGATGGGAAGATCAAGCGGCTGCTGGACTTCGCAGACCGCCCCGGCGATGTAGCCGACCCCTGGTATACGGGTGACTTCGACGCAACCTGGCGGAATGTGTTGGAGGGCTGTCAAAGAATGCTGGCAAGACTTATGAATCAATAAGCGGGAGCAGGTGTGATATGAGCGATCTAAAGGCGCCGGAATACCAGAAATTTGAGGACGTCAAGCACATAAATGAGGATGGCATCGAGTTTTGGTATGGCCGAGAGCTGGCTCCGGTCCTTGATTACCTCCGCTGGGAGAACTTTTCCAAAGCAATAGACCGCGCGATGCTGGCCTGCCAAAACAGTGGATTCCCCCTGGATGACCATTTTCGTGAGGTCACGAAAATGGTTGAACTGGGCAGCGGAAGCCAGCGAAACATCAGAGACTATGTGCTGTCACGCTACGCCTGTTACTTAATTGTTCAGAATGGCGATCCCAGGAAAGAGTCCATTGCCCTCGGACAAACCTATTTTGCTATTCAAACCAGGCGCCAAGAAATTGCGGATACCTTCAATCAGCTCGATGAGGATAGCCGGCGGTTGGTCATCCGGGGAGATATCCGGCAATGGAATTCCCTCCTGGCGGAAGCGGCGCACCGAGCCGGAATCACGGAGCAGGAAGAGTACGCCGAGTTTCAAAATGCCGGATATATGGGCTTATACGGCGGACTCCGAGTGTCAGACATCCACCGTAGGAAAGGGCTGAAGGAAACCGAGAAAATACTCGACCACATGGGGAGTGTGGAACTAGCGGCAAACTTGTTTCGTATTACACAGACAGAGGAAAAGCTGGTCCGGGAGCAGACCCAGGGCCTAGACGACGCCGCAGCGGCGCACTTCCAGGTTGGCCGTGAAGTCCGCAAAACGATAGAGGCCGTCGGAGGTACAATGCCGGAAGACCTCCCCACTCCGGAAAAGAGCATTTCCCAGATTGAACGTGAGAAGTTAAAGCAATTACGTAAAGATCGGAAAAAACTGATGCTGGATGAATGAGCAAAATATATCTAGCCTGATCAAAAGGAACCTAATATGACTATATACGAGAGAGAAAAACTAAAAAAAATAGTAATAGAATATAAAAAATCTGTTATTCAATCAGAAGCTGAAGTTCGATCAAAATTCATTGTGCCTTTATTGGAATTTCTTCAATATCCAACCGAATTTCGTGCAGAAGAGTTTCCTGTATATGGATTTGAAGGCGGGCGGGCATTACCAGCAAAAAATGCAGACTTTATTCTATTTTCAGATAAAGAATTTGGAGCTCATCGAACAGCTACTCATGCAAATATCGAATGGGTGCAAAACCATAGTCTCTTGATTTTTGAAGCAAAAAAACCAGGAACAATGCCAAATACGATGGGCCAACCAACATTTTATACAATGTGGACAAAAGCAATCGCTTATTTGATAAGCGATGGAGAAACAATTAAAGGTTATTATTACAACTTAATCGCAGCAGATATCCAAGTAATCGAATGCAATATTTCCAATCTACCCGATTTTGAGGGTATTTGGAATTTTTCCTTCAAAGAAATACTGCAAATAAAAGAAAACTATTCTTCCCTTAGCCAAGTTCCGATTTTAAGTAACTTGCAAAAAGCCTGTAAAGGTGTTGAGGATTGCAAATTATTAACTTCAGATGAAGACCTAAATTTTCCAGAAAGTACATACACATATTTACGACAGTCTTTAGGAAAAAACGCCGAGGGTCTAGGCCCGCTGGCCTTAGTTTCAAGATTTTTGAATATGACAGACGCATATCTTCAAAATCAAATGCGGTATGGCATCCCCGACTATATGATAGATTTTCCACGGAACAGGTATGACGCTTTTCTCTATACAGACAAACAGATTCTGCCGTTGACTAAAGGAACAATCACTGAGTTTTATTGCAATGAGAATGAACTATATAGATTCGAAAGTGAATATATACTAATCAGTATTCTCAATGTAGATGGGCGCTTAACCTGCTTTAACTTTGGTTATCAAGTATTAAATCGCTATGTATCGGAGCGATTATCTAACTTCACACTTGTAAAGAAATTCCTTGATGCATCAATCATTCATATTCAAATAAACGATCCCGAATGCAAAAGTTTAATCATCCCATTTGATAATTCACAGCGATTTGAACTCGGAGATTTTGACAAAAACGCATTGATTTCATTAACCGACTATTGGATTCGCGGCTTGGAAAGAATGCGAGCAATTGAAGAATATTATGGATTTCACTTCAACCTTGAACATGTTGAATCCCCAGAGGCTCTTATGGAGATCTACGATATGGTTGATCTTGTCCACGCAGGTATAGTAATGGAGCACAACTGTGACGTTCTCCTCGACTGTAATAATTTTAATGAAGATATAGAGTTTCTTGAACCAATTATATATAAAGAAAATGGTCAAATCCAGATGGAAAAAAAGAAAATCTTCGGAGTCACATTTGAACCACACAAGATCACTATTCTTCCTAACCGGATACAAATTGCTGAATACTCAAAAGATGATATTATTAAATTGCCAGCCTGTTGCCTTTATGAAAAATCAAAGGATAACTATTGATACTTAACAAGCCTATCTGATAACTAAAAATATCCAGATTGTCCGACCATTCCATCGGCCCGCCGAAACTGTATGGTTTCGGTGGGTTTTCTCTGCTTTTCGCAACTTTTCTTTTGTTAGTAATTTGCTAGTAACCGGGCCGACCCACAAACTGACCCACACGGGGAAACAACCAGAAAGGACAAAAGAGTACCGGGCAGGATTTTCCTGCCCGGTGCCTGTTTACATGATTGCCGTTATTTTCAGAATTTTTGTTATTTGGCTTGCGATATTACTTACTTGAGCCTTGGTGAGTCCTTTCTAATATTCGCAATTTTTCTCAACTTTGATGATTCGCAACGCCTGTAATAATTCCAGAATCTTATGTCCAATTGCATGTCGATTATGGAAATGTACAAAAATTGTCTCGTTCTCTGCAAACTTGATAGTAGAAGCTACCTCTTGAATTTGGAGCATAAAAGAAAAACTCTTCCCATATGGAAAAAATTATGATATACTTTTTAACAGATTAGATGCCAACTTCTATGATTTTGGGTGGAGGAAATATAAATGGCGATTACACTATATTTTGCAAAGGTTAATTTGGAGTCAGAAGAAATTTACAAAATTTATAAGGACTCCAAAAAGAAAAAGGAGTTAAGTTTCGCTTTGCTGGAAAGTCTACAGAAAGAAAGCTGCTGGGAAAGGATGCTCTTTTTCCCCGGCGAAGACGGAAACATACAGGCAACTAAAATTGAATATCAATTACATACTTTATCCGTACACTTTCCTTATGTGGAGGGATGGGTTTATAAAAAAAGCAAGCTTCATTACAACTCCTTGAACGAAAACTCAAATGAACTCGTTTCACAGAGTGTGCTTAATACAGAGGCGATTCGTTTTCTATTTGATTTAGAAAATGAACTAGTTGGGTATGATACAAAAAACAGGTTCGGTTATAAAGAATTTTTAGACGCATTTGTAAATATACTAAATATTGGTCTGGCAGAACACGAGCCTAAAATGGAATTCAGTATCCACCTTTGTTCTAAAGGGATTGGCCTGGACGATATAAAAGATGGATTGCGTGGAATCGGACCAATTAAAGAACTCCAGATTAAAGTGCAACCTCCTAACCCTCAAAACAAGTTATTGGAGGAATTGCAGGAATTGGGAGAGAGCAAACTGAAGCATATGCGGGAAGCAAACGTCACACGAATGGAAACTGTCCTGCGTTCCAAAGGTGACACGGGGTTAAATTTGAACTCGAAACTGATAAATGACGAGTTAGATAAGTTACAGGGAATTCATGCAAATCTTCCATTGGAAGAAGCAAATAAAAATGGTTATCTAGCGGTTGCCGCAATCTCTAACACCGGAAGAAAGTTTTCTTCTGAAGAAGCAAAGCCTTTTAAAAGGGTGATCAATTGTTTAGGAGATCTGAAAGACGCATGTATCGATGCTTTTAGTGAACTCTTATCCTGAATATGGACAATTTGATTAACGGTTTGCCAAGCAAAGTGGGTGCACTATGTTAAAGTTTTGGAAACGCAAGCTGAACCTCCAGGAACCAGAAGTAGTTCGTGCGTTACTAACGTCAATTCTTTTTTTGATCGTCTTCTTGTACATTGATTTTTATAACGTATTTTTAAATCACATTGGTGATCTAAGGACTTTAATTCTTGGGCTTATTGGTGGACTGCTAAGTCTACTTGGCTTTTCCATCACAGGAATTGCCATTGTAATTTCTCTATTTAGCGCTCAGGATATAAAATCGATAGAGGACTTGAAAAGAAATTCATACCAGGATATTTTAGAAACATTTAAGCATTTTGCATATGATATGGTAATAAATATAGTCCTATTTATTATAACATATATACTCATGCTTACAGACATACCCATTCCTGGCAAATTTATATTTTATGCTTATACCATTATTTCAACCTATTTGTTTCTCTACATCCTTTTCTATGGATGGGCATTGCTCAGTAACTGCATTGCATTATCGAATCTAAAGAAGTTAATTAGTGAATCCATTGAAGAAGAAAAGTCAAAATTTGATCTGCTTAATGAACTAGCGCTGGAACAACTAGTCGAAATAATTTATCGAGGTTCTCACCAAGATCCCAAAAGTTTTTACGAAATGCTGTTGAAAATAGTTAAAAACAGCACTGTGTCTCAAAAAAACGAATTAGCTGAATATATAGTCCACAGATATTTAAACAACTAATTGACTGATAATCTGGTGCGCTTAAACTAAGCTACACAAGTTGGTTCACGCAAGGAAATACGCAAAAGTGGAATCATAACCACCGGCCGTGCCGGTGGTTTACACAGGCCCCCTTGGGGCCTATTACCAGCGAGCCTATAGGCTCATCAAATTTCTTTCGCTTGCATGAGATGCCCTACTGCTATTGAAATAGCGGTGGGGTATCTCTATTTCTCTCTGCTCATATTTTCGGTGTTTCCTTCTATCATTTTTAATAGTGGTTCCTCGCTTCGCTCGGATATTTTTGGTAGTGTCAAGATTATTTCGCAAATTAGTATGCAGACTCTGGGTGGAATGAAGTCAGCCGGCAATAGAGGTGTCCTCCAGAGCAGCTTCCAGGTGCCTCATATTCATGTACTTCTTGTTGCCCCACTGCGTGCCGGCTACATGGCGCAGCCG
>CAJTCG010000013.1 GCA_910574635.1 Oscillospiraceae bacterium | reverse complement strand
CGGCTGCGCCATGTAGCCGGCACGCAGTGGGGCAACAAGAAGTACATGAATATGAGGCACCTGGAAGCTGCTCTGGAGGACACCTCTATTGCCGGCTGACTTCATTCCACCCAGAGTCTGCATACTAATTTGCGAAATAATCTTGACACTACCCCTTGATCTGATAAGTAAGTTTCTTTGTTTTGGGATTCAGTTCATAATCTATGTAGCCCAGTTGGACCAGCTTGTCCATCATCTCCAGGGCCTTGTTCCGGTTCTTAATGCCCAAAATGCTCTTGAGCCCTACGATACCGCCTGCCCAGGAGCCGATGGTGACCTGATTGACATATCTGCAATAGCGAGCCTGTCCGTTTCGGAAGGCCGCTCTGGAAGCCAGCCGCGCCCAGGCACCCATGATACCTTTTCCGGTCGGCATTTGATGCGGGGGAGCTTTACCCATTGGTACTTTAATAGGCACTTCACCTGGCTGGCCTCCTTCTTTGTTATGGATTGAAAATAAAAGTTGGCTGTGATATAATTAAAATATTAAATTAAACCTTGCGGTTGATGCGGAAAAATGAAAATTATAGCGCATACAATGGAATATCGGGGCGGATCTATTGTGTCACCTTTGCGGCTCAGGAACTATTCAGCTTTTGATTATGAAGAATAATATAAGAGGATTTATGAGGAATGCTTTCGTGACATGAGAACAGCTTTTCATCGATTTCCGGTAGATTGTTGTGACAGCAAAGAAGAATTGGAGCACAAAAAAGATAAAATATACATCTTAGAAATTGATGGAAAATTAGTTGGTTCGGTTGCCATATATGACAATGAAATAGATGATTTGATTGTGGAAAAAAGCTATCAAAGAGCGGGTTATGGAGAAGCGTTATTGCAGTTTGCTATTTCTTATATGAAAAGTAACAACATTTCTCCAATTGTTCTGCATGTTGCGGATTGGAATCAGGGAGCAATTAAAATGTATATGAAAAATGGGTTTGCCATTATTAAAACAGAAGAGACTTGATTTTGAACGATTGTACAAATTTTTTGTGGGGCAGTTATCCATGTTGGATAGCTGCTTATTCAGTTATTTCGACGATGAAAATAATTTATAGGTGTCTATCAACACAAAAGGTAAAGGGATTATAAATCTGGTTCCGTGCAAAACGGAAGGACATGAAAGCGAGGCGAACAAAATGATATATGCGTGTGATAGCTGTCACTTCCTGTTCTCCAGAGTATCACCTGTCAAACAGTGCCCGGACTGCGGAAAAGCGAGTATCCGTCCTGCTGCATTGGTTGAAATTGAGGAGTTTGAGAAGCGAAAAATGTCCGATTTGTGGAAAGAGTGAACTGCGCTGTGGAAATTGTCAAACGAGGCTATGAACCGAAGGATGCTATGGAATTTGGGTCCAAAGCAGCGGAGAAGCTGAATGCGGCCGGGCAGGAACTGGTATTTCTGCTGAACCGGGGTTATGATGTCAAATCCACCTCCACATTTATCGGCAACCACCACCTGCTCTCCGAGCGCCAGCGGCTGGCCCTGGCCCGCATAACTTCTACCAAGGCAGCCCTGATGGAACGCAGGCGGAAGGAGCTGACACAGGCCCCGGCAGAACTGGTTTTTGACGGCTTCAATACTATCATCACGATGGAAGTGGCGCTTTCCGGCTCGCTGCTCCTGGCGGGAATGGACGGCACCATCCGCGATCTGGCTGGACAGCGGGGAACCTACCGCATTGTGGACAAAACAGTCAGGGCGGTAGAGCTTCTGTTCGCTCACTTGGATGAACTCGGGGTGAAAAAGGCCCTGTTCTATCTGGATCAGCAGGTATCCAACTCCGGACGCCTCCGGGCGCTGCTGCTGGATCAGGCAAGGGATCATGCTGTGGAGGTCCAGGCGGAACTGCACCCCAGTGTGGACGGTCTGCTCTCCCGCATGGAACGGGTGGTCACAGCGGACGCTATTATTTTGGATAAATGCGGAAGCTGGTGCAATCTGAACCGCACATTGATTCAATCTGCCGTCCCAGATGCTTGGATTTTCCGTCTGGACGGCCTGAGAACGGAGGGATTTTCATGCCAATCATAGGAGCTATCATCGTCCCCCACCCGCCTATCATCATCCCCACTGTAGGGCGGGGCCAGGAACGGGAAGTCCAATCCACCATCGATGCCTACCGCGCCGCTGTCAAACAAGCCGCAGCATGGGAGCCGGAGGTGTTGATCGTTACCACACCCCACCTGGTCATGTACGCCGATTACTTCCACATCTCCCCCGGCAAGGGCGCGTCCGGCGATATGTCCGCCTTCGGCGCAGCTCAAACCCGGCTGACGGCGAAATATGACATGGAACTGCGGAAGGAGATCATCCATCAGGCGGAAAACGCCGGCATCCGGGCCGGAACCTTGGGAGAAAAGGACCCCTCCTTGGATCACGGTGTCTTCCTCCCGCTATACTTTCTTCAGGATGCGGGGGTGGACTGTCCTATCTTGCGCATCGGCCTGTCCGGATTCTCTCCGCTGGAGCACTACCGGCTGGGCCAGTGCATCGCCCGGGCGGTGGAGACCTTGGGCCGCAGGGCGGTGTTCGTGGCCAGCGGCGACCTGTCCCACAAACTGAAAGACGACGGCCCCTACAGCTACGCCCCGGAGGGCCCGGTCTTTGACCGCCGGGTGATCCAGGCCATGGCGGACGGGGATTTTTTGAAATTCCTCACAATGGACGCCGGACTTTGCGAACGGGCGGCAGAATGCGGCCTGCGCTCCTTCCAAATCATGGCCGGGGCGCTGGACGGCCTGGCTGTGTCCCCTGCCCTGCTCAGCTACGAGGGAACCTTCGGCGTGGGCTACGGCGTGGCCGTCTTCACAGTAACCGGCCCGGACGAAAACCGCCGTTTTGCGCGGCAGTGCGAGGAGTTGGAACACGCCCGTCTGGCAGAGCGTAAGGCGGCCGAGGACCCTTGGGTCAGGCTGGCCCGGCTGTCGCTGGAGACCTATGTACGCACAGGAAAACAGCTGGACACACTGCCGGACGGTCTGCCCGGCGAGATGGCAGGCAGAGCCGCCGGGGCGTTTGTCTCTCTACATGCCCACGGCCAGCTGCGGGGCTGTATCGGAACCACAGGGCCGACCACAAACAACGTGGCCTGGGAGATCGTCCAGAATGCCGTTTCCGCCTGCTCCAGGGACCCCCGGTTTGCGCCGGTGCGGGCGGACGAGCTGGACAGTCTGGAGTACAGCGTGGATGTGCTGGGCCAGCCGGAGCCCATCGACTCCCCCGCCCAGCTGGATGTGAAGCGGTACGGCGTGATCGTGTCCTGCGGTGGCCGCAGAGGGCTGTTGCTGCCCGACCTGGAGGGTGTGGACACGATAGAACAGCAAATTGACATCGCCCGCCAGAAGGGCGGCATCAGCAGCCGGGAGCAATACGCTCTGGAGCGGTTCGAGGTGGTGCGGCACACATGAAAGCACTCTGTGAGCTGTGCTTCCACCACTGTGCGCTGGACGATGGACAGACCGGGCTGTGCCGGGCCAGAGCCTGCCAAGACGGCAAAATTATCTCCCTGAACTATGGAAAACTGACCAGCTTGGCCCTGGACCCCATTGCGAAAAAGCCTCTGCGCCGGTTCCATCCCGGAAGCCTTATTTTATCTGTGGGCAGTTTCGGCTGCAATCTACGCTGCCCCTTCTGCCAAAACCATGAAATTTCTATGGCTGGAGATAGTGGGATACCAACTGTGGAGGTGTCCCCGGAGCAGTTGGCCGCCCAAGCGGCGGAGCTTGTCCCTCATGGGAACATCGGCGTGGCCTACACCTACAACGAACCGTTAATCGGCTATGAGTACGTCCGGGACTGCGCCGCGCTGGTCCATGAGCAGGGCATGGTCAATGTGCTGGTCACCAACGGGACGGTTGAGGAGGAACCCTGGCGGGCGCTGCTGCCCTTGGTTGACGCCGCCAACATCGACCTGAAAGGGTTTACTCCTGCATGGTACCGGCGGCTGGGCGGGGACCTGGAGACGGTCAAGCGTTCCATTGCCCTGTCGGCGGAGCGGTGCCATGTGGAGGTGACCACCCTGCTCATTCCCGGAGAAAACGACAGCGAGGAGGAAATCCGGGAACTGGTCCGCTGGCTGGCCTCAATCAGCTCAGAAATCCCTCTGCACCTGTCCCGATTCTTCCCCCGGTACCGGATGCTGGACCGTCCGCCAACGCCCGTAGAGCAGGTCTACCGACTTGCTGAGGCAGCGCGGAGGTATTTGTCCTATGTCTACACCGGAAACTGCTGAGCCGCTATTCATGGAGTGTCCCCAGAAAGCCGATGGGATGAATGATATGCTCTTCTTTGGCGTCCAGGTCCAAAGCCGGGTCTACCAGCGCAATGGCCCGGCGGATGTTGCGATACCCGTACTTGCTCCGGATTTTGTCCAGCGTCCGGTCGATGTCGGCCCGGCGCTGGGCTTTTTGCTCCTCTGGGAACAGTGACAACTGCACAACGCCGTCCGCCGGCGTCAGCCCGCTGGCCTTCACCGACAGGCTGCGCACAGGCTCCCTGCTGGTATGGTGCCGCTGGAACAGCCCCACGGCCGTTTCCCAGATATCCAATGTGTTTGCTGTGGGGCGGTTCAGCTTGGCCTGCCGGTCAAGGGACACAGACCAGGCCGGGGCACTGCTGCCGGGCCTCCCACAGCACCTGCCCGGTGCGGATGCCGAACCGTTTGGCAATATCGTTTTTGGCCAGCACAATGCCGTGGCGGGCCTCCTCGTCTCCAGCCACCGCCACTGGCTTGTCCCGCAGCATGGGATCATACAGGATCTCCACGCTGGCATAGAAATTGTTCATATCCGAATGCAAAATCACAGGCTTCATGTCCTCAGTATATGAGGGCAGTCCGGCCTTCATCCTCGAAAGGAGTAAGCAGCATGTGCGGAAGATACAGTTTAGCACCGGAGCAGTCCAAGGAAATCGCCCAGATTGTGGCCGAGGTGCAGGCGCGGTTTGGGGCTGCCAGCATCCATACCGGGGAGATATTTCCTACCAACGCCGCACCTGTCCTGCTTCCGGACGGACAAAAAATGACCCCCAAGCCGATGACCTGGGGGTTTTCCAGTTTCAAAGGCAAGGGGGTCATTATCAACGCCCGTGGTGAAACGGCGCTGGACAAGCCAATGTTCCGCCGCTCCATGCTGGAACGGAGGTGCATTGTGCCTACGACCGGCTTCTACGAATGGGATAACCAAAAAAGAAAATACCTTTTTCGGCTGCCAGGGCAGGACCGGCTCTATCTGGCCGGGTTATGGAATACTTTCCAGGGTGAGGAGCGGTTCGTGGTCTTAACCACCGCCCCCAACGATACCATCATCAATGTCCACGACCGGATGCCGGTGCTGCTGACGGATGATGAAGTGACGCCGTGGCTCCATAATACTGGAATGGCCTCGGCAAAATTGACGGCTTTGCAGCCAGGCTTGGATGGTGCTGCCGTCTGATCACCAGCGGATGCGCACTCTCTGTTGTGGTACCGCAATATAGTAAGAAGTACCAGCCATGAGGCTGGTACTTCTTTTGCCATACCAAATCCTTTTCGTTTGTCGTAAAACTGTCGTAAAATCCAAATGTGCATTTCCAGCTTCATAACAAATCACTGCATTTACACCAGATTTTTCAGAAATACGGTTCGTTTTGCTGATTTCTAATGCCGATTTTTAATCCAGCGGCTTCATCGTGGGGAACAGAATCACATCCCGGATGGTATCCGCCCCGGTCAGCAGCATGACGCACCGGTCGATGCCAATGCCCAACCCGCCAGTAGGAGGCATGCCGTATTCCAGAGCCGTAAGGAAATCCTCGTCCATCATACCAGCCTCATCATCTCCCTTGGCCCGCATCTCAACCTGCTTCTGGAACCGCTGGCGCTGGTCAATGGGATCGTTGAGCTCTGAGAAAGCATTTCCCATTTCACTGTGGCAGATAAACAACTCAAACCGCTCGGTGAGCCGGGGGTCCTTGGGAGACCGCTTTGCCAGCGGCGAGACATCCACAGGGTGCATCGTGATAAAAGTAGGCTGAATCAGCTTTTCTTCCACCTTCTGATCAAAGCACTCATACAGAGCATTGCCCCAGGTCTTGTCCGCTGTTTCCGGCAGTTCTACGCCGATGGATTTGGCGGCGGCGACCGCCTCTTCATCCGAGCCGATTGTCATAAAGTCGATGCCGCAATACTGCTTCACCGCCTCATGCATGGGCATACGAGGCCAGCCAGGAGTCAAATCAATATCCTCACCCTGCCACTGTACCTGATAAGTCCCCAGCAGCTTCTGGGCAGCGGATGACAGCAGGTCCTCAAAAAGGTCCATCATATCATTAAAATCCGCGTAAGCCTGATACAGCTCAATGGTGGTGAACTCTGGGTTATGCTTAGGGTCCATGCCCTCGTTGCGAAAGATGCGGCCGATCTCATATACCCGGTCCATACCGCCCACGATCAGCCGCTTTAAAGGCAACTCGGTGGCAATACGCATATACATGTCGATGTCCAGGGTGTTGTGATGGGTTATAAAAGGCCGGGCGGTAGCACCGCCGGAAATGGTGTTCAGCACAGGCGTTTCGACCTCGATATATCCCCGGCCGTCCATAAAGTCCCGCACATGCTTGATGAACTTCGACCGGACCAGGAAGTTGTTCTTCACATCCGGGTTCACCATCAGGTCCACATACCGCTGGCGGTAGCGGAGCTCCTTGTCCTGGAGGCCGTGGAACTTCTCCGGCAGAGGCAGCAGGGACTTGGAGAGCAGGGTGATCTTCTTCGCCCGGACGCTCATCTCCCCCCGCTGGGTGCGGAAGACCTCGCCGTCCACGCCAACAATATCGCCGATGTCGAATTTCTTGAATTTCTTATAGACCGCCTCGTCCATTTCGTCCTGGCGGGCATAGAGCTGAATGCGGCCGTCCTTGTCCTGCAAATCGCAGAAGCTCACTTTCCCCATGCCCCGCTTGCTCATGAGGCGGCCCGCTACCTTGACGGGCTTGCCCTCCATGGCGTCGAAGTTCTCCTTGATCTGTCGGGACGTGGCGTCCCAGTCAAAGCGGGTCAGCTGGAAGGGGTCCTCCCCCGCCGCCTGGAGCTCCGCCAGCTTCTCCCGGCGGACCCTGGTCTGCTCGCCCAGGTCCATCTCGGGCTTTTTCATTTGTTCTGCCATGCTTTTCTCCTTCCCTGACGACGCTCAGCGCTCGATCTTCAAAACCTTATACTGGATATTTCCCCGGGGGGCCTCCACCACGGCGGTCTCCCCTTCCTTCTTGCCGATAAGGGCTTTTCCAAAGGGGGACTCCTCGGAGATAACCCCGTGCATGGGGTCGGATTCTTGGGAGCCCACGATGGTATACGGCGTGGGCATGGGCTTGCCATCGGGTCCCTCCACCGTTACCTTGCAGCCGATGGCCACCACATCGGTGTTGCTGCTCTCGTCCACAATGACGGCGTGCTGGAGAATTTCCTCCACCTCGGCAATGTGGGAATAGAGCTTGCCCTGTTCGTTTTTGGCTTCGTCATATTCGCTGTTTTCGCTGAGGTCGCCGAAGCCCCGGGCCACCTTGATCTGCTCCGCCACCTCGTCGGACCGGGTGGTCTTGAGGTAGTTCAGTTCCTCCTGCAGCTCGTCGTAACGAGCCTGACTCATCTTGTATTCTTTTGCCATATCGGACGGTTCCTTTCTTCATTATGCCTCACGCCGGGAGTCGAATTTTCCCAGGGCACAATTTTACAAGATGATATTATATAGAAGGACTTCGGGAATGTCAAGCCTCTCCGCCCGCGGCAGCCTTCCCGGTCCCCAGAACGATCTGCTCCCGCTTCAAGGCCCCCGCTTCCCGGAGGACCGCCAGGAGCTGGCCCCGGTCCGCGCCATGTGGCAGGGCCTCCTCCGCCTCCGGCGGCAGAGACAGCGGCGGCAGGGCCTGACCCTCGTCATAGAGCCGCAGGGCCACGGGATTTTTCAGGGACAAATCCGTCCTGGGGTCGAACAGAACCAGGGCTTCCGCCCCCTCCATCTGGTCCTTGGAGGGGCCCAGCAGCAGCGACACGCCGTACTCCCGCCGGAGCTGGCGGCAAAGCTCCTCCCCGCCGTAGGGCAGGTCCAGCAGCACATAGCGGTGCCGGAGGCACAGCTCCGTCACGGTCCGCACCGCCTCCCCCGTCAGCGCCGCCGCCGACACCGCCACCCGGGCCCCGGCTACCGGGCAGCCTTTCTCCGTCAACCCCGTCCGGACCCAGTCCGCCGCCAAGGCCCGCCGCAGGGCCAGGGTGGCCACGGGCCGCAGGCCGCATTTCGCCAGCAGTTCCCGGAAGGGGAACTCCTCCGGCAGCACCACCTGAGTCACGCCGCGCTTTCGCAGCTTCTTTCCCGCCGCCACACAGCGGCGGCGCAGAACCGCCCCATGGGGGCTTTGTATAATCTCCGCCTGTAAAAAACGCATCTTGAGCACAAAGCGCTCCTCTATCTGAACGCTTTTTTGTCCCCTCTTGGGCTCCGTCAAGGCTAAGTAACCTACCATAAAAGCACTACCTCCCGCCCCATGATATGGGGCGGGAGGCCGGAATATGTATCGGAATCAAGCGTCCTTTGCAAATGTGGCCCCGGTGAGGTAGCCTTTGGCGATGGGATTGATAATCGTATTGTTTTCTTTGATCTCGAAATGGAGGTGAGGGCCGGTGGAATTTCCCGTGGAGCCGGTAATTCCAAGCACGTCGCCCTGCTTTACCTGCTGGCCCACGCTGACCTTCCGGCTGCTCATATGGCCGTAAAGGGTGGTGTTGCCCGCGCCGTGGTAAACAACCACATAATGCCCGTAGGACTTGGAGTACTCGGAAATGATAACCTGTCCCGCCTTGGCGGCGTAGATGCTGCTGTTGTAGCCTACCCGGCCGATGTCGGTTCCCTTGTGGTTCGTGGAGCCGATGCCGCCGGGAGAGGCCCGGCCGCCTACGGTAGAGGTAACATAGCGGCTATTTACCGGCCAGATATACCCGCCGGGATTGGAGGTGGGGCCGGACTGGCCCGCCGCGGCCCGCCGGGCCGCTTCCTCCTCCTCCATCTTCTTAATCAGAGCCTTGATCCGGGCCTGGACCTGCTCCTCCTCTTCGGAGAGGTCGTCCAGGGCGTTTTCCTGCTCCTGCTGCTGCTGGCGGAGCTTTGTCACCAGGGCGTTGGCCGCGTCCCGCTGGGAATCCAGGTCCCGCTTCTTGGCCTCCAGCTCCGCCTTGGCCTCCTCGGAGGCGGTTTTCTGCCCCTCCAGCTCCGCTTTTTTTTCGGCGGTAAGGGCTTGCAGGATTTTCAAATCGTCAATGACCCGCTGGTCATACTCCATGATCTCGTTCACCACGTCCAGGCGGCCCAGGAGATCCGAAAAGCTGTTGGCCCGGAACAGCACGGACCAGTACTCCACCTTCCCCTGCTCCTCCATAGCCCGGACCCGCTTGCAGAAAAGCTCATACTGGGCCGCTTCCCTGGCCTCCGCGTCCGCCAGCTCCGCCGCCGTCTGGGCAATCAGATCCTCATAGGTGGCAATTTCCTCTTCCTTGTTGCCGATCTCCTGCTCTGTTACGCCGATCTGGCCGTCCAGGAGGCGCTTGCGCTCCATGGTAGTGCTGATGTCGGAGGACAGCTTGTCAATCTGGGCCTGGATATCCTTTTTCTCCTGAGCCAGGCCCTTGGCGTCGCTTTTCAGCGCGTCGATGTCCGCCTGGGTCACCGCCGAAGCGGCGGGAGCCAGATCCGCCAGAAGCAGGCACAGCGCCAGGGCCAGAAGCGGCAAGGACCGGAGGAGAAACCATCTGCAATTTCGTTTCATGCCGCCCTCCTCAGACCTGTAAGTACTTCCGAATAGCGGAAAGGCTGCCCCCCACGCCGATGAAGATGCCCGCCCCCGCGAAGGAGCCCGCCACAGGGCCCCAGAGCTCCTTGAAGGGGATTACCTCGATGAGCTGCATAGCGTCGCTGGTGCTGACTCCCTGGGCCACGGCCTCATAGAGGCCCCACTCCATCAAGAAAGCCACGGAGGCCCCCAGGAAGCCCATGAGGAAGCCCTCGTAGACGAAGGGCCAGCGGATAAAGCCGTTGGTAGCCCCCACCATCCGCATGATGGCGATTTCCTCCCGCCGGTCGAAGGTGGTGAGGCGGATGGTGTTGGAGATGATGAACACGGACACCAGGAACAAAATGGCAATCAGGGCCACACAGACCACAGTCGCTACGTTCCGCAGGGTGATGAAGCCACCGGCAATCTCCTCAGAGGCGTTGACATAGGCAATGCCGTCCACCGCATCCACTGCCGCCTTCGTCTGCGAGATACGTTCCAGATCCGCAACCTTAATGGAAAAGCGGTCCCGCAGAATGTTGGGGTCCAGGTCCCGGAACATTTCCTCGTCTGGATACTGCTCTACAAACCGCTCCATGGCCTGCTGGCGGCTGATGAAGGTAACGGAGGCCACATTGGGAATCGCCGCCAGCTTGCTCTGGAGGTTCTTGGGCTCCGCGAAGTCCTCCTCCACAAAGGCCAGCATCTCGTTCTCCCGTTCCAGGTCCTTCAAAAGCCCGTTGGCGTTCACCGCCACCAGGGTGAAGGTCCCCATGATGAGAAGACACGCCACGGTGATACCGATGGCGGCGAAGCTCATGAACCCATGGCTGAACATGTTGGAGACGCCCTCATGGATAAAATATCCGAAATTGTGCTTAGACATGAATGCGTCCTCCCACATAGCCGCCGACGCTGTCATTGACCACCCGGCCGGAATCAATGGTGACCACCCGTTTGCCGAAGTGGTCCACCAGGTCTTTCTCGTGGGTTACCACCACCATGGTGGTGCCCAGCTTGTTGATTTTTACCAATAAATCCATCAGCTCCAGGGACCGCTCCGGGTCCAGGTTTCCGGTGGGCTCGTCGGCGATGATGGTGGCCGGGTTGTTCACCAGGGCCCGGGCAATGGCCACCCGCTGCTGCTCCCCGCCGGAAAGCTCGTCGGGGTAGCTGTAGGCCTTCTTCTCCAGGCCCACCAGCTCCAGCACATAGGGAATGCGCTTCCGGCTCTCCTTGGCGGAGGCTCCCACGGCCCGCATGACAAAGGCCAAGTTATCATAAACCGTCTTTTTTTCAATCAGGCGGAAATCCTGAAAGATGACCCCCAGAGTCCGGCGCATCAGGGGAATCTGGCGCTCGGAAATGTTCCGGGTGGAAAAGCCGTTGACCCGGACCCGGCCCGCGTTGGGCTCCACCTCGCCGGTGAGCAGCTTGATGATGGTGGACTTGCCGGAACCGGAGGGGCCCACCAGGAAGACAAATTCGCCGGGGTCAATCCGCAGGGAGATTCCCCGGATGGCCTTGGTTCCGTTGTCGTATTCCATTTCCACGTCCTTCAATTCAATGAGGGCGCTTTCTGATTCTAACATAGAGGCACCTCCAAATGGCGTCGAAAACTGGGAGAGACGGGGGCAGCCGACAAAATTCGGATATAATTGTAGCATAAACCACGGGCTCAGTCAATGCGGAGCGCCGCCAAACTATTGTGGTAGTTTTCGTGTATCTTTTATCACGAATTCTCAAAAATGATAATACCATTTCATTTCCCAGGAACAGCCTTCCGGCGGCACACGAGAAAGCGGCGGACAGAGGTCCGCCGCTCAGGCTCTTATCAGGAATCAATGCCCCGGGAGGTCAGGTATTTCTTGACCATCAGCGCCACCTTAAAGGTGATGGCGTCGTCGAACTCCCGCAGGTCCAGGCCCGTCAGCTTCTTGATTTTCTCCAGCCGGTAGACCAGGGTATTCCGGTGGACGAACAGCTTCCGGGCCGTCTCGGAGACGTTCAGGTTGTTCTCGAAGAAGCGGTGAATGGTGAAGAGGGTCTCCTTGTCCAAGGCGTCGATGGGGTTCTTCTTGAAGACCTCCTGGAGGAACATCTCGCAAAGGGTGGTAGGCAGCTGGTAGATCAGGCGGCCAATGCCCAAGTTCTCGTAGTTAATGACATATTTTTCCGTGTCGAAAACCTTGCCCACGTCAATGGAAATCTGGGCCTCCTTATAGGACTTGGCCAAATCCCGCAGATGGGTGGCGATGGTGCCGATGCCCACCACCACGGTGCTCTCCGTGCCGGAGCGGAGGCTTTCCTCAATGGAGGAGGCGATTTTATTCAGCTCCCGGAAGCCCGCTCCCTCGGGCATCTGCCGGACCAGGACCACATCCCCGTCGCCGATGTTCAGCACGAAATCGTTCTGCCGGTCAGGGAACATAGCCTGCACCACGTCGGTGGGAACGGACTCCCCTTTCTTCAAAGCCCGGACTACGAACACACCCCGGGCCACATCGGCGGTAACCCGCAGCTCCTTGGCCCGCATGTAGATGTCGCCCAGCATGATGTTGTCAGAGATGATATCCTTGATAAAAGACCCCCGGTCATGCTTTTCCTCATAATACGCCTTGGCCGCGTTCAGCGCTACCGTGGCCACGGAGCACACCGCCTTGCTGACGTCGTTTTCCCCAAAGGCGAATGCCGCGTAGTCAAATTGATTCCCCCAGCCGTTCAAGGCCTTAAAGGTTTTTCCCTCGGAGGAGATCAGCGCGCCGGCGGCATTGTTTACCACTGGGACATACTCCGTCCACCGCTGGCCGATCAGGGAGAGCTCGCTGCAGGCAATGACCACGCCTTCCCCATCAATGACTCCAATCGTACGGTCCGTGTTTTCCTTCAACTGCAATACCACATTTTGATAAATTCTTCCAGACATGGCCGTCCTCCTCACCTAAAATACCGGGGAAGCAGTGATACCATTTTTTCAACATCCCTATTATATCGTCAACTTCACCAAATTGCAAGATGTTTTTTCTTTTTTCAACAAAAAACTCATTCCCTTTTTGGTAAGTATTCGGACTTTTTCTCAGAACTACACAAGGGCACGCAGTTTTGCAATCTCCTCCTCAGTCAAAAAGCGAAATGCCCCCCGGGGAAGCTCCGGGTCCAGGAGCAAATCTCCCATTTGCACCCTCTCGAGGTATTCTACCGGCTTTCCTCTCGCCGCCAGCATCCGCTTAATCTGATGAAACTTTCCTTCCCGTAGGGTAACCCGCGCTTCGCTCTCTTCCCCAGCCGTAAGAATCTCCAGCCCGGCGGGAAGGCATTGAAGTCCATCCGCCAGGGACATTCCGGCGGCGAAAGCCCGGCAGTCTTCCTCTGTCAGACGGCCAGACGTCCGGACATAGTACACTTTGTCCACATGCCGTTTTGGGGAAAGGAGGGCATGGGCCAAGCCTCCCTCATTCGTCAGCAGCAGCAAGCCCTCGGTGTCCTTGTCCAAACGGCCTACAGGAAAAAGCTCCTGCCGCTGAAGGTCCCGGGGCAGCAATTCCAGAACCGTCTTCCCCCGCCCATCCTCGGTCGCGGAGAGAAATCCGGCGGGCTTATTCAGCATAACCCAAGTATAACGGCGGAAGAGCAGCGGCTCTCCGTTCACATGAATCGCCGCCTCCTCCGGGTCAAACTTTTCTTCTACGGAAAGAGCGGCGGCGCCGTTTACCGTTACCAATCCCCGGCGGACCAGCTCTTTCGCCTCCCTGCGGGACCATTTTCCCGTGGAGGCGATGATTTTATCCAGCCGCTGCTGTTCCACGGCGTTACTCCCCCTTCCGGCCCTTTTGCATGGGCCCTGTGATTGCTTGTTTAATTGTAGCATATTTTTATGAAAAAATGAATAAGGAACTGTCAGGAGGGATTGACATGTTGATTTGGACCGCAAAATTTTCCCGAAAGAAAGCCGTCGCCGCCGTCGTCCTCATGGGCGTGGTTATGGCGGCGCTGATTGTCCTGACCGGCCGGACCCCGGAAGAGCCGGAAGTTCCACTGCCCACGCTGTCAACCAATGAGGAGCGAGTAGCCTATCTGCGCTCTCTAGGCTGGGAGGTTGAGCCGGAGCCTATCGAAACCCTGCAATTCCTGCTGCCCGCGGAGCTGGAAGAGCCCTACCGCTCTTACAATGAGCTTCAGCTCAGCCAAGGCTTCGACCTGACAAATTGCTGCGGCAAGCAGATAAGCCGCTGCACTTACACCGTCACAAATTACCCAGGCCAGGCTGAGGGCGTGCAAGCGAATCTTTACATTTGCGAGGACGCGCCGGTGGCCGGAGACATCTGCTCCTCTGGTGCCAGGGGATTTCAAGAGCCGCTCATTCAAAAGGGGGAATGAGAAAAAAGGACTGCCGCGAAAAACGGCAGTCCTTTTTATGCACAGGGAATTACTCAGCGATGTCGGTGACAGCGCCGGAGCCAACGGTGCGGCCGCCCTCGCGGATAGCGAAGCGGAGGCCCTTCTCGATGGCGATAGGGGTGATCAGCTCCACGGACATTTCGACGTTATCGCCGGGCATGCACATCTCGGTGCCCTCGGGCAGGGAGATGACGCCGGTGACGTCGGTGGTACGGAAGTAGAACTGGGGACGATAGTTGTTGAAGAAGGGGGTGTGACGGCCGCCCTCTTCCTTGGACAGGACGTAAACCTGGCCCTTGAACTTGGTGTGGGGGTTGATGGACTTGGGCTTCGCCAGAACCTGGCCGCGCTCAATGCCATTGCGGTCGATGCCGCGGAGCAGAACGCCGATGTTGTCTCCGGCCTCGGCGAAGTCCAGCAGCTTGTGGAACATCTCGATGCCGGTGACGACGGTCTTCTTGGTCTCGTCGGCCAGGCCCACGATCTCGACTTCTTCGCTGAGCTTCAGCTGGCCGCGCTCCACACGGCCGGTGGCGACGGTGCCGCGGCCGGAGATGGTGAACACGTCCTCGACGGGCATCAGGAAGGGCAGAGAATCGTCGCGGGGAGGAGTGGGGATATAGTCGTCAACAGAATCCATGAGCTCCTTGATGCAGGCATACTCGGGAGCGGCGGGATCGCTGGAATCGGACACCAGGGCGTTCAGGGCGGAACCCTTGATGATGGGCAGATCGTCGCCGGGGAACTCATAGGTGCTCAGCAGCTCACGGACTTCCATCTCCACCAGCTCCAGCAGCTCCTCGTCGTCCACCTGGTCGCACTTGTTCAGGAACACCACGATGGCGGGCACGCCCACCTGGCGGGCCAGCAGGATGTGCTCACGGGTCTGGGCCATGGGGCCGTCGGAGGCGGCGATGACCAGGATCGCGCCGTCCATCTGAGCAGCGCCGGTGATCATGTTTTTGATATAGTCGGCGTGGCCCGGGCAGTCAACGTGGGCATAGTGCCGCTTTTCGGTCTCATATTCCACGTGGGCGGTGTTGATCGTGATACCACGGGCCTTTTCCTCGGGAGCCTTGTCGATGCTGTCATAAGCCTCGAATTCGGCCTTGCCCTGGAGGGACAGCCACTTGGTGATGGCGGCAGTCAGGGTGGTCTTGCCATGGTCGACGTGGCCGATGGTGCCAATGTTTACATGGGGTTTGTTTCTTTCAAACTTTTGCTTAGCCATTTGAAAATCCTCCTAATTCATGTTCGGTTGCAGTCTGGGCATTGCGAAACGATAATCAGCAATGTCTATTCTACAGTATTCCAACTGGAAAATCAATCCCCTTTTCCCAATTTGGTCCAGGGCTTTTCCAAAGGTCAGTTGGGCTTCACCCGGGTTTCCACGATCTTTTCCGCGATGCTCTTGGGAATCTCCTCATAGCTGTGGGGCTCCATAGAGTACTGGCCGCGGCCCTGGGTGCTGGAGCGCAGGTCGGTTGCGTAGCCAAACATGTTGGCCAGAGGCACCAGCGCGTCCACCTGCTGGGCGCCGGGACGGGCTTCCTGTCCCTGAATCTGGCCGCGGCGGGCGGTCAAATCGCCGATCACGGTGCCAAGATACTCGTCGGGGACGATGACGGAAACCTTCATGATCGGCTCCAGCAGCGTGGCTCCCGCCTTGCGGCAGGCCTCCTTGAAGGCCATGGAACCGGCAATCTTAAAGGCCATCTCGGAGGAGTCGACCTCGTGATAAGAGCCGTCGTACAGGGTGACCTTCACGTCCACCACCGGGAACCCGGCCATGACGCCCGCGTTCATAGCGCCCTGGATACCCGCGTCAACGGCGGGGATATACTCCTTGGGCACCGCGCCGCCCACGATGGCGTTGACAAATTCGTAGCCCTTGCCGGACTCGTTGGGCTCCACGCGGATTTTGACGTGGCCGTACTGGCCCTTGCCGCCGGACTGGCGGGCATACTTGGTGTCCTGCTCCACCGATTTCTTGATGGTTTCCTTATAGGCAACCTGGGGCGCGCCCACGTTGGCCTCCACCTTGTACTCCCGGAGAAGGCGATCGACAATGATCTCCAGATGCAGCTCGCCCATGCCGGCGATGATGGTCTGGCCGGTTTCCTCGTCGGTGTAGGTCTTGAAGGTGGGGTCCTCCTCCGCCAGCTTGATGAGGCCCATGGTCATCTTCTCCTGGCCGGCCTTGGTTTTGGGCTCAATGGCCACCCGGATAACGGGTTCGGGGAACTCCATGGACTCCAGAATAACGGGGTGCTTTTCGTCGCAAAGGGTATCGCCGGTGGTGGAGTTTTTCAGGCCGATGACCGCGGCGATGTCGCCCGCGTACACGGTTTCGATGTCCTCCCGGTGATTGGCGTGCATCTGGAGGATGCGGCCAATGCGCTCCTTCTGCTTTTTCGTGGAGTTGAGCACCTGGGTGCCGGTGTTCAGCGTGCCGGAATAGACACGGATGAAGGACAGGCGGCCCACATAAGGATCCGTGGCAATCTTGAATGCCAGGGCGGAGAAGGGCTCGTTGTCAGAGGAGGGACGCTCCTCTTCTTCCTCGGTGCTGGGGTTGACACCCTTGATGGCGGGAACGTCGGTGGGAGAAGGCATATAGTCCACGATGGCATCCAGCATCTTCTGCACGCCCTTGTTTTTATAGGACGTGCCGCAGGTGACAGGGACCATTTCGTTGGCGATAGTAGCCTTGCGGATGGCGGCCCGGATCTTGTCCTGGGGAACCTCCTGGCCGTCCAGATACATCTCCATGATCTCCTCGTCGAACATGGAGACGGCGTCCATCAGTTTCTCATGGTACTCGTTGGCAAGGTCCACCATGTCGGCGGGGATCTCCTCCACCCGCATGTCCTTACCCAGGTCGTCATAATAGATATCCGCGTCCATCTCCACCAGGTCGATGATTCCCTTGAAGGTCTCCTCGTTGCCGATGGGGAGCTGGATGGGCACGGCATTGCACTTCAGGCGGTCCTCCACCATGTGGAGCACGTTGTAGAAGTCCGCGCCCATGATGTCCATTTTGTTGACGTAGATCATCCGGGGGACCTTGTAGGTGTCGGCCTGACGCCACACGGTCTCGGACTGGGGCTCCACGCCGCCCTTGGCGCACAGAACGGTCACAGAGCCGTCCAGAACGCGCAGAGAGCGCTCCACCTCCACGGTGAAGTCCACATGGCCCGGGGTGTCGATGATATTGATACGGGTGGGCTTGAACTGGTTTTTGGAACCAGACCAGTAGCAGGTGGTGGCGGCGGACGTGATGGTAATGCCGCGCTCCTGCTCCTGGGCCATCCAGTCCATCGTGGCGGTTCCGTCGTGGGTCTCGCCGATTTTATAGTTCACGCCGGTGTAGAACAAGATCCGTTCCGTGGTCGTGGTCTTGCCCGCGTCGATGTGAGCCATAATGCCGATGTTTCTGGTGTTTTCAAGCGATGTTTTTCTCGGCATACTTGATTTCTCTCCTAACTAGCTTACCAGCGGAAGTGCGCGAAAGCCTTGTTGGCCTCGGCCTGCTTGTGCATGTCCTCGCGCTTTTTCACAGCCGCTCCGCTGTTCTCGGCGGCGTCCATGATCTCGCCGGCAAGACGCTCCGCCATGGTGCGTTCGCTCCGGGCGCGGGAATAGGTGG
This sequence comes from Oscillospiraceae bacterium, assembly GCA_910574635.1. GTDB lineage: Bacteria > Bacillota > Clostridia > Oscillospirales > Oscillospiraceae > Oscillibacter. The sequence continues at coordinate 104,423 of CAJTCG010000013.1, read as the reverse complement.
TCAGCCACCGAAGGCCCAGCGTGGTGCGCCGGGCGGGACGGACCTCCATGGGGACCTGATAGTTGGCGCCGCCCACACGGCGGGCCTTGACCTCCAGGCTGGGCATGATGTTGTCCATGGCCTGGGTGAACACTTCAACGGGGTCCTTGCCGGTCTTTTCCTTGATCTGGTCAAAGGCCGCGTAGACCACCTTCTGCGCCACGCCCTTTTTGCCGTCCAGCATCACGTTGTTGACAAGACGCGTCACCAGCACGGAGCCGTACATGGGGTCGGGCAGAATTTCTCTCTTGGGAACATTACCTCTTCTAGGCACTATGCTTCCCTCCTTCATAATGATTCTATGATCTCATAGGTACTCAAAAGGCGTATCTCAGCCTTCCGTGAATGCCTCTGCCGAAGGGCAACGCCCCGCATTTATATAAAATGCCTGTTCGGCAAAGTGATTCGTTGGGGTTGTCCTTACTTGGACTTGGGCCGCTTGGCGCCGTACTTGGAACGGCTCTGCATCCGGCCGGACACGCCCTGGGTATCCAGAGTGCCGCGGATGATGTGGTAGCGGACGCCGGGGAGGTCCTTGACACGACCGCCGCGGATCATGACCACGGAGTGCTCCTGGAGGGAGTGGCCCACGCCGGGGATATAGGCGGTGACCTCGTAGCCGTTGGTCAGGCGCACACGGGCGATCTTACGCAGAGCGGAGTTAGGCTTCTTGGGGGTCGCAGTTCTCACAGCGGTGCAGACGCCTCTCTTCTGAGGGGAGGGCTGATTGGTGGTCTTGGTCTTCAGGGTGTTCAGACCGAACTGCAGGGCGGGAGAATTGGACTTGTAGGAAGCCTGTTCTCTTCCTTTCCGGACCAGCTGGTTAAAAGTAGGCATTGAATTTCTCCTTTCTTTCATATTTTTGCTTTATATGTTTTACAGAAAGCCGGTGGGCTATTCCGTAAAAACCAAAATATTCTCACGCGCTCAATCCGTCAGCTCCACCGCGACGGAGGCTCCCACCGAAATCCCGCAGGCCCGGCCCAGCTGGGCCATGGTCCGCTCCGTCTCCACGGGGATGCCGGCAGCGGCGCACTCGGCGGCGATGGGCCCGGTCAGCGCCGGGTCGGCGTCGCCGGCCAGGAACACCCGGCGGGCCCGTCCCTCCCGGATGGCCTTGCGGGACTGCTTCACGCCGACGACCCGCTTTTCAGGCTCCATGGGACTGACCTCCTCCAGCGACGCTTCCGCTGAGGAGCGCACGGCAAAATTCACGGACTTCAGGTCCGCGCAAGTAGGCATTATAGCATGCCCTCTCCCAGCCGTCAAGCGTTTTTGCCAAAAAGATTTTGATTTTCCTGTTTTTCCAGGGATTTCCCCGGCTCCGCTCACACCAGTGGCGGCTTAAGGAAGCCGATCAGGGCCAGGACCGTGAAATGGGCGGGATAAAAAGCGTAACAAAAGCGCTGAAAGCCCTTCCCGGCCCTTCCCTTTTCTCCATTATCTGAAAGCGTAACCAGCATCCCAAAGTAGTTGCCCAGCACGTTCAAAAGGCAGTTTCGCAGAACTCTGGTCAGTTCCGGCGTTCCCAGGCTCTCCGCAACCCACAAGACCAGCCCCCGGCGGGACAGCAGAACGGCGGGAATATAGATGAGCGCCCTCTGCCACCGGGGGCAGTTTCGAGTAATGTAATAAACCCAGGCCAGAATAATATAGCCCTTTCCGCCCTCCATGCGGAGCTCCATGGCAAGCCATGTGGCCGCCGCCACGGCCAAGGGGCTCAGGAAAAGCAGCTTCCGGCGCTTCAGCTCCTCATGGGCCCAGAGGACGCACAGGGCCAGGGCCAGCGTGAACAGGATGTTCAGTCCCGTCTCCCGCCAGTCTCCCTCCACGCCCAGCACCCGCATTTCCGCCAGATCAAACAGCGTATAGGGAACCTGCGCGATCACCGCCGTCAGAAAAACGCGGCCTATATAGCGGCGGACGTTGGAGGTATGCGCAAACCCTTGGGCAATGCAATACACGAAGATGGGCGCTGCCAAACGGCCAATATACATTATATATAAAATGCACTCGTCCAGCAGCCAGTCGGCAAGGCCCCCATAGCCTCCGCTCCATAAAAGGTCCGCCAAGGGAGCAAATATCTGATCCAGAGGAAAGATGCGGACGGTGTGGTCAAAGACCATGCAGCCTATGGCAAAAATTTTCAGTTGTTTGTAGCTCATGTTATCCTCCTAAATTTTCGGCCCGAAGCCAATTTCAAGGAGAGTATACAAGACGTTTCTTACAAACTGCTTGACAAAAATCTTACGAATTTCTTACAATTGCAACTTCTGCAGCTTCGTCCTGAACCGCCCGCCTGAACAGCCGCTTGCCTCCCCGCCAATGCGCCTTGACAAATTTCGACAAAACAGGTACTATAGAGCAGGTTATCCCAATCAGAGAGAACGCGAGGGGGATGAGCGCGTATATGGAGGACGATCTCTTTAAACCCATACCCGGCGAGGGCGTCATGCCCCACAGGCCGGAGACGGATACGCCGAAGGAGCCGGAAATTCCCAAGGACGGTCCCATCCTGGCCCGGGTCCAGAACTCCCGGCCCCGGCACTTGGACGGCGGCAGGACCGTCCTGCGGCCCAGCCTCCCCTACGATGATAAAAGCCACATGATGAGCTGCTTCCTGGACCTGTACATCGGCGCGAAGTATGCGCCCGCCCCCTCCCTCCCCGGCTGCGTCTGCCACGCCACAGTGATTTCCGGCACCGTCAGCCTGACGGCGGAGGGACAGGACTTTCAGCTCCTGGAACGGGACGCCATCCGGTTTAAGGCGGACCAGCCCTACCACTTCGGAAACATGTCCAGCGGCACCGGGCGGCTGCTGCTGGAATATCAATACCTGCAAAATCCCACGGAACCCGTGAAATGAGGAAAGGGGCCGGCGCTTACAGCGCCGGCCCCTTTCCTTGAGAATGAGAGGGCTTGATAATCACTGGACATATTTTCCGACCCGCCGGGCCAGCAGCACCGCCAGGACCAGCTTGACCAGATCCGGAAAAATAAAGGGGAACACGCAATAACCCAGGGCAGTCAGCACGCCCACAGGTTTCCCCATCTGGGCGTAAAGGACCAGATACCAGGCGGTTCCGAAAGCATAGCACAAAATCAGCCCAGCCACGCTGGCGGCGATTTTCACTTTCAGGGTTTCCCCCAGTCTGGCGGTCATCAGCCAGTAAAGCAGCGCCTGGAAGAAGAATCCCAGAATATAGCCGCCGGTGGCCCCCAGCAGTACGCTGAGCCCGCCTCTGAAATTGCTGAACACCGGCGCTCCCACTGCTCCAAGCAGCAAATAGGCGGTGACGGCGTAGGTTCCCCGCCTTCCTCCCAGGGTCAGCAGGGCGGCAAAAACGGCGAAAATCTGCATGGTAAACTGAATCAGGGGCGCGGGGACGGGCACGGAAATCCAGGCACACACTGCCGTCAAGACGGTGAAGAGGGCAATCAGGGTCAGATCCTTTGTCCGCAGCCGGGACGCAGTTTGTTCGGGCATAAATGGGTTCCTCCTTTTTCTTCCTGGCTTTGAGGATAACGTAAATCCCCCCGTTTGTCAACCATTATTTTTCAATTGGTTTACAAGTTTCCAAAAATCCGGGGAGAGGCTGGGCCTCTCCCCTTTTTTGTGCTCAAAGCTCCGTATGCTCACACAGCTCCCGGGCCTTGGCCTGGATGGCCTTCAAGTCCTCAAAGGTCTCCGGGCGCTTGCGGACGTCCCGGAGCAGCGCCGCCGGATGGTAGAGCGCGGTCATCCAAACGCCGCTCCGCTCGAACCATTGGCCATGCTCCTGGGTGATGCGGAAATCATCCTTGATGATGACCTTGGCCGCGATACGGCCCAGACAGACGATAATTTTAGGCCGCAGCAGCGCCGTCTGGCGGCGGAGCCAATCGATGCAGGCGTCCTGCTCCACCCCCAGGGGGTCCCGGTTCTGAGGCGGGCGGCACTTGACGATGTTGGCAATGTAAACTTTGCTCCGATCCAGGTTTACCATCTCCAGCATCTCGTCCAGCAGCTTCCCCGCCCGGCCCACAAAGGGCTTGCCCTGCTCATCCTCGTGCTGGCCGGGGCCTTCGCCGATGAACAACAGCTCCGCGTTCTCCGCGCCGTCCCCAAAAACCACATTATGGCGGGTGTCTGCAAGGGAACACCCTTTACAGTCCAAACATTCCTTTCGCAAGCTCTCCCAAGTATCCATGCAAAAATCCTCCTGTCTTTTTCCCTCTTTTTCGACCATTGTACCATGAAAAAACTACCGGCGCAAGAGGCGGATACCATCCTGTCCACGGGAGACACTGAAACCCGAGGTGATACGATGGACCTCTGGCTTTGGTATTTTTGGATATACAGCTTTCTGGGCTGGCTGGTGGAGCTGGCCTTTGCCGCCGTCTCCCAGTCGGAGGAAAAACGGCGGCGCTGTCTGCTGCTCCTGCCCCTGTGCCCGGTGTATGGGCTGGGTATGCTGGCGGCGCTGGCCCTGCCTCCCATGGGCTGGCTGGGCGTAACGGTCCTGGGCGGGCTGGCGGCCACGGCGGTGGAATACGCCTGCCACTGGGCGGGAGAACGGTTTCTAGGCGTCCGCTTCTGGGACTACGCCCAGGTCCCTGGGAACCTCCGCGGCCGGGTCTGCCTGCCCTTCACCCTGGCCTGGGGGGTGTTGGTATGGGCGGCAATAGCATTCGTCCAGCCTGTGGTGGCGGCTCTGGCCGCATCGATCCCAGAGGCGGCAACCTATATTTTCCTGCTGGTTTTCACTGGGGACCTGGTCTGTTCCCTCCGGTTCCTCCGGGTTACGGGAGATTTGAAAGGAATGCGGGCGGCTGTGTTTTCCCCGGATTAAGGCCTAACCACCGCACCCACACCGAAAGCCTCTTTTTCATACAACGTCTTTTCCTTTACACCACTTGAAACAGATAGAATTTCAGATAGTTTGTTTCCTCCACGCCCCATAAAATCGGGTGGTCACAGCTCTGTTGCCTCGCCTCAATCTGCCGGAGCCGGACTCCGGCGTCCCGGGCGGCAGACCGGAGCATGGCAGTGAACTTCTCCTCTTCCGCAAAGTGGGAACAGGAGCAAGTGGCCAGATAGCCGCCCCGAGGCAGCAGCTTCATGGCCCGGTAGTTGATTTCCTTGTAGCCCGTCATAGCGCTGGCCGCCGTCTTCCGGGATTTGGTAAAGGCCGGCGGGTCCAGAATGATAAAATCATACTTCACCGGCTCCTTTTCCAGGGCCGGGAGCAGCTCAAAGACGTTGGCGGCCACGCAGTCCACCACGCCGCCCAAGCCGTTTCGCTCCGCGTTGGCCCGGGCCATCTCCACGGCGGAGGCCGACACGTCCACGGCGGTGACCCGCTTCGCTCCGCCCAGGGCGGCGTTCAAGGCAAAGGACCCGGTATGGGTGAAGCAGTCCAGCACTGTCCTTCCCTCCGCCAGCCGCCCCACTGCCCGGCGGTTGTATTTCTGGTCCAGGAAAAAGCCGGTTTTCTGTCCGTTTTCTACATCTACCAAATATTTTACGCCGTTCTCTACAATCTCCGTTACCGGAGAATCCGCCGGGGCCTCCCCAGGCAGGGGAAACCATTCCTTGTACTGCTCCAGTCCCTCCTTCTCCCGGAGGGGGACATCATTCCGCTCGAAGACGCCCCGAACAGCCTGCCCGTCCTCCCGAAGAATCCGGACCAAAAGAGGCAGCAGCAGGTCCTTGATCCTCTCCATGCCCACAGACAGCACCTGGACGCTGAGGAGGTCATGGAACTTGTCCACCGTCAGGCCGGGGAACATGTCGGCTTCCCCGAAGATGACGCGGCAGGCGTCCAAATCCTCGGGAGCCATGACCGTTTTCCGGTACTCCCAGGCCCAGCGGAGCTTCCGCTCCCAGAAGGCGGCGTCAAAGCGGTCGTTGGCGTTCCGGGAAATCAGGCGGATCCGGATTTTCGATTTCTCCGACAGGAAGCCGGTGCCCAAGTACGCGCCCTTCCGGCTCCGCACATCCACCAGCCCGCCGTTCTCCAGCGTGCCCTCCATCGACAAAATTTCCGCGTCGTAGATCCAGGGATGCCCCCGGAGAATAGCCGCCTCGGCTTTTGGGGTGACTGCAACACTGGGATATGCCCGCTCTGCTTTCATAATCAAATGACCTCCCGGCTTTTTTCCTCCCCAGTGTATCACACTTTCGGCGGCTTTGCCATAGGATTCAGTAAGAAGGAGGAATTGCCATGCCCACTATATATTTAAGCCCCTCGACACAGGAGTGGAACAGCTACGTCACCGGCAGCGGCTCCGAGGAGTACAACATGAACCTGCTGGCGGACGCACTGGTCCCCTATCTCCTCTCCAACGGAATTCAATATAAACGCAACAAGCCCGAAATGACCGCCGGGTCCTCCATCCGGGAGGCCAACCGGGGGACCTACGACCTTTACCTGGCCCTGCACTCCAACGGCGCGCCGGAGGGGCGCTACGGCGAAGAGCGGGGCATCATCGCCTTTTACTATCCCACGAGCCGCCAGGGCCAGCGGGCGGCGGAGCTCATCGCCCAGGAGCTGCGGAAAGTCTACCCCCTCCCCAACAAGGTCACCACCCGTTCCACCACCACCCTGGGAGAGGTGTCCCAGTCCAAAGCCCCGGCGGTGCTGGTGGAAATCGGCTACCACGACAACTGGTCCGACGCCCAGTGGATCGAGGGGCACATGGACGCCATTGCCCAGCAGCTGGCCCGGGCCCTTACCGAGTTCTTCGGCCTGCCCTTCATCTACCCCTCCGACCCCGTGCAGGGCACAGTGGCCGTCAACTGGGGGACGCTGAACCTGCGGAGCTACCCCGCTCCCACCGGAACAATCATCGCCAATCTCCCCGACGGCGCCCAGGTAACCATTTACGGGGAGTGGCAGGGCTGGTATGTCGTCCATCACGAGGGCCACGTTGGCTACGCCGCGGCCGCGTATATCGACACCTGACCGCCTTTTCACAGGGGCGCGGCTGTTGCTTTTGCGCCGGATTTGCCGGGGTATTTTCGTTCCTGCCAAAATTTTCTTGTAATTTCGCCGCCGGTTTGAGGATTTTGCTTGACAGCGGTCCAGTAAAAGTTTAAACTAAAAGCAGATTGCCGTCGGAGGGCAAAGGGGTGTCCTCCGGTCGTTTTCTAAAACGCTCCTGTCCGCGGGTTCTGTTTTGGAAGCCGGCAATGCGCCCAACCGCGAAAGATGTTCCGCCCCTGGAAGATCGGCGCCCCTCATTCGGGGCGCGGGCGGAAGACAAGGAGACCCATGTCCAAAAGCCGCCGGCGGCCATACCGCCCCGGGGACATCCATGCCCTTGGAGGGGATGCAAAGCCCTCTCCGCCGCACGGGCGTGTTGACGGTTTTTGAAGCGGGCTTCCCGCGGCAATACCAAAACTGAATGGAGGAATCAGCAGCCGTGATTCAAAGCGTCATTGCCCTTCTCATAGGGCTGGTGGCCGGCGGCGTGATTTGCTTCCCGCTTGGTATTCGCTATCGGAAGAACGTCTCTGAAAAAGAAATCTCCAGCGCCGAAGAAGAGGGAACGCGCATCGTCAACGAGGCCATCAAAAGCGCCGAATCCAAGAAGCGCGAGGCCCTGCTGGAAGCCAAGGAGGAGATCTTAAAAAACCGCAGCGAGTACGAAAAGGAAGTCAAGGAACGCCGCGCCGACCTTCAGCGACAGGAAAACCGCCTGCAGCAAAAGGAGGAAAACCTCGACCGCAAAATCGAGGCCGTGGAAAAGAAAGAGGAGTCCCTGACTCAAAAGCACGCCGCCATTGACAAGGAGACCGAGGAAATCAAGCTTGTCAAGCGCGGCCAGACCGAAATGCTGGAGCGCATCTCCGGCTTCACCACTGAGGAAGCGAAGCAGTACCTCATCGACCAGGTGGAAGCGGAAGTCACCCACGAGACCGCCCTCAAGATCAAAGAGGTGGAGTCCCGGATGAAGGAGGAGTGCGACGCCAGGGCCCGCGAAATCGTGGCCCAGGCCATCCAGCGCTGCGCCGCCGACCAGGTGGCCGATATGACCGTCAGTGTGGTTCCCCTGCCCAATGACGAAATGAAGGGCCGTATCATCGGCCGGGAAGGCCGGAATATCCGCACCATCGAGACCCTGACGGGCGTGGACCTCATCATCGACGACACGCCGGAGGCCATCACCGTCTCCTGCTTCGAGCCGGTGCGCCGGGAGATTGCCCGACTGGCCCTGGAAAAGCTGATTTCCGACGGGCGCATCCACCCCACGCACATTGAGGAAATGGTGGAGAAGGCCCGCCGGGAGGTGGACGCCACCATCAAAGCCGAGGGCGAGCGGGTCGTCTTCGAGTGCGGCGTCCGCAGCCTCCACCCGGAGCTGGTGAAGATGCTGGGCCGCCTCCACTACCGCACCAGCTACGGCCAGAACGTTCTTCAGCACTCCGTGGAGGTCAGCCACATCGCCGGCATGATGGCGGCGGAGCTGGGGGTGGACGTCCAGGCCGCGAAACGGGCCGGACTGCTCCACGACCTGGGCAAGTCCGTGGACCACGAGATGGAGGGCACCCATGTGGCCCTGGGCGTGGAATTCGCCCGGAAGTACAAGGAAAAAGAGGACATCATCCACGCCATCGAGGCCCACCACAACGATGTGGAGCCCAGGACCATCGTTGCCTGCCTGGTTCAGGCCGCGGACGCCATTTCCGCCGCCCGGCCCGGCGCCCGCCGCGAGAACCTGGAGAACTACATCAAGCGCCTGGAGCAGCTGGAGACCATCACCGGCTCCTATCCCGGCGTGGACAAGGCGTTTGCCATCCAGGCGGGCCGGGAGGTCCGGGTCATGGTGAAGCCCGAGCAGGTCAGCGAGGACCAGATGGTCATTCTGGCCCGGGATTTGGCCAAGAAAATCGAGGAGGAAATGGAATACCCCGGTCAGATCAAGGTCCATGTCCTCCGGGAGACCAAAGTGGTCGAGTACGCGAAATAAAAATTCCCTCCGCAACGGACTGCGGGGGACAAGAACGCAGGGAACAGAAAGCGGTCGTGATACATTCACTGCCGCTTTCTGTTTTTTATCATCAGCGAAAGAAAGGATGTCGTTTCCCATGAGTGTTCAAAATCTCCTTCACACCCAGCCCCGGACAGACAGCCGCCCTGCCGCCGGACGGAGCAGGGCGGCGGGCGCCTCCTTCCAGGAGAAGCTGGTCCAAACCTCCGCCGTGGTTGAGGCGCCCCCTATCCATCTCCGTATGCCCACGGAAAACACCGTCTACTCCGGCGCTCACGCCGGGCGGAACAACACCATGCAGGAAATCTACGCGGAATACGCCGCGGACTCCACCCCGGAGGACCCCATTGTCCGCATCAGCGGCGTGTCGGACAACGGGCCTTATGATTTCACCTGTCATATCAAAGACATCGACCCCTCCAACGCCTCCTACGCGGAATTGGCCGCCCTGTACGGCCATTTGGCAAAGACCGGCGCGCATCAAAGCGCCCCAGGCGGAACCGTACTGCCCACCGGGCTGGAAACCGGCGATATCACAGAGCGGCGGGACTACCTCGGTATGATCGACCGCCACCAATACGACCCCCATTTTGGCGGTACCTGCAAAGCGCAGGCAGCCGAACTGCTGGCTTTGTACCAGCCTTACGCCTCCGAAGGCGGAGCCTCCCGGAACGCCTCCGCCCTAGACCACAGCGTTCTCATGAAAAACAGCCTTCTTTCCGCGCTGGGTGATTTCAAGACCTCCACCCTGGAGCGGATGGAGAAGGCCAAGGAGAACGAGGAGGAGCAGCAGGCCTGGGAAAAGCTCCTGAAGTATCTGGACGCCTGGATCGAGTCCCTGCGGGAGGAGGCTGACGTCCGGAAGATTGCCCAGGCTCACGCCGCCCTGGCGGCCCTTCAGGCGGACGCCGAGTCGGATCGCCCGGACCTTGGCGACTATCTCCTGGAGCAGCTTCGAAACGCCATTGCCTGATGAAGATCCCCGGCGCGTACACGCCGGGGATCTTTTTCCGCTCTATAGACGCACGCCGCGCAGCCAGGGCACCGCCCCCCATTGGATGCCTGCCAGCAGCGCAGGCAGCAGCCACAGGCTTCCCCCGGTCTTCCATATCACCCAGAGGATCAGCCCCGACAACGCCGCCGCCGCAACCGTCCCCGCCCAGCGGCCCGCCGCCTCCCCTGCCGCCGGGCCCGCCGCCCAGGAGACCAGCAGATACAGCGCCCGCCCTCCGTCTAAGGGCCGGACCGGCAGCAGATTGAAGGCGCACAGCACCAGGTTTGCCCCCACGGCGGCGGGCCAGCGCTCTCCTCCCAGGGCCGTCAGGACCAGCGCCGCCAGAAGGTTGGCGGCGGGGCCCGCCAGCACCGCCGCCAGCTCCCCGCCGTAGGACAGCCGCCCGCTGTCCACCTCCATTGCCGCCCCCAGGACGCTGAGCCGCAGCGCCGCCGCCTTCGCTCCTAAAAGATGAAGGACGGTCCAGTGTCCCAGTTCATGGAACGCGGCGGCTCCCAGCACGGTGACCAGGGGCTCCCAGCCGTTGGCCAGAACAAACCAGGCCGTCAGCAGGACAAAGCCGCCGGTAACCTGAACCCTACAGGGATGAGACATAGTAAATGGGATTCAGGTAAGTTCCCTCCCGCTGGAGCTCAAAGTGAAGATGGGGCCCGGTGGCCATGCCGGTTTCCCCTACCTCGGCGATTTTCTGCCCCCGCTTCACCGCTGCTCCAGAGGAGACCGTGATGCGGCTGCAATGGGCGTAGAGGGTGGAATATCCCCTCTCGTGCGCTACGACGCAGTAACGCCCATAGCTGCTGCTGTCCCCCACGGCGGTGACGGTGCCGTCGGCAAAACAGCACACCTCCGTCCCCGTATCCGCCGCCAGGTCCACCCCGTAGTGGAACCGCTCTTCCCCCTCCGTGGGGTGCTCCCGATAGCCGAAGTCAGAGCTGAGCGCTCCCCCCGTCACCGGAGCGCAGAAGTCAAAGCCCAAGCGGTCCTGCTCCATGCTGACGCCCTCGGGGAGATTCTCCTGGGAGTAGAGCACATAGGCCAGATTCGAGGCCGACTGGATTCCACCCGCCCCTTCTGCTTCCATTTCTGTTTCCGCCGCCTCCGCCTGGGATGGCGTTTCCGGGCGGAAGCGCCGCAGGACGTCCAGCGCCGCGCCGTCCCGGAGCTGCACCGCCCGGGCGGTCATCTTTGGCGGGCTGTCCGCCGGGGAGAGCGCCCCGGTCTGGACGGCTCCCTCCTCAGGATGGAATACCGCCTGATAGACGCCCGCAACGCTTTCCTCTCCCGAAAAGGCCCGGCCCACGGCGGAGAAGACCGCCTGCACGTCCATGTTCCGCTCCATGGCAGCGGAGAGCTTCTCATTGAACGCCTCCATCCGCGCCGGAAGCAGCAGCTTTGCTGCCACCAGCGCCACAAAAATGCCGCCGCAAGCCACCAGCCGCAGCATCAGCCGCAGATCCTTTGCCTCCAGCGGCTCACTTTTTCGGGTCCCGCCTCGGATGCTCCGGGTCCTGCGCCGCGTATTGGCGGCAATCCGCCGTCCCGCCTGCCTTGAAGTCATATCCGTCCCTCCTTCTGGAGTTTTACACAGCTTGTTTGACTCCATTTTATGAGCTTGCCCTCGGAAAAATGCCGGGAAATCCGCGCGACGGCCCTCCGGCGGGCAGGGTTTCCTCCCTCCTCTTGATAATCTTATGAAAATATGAAAAAAAACCCTTGCTTTTTGGAGCTTTCCCTGCTAAAATATAGGTCTGTACGGTAGGACTTGTCCTGCCCGCATGAAATCTACGGCCAAAGGAGGTGTTTGGTTTGCCGAATATCAAGTCTGCCAAGAAGCGCGTTCTCATCGGGAAAGCGAGGAACGCCCGCAACAAGGCCACGAAATCCGATCTCAAGACTGCGATCAAAAAATTCGAGGCCGCGGCGGCGGAGGGCAATCGCACCGATGCCGATGGCGCTTACAAGGTTGCGGTGAAAAAGGTCGATCAGGCTGTGGCGAAGGGTGTTCTCCACAAGAACGCGGCCGCTCACAAAAAGAGCGCCATGACCCTGAAGCTCAATCGGATCGGTTGATCCAACATATCCCCGCTCCCGGGGTATTGACGCTTCCGTGTGAATGCCCGGAGGCCGTCAGGCCAAAAGGGCATCCGTTCGGATGTCCTTTTTGTTTTGCCAGGAGGTGCTTTTCCATGCCTATTTTTGATACCCACGCCCACTATGATTCCAATGGGTTCGCCGCCGACCGGGACGAAATCCTCTCCGCCCTCCCTGCCGCCGGGGTTGGGCTGGTGGTAGATCCCGGCTGTGAGCTGGAGAGTTCCCGGACCGCCCTGGCCCTGGCGGAGCGGTATCCCTTTGTCTATGCCGCCGTTGGCATCCACCCTTCCGACTGCGCCGGGACGGGCGAGGCGGAATTTGCCGCCCTCCGGAAGCTGTGCGGCCATGAGAAGGTGGTGGCCGTGGGAGAGATCGGCCTGGATTACTATTGGAAGGACAACCCTTCCAAGGAGTTCCAGCAGACGGTCTTCCGGCGGCAGATTGAGCTGGCGATTGAGCTGGATCTGCCCGTCATCGTCCACGACCGGGAGGCCCACGGGGATTCCCTGGCCATTGTGCTGGACTATCCCGAGGCGCGGGGGGTGTTCCACTGCTTTTCCGGCAGTCCCGAGATGGCGGAGGCGCTTTTAAAACGGGGATGGTTCTTGGGCTTCGACGGGCCCATTACCTACAAAAACGCCCAGAAGGCCCCGGAGGTGGCCGCCGTCACGCCGTTGGATCGCATCGTGGTGGAGACGGATTCCCCCTACCTCTCCCCGGTCCCCCTGCGGGGGAAGCGGAATGACAGCCGAAACCTGCCCTATATTATCGACAAGCTGGCGGAGTGGAAGGGCGTCTCCCCAGAGGAGATGACCCGGATCGCCTGGGCAAACGGGCTGCGGTTATTTCCGAAGATTGGGGCATTCTACAAGGAGGAAACTGGATGTACCGAATAATTCCCCTGCTGTTGATGCTGGTAGTGCTGACGGCCTGCGGCGCGAAACCGGAAACCGTTATGGAAGTTCTGGAGGTCCCGGCTTTTGCCCTGCCGGAGACGGCGGAAGCGGAACCCATTTCCGCAGAGGCCGCCGTCACCGAGGGCCGGGCCCCGGCGGAGGACTATGACCTGCCCCTTCCGCGGGAATTCAGTCCAGAGAACAGCTGGATGCGTTATGACATAGACGGCTGGCTGCGGGGCGGGACCATCGGCCTTCTAGCGGAAGCGCCTGAAGCGGACGCGACCTTTTACGGCTTGCCCTATTCGGAGGACGCCCACGAGACCGCCCTCATCCGCTGGGGGGACAGCCTGGCGGAATTCGACTGGGACTTCCTCACGCCCCGCCGGTTCCTGCCCCGCATGGCTGTAATGGACCTGGACGGCGACGGGAAAGACGAGCTGATTGTCCTCACCTACGTAGGCAGCGGCACCGGCGTTTCGATCTATGACCTGCATGTGTTGGAGAAAAATCCGGACGGAACCCTGACGGATTACGCCATGCCGGGGAGCTTCTGGCAGGAAAGGCTTCCGCCTCTGCTGAGGTTTGTCCAGACAGATGGAAGAAACTTCCTAATTCTGGGTCGGGAGCTTCTGGAAATCGATATGGAGCACGTTTTGGAGGGCCAGATGGAGCCCTCCGCCGGATGGATTGCAAACTTCCGCCTTCTGCCGGAGGAGCATGCCATCCAGCTTTTGGGCGCGGTGGACCTTTGGAAGACCACGAACTACGTGGCCGATTATACCGCTGATGTCGGATACCGGGACGGCGTGTTTACTCTGTCCGGATTTCATCTGCAATAGGAAAAGGAGCAATATTTTATGGAAAAAGGCTTTACCATCACTTACGAATACGGTGACAATCTGTACGTCAACACCACAAACCGCTGCAACTTCAACTGTGAATTCTGCCTCCGGCATAACGGCCGCGGCGGCAGCATCTACACCCACAATCTATGGCTGGAGCGGGAGCCTACAAAGGAGGAAATCCTGGCGGACATCGAAAGCCGGGACCTCGCAAAATACAAGCAGCTGGTTTTCTGCGGCTTCGGCGAACCCAGCTACCGCATCGACGATATCTGCTGGGTGATTGACCAACTCAAATCCAAGGGCAAAAAGCCCTTCACCCGCATGGACACCAACGGCACCGGAAACCTGATTCACGGCCGGAATATCTGCCCGGACTTCGCCGGGCGGTTCGACATGGTATCCATCTCCTTGAACACCGACACGGCGGAGAAGTACGACGCTCTCTGCCATCCGGTCCAAACCGGGGCCTACGAGGCCATGAAGTCCTTTGCCAAGGAGCTCCGGCAGTATGTTCCCACGGTGATGATGACCGTGGTGGACACCATCCCCACGGAGGAGATCGAGAACTGCCGGAAGATCTGCGAGGAAGAAATTGGAGCGGTTTACCGGGTGCGGGAATATATTGAAGACTGAGGAAAGGAAGCGTTCGCATGTTTCATTTACTAGGCTCTCTAATTATGGGTGCACTGGTGGGCTGGATTGCCGGGAGGCTGATGGATGCTGGCGGCGGGTTTCTCCGCAACATCATCATCGGCGTGGTAGGCTCTGCCGTAGGCAGCACCGTGTTCGGCCTGTTCGGCTTTTACGCCTACGGCTGGTTCGCCAATCTCATTGTGGACGTAGCAGGCGCATGCCTGTTCATCTGGGTGGCCCGGAAATTGTTCCGCTAAGCCGGTTATGCAGAAATGGCTTTCACCATTAGGTGAAAGCCATTTTCCCTTTACAGCATTTGCAAAAGCTCAATTTGCTCCCCGGAGGGGCCGGTGAAAAACCAGTTCTGCAAGCCTCCGAAGAGGTCCGGCAGGACCTTCTTCTCCGGTGTCAGGAAACTGTCCACTCCCGCCGCCCGGATTTCCGCCGCTGCCGCATCCAGGTCGTCTACCAGGATAGCGAAGTGGGGGACGTTCCCTTCCCCCATGGGCATGGCCCCAGGGCTCTGGATCAGCTCCAGCGTAATGCCGCCAAACAGCACCAAAGCCAGCTTCTTCTCTCCCGCCGGAGCGTTCACAGCGCCCCGGCCCCTTACTTCGCCGCCCAGATTTTCATAAAAGGCAATGCTCTTTTCAATATCCTGCGTATAAACAGCCACATGGCCCAACCCTTGAAAATGTTCCCGCATTTTTTTCTCTCCTTAACAGCCAAAGAGGGACCCGAAGGCCCCTCTTTGTAAATTCAGCAATTCCGCGCTGCCGCTCCGGCCCGGACGCCCTCCAGACAACCGGAGCGGACGAACGCTCTTTTTGGATACTTTTTCTCTCCGAGAAAGAGTATCAGCACTTCTCAAAGACGGTGGCAACGCCCATGCCGCCGCCGATGCAGAGGGTGGCCAGGCCCTTCTTGGCCTCGGGGCGCTTCTGCATCTCATGGAGCAGGGTGACAATGATCCGCGCGCCGGAAGCGCCCACGGGGTGGCCCAGAGCGATGGCGCCGCCGTTGACATTGACCTTCGCCATGTCAAAGCCCAGCTCCCGGCCCACGGCGATGGACTGGGCCGCAAAGGCCTCGTTGGCCTCGATGAGATCGATGTCATCAATGGTCACGCCGGCTTTCGCCATGGCCTGACGGGAGGCGGGCACGGGGCCCACGCCCATGATCTTGGGGTCCACGCCGCCCTGGCCCCAGCCGATGAGCTTGGCCATGGGCTTCAGGCCGTATTTCTCCACAGCCTCGCCGGAAGCCAGAATGATGGCCGCCGCGCCGTCGTTGATGCCGGAGGCGTTGGCCGCGGTAACCCGCTGCTGGCCCTTGTCCTCGGTTTCCTTCTTGCCGGTGACCTCGAAGGTATGGACAACCTCGGGATTGGGGGACTCGGGACCCACGGGGAACGCGCCGCGGAGCTTCGCGATACCCTCGGCGGTGACGCCGGCCTTGGGATATTCGTCCTTCTTGAAGTCCACCATGTCCCGCTTGACCTTCACGGGGACGGGGACGATCTCGGCCTCAAACTTACCGGCGGCCTGGGCGGCCTCGGTCTTCTGCTGGGAGGCGGCGGCAAACTCGTCCTGCTCCTGGCGGGTGATGCCCCAGATGTCGTTGATGTTTTCCGCGGTGGTTCCCATGTGGTAGTTGTTATAGGCGTCCCAGAGGCCGTCCTTGATCATGGTGTCCACCAGCTTCTTGTCGCCCATGCGGGCGCCCCAGCGGGCGTCCATGGAGGCAAAGGGAGCGGCGCTCATGTTCTCCGTGCCGCCGCAGACCACGATATCGGAATCCCCGGCCAGGATGGAGCGGGCGCCCTCGATGAGAGACTTCATGCCGGAGCCGCAGACCATGCCCACGGTGTAGGCGGGAACGGAATAGGGAATGCCGGCCTTGATGGAGACCTGACGGGCCACGTTCTGGCCCTGGGCGGCGGTGAGGATGCAGCCGAACATGACCTCATCCACATTCTCCGGCTTCACACCGGCGCGGTTCAGGGCCTCTTTGACCACAATCGCGCCCAGCTCCGCAGCGGGAGTGTTCTTCAGACTGCCGCCAAAGGAGCCGATGGCGGTACGGCAGCAGTTCACGACATAAAGATCTTTCATGATGTTCCTCCGTATTTGTAATATTTTGGCGGCTCGGCGGGCCGCCGGAGTCTCAACGGGCAAGGCGGGACGCAGATTGCCAATTTTTTGACAAGCCCGCTGACCGCCTTTCTCTGCGTATCATTATAGAGACTCCTCCCCGTTTCGTCAATGGTCTTTCGTCAGGTTTTACAATTTCGTTAAATATTTGACAACATCAGGGCCGTTTTCGTCAAGGTGACGAAAATCCATCGTTTTCCAATCCCGCCCGGTCCCGCTTCCCGGTTTCAAGAAGCGGAGGGCTTACGTCTTCTCCGCCCGCAGCTCCGCCAGCGCCTGGTCAAAAGCAGCGGCGTCCAAGGTATCATAGGCCGGGGCGGTCTGGACCAGAGCTTCCTCAGCGGCGGCCTGGAGCAGGCGGTCAAAGGCCTCTCCCGCCAGGTCCTCCCCCTGGAAGACCAGACGGCGAAGTATGGAAAACCCCTCCTCCGACTCCAAAATGCCGGAGCACTGGCCCTCCTCCAGGGTCTGCGCCGCTTCCTCCAGCGCTGGGGGCAGGGTCCCGTCTCCCGGCAGAAGGGTCCGGGGGCCCGCCGCGTCGTCTCCCTCCGCCGCCAGGGCCGAAAAGGCCGCCGCCGGGTCCTCCGCGCTGTTGAGGCGGGAGAATACCTCCGCCGCCTTCTCCCGGGCCGCCTCCCGGTCCTCCCCGGCGGAAATTAGAATGCGGTCCACCGTCAGGCCGTCCGTATTCTCCAGGAGGCCTGAGAGCTCGCTGCCCTCCGTCAGGCAGAGGTCGTAGAGCTTGGCGTAGAGCATCCCCACCTCCGACAGCTCCTCGGAGCGGAGGCGATCCAGCCCCAGGGCCGCCAGTTCCTTTAAGTACGCCTCTTCCCCGCCGCGGGCCGCGGACTGCTCCTCCCAGGTCTCCGCCAGGGCCGCCCGCTCCCGCTCGCTGAGGGCGCAGCCGTACTGCTCCGCCCAGTTCTCCACCGTGGCGTAGAGGGCCGTGTTGGCCAGGGCCTGGTCCTTGGCATAGTCCGCCAGGGTGCCGCCGGGGACCGGGGTTTCCCAGTCCAGGGACAGGCCGGCGTCCTTGTACTTCTCCCGGACCTGGTCACAGGTGAAGGCCAGCCAATAGAGATACCGCCAGGCGGGGACCTCCCGGCCGTCCACGGTCAGCAGGACCAGCTCCTCCCCCAGCTCCGCCGCCCGGCCCAGCAGGGAGGCGTTTTTCTCCTCCCCTTTCACCGCGCAGCCGCTGAGTCCCAGGCATAGAGCCAGGCCCAGCGCCGCCATCCGTTTCCGCATCGCTCCCACTCCTCCCATCATGAGGTTGTCCCAACCATTATATTGGGAAGGAATGGAAGATATGACAACACGGGGGATCTGTCTTCAGATCCCCCGTGTTTTACGCCTGGGTTTGCAGCTTCAAATCCTCCACCAGCTCCATGGCGCTCTCCAGCGCGTCCGCGCCGGGCTTCAGCTTCAGCTTCAGGGCCGGGTCCTCTCCGGCGGCCACGGACAGGCGCTGGCGGTACTTGTTCAGCCCGCAGACCTTCACCACCGCCTCCGGGCGGAACACCGCCATCTGGAAGCGGAGGACGTCCTTCTTCTGGGTAATGTCCGACACCCCCGCCTTGGCCGCCGCCGCCCGCAAAAGGGCCACGTCCAGCAGGGCCAGCACCGGCTTGGGAGCCTCCCCATAGCGGTCCAAAAGCTCGTCCAGCAGGTCCGACGCGTCGTCGTTGGAGCGGATAGCGGCGATGCGGCGGTAGAGGTCCATCCGCTGCTCCGGGGAGGAGACGTAACGCTCCGGGATGTTGGCGTTGACGGTCAGGTCGGCGGAGCACTCCGTTTCGATCTGCCTCTCCTCGCCCCGCTCCTCCAGCACGGCCTCCTCCAAGAGCTTTAAATAGAGGTCATAGCCCACGCTCATGAGATATCCGGACTGCTCCGGGCCCAGAAGATTCCCCGCCCCCCGAATCTCCAGGTCCCGCATGGCGATGCGGAAGCCGGAGCCAAACTCCACGTACTCCCGGATGGCCGAAAGGCGCTTGGCGGCAATCTCCTGGAGGACTTTCCCCTTTCGGAAGGTCAGGTAGGCGTAAGCCCGCCGGGCGCTGCGGCCGATGCGGCCCCGGAGCTGGTGGAGCTGGGCCAGGCCCATTTTGTCCGCGTCCTCTACGATAAGCGTATTGACATTGGAGATGTCAATGCCCGTCTCTATGATGGTGGTGCAGACCAGCACGTCCGCCTCTCCCTCCACCATGGCCC
Source organism: Oscillospiraceae bacterium (assembly GCA_910574635.1). Taxonomy (GTDB): domain Bacteria; phylum Bacillota; class Clostridia; order Oscillospirales; family Oscillospiraceae; genus Oscillibacter. The sequence goes on along the minus strand of CAJTCG010000013.1, from coordinate 85,555 downwards.
CCATAACGGCGGACAGCTCCTGTTCGCTCATCTTCCCATGGCCGGTGACCACATGGACCTCGGGCCCCAGCATCTTTTGAATGCGGGAGGCCGCGCGGTCAATGCTCTCCACCCGGTTGTGAAGGTAGTAAATCTGTCCGCCCCGGTCAAGCTCCTTCCGCATGGCGTCCTCCAAAATGGCCCAATCGTGCTCCAGCACATAAGTCTGGACCGGCTGGCGATCCGCCGGGGGCTCCTCGATGGCGGACATGTCCCGGAGGCCCGACAGGGCCATGTTCAGCGTCCGGGGAATGGGCGTGGCGGACAGGGTCAGCACGTCCACCTGACGGCTCATCTCCTTCAAGCGCTCCTTGTGGGTGACGCCGAAGCGCTGCTCCTCGTCGATGATGAGCAGCCCCAGATCCTTGAATTCCATGCCCTTTTGCAGCAGCTTGTGAGTACCGATGAGAAGATCCACCCGGCCCTCCTTCGCCAGCTCCAAAATACGCTTTTGGTCCTTGGGCGGCGTGAAGCGGGACAAAACCTCAATCCGCACCGGGAAATCCCGGAAGCGGCCCATGGCCGTGGCGTAGTGCTGCTGGGCCAGGACGGTGGTGGGCACCAGAATGGCTGCCTGCTTCCCGTCCAGCACGCACTTCATCACCGCCCGGAGAGCCACCTCCGTCTTGCCGTAGCCCACGTCGCCGCAGAGGAGGCGGTCCATGGGCCTCGGGCGCTCCATGTCCTTCTTGATTTCCGCGATGGCCCGGAGCTGGTCGTCCGTCTCCGCGTAGGGAAACGCCTCCTCAAACTCCTGCTGCCAGGGGGAGTCCTGGGAAAAGGCGAAGCCGGGACAGCGCTGGCGCTCGGCGTAGAGCTTCGTCAGGCCCTTGGCCAGGTCCTTGACGGCCTTCTTGGCCCGGGTTTTCTGCTTGGCCCACTCGGTGCCTCCCAGCTTGTTCAGCTTCCGGCTGCCCTCGCCGTCCTCCCCGCCGCCGATATACTTGCTTACCAAATCCAGCGCCGTGGCGGGGACATAGAGGCAGTCCCCCCCGGCGTAGTTAATTTTAATATAGTCCTTCTCCACGCCGTCCACCGGCATCCGCTGGATGCCCGCGAAGCGGCCTACACCGTGGTGAGCATGGACCACCAGATCCCCCGGCTTCAAGTCGGTATAGGACTGGATTTTCTGGCGGTTGGAATCCTTTTTGGGCCGCGCCCGCTTCCGGGAGGGGGCGATGAGCTGCCCCTCCGTCAGCACCGCCAGCTTCAGGGCCGGCCACTCGCACCCGGCGGAGAGGGCTCCCACGGATATCCGCACTTCCCCGGGGCCCGGCATGGCGGTTCCCTTGATGTCCAGGGCAGCGGGAATCCCCCGTTCCGAGAGGAGATTGTGGAGATTTTTCGCCCGCGTCTCCCCGCCGCACAGCAGCAGCACAGCGCTGCCGCTCTCCCGGTACTGCTCCAAATCCGTGACGGCGGTCTCCAGGCTGCCGCCGTAAGAGCTGAGCTGGCGGGCGTTGACGCTCAAAATGCCCTTGGGCGGGTATGGATAGCGGGAAGTGGGCAGAGCCCCCGCCATGATCACCGGGAAGGCCTCCAAGGCGGCGTAAAGCTCCTCGGCGGAGAGGAGCAGCTTCGCGTAGTCTCCTGCTAAAATCCCGGCCTCCATTAAAGTCTCCAGGTCCTGCCGGTTTTGGAGCAGCGCGCCCTTCACCCGCTCGTCCACCCGGCCCGCCTCGCAAAGGAACACCAGGGCGTCCTGGGGCAGATAGTGGACTCCGGCGGCGGCTTTAGGATAGACGGCGGTCAGATAGCGGTCCATTCCCTCGGGGACGGAACCGTTTTTCAGGCGCTCACCGTCCTCCCGGAGATGAGCGGCGGCGGGAGAGCCCTTTTTCTCCAGCTTTCCGGCCAGGGCCAGGAGCTTCTCCCCCAGGCCCTCCAGTCCTCCCTTTGCCTGCCGGGGCAGGACCTCGGCGGCGGGGAGAATCAGGGCGGAATCCAGGTTCGCCGTCCGCCGCTGGGTACCGGGGTCAAAGGCCCCCATGGAGTCGATTTCATCGTCGAAGAACTCACAGCGGACCGGCTGGTCCATCAGGGGGGAGAACACGTCCAGAATGCCGCCCCGGAGGGCAAACTGGCCCACGCCCTCCACCTGCTGGCAGCGGACATACCCGGCGGAGAGAAGCCGGTCCGGCAAATCGCTCAGATCCAGACGTTCTCCCACCCTCAAAATGACAGACAGATCCCTCAGCAGTTCCGGAGGCATGGTCCGGGCCATCAGTGCGTCGGCGGTGGCCACAACGGCCCCGGGAGCGCCCTGGGCCATGGCGTACAGCGCCGCCAGGCGGCCCCGCTCCCAGTCCCGGGAGGACACCGCCCCGGGGCGGAGCCGCCACTCCCGGCTCAGCAGCGTCACCGGAGCTTCGCCCAGCAGGGCCTCCAAGTCCCCGGCCAGCTGCCGGGCCTCCCCCTCGTCGCCGCAGACAAAGACCGCCGGACGGCCCGCCGCCCGAGCTGCCGCCGCGCCCAGGCAGGCCCGCTGTACGGGCTGAAGGCCCGTCACCGCGGCGGGACAGCCGCCGTCCTCCACCCGGCGGAGCAGCTCCCCCGCCTCCGGAATGGTCATCAGTTTTTCCAGCAGATGCTTCATGGCAAAAACCCTTTGCAGTCAGTTAAAATCGTTCATGGCCCTCTGGCAGCCGTGCTCAATGACGCACGCCGCCGCCTCAATGGCCCGCCGGAAGGCTTCCAGAAGGACCTCCCGCTCTTTCTGGGAGGGGACGCCGATGACCCAGTTGATCATGCCGTCCTTGTCCTCCGGGGCCCCGGTGCCGATTTTGATCCGGGGAAAGTCCTGGGTGCCCAAGTGGGCGATGATGTTTTTGATGCCGTTGTGCCCCCCGGCGGAACCGGTGGGCCGTACCCGCAGCTTTCCCACGGGAAGGGCCACGTCGTCGTAAATCACCAGCACATGGTCCGGGGGGATTTTATAAAACTGCGCCGCCTCCCGCACCGCTTCGCCGGAGAGGTTCATGTAGGTCTGAGGTTTCATCACCAGGCACCGGGCCCCGGCGAACTCCATCAGGTTGTAGGCGGACTTGAACTTCACCTTGTTCAGCTTCACGCCCTTTTGCTCCGCCAGCAGCTCCACCGCCCGAAAGCCCATGTTGTGCCGGGTGTTCTCGTACTTCGTTCCAGGGTTCCCCAGCCCCGCGATCAGCCACTCCACGGAGGAGCCCTTATTTCCAAACAGCATATCGGTCCCGCCTTTCCAAAAAAATCAAAAATTCGACCATTCCGCACAACCCACGTAGGCGGGGAAGTACGACTTCCCCGCCTTGGATGGCTCTATTGTTTTATAGATGCGGACGCCGGCCTCAGCGGAACAGCTTGGAGATGGAAACCTCCTGATAGACCCGCTCGATGGCCTCGCAGAACATAGGCGCCACGGAGAGATACTTCACCTTGCTGCTCAGCTCCGGCTGAATGGCCGGGATGGTGTCCAGCAGGGCCAGCTCCTGAATGGGGCTGGCATTGATCCGGTCAATGGCCGGGCCGGAGAGCACGCCGTGGGAGGCACAGGCGTGGACGCTGTGGGCCCCATTGTCCATCAGGGCCTGGGCGGCATTGCAGAGGGACCCGCCGGTGTCCACCAGGTCGTCAAAGAGGATGCAGTCCCGTCCCTCCACGTCGCCGATGACATTCATGACCTCGCAGTGGTTGGCCCGCTGGCGGCGCTTATCCACAATGGCCAGCTGCATGTGCAGCTTCTGGGCAAAGGCCCGGGCCCGGGAGACAGAGCCCACGTCCGGGGATACCACCACCATGTCCTCACAGCTGCCGCCAAACTTCTTGGCGTAGTAGTCCACGAAAATGGGGTTGCCCGCCAAGTTGTCCACCGGGATATCGAAGAAGCCCTGGATCTGGGCGGCGTGGAGGTCCATGGTCAGCACCCGGTCCGCCCCGGCGGCGGTGATCATGTTGGCCACCAGCTTGGCGGTGATGGGGTCCCGGGCCTTGGCCTTCCGGTCCTGCCGGGCATAGCCGTAGTAGGGAATGACGGCGGTAATGCGGCCTGCGGAGGCCCGCTTCAGCGCGTCGATGATGATGAGCAGCTCCATCAGGTTGTTGTTAACCGGGCTGCAGGTGGGCTGGACCACGAAAACGTCGCTGCCCCGGACGGTCTCATACAGGGAGACAAACACCTCGCCGTCGGAGAAGGCGCCGACCTCGGCCTCTCCCAGCTTCGTGCCCATCTGCGCGCAGATTTCCTTCGCCAGCTTCAGGTTCGCGTTGCCGGAGAACACCTTGATATCTTTCCCGTGTGAAATCATATCCTAAACGCTCTCTTTCCATGACCGGGCCTCCGGTCATTTATTTTTTTGTCCAGCCGCGCCATTGGCCGGACGAATTCACTTTTTTCTTTATCCCATTTCCTTGGAGGCTTCCCTCTGCCGCAGCAGCGCCTCAATCTCGGCCACGGTGTCCGGCCCGTAGACCGGCAGCCAGCCGGAGACCAGCTCCGCGCCCTGCACGCTGTTGGTCATTTTCACCCGCCAGGTCTCCCGGAGCTCCCGGCCCGGCGCGGCGTAGGCAAAGCCCGGCCCGGCCTCCTCCATGGGGAACGCGGCCCTGGGGAGCACCAGCGTGGCGCCGTCCGTGTCCAAAAACGACTCCAGGTCCGTCCACTGCTCGGAAACGGCGGACTCCGGGGGCAGGATGCCCCGGGCTTCCTCCGCGAAGCGAGGGCCGCAGACAGCGAAAAGCCGCTGAACGCCTTCAGCCCGCAATCGGTCGCATACCCAGGATAGGATGGGACGGGACAGCACGGTTTCCAGCATCAGCGGCTTCAAGCCCGCCGGGACGGCGGCGTCTTCCTCAAAAATCAAAACAGCCTGTTTCGGACAACTCATGAACTCGCCCTCCTTTGCACATTTTTACTAAAGACAACTCCATTATAGCAAACTTTTGGGGAAAATCCAGTGGTTACGGTGAATTTGTCCCTAGAATTTTTTCCAAATTTTTTCCTGTCTCTTGTTCTTTTTTGTCAGAGCTCACGGAAAAAGAGAGAAAAGCCCCCAAATCTCCCGGCTTTTTTCGGCGTTTCGCAGAATTTGCTTTTTCCCCCTGGTATGTTTTAATCAAAAATGTAATTTTTTCAAAGAATGTAGTTGAATTTGTTAAGGTAATAGATTACAATAACACTATTCTGTGAAAAAGCGGGAGGGCCCCTATGCTGCACGTCGTACTGGTGGAACCGGAGATTCCCCAGAACTGCGGGAACATCGCCCGCACCTGCGCCGCCACCGGCTCCAGCCTCCATCTGGTCCGCCCCCTGGGCTTCGACATCTCCCAGGGCGCCATCCGGCGGAACATGAAGCGCTGCGGCCTGGACTACTGGCACTTGGTGGAGGTTTCGGACTACGAGAATCTGGAAGACCTCTTCCGCCGCCATCCGGAGGCCGCGTCGGACCTTTGGCTCACCACCACCAAGGCTCCCCAGCCGTACACGGAGGCAGCATTCACGGAAGACAGCTGGCTTTTCTTCGGCAAGGAGACCGCCGGGCTGCCCCTCCCCTTCCGGGAGCGGTTTCGGGAGCGCTGCGTCCGGCTGCCCATGGTGGACGAGGCCCGGAGCCTGAACCTGAGCAACGCCGTAGCCGTATGCGTATATGAGGCCCTGCGGCAAAGCGGCTTCCCCGGCCTTTTGGGTACGGGAGAAATGGCGCGCTTATAACTTATAGCATTATAATATGTTTAAACCGGCGTTCGCGCCGAGAAATAAGTTCTTTTTAGGAGGAGTCCTGAGATGAATTACAACAAGAAGACCGTCAAAGACGTAGAGGTGTCCGGCAAAAAGGTGCTGCTGCGCTGCGATTTCAACGTCCCCCAGGACAAGGAGACCGGCGCGATCACCAGCGACAAGCGCATTGTGGCCGCCCTGCCCACCATTCAGTACCTGCTGGAGCAAGGCGCCGCCGTGATCGCCTGCTCTCACCTGGGCAAGCCCGAGGCCAGCTTTGACAAATGGGTCAAGAAGCAGGCCGAAAAGGGCAAGGACCCCGCTTCCCTCACCGAGGAGAAGTGGAAGAAGTCCCTGGCGAAGCTGAGCCTGGCTCCCGTGGCCAAGCGCCTGGGCGAGCTGCTGGGCAAGCCCGTCTCTATGGCCGCCGACGTGGTGGGCGAGGACGCCAAGGCCAAAGCCGCCGCCCTGAAGCCCGGCGAGATTCTGCTGCTGGAAAACACCCGCTTTGAAAAAGGCGAGACCAAAAACGACCCGGAGCTTGCCAAGGCCATGGCCTCCATGGCGGAGGTCTACGTGTCCGACGCCTTCGGCGCGGTGCACCGGGCCCACGCCTCCACCGCCGGCGTGGCCGATTACCTGCCCGCCGTCTCCGGCTTTCTGATCCAGAAGGAGCTGGACTTCCTGGGCGGCGCCATCGCCAGCCCCAAGCGGCCCCTGGTGGCCATCCTGGGCGGGGCCAAGGTCTCCTCCAAAATTGGGGTTATCAACAACCTGCTGGAAATCGCCGACACCATCATCATCGGCGGCGGCATGTCCTACACCTTCTCCGCCGCCCAGGGCGGCAAGGTCGGCAACAGCCTGCTGGAATCCGACTGGATGGACTATTCCAAAGAGATGATCGCCAAGGCCGAGGCCAAGGGCGTGAAGTTCCTTCTGCCGGTGGACACCGTCTGCGGCGACAAGTTTGCTCCCGACGCCAAGAGCCAGCTCGTCAAGGCCGGGGAAATTCCCGACGGCTGGGAGGGCCTGGACATCGGGCCCGAGACGGTGAAGCTTTACTGTGACGCCGTGTCCGGCGCGGGCACCGTCATCTGGAACGGCCCCATGGGCGTGTTTGAGTTCCCCGCCTTCGCCAAGGGCACCGAGGCCATGGCCGAGGCCCTGAGCAAAACCTCCGCCATCACCGTCATTGGCGGCGGAGACAGCGCGGCGGCGGTGGAGCAGCTGGGCTACGCCGACAAGATGAGCCACATCTCCACCGGCGGCGGAGCCTCTTTGGAGTTCCTGGAAGGCAAAGAGCTGCCGGGCGTGGCGTGCCTTTTGGACGCCTGACGCCGTATTTTTGAGGAAAAAGTTCAGGAAAAAGCACTCTGCGCCCTTGACTTTTTCCCTCAGTTCGGCTATATATTAGTTGATTGCTTTTTGCTTTCCCACGGGCTCTGACGCCCGCCATCTTGAAAACATAAATATAAAGGAGTTTTGAACATCATGAACCGCAGATATCGCAAAACCGTCATCGCCGGAAACTGGAAGATGAACATGACCGCCAGCGAAACCAAGAAATTTGCCGAGGAAATCCGCAAGATTATGCCCCGGGCCAAGTGGTGCGAAACGCTGATCTGCGTCCCCGCCTGCAACATCTCCACCGCTGCCAAGGCTTTCAAGGATTTGCGCATCTCCGTGGGCGCCGAAAACGTCTACTTTGAGGAGAAGGGCGCCTACACCGGCGAGATCTCCGCCGATATGCTGAAAGACCTGGCCGTCAAGTACGTCATCATCGGCCACAGCGAGCGCCGCCAGTACTTCGGCGAAACCGACGTCTCCGTCAATAAAAAAGTCCACGCCGTGCTGAACGCCGGTATGAGCCCCATCATCTGCGTGGGCGAAAGCCTGGAGCAGCGGGAGACCGGCATCACCAACGAGTGGATTGCCCTCCAGGTGAAGAGCGCCCTCTTCGGCGTGCCCGCCGACAAGCTGCGCCGCTGCATCATCGCCTATGAGCCCATCTGGGCCATCGGCACCGGCAAGACCGCCACCGCCGAGCAGGCCGGTGAGGTCTGCTCCAACATCCGCGCCACCATCCGCTCTCTGTACGGCGCCCGGGTGGCCCGGAGCGTCACGATCCAGTACGGCGGGTCCATGAATGCCAAAAACGCCGCGGAGCTCCTGGCCCAGCCCGACATCGACGGCGGACTCATTGGCGGCGCGGCCCTGAAGCCCGACCAGTTCGTGGAGATCATCAACGCGGCCAATCAAGAATGACTCCGTCTCAAAGGGGGGGACTCCGTCCCCCCTTTGGATTCCCCCACACCAGTGACGTCAGTCACGGGTGTATGCGCCCAAGGCGCACGAATCGGGGAATTTTCCTGACGCACATGCCGTCGGGAAAATGATTTCAATTCTCCCCTGAGGAGGAGTATTTAATGAACAAAACACCGACTACTTTGATCATCATGGACGGCTTCGGCACCGGCGGCGGAGAGACGGGAAACGCCGTCCAAACCGCCAAAACGCCCCGGCTGGACGGCTTCTTCCAGGAGTTCGCCCACACAACCCTCTCCGCCTCCGGGCTGGACGTGGGCCTGCCCGACGGGCAGATGGGCAACAGCGAGGTGGGCCACACCAACATCGGCGGCGGCCGGGTGGTCTTCCAGGACCTGCCCCGCATCACCCGCTCCATTGAGGACGGCAGCTTTTTCCAAAATCCCGCTTACCTCCACGCCATGGACGCCTGCATGGAAAAGGGCTCCGCCCTGCACCTGTTCGGCCTTTTGTCTGACGGCGGCGTCCACTCCCACCTGACCCACCTCTTCGCCCTTTTGAAAATGGCCAAGGACAAGGGACTTACCCGGGTCTATATCCACGCCTTCCTGGATGGGCGGGACGTGTCCCCCACCTCCGGCGCGGGCTTTGTGGCCCAGACGGTGGAGAAGTGCGAGGAAATCGGCGTGGGCAAAATCGCCACGGTCATGGGCCGGTACTACGCCATGGACCGGGACAAACGCTGGGACCGGGTGGAGCAGGCCTATGACGCCATGGTCTACGGCGAGAGCCCCATCAACAACCCGGACCCCGTGGACGCGGTGAAAAAGTCCTATGAAAAGGGCGTCACCGACGAGTTCGTGGAGCCCGTGGTCTGCGATGCCGACGGCTCTATTTCCGACAACGACAGCGTGATCTTCTTCAACTTCCGCCCCGACCGGGCCCGGGAGATTACCCGGACTCTGGTGGACCCGGAGTTTGACGGCTTCACCCGACAGTTCTTCCCCCTGACCTTTGTGTGCAACACGGAGTATGACGCCTCCATGCCCAACGTGGAGGTGGCCTTCCCCCGGGTGCTGGTGAATAACGGCCTGGGCGAATACCTCAGCAAAATGGGCATGACCCAGCTCCGCATCGCGGAGACGGAGAAGTACGCCCATGTGACCTTCTTCTTCAACGGCGGCAGCGAAACCGTCTTCCCCGGGGAGGACCGGGTGCTGGTTCCCTCCCCCAAGGTGGCTACCTACGACCTTCAGCCGGAGATGAGCGCTCCGGAGGTCTGCGAAAAATGCGTGGAGCGCATTGAATCCGGGGCCTACGACGTCATCATCCTGAATTTTGCCAACTGCGACATGGTGGGCCATACCGGAATTTTTGACGCCGCGGTCAAGGCGGTGGAAACCGTGGATACCTGCGTGGGCAAGGTGGTGGACGCCACCTTGAAAATGGGAGGCATCGCTATGATCACCGCCGACCACGGAAACGCGGAGCAGATGGTGGAGCCAGACGGAAGCCCCATGACCGCCCACACCACGAATCCTGTGCCCTTCATTCTCTGCGGCGCGGGGTCCGAGCTGCGGAGCGACGGAAGGCTTGCCGATATCGCGCCGACGATGCTGGATGTGATGGGCCTGGCCTGTCCGCCGGAAATGGACGGAAAAACCCTCATCGTGCAATAAGCAGCCTGTATAGAAAAAGAGCCGCCCAGCTGGGCGGCTTTTCTTTTTTTATTCCACAGCGGCGTTCAGAAGGCGGATGAGCTCCTCCTTCCCCGTTCCCTTCTCGGCGGAGAACGGCAGGAGCACGTCCTCCTCCCCCAGCTCCAGCGTCTCCCGAATCAAAGCCAAAGCCGGGTCAATCTGGCTCTTTTTCAGCTTATCCAGCTTGTTGGCCACTACAATCTCCGGACAGCCCGTCTCCCGAAACCAGCCGTGCATCGTCAAATCATTGGCCGTCGGCTTGTGCCGGGCGTCCACAATCAGCACGCCGGCGGTGATATGGGCCTCCTGGAAATAGCTTTCCATCAGGCGCCCCCAGCGCTCCTTCTCCGCTTTGGAGACTTTGGCATAGCCGTAGCCCGGCAGGTCCACCAGGTAGGCTTTCCCGTCCACCAGGAAGTAGTTCACCTGGGTGGTCTTCCCTGGGGAAGACCCCACATAGGCCAGGTTCTTCCGGCCCAGGAGCCGGTTGATCACCGAGGACTTCCCCACGTTGGACCGGCCCGCAAAGGCAAACTGCGGCAAACCGTCCCAAAGGAACTGTTCCCTGGTCCCGGCGGAACGGACAAATTCCGCTTTTCCAAAATTGACGGACATCCTTCCCCTCCTTTACTGCCGGAGAACAGCGGCTTCTTTCTTTTCCCGGCCGATAGGGGGAAAGACCGGCGCTTCCTCACGAACCGCCTCCGGCATGGGCACCAGCGCCGCGGCAAAGACTTGATCCACGGTCTCCACCGGAATGAAGTTCAGCGCCGCCCGGACCGTCTGGTCAATTTCCTCCAGGTCCCGGATATTGTCCTTGGGAATCAGCACCGTGCCGATGCCGTTCCGCAGGGCGGCCATGGTCTTCTCCTTCAGCCCGCCGATGGCCAGCACCCGTCCCCGGAGGGTCACCTCTCCCGTCATGGCCAGGCCCGCCTTGACCTTCCGGTCCGTCAGGGCGGAGAGCATGGCCGTGGTGACGGCGATGCCCGCCGAGGGACCGTCCTTGGGCACCGCTCCCTCGGGGAAGTGGACATGGATGTCCTTGTTTTTATAAAACTCCGCTTCCACGCCCAGCACTGCCGCCCGGCTGCGGATGCAGCTCAGGGCCGCCTGGGCCGACTCCTTCATCACGTCCCCCAGGTTTCCGGTGAGCTCCAGCTTGCCGGTGCCCTCGCACACAACGACCTCGACTTCCAGAATCTCGCCGCCGGTCTCCGTCCATGCCAGGCCGTTGACCACGCCGGTCTCCTCCTTCTCCGTATGGAGGGCAGGGGGATAGGGCTGGCAGTCCAGGAATTTCGGAAGATCCTCCTCCATTACCGTCACCCGCTTCGTCTCGCCGGAAACCAGCTTCATGTCCGTTTTCCGGCATAGGGCCGCAATGCGCCGCTCAAGCAGCCGGACGCCGGACTCCCGGGTGTAGTCCCGGATTACGGCCCGGAGCACATCGTCCCCCACCCGGAGGGAGGATTTCTTCAAGCCGTGCTCCGCCAGCTGCTTGGGCAGCAGATGGCGGCGGGCGATCTCCACCTTCTCCTCGTCGGTGTAACTGCTGAGGCGGATAACCTCCATCCGGTCCAGCAGGGGCTGGGGAATGGTGTCCGTGGTGTTGGCGGTGGTAATGAACATCACCCGGCTCAAGTCCACGGGAATCTCCATATAGTGGTCCCGGAACGAATGGTTCTGCTCGCTGTCCAGCACTTCCAGCAGGGCCGAGGCCGGGTCTCCCCGGTAATCGTTCCCCAGCTTATCGATCTCGTCCAGCAGCAGCAGCGGGTTCATGGACCCGCCCCGGATGATGGCGTCAATGACCCGGCCGGGCATGGAGCCGATGTAGGTCCGCCGGTGGCCCCGGATGTCCGCCTCGTCCCGGACGCCGCCCAGGGAAAGCCGGGCCAGCTTCCGGTTCAGCGCCTTGGCAACGCTGATGGCAATGGAGGTTTTTCCCACCCCCGGCGGGCCCACCAGGCACAAAATCTGCCCCTTGCCCTTGGGGTTCATCTGCCGGACGGCGATGGTTTCCAAAATCCGTTCCTTCACCTTCGCCAGGCCGAAATGATCCTTTTCCAGCACCTTCCGGGCGGCCTCCACGCTGACGCGCTCCCGCGTCTCCGTGTTCCAGGGCATCTCCAGGCATACATCCAAATAGTTTCGGATCACCGACGCCTCGGCGCTGCCATAGGGCTGACGGGAGAGCTTCCCCGCTTCCTTCAGCAGGTGCTTCTCCGCCTCCTCCTCCAACTGCAGCTCCAAAATCTTGCGGCAATAATCCTCAACTTCATCCTCGTCGTCCTCCCCCAGCTCGTTCTGGAGGACCCGAATCTGCGTGCGGAGAATCTGGTCCCGCTGCGTGCGAATCAGCTGGTCCCGGATCTTGCCCTCCATCTCATGCTCAAAACCCAGGATGCTGCACTCCCTGGCCAGAAGGCCGTTCAGCTTCCGCATCCGGACGAAGGGGGCCAGCTCCTCTAGAATCCCCTGCTTATCCGTGTGCCGCAGGGGGATGTTCTGGGCAATGAAGTCCGCCAGATACCCCACGTCCCGGCCATCCATCACAGCGGTGACAATCTCCCCCGGAACCGATCCGGAAAGCTGGGCGTACTCGCTGAAGAGGCTCCAGGCTTGGCGAAGCAAGGCCTCTGCCCGGGGGCTCCTGGCTTCGGAGGGAACCTCCTCCGGCAGCACCTCAATATTGGCCTGCAAGTACGGTGAGGACTGCCACAACCGCCGGAGGCGGGCCCGCCTCCGGCCCTCCACCATCACCCGGGCGGAACCGGAGGACAGGCGGAGAATCTGCCGGATGTGGGAGACGGTGCCGATTTGATACAGGTCCTTCTCCTCCGGCTGTTCCACTCCGATCTCCCGCTGGGTGACCAGGAAAACATCCTGCTCCCCCTCCATGGCCCGCTCCAGGGCCGCAATGGAGATGGGCCGCTCCACGTCAAAGGTCAGATTCATATGAGGGAAGACCGTCAGACCGCGAAGAGCCAGCACAGGCATATTGATTGTAGCCGGTTCCATAGGCGTCATAGGGTTCACGCTCCTTTCCAGGCACTGGAAAATAATGGTACGGAATGGAAGATGTCCTTACAACCCGAGAGGAAGGGACGTTACTCCCTTCCTCTCTTTCAGTCCGGCGCGGGGCCGGGCGTCTTCTTGTGTCAGGATGCGGACTTCGGCGGGCGGGATTTTCCGCTCTTGCCCGGATTCAGCTTCACGGAATAGCTCACCTTCTCCGGGTCCTTTGTCAAAACGGGCCGGCCCGTACCGTCCACGCACTCCCTGGTAATAACGGCTTTGGCAATGGTAGGGTCCGAGGGGATGTCGTACATGATCTGAGTCAGCATACCCTCCATGACGGCCCGAAGGCCCCGTGCACCGATGTTCCGCTCAATGGCCTTGTCGGCAATCGCGTCCAGCGCCTCGCCTTCAAATTCCAGCTCCACGTCGTCGTACTCCAGCAGCTTTTTGTACTGCTTCACCAAGGCGTTCTTCGGCTCCTGGAGAATGCGGACCAGGTCTTCCCGCCTCAGGCCGTTCAGCGGCGCGATAACCGGAAGGCGGCCTACCAGCTCCGGGATGATGCCGTACTTCAGAATGTCGTGGGGCTGGACCTCGTGGAGGATTTTGCTCAGGTCTTTGTCCTTCTTTCCCTGGATATTGGCCCCAAAGCCGATGCTCTTTTGATCCAGGCGCTTTTCAATAATTTTTTCCAGCCCGTCGAACGCGCCGCCGCAGATAAAGAGGATGTTCTTCGTGTTCATCTGGATGAATTCCTGATGGGGATGCTTCCGGCCGCCCTGGGGCGGGACGTTGGCCACGGTCCCCTCCACAATTTTCAGCAGTGCCTGCTGCACCCCCTCCCCGGAAACGTCCCGGGTAATGGAGGTATTTTCGCTCTTCCGGGCAATTTTGTCGATTTCATCCACATAGATGATGCCGTGCTCAGCGCGCTCCACGTCGAAGTCCGCCGCCTGAAGAAGGCGGAGGAGAATGTTCTCTACGTCGTCGCCCACATAGCCCGCTTCCGTAAGGGTAGTGGCGTCGGCAATGGCGAAGGGCACTTTCAGAATCTTGGCCAGAGTTTGGGCGAACAGGGTCTTGCCGGAGCCGGTGGGGCCCAGCATCAGGATATTGCTCTTTTGGAGCTCCACGTCCTCGTCCCCGCCGAAGAAGATGCGCTTGTAATGATTATACACCGCCACGGATAGGGCGACCTTCGCCTCGTCCTGGCCGATAACATACTGATCCAGCACATCTTTAATCTCCCGGGGTGTGGGCAGCTGGTCCGGCAGGTCCTCCAGCGCCGGGGCATCGGGCTCGAAGCCGTCGTTCAGAATGCTCATGCACAGGTGGACGCACTCGTCGCAGATACGCACACCGGGGCCCTGTATCATGCGGCGGATCTGCTGCTCATGCTTGCCGCAGAAAGAACACCGCAGAGTTTTCTTGCCGTCGTCGTTCATGGTTTTTACCTTTCTATCGGGGATGGGGCTTCGCGTTTAGGCCTCGTCCTTTTTCTCTTCCTTGTTGACCAGTATCTTGTCAATCAGGCCGAACTCCTTGGCCTCCTCGGCGCTCATGAAGTTGTCCCGCTCGCAGGCGTCCGTGACTTCCTCGATGGATCGGCCCGTGTTTTCCGACAGGATGCGGTTCATCCGCTTTTTGATCGTCTCCAACCGCTTCAGGTGGATGGCCATATCGGTAATCTGGCCCTGGGTGCCGGCAGAAGGCTGGTGAATCATGATCTCCGCGTTGGGCAGAGCGATGCGCTTGCCCTTGGCTCCGGCGGAGAGGAGGAAGGCTCCCATGCTGGCCGCCATGCCGACGCAGATGGTGGACACGTCGCATTTGACGTACTGCATGGTGTCGTAAATCGCCATGCCGTCGGTAACCGATCCGCCGGGGCTGTTGATATACAGCTGGATGTCCTTATCCGGGTCCTGGGCCTCCAGATAGAGGAGCTGGGCCACGATCAGGCTGGCCGTGGTGGCGTTGACCTCCTCGCCCAGGAAGACGATCCGGTCGTTCAGCAGCCGGGAGAAAATGTCATAGGACCGCTCGCCCCGGTTGGTCTGTTCGACTACGTAGGGAACTAGACTCAATTTGATAACCTCCAGTCTTTTGTGCGGGCCTGCCAGGGGTGAAGCGCGCTCCAGCGCCCGGCAGTTATGCCCATATAACCATTTTCACATGATACCACAGGCATCATGTGAAAATGTGTCGAATCTGTGAATCCGCAAGTAAAGATTCGGCTTATTCGGCGTCCTTCGGCTCCTCGGTCTCCTCCGTCTTCTTCTTTCTGGGCTTCCGGGCGGGCTTTTTCTCTTCCGCGTCCGGCTCCGCACCCTCGGACTCTTCCGTCTTCTTCTTGCGAGGCTTCCGGGCGGGCTTCTTCTCTTCCGCGGCGGGCTCCTCCGCGGGTTTTTCCTCGGGCTTCTCCTCCGGCTTCACGGCGGTGGCGCTCTCCACCACCACGTCGATGGCCCGGCGGCTGCAAACCTGGTCCTTCACCTGGTCGGCCTGGATGTACTTCTTTACCATCTCCACATCCATGCCGAACTGCTCCGCCAGCTTCTTGTATTCTTCCTCTACATCTTCGTCGCCGGCCTCAATGTTTTCGGCCTTGATAACGGCCATGACGGCCAGGTCCATCTTCACCTGGCGCAGGGCAGGCTCCTTGGCGTCCTCCAGCAGCTTGGACTCCTGGATGCCGGTCATCTGGAGATACTGGTCATAGGGGATTCCCTGCTGGGCGATCTGGGTGCGGAAGTTCTCCACGAACTGCCGGGCCTGGCCCTCCACCATGGCGTCGGGGATCTCGGCGGTGATGCCCTGGGCCACCTGCTCCATCAGCGCGTCCTCAAAGCCGCGCTGGGCGTCCTTCTCCCGCTCCTCTTTGATCTGCTTTTCGAGATCCGCCTTCAGCTCGTCCAGGGTGTCGAACTCGCTGACGTCCTTGGCAAACTCGTCGTCCAGGGCGGGAACTTCCTTCTCCTTGACCTCGTGGCACTTGACCTTGAAGACCACGGCCTTGCCGGCCAGGTCCGCGTGGTAGTCCTCGGGGAAGGTGATGTCGATGTCTTTTTCCTCGCCGGCCTTCATGCCCGCGACCTGCTCCTCAAAGCCGGGAACAAAGCTGTGGGAACCCAGCTCCAGGCTGTGGTTGGTCCCCTTGCCTCCGTCGAAAGGCTTTCCGTCCAGGAAGCCCTCGAAATCGATGACGGCGGTATCGCCCTCCTTGGCCTCCCGCTCCACGGACACCAGGCGGGTGTTCCGGTCGGTGAGGGTCTGGAGGCGGCGGTCCACGTCCTCGGATGTGACCTGCACTTCCTCCTTGGGAGCAGTCAGGCCCTTATACTGGCCCAGGGTAACCTCGGGATACACGGGCGCGACAGCTTTGAAGGTAAAGCCCTGCCGGGTGCACTCGCCCACCAGCTCCACGGACGGATAGCCCACCACCTGGAGCTCTTTTTCCTTCACGGCGGCCTCATAGGCGTCGGGGAAGGCAATATTGATGGCCTCGTCGAAGAACACCTCCGCGCCGTACATGCCCTCGATGATTTTCCGGGGGGCCTTGCCGGGGCGGAAACCGGGGACGTTGATCTTGCCCCGCATCTTCCGGTACGCCTTTTCCATGGCGGCCTCAAACTCCGCGGCCTCCACCTCGATGGTCAACGCGACCTGGCTTTTTTCGATCTTCTCGCAGCTTTTCACACTCATGTCTGTTTTCCTCCGTTCATTCCCGGCACTCAAAACGTATATGGCCGGGCAAATAAGTATTCTATCAGAAAAAAATTGAAAATACCAGTCTTTTTTCCTTCAATCACAAATTTTTTTTGGAACAAAGCCCAGATAGTCGGCGGAGATCAGGGAAAACTCCGTTTCTCCCCGTTTTCCCTCCAGCCTCCGGCGGATGGCGTGGCCGTGAAGATGGCCGTAGCAGCATGTGGAAACCCGGTATTTTTCCAGCGTTTCCAAGATTTCCGGGCACTCATAGCCCTGGTAAAGTGGCGGGTAGTGGAGGAAGCACAAAATGGGCTTCTCCCCCGCCGCCTTCAAAGAAGCCTCCAGCCGCCCCACCTCCCGGTTGAGGACCTTGACGTTGTGGGCGTCCTCCTCCAAAAACCAGCCCCGGGTGCCGCAGACGGCGTAATCCCCGTAGAAGACGCAGTTATTATGAAGGAGGTCCAGGGTGTGGATGCCCTTCTCGTCAAAGAAGCGGTGGAGCTTGGCGGCGGTGGTCCACCAGTAGTCGTGGTTTCCCTTCACCAGATACTTCTTGCAGGGGAACCGGTCCAGGAATTGAAAGTCGGCCTCCGCCTCCTCCAGGCTCATGCCCCAGGAGGTGTCCCCCGCCAGGACCAGCACGTCCTCCGCCGTCAGGGCGGAGAGGCCTTCCCCGATGCGGGCGGTGTAGTTCTCCCAGGCGGGGCCGAAGACCTCCATGGGCTTGTCGGCCGTCAGGGAGAGATGCAGATCCCCAATGGCGTAGAGGGCCATAGCAGCTCCCCCCTTTCTGTTTGATGCCCGTCGCTCTTTATTTTAAGAAATCCAATACCACGCCGTCCATGCCCGGCTTCTCGCAGGTGAGGTCAAACCGCCGTTTCTTGCCCTTCAGGGCCGCCAGCCGCCGGGGCACCGCCACGCCGGTCTTTTCGTGAAGCTGGTCCAGCAGCTCCACGCCGTCCCCCTTGGGGGCTTCGCCGATGGCCCGGAGCACATGGTCGCAGAATTTATAAGGGGAAGCAGTGGAAACAAAGATGGTCGGGGTCTTGTCCCCGGTCTCCACCCGGTACTGCTCCAGCACTCCCGCCGCCACGGCGGTGTGGGTGTCGATGAGGTAGCCGTGCTCCTTATAATACCGGGCGATGGTGGCAGTAGTCCCCGCCTCGTCGCAGAAGCCGCCCCAGAACTGCTCCCGGAGGGCCGCCTTGATGGTCTTTGAAACCTCGTACTTCCCACTGGCGTTCAGGGCCTCCATATAGCCCCGGACCTCCTGGTCGTTCTCCCCGGAGAGGTCGAACAGCAGCCGCTCCAAGTTGCTGGACACCAAAATGTCCATAGAGGGGCTCATGGTGGTGTGGAAGGGCCGGTTTTTGTCGTACACGCCGGTGCGGAGGAAGTCCGTCAGCACGTCGTTTTTATTGGACGCGCAGATGAGCTTCCCTACCGGCAGGCCCATGCGCTTCGCGTAATACGCCGCCAGGATATCCCCGAAGTTGCCGGTGGGGACGCAGAAGTTCACCTTGTCCCCCATGCTGATCTCCCCGTCCCGGAGCAGGTCGCAGTAGGCGGAGATGTAGTAAACCACCTGGGGCAGGATGCGGCCCCAGTTGATGGAGTTGGCGGAGGACAGGAGATAGCCCCGCTTCGCCAGGGTCTCCCGGATGCCCTCGTCGGAGAATATGCGCTTCACCCCCGCCTGGGCGTCGTCGAAGTTGCCCACCACGGCGCAGACGCCCACATTCTCCCCGTCCTGGGTGACCATCTGGGCCTCCTGGACCTTGGACACGCCGTCCTTGGGGTAGAAAACCATGATTTTCGTCTGGGGCACGCCGGCAAAACCCTCCATGGCGGCTTTGCCGGTGTCGCCGGAGGTGGCCACCAGAATGCAGACCGTCTTGTCCTCCCCGGTCTTCCGCAGGGCGGCGGAAAGGAGCTGAGGCAGCATCTGGAGGGCCATGTCCTTAAAGGCGGAGGTGGGGCCGTGCCACAGCTCCAGACAGTGGGTGGAGCCATCCACCTTCCGCAGGGGGGCGGCGGCGGGGTGGCCGTACTTATCGGGACCGTAGGCGTTATTCGCAAAGCCCAGCAGCTCTTCCTCGCTGTAGTCCGTCAGATAAAGGGCCATGACCTTGGCGGCCCGCTCCTGGTAGGAGGCCCCGGTAAGGCTCTTCAAAAAGGCCTCGCCAATCTGGGGAACGGCCTCCGGGGTCAGCAGCCCGCCGTCCCGGGAAAGGCCCCGCTTCACGGCCTCGGCCCCGGTCACCCGCAGGGCACGGTCTCTGGTGCTCAAATACTTCATGTCTCGTATCTCACCTTTCTGGTTGTGTTTTGGAATCTATGCAAAGGCGTCCTCCAGGTACTCCACCCGGAACGCGCCGTCCTTTCCCTCATAAACCTCCGCCACGTCGAAGCGGGCGGGGCAGTCCAGGCCGTGAAAGCCCATGTAAAGATTCGCGGCCCGGCGGAGGCGCTGCTGTTTCCGCCCGTCCACAAATTCCCGGGGCAGCCCGATGGAGCCGGGGCCCCGGCGCTTTGCCTCCACAAAGCAGAGGACGCCCTCGGGGCTGCGGGCCACAATGTCCAGCTCCCCGAAGCGGCAGCGCCATTGGCGGTCTAAGATGGTATAGCCCCGCGCCTCCAAATACCGCCCTGCCAGGGCTTCCCCCTGGTCCCCGGAGGCCTTTGTCCCGCTCACCGCCGGGCCTCCCACTTTTTCAGGAAGGTCTTCCGGTGGGCCGGGCATGGGCCGTGCCGGTCCAGGGCGGCATAGTGGGCCTTCGTGCCGTAACCCTTGTGCTTTGCGAAACCGTATTGCGGGTAAAGGGCATCCAGCTCCCGGGATACATGCCGGTCCCGGCTGACCTTTGCCAGAATGGAAGCCGCGGCGATGGAGGCGCTTTTTCCATCCCCGCCAATCAGGGAGGCGTGGGGCGTTTCTATGGCAAACCGGCTGCCGTGGTCCCGATTGCCGTCGATGAGGGCCAGGTCCGGCTTCACGGACAGGCCGTCGATGGCTCTTTGCATCGCCAGCATCCGGGCGTTGAGGATATCCATTTCGTCAATTTCTTCTGCCGTGGCGAAGGCCACGGACCACGCCTCCGCCTGAGTGGTAATCTCGTCAAAGAGGATTTCCCGTTTTTTCTCGGTCAACTTCTTGGAGTCATTCAGGCCGGGAATCTCGATTTCCCGGGGAAGGATGACGGCGGCGGCGTACACCGGCCCCGCCAGGGGGCCCGCCCCCGCCTCGTCCACGCCGCAGAGGAAGCTGTACCCCCTATTCCACTGTTCCCGCTCCGGGGTCCACAGGTCCATGGGCTTCTCTCCTTTTGGCCCGGCGGTGGAGCCAGGCGAAATAGATGAAATGAATCACGCAGACGAACAATACCGCCCCGCATCCCCCGCTGTACCGGACCATTCCCGGCAAGCCCGCCAGCCATTGAAACAGCAGCCACGTAAAGGCCAGCAGCTGATTCAGCGGCGTCAGGAAGGTGCAAAGCACCCCAAAAACAAGAATCCCGTTCACATCGTGAATCAAATCCAGTTCGGCGGCCAGAATCACTGCCGCCGCCATCGCGGCGCTGAAAACCCAATACCATTTTACAAAGCGGAGCAGTCCCGGCCTCCCGGCGGCGTACAGCCACGCGTCCAGGGCCAGCAGGCCCAGGAGCCAGACCGTCAGCAAAATCCAGAACCGCGTTGTATATGTTTGATACAAGCCGTATCCAAACGCGCTGACGCTAGTATACAAATGCAGGGCCACCCATAAAAGCGCCGCGAAATCGGCGGCGGACCATCGCTTGTTATCTCCCATTACGGTGCCTCCAGCGTAAACCGCCCCAGCTTGCCGGAGCGGAATTCGTCCAGCAAAATCTTCGCCATGCGCTCGGTGTCCACCTCGCCGCCGGAGACAAGAAAGCCCCGCCGCCGCCCGGCGGTCTCCAGAAGCCGCCAGCCGTAGGCCACGTCGTTCTCCTCCCCCTCCCGCTCCGGAAGGGCGGGGAGCTTGTAGCCGGTTTTCAGCGCCTCGGGGTAGTGCTCCGCAAGGTACGCCATCAAATGGCACCCCAGGGTCTCCGTGTCCAGAATCTCGTCTTTCACCGCGCCGGTAAAGGCCAGATGGAGCCCCACGTCCTTGTCGTCCAGCTTGGGCCAGAGGATGCCGGGGGTATCCAGCAGCTCAAGACCCCGGTCGATGGGCACCCACTGCTTCGAGCGGGTAACGCCGGGGCGGTCCTCCGCCTTGGCGGTCTTCCGGCCCGCGATTTTATTGATAAAGGTGGACTTCCCCACGTTGGGGATGCCCAGGACCATGACCCGGACCACCCGGCCCGTCTGGCCCTTCTCGGCGTAAGCGCGCAGCTTGTCCGCCAGCAGCTCCCGGACCGCGGCGGAAAATTTCGCCGTGCCCGCGCCGCTCTTAGAATCCGTTTCCAGCACCGCCCAGCCCTTTTCCTTGAAGAAAGCCGCCCAGTCTTTGGTCGCCTCCCGGTCCGCCTGGTCCGCCCGGTTCAAAACCACCAGCCGGGGCTTCCCCGCCGTCAGGCCGTCTATGTCCGGGTTGCGGCTGGAGCGGGGAATGCGGGCATCCAAAATCTCGCACACCGCGTCCACGTTTTTCAGCTGTTCCCCGATCATCCGCCGGGTCTTTGCCATGTGCCCGGGGTACCATTGGATTTCCACTAGCCGATTCCTCCAATTCGTCCGTAGTCCCGGATTCCCGTTTCGGCGTCCGGGCCGGGCAGGGCCAGAAACGCCGCCCGGCCAATGATATAGCGCGTGTCGATGGTGCCCAGCTGACTGCTCCGGCTGTCGGTAGAGTGGTTGCGGTTGTCCCCCATGACGAAAACGCAGCCCTCCGGCACGGTGAGGGGAAATTCCGTTCCCTCCGGCGTGAAGGTCAGCTCGTTGATATAGTCCTCATGGAGGCGTTTTCCGTCCACATAGACCACGCCGGACCCAAAATCGATGTCCACCACCTGGCCCTCCGCGGCGATGACCCGCTTGACGATGGGCGTGGGGAGGAAGCTCTCCTTCCGCAAAACCACGATGTCCCCCGGCTCATATCCGCCGCAGAGCATGGAGTTCAGCACCAGCAGCCGGTCCCCGTCCTGGAGGGTAGGCACCATGGAGTGCCCGTCCACACCGATGAGGCGTGCGCCGAAGGTAAATACCAGCACCACGGCCAGCACGGAGCAGACCAGGGCCTGGACCCACTCGTACATTTCGCGGCCCCGGCCCTTCTTCTCCGGTTCCGCCCGCGCTTCTTTCTGCATGTCTCTTTCTCTCCTTGATTCCAGGGTACCGCCTCTCAGAGCGACCCAATGCGATCCCACTCCCGCATACCCAGGTCCTCGGTCATTCCCGGCAGCAGCAAAAACACCGCCCGGCCGATAAGGCAGCGCTGGTCCACCGCCCCCAGCTCCGGGGCCCGGCTGTCCCGGCTTCCGTTGCGGTTGTCCCCCATGAGGAAGACGCAGCCCTCCGGCACGGTGAAGGGGAACTCCGTTCCCTCCGACAGATGGGTGGCCTCCCGGATATAAGGCTCCTCCAGAGCCTGGCCGTCCACATAGACCACGCCGTTGTCAAAATCCACGTCCACGGTCTCTCCCTCCGTGGCGATGACCCGCTTGACAATGGGCTCTCCGTTCTCAAAACCGGCCTTGGCGGCAATGACCACGTCGCCCCGCTCAAAATCCCCGCAAAGAACCCGGTTCACCACCAGCAGCAGATCTCCGTTTTGCAGCGTTTCCCGCATGGAACCGCCGGAGACGCCCACCACCCGGGCCCCGAAGGCAAACATCACCACCGCCGCCAATACGGAGCACACCAGCGCCTGGGCCCAATCGTAGAGGCCCCGGCCCGGCTGTTCCTGCTTTTTTTCATCCTTCTTCTCGTCCGGCATGCTGCTTCCTCCTATGGCGTTAAAAATTTTCAATCTTAATTAGTATAGCAAGAAAATCTTGAAATCACAAGGGGTTTTGCCAAAAAACCTGTTCAAAAACAGGGGAAACGGCCCGTCCTGAAGGGCCCGCGTTTATAAAAACCGTCAAAATGCGCTCCGGCACTTGACAAACCCGGCCCCGCGGCGTATGCTGTATAAAACATATAAGCGCAAACCGATGATGCGGAGAAGTAAACGGGGTCTTGGTTTTCATAGCGAGCCGCCGGTGGTGGAAGGGCGGCAGACGCAAGCCTGTTGAATGGACCGCGGAGGGCGGGCTGAACCGGGAGCAGGCTCCCTCATTACGCTTCGACGGGCTTTTCCCCCGTTACCAAGGAAAGGCGCGTGACGGCGCGCCGCCGAGCGGGCGGTTTGAAACCGCCAATTTGGGTGGCACCGCAGAAGTTTTAAGGCTTTTGTCCCAAAGATACCTGCAACAGGTCTTTTCTTGGGATGGGGGTCTTTTTTTGACCCTTCACCCGGGAATCGGCCGGCATTTTGAAAGGGGCGGGCGCCATGCTTTATCTTCGATAATTCAATAAAAAGGAATCTCCACCGTTTTTGCCCTCCGGCAATTGCACTTTTCGCCAGTTCGTGGTAAACTAGTAAAATTGAGCAGGTTCCGGCGCTCCGGAACCGGACAGCGAGGTATGTTATGGAAAGCAAGAAGAAACGGATTTTCAGCGGCATCCAGCCCAGCGGAGAGCTGACCCTTGGGTCTTATATGGGCGCCATCAAAAACTGGGTCGCCCTTCAGGACGAATACGAGTGCGTCTACTGCATCGTGGATATGCATGCCATCACCGTGCGGCAGGTGCCCGCAGATCTGCGCCGCCGGGCGCTGGGCCAGCTGGCCCAGTATGTCGCCTGCGGCCTGGACCCGGAGAAGAGCATCCTCTTCATCCAGAGCCACGTCCCCCAGCACGCGGAGCTGAGCTGGGTGCTGAGCTGCTGCACCCAGTTCGGCGAGCTGAGCCGCATGACCCAGTTCAAGCAGAAATCCCAGCAGCACGCCGACAACATCACCGCCGGCCTCTTTACCTACCCGGTGCTCATGGCGGCGGACATCCTGCTCTACCAGACGGACCTGGTGCCCGTGGGCGAGGACCAGCGCCAGCATGTGGAGCTGTGCCGGGACATTGCCCAGCGCTTCAACGGCGTCTACAGCGACACCTTCACCCTGCCGGAACCCTTCATTCAAAGAGTGGACCAGGGCGCCCGGATCATGAGCCTGGGCAACCCCATGAACAAGATGAGCAAATCCGACCCCGACGGCTGCGTCAACCTGATGGACCCGCCGGAGGTCATCCAGCGGAAGTTCAAGCGGGCCGTCACCGACAGCGAAACCGCCGTCCGCTATGACAAGGAGTCGAAGCCCGGTGTCTCCAACCTGCTGACCATCTACTGCGCCGCCGCAGGAAAGACCCTGGAGGAGGCGGAGGCCGAATTCCAGGGCCAGGGCTACGGAGTCTTCAAGCCCGCCGTGGGCGACGCGGTCATCGAGCTGTTCCGCCCCATCCGGGAGGAGGCCCAGCGCCTGATGGCCGACAAGGCGTATCTGGAGGGCCTCTACCGCCAGGGCGCGGAGCGGGCCTCCCGCATTGCCGGCCGCACCCTGGCCAAGGTCTACAAAAAGGTCGGGTTTCTACCCAGATAAGGAGAACGCAACATGCCCTTAGATAACCGGCTGATTGCCTATGTGGCCCTCGCCCTTTTGACGGCGCTGGTCGTCAGCTTCCTGATGACCCCCGTGGTAAAAACCTTCGCCTACAAGGTGGGGGCGGTGGACGTGCCTAAGGACGCCCGCCGGATGCACAAGGTCCCCATCCCCCGCCTGGGGGGCCTGGCCATCTTCATTGGCTTTATGGTCAGCGTCCTCATCCTGGGCGGCGTCCGGGGGGGGAACGGCCAGATGCAGAGCATCCTCCTGGGCTCCGTCATCATCGTGGTCCTGGGGGTGGTGGACGACATCATGGCCCTGCCCGCCATGCTGAAATTCGTGGTCCAGATCGCCGCCGCCCTGATCCCCGCCTTGAACGGCGTGGTCATTCAGGCCTTTTCCAACCCCAACATCTTTTCAGACAGCCTCTACTGGGTGCTGGGCCCCCTGTCCGTGCCCTTCACGGTGCTCTGGATCGTAGCCATCACCAACGCGGTGAACCTCATCGACGGGCTGGACGGCCTGGCCAACGGCGTCTCCGCCATCTCCGCCACCACCATGCTGGTTATTGCCCTCCTGGCCTCCGAGGCCCAGGTCGCCATCGTCATGGCGGCGCTGGTGGGGGCCTGTGTGGGCTTCATGCCCTACAACCTCAACCCCGCCAAGATGTTCATGGGGGACACCGGGGCCACCTTCCTGGGCTATATCCTGGCCACCATGTCCATCCAGGGACTCTTCAAGTTCTACGCGGTGATCTCCTTCGCCGTGCCCTTCCTGATTTTAGGACTGCCCATTTTCGATACTACTTTCGCCTTCATCCGCCGCCTGGCCCACGGGCAAAGCCCCATGCACGCCGACCGGGGCCACATCCACCACCGGCTCATCGACATGGGGCTGAATCAGAAACAGGCGGTGGCGACGCTGTACGTCATTTCCGCCATGCTGGGCCTCTCCGCGGTGGTGCTGACCACTGGAGGGGAGCAGAAGGCCATGCTTTTCTTCGCGACGCTGTGCATCGTAGGGGCCGTGGCCGCCCGAGTGGTGTTCCCCAAGGAGATCCGGGAGGAGCTCCACGAAGAGCTTGAGGAGCTCAGGGATCTGGGACACCACGGCGAACACCAGGAAAAAGAGGAAGCCCCCGGTCATGGGGACAAGGAGCAGACATGAAAAACGTGCGTATCATGAGCGTCTTCGGCACCCGTCCGGAGGCCATCAAAATGTGCCCTCTGGTAAAGGAGCTGGCCTCCCGTCCCGGCATTGAAAGCCTCTGCTGCGTTACCGCCCAGCACCGGCAGATGCTGGACAGCGTGCTGGAGGTCTTCGGCGTTCGGCCTGACCGGGACCTGGACATCATGGCCCCCCGGCAGACCCTCTCCCACATCACCAGCAAGTGCCTCCTGGGCATGGACGAGGCCATCGACGAGCTGAAGCCCGACATGATCCTGGTCCACGGGGACACCTCCACCACCTTCGCCGGGGCTCTCTCCGCGTATTATCATCAGGTTTCCGTGGGCCATGTGGAGGCGGGCCTGCGGACCTATGACAAATACGCCCCCTTTCCCGAGGAGATGAACCGGGTGCTGACCTCCTCCATCGCGGACCTGCACTTCTGCCCCACCGCCGGGAACCGGGAAAACCTCCTCCGGGAGGGACAGGACCCCGGGGGCATCTTCATCACGGGAAACACCGTCATCGACGCGCTGAACACCACCGTGCGGAAGGATTACCGTTTCACCACAGATGAGCTGAACCGTCTGCCCTACGGGGAGAAGAAAGTTCTTCTGGTCACCTGCCACCGGCGGGAGAACTACGGCGAGCCTATGAAACAAATCATGCTGGCCCTCCGGCAGATTGCCGAGGAGAACCGGGACGTGGAACTGGTCTACCCCGTCCATCTCAGCCCGGTGGTCCAGGAAGCCGTGGATCAATACCTCCGAGGCGCGCCCCGGGTCCATTTGATCGACCCCCTGCCCGCCGACGAGATGCACAACCTGATGGACCGCTGCTTCTTAGTGCTGACGGACTCCGGCGGGCTCCAGGAGGAGGCCCCGGCCCTGGGCAAGCCCGTGCTGGTTCTCCGCCGGGAGACGGAACGGCCCGAGGCCGTGGCCGCCGGAACCGTGAAGCTGGCGGGCGTCGTCCAGGACGACATCGTCACCATGGCCACCCGGCTCATCCGGGACAAGCAGGCCTACGACAAGATGGCCCACGCCGTGAATCCCTACGGCGACGGGCACGCCTGCCGCCGCATCGCCGACGCCGTCGAGTGGCGTTTCGGCCTCCGGGAAGAACGGCCCGCCGATTACGGGGCGTAACGGGCCATGGATAAGCAGAAGCTGAATTGGGTCACCTGGGCCGTACTGGCCATTGCCGTTCTCCTCGTGGCCCTGATGCTGGGGGGCAGCTTGAACCGCACCGCCCATATTACCCTCCCCCCCTCCGATCTTCCCAGGGACCCCGCCGCCGGGGACGGCGGCGACTCCTCCGGCGTGACGGTTGTTGAAATCACGCCCGAGACGGTCCAGGCCGCTGTTTCCAGCCTCTCAAGACCGGAAAACTACGGGCGGAACATGACCCTTGAGTACCTTTGGGACGGCGGCGGCGGGACGGTTGAGCTCTACACCATCGTCCGGGGACCCTGGACCCGGGTGGACCGGGGACTGCCGGACGGGAATACCCGCATCAGCCTTACCAATGGGGAGAAAACTTATATTTGGTACGGCTATGACCAGGACGCGGAGGTCGCCGTACTGCCGGCGGGAGAGTTCTCCGCCGACGTGGAGCAGTCCATCCCCACCTATGAGGACATCCTGGATCTGCCTGTGGAGGACATCTCTTTGGCGGACTACCGGCCCCTGGACACCCTGACCTGCATCTACGTGGAGACAGCGGCGGATGAGGCGGGCTATTCCACCCGGTATTGGGTCAGCGTGGAAAACGGCCTGCTGGTCCAGGCGGAGCGCCTGCTGGGGGAAAACGCCGTCTACCGGATGACCTCCCTCTACGTGGACCAGACGGAATACGACGCCTCCCGGTTCACCCTGCCCGACGGCACGGTGCTGCTGGACGACGGCGGGACGGAGTCCATGGTGCCCATAAATTGAGACAAGGAAAGGACGGGAATTCCCGTCCTTTTTCCGTTTATAAAATCAGCAGCAGCCCCAGGGCCACCAGCAGCTCCTCGTCCGCGTTCTCCCGGAAGAGGAAAAACAGCAGCGCCAGCAGCAGCAAATCCCCGGTGTCCACATGGTCCAGGTGAAGCTGATCCAGCAGATGCTGGAGAATTCCCGTCAGGCCGTCCGAGGGCCGCCCGCCGTGGGGCGGGCCGTGGGAGGGCCGCCCAGGCCCCGGCCCGTTTGGCCGGGCCCCGCCGGACGGAGGCCCGCCCGGAGAAGGCCCGCCGCCCGGGGAAGGGCCCCCTTGGGGCGCTCCACCGGACTGCGTTTCCCCGGAAGTACGCTCCTCCGGAGGCGGGCTTCCCGGCGGCGGTCCACCGGGCGGCGGCCCCTCTTCCGGAATGCGGGTATAAGAGCCGTTGTCGTTGCGGATGTAGCGGTTATACATGCCTCAGCCCTCCCATCCCGAGAGGAATTTCTTCCCCAGGTGGAACAGCCTTGCCAGCTGGAGGGCCCGCTCCACCTTCTCCTGGCGGTCGCTCCGCAGATAGGGCCGCAGGGCGTAAAGTAAATTCCGGGCGTTGGAGTCCCGCTGGCCCCCCAGCTCCTGAATCAGGGGCAGCAGACGGGTGAGAAGTCCCATGTCCAGCCCTCCGCCTCCCAACAGGGAGGACAGCAGGTCTCCACCGCCCCCGGCGGACGGCGGAGCGGCCTGCGGCGGATTCCCCCAGGCGGGACCTCCCGGCTGCCCGCCGGGCTGGTCCGGCGGGGGCGGCGGGGTGGGTTCCCGCGCCCCTCCCCCGCCCAGGGACTGGGCCAGCTGCATAATCTGGCTCATGGCGTCCGGGTTGGACAGTATGCTGTTCAGCTTGTCGTCAAATTCCGCCATACGGGCCCAACCCCCTCGTCATGAAAGCTATTTCTGAACCGCCTTGTTGATGCGCTCCACCAGCGCCGCCCCCTCGGGGCTCTGCATGATCTGGCTCACCATTTGGGTCATGGCTCCGGCGTCGCCCTTGGCGGCGGACTGAACCGCTTTTCGCAGTCCCGCGCCCCCGTCGTCCTGGGTCAGCATCCGCATCAGCGTCTGGCCGTCCCGGGACTGCATCAGGGATTTCAGCATCGCCGGATTCTTCCGGAGCTGTTCGGCCATCTGGGCCGATTTCTCATCCATATCGCTTCCTCCTTTGCGGTCTTCAAGGCCAGTATATGAGCCGGAAGGCAAAAAAGTGCCTGTGCTCTCGCACAGGCGCTTCGTTTTCTTATTGCCCGGCCTTCGCCGTGTCGCAGTCCTTCGCAAGGGGACAGCCCTGGCACTTGGGGCTCCGGGCGGTGCAGGTGTCCCGGCCAAAGAGAACCATCCGGTGGCAGAAGTTATTGGACTCCTTGGGGGGCAGGGCCTCCCGGAGCTGCTTTTCCACCTGGAGGGGGTCCTTGGACCCGTCCGTGATCCCAAGGCGCCCCGTGATGCGGATGCAGTGGGTATCGCAGACGTAGGCGGGCTGGCCGTAGATATCCCCCAGAATGAGGTTGGCGGTCTTCCGGCCCACGCCGGGGAGGCTGGTCAGCTCCTCCATGGTGCCGGGGACCTTCCCGCCGAAATCCGCCAGCAGCCGCTGGGCGCAAAGGACCATATCCTTGGCCTTGCCGTTGTAGAAGCCGCAGGAGTGGATGTACTCCCCCACCTCCCTGGGGTCCGCCTCGGCAAAGCTCTCCAGGGTGGGAAAACGGGCATACAGGGCGGGGGTCACCTGGTTCACCCGCGCGTCGGTGCACTGGGCGGAGAGGCGCACGGCAAAGAGGAGCTCGTAATCCTTCTCATACCGCAGGGAGCACAGCCCCTCGGGATAAACGCCCTTCAAAGTCTCAATAATGCGCTTCACAGCGGCTTTGGATTTCATAGCGGCCCCTCCCGTATGTTTCATAAAGTCTTTTGTAATACCTCTTATAATGCTGCCCGATAGGCTTCCGCCGCGTCCAGCAGCTCTCCGGCACTTTTCAGCAGCGCCTCCGTCACCTTGGAGCCTCCGGTGATCCGGGCCAGCTCCACCTTCCGCCTCTCCCGATCCAGCAGGACCACATGGGTGTAGGTCCGGCCCTTGGCCTCCCCCTTCTCCACGGAGAAGTGGGTGTCCGCCATGGCGGCCAGCTGGGGCAGGTGGGTGACGCAGAGGACCTGTTTTCTCCGGCTCACCTGAGCCAGCTTTTCCGCCACCTTCTGGGCCGCCCGGCCGGAAACGCCGGTGTCTACCTCATCGAAGACCAGGGTGCCCACGGCCTCCTGCTCCGCCAGGACGTTTTTCAGCGCCAGCATGATCCGGGCCAGCTCGCCGCCGGAGGCGATTTTGGAGATGGGCTTCAAATCCTCCCCGGCGTTGGCGGACATCAGGAAGCGGACCACGTCACAGCCGTCGGGGCCGGGGTCCCTTTCCGCAAAGTCGATGGCAAACCGGACCCGGTTCATGTCCAGGTCCCGGAGCTCCTTTTGAATGCGGGCCTCCAGGACCGCCGCCGCCGCCTTCCGTGCCTTTGTCAAGGCCGCTCCCGCCGCCCCAACGGCCTTTTCCGCCTTGCCCAGCTTCTTCTCCAGGAGAATCCTCGTGTCGTCCGCCGTCTCGATGGAGTCCAGCTCCGCCCGGCGCTGATCCAAATAGGCCAGCATCTCCTCCACAGTGGCCCCGTATTTCTTTTTCAAGCGGTAGAGCTGGTCCGCCCGGCTCTCCGCCGCGTCCAGCTCCTCCGGGGAGAAGTCGAAGGCCCCCCGCAGATCCCGGATGGTTTCCGCCAGGTCATAGGCCTCGCTCCGCAAAGCCCCCAGGCGCTTGTACGCCGCCCCCAGCTCCTCGTCCAGGTTCCGCACGCCGGACAGGGCCTCCTCCGCGTCCCGGAGCTGGTTCACCGCCCCGGCGCTTTCGTCGTCGCCGGAGAGGCAGTAATCCGCGCCGGAGAGGGCGGAGAGATATTTCTCACCGTTGCGCAGGAGATTCCGCCGCGCTTCCAGCTCCTCCTCCTCGCCGGGGCGGAGCTCCGCCCGCTCCAGCTCGCCGATTTGGAAGCGGAGGCTGTCCACCCGCCGGGCCTTCTCCGCCTCGTCCATCTGGAGGGCCCTGATCTGCTCCCGAAGGCCCGAGAGCACCGTGTAAGCCCTTAGGTAAGCTCCCAAGGGCTCCTCCGTTTTGCCGAAGCGGTCCAGATAGGCCCCGTGGAGCTCCTCGTCCAGAAGCTGGGCCCCGTCGTGCTGGCCGTGGATATTCAAGAGCTCCCCGCCAATCTGCCGGAGCTGGGCCACGGTGATGGGCCGTCCATTGGCCCGGCAGGCGTTCTTGCCGTCGCCGGAGATTTCCCGCTGGAGCAGCAGGTTCCCGTCCTCGTCAGGGGAAACGCCGTTTTCCTGAAGGCCCGGCAGCTCCGCCGGAACGGAGGAGAACTCCGCGCTGACGAAAGCCTTAGCGGCCCCGGTGCGGATGAGGTCCCGGGAGGTCCGGCCCCCCAGGACGGCCCCCATGGCGTCGATGACGATGGATTTGCCCGCTCCGGTCTCGCCGGTGAGGGCGTTGAAGCCCGGGCGGAATTGGATGTCCGCCTCCTCAATAACCGCAATATTTTCGATGTGCAGAAGCTCCAGCATGGCGGCCGTCTCCTCCATTTTAAAATCATTTTTGTGACGACATGCGCGTCACAAAAATTCCTTGACCTTAGCCGCCTGGGGCGGCGTCACCAGTGACCGATGTCACTGGTGGGGGGAATCTAAAGGGGGGACGAAGTCCCCTCTTTAAGTCAAAGCATATCCTTTATCTCCTGGCAGAGCAGCTCCGCCGCCTCGGTGTTCCGCATCACCAGCAGGGCGGTGTCATCTCCCGCCAGGGAGCCCACGATGTCGTTCATGTCCATATTGTCCAGGGCGGAACAGGCCCCGTTGGCCAGTCCCGGCATAGTCTTCACCACCACGATGTTTTGGGCATAGTCGATGCTGACGATGCACTCCCGGAAGATGGTCCGCAGCTTCGCCGCCACGTTCAGCGTCGTCCGGTTGCCGGAGACGGCGTACTTATAGACCCCCTGGCCCGCCGGCTCCTTTACCAGATGGAGCTGCTTGATGTCCCGGGAAATGGTGGCCTGGGTGCAGCGGAGCCCCCGGGCCTGGAGCCGGGTCAGCAGCTGCTCCTGAGTCTCGATGTTCTCCTGGGCAATGATCTCCAGGATCATGGCCTGCCGGTCAAGTTTCATGTGTCCATCCCTCCCGGAAGCATTTTTTGAGCGAAGATCTCGCAGAAACTCCGCTCCGTCAGCCGCACCAGCCGGGTCACGTAGCGGGAGCGGCGGATTTGAATCTTATCGTCCGCCCGCAGGGCAAAGGCCCGGCTCTCGTCCACGAAAAGGTAAACCGGCTTCCGCCCGTTCCGCTCCAGCTCCACCGTCAGCGTGTGCTCGGGGCTGAGGACGTAGGAGGAAAAGCGCATGTTGTGGATGCAGATGGGGCAGACCACCATGGTCTGGGCCACCGGCTCCACCACCGGCCCCCCGGCGGAGAGGGAGTAAGCCGTGGACCCCGTTGGGGTCGCCACAATCACGCCATCCCCGGCAATGTCCGCCAGATGCCGCCCATCGGAGGAGATCTTCAAATGAATGACGTGGGAGATGGGGCCCTCCCGGATGACGGCCTCGTTCAGCCCCAGATTCGTATAGATCTGCCGCCCGTCCCGGAAGACGGAGACATCCAGCATCATCCGCTGTTCCATCTCAAACTGCCAGTCCTTGAGCCTGCGGAGCTGCTCCAGCTCAGAGACCTCCAGCTCGGCCACAAATCCAAGGCCCCCCATGTTCACGCCCAGCACCGGCATCTTGTGAAGGGCCGCCAGCTTGGCCAGGTGGAGGATGGTCCCGTCCCCGCCGAAGGTAATCAGCAGATCCGCCCCCCGGAGCTCCTGGGGCAGGGGCTGGACATCATAGTCGCCGAAGGCCCCCTCCTTCCGGTCCCGGAAGGGAGAGCACACCACCGTCTGAAAGCCCATCTGGCGGAGGATACCCTCCGCCGCCCGGGTTGCCTTCATGCCCTGATCCCGGTTGGGATTGGGGCACAGGATGATCTTCTTGGCGCTCATGGGCGCTCCCCCTCTCCGTGTTCCTTCAAGACCTGGTGGGACTCCTCCACCAGGGCCTTTAAATCAAAGGGCGCCGCCGCGCCGCCGCCCTTTTGCAGGAAGCCCAGGTACTCGATGTTCCCCTCCGGCCCCCGGATGGGGGAGTACGTCAGGCCCCGCACCGTCAGCCCCGCTTCCGCGGCGTGGTCCAGATAGCGCTCCAAAACCTCCAAGTGGACGGCGGGGTCCCGGACCACGCCCTTCTTCCCCACCTTCTCCCGGCCCGCCTCAAACTGGGGCTTCACCAGGGAAACCGCCTGTCCCCCCTCCGCCAGCAGGGCCGCCAGGGGGGGCAGGATCAATTTCAGGGAGATGAAGCTCACGTCCACCGAGGCGAAGGCCAGCTCCTCCGGCACCTGCTCCCGGCTGAGATACCGGGCGTTGGTCCGCTCCAGGCAGACCACCCGGGGGTCGCTTCGCAGCTTCCAGGCCAATTGGCCCCGGCCCACGTCCACGGCGTAGACCTTGGCCGCGCCGTTTTGGAGCATGCAGTCCGTGAAGCCCCCGGTGGAGGCCCCAATGTCGGCGCAGACGGCCCCCTCCAAATGGACGGGAAAGGCCGCCATGGCCTTCTCCAGCTTCAGCCCGCCACGGCTCACGTAGGGGAGCTTGTCCCCCCGGACTTCCACCGCAGCGGCGGCGGGGACCGCCATGCCGGGCTTATCCGCCTTCCGGCCGTCCACGTAGACCACGCCGCTCATGATGACGGCCTGGGCCCGCTGGCGGCTCTCCTCCAGGCCCCGCTCCACTAAAAGCAGGTCCAATCTCATTTTATCGCTCATGGCAAGCCTCCTCCGCCGCCGCGGCCACGGCGGCGGCATCCAGGCCGAAGCGCTCCTCCAGCTGAGGGACGCCGCCCTCCGGGGCAAAGGTCCGGCCCAGGTTCTTTAAGATCAGCTTTTTGGGGGCCCGCCCCTCTCCCGCCAGGATGGCGGCCACGCGCTGGCCCACACAGCCCGCGCCGAAGCAGTCCTCCAGCACCAATAGGATATCCGTTTCCTGGAAAAAGTCCGCCAAAACCGCCCCGTCCAGGGGGGCGATCTGATTCAGCTTCAGGACTTCCGCCCGGATGCCCTTTTTCTCCAGCAGCGCCGCCGCCGCCAATGCCTGGTTTACCAGCACGCCATAGCTCAGCAGGGTCACGTCCCGCCCCGCCCGGAGGCGGACCAGCGGCTTGTCCGAGGCGTCGTCCCGGTAGGCCCCCTCTCCCCCCCGGGGATAGCGGACCGCCACGGGGCCGGTCAGCGCAAAGAGGGCCCTTTGCAGCATATGCCGCAGCTCGGCAAAGCTGGCGGGGCAGAGGACGGTATAGCCCGGCAGGGCCGGGAGAAACAGCGCGTCAAAGCAGCCGTGGTGGGTCTCGCCGTCGGCCCCCACCAGGCCCGCCCGGTCCACGCCCAGGACCACATGGAGCTTCTCCAGGGCCACGTCGTGAATGAGCATGTCATAGCCCCGCTGCAAAAAGGTGGAATACACGGCAAACACCGGCAGCAGGCCCTGGGCCGCCATGCCCGCCGCCATGGAAACGCCTTGACCCTCGGCGATGCCCACGTCGAAAAAGCGGTCCGGGAAGGTCTTGGCAAAGCCGGAAAGGCCGGTGCCGTCGGCCATGGCGGCGGTGATCGCGCAGACCCGGGCGTCCTCCCGGGCGAAGTCCGCCAGAGCCTTGCCGAAGACGGAGGAAAAGCTCTCCTCCCCCGCCTTTTTCAAAAGGCCCGTCTCGGGGTCGAAGGGGCCCACGCCGTGGTACATGTCCGGGTTCCGCTCCGCGAAGGCGCAGCCCCTGCCCTTGACGGTGTTCACATGGACCACCACCGGGCAGTCCAATTCCCGGGCCCAGCGCAGAGCGTCGCACAGCCGGGGCAGGTCATGGCCGTCCACAGGGCCCAGGTAGGTGAAGCCCATGTCCTCAAAGAGGGTGCTCCCGGGAAAGAGGCTCCGCTTCAAGAAGGTCTTCATCTTGTGGTTAAAGCGGTAGAGGGGATTTTTCATGGGCCGGGGACCAAACAAGCTCCGGTACCACTTTTTGAAATGGTAATACCCGGGCCGGGACCGGAGCCGGGCCAAATGGGAGGGCATGGCCCCCACGTTGAGGTTGATGGACATGCCGTTGTCGTTCAAAATGACAATCAGGGGCTCGCCGGAGGCCCCGGCGTTGTTCAGCCCCTCGTAGGCCAGCCCTCCGGTGAGGGCCCCGTCGCCGATGAGGGCCAGGACGCGGTAGTCCTCCCCTCCCAAGGTCCGGGCCCGGGCCATGCCCAGGGCTACGGAAACGGAGTTGGAGGCGTGCCCGGCGATGAAGGCGTCGTGGACGCTCTCGTGGGGCTTGGGGAAGCCGGAGAGGCCATCCAACTGGCGGAGGGTGGCAAACTGCTCCCGCCGGCCCGTTAACATTTTATGGACGTAGCACTGGTGGCCCACGTCGAAGACCAACCGGTCCCGCTCCGTGTCGAAACATCGGTGGATGGCCACCGTCAGCTCCACCGCCCCCAGGTTGGAGGCCAGGTGCCCCCCGGTCTTAGAGACGCTCTTTACAAGAAACTCCCTCAGCTCCTGGCAGAGCTGGGGGAGCTGGCCCTCCGGCAGCGCCCGGACGTCGGCGGGAGAGTGGATGGAATCCAAAAGCATAGCTTCTCCTCTCAATGGTGGAACAGGTACAAAAAACGCCCGGCCCAATAGACCACCTGGGTGCTCTTTTTAATGGCCACCGTCTTGCCCAGGGCCTTGCCGCCGATGGTCAGGCCGGAAACCAGGGCCGTGACGGCCACGGAAATCAGCATCGTCCGCAAATTCAGCGCACGCTGGAGCTGGGTGACAATCACCGCCCCCGTGGCGCCGCTGACGATGCCGCAGATGTCCCCCACCACGTCGTTGCAGACGCTGGAGACCCGCCCCGCGTTCCGCAGCAGCGTCAGCGACTGCTTGGCCCCCTTCTCCTTGTGGGAGGCCATGGCGTGAAAAGGCTTGGGGTCCGCCGCCGTGACGGCCACGCCGATAATGTCGAATAAAATGCCCAGGCCGATGAACAGCGCCAGCATCAAAAGAGCGGCGGTCACGCCCGCGCCCTCCAGCATCGACTCCGACGCCAGACTCAGCACGGCGGAGAGGACCACCGCCATCAAAAAGACCGTAAGGGCCCAACGATATGGGGAAGAGGCCTTTCCCTTCTGCTGTTTTTTCAAAGGAACCTCCCGAAAGGACCGCCCATGGGGGACGGCCTCTTATGTTTTATAAGCTAAGCCGGCGGCGGCAGAAAAAGTAAATCTTACGGCTTAGGTACGGGTTGGATTTCCCCGGAACACACCTCTCGTTGCCGATGGAGGCGGTTTCCCGTTCGGTGCTCCGGCGCGGCGTTGCCTCTCCGCGCTACCCGATTGCCACTTAGTCCGCACTGCAATCCCTTTTCTGCCCCGTCAGGACAGCCTAGGTGATTTCCACCACAGTCTGTCCGCTTCTTTAGCCTCTTTTGCAAAACGGGTTTCAAAGGGCGATCGGAACGCCGCCCTGGCCGGGGCCGCCCTCCGTAGTTCCCTAATCCACCCGCCCCACTCAAGGCAGGCTACGGCTGCACACAGCGTTACGGCCCCGAAAGACCGATGCACCGCATTGCAGGTTCACAATCTGCTTCGTACGCGGGCCGGAATTACCACAGTGGGAGTACGTCCGCGCACAAGAACAGGTCTCCACGGAAACAGGGTCGGATAAACCATGCCATTGGAAAACGCCCTGAGTCCGCAAGCGTACCGAGTACGCTTCCCCCCAGCACCCACCCAAAACTGGGCGTATCAAGCAGGCACCACGGGTTTCATCGATGTGCCCTTCAGAGGATTTTTAGGCCCTCCCTAGGAAACGGCAGATCTGACTAGAATACTGCGCCGCCGCTTAGCGGAAATCAGTATAGCATAGAAGGGGAAAATATGCAAGATATACAGTATATGAATTTTTTCTAAACGGCCCTTTCGCGGCCTCCACCCCGCAGTTCCCGGACCTCCTCCGCCGTCAGGCGCCGCCACTTCCCCGGCGGCAGGGTTCCCAGCGCCAGCGTGTGCTCCCGCACCCGGCGGAGGCGCTCCACCTCCAGGCCGCAGGCGGCGCACATCCGGCGGACCTGCCGGTTCTTCCCCTGGTGGATGGTGACGGCCAGCTTAGCCGCCTCTTTCCCCTGCCGGAGAGTCTCTACCCGGGCGGGGCGGATGGGCTCCCCCTCCAGGTCCCGGATTTGGGCGAGGCGTTCCGCCGCCTGTTCGACCGGACCCCGGACCCAGACGTGGTAGGTCTTTTCCACCTCACAGCTGGGGTGGGTCAGCCGCCGGGCCAGACAGCCGTCGTTGGTCAGCAGCAGCAGCCCCTCGGAATCCAAATCCAGGCGGCCCACCGGGTACACCCGGACGCCGCAGTCCGCCACCAGCTCCGCCACGGTCTTCCGCCCCTTTTCGTCGGAGAGGGTGGTGACGTAACCCCGGGGCTTGTTCAAAAGGAGATACACCGGCTCCGCCCTGGCGGGCAGGGGCTTTCCGTCCAGGCGGATCTCGTCCCGGTCCGGGTCGGCCTTGGCCCCCAGCCGGGCCGTCTCGCCGTTCACCGTCACCCGGCCCGCCTCTATGTAGCCCTCCGCCGCCCGCCGGGAGCAGACCCCGGCGGCGGAGAGGAGCTTTTGCAGCCGTTCTTCCATTGCCTCACCTATACTTTCGCAGTACCGTCATGGCAGTCTCCACCTCCGGCTTCCAGGAGCCGGAGCTTGCGGCCTCTTCGCCGGGAGGCGGACTGATATCGCTTCCTATCAGAAGGCCCACCCGGCCCACTTCCTTCCCGTTCAGGGAGAACACCGCCTTCCCCACCCGGGTTCCTGCCCGGAGGGGCCCGGTCAGATCCCGCTCAAGCTTCACGGAGGTTTCCAGCGCTTCCCCCTGCGCCAGGGGCCAGGCGAAGCTGTCCGCCGCGATGAGGGGAATCCCCGCCTCCTCCGCCACCTCGTGGCCCAGCTGGGCCATCCGTTTGGCGGGGTAGGCGGAAAAGCCGTAGTCATAGAGGCTCTGGTGGTCCGCCCAGTCGTTGCCGTCCTGGAGGGTCACGGCAATGAGCCGCTGGCCGTTTCGCTCCGCGCAGCTCACCAAGGTCCGGCCCGCCGCCCGGGTGTAGCCGGTTTTCAGGCCCAGGCAGCCGTCCATGTAGCGAAGCAGCTTATTGTGGTTCGTCATGGTCCGCCCGCCGATGGTCGCCGTCCGGGTGGAGGCAATGCGGACCAGGGTCTCGTTTCCCATGGCCGCCCGGGCCAGCAGGGCCATGTCGTAGGCGGTGGAATAGTGCTCCTCGTCGTCCAGGCCGTTGGGGTTGGCGAAGGAGGAATCCTCCATCCCCAGCTCCAGGGCGGTTTCGTTCATCCGTTCCACAAAGCCCTCCACGCTGCCCCCCACATGCTCCGCCACCGCCACGGCGGCGTCGTTCCCGGAGCAGAGGAGCAAACCGTAGAGCAGAGTCTCCAGGGTCAGCTCCTCCCCCTCCTTGAGATACATGGAGGAACCCTCCGTATAGGCGGCCTCCCGGCTCACCTTCACCGTGTCGGACAAATTCCCGTCCCGGATGGCCACCAGGGCCGTCAGAATCTTCGTGGTGCTGGCGATGAGCATCCGGGCTCCGGCGTTCCGTTCGTAGAGCACCCGGCCGCTGTCCATATCCATCAGGACCGCGGCGGAGGCGGAGACCTCCACTGCCCGGACCCGGCCCGCCAGCAGGCAGGCCAGGGCCAGGGCCAGCGCCCCGGCCCTTCGGAAAGGGAAAGTTTTCAGCAAGCGTCATCACTCCGTTCGTCAACAGTCAAGTGATGATAGTATGCCCGGCTCAGACGGATTCTTGCTCCTTCTCCGCCTTTTTCTTGTCCAGGAATTTTTCCGCCTTGTCCATCAGGTCCGGCGCCATGTCCACAATGCGATCCAGGGTGGACACCGGGGGCACCGCCACCGGCAGGACCCGGGTCACGCCGTCTTTGATGGTCAGGAAGGCCACGGGGTCGATTTTCACCCCCGCGCCGCCTCCGCCACCGAAGTTCTCGCCCTTCATGGATTTGCCGTAATCCCCTCCGCCGCTGCCAAAGCCGAAGTTGACCCGGGAAATGGGAATCAGGGTCACGCCGTCAGGGGTGGTGATGGGCTGTCCCACAATGACGTTGGTATCCACCAGCTCGTGAATTTTTTCAATGGTGGAACGCATCAGCTCGCTGACCGGGTGCTTCTTATCCATGTTGTCCATCTTTTTCGTCCTTTCTCCTGTTGGATTCCATCATCATAGCGGTCATCACGCCTTACGCGGCCGGCTTCTCGGTTGGCGGCTCCTCCGGCGGATGGCCCTTGGGCTTCTTGGTTTTCCTTTCCGGCTTGGGAGGCCGGGCCTTGC
The DNA here is from genome assembly GCA_910574635.1 of Oscillospiraceae bacterium. Lineage (GTDB taxonomy): Bacteria > Bacillota > Clostridia > Oscillospirales > Oscillospiraceae > Oscillibacter. The sequence continues at coordinate 46,882 of CAJTCG010000013.1, read as the reverse complement.
AACGCTTCCGCCAGCGCAGGAACCAGCCCAGGGCCGGGAACGCCAAGCCGAAGCCCATGGCCAGCAGCGTGCCGATGCGGATCGTAACGCCGGTCTCTCCCTCCACCGCCGCAGCGGAGGCCATAAAGTCCACGTCCGTGTGAATGTATACGTCCCGGACGTCCACCAGGCGCTCCAGCAGGGGCATCCCCGTCCAGACGGCGGCCTGGATCTCCCCATAAGCTTGGGCCGCGGCGGCGGGGTCCTCCTGCCCCCCCAGCACCAGGGACAGCCGCAGGGGCTTTACCCGGATGCCCCGGCCAAACCGCCGCAGCGCCCGCTTCAGCGGCGGGAGCAGGGTGCGGAGGGCGTCCTTTCCGTCCTCCAGGGTGAAGGCGCGCTTAGGCTTCGGTTCCTTCTCCTCCGGCTCTTTGGGGGGCTTTTTCTTCTCCTCTTTCGGCTTCTCCTCCCTGGGCTTTTGGGGCTTGGCGGGAAGAATATGTACCCGCAGCAGCCCAAATTTCACGTCCAGGCGGAGCGCCTCCCCGCCAAAGGCCACCCAGAAGCCCACCCGGGTCCAGCAGAGCACGGCAGTCAGCAGTATGATTACCGCCAGAATCCACAGCCATACCACAGGCGGCGCCTCCCTTCCTTATTCCGTCTCTTCCTCCTCCTGAGAGGACACGATCTCTCCGTTCTCCCCCAGGCGCATCTGGCCGTCGGCCTCCGGGTCCAGGGGGTCCTCCTCCTCGGAGGGCTCCGTCAGTTCCGGAAGGTCCTCCAAGCTACTGAGGTGAAAGGCCCGGAGAAACTGCTTGGTGGTCCGGTACAGCCGGGGCCGCCCCGGCACCTGAAGCCGCCCGCACTCCTCAATAAGGTCCCGGTTGAGGAGCAGGCTCATGGTATACGAGCTGTCCACGCCCCGGATTTGATCCACATAGGCCCGGGTGGTGGGCTGGTAGTAGGCGATGATGGTCAGGGCCTCCAGGGCCGGCTGGCTGAGCTTGGCGGGCTTGCGGACCTCCAGGGCCCGGTGGACCGCGTCCCCAAACTCCGGGGCGGAGCAAAGCTGCCAGCAGTCCTCCATCTGCACCAGGCGGATGCCCCGCTGGTCGAAGGCATAGTGGTCGCCCAGGTCCTTCAGCGCCCGCTCCACGGCGGGGCGGGCCAGCTCCAGGGCGGCGCAGAGGCGTTTGATTTGCACGGGTTCGCCGGAGGCGAACAAGATCGCCTCCACGGCGGATTCGATTTCCTTTCTCTCCATGGGGCCTCCTCAGATTTCTTCCGCCTGGGCGGCGAGATGCTCCGGCGGGTCTCCCACCTGCCGGACGGTGCACTCGGTTTCCGAGCCCGTCAATTGCAGCACATGGGACCGGCACAGCTCCAGCACCGCCAGGAAGGTGGCCACAATCTCGCTGCGGCTCCGGCTGCCGTGAAAGAGCTGGAGAAAGCGGGTAACGGTTCCGTCCCGCAAACGGCGCAGGATGTCCCGGGCTTTCCGCTCCACCGGATAGGGCTCGTGCCGGGCGATTTCCTGGAAGGCCGCTTTTGGCGGCGGCAGCTTCCGCTCCGCCCTGGCCTGGAGCTCCCGCATGGCCCGCAGAAGGTCCCGGGGGCGGTGGTCGTAAAGGATCTCCCCGGGCTCCAGAGGCTCCGGCCCCCGGACGCAAACACTCCGGCCGAACTCCCCCAGGGGGGCCAGCTTCTCCCCCATGGCCTTGACGTAGGCATAGCTCTCCCCCCGGCGGCGCTCCTCCAGGGACTGGATGAGGGCTTCCATCTCGCTTTTGGCCTCCTCGTCCTCAATGGAGAGGAGCATCCGGGTTTTGAGGTACACCAAATGGGAGGCCATGGCGGCGAATTCACTGGCCACCTCCAGGTCCAGCTCCTTCCGCCGGTCCAGCCAGCTTAAGTATTGGTCGCAGATTAGGGAAATGGAGATGTCTTGAATCTCCATCTTATTCTTCCCCAGAAGGAAGAGAATCAGGTCCAGGGGACCCTCGAAGTCCTGTAACTCCTCCGTTCGGGAGTGGACCACCTTTTCCAGTTTGAATACGGGACTTTCCAAAAATACCTCCCACCGCGCCGGAACGGGCCCGGCCGGATTTAGAAAAACAGCTCGAAGAAGAAGCGGTAAACGCCAAGGATCGCCCCGCTGATAAGGTCCCCGGTGACGCCGAACCAGCTCAGGGCCAGCAGCAAAAACATACCGAAGCGCTCATAGCGCATCAGGCCAAAGTAGGTTGTGTCCGGCAGGAAGGCCCCCAGCACCTTGGACCCATCCAGAGGCGGAATGGGCAGCAGGTTGAACAGCCCCAAGCCAATGGACAGGGGGGCCAGGGTATACAGCAAAAACTCGAAGGCCAGGGCCCCGCCCCGGCTGTAGGGGAAATACTGGTAAATCACCCGGCTGAGGGCCATCGCCAGCAGGGCCAGCAGGAAATTGGACGCCGGGCCCGCCAGGGCGGTGAGGGCCATGCCCTGCTTGGGCCTTTTAAAATGCCGGGGGTCCACCGGAACAGGCTTGGCCCAGCCAAAGCCCACAGCCAGCATCATGGCAAGGCCCAGCCAGTCAATATGCCGCAGGGGGTTCAGGCTCAGACGGCGGCGATCCCGGGCCGTAGGGTCCCCCAGCGCGTAAGCCGCCAGGCCGTGGCAGGTCTCGTGGACCGTCAGGCAGAGGAGGACCGCCAGGACTCTTGTCAAGGTGCTCTCCAGAAAATTCCAGTCAATGGAGCGGACAAGCCCGCCGAAATCCATAGTCCTCCCCCTTTCACAGTTGTATCATTATAGCAGTTCCCGGAAGAAAATACAAGGGAAACCACGAAAAAGGCCCGCCGGAAGCAGCGGGCCCTGGACTAAATATTTTTTTTGATGGTATTGATGGCCCCCTTCTCCAGCCGGGAGACCTGGGCCTGGGAGATGCCCACCTCGGCGGAGACCTCCATCTGGGTCTTGCCCTCATAAAACCGCAGGGACAGGATGCGCCGCTCCCGGTCGTCCAGGCGCTTCAAGGCGTCCTTCAGGGCGATGCGGTCCGTCCAGTGCTCGTCGGTATTCTGGGTATCCCGAACCTGGTCCATGACGCACAGGGCGTCCCCGCCGTCGGAGTACACCGGCTCATAGAGGGACACCGGGTCCACAATGGCGTCCATGGCGAAGACCACGTCCTCCCGGGGGATGTCCAGCTCCTTGGCAATCTGCTCCACGGTGGGCTCCCGCTGGGTCTCGGAAATCAGCCGCTCCCGGACCTGGAGGACCCGGTAGGCCGTGTCCCGCATGGACCGGGAAACCCGGATGGCGCTGTTGTCCCGGAGATAGCGGCGGATCTCGCCAATGATCATGGGCACGCCGTAGGTGGAAAATTTCACCGGCTGGTTGATGTCGAAGTTGTCAATGGCCTTGATAAGCCCTACGCAGCCCACTTGAAACAGGTCGTCCACGTTCTCCCCCCGGCTGGAAAAGCGCTGGATGACGGACAGCACCAGCCGGAGGTTTCCCTCAATGAGCTGGCGGCGGGCCTCCTGGTCTCCCTCCTTGGTCCGGCGGAGAAGCGCCATGGTTTCCTCGTTTTTCAGCACCTTCAGCTTGGCGGTGTTGACCCCCGCGATCTCGACTTTTCCCTGCATGAAAGAAGCCCCCTCTTGTGTATACTTCCACACGGCGGACGGGAGGTCTTCCCCCTCTTGCCGCCGCAAAGTCAGTATCTCCAGAGGCCATTTTTCCTATACTGGGACCTTTTGTCAGAATAGGACGGCCCAGGGGGCGCATAGGCTTTCACGAAAGGAGTTGAGGGCCATGCAGTTCCGGTTTCAGGACCTCCGCCGGAAGGAGGTCATCAACATCAACGACGGCTCCCGCCTGGGACTGGTAGCGGACCTGGACCTCCGGGCCCCGGAGGGGCAGGTGGTTGCCATTGTAGTTTACGGGCCCGCCCGGTTCTTCGGGCTCTTCGGGCGGGGAGAGGAGTTCTACATCCCCTGGGACTGCATTCAGCGCATAGGGGACGACATTATTTTAATCGACAAGCCCTTCCAGAGAAGGGACCCAGGGCCGGAGCGGAAGCGGCGGCACTGAGGGGCTCTCCCTCCGCCAGGGCCTCCCGCAGCAGCGAAAGAAAGAGCTCCATGGCCGGGGTAACCCACCTCCCCTTCCGCCAGGCGCACAGGGCCGGGGCGGGAACGCCGGAGATGGGCGCTTCCAGCTCCACCAGCCGTCCGTCCGCCAGTTCCTCCTCCGCCACAAAGCGGGGCAGGTAGGTAAAGCCCAGGTTGCTCATGACGCAGCGCTTGATGGTTTCGATGCTCCACAGCTCCAGCGTCACGTCCAGTTCAATCTCCCGCTGGCAGAGGTACGCCTCCAGGCGGCGGCGGAAAATGCTGTCCGGCTCGTCGGTGACCAGGGAGGCGGCTTTCCGCTGACCGGGGGTGGTGAAATCCGGCTCCGTAAAATCCGGGGAGACCAGGAGCACAATGTCATAGCTCCCCATGGACTCCACCTCCAGGGCCTCCCGGTTCCAGTCCATGTCGTATCCCACTCCCAAATCACAGGCCCCGGTGCGGACCCCTTGGGGAATCTGCATGCAGTTGCAGCTCCGCACAATCAGCCGGACCTGGGGGGCCCGCTCCCGGAAGGCCCGGATCACCGGCTGCATCTGATAGCACAGCAGGGTCTCCGCCATGTCCACCCGGAGGGTCCCCGTGGGAACGCTCCCGGTTTTTCCGCACTCCAAAAGCCGCTCCGCCGCCTCCAGCAGCTCCCGGGCCTGGGGCAGCGCCCGCTCTCCCGCCTCCGTCAGCACCATTCTCCGGCCCACCCGCTCAAAGAGGGGAACCCCCAGCTCCTCCTCCAGCTGCTGGATTTGGACGGTAATGGTGGACTGGGTATAGCCCAGCCGCTCCGCCGCCTTTTGATAGCTCCCCTGGTCCACCACCGTCTGGAAGGTGCGAAGATTTTTCAGTTCCATAGGGGTCCCTCCCAACTCATCGGTTTTATCAATAGTATACTTTAAAAACTTTCGCTTTTCAAATAGATTCTTTTCTGCTATGATGGGCCCATCTCAACCAAAGGATGGTGTCCGTCATGCCCCTGTCCCTTCTCCCCTCCTTCCTGCTCTACTGCTATGTAGGCGCCATTACCCCCGGCCCCGCCAACCTCTGCTCCCTCTCCACCGCCCTGCGGTATGGAAAGGGTCCCGCCCTGCGGCAGTGGCGGGGGCTGCTCACCGGCTTTTCATTGGTGTCCCTGGCCTCCGTGCTGGTCACCTATTTCCTGGGCGCCGTTTTGGATCAGTACGTGGGGCTTTTGTCCTGGGTGGGAGCGGCTTACCTGCTGTGGATGGCCTGGCACACCCTCCGCTCCTCCGCCGGGCCGGAGGGCCAGGCCCCGGAGGCTCCGGGCTTTCTCACGGGACTGCTGGTACAGCTGACGAATGTGAAAATCATGGTTTTTTGCCTGATGGCAATGACCTCTTTTGTCCTGCCCTACACCAGGTCCTTCTGGGCCCTGCTGGCGGTGGGGCTGTTCCTCCCCTTCACCGGGCCGGCTGCCAATCTGGCCTGGCTCTTTGCCGGAGCGGCGCTGCAAAAGCTTTTTGCCAACCACCGAAAAGCTGTGGACATCGGCTGCGCCGCCGCCCTGGCCCTGTGCGCCGTCAGCCTGGTTCTGCCTCACTGAAAATACGCCGCGAAAACAGCGCGGCTTTCAAAAAACAGCGCCGTCAGGACCGTTGGGTTCCTGACGGCGCTTTGCTGCGCAAAGCGGGCGGCTGCTATTTTAAGAGCACCCTATTCTCCTCAACATGAATATTGCAGTTCTCCTCCACGGTGGTGATTTCCTCCGACAATCTGCCAATCTGAACATCCAGAAAGGGGTACAGCTTCTCACAGCGTATTCGCCCTTTGCTTTTTTTATCCAGCGCCTTATTCAAAGACTTTAATTCCGCAATCAGGGCTTCCTGCTTTTTAAAATAAAGCTCCCGCTGCTCCACAAGCTGCTCCAGCAGCGACTTCTCTCCTTCCGAAATGCGGCTTCCTTTTCTTTTCAGGCCAATCATCGGATTCCACAGCTTCTCCAGGGTCGACTGGACCTCCGCCTGTTCCGCCTTGACTCGTTCCCACGATTCCGGGACATGGGGCGGGTAGCCAACGGAAAACTTGCTCCGGCCTCCGGCCAGATTGCCGACCCGCTGGCACAAAATGCTGTCTCCGGCCCGAATCACACTGTTCACAATCATTCCCCGCCCGCTCATCACATAGACCGTGCCGCCGCAGCGAATGACGCTGTTGGAAATCGTCTCCGCGATCACGCTGGTTCCGCCGTCAATTTCCGCCCACTCCATCACAGGGGACTGCACCTGGCAGGCGGCCGTCAAAAAGGTTTTGCCCTCCGTTCCATAAACGCCCTTCTGCACCCGGATGGTTCCGTTTGTGGACGTTACCCGGGCCTGCCCCATTTTTCCGTTGATTACAATCTCGCCGGAGGCCTCCACTTCAACGCCGCCGTCCACATTTCCCCCTATGTAAAGGTTGCCGGAAACCCGGAGCGTCCCCTGGAATTGATCCACATCGCCGTCAATGATTTTCTGCTCGTGAATGCAGAAGCGGTCGTCCTCGATGTACAAAATCCCATCCACGCCGGCAGTCAGTGCCTGTCCGCCCCGGCCAATGACTGTGTTCTTCCCCTGGGGTACGCACGCGCCCTCTGGCGGAGGGCTGGGAAGGATCTGGCCCGTTACGTCCATGCCATCCACGCCCTCCCTTGGGGGCCGTATCAGGCAGATGACCGTCCCCTTCCGAATGGGCTGGAGCTGGGCGTCCTCTTTAAAATCCACCTGGCTTCCGCTTTGTACCTCCAGGCTCATATTTTTGCGGCGCTGGAGAAGCTCCGTCACCTTTCCGTCTTCCCCCGCTACGGGGGGCTTCCCCCGCGCCACGGGAAAAATCCGAAAATATCCCAGGCCGAATTCCCGTTGTATGTCTTCCCGCAAAATCCCGTACTGTATGCCCTCGTAGTGCATATCCCCCAGGAATTCTTCCAAGGTAATCTCTTCTCCGCCGTTCTCCGGCCGAAGCAGGCACGCGTAGGCGCTCATCCGGTCCCCGGCAAGAAAAAAGCGAGCCTCCGCCTTCATGGGCTGCAGGTCGCCGTTCACCGCCTTCTTGTACCGGGCCCTGCACGCCTCCTTTAAAGCCCAGATAAAGCTCTCCACCGTTTTGAAGTCATCAGGATACTGCTCCTTCAGCTCGCCGCCCGTCGTTTCCAGCTCTGAGAACATCCTCCTGTAAGGAGTGGGATGAAACGCTTTTCTCTCCTGCCCGCCCGCCTCTTTTGAGACAAACCGCTCAAAGATTGACATACTCATCCCCTGCCTTTACTTGAATCCCGCAGCGGCGCCCGCGCTTCGCGGCCTACGCCCCCGCGTTCTCAAACTCAATGGTTGATATTGTATCATTCCTGTGGAAAATGATCAAGTATTATTCCGAAAAAGGCAAACTCTGACATCTCCGGGACATCTCCGGGCGTCCCCTTCTCCGCTGTTCCTCTCAGATCATGGGAAAAACCGCCTCCAAGTATCACGGCATTGCCGGAGGCCGGTACAGCCCCACGCTCAAATCGTTGACATTGGTGCCCGTAGGCCCGGTGACGATCAGGCCCCCGATTTTCTTCAAGGCGTGGTAGGAGTCGTTCTCCGCCAGCACCGCCGGGACTTCCATCCCCAGTGCCCGGAGGCGGTCCCGGGTTCCGCCATCCACATAGCCCCCCGCCGCGTCTGTGGGGCCGTCGGTGCCGTCGGAGCCCACGGAGAACAGGGCCGTTCCCTCCGTCCCCGCCAGGACGGGGGCCGCCGCCAGGGCCAGCTCCTGGTTCCGGCCTCCCTTTCCTTTTCCGGTGATCCGCACCACAGTCTCGCCGCCCAGGATGAGGGCCAGGGGCTTCCCCGCCTCCCGCTCCCGGAGGAGAGTCCGGGCCAGATTTTCCCCGGTCTCCCGGGCCTCCCCCGCCGCCCGGTCTGTGAGGACCCGGGCCTCGTAGCCAAGTCCCCGGCAGACCTCCGCCGCCGTTTGGCAGAGCTGGGAGACGCTGCCGCAGATCCGGCTCTCCACATGGGACAGCGCCGCCGGAAGGGGCCGGGCCAGCAGGGCCCGGGCCTGAGGAGACAGCTCTAAGCCGTACTTCTCCACCACCGCCAAGGTTTCTTCCAGCGTAGAGCCGTCCACAGCGGCGGGGCCGGAGGCGATCATGTCCAGCCGGTCCCCCAGCACGTCGGAAAGCACCACGGAAAACACCCGGGCCGGGGCGCAGGCCGCGCCGAAACGGCCCCCCTTTACGTTGGACAGCCGCTTGCGGACCCGGTTGACCTCCTGGATGTCCGCGCCGCAGGAAAGAAGCCGGCGGTTGATGTCCTGGAATTCCGCCAGGGAGAGGTCCGACGCCTCGAAGAGGGCGGAGCCCCCGCCGGAGAGGAGAAACAGCAGGTCATCCTCCTCCCCCAGTCCCTGGACCAGCTCCAAAGCCCGCTCCGACGCGGCGAAGGAAGCCGCGTCCGCCACCGGGTGCCCCGCCTCCAAAATCTCCAGGCCCGGCAGGGGCCCCTGGCTGTGGCCGTATTTCGTCACCACCAAACCGCCGTCCACGCTTACGGCTTCCAGGGCGGCGGAGGCCATCCGCCACGCCGCCTTTCCCACGGAAACCAGCAGCGTCCGGCCAGGGCCGGGACGGAAGTCCCTCAGGGCCTCCCTCACCGCCACATCCGGCAGCGCCCGGCGAATTGCCTTGCCGTAAATTTGTTCCGCGTGCCTTCGAAGCTCCGTCATGCTTGCCGCCTCCCTTTTGTTGTATTCCATTATAACGGATGGAGAGGAAAAGGACAATCATTTTTCCGTTTGCATTTTCCCGCCCGATGGGGTATGATGTGGAAAACACGGGGCGGAACCCCGCCGCGAAGGAGGCGCGCCAATATGAAGCGGATGGACGAGGGCATGCCCTTCCTCCTGCAATACGAACATGTGGCCTGGTACGAGGATGGAAAGGTCCGCATTTTAGACCGCCGGGTCTACCCGAGGGAGGTCCGGTTCGAGGTCTGCGAAACCTACCGGCAGGTGGTCCGGGCCATTGCGGACATGGTGACCCAGAGCGCCGGGCCCTATACCGCCGTGGGCATGGGCATGGCCCTGGCGGCCCACCAGGCCCGGGATAAAGGCCGGGCGGAACAGCTTGCCTTTCTCCGCCAGGCGGCCCAGGAGCTGGCCCACGCCCGGCCCACCACCGCCAACCGCTACGGCCAGATCACCTTCCGCTGCGCGGACGTGGCGGAGGCAGCGCTGGAAGCGGGACAAAACCCCGTCGCCGCCATTGTGGAAGACACCCTGGAATCCCTGGGGCGGCGCTACAGCACGATGCAGCTGGTGGGGGACCATCTGGTGGGCCTCATCCCCGAGGGCGGAACGGTTCTCACACAGTGCTACGGGGAAACCATCATCGGAACTCTTATCCGGGCCGCAAGGCGAACGGGAAAGACCTTCCGGGTGTTCTGCGCGGAGACCCGGCCTTTCCTCCAGGGGGCCCGGCTCACCGCCAGCTGCTTCGCCCAGGCAGGCTTTGACACCACGGTGCTCACGGACAATATGATTGCCTACGCCATGGAGCGGGAGGGAATCGATGTCTTTACCTCCGCCGCGGACACCATTGCCCGGGACGGGCACATCGCCAACAAGACGGGCACCTTTCAGATTGCGATTCTGGCCAAGTACTTCGGCGTTCCCTACTACGTCACCGGCATCCCCGACCGGGACAAGCGGTCGGCGGCGGACATTGTCATCGAACAGCGGGACCCCGGCCCCGTGCTGACCTCCTGGGGCATTCCCAACACCGTCCCGGAGGTCAAAGGAGTTTATCCCTCCTTTGACGTGACGCCCCCGCACCTGATTTCCGGGGTGGTGACGGACAAGGGGGTCTACGTCCCCTATCTGCTGGACCAATATTTTGACTCGGAAGTCCGGGAATTTTACTGAGGAGGATTCGGCTATGCTGCTGCAAAAAGAACGGGAGCTGGTGGTGGAGTACGGCAGGAAAATGAGCGCCAGCCGCCTTTGCACCGGCACCAGCGGAAACATCAGCGTCTATGTCCCGGAGCAGGGCCTCATGGCCATCAGCCCCTCCGGCATCGGCTATTTCGACACCCGGCCGGAGGACGTGGTGGTGACGGATCTGGAGGCCAACATTGTGGATGGAACCCGGAAGCCCTCCAGCGAGTGGGCCCTCCACACCCTTTTTTACAAGAACAAGCCCCACATCCGGGCCGTGGTCCACACCCATTCCATGTACTGCACCACCTTCGCCGTGCTGGGCCGGCCCCTCCGGGCCGTTCACTACGCCATCGCCGACGCCGGGGCGGCGGAGGTCCCCTGCACGCCCTACTACCCCTTCGGCACCTTAGAGCTGGCGGAGGCCGCCGTGGAGACTGCCGGGGACAGCGACGCCGTGCTGCTGGGAAACCACGGGCTGGTGGCCTGCGGAAAGGACCTCGCCGGGGCCTACGGCCTGGCGCTGAATATGGAATATGTGGCGGAGCTTCAATACCGGGCCCTGTGCATCGGGACGCCCAACGTCCTCGGCAAGGAGGCCATGGAGGACGTCATGGAGCGGTTCAAATCCTACGGGCAGCCGGAGGGTAAGAAAACAGGTTATTAGAGCAGCACCCAAAAATCATGAGAAAAGTTCAGCGGTCCAGGAATCGCAGGGCCGCGTTGTCGTCCTTGACGGGCGTCAGCCCGCCTGCGTCCTCCGCCTTGCCCTGCGCTCCCTGCCCTCGCTTCCTTTTTTCTCATGATTTCTGGGAACTGCTCTAAAAACCACGAACCGGCGGGACGCGCACAGCGCCCCGCCGGTTTGCCGTCACCGGGGCAGTTCCTTCCCCAGCCGCTTGTACATAGTTTTCTTCACCGCCCGGAGGATGTTTTCATACCCCGTGCACCGGCAGAGGTGGCCGGAAAGGAGCTTGCGCAGCTCCGCGTCCGTATACTCCTTGCCGGACTCCAGAATCTCCACTGCCGTCAGGATGAAGCCCGGGGAGCAGAAGCCGCACTGAATCGCCGCCTCGTCCACAAAGGCCTGCTGGATGTCGGAAAGCTCCCCGTTGGGGCCCAGGAGGCCCTCCAGGGTGCGGACCTTCTTTCCCTCCGCCCAGACGGCCAGGTAGATGCAGGAGTTGAACGCCTCGCCGTCAATCAGCACGTTGCAGGCTCCGCACTCCCCCACCTCGCAGCCCTTTTTGACAGAGGTCATGCGGAAGTCGTTCCGCAGCATGTCCGTAAGGCTGGCCCGGACGTCCACCGTCCGCTCCACGTCCTTGCCGTTGAGGTTGAAGCGGACCGTCTGATATTGAATGTTGTGTTTCTCCATCACAAGTCACCTCCCGCCAGTTTCACGGACTCAATAAAGGCCCGCTTCGCGCTCTCCACGGCGATGTGGAGGCGGAAGTCCCTGGCCGCCCGCCAGGAGTCCCGGGGGTTGATGTCCTCCTTGACGGCCTGGGCGAACCGCTCCGCCAGCTCCAGGCTGACGGGCTGTCCGGCGGCTAGTCTTTCCGCCGTTTCGGCCCGCAGGGGCACGGGGCCCGCCACGCCGAAGGCGACCCGGGCCCGTTCCACCGTCTTTTTGTCAGCGGAGAGGCGGACGTTGACGGAGGTTCCCAGGCTGGCGATGTCCATGGCGTTTCGCATGGCGTACTTGATATAGTGGCCGAAGCAGTTCTCGTAGCTCTCCTTGGGAATCAAGATGGCGGTCTGGATTTCTCCTTCCCGAATGTCCACCTTGCCCGCCTTGATATAGAAGTCATGGATTGACTGGCGGCGGACGCCCTCCGGGCCCGTCAGTTCCACCACGGCGTCCCAGGCGTGGAGGGTGGAGGCGGAGTCGGCGGAGGTGACGCCGTTGCAGGTGTTTCCGCCGATGGTGCCGATGTTCCGAATCTGGGGGCCGCCCACCTGGTCCACGGCCTCGCCCAGGACGTTGATGTATTTCTGAATCAGGGGGTCCCGGGTGATATGGGAAAAGCTGGTGAGAGAGCCGATGCGAAGGGTCCCGTCGGCGTCCAGGGACACGCCCCGGATCTCGTCCAGGGTCTGGATGGAGATGAGCTCCGCCCCGGCCCGCCTGCCCTCCCGCATCTGGACCAGCACGTCGGAGCCTCCGGCGATGATCTGAGCCTCGGGATGGGCAAGGCGCAGGGCCACGGCGTCCTTGACGCTCTTCGCCTGATACAGGGCTTTCATGTCATACATACGCTGGGCCCTCCTTTAGTCGTTGATGAGCCCCGCCTCTTTGAACTTCCGATAGAGGACATGGGGCGTGATGGGGCAGGAATCGATGGCCACGCCGGTGGCGTTCAAAATCGCGTTGCGAATGGCCGGGGCGCCGGAGCAGGCCGGGGGCTCGCCCAGGGCCTTGGTGCCGTAGGGGCTGGTGGGCTCCGGGTTCTCCACAAAAGCGGCCTCCAGCGTGGGGTGGTCCATGAAGGTGGAGAGCTTATAGTCCAGCAGGTTGTTGTTCAAGGGTTTGCCGGTCTTTTCGTCGAACTTCAATTCCTCGGAAAGGCCGTAGCCGATGGCCATGGACATGCCGCCGTGGACCTGGGCCTCCGCCAGGGCGGGGTTAATCAACGTGCCGCAGTCGTGGACGTTCACCAGCCGCAGAAGGGTGGCCTTGCACATGGGAATGTCCACCTCCACCTCCGCGAAGGAGCAGCCGAAGGAATAGGCGTTGGACTTGATCTGCGCCGTGGTCTCGGCGGTGATATGCCGGCTGCTCTCCAGGGAGTACAGGCTTTCCGTCGCCAGGTCCCCCAGGGATTTCAGAACGCGCCCGTCGCTCTTGCGGACAATCTGCCCGTCCACCAGATCCAGGTTGGATATGGGCATCCGGGTCTGCTCGTGGGCCACGGCCAGAATCCGCTCCCGCAGGGCCAGGGCCGTCTGCATGATGGAAAAGCCGCCGATGTAGGTCTGCCGGGAGGCATAGGCCCCGGTGCCGAAGGGGGTAATATCCGTGTCCTGGGTGGAGACTACATGGACGTCGCCAAGGGGAATGCCCACGGCGTCCGCCACCATCTGGGAATAGGCCGTGTCGCATCCCTGGCCGATCTCCGTCTCGCCGGTCTGGAACTGGAGAGAGCCGTCCTGATTCAGCACCATCCGGCAGGAGGAGGATTCCAGGGAGATGGGCCAAACGGCGGTATTGTACCAGAACACCGCCAGCCCCACGCCCCTGCGGATCGGGCCGGTCTGGTTTTGGTATTCCTCAAACTTTTTCCGGTAGTCCAGCAGCTCCAAGGCCTTGTCCATGCACTGGTTGAAGGTGTCGGAATAGAGCTCGTTCTTGGAAAAGCCGTCCACATAGCCCACGGGCATCAGGTTTTTCCGGCGGAATTCCAGGGGGGACATGTGAATCGCCTTGCAGATGTCGTCAATGTGGCTCTCCCCGGCGAACATGGCCTGGGGGATGCCATAGCCCCGCATGGCCCCGGCGGAGGGCCGGTTCGTGTACACCGTCCAGCTGTCGCACTCCACATTGGGGCAGGGGTAGAGCTGAGGGAAGGCGTTCATGCCCTTGGCCACGATGCCGTGGCCGTGGGAGGCGTAGGCCCCCTGGTTGGAAAACGCCTCCAGCTTCCGGGCGACCAATGTGCCGTCGGGCCGGACATAGGAAATAATGTGGGTGCGGATGGCGTGGCGGACCCGGTTGGAGACAAAGGTCTCCTCCCGGCTGCACTCCAGCTTCACCAGGCGTCCTCCGACCTTCGTGGAGCACCAGGCGCACAGGGGCTCATACAGCGCGTCCTGCTTGTTGCCAAAGCCGCCGCCGATATAGGGCTTGATGATGCGGACCTTGCCCCAGGGAATCCCCAGGGCCTGGCCCACCACCCGGCGGACGATGTGGGGAATCTGGGTGGAGCTGACCACCACCACCCGGCCCGCCTCCTCATAGGCGAAGCAGCCGTGGTTTTCAATGTGGCAGTGCTGGACGGTGGGGGTGTCGTACCAGCCCTCCACCTTGATGAGGCCGGGCTCCCGCCGGGCAGTCTCGTAATCTCCCCGGCGAACGTCGGAATGGGCCAGGATGTTGTTTTGGGCCCGCTCTTGAATCTGAGGCGCGCCGTCCTTCATGGCTTCCTGCACGTCCAGAACAAAGGGCAGCTCCTCATACTCCACCTTCAAAGCCCGGACCGCCTGGGCGGCGGCCACCTCGTCCTCAGCGATGACCACCGCTACCTCGTCGCCGTAGTAGCGGACGTGCCGGTTTAAAAGCTTCCGGTCCGCCACGTCCTGGTGATGGGGGTCCGTGGACCAGGGATGGCCCGCCGTGGGAAACTCGATGTCCGGCGCGTCGAAGCAGGTCAGAACCTTCACCACGCCCGGGACGGCCTCCGCCGCCGAGGTATCCACGGACTTCACAAAGCCGTGGGCGATGGTGGAATGGCAGATTTTCGCGATCAGGGCGCTGCGGTCACAGAGGTCGTCCATGTATTTGGCCCGGCCTGTGGCCTTCTCATAGGCGTCCACCCGGATCACGCTCTTGCCGACGCTTTTGCTCATAGGGTGCCCTCCTTTTCTATTACAACTTCGCTCCCGGGGAAACGGGACCCTTGACTGGACGGGAGAAAAGAGGATATACTACTTTTATAAACACTTGCTAAATATGGGGGTTGCAGAATATGGTACAGACATTGGGCTGTGTGGTGATGGCGGCGGGAAACGCCCGCCGGTTTGGGGAGAACAAGCTGGCCGCCGGAGTGGGGGGCCGGAGCCTGATTCTCCGGGCGCTGGAGGCGGTGCCTAGGGAGAAATTTGAACAGGTCGCGGTGGTAACCCAATACCCGGAGGTTTTGGACCTGGCGGAGCGGTTTCGCTTCTCCGCCGTCCGGAACGAGCACCCGGATTGGGGCATCAGCCACACCATCCGCCTGGGACTGGAATCCCTGGGAGGCTGCGCCGCCGCCATGTTCCTGGTCAGCGATCAGCCTCTTTTAAAGCGGGAGAGCGTCAAGGCCCTGGTGGAGCTCTGGCGCTCCCAGCCGGAGAAGATCGCCGCCCTGGCTCACGGCGGGGTCCGGGGGAATCCCTGCGTCTTCCCCGCCCGGTTCTTCCCGGAGCTGCTGGAGCTCCGGGAGGACCACGGGGGAAACACCGTCATCCGGCGGCATGAGGAAGACCTTGTTTTGCTGGAAGTGCCGGAGGAGGAGCTGACGGATGTGGACACGCCGGAGGCTCTGAAAGGATTGAAGCCTTAAGAGGCCGACAGCTTGAGGGGAAATGGCCTGAGCGGGGGCTCAGGCCCCACAATGGAACTCGCTGCTCTTCTTGGGGTGCTCTGCATCCATCAGCTTTATTTTTTGCTGTAGGGGGTCCCTTCCAGGGGCAGGGCCGTGCGGCGCTTTCCGTCGTAGCGGTAATAGGCGCCGGCAATGGCGGGGGCGGTGGGAATGGAGGTAATCTCCCCGATGCCGATGGCCCCGCAGGCCACATTCAGCCCCGGCTTCTCCACGATAATGGGGACGATTTCAGGGATCTGGCTGGCCCGGAACAGGCCCAGGGTGCCGAACTTCACATTGGGCTTGCAGTCCTCCAGGGGATAGCGCTCTGTCAGGGCGTAGCCCATGGACATGACCACGCCGCCCTCGATCTGGCCCTCCACCGAGAGGGGATTTACCGCCTTGCCCACGTCGTGGGCGGCGACGATCTGCTTCAGCTTCCCGTCCTCGTCCAAGATGCACACCTGGGTGGCGTAGCCGTAGGCGATATGGCTGACCGGGTTGGGCACGTCGGCCCCCAGGGGGTCCGTTTTGCCCAGGTACTCGCCATAAAACTCCTTGCCGTTCAAGGAGCCAAGGCCCCCCTCTTCCAGGGCGGCTTTCAATCCCTCGCAGGCCCGGCGGCACGCCTCGCCGGTAAACAGGGTCTGCCGGGAGCCGGAGGTGGTGCCGGAATCCGGCGCGAAATAGGTGTTCGACCTCTCATAGACCACGTCCTCATGGGGAAGGCCCGTCTGGTCGCAGATCATCTGAGTCAGCACCGTGCCCAGGCCCTGGCCGATGCAGGAGGCCCCGGCGAAAATGTGGACCTTGCCGTCCTCCACCGTCAGCCGCACCCGGCCCGTGTCCGGGATGCCCACGCCCACGCCCGCGTTCTTCATGGCACAGGCAAGGCCCGCATATTTGGCCTTTTCGTAGTAGGGCTTCACCGCCTCCAGAGTCTCCACCAGGCCGGTGGACTCATCCATAATCTGGCCGTTTGGCAGCTCCTGGCCGGGGCGGATGGCGTTGCGGTAGCGGATTTCCCAGGGGCTGACGCCCACCACGTCCGCCATCTGGTTCAAAAGGCTTTCAATGCAGAAGCAGGTCTGGGTGACGCCGAAGCCCCGGAAGGCCCCGGCGGGGGGATTGTTGGTGTACCAGGCCCAGCCGTCAATCTCGAAGTTCTGGTAGTTATAGGGCCCGGCGGCGTGGGTGCAGGCCCGCTCCAGCACCGGCCCGCCCAGGGAGGCGTAGGCCCCGGTGTCGGCCACCACACTGGCCTTCACGCCCTGGATAACGCCGTTTTCGTCACAGCCCAGGGTAAACTCCATCTCCATGGGGTGCCGCTTGGGGTGAATCAGCAGGCTCTCCGCCCGGCTGAGCTTCACCTTCACCGGGCGCTTCGTCAGGTAGGCTACCAACGCGGCGTGGTGCTGGACCGTCACGTCCTCCTTGCCGCCGAAGCCGCCGCCCACCAGGCAGTTTTGGACCTTCACCTTTTCCGCCGGGAGGCCCAGCATCCCCATGGTCTCGTGCTGGGTGTCGTAGGTTCCCTGGTCCGTGGAGAGGACCATGACCCCGTCCCCGTCGGGATAGGCCACGGCACACTCCGGCTCCAGGAAGGCGTGTTCCGTCCAGGGGGTGGAGAATTTCTCCGTCAGCACATGCTTGGCTTTCGCGATGGCAGCCGCCGGGTCTCCCCGCTGGATGTGCTTGTGGGCCAGCAGGTTCCCCTCCCGGTGGACCAGGGGGGCGTTCTCCGCCATGGCCTCCTGGGGATTCCGCACCATGGGCAGCTCCTCATAGTCCACCTTCACCAGGGCCTTGGCCTTGGCCAGTATCTCCGCGTCCTCGGCGGCCACAATGCACACGGCGTCGCCTAAATAGTGGGTGATATCCCCCACGGCGATCATGGTGTCCCAGTCCTTTTTCAGGTGCCCCACCTTGTTGCTCCCGGGAATATCGGCGGCGGTGAAGATCCCCGCCACGCCGGGCAGGGCCTTGGCCTCTTCCGTATGAATCGCCAGCACCCGGGCCCTGGGGTACTGAGAGCGGACGGCGGAGGCGTAGAGCATGCCGTCCATGTAAATATCGTCAGGGTACACGCCCGTGCCGGTGACCTTTTCTTCCACGTCCACCCGGGGTACCCGGGCCCCCAGGGACCAATCGGAGGGGATCTCCGGCACCTCTCCGGCCCGGAGCAGCTCCGCCGCCAGCAGGATGGCGTCGATGATCTTCACATAGCCGGTACACCGGCAGATGTTGTTGCGGATGGCGAAGGCCGCCTCCTCCCGGGCGGGGTTTGGATTCCCGTCCAAAAGGGCCTTGGCGCACATCACCATGCCCGGGATGCAGAAGCCGCACTGAACCGCCCCGGCCTGACCGAAGGCGTATGTATAGACCCGCTTTTCAAAGTCCGTCAGGCCCTCCACGGTGAGGACGCTCTTCCCCTCCAGCTTGTCCGTCTGGGGAATGCACGCCCGGGTGGGCTTGCCGTCGATCAGCACCGTGCAGGTGCCGCAGGCCCCTTCGCTGCATCCGTCCTTCACGGAGGTCAGCCCCAAATCGTCCCGCAGGAAGCGGATCAGCTTCTGGTTTTTCTCCACGGTGACTAGTTTGCCGTTTACGGTAAATGCCGCCATAAAAAACTCCTTGCTTCCGTGCCCGACCCCGGTCCCACGGCTATGTCGTATTCGGAAAGGTCGACCTTTCCGTTATTGTCTATTATACATGAAGGTCAACCCATAATCAAGGACACTTTTGTCATTTCGTTATTCTATGTTTAGTCTAACGGCGCTAATTCCCAGCCCACCGCCAGGGCTCCCTTTCGGACGCTGACGCAGGCCGATGGCTCCAGGATGTGATTGCTGACCCCCAGGGGAAACTCCGGGGTCAGGACAGCGTCTTTCAAGGGGTACTGGAAGCCCTCCTCGTCCACGCCCTCCGCCCGGTCCCCCAGGCAGAAAGCGGAGAACAGGCCCCACTCCACCGTTTTCCGAATGACCAGCGCCTCGTCCTCCAGAACGGTCCAGACGAAATCGTCGTCATACAGGAAGCCCCTGGCCCCCCTCCGGCGGAGGAACAGCAGAGACTGGAGATTTGCCAGCGTATGATCCAGCCGCTTGCCGCCGGTGCCGCCGTAAATATAAAAAATATCGCACGTTTGTTCCAGACCCGCCCGGAGGGCCGCCAGGGTATCCGTGTCGTCCTTCTCCACCGGCAGGCGGCGGACCTGGGCGAAGCCCGCCGGGGGCTCCATGGAGTCGAAATCCCCCAGGAGCAGGTCCGGCACAATTCCCTCCCCCCGGCAGATCCGATAGCCCGCGTCGGCGGCGATGACGAGGTCGCCGGGAACGGGGCGCTCCCGCAATCCATAAAAGCTCCCGGCGGCAAAGATAAAACAGCGTCTCATGTTCAGCTCTCCTTGCGGCGTTTTTCATGTTCTCATCATACCATCTCCGCCGGGAAAACGCCAGTCCTTTCAGCGGGGCGTCTTCAGGGCCCGTTCAATGTCCAGGACGATGTCGCTCATTTTTACGTCCAGCGCCAGGCTGATCCGGTAGAGCGTTTCCAGCGTGGGCTTCCGCCCGCCCCGTTCAATGGCGCTGAGGTGGGTTCTGCCGATGTCCGCCAGGCCGCTCAGCACCTCCTGGGTCACGCCCTTCCGAAGCCGGTAGGCGGCAATCACCTCGCCCACCACCACAGGGTCCAGGCGCATCTCGCTCATGTTCATCACCTCTTAAAAAGTGTATCCGAAAACGGGACGGCCTCCGAACGCATATGTTGACATTTGAATACTTATGTGTTACTATTTTCCCCAGGAATATCTTGGATTCACCATGAGAATAGACGGGAGGCGAACATGGCCGGAATGCTTACCGCGGCGGCGGCGCTCTGGCTGGCCGGGACGGCGGGGCGGTGGCGCTGCTTTCAGAAGATGGGCTGCCGGGGCTGGGAGGCGGTGGTGCCGGTCTACCGGACTTGGCTGCTCTTCCACGAGCTCTATGGCAGCGGGCGGCGGATACTCCGGCTGCTCCTGCCCGTTTACAATGTATACATTCTCTTTCGATGCGGCGCCGACCTGGCCCTCGCCTTCAACCGGAGCGCCTGGTTCGGCTTGGGGCTGACCCTGCTGCCCTTCCTCTTCTTCCCCATCCTGGGTTTCGGCGGGGCGGTCTACCTGGACGGCTCCTTAAACGTGAGACAACCTCCATGTGTCTTTTGAAAACGGCCCATTTATTCGGGCCGTTTTTTGTTTTCCCTCTTGACAAGAACGATTGTTCGAGTTACAATAATACTCGAACAAATTTTCTATGCGGAGGGATTCCTATGACCGGCTGGACTTTATTCTTTACGCTCTTGGGCGCCGCCATCCTCACCGCCCAGCTTTTCCGCTTCATCGATTTGATCGAGCGGCCCGCCCGGCGCTCCCGCAAGGCGGTCTGCCTCCCGGCGGCCTGGAATGTGCGGCTTTGGGCCAGCCTGAGCAAGAAGCCATGGACGTCCTGGAGAAGCTGACCGTCCTCACCGACGCCGCCAAGTATGACGCCGCCTGTACCTCCAGCGGCGGGACCCGGACCGCGAAAAAGGGGTATATCGGCAACACCTCCACCGCCTCGGCGGGCTGCTGCCACACCTTCTCCGCCGACGGGCGCTGCGTCACGCTGCTGAAGGTGCTGCTGACCAACCGCTGCGTGTACGACTGCAAATACTGCGTCAACCGCCGGAGCAACGATACCCGGCGGGCGGCCTTTACCCCGGAGGAGCTGGCGGACCTCACCATCCAGTTCTACCGCCGGAATTATATCGAGGGGCTCTTTCTCTCCTCCGGGGTCTTCCGCAGCCCGGACTACACCACGGAGCTGATGATCCGCTGCCTGGCCCTCCTTCGGGAGCAGTACCGCTTCAACGGCTATATCCACGCCAAGGCCATTCCCGGCACGGCACCGGAGCTGGTGGAGCGGCTGGGCTTTCTGGCGGACCGGCTCAGCGTGAACATCGAGCTGCCCTCGGAGGCGGGGCTGAATTCCCTGGCCCCGGACAAGACAAAGGGGGCCATCCTGGCCCCCATGCGGCAGATTCAGACCCGGAACCGTCAGAGCCGGGAAGAGCTGGTAAAGTACCGGCACGCCCCCCGCTTCGCCCCCGCCGGGCAGAGCACCCAGCTCATCGTGGGGGCCACCCGGGACACGGATTTCCACATCCTCCGGCTGACCCAGGGGCTCTATGACCGCTACGGTCTAAAACGTGTGTTCTATTCCGCCTACGTCCCCGTGGTAGAGCACGCCCTCCTCCCCGCCAAGGACGTGAAGCCGCCTCTTCTGCGGGAGCACCGGCTCTATCAGGCGGACTGGCTGCTGCGGTTCTATGGCTTCCGGGCGGAGGAGCTGCTGGACGAGGGAACCCAGGACTTCGACACCCGGGTGGACCCCAAGTGCAGCTGGGCCCTGGCCCACTTGGACTTCTTCCCGGTGGAGGTCAACACCGCCGCCTATGAGACCCTGCTGCGGATTCCCGGCGTGGGGGTCACCTCCGCCCGGCGGATTCTCAGCGCCCGGCGGGTGGGGCCCCTCCACATCGACAATCTGAAAAAGCTGGGCGTGGTCATGAAGCGGGCCCAGTACTTCCTCACCGCCTCCGGCAAAATGGCGGAGGGACTGCGCTTTACGCCGGACAGCGTTCTCCGGGGGCTCATCGCCGCCGAGCGCCCCCTGCTGCCCCAGCAGGAGGCGGTGCAGTTGTCCCTCTTCGACCCGGCGGAGACGGCGTGACGGCGCACCCGGAGGTGTTCCATGGACGTGATCTACCATTACGACGGCAGCTTCGAGGGCTTCCTCTCCTGCGTCTTCGACAGCTACGCCCATAAGGAAATCCCCGCCGGATTCTGCTCCGGCGAGGATGGTGTTTTCAGCTTATTCAATTCCCGGACGGTACTCACGGACCCGGACCACGCCGCCCGGGTGCTGCAAAAGGTCGCCGCCCTGTCCCCGGAGGCCGCCGTGCTGCTGCGGCGGGGCTTCCTCACCTGCCTTTCGGAGAAGGAGCTGCATTTGTTCCAGGTGGTCGCCAAGCTGCTCCGGGAGGGCCCCGGCTTCCTCCGCAACCGCTCCGACGAGACCTTGTACCCGGTCATCCGGGCCGTCCAGCACCTGAACGGGGAGGTCCATCTATTAAAGGGCTTCGTCCGCTTTTCGGACCTGGGGGGCGTGCTGGGAGGCGAGATCGAGCCGAAAAACCGAGTGCTCCCCGTGCTGGGCGGGCACTTTTCCGCCCGGTTTCACAACGAGCGCTTTTTCCTCTACGACCGCACCCACAAAGAGGCCCTGTTCCACGTCCCCGGCCAGTCGGTCATCCGGCCCCTGGCGGATTTCCAGATGGCCCCGCCGGATAAAACGGAAGCCCGCTACCGCCTCCTGTGGAAGCGGTTCTACGACACCATCGCCATCAAGGAGCGGGAGAATCCCCGCCTCCGCATGAGCAACATGCCCAAGCGCTACTGGGGCACCATGACGGAGTTCCAGGGGGCGGAGCACTTCATTCCTCGAACGTCTCCCGGAGCCGTTTCAGGCCCCGGCGCTCCAGCCGGGATATCTGCACCTGGGACACCCCCACCACCCGGGCCGTCTGCTCCTGGGTCAGGCCCTTGAAATAGCGGAGGAGAATGGTCATGCGCTCCTTTTCCGGCAGGCGATCGATGGCCTCCCGGAGGGCGATGCGCTCCACCAGCCCCTCCTCCGGAGCCTCGGTGCCCAGGGCCCCCTCCAGGGTCAGCCCGTCCGCCGTCTCCTGCTGGAGGGACTCCGGCGCGTCGGTGGCCAGGTCCGTCCGGGCGATCTCCTCCGGCGTCAGGCCCGTGGCCTCCGACAGCTCCGACAGGGCCGGCTCCCGGCCCAGCTGGTGGCGGAGACGTTCCCGGGCGGCGTAGAGGGTCTGGGCCTGTTCCCGGATGCTCCGCCCCACCTTCACCGCCCCGTCGTCCCGCAGGAAGCGGCGGATCTCCCCCGCGATTTTCGGCACGGCGTAGGTGGAAAAGCAGGTGCCGTAATCGAAGTCAAAGCCCTGGACCGCCTTCAAAAACCCCAGGCAGCCCAGTTGATATAAATCGTCCGGCTCCACGCCCCGGCCATAGTACCGCCGGACCACGCTCCAGATCAGGCCGTTGTTCTCAATGACCGCCTGTTCACAGGCGTCCCGGTCCCCCTGCTGGGCCGCCCGGAGGAGCTCCAGCGCGGCGCTCATTTCTTCACGCGGGGGACCAGCTTTTTCCGCATCACCACCGTGGTCCCCTTGTTCACGGCGGACCGCACCGTCACCTTATCCATGAAGCTCTCCATGATGGTAAAGCCCATGCCGCTGCGCTCCTCCCCGCCGGTGGTAAACATGGGCTGGCGGGCCTTGTCCACATCGGGGATGCCCCGGCCGTGGTCCTTTACCGTCAGCTCCAGCACGTTCCCCGCCAGCACCCGCAGCTTCAGCGTCACGCCGCCGATGGCGTCCGGGTAGCCGTGGACGATGGCGTTGGTCACCGCCTCGCTGACGGCGGTTTTGATGTCCTCCAGTTCGTTGAGGGTAGGGTCCATCTGGGCGGCGAAGCAGGCCGCGGCGGAGCGGGCGAAGCTCTCGTTCCGGCTCTGGCTGGGAAAGTCCATCGTGACCTCATTGACTGCCTTGGTCCTCATGTATGTAAAACCTCCTTATTTGATCGTCACCAGCCGGTTCACCCCGGCGGCCTCCAGCACCCGCCGGGCCTGGGGCGGCACCCCCCGCACCAGCAGCCCCCCGTCCAGAAGCTGCATCTTCTGCCGGGCCCGGAGAATTACCGCGATGCCGGAGCTGTCCATAAAGGTCACTCCCGACAGGTCCAGCACCAGCTTCCGGGGCAGGGCCGCGTCCAGGGCCTCCTCCATCTCCCGGAGGGCGGTCCGGGCCCCGTGGTGGTCCAGCTCCCCGCTGAGCTCCAGCAGCAGATTCCGGTCCGCGCTCTTTGCCAGGATTTCCATAGCGTTCCCCTCTTTTGTCAAAAATAAATCTGATTCGCCATTTTTTGCCCCCGGCCCCGGATGGGACGGGCTTTTCAAATTTGATGATAGCACGTCCCGCTCCGGCTTTTTGTCGAAATCCATAAGAAAACTCTGGAAATTTCGGCAAAAAGTGGAAATAGTCTCTCTGGCCCTTGAAGCATCGGCGCCCGCTGTCCTTGGACGGCGGGCGTTTCCATTTTGTAACCAATTTGAGGTTGACAAACGTCTACCTCTCTGTTACGCTTCAGGTAGACAGACGTATACCTGACCAAGGGAGGTGTTTTCATGAAAATTGAACTTTCCAACAGCGAGTGGAAGCTGATGCGCCGCCTGTGGGACCGCGCTCCCAGCACCATCACAGAGCTGACGGCGGCTCTCCGGGAGGAGACCGGCTGGAGCAAAAACACGGTGATCACCATGCTTTCCCGGCTGGAGGCCAAGGGGGCCGTCCGCCACGAGGAGGGCGGAAAGGCCAAGCGCTACTACCCCGCCCTCCGGCGGGAGGATGCCGCCAGGGACGAGACGGAGAGCTTCCTCTCCAAGGTCTACGGCGGCAGCCTGGGGCTGATGATGAGCGCCATGGTGGAAAGCCGCCGGCTGTCCGAATCGGACATCGCCGAGCTGTCCGCCATCCTGGATAAGGCGGGAGGTGAGGACAAATGAAGGAAATCCTTCTGACCTCCTCGGCGCTGATCCTGGCGCTGCTGGCCCTCCGGCGGCTGTTTCGGAAGGTCCTCTCCCGCCGGGCCCAGTACGCCCTCTGGGGGCTGGTGCTGCTGCGGCTGCTGGTGCCGGTGAACCTCCCGGCGGCGGGCTTCAGCCTGCTGACGGCGGCGAAGCCCGCGGCGGACCGGGTGGAGGCCCTGTACATTGCGCCGGACTCCGTAACAACCTGGAGGGCGGACGGCGGCTATCTTTACGGAGCGCACAACGCTCCGCCGGTGGCCATCGGCCCCGCCACGCCGGACAGCACCTACGCTTTTGACTACCAGGATGCCATGGGAAACCCGGCGGAAGGCGTTGGGACCTATCAGCGGCAGATTGCCCTGTCGGACCTTCTGCCCCCTATCTGGTACGCCGGCTGTGCCGTCATGGCCTGCTGGCTGGTCCTCTCCAATCTTCTCTTCTGGCGAAAGCTCCGCAGGGCCCGGAGGCCCTATCCCGTGGAGGGCTCCCCCCGCCGGGTCTATCTGGTGGAGGAGGGCCTCCCCTCCCCCTGCCTCTTCGGGCTGTTCCGCCCCGCCATTTACCTGACCCCCGCCGCCCTCCAAAGCCCGGACCGCCTCCGGCACGTCCTGGCTCATGAGGAGACCCACGCCCGGCACCTGGACCCCCTCTGGTCCCTGCTCCGGGCCGTGTGCCTGACGGTCTACTGGTTCGACCCCCTGGTCTGGTGGGCGGCCCTGGCCTCCCGGACGGACTGCGAGCTGGCCTGTGACGAGGGGGCCCTCCGGCGGCTGGGGGAGGCGGAGCGGGTGCCCTATGGCCGGACGCTTCTCTCCCTCATCCCCGTGCGGAAAGCCCCGGCGAATCCCCTTCTCTCCGCCACCACCATGACGGCGGGGAAGCGCCAGCTCAAGGACCGGATCACCCGCGTGGCGGAGAACCCGGTCTATCTGGGCCGGGCCCTCTTCGCCGCCGTGGCCCTGGCGGCGCTGGTGTGTGCCGTCACCTTCACCGGGGCCAAAACCCCGGCCCCCGAACCGGCCCGCTTCCACGACGTGGACGAGGCCGTGTCCACTCTGGCAGAGGAGCTGGAAAACTACGGCGGACCGGACGGCGGCATTATGTCCAAGCTGGTCGTCTACACCCCGGAGAACCCGCCGGAGCATTTCGACCTGGAGGACGGCGAGCTGCTGCGGGTCTACTGGGGGATGTCCTACTCCCTGTCCGCCAGCCTCTCGGACCCCATGGGCTGGCTCTGTTCCCTCTACCAGCTCGATTTGGAGCCGGATTACCTGTCCAGAAACATGGAGATTTTGGGCAGCGACGGGCAGTATCAGTATGGCATCAGCCGCCCCGACTGGGCCCCGGAGATAAAGCAGGGCCGGACCGAGGGCATGTCCCTGATGAATCAGGTAATCGACCGTGTCCGGGAGACGGTCCTTTCCTGCGAGAGCCTGAAACCGGCGGACCGCCCCGGCTGGAACGCCGCCGTCACCATCCCCCTGGACGGCCTGGAGCCCTATGAGCCCCAAGAGGCGGAGGCGCTTCCCTTCCCCTATGGCTCCCCGAAGATGCTGGGGGGCCTGGAGGACCCGGACCACGTCCTGGGAGACTACGGGCTGATGTTCTTTGAGGGCGGGGACTCCGCCATGGGCGGCGAGGTCTTCGCCGGAGTGCAGCATATGGCCAGAAGCTCCTTTCCCCAGCCCTTCTGGTCCTTCCGCCCCGGCGCGGGCGGGAAGTACAGCGCCTCCCTGTTCCGCAATCTCCTGGGCCACGACGGCTTTTGCATCACCTACAACGCCAACGACGGACCCCGGACCGTCACCCACGAATACTACTATTTGAACGAGGAGGGCTGGCCCGTTCTCCTGGCTCGGATGGAGGACTATCCCCAGCGCATGGACCTGGACGGCGACGGCGTGGATGAGCTGGTTTCCAATGACATGTACGCCGACCACTTTTACTTCCGCCGGGACGGGAAGTACTGCAAGGCGGACCTGCGGCCCCTGCTGTGGACCGTCTGGCCCACAGGTACGGCCTTCCGGTTCGACGGCTGGGACCCCGCCACACGCTCCATGCCCTTCCGGGCCCAGGTATCCTCGGACCCGTCTTATCAGTACCGGACGCTGTACTTCGACGGGGAGAATCTCCTGATTTACAACGACCAACGGCATTTCACGGACCACATGATCGAGTGGTTCGACGAGGAGTTCACCGTCAAGGACGCCGCCCTGACGGCGGTGGAGGAGCGGTTCCACGCCTCCCGCCTGGACAGCGCCCTTTTCTACGACGACTGGCGGATCACCAATATCGGCGAAAGCCGCGGGCTGGAGGTGGACGGGAAGTTCTACGTCTTCAAGCAGGTTTCCTATGAGTTCCACACGCCGGAGCTCCAGGACGCCCCGGCGCTGGGCGAGGGGGTACAGGACCACTGGGCCGCTCCCTCCTCCGAGAACCTCTATCTGCTGTTCCTGGTCCCCTCATGGAACTCTTCGGACGAGATTTCTTACGCGGACTTCGTGTATCTTTACAGCTTCCAACAGGAGGGCAGCCTCGTCCTTTCTGAGGAGCTGGTCCGGGAAAAACTCCGGGAGATGCCGCCCTCGGACATCATCTACTTGGGCACCGCCACGCTCCAGGCGGAGACTTCCATCGCCTCTGCCGCCAATCTAGCCCAGGCGGTGATGGACCGTCTCATGGAGGGGGATACCATCAACACGACCCTGCTGGCCTCCGAAGGGGGCGGACGGTACGACGTAGCCCCCCAGGCCCTGTCGGACTGGATCGGGGAATTTACGGACAAGTATCTCTGGAGCTATGCCGAAGACCCCGGCAGCATGCCCGCCGGGTCCCTGCTGATGATGAGCCCCGGCGGGGAATTGAGCCTCCGCTTCTGGCCGGAAAGCGAGTTGGTCCTGCTCAACACCCGCCATCTTGGCCGCCAGGAATCCGTTTGGCTTCGGGCGGAGCCCACGCCTGGAACGCCGTCCATTTTCCATCTGGCGCAGTCCTGGTATGAGATCGCGGAGGGCCAGAGCATCCCCATTCAAGAGACGCTGGATGAGATGTTATCTGATGGCGCTGCGCTCTTTTCCCTCTTCACCCAAGGGGAGGAAAACGTAAAGACCCGCACGGTGAATGCCGGTCAGCTTGACCAAGCAGCAGCCTTTACGGAAAACTACGAATGGGCTCTGGCTCCGGGCTATTACTCCCACTCCCCCGATATGCTGGAACTGTCCTCCCCGGACCGCCGGCAAAGTTTCGCTTTCAACCCTCACAATACGCTTGTAGGGCTCCGGCAGAACAATCAAACCTTCTGGTTCCGGGTCCAGCCCAAAGTGGAAGGCCCTTCCATCTATGACTTCGTGTACGAATGGTATGAAGCGGCAGACTGAACTGTAAAAAAGACGGCGGCGGGAATCTTCCCGCCGCCGCTCTTTACCGTATTGCCAAAGGAATCCGCCCACGATTCTCCCGTCCCACGGCCTACTCCCCCATCACCTGAAACACGATGTCCCGGACCCGGTTTCTTGTGTCGCACTCCACCAGGGTCAGGTTCTGCCAGGGCCCCACGGTGATCTTCCCGTCCACGAAGGGCACGGTGATGAAGGGGGACAGCAGAGCCGCCTTGATATGGGAAGAGCCGTTGTCATCGTGCCAGGTCTCATGGTGCCAGTAGGGCACCACATGTCCCTTCTCGTCCAGGTAAGGGGAAAACACATCCAGCGCCGCCTTCAAATCGTGGTTTACCATCCCCGGCTCAAACTCCAGGGTGGTCAGCCCCGCCACGCCCCCGGTGGTGAAGCCCGTCACCGTCCCGGCGGAAATGCCGTGCTCCCGGCACGCCGCCGAAACCGCGTGCTGGAAATCCTCCGTCACGTCGATCATGCCCATGTGGGCCTTGGTCTGGTAGGTTTTCTTCTCCGTATAGACTGCCATGGTTTGGCCTCCTTGTTCGTTTTTCGTATTGTATCACGGTTCGGCCTGTGATACAATCCATATTGTATCAATCCGAAAGGGAGGACTGTCCATGCGCGCCGCGCTGATTCAAATGCCCGTCACGGCGGACAAATCGGAAAACCTGGAAACCGCCTGCCTCCGCCTCCGTGAGGCCAAGGCCCGGGGGGCGGACATCGCCGTCCTGCCGGAGATGTTCTGCTGCCCCTATGACAACGCCTGCTTCCGCTCCTACGGAGAACCGGAGGGCGGAGAAGTTCAGCGGGCCCTGTCCGCCCTGGCGGCGGAACTGGAGCTGTACGTGGTAGGCGGCTCCCTGCCAGAGCTGGAGGGGGACCGGGTCTACAACACCAGCTTTGTCTACGGGCGGAAGGGAGAGCTTCTGGCAAAGCACCGGAAGGCCCACCTCTTCGACATCGACGTGGAGGGGGGCCAGCGCTTCCGGGAGTCCGACGTCCTTTCCCCGGGAAATGCCGTCACCACCTTCGAGACGGAGTTCGGCCCCATGGGCCTTTGCGTCTGCTTCGACTTCCGGTTTGCGGAGCTGGCCCGGTGCATGTGCCTCCGGGGGGCCAGGTGCATCTTCGTCCCCGCCGCCTTCAATATGACCACCGGCCCCGCCCACTGGGAGCTCCTTTTCCGCCAGCGGGCGGTGGACAACCAGTGCTTCACCGTGGGGGTCTCCCCCGCCCGGGACGAGACGGCCTCTTATGTGGCCTACGGGCATTCCATCGCCGTGGACCCCTGGGGCAGCATTCTCTGCCAGGCCGGGTCCGGGGAGGCCACGCTGTACGCCGATCTGAACCTCCGCCGGGTGGAGTCCGTCCGCCGCCAGCTCCCCATTCTCTCCGCCCGGCGGACGGACCTCTACGAGGTGCGGCAGCGGTGAGGGGGGAAACCTTTGCCGCCTTCCGGGAGATTGTCCGCCGGATTCCCGCCGGGAAGGTGGCTACCTATGGGCAGATTGCCCATCTGGCGGGGAGGCCACGCTGTGCCCGGGCGGTGGGCTGCGCCATGGCGGGCTGTCAGGACCCCTCCGTCCCCTGCCACCGGGTGGTGGACCGCCTGGGAGGCACCAAGGCCGCCTTTGACCTGTACGCCCCCGGAACCCAGCGGGCCCTGCTGGAGGCGGAGGGCGCGGCCTTCCGGCCGGACGGCACGGTGGACTTGGCGCTGTGCCAATGGGACCCCCTGGAGGGGTAGAAAAAGCGCGTGAAGGGAGTATCCCCTCACGCGTTTTTCAGCTCCTCGGAAATGTCCCGGGTGGCGTAGGCGTTCAGTTCCATTCCTGCCGTATGACCCGCCAGGAACTCGTAATAGCCCTGGGCGGCAATCATGGCCCCGTTGTCCCCGCAGAGGCGCAGGGGCGGCAGGTACAGCTTGATCCCCGCCTCCCGGCAGGCCCGCTCCAGATCCGCCCGCACGATGGAATTGGCGGCTACGCCTCCGGCGGCCACAAGGGTTCCCCGCCCCGCCAGCCGGACCGCCTCCATAGCCCGGGGCACCAGGGTATCGCTGACGGCCTGGGTGAAGTCCCGGGCCAGGGCTCCCCGGTCCAGGGGCTCCCCCACCTGCTCCGCGTGGTGGGCCAGGTTCACCACCGCTGTTTTCAGTCCGGAAAAGCTCATGTCCAGGGGCGCGCCGTCCACCTGGGCGTGGGGCAGGTGATACACGCCGCCCGCCGACTGCCGGGCCAGCTCATCAATGGGCTTCCCCCCAGGATAGGACAGCCCCAGCACCCGGGCCGCCTTGTCAAAACACTCCCCCGCCGCGTCGTCCCGGGTGCCTCCCAATATTTTCATATCCGTATAGCCCGCCACGTCGATGAGCAGGGTGTTCCCCCCGGAGATGGCCAGGGCCAGAAAGGGGGGCTCCAGCTCGGGGAAGGCCAGGTAGTTGGCGGCAATATGGCCCCGGATATGGTGAACAGGAATCAACGGGACCCCCAGCCCCAGGGCGGCGGACTTGGCGAAGCTCAGCCCCACCAGCACCGCGCCGATAAGCCCCGGCGCGTAGGTCACCGCCACCGCGTCGATATCGCCGCGGGTACAGCCCGCGTCCGCCAGAGCCTTTTCCGTCAGGGCGGCGATGGCCTCCACATGCTTCCGGGAGGCAATCTCCGGCACCACGCCGCCGTACAGGGCGTGAATCTCCACCTGGGAGGCGATGGCGTCGGACAGCACGGTCCGTCCGTCCTCCACCACCGCCACGGCGGTTTCGTCACAGGAGGACTCAAAACCAAGAATTTTCATCATGTCCCTCCCTCAGTCTTCATTCCAGGGAACCTGGCGAATGGGTCCCGCCGCCGGGTCCCGGGGAATGCGGACGTAGCGCTCATACTTCTCCTTGGGGAAGCGGTCCCGGTAGATGAAGCGGTTCTCCTCCATCAGCCGCCCGTCCGGCACAGGCCCCTCGGAGAGGTACAGGGTCTTGTAGTGGGCGCCGAACACGTCCGTGTCGTACCCGGCGGTGCGCAGCCCGTTCCGGGCGTAAAACCCCAGGCGGCGCTCCGCCATCGCCGGGTCCGGGGCGTGGACGGGGGCCTCGCTCTCCACCAAAATAACCGTGTCCCCCTCCGCCTGGCGCAAAAGCTTCAGCATCAAGGCCCCCGCGCCGCTGTTCCGGCGGTCCTCCGCCACGCAGAGGTAGTCCAGCAGCGCCCAGCCGGGGCGGCCCAGCCAGAGGAAGCACTCCCCCGCAATCTCCTCCCCGTCAAAGAGGCACCAGGGCTGGTAGCAGCCGTCCCGGCACATGGCCTGGATGTTGGCCAGGGGTTTCAGCTCCGACGGGGGGAAGGAGGGCTTCAAGTCCCGTTCGTAAACCATCGCCACCTGCTCCGGCGAGGCCAGTTTCAGTTTCATTCGTCCGTCTCCTCTTCCCCCGTCAGGTCCAGGGTCATGATGACCGCGTCCTCCTTTGGGTGCTCATAGTAATTCTTCCGCCGCCCCACACCCCGAAAGCCCCGGCTTCCGTACAGGGCGATGGCAGGATAGTTGGAGGCCCGGACCTCCAGGGTCAAAAAGGCCAATTGATTGCCCTTGGCAAAGTCCAGAAAGACCTGCAAAAGCTGTCCCGCCACCCCCTGGCGGCGGCAGTCCGGCCGGACCGCCACGTTGAGGATATAGCCCTCGTCCAGCACCACCTGGAGTCCCGCGTAGCCCGCTACGGCCCCCTGCCCGTCCAGGGCCACCAGGAAAGCCGCCAGGTCGTTTTCCAGCTCCTCTTTCAGCATGTTCCGGGACCAGGGGTCCGGGAAGCAGACCCGTTCCAGCTCCGCCACCTCGTCCAGATGGTCCCCGTTCATGGGGACGATTTGCACCTTCATACTCTGTTCCATAAACGCTCCTTCCTACGCTTCCTCCCGGCTGTAGAGCCCGATGCCCAGCAGAATCAGCGTCCCGCCGAACACCACCAGAACGCCGGGCCGCTCCCCGAAGAGGAGCAGCCCCCACACGGAGGCCAGCACCGGCTCCAGCAGATTCGCCGTGGAAATAAAGGCCGGGGGCAGGTACTTCAGGCCCCAGCTGAATACGCTGTGGCCCAGCAGCGTGCAGAATACCGCCATCCCCAGGCCCGCCAGCAGATTGACCGGGCCCCAGCCTATGAGGGCCTGTCCTCCCGCCAGGGCGGCGGCCAGCACCGTCCCCGCCGCCGAGGTATAGACCAAGGTTGTGTACACCGTGGTGGAGAGGGTCCTCCGGCAGACGGCCCCCAGCATGGTATAGACCGCCATGCACACGGACCCCGTCAGGGCGAACAGGTTCCCCCGGAGGGCCGTCCCCCCTCCCCCGGAGTCCGCCAGAGCCACCGCCACGCCGCCGCCGAAGGCCAGCAGCACCGCCGTCCACGCCCGGCGGCTGAGCTTTTTCCGCAAAACCAGCACCGAGGCCAGGGCCACAAACAGCACTTCCGTGTCCACCAGCACCACCGCCGCGGCGATGGAGGTCCAGCGGAGGGACTCGAAGTAACAGGCGAAGTGGACCCCCAGAAAGGCCCCGCTGAGAAGGCTCAGAGAGAGCTCCCGCCGCCGGAGGGCCCGAAACTCCCCCCGCCGGGCAAAGGCCAGGGGAAGCAGCAGCAGGACGGAAAAGGCCATGCGGTAAAAGGCCAGCACCAGGGACGGCGCTGTGGACCAACGGACAAAGACGGCGGAGAGGGACACCCCCGCCACGCCCAAAAGAACGATGAGGCGCTTCATGCCGGTGCCTCCCTTCTATAGCCCAGGTGGACGCCGGTATGCCCAATGCCCAAAACCACGACCCCCGGCAGCATCCGCCACGCCCGGCCGTAAATTCCCAGCAGAAAAAAGGCTGCTGCCGGCAGGCTGACTCCCGCCAGCCAGGAAAAACCGATTTCTTCCGTCATCCCTTCGCCTCCAGCCAGTTCTTTCCCCAGTGGGCCTCCGCCGTCAGGGGGACGCTGAGGCGGACCACGTTCTCCATCTCTTCTTCCAGCAGCCTCGCCACATCCGCCGCCTCGTCCTCGGAGCACTCCACAATCAGCTCGTCGTGAACCTGGAGGACCAGCCGGGCCTGGGGCTTCTCCGCCCGAAGGCGCTTCCACACCGCCGCCATAGCCAGCTTCATTACGTCCGCCGCCGTTCCCTGGATGGGCATGTTCAGCGCCACCCGCTCGCCGAAGGACTGCATATTTTTATTGGATGAAATCAGCTCCGGCAGGTCCCGGCGGCGGTGGAAGAGGGTTTCCACATAGCCCGTCTCCCGGGCCTTTTTGACCACCTCATCCATATAATGGCGCACGCCGGGGAAAGCGGCAAAGTAGCCGTCCATATATTCCCTGGCCTCCGCCACGGTGACCCCCAGGTCCTGGCTTAAGGAAAAAGCGGAGATGCCGTAGACAATGCCGAAGTTCACCGCCTTGGCCCGGCGGCGCATTTCGTGGGTCACGTCCTCCCGGGCCACATGGAAGACCTTGGCCGCCGTCTCGGCGTGGAAGTCGCCTCCCGCCAGGAAGGCCTCCCGCATAGCCTCGTCCCCGGCGATGTGGGCCAGAATGCGCAACTCAATCTGGGAGTAGTCCGCGTCCACCAGGACGCAGCCCTCCGCCGCCGTGAACATCCGGCGGAACTCGCTGCCAAGGTCCGTCCTTGTGGGGATATTTTGCAAATTCGGCTCCGTGGAGCTGAGACGGCCCGTGGCGGTAACGGTCATCTGGAAGTTTGTCCGCACCCGCCCGTCGGGGTCCATGGCCTTCAAAAGCCCGTCGGCGTATGTGGATTTCAGCTTGGCGTACTGCCGGTATTCCAGCACCGCGTCCACAATGGGGTGCTGGAGCTTTTCCAGCACGTCGGCATTGGTGGACCAGCCGGTTTTCGTCTTTTTCCCGTGGGGCAGGCCCAGGCGATCGAACAGCACTTCCCCCAGCTGCTTGGGAGAGTTGATGTTGAACTTGCCCCCGGCCATCTCGTAAATGGCGGCCTCCCGCTCCGCCATCCGGGCGGAGAGGCTCTCGCCGAATTCCGCCAGAGCCCGGGCGTCCACGCCGCAGCCCGTCCGCTCCATCTCCGCCAGCACCCGGCACAGGGGCAGCTCGGCGGTCTGGAACAACCCCCACTGGCCCCGCTCCCGGATCCTGGGGACCAGCGCCTCATAGATCGCCTCCACCGCCGTGACGCAGCTGTCCAGGGAAGCGGCGGCCTCTCCGTCCCCCAGGAGGGAGAAAGCGTCCGGCTCCAGATAGAGGGGCTTTGGCAGCTCCTCGTTAAAATAGGCGACAAACAGCCTCTGGAGGTCGTAGCTCCCCGCCGTCGCGTCCAGCAGGTAGGCCCCCAGGGCGGTGTCGAAAACAAAGCCCTCCGCCGGGAGGCCGCTCTCCAGCAGCATCCGGGTCAGGTCCTTGACGTTGTGGGAAACCTTCTTGATCTCCTCTGAAAACAGGGCGGAGAGAAGGCAGTTCCAGTCCCCCTGATACCGTTCAAAAAACAGCTCCGCCATGACGGCGGGGCCCTCCCCCGTCTCACAATAGACTCCCACGGCGGAGCAGTCCGGCCGGGCCAGCAGGGATACGTGATCCGCCTCTTTCCAGAGGGCCAGCAGCTCCTCTCCCCGGGCGGGGTCCGTCACTGTCTCCACCACGGCGGCAGCGGCCTCCCGGGCCTCCGGGACCGGGGCGCTGTCCGGGCTGAGGCCGAATTTCTCAATGAGCTTGGTGAACTCCAGCTTCAAAAACAGGGGGTATGCTCCGGGGCCCGGAGCTTTTCTCCGGCTGTCCTCCGGGCGGAAGTCCAGGGGCGCGTCGGTGACGATGGTGGCCAGCCAGTAAGAATGCCGGGCGTCCGCCTCTCCCTCCGCCAGCTTTTTGATAATGCCGGGCTTGGCGGGGGTGTCCGGGGCGGTCACGATTTCCGGCATGTGGGCATAGAGATGTTCAATCGAGCCATACATTTGAACCAGGCCCATGGCGGTCTTCTCCCCCACGCCCTTCACGCCGGGGATGTTGTCGGAGCTGTCCCCCATCAGGGCCTTCAAATCAATCATGTGGACGGGGGCGAAGCCGTACTCCTCCCGAAAGGCCTCCTCCGTCATGTCCTTCGTCGTGGTCTGGCCCATGCGGGTGGAGACCAGCTTCACCTTCGTGTGTTCATCAATCAGCTGGAGACTGTCCTTGTCTCCGGTGACAACGACGCACTCCCAGCCCGCCCCGGCGCATTTCCGGGAAATGGTGCCCAGGAGATCGTCCGCCTCCCAGCCCTCCAGCTCATAGCGGGGGATGTTCAGGGCGTCCAGCACCTCCTTGAGGACCGGCACCTGCTGGCGCAGCTCCTCCGGCATGGGCTTCCGGGTGGCTTTATAAGCCGCGTCCGCCTTGTGGCGGAAGGTGGGGGCGTGGAGGTCGAAGGTGACGCAGACCGCGTCCGGG
The DNA here is from genome assembly GCA_910574635.1 of Oscillospiraceae bacterium. Lineage (GTDB taxonomy): Bacteria > Bacillota > Clostridia > Oscillospirales > Oscillospiraceae > Oscillibacter. Next base: position 12,085 of record CAJTCG010000013.1, on the reverse strand, counting down.
GCCTCCTCCCCCTCCAGGCGCAGCAGCGTCGTCAGAAAGCCGAAGACGGCGTGGGTATAGAGCCCGTCCCGGGTCGTCAGAGGCCGGATGCCGTAGTAGGCCCGGTTGATGATGCTGTTTCCGTCGATGACCATGAGCTTCATAGGGGAGACCTCCTGTCAAAAAGGAAAAATTACAGTCTGGATGATTATACCACGTCTAAACCGGATTCACAACAGCGGAAGCTCCTGTTTTTTCGTTTCCGGTTTGTCGCTTTTTGTTTTTCTTTTGTAACTTCTTCCCGAAGGGAAGCTGTCATACTTTATAATAAGCATTTGATACAAGGAAAGGAGTTCTGTCCATGCGCCGATTAGAAGTCTTTACCCTGGCGCTGGCCTGTCTGCTCACGCTCACCGCCTGCGGCGGCGGGGCGGAGGCGCCGGACGCCGGGCGAGACCCGCTTCCCCCGGACGGCGGCGAGGATATGACCATCTATGACTGCGGCGGGCTGAGCGTAGCCCTGCCCACCGAACACCTGGACCTCCTGCGGGTAGATACGGACTTCCCCGACGCTGAGGAGAGCTGGAAGCCCCTGATCTCCGTTTACGAAAAAGCCTCCTACGAGGCGGCCATGGAGGACTTCGGCGGCGAGGGGGGCTTCCTCTTCGGCTTTCTGGCGATGGACCAGGCGGCCTTTGAGCAGCACATCAGCTCCGACGGCTCCGGCATCGAGGTCTTCGCCACCGACGGGGAGCGGTACTACGCCTACACCTACCCCACCGACGTGCAGTTCTACCGCCCGGATGCCGAAAGCGTCCCGGACCACCCGGACTGGCCTGTGTGGGAGAAGCTCTGCAAGCTGGGCCCCCAGGTCCGGGAGGACTTCCTCACCCGAAACAACCTCCAGTCCTTCTCCGTTCAGGACTTCCTGTGCCGGCTGGACGAAAGCGGGGGCCATGTGGTCCTGAAATACTACCCCTATTTCCTAAAGGACGGCGATACCCGCATCTACAATCAGCTCCTCCTCCGCCAGCCCGCCCGGCAGGGCGAGGGGGGCCTGTGGGCCGTAGAGCAGTGGCTGGACGCGCGGGGCACTCAGTACCTCTACTTCCCCGACAGCGGCAAGCCCGCCGCCGAGCATTACGCGGACCTCCAGGCGGCGTGCGACGCCGGGGAGCATCCCGAGCTGCTGACCCCCGTTGGGGCGGCGGAGGCCTTTGTGAAAGACTACTCCGGCCACGAGACCGCCGAGGGCAGCTTTGAGCGGGTCCCGGAGGTGGACCAGGGCTACATGGAGCGGAACCAGCGCCTCCAGCAGCTGGTGCTGGATCTGGAATTCCGGCCGGAGGACGTGGGCGATATGGACCTTCTAAACTGCGTGGGCGAGGCCACGGGGGACAACTGGGGTGCGCTGGGCCGGTTCATGTACGGCTCTGACTGGTTCAATCCCCTGATGGACGCCGTGGCGGAAGCCGCCGTGGGCGGGGACCAGCAAACCCGGAACCGGGCGGTCATGTCCTTCCTTTTGGCAACGAAAGACGCCCGAACGGACTTCCGCACTCCCCTGGACATAATTCTCCAGACCCAGGCCCAGGCGGACCCCTGTGCTTTCACCGCCGCCCTGGCGGAGTTTTCGGAGGAAGACCAGACGTATATTCTGGAGAACACCGGCATGGAGAGTACCAGCGTTGGCATACCGGCGCGCTAAAAAAGTTTTTCACTTTTCCAAAATTTTCTCACGCCGCCCCTTGCTTTTCTCCGGTACTTGTATTAGAGTAGAAGCATCAAATACAAAAAAGGAGACTGTCATCATGAAAGTTTTGGAAACCAAGAACGCCCCCGGCGCCATCGGCCCCTACTCCCAGGGTTTTGAAGTGAACGGCTTTGTCTACACCTCCGGCCAGATCCCCGTGGACCCCGCCACCGGCGAGGTGCCCGCCGGCATCGCCGCCCAGGCGGAGCAGAGCTGCAAGAACGTGGGCGCCATTCTGGAGGCCGCCGGAGCCGGCTTCGACAAGGTCTTCAAGACCACCTGCTTCCTGGCGGACATGGGCGACTTCGCCGCCTTCAACGAGGTCTACGCCAAGTACTTCACCTCCAAGCCCGCCCGCTCCTGCGTGGCCGTGAAGGACCTGCCCAAGGGCGTCCTCTGCGAGATCGAGGCCATTGCCGCGAAATAACCCGCAAATTTTCCAAAATGAAAGGGTCCCCCTCCGCTGGAGGGGGACCCCTTTTTTCCGTCAGGCGATGTACTTACTCCTCCGACACAACCTTCTTGATGTCCATGTCCTTGGGCAGGACCAGGCTCAGGATGATGGAGACCACAAAGACCACGGCCACCACGTTGGAGGCGAAGACGGACTGGATGGTCTCCGGGAAGATATGCCAGATATCCGCCTCGCTGGTGGCGGTAAAGCCGATGCCGATGGCCAGGGACAGCGACGCGATGGTCACGTTCCGCTGGGAGAAGCCGCAGTTGGCGATCATCTGCATGCCCGAAATAACGATGGAGCCGAACATCATGATGGTGCATCCGCCCAGCACGGACTCCGGCAGGGAGGCAAAGAAGTTGCCCACCGGCGGCAGAAGGCCCGCCAGCAGCATGCACGCCGCGCCGGTCATGATGGTGAAGCGGTTCACCACCTTAGTCATGGCCACCAGGCCCACGTTCTGCGAGAAGGAGGTTACCGGCGGGCAGCCGAACAGGGCGGCGATGGTGGAGGCGTAGCCGTCGCAGGCCAGGGAGCCGGAGATTTCCTCGCTGGTAATCTCCCGGCCCAGGCCGCCGGAGACCAGGGCGGAGGTGTCCCCGATGGTTTCCGCCGCGGAGACCAGGAAGATGATGCAGGCGGAGGCCACGGCGCCGGGATGGAACTGCGGCATGTAGGGAAGGAAGCGGGGCAGGGCTATAAGCCCGCCGGACATCAGCGTCCCCAGGTCCACCTTGCCCATGAAGATGGCCACGATGTAACCCACCACCAGGCCTGCCAGAACGCTGAGCTGCTTGAGGTAGCCCTTGGCCAGGGTGTTCCAGAGGAGGCACGCCGCCAGGGTGACAACGCCCAGCAGCAGATTCTGGGCGGAACCGAAGTCCTCGGCGTAGCCGCCGCCGAAGGACCGGGTGCCCACGGTGAAGAGGGAGAAGCCGATGGCCGTCACCACGGAGGCCGCCACGATGGGGGTGATAATCTTCCGCCAGTACTTCGCCAAAAGGCCTAGGGTGCCCTCCATCAGGCCGCCCACGATGACCGCGCCCACCAGGGAAGGGTAGCCGTAGTTGGCGGCGATGGAGCTGAGCACCGCCACGAAGGTGAAGCTGACGCCCATGACTACCGGCAGCTTGGACCCTACCTTCCAGATGGGATAGAGCTGGATCAGCGTGGCGATGCCCGCCACGAACATGGCGTTTTGCAGCAGGATGGCCACCTCAGCCTGACTGAGGGCCGGCTGGGCGGAGGCGGCGATGAGGGTGATGGGGGCCAGGTTGGAGACGAACATCGCCAGGATGTGCTGGAGGCCGAAGGGGATGGCCTTCCCCAGGGGGACCCTCCCATCCAATTGGTAAATGTTGTTGATGCTGCATTCCGGGGCCTGTTTTGTCCGGTTCATCGTGATCGCTTCCTTTCTCCGCATACTTGCCCGGACAGGCGCCGGGCCCTTGGCTTTCATTATATGCATAAAGGTCGACCTTTGTCAAACAAATTTTTTGTGCTTCTCGCAAAATTTTTGCTGCAAACGAAGAGGACCCGCCTTAGACAGTGTCGTCAATAAGCAAGGAGCCAAATAGCAATATTACTTCTGCGGACAAATATAGGAAAGCGAAGGATGGAGGAAGAAACTGGAAACAGCAGAGGGATGATGTTGTAATCTGCGTATAAATGACTGGATTTTGTGGGAAATATCTTCTGAGGTATAGGGCAGCTGTCCCGAGCGAACGGAAATTTTCAAAGCGTGATTCAAGGAAACCCTGATTTAATTTCCCCAAATGATAAAAGATGTGATAAAATAAGGGAAAGGGGGCGCGGGGTATGAAACAGGAAAGTTTTAGCGATATGGAATACAGATGCCGGAAAAAGAGAACAAAACGGGAAGAATTTCTGGAAATCATGGACGAGATCATCCCATGGGAGGAATGGGTATCGCTGGTCGTCCCCCACTATCCAACCGGGAAACGCGGGCGTCCGCCGATTGAGATAGAAACCATGCTGCGGATGTATCTGCTGCAATGCTGGTTCAGCTTATCCGATGAAGGAGTAGGGGACGCAATTTATGGAAGCACTGATTAAAGCAGGTAAAAGCCAGGCAAACAGACAAAGGTATAAGATTTTTTCTCAGACCCCGGTAAACGGTCTTTCGAAAACCGAAAATGTTCTTCACAATCCTGTAGGGATGCTCCACCTTGCAGCGTACGGCAGATTTTCGGTTTTCAATATGCCGCTCCCAGTCAATGGCATTGTCTGAAACCCTGGGGAACCGGCCCGGCCTGCGGTTGATGCGGTATTCAATGGCAGAAAGCTGCGGATTGCTTTTGATTTCTTCCCGTTTCTCTATCCCAAGGTAGGCACTGTCCCCGTAGACCACCTTATCATCTTCCCGCAGAAGCCTTGCCGCTACAGTGACGTCGTGGACATTGGCGGCGGTGGCCTCCACTGTGTGGACAAAGCCGCTCCCGGCATCCACGCCGGTGTGGCACTTCATACCAAAATGCCATTGGTTTCCCTTCTTCGCCGAGTGCATCTCTGGATCCCGTTTTTTCTCCACGTTTTTTGTAGAGCTGGGTGCGCTGATCAGCGTGGCGTCTACGATGCTGCCGCCCCGCATCATCCGTCCAGCCCCTTCCAGGCAGCGGTTGATTGCNTTTTCCCTGTCTGGAAACGTCTCATTCAGCCATCTGCGAAAAACAGTGGGACTTGGGTATCCCAAAGCCTTTGTGGTTTGAGCTGCGCACCGCCCATGTTCTGCGTAGTGTTTTAACGCGGCTTCTTTTTGTTCCTTACTATATTTTCCTGCACAACGATATCTCTGGTGCAGGTCTCTATCTTCTTCGTACTCCCTGGCCCATCTCTTGAGAGTATGCCGGTCTGGATAACCCAGTTCTCGGATTACTGCCGCTGCCCTATACCCATACTGGATATATAGTTCCACTGCTTTTTTCCGTTCTTCATAGCTATACATGCGGATACCTCCACCTCAGTTTGGTCCAGGTTTTCGTCCGCACCCCCGTGTGGTCTGCGGTTTTGTACCGGTAACATTTACGACCAGCCGGCGCAGTACAGCTATTGAAGCGCCGCAGACATGCACGCTGTCCCTGCCTGATGGGACGGTTCTGCGGGCAACCGCCCACCCGGAACCTACGTATCCGTGTATCAATATCGACCTTATTGCTGCTGATGGCACAGAAGACCGCGTGTGTTTCGTGGAGCACAGTATGGAGAAGGAGCCTGACCATGAACTGTGCATCGGTGTCTATTGCGCAGAGAGTGATGAGACTGTCTACTATAACAGCTACCATCTAATGGACGGAGACGAGGAGGAAAATGACGATTGAGCACGATGCTTTCGCCGGGGTGCTATAAGGCAGAAAACAACGACAACTTTTTATCCCAATACTCCATTGTCATGGAGGTAAAGGAAACTGAGAAATCGTACATTTTCCAGCTTGTAGAACTCAACAGCAGGTACAGTGCCGACCATATCAAGCACCTCTTTGCAAGGTCGAAGAGGGTCATCATCAGAAAGAACTGTGGTGGCCACGCCATGAGGGTGTGGGGGGATGACACATTTACACTCTACCCCTTTCAGGCCGGTATTCCGTACTATTTCGTAAAACAGTAAATTAACTGCGGGGGGCCAGCGTATAGCGGCCCCCCGCGGATGTCTGTGAGGTGGCTAGTTGATGAAAATACTAAGCTGCGGAGCAGGGATGCAGAGTGCCGCGCTGGCTTTGATCTCGTGTGAGCAGACCAGGGGCGAGATCGTACATACTGAGATGCCGAGGTATGACGCCATTATTTACTGGCGACCTGTGCATCGAACCGGCGTGGGTCCCGGAACAGGTCAAGTTTATTGAGGCTGCCTGCTGGAGCAGTGGGATTCCATTTTATATCCTGAGAAGCGACCTTTACAGGGACTATATGAAAAACTTTGGAGTAAACCGGGTTTCTGCCATGCCGTTCTGGACGCTGAATGAAGAAGGGGAGGCTGGCCGTATTGCCCGAAGATCCTGCACAGTGGACTATAAAATCGTCATGATCCAAAAATTTGTCAGATATGAACTTCTGGGCTACAGGCCGTATCAGAGGTTGCGCCCAGAGGATATCGGAACGCATGAGCTTCATATATCCTGTGAGAACAATTTTGTGTTGCGTTCATTTGCATCACCTTATGTTATCAATGCTCCTGGGGTGGAGTGGAAACCTGGGGTCCTGCTATCCGCAATTCTCTGTGTAGCCGAACAGCCATAACTGCGGTGACAATCGCCGAAATAATGTCTGCTATCGGCTGTGCGTAGAGAACGCCGCTTAATCCCCAAACCGCTGGAAGTATCAGAATAGCGGGGATAAAACAAATTCCCTGACGGCAAGCGCCGAGGATGCAGCCCTCTGTGGCTTTTCCCATCACAAGGAACAGGAAGGAATAGACTGTGTAAAAACCAAAAAGGACAAAAGAGAGGGCGTTTGCCCGTAGCGCAATAGAACCGACACGAACCATCTCTGCGTCTTCCTTTGTAAACAGGGATACAATCTGCGTAGAGAATACAGCGGCAATAACACCAAAAATCACACAAAAGGCGATAGACCAGAGGATAGCTGTTTTGATGGCCTCCCGCAGCCGGTTAAACTTTTTTGCCCCATAACTAAATCCGGCAATGGGCTGAAATCCTTTCAGAAAGCCAAAGACGATCAATGTCCCCATAGACATAATTTTTGTGACTGGCCCCATGGCGGCCAGTGCGGAGCCTCCGTATTCCTTGGCGGCACTGTTTATCATGCTGATGGAAAGGCTGGTCAGAAGTTGGAAAATCAGCGTAGGAATACCGATTTTCAAAATTTCGGACATAATCTCTTTTGCAAAGTAACATTCTTTAATGCTGAAGCTGAACACGCTCTTTTTCCGGAGTATGTAGCAAAGATAAACCAATGTGGAAACGATTTGGGAAATCGCTGTCGCAATCGCCGCGCCAGCTACGCCAAAGTTCAGTGTGTAGATGAAAACAGGGTCTAATATCACATTCAGCACCGCGCCAGCCATCAGCGCGCACATAGCCGTTTTCGCTGCGCCCTCGCTGGAAACGATATTGTTCATGGTGACGTTGAACACGTTGAAAATGGAGAACACGATATATATGCGGGTGTAGGTAATCGCATAGGGCATCACGCTTTCGATTGCGCCAGCTTGTTTCAAAATTGGTTCCAGAAAGATAACAGAGAGCAGAATCACAACTGCGCCAATGGAAACTCCGCTGTAAATGGCTGTACTCGCTACCTTGTTTGCTGTATCCTTGTCGCCCCGGCCCAGCAGCCTGGACAGATAGGCGGCAGCGCCGTTTCCAAACAGCAGGCCCAGACCAACAACAATCTGCCCAAGGGGAAAGGCGACCGTGACCGCGCCCATCTGGTCGGTTCCCAGCCCGCCTACAAAATAAGTGTCTACCAAATTGTAGAGGGCGTTAATGAGCATACCAATCATCGTTGGGATGCCCAGTGCCAGGAGAGCTTTGGGAATTGGCGCACTCCCCAGAAGCGCCATTTTTTTGTTTCCATCCATAAATTGCTCCTTTCTCTTGACAGCCAGTGTAATGTGAAGTAGTATACTTTATAGTAGCTACCAGCCAACACATACTACTATAATTTATAGTAGTTGTCAAGTGCGAAAGGGGAAATCTTTATGGCAACCATAGATTTGATCGTCCTTGGGATGCTCAAAAAGCAGCCGCTGAGTGCCTACGACATTCAAAAGCTGGTTGAATACCGCAATATTTCAAAATGGGTAAAAATCAGTACACCGTCTATCTATAAAAAGGTCATTCAGCTAGAGGAAAAAGGTCTGCTCCAAAGCGTCCCTGTGCGGGAAAACAATATGCCGGAAAAAGCAGTTTACTCGCTGACGGCCAACGGTGAACAAGAATTTGAGCGGCTTATGGAAGAACTCTCCGCCCAGCCTATTCGTATGTTTCTGGACTTCAATGCTGTGATTGTGAACCTGGACAGTGTCCCTTTGGAAATGCAAATATCCTGCGTTGCCAGCATTGAAAAAAATGTGCGGGATTTGAAAATGTATCTGGAAGAAAATCTTCGGGAAAAAGAAAATGCGCCGGAGGTTCCTGAAATCGGTATAGCGGTTTTGCGTCAGCAGTTTGTCTTGGCTGAAACGATTGAAACTTGGATTGGGGAATTGAAGAAGCGATTTTAAGGGCTAAGGAAGCACTGATTAAAGCAGGTAAAAGCCAGGCAAACAGACGAAGGTAATAAAAACGACCAATAAAGGGCCACATTGGGGGATAAATTCCTCGCTTTTCCAGTCCCAGCCCGGTCGAAGGGCGCAAAAACCTTAGGCGGGGCATAGGGAACCGCCCGCTCTGGCAAGCATGTACAGATTTGCGCTGGCGAAGAGAACGTGTAAAGGTAGGCACTGTCCCCGTAGACCGCCTTATCATCTTCCCGCAGAAGCCTTGCCGCTATAGTGACATCGTGGACATTGGCGGCGGTGGCCTCCACTGTGTGGACAAGCCGCTCCCGGCATCCACGCCGGTGTGGCACTTCATACCAAAATGCCACTGGTTTCCCTTCTTCACCGAGTGCATCTCCGGATCCCGTTTTTTCTCCGCGTTTTTTGTAGAGCTGGGTGCGCTGATCAGCGTGGCGTCTACGATGCTGCCGCCCCGCATCATCCGTCCAGCCCGCTCCAGGCAGCGGTTGATTGCGTCAAAAAACAGCTTGCCGATGCCCTTCTCTTCCATCAGATGCCGAAAGTGCAGCAGGGTCGTGGCGTCCGGGACATCCTGCTCGAAAAAGTTGATCCCCATAAATTTGCGCATGGCATAGCTGTCATAAATTGCGTCCTCTACTCCTTCATCGGATAAGCTGAACCAGCATTGCAGCAGATACATCCGCAGCATGGTTTCTATCTCAATCGGCGGACGCCCGCGTTTCCCGGTTGGATAGTGGGGGACGACCAGTGATACCCATTCCTCCCATGGGATAATCTCGTCCATGATTTCCAGAAATTCTTCCCGTTTTGTTTTCTTTTTCCGGCATCTGTATTCCATATCGCTAAAACTTTCCTGTTTCATACCCCGCGCCCCCTTTCCCTTATTTTATCACATCTTTTATCATTTGGGAGAATTAAATCAGCGTTTCCCTAATTCTCAAAATGTGCTAAGGGGCTGGAAAGCACACATTAGTGTGATTTCCAGCCCCTTTTTGCGGTTATTTCATAGTGCAGGTGCAAAATGTCAGCAGCCCGTTTCATAGTTTAATTTGTGGTCTTGTCCATATCAGCGAGAAGATCATGCCGGAGGTTGCGGCATGGCAGAACCGGCCGCTGGAGGCGGTGTATCCGTTCGTGTTCCTGGACGCCATCCACTACAAGGTAAAGGAAAATCACCAGTACCAAACCAAGGCGGCGTATGTGGTTATGGGCATCACTATGGACGGCACAAAGGACATCCTGAGCGTGTGGATCGGCGAACATGAGAGCAGCAAATTCTGGCTGAATGTGTTGAACGACCTCAAAAGCAGGGGAGTTTTGGATGTTTATCTGTTCTGCGTGGACGGTTTGAAGGGCTTCGTGGAAGCTATTGGGGCTGTTTATCCCCACAGCCAGATACAGCGGTGCATCGTCCACCAGATCCGCTCCTCCACCCGCTTTGTCAGCTATAAAGACATCAAGCCGCTGATGGCGGATTTGAAAAAGGTCTACACCGCCGTTACCGAGGATGAGGCTCTGGAAAATCTCATGGCATTCAAAGAAAACTGGGGAAAGCAGTACCCCTCGTGCGTAAAAAGCTGGGAGAATGATTGGGATATTTTGAGCACCTTTTTCGCATATCCCCCCCGAGATTCGGAAAATCATATACACGACGAATATCATTGAGGGCTTGAACCGTCAGTTCCGCCAAATCACCAAAAACAAGCCCAGCTTCACCAACGACGATTCCCTGCGTAAGATGCTCTACCTGGCCAGCAGGAAAATTGTCGAGCACTGGACCGCCAGATGTCGAAATTGGGACGTGGTTTTGTCCCAGCTCCAGCTCATGTTCCAGGACCGCCTGACTGCCTGAACCCGGCTTCCCCTTAGCGTTTCCGGGCGGGGAGACGGCATTCACGCTGCGCGCGCATACCGTCTCTCCGCTCGGAACACAGGTGGATAAGCCGAGTTAAGCCGGGTTGTGTCCAACCCGGGAAATCCTCTGATTTGCTCCTGTTTCCTTGACTACAGCTTGTCTGCTTTTACACAAAATTTTCTGCCGGGCCCAAAAACTACTTCTTCCACTATATCCAGCGCAATTACCCCGATGATTATGCCTCGGTGGTGGACTTTGACGGTGTAAGTGGTATTCCCCAACTTTCTCTTGAAACTGTGGGGCTGTTGCTCGTTTTGGTTTCTGCCATATTCTCTGCTCCTTTGCATAAAAATAGAGCGCATAGACTGGTTTCTATACGCTCTGACGCTGTGTTACCTATTCAGTTGTAATTGTGGTAATAGTTGACAGTTATTTTAATATTTAACCTAACTCCTTAAATTCTCCCTCCTGAATAGAAATTTCAATATCAAATTTTGTGTTCTCGCCCGCAACTATCTTAATCCTATTGTTTCCACTTTCTACATTCAAAGTGCTTTGAATAGGCTCTGACATTTCGGTGTCACATTCAGCAATGATTGAAACATCTCCCTTGGGATTTATCAATACCAGTTTCATCTTTCCAGAGGAAACATTCATTGTGTATGTTATATCTAAAGATTTATCTTCCTCTGCGTCAAAAACCCATATGGTGTCCATACCCTCCATTTTTTCAACGCTTGCCGTAAAATGTCCGTCCTCTGCTGTTTGTTCATAATTATTAAGGTTATATGAATTTGTATTACTTGCTATTTTTATATCGTTGTCATATATGGCAACCATAGGATTTGCACAACCCGTCAATAAACAAACGACAATCATTCCTGCTCCAAGCATTTTTTTTATTTTCACAATGTACCTCCATAAGCTACGATTTATTCAATTAAGATACTACCACGATCACGCCCATATTTCTATAATATTTTCATTAAACTTCTTCCTCCCTCCGCTTAGGGAAGCGCTGATTAAATGCGTCTGCGGCGCTTTGCGGATTTTTTGCCACAGCTTTGTTGCGATTTCTTGAAATAAACACAATTATTCCTGCGAAATCCCGCCTCGCTGTGATAAAAATTCTCTCGCAAATCGTTCTTGTCGATTTAATCAGCCCTTCCTTAGTTTTGCTCTGTTGTCAGTTGTGCTGTCGGCTCTCGTTCTGAAGCTCCCTCTCAAGGTTCTTTTTGTTGTAATTGATAACTTCTGCATACGCTAATTCTGTGCTATAATAAAAAATCCTCCTTTTTGTGGTTGTGGGTGGTTACAGGCTTTTGCCCGGTCTGAATGAATAAGGGGCATGCGGCTCCTTTGGTGCAAGTGCGCGGCTTGCCATGTCATGCGCCACAAGGGACGTATAATAATTGCCGATAGTGGACGGGACATTGAAAAGCACCTCCCGTAAATACTGCTTGATGTTGCGGATTTTCGGTGTGTTCTCCCGCATACAGTCCAGAACAAAGCGGATATGCTCACTGTCCAGTTTTATAAACTTAGCTTTCACCAGCTCGGCTGGGTAGTCGTCCCCGGCAATGCGGATTGTCTTTCTCCGGATGCAGACGGTTTCCAGCATGAGGTCAACAATTTCATTAAGCCTGTCCCCGTCAAACTTCATATTATGGCTCTGCCCGGACAGGACAACAAGGATGCCTTTGCATCGGGACACTTTGGACTGCCCCCCGTCAAGTAGACAGTGAAATAAAATGCGCAATTTTGTCAGGCAGCCCTGCATTGAGTGTAGACCTCCATGGGCGTATGACCCCCCAGCCGCCG
>CAJTCG010000012.1 GCA_910574635.1 Oscillospiraceae bacterium | reverse complement strand
ACCCCGGCTCTGCGCGCCGCTTCCCGCATCCGCATCCGACCTGCCAGACACTCTTGGATCAGATATTCCTTTTCCTCCAAGTCCATCTCAATTCGTTTTCCCATGCCTGCTCCCCTCGTTCTCGTTTTTGTTGTTTCGCTGTCTGCCTTATAGGGAGCATATCATGCCAGCCGCAGCCAGCTTGTCGTGGAACACCTGCGTTGTATATTGGAAGCCCCTGTCGCTATGGAACAGCGGGTGTGCGTCCGGATTGTCAGTCATGGCTTTGTCGAGGGTCTCGTATACCAGAGCGCAGTCATTTGCATCCCGAATGACTGCCGCAACGATTCTACGGTCATACAGGTCCAGGATAGCACTGAGATAGACCTTATGTACCGCTGGACCAATATAATACTTGAACTCGGTCACATCCGTTAGCCATTTCTCATTGGGCCTGTCTGCATGGAATTGGCGGTTCAGAATGTTTTCCGCCGTATGCTTTGGGTCTGAGACGGATCGTGTACAGCTGTGTCTGGCGTACTTGATGGTGGATTTGATCCCCAGACTCTGACAGATGCGGCGGACCCGCTTGTCATTTACCGATGTATCGTAATAACGTGTCAGATCGTCTCGGATGCGTCGGTAGCCCTTGTCTGGACTTGACCCGTGGATTTCCTCTACTTGCTCTGCAATGCGTTTGTTTTCCGCCGCACGGGGGCTGAGCTTTCCCGCATGCCACTGGTAATAACCGGCTCTGGAAACATGGAGGATTTGGCACAACGTTTCTATCGGATACCCCCGTTCCTCGGAACACTGGCGGATCGCTTCGTATTGCCGCTCATTGCGAAATTGCCTCAATCCTTCCCCCTCTCTAATTCCTTCACTTTTTTTAACAGGTCATTCTCCATTTTCAGCAAATATATCTCTCGCTCCAGTTGGGCATTCCGTACCCACAGCTCCTCTTCCGGTGTACGGGGTGTTTGCTGTGCTGTCCTTTGGCCGCGGCGATCTTCCAGCCCGGCTATCCCCATGGCCTGATATTTCTTAATCCATGTCCGTACGGTCGTTTCTTCTGCTTGTTTCTCCGCCGCTATTACCCAAATGCTTTTTCCCTGCTCCAGATGGGCCTTTACTGCCTGCAAACGCTCCTCCAGCGTATATGTTTTCCTTGCCATGGCCTTTCCCCCTTCTTTTCGAGTGCTTTCTCCATGGCTATTATACGCCCTTATCCACCGCAATAAAAGATTTTCCGATCGTATGCTATACCGTCTTGCAATAGACAGCAAGCTGCCCCCTCCTGAAAGATAATCTGCCACTGCTTTTCGTTTGGTTTCTTCATCGTAGGACTTCTGAGCCTTATTCCTATCTTGAAGCCCTGCTTCCTCCTCTGCTTCGTAATGGCTGATCCATTTCTCTATTGTTGATGGATGTACTCCAGCGCGTCGCGCTGCTTCCCGTATGCGCATCCGCTTCGCTAGACATTCTTTTATCAGCAGCAGTCGTTCTGCTTCCTCTACTTCTGCACGTTTCCCCATTTCCCTCCTGCCTTTCTTTATTTCCCTGTCTGCCATATGGGGAGCATATCAATTTGTCGCTCACGATGGCCTGTACTCATGTACGAACTGTACGGATGATTTCGGGTCACTGCACATTTTCAAAACTGCCGCGTCACCACCGTTAGCCCCGTGAAGCCCCTGGAGCGTTTCCCGTTGCCAATATAGATGTTGTTGGTCGGCTCAATGCGATAGGTTCCGGTGTTCTGCCCAAGGAAGTTGCAGAAACTTTTCATGGACAGGGCATTGTAGGCGTTATCCTCGCACCACAGTTTGTAGGCGGCATACAGGTCCCTGGAGCTGGCGGCGGCGTTCGGCTCAAAGGCGATGTAGCCGGAGGACCGCATGAACTCAATAGCGTTGTTGCCGTCCGCTACTGCCGCCCTCATGTTCTCCTGGGCCTGTGCGCTGATGGTGAAGCGGTAGTCGTTAGCGATCAGCCGCCGCAGGCCCTCCAGTGCCCACAGAAATATGCCCTCTGCCTCGACGCACATCTTCTCCGCGATAAATGGGTCGTCCACCCGGCCCTCTGGACGCTCCTTGGCGGTCAGGATGATCTGCCGCCGGAAGAAGCCCACGCTCCGGTCATAGAGCGAGTTCAATGTGCCGTTGCCCAGACCCAAGAACCGGACGTACAACTGCCCCTGGTAACTCTGCTTGCCCTTCTTCTCCAGGTCCATGGGCAGCTCGGCGGTGACGATGGATTTGATATTGTTGGTCTGCGGCAGGGCCTCCAGCTTCATGTCATCATCCACCAGCAAAAGCTGATGCTCCAAGTCGGCGCGGGCGAAGGGGTTAGTCTCCACCTTGGCGATGCTGCCGGTGTTCATGTTCCGACCCAGCAGAGAGCGCATGACGAGTCCAATCCTGGACTTGCCCTCGCCGCCCTTGCCAGTGATAATGAGCATCTTCTGTCCCTTGGTGGAGGGGATGAGGCAGTAGCCCAGGTACTCCTGGAGCGTCAGAATATCGTCCGGTTCCAGCAGTCCGTCCAGGAACGCCAGCCACTGTGCGGGTCGGGGTGCGTCCGGAATGTAGTAGACCGGAAGGCGGTTGACGCAGAAGTCCTTTTCCTCGGAGAATCTTCCATTCAGGAACAACGTGCCGTTGGCGACGTGTATCCTGTTCTGGTAAACCGGCAGGGGCGGGGACCAGCACTCCACCCGCAGGGCATCCAGCAGATTCGCGGCCCGCTTCGCCACGCCGGAGGTAACATAGGGCTTGATGCGGTCCAGAATGTCCTTCTTCAACATCGTCTCGTCTGTGACCTGGCCCTCGGTGGTGAAAAAGACATCGTGGACACAGAGCATAGGGTGGTCCTGCAAAAATTCTTCGCAGAACAGGACCTCGTTGATTTTCTTGCCATCGTACCAGATGGGGTAATCTTCCTCATCCGGCGGATAGCGGGCAGCGCGGGTCATAACATCGTAATCGCTCAAAACAGGTTCCTCCTTCAAATTTTTTGGCTGTCTGATTTGCCTGCCTTAATATACGAAAAATTTGGCTATAGACCTCAAATCCGGCATATTTGCATGAGAAAACAAAAGCGGCCCGGAAAACCTGCAAAAACGCAGGCTACCGGGCCGCTTTGAAATCGACAGGATTTGCTATCTATCCACTGGATTCTGTGGTAAAATGGAAAAAACGACAGGAGGACACCCTTATGGCTGAATATCTCCCTGGCACAACCGGAGAACGAATCAGCGAACTGCGGGAAGGCGCGGGGCTGACTATAGAAGAACTGGCGTTGAAAGTTGGCGTCAACGCTACCACGCTGGGGCGCATGGAAAAGGGACAGACGCAGAAGATAGGCGACGATGTGCTGACCGCCCTGGCGCGGGAGTTCAATGTCTCCACCGACTTTCTGCTTGGCCTGACCAGCATCCCCGACAGGAAGAATTACGATATTGCCGAACTGGGCCTTTCAGCTCAGGCGGCGCGGAATCTTTACACTCGGAAAGTCAATGCCGATGTGGTCAACCATCTGCTAGAGCATCCCCGATTCGCTGTGCTGACTGCTATGATCGCGCAGTATCTGGATGAGACCTTTGCCGCTGGAGTTGCTGTGCAAAATCAATATCTCAGTTCTATGAGCGATATTCTTTTAGGCATTGGACGGAATGAGCCGAAACAGAGCGCAGCGGCGAAAGAAGCGGTCCGCGCCTTCAATTTGTCAAAAGTGCCTCCCCATCAGGTGGAACTGGCCAAAATGCAAAATACGTTTATGGCTATCCTGCGGGAGCTGAAACAAACGACTGGTTCAAATCTGGAACCAGCAAAAGCGGCGACAAAGGAAATCATAGATAAGATGATGTCAGAGCTGACCAAAGGTCAAGATGCTTTATCGCCGTCCGTCACGCCGGAACAGATCACCGATGCGATCATACATACGGTGGACGGCTCGGAGCTTGACCCGGAGAAGTTAGCGGAGTTCCGGGGCGGGGTAATCGCACTTTTTGAAAGCCTTCCGATGGCGAATGATACGCATGACCAATGAACAGCTCTGCGCGCTGGCCCAGGCGGGTGACATGACGGCACGGGATATGCTGCTGGTGAAAAGTCGAGACTTTATCCGAAAAATTGCGAAAGGCATTTCGTACCAATATCAAGATGGCCGAGTGAGCGAGGATGATCTGGTCCAAGAGGGATACTTTGGATTGCTGGAGGCCATTCCCCGGTACAAGCCAAATAAGGGGACCGCGTTCTATACATACGCCGGATATTGGGTCCGGAAGTTCATGTGGGAGGCGGCCAATATTTTTACCGCGCCAGTGGAAATTGGAAGTCTGAGCGATGTTATTGGCGACGAAGAGAGAACTGAACTGATTCAGCTTATTGCAGACCCTTATAGCGAGACACCGGAACAAATCGTAATCCGAGCTGAGACAATAGAGGATGTGCGAACGGGCCTGCGGGAAATTACCGCCAGGGAACGGATCTATCTGCTCTACCGCTACGGCTTCACCGATGGGGACGAGCATCCTATCCCAGAGACGGCGGCACACTTTCATTTGACGGAAAAACGGGCGAAGAAAACGGAGCGGGCCGCGCTGGACGATCTGCGGAGCAAACTGCCGCGCTGATTTCGCTGCGGCGGGACGAGAGACGAGGGCTGTATATACCTTTTGTCCCTCCCAAAATCAGGCGGCAAGATGATTGCTGCCGCTCCATCTTGCCGCCTGATTTCCTGGTGCGAGAAAGTGTCTGCGCCAGACCGCGCCGCCCCTTTCCCGCGCCAGCCGGGACAAAAGGTATAACACACTAGACTTTCTCCGAAAGTCGTGTGCCAAGAGGGGAGGTCTCCCCCCTTGGATTCCCCCTCCATTTTCGTGGCGTTGGGTATCCATACTGCCACATCGCAGTCTGGATACCCGCCCCGAAAATGGTAACAGCTCTACGGTTCTGCATCCGCAGATCCGTAGAGCTGTTATTCGTCGGGGACATACTCTGCAATGTCCTCCAAGCGGCAATCCAGCGCCGAACACAATTTGTTCAGCGTCTTTGTCTCCATGTTGTCGTTTGTGCGTAAGCGCCGGACAGTCTTGCTGTCAATGCCGCATTTTTCCCTCAGCAAGTATGTGGAAATGCCCTTTTGCTTCATCACGCCCCACAGTTTATCAAAGACGATCACATACTCACCCCCTCCTAATTGACACCAACCAGTATGGGGGTTATAATCTCCAGCGTTAAGGGGATATAATCCCCATATCCAAATTAAAGTCAGGAGATAAATCGTGATGATTGAAAAATGCTGTGCGTTCACGGGTCACCGCCCGAAGAAGTTTCCTTGGGGCTATAACGAGGCCGACGCCCGATGCCTTGCACTGAAGAAGGCACTTGCCACAGAAATTGCCAAGCTGGTGAAGGCGGGATATACGGACTTCCTCTCCGGGATGGCGGAGGGTGCCGACACCTGGGCGGCGATGGCCGTTCTTGCCTTGAAAAAAGAAAATCCCGCGCTGAGGCTCCACTGTGTCCTGCCCTGCGAAGGACAGACAGACGGGTGGTCAACTTCAGCGCGGGAACTCTATCATTCCATTTTGGCGCAGGCGGACGAGGTGGTCTATGTGAACCAGGAGTACAGCAAAGGCTGTATGCTGGAACGCAATCGCTACCTGGTCGATCACGCCGCCTGCCTGCTGGCGGTCTACAACGGCGAATGGCGGGGCGGGACGGCGATGACGGTAAGGTATGCGAGGAAGTTGGGGAGGGAGATTATCGTGATGAACCCCAACACATTGATGCCTGTTTCCTAAAATGTTTGCAATTTACGCAAATCCCTCTCCCATTTTTCAACAAAATATGCTATAATGGCAAAAACCATCATTAAAGACTCGGCTATGATGGATTTTGAGTATTTGAACGCTTTTGTAGAGGGATCAAATAAATCACCATTCTGTAGAATAAGGACTGGATAATAGAGATGGCAAAGAAAGAAGTAAAGACCGATTTATGGGTAGCGCGTCAGCTTGATGACTCCAAAATTAAATATGATGCCCAAGGTAGTGATGTAAAAGAAATCAATGATGCGCTGAAAATTGCTTCAAAGCGTGGTACCGGAAACGCTGGGTATCCGGAATATGTTGCAGTTGTCAAAGACTTTGTTATTGTTATTGAGGACAAAGCTGATCTGGCCAAGCATCAAAAGCTGACCGATACTGGAATCCTATCTGTTGAACAGAGGGATATTGCTGACTATGCTGTTAATGGAGCATATTTTTATGCCAAGCATATTGCTCAAAACAGTACATTCCATAAAGTGTTTGCAATCGGAGTTTCGGGGGACGAAAAGCATCACAAAATTACTCCTTTGTATGTAGACGACAGAGATGGGTATAAACTCTTACCTGATATTGAGTCTTTTACATCGTTCACTGTTACTAATATAGATGAGTATTACACCCGCTATGTTCTTGCGGAAAAGACGGATATAGAAAAAACTACCGAGGAAATTTTGAAAGATGCAGCGGAATTACATGAATATCTGCGCACCTATGGCTCGCTAAAAGATCAGGACAAGCCGCTGGTGGTTTCCGGTATCCTGCTGGCATTGGATGATAAATTTTTCAAACCAAGTGACTTACTTGGTGATGAAACTACTACAGATGGCCAGTTAATCTATGATGCCATCCAACGGCGTCTTAAAGCATCCAATGTTGGGCCAGATGCAAAGCGCGATAAGCTAATGAGTGAATTTTCGATTATTCGCACAAGCGCTCGCTTGAACGAGATCGACCACAAACTGGGTAAGACACCATTGAAATTCTATACGGAATTCCTGAAAAAGAATGTTTTCGACAACATTAAATATCGCAGTTCCAGTGAAGACTTTATCGGAAGATTCTATGGCGAATTTATGAGCTACTCAGGCGGCGATGGTCAAACGCTGGGGATTGTCCTTACGCCTCGACATATCTGTGATTTGTTCTGTGACTTACTGGACATTCAGGCTACAGACATTGTGCTTGATCCCTGTTGCGGTACTGCTGGCTTTTTGGTTGCTGCAATGCATCACATGCTTGAAAAGGCTGGTACCGACCAGACCAAGCGAAAGAGTATCAAGAAAAAGCAACTGCACGGATTTGAACTCCAGAGTAATATGTTCGCAATCGCTGCAACAAATATGATCCTCCGCGATGATGGTAACAGTAACATCAAATGTGAAGATTTCTTGCGTCAGATTCCTGCTCAGGTGCAGCTTAAGGGTGCTACTGTCGGGATGATGAATCCACCCTATTCTCAAGGTACTAAAGCTGATCCCTCGCAGTATGAGCTTTCGTTTGTGGAGCATATGCTTGATTCCTTAACTGAAGGAGCACGAGCTGCGGTAATCGTTCCGCAGTCTTCTATGACAGGTAAAACGAAAGATGAGCAGGCGTTTAAGGAAAGTATCATGAAGCACCATACCCTGGAAGGCGTCATTACCTGCAATACAGATACCTTCTATGGCGTAGGTACTAACCCTGTTATTGCAATTTTTACCGCCCATGAACCTCATCCCGGTGATAAAGTCTGTAAATTTATTGATTTCCGCAATGATGGATATGAAGTGCGTGCTCATGTTGGCCTTGTGGAGGGTGATGCTGCTAAGGACAAACGTCAGCACTTGCTCGATGTATGGTTTAGCCGGGCTGAAGCGACTTCAAAGTTCTGTGTCGAATCCACGGTAACGGCTGAGGATGAATGGCTACATGCTTTCTTCTATTTCAATGATGAGATTCCGACAGACACTGACTTTGAAAAAACCATTGGCGATTATCTGACATTTGAGTTTTCGATGATTATGCAGAATCGAGAGTACCTATTTGAGCAAGGAGATAACAAAAATGCAGAGTCTTAAAGAAAAGACATGGGTTTCTATAAGCCTGGATTCGATGTTTAATCTTGAACGTGGAAAAGAAAAGAACATGGCAGCACTTATGGAGGGGCATATTCCGCTAGTATCCGCTCGGAAGGTTAATAATGGTGTCAAAAACTTCATTGCGACTCCTACTAAAGTAATCAAAGGCGGCAATGTTATATCGCTTAACAATGATGGAGATGGTGGTGCGGGTTTAGCGTACTATCAACCAAGCGATTTTGCATTAGATACACATGTTACAGCATTACACCCCAAAAATGTAGTTCCGCCTGATGCTCTGCTATATATGACGGCAAGTATTTCAAAACAGCATTCCATTTTTGGGCATGGGCGTTCAATTTCATTGCCACGAGCAAAGCGGATTCAAGATATGCTTCCTGTTACGAATTCAGGGGAACCAGATTACAAGTATATGGCAGAATACACAAAGCAGAAACGTCTGTCTTTAATAAATAAGTATCGTGTCCATGCTCAAAAACGCATTGCTGATTTAGGTGAAATCATTGAACTTCCATCACTAA
This sequence comes from Oscillospiraceae bacterium, assembly GCA_910574635.1. Taxonomy (GTDB): domain Bacteria; phylum Bacillota; class Clostridia; order Oscillospirales; family Oscillospiraceae; genus Oscillibacter. The sequence continues at coordinate 117,839 of CAJTCG010000012.1, read as the reverse complement.
ATGAAATAGAATGGAAGGCATTCGTTATCAAAGATATTGCAGACGTGTACTCTGGCCATGATATTTATGCACAGGAACGAATTGATGGAACAACTCCGCTGGTTACAGCTGTTGGCACAAATAATGGAATTGGGCATTTTATTGGTAATGAGAACACATCGAGAGCAGAGAAATCTATTTCAGTAGTGCGTAATGGCGCGAGCGTCTGTAAAGCATTTTACCACAAATATTCTGCCTTATACGGAAATGACTGCCGCAGAATGAAGTTGAAACATTCGGATTCAGAATTTGCTAACCTTTTTATCACGCAAATGATCGAGATGCAAAACAAAGCATTTAGCTACAGTCGTAAACTGGGTACGGAACGATTGCAGAACTTGAGAATTATGCTTCCTGTTACCGATGACGGCACTCCTGATTACGAATATATGGAGCAGTACGCTAAAAATCTAATGCTCCGGAAGTATAAGCAGTATTTGGCGTATCTTGATTCAAAAGTAAAACCTGATACGGCAACAACAAACGACTAACAGATTACTACAGATAAAAAACGGAGGCAATATGCAATTATCAAAAATCAGAATCAAAAATTACAGATTGCTTATTGATGCCGAGTTGGAAGTCGATCCTAAAACAACCTTAATTGTGGGTAGGAATAATACTGCAAAAACATCGTGTTTTTTGTGCATTGGAAATGTGCTGGAAGGGAATCCTATATCTTTCAATGACTATCCGCTATTAATACGGGAAGATTTCTATACTAAATTTGCACTCTTTATGGAGAAAAAACTCTCCTATGAGGACCTTTGCAAACAGATAGAGGTTGTCTCCATAGATTTCTTAGTGGATTATTCATTAGAAGACCCTAATGATAACCTGGGAGCTTTATCACCTTTCATTATCGATGTCGATGTGGATACGACAACTGCCCTGATTCATGCCGAGTATCGTTTGAAAACAGATGAAAAAACATTGTGGGCACTCTTGGAAAGCAGCTACTATAAGGACGGCGCTTTTTTACCGAACGAGGAAGCGCATAATGTACTTGCCGACAATTTCGGCAAATTGTTTGGATTAACCGTATATGCCATCAATCCAAACAATCTGGAGGACAAACAAGTAAAAAGCCAAAAAGAATTACATGATTTGTTCCCATTCCATGCCGTTCCCGCTGAACGAGTTCTTGGCGAAGACGACACACATAATAGTTCTCTTAGCTCGCTGATTTCTGATTTCTTTGATATGAGCGAAGCGGATTTGAATCCAGATGTTGCCGAAGAAATAAAGCGATTGCGTGCAATCGTGGAAAAAGCAAATAACGATGTTCAAAAGCAAAGTGATGAAATTCTGAGTGCAGTTGTAAACAGTTCTATTGGCTTTGGTTATCCAAACATAGAAGAATTGACGCTTGGGGTTACGACTCAGCTCAGCATCGATGATCAGATAAAGAATCATACCAAGCTGTCGTATATCTCTGGCACAGCAAACGAAAGTTTGCCAAGTTCCCACAACGGTCTGGGCTACAAAAATCTGATTAAAATGGAGTTCCTCCTTGCTGCATTTGCCAAGGATATTGAAAAACGTGGTGTTGCGTGTGTCCCGCTGCTCTTTATTGAAGAACCGGAATCTCATATGCATCCGCAAATGCAAACCGCTTTTGCCACGTATTTGGAAAAGTTTCTTTGCAAGCTCTCTACTGTTCACATCCAGACTTTCCTAACCTCACATTCTGCTCATATAGCAAACACCATGGAATTTGCAAAGGTTCGCTATGCACAAAAGTCTAACGCAGGAGTGATTTACAAGAATTTGAACACCTTTGCTCAAGCCAATTCAGATAATATAGATTTTATCAGGAAGTATTTAACTTTGACTAAATGTGATTTGTTCTTTGCGGATAAAGCGATTTTCGTTGAAGGTGCCTCCGAGCGTTTGTTACTGCCCAACATGATTGAGAAGTGCGAAACAGCAGGGGTGTTTGGCTCCTGCAAATATCCTTTATCTGCACAGTATTATGCGTTAATTGAGATCGGCGGAGCCTATGCACATAAATTTATTCCACTTATTGAATTTTTGGGAGTGCCATGCTTGATTCTTACTGATTTGGATTCTGTAGCAAATCGAGTAGGCAAAGACGGAAGGGTAGTAAAAAAGTCTGTAGTGGTTAGTCAGGGAGAAACAACATCGAACGAAACAATAAAATGGTGGATTCGTAGAAATAAGAACCTTCCAGAGAACGATACATCAGAAATCGACCTCACAGAAATTACTTTGATGACTCCGGATGACAAGACCAAAGGAAAATGTCATATAGAGTTCCAAATGGCCGAAGACGGATTGTGTGGACACTCGTTGGAGGAAGCAATTTGCAATGTCAATCGAAAGTACTACGATTTAGGTGACAGCATAAGTGAAGAAGATCTTGAATTTAAGGGTAAAAGCAAAACAGATTTTGCACTCAAGCTTATTTATGAATACCCCAATTATTGTGTTCCGGAGTATATAAAATCGGGGTTGATATGGCTAAATAGCCAACGAGTTCTTGAGTAAGGAGGTGCCGGTTCATGAACAGTGAGTACACCGGTGCAAATTACAATTTTGCAAAAGCTGAAGCTGACAAGATTGATGCACAGATTATTGAAACTCTTAAGTCCGGGCACAGTTTTCGTGTTGAAGCAGGTGCGGGTTCTGGTAAGACTTACTCTCTGAATCGAATTATTGAATGGGTGCAGGCAAATAAATGGTCTGATTACAGCCGAAAAAAACAGAATGTGGTATGCATTACCTATACAAATGCAGCAGTAGACGTAATCGCAGAGCGACTTGCAAAAGATTCGTTTATTCTTCCCTCTACAATCCACTCTTTTGCGTGGAATGCTATCAAACAGTATCAGAGTGTTTTGATTGATGTAGTCACAACAAATCCTGATTTTCTGCCAGACGAGGGAGATTTTAATAAAGTTACTGAAGTTTCATATACTCTGGGACATCGTTACAAGGAAAATGGTATTCAGTATCTTTATCACGACGATGTTCTAAAGCTATTCTGCTTGCTTTTAGATAATGCTAAGTTTCGCCGTGTGTTTGCGGACAAGTATCCTTTAATTCTAATTGATGAATATCAGGACTCTTATAAACCTATTATTGACCAATTTGTTGATTATTTTATTGCGAAAGGTATTGGACCGCAATTCGGTTTTTTCGGTGATGCTTGGCAAACAATCTACCAATCCAATAAGGCTTGTGGCGCGATAGAACATGATAATATCGATGTAATCAAGAAAAGTTCAAATTTTAGATCTGCACCGAGAATAGTACAGTTTCTCAATGATATTCGTCCAGACTTACCCCAAAAATCTGCGATGGATGGATTTGATGGAGAGGTTGCTGTAATTACCTGCGAGGATTACAACGGCGCTCGGCGCACAGATCGTAATTTCAAGGGCGAGCTGCCTCCTGACGTGTTAAAATCTCGATTAGATGAAATAGAAGCAAAAATAAAGCAGGACACCCCCAATGGTGAGTCCCTTAAAATTCTGATGATTACGCATAAAGTTCTTGCAACGCAACAGGGGTATGAACAACTTTTGGATGTTTTGGGTGATGGACTTCGCAACAAAGAGGATCCTTTTCTCTTATTCTTTATGAATACAGTCGAGCCGATTTACAAGGCACTCTGCACATCAAACACACAGCTTCTATTTGATACGCTTGACATCAAACGCTATCCTATCACCAAAAAGTCTGAAAAGGTAAAATGGCAGAAACTTCGGGAACAGTTAGTAGAAACTCGAACCCAAAAAGCGATTAATGTATTAGAATTGGTATATCAAACCGGTTTAATTCCTATACCGCCAAAACTGGATGGATATTATCGTTTGTACCACGATGCTCCAGAAACAATGTATATTGCAGAAGTTACAATTCAAACTTTCCTGGATTTGGAATACACGCAGTTTCTGGCTGCCATAGATTTTTTGTATCCAGAAGCAGTATTCTCTACTGAGCATGGTGTCAAAGGTGAGGAATATGACAATGTCGTTTTCGTTGTGAGCAAGGGCTGGAACCAATACCAATTTGAAGCCTATGCACCAATGATAACAGGTCATTCTCCTGTTCCTAGAGGCAAAGAGACATCATTTGAACGAAACCGAAATCTTTTCTATGTATGCTGCTCAAGACCGAAAAAAAGATTATTTTTTTTCGTTACCGTGCCAGTAGAACCTGTGTTTAAGACTTTCTTAACAGACCTCATTGGTGAAGACAACATCTATACTTACTCACAGTTTTTGAAAACAATACGTTAGGTGACAAAAACAGCCCACCAATCATCTGACCGATAGGCTGCTTAACGATTATTTTGTTCAATCCACCAAACGATGTTCCGGCGAACCTTGGATATACTTCTCCAACCCCGCCAAGCGCTATTTGCGCATACTCCAGCGACTTATTATAGATCAAGTAGTCCAGTTCAGACCGCTGGTACATATTCTTGGCAACCTCATCTTCGACAGCGGTGCAGTCGATAGAAATCATACTGCCATCAGCAAATTTCAGCTCCACGCAGGCGGGTCCATATTGAACGCACAGGACAGAAGCTCCCTCATTGGCGGTCACCTCCTTCCAGCATCTGAAAATGCTCCAGCGCCGCCCTGATTGCCTTCTCCTTCTCCGGTGGACAAGTAGGAACTTTAGCGTTCTCCGATTTCGGCTGGTTATAGTTTTCACCAACCTCCAGCCCGCATTTCCGCTTGACCTGCGAGATGTAGAGGCTGGACACCTTCAGCCCAAACTTCTCCAGCACATAGGCTTTGATCTGCCCATAGGTCGCGCCCTTCTGAAACCCGGACATATCCATATCCTCCAGCGAGAACTCCACCCTGACCTTCTGTGAGTCGATCTCTCCCTTGGAAAGCAAAACAACCGTCTCCACATGCCGCGTCCCCGGAAACATATCCACCGCCGCCGCCCGGAGGGCCCGGTAGCCCCGCTCTGCGAACAGCTTTACGTCTCTTCCCAGGGTTCCCGGGTCGCAGGAGACATACACAATCCGCTCCGGCCCCATAGCCGCCGCCGAGGCGATGACCTCCGGGCTGAGCCCCTTCCGGGGCGGGTCCACCGTAATCACGTCCGGCCGCAGGCCCTGGGCCTCCAGCATGGCCGCCGTGTCCGCCGCGTCGCCGCAGAAGAACGCCGCATTGTTCACGCCGTTCCGGGCCGCGTTTTCCTCCGCGTCCCGGATAGCGGCGGGGACGATCTCCGCGCCGATGGCCCGTTTGGCCCGGCCCGCCAGACACAGCGTGATGGTCCCCGCGCCGCAGTAGAGGTCCAGCGCCGTTTCCTCCCCCGTCAGGGCGGCGAACTCCAGGGCCTTTCCATAGAGAACTTCCGCCTGGTCCCGGTTTACCTGGTAGAAGGAGGGGACCGACAGTTTAAACTCCAGGCCGCACAGCGTGTCCATCAAAAAGTCCTGCCCCCAGAGGGTCCGGTACTGGTCCCCCAGAATCACGTTGCCTTTTTTCGTGTTCACGTTCAGCACCACGCCCAAGGTTTTGGGCGCGGCGGCCAGGACCAGGGCGGCCAACTCCGCCTCCCGGGGGACCTTCCGCCCGTTGACGACGACGCAGCACAGGCTCTCGCCCTTGCGGTTGGCCCGCACGTAGACATGACGAACCAGCCCCCGGCCCGTGGCCTCGTCATAGGCGGGGATTTTATAGCGCTTCATCCAGCTTCCCACGGCGTGGGCCGTCCGGTCGCAGACCTCCGGCTGGAGGAGGCAGCGATCTACCGGAACCACTTGGTGAGTCCGAGCCTGGAAGAAGCCGATTTCCCCCCGGGGCCCCACGGGATACTGGCATTTATTGCGGTAATGCTCCGGGTTTTTGGCGCCCAGGATTTCCTTCACCTGGACATCCGCGCCGCCGATGCGGCTCAGTGCGTCCTGAACCCGCTGCCGCTTGGCCCGGAGCTCCTCCGCGTAGGAGAGGTGGCGGAAGTCGCAGCCGCCGCACCTGCCGTAATAAGGGCAGTCCGGGACGGCCCGCTCCGGGGAGGGGGTGTGAATCTTCACGATTTCCCCCAGGGCGTGGGTTTTCATGACCCGGGTGATTCTCAGGTCAATCCGCTCCCCCCGGACGGCCCGGGGCACGAAGACCACGGCGCCGTCCAGCCGGACGACGCCATAGCCTTCGCTGGAATAGCCCTCCGTCAGGGCGGTGTGGATTTGGCCGTTTTTCAAGTATTCCATAGATCCGGCGCTTAAGCCTCCCACTTTTCAAGCAGCTGCCGCAGCTCCGCGGCGTACTTCGCCAGGGACTTGTTGTCCCGGCCCTTGCTGCGCTTGATGAACTCGGTAAGCATGCTGCCCACGGACGCCAGGCGCTCGTAAGCCGGCGCGCCCTTGGAGCCGGTGACCGGCTTGACCTTCCGCTCCGGCAGGTAGCCCCGTTCGAGGATGGTTCCGGCCGCCAGGTCGTAAACCTCCGTGTACTGGGGGGCATGGGCGGAGATGCCCATGTTTTCCAGGGTCTGGGCGAAGTGGGGGGCCACCTCCCGGTCCCCGTGGACCACGAAAACGTGCTGGGGCTTGGGGTTCTGGAAGCCGGAGATCCATTTCAGCAGATGATCCCGGTCCGCGTGGGAACTGAGGCCGGTGAAGTTCTCCAGACGGGCCCGGACGGTGATTTCCTCGCCGAAGAGCTTCACGCTCTCCGCCCCCTCCAGCAGCTGGCGGCCCAGGGTGCCCTCCCCCTGGAAGCCCACGAAGAGCACGGTGCTCTCCGGCCGCCAGAGGTTGTGCTTCAGGTGGTGGCGGATGCGGCCCGCGTCGCACATGCCGGAGGCGGAGATGATGACCTTGGGGGTCCGGTCCTCGTTGAGGGCCTTGGACTCCTCACTGGTCTCCGTGGCGTGAAGGTTGGGGAAGCGGAACATGTTCGTGCCCTTGCGCACCAGCCACACCGCGTCGTGGTCCATATAGCCCCGGAGGTCCCCGTCAAAGATGGACGTGGCCTTTTTCGCCAGGGGAGAGTCGATGTACACCGGGAAATCCGGGCAGGAGGAAACCATGTGCTGTTCCTTAATCTCCCGGATGAAGTAGAGAAGCTCCTGGGTCCGGCCCACGGCGAAGGAGGGGATGATGACGTTGCCCCCCCGGGCCATAGTCTCGTCGATGATCCGGGCCAGCTCGTCGGTATAGCCCCAGCTCTCCGGGTGGTTCCGGTCGCCGTAGGTGGACTCCATCACCACGTAGTCCGCCCCGGCCAGCTGCACCGGGTCCCGGATGACGGGCTGGTTGATGTTGCCGATATCCCCGGAGAAGACGATGCTCTTTTTCACGCCGTTTTCCCGCAGGTCCATGGCCACGAAGGCGGAGCCCAGCAGATGCCCCGCGTCGGTAAATTCGATGTCCACGCCCTCGCACAGGTTGATGAGCTCACCGTACTCGCAGACAACCATAAATTCCTTGACCCGCTCCGCGTCCTCCACGGTGTAGAGGGGCTCGGTCCGGGGGGCGCCGGAGCGCTCACCCTTGCGGTTTTTCCACTCCGCGTCCTGCTCCTGGATGTGGGCGGAGTCCAGCAGCATGATTTCCAGCAGCTGGGCGGTGAGGCGGGTGGTGAGGATGCGGCCCTTGAAGCCCTGCTTAATGAGCATGGGAATCCGGCCGGAGTGGTCGATGTGGGCGTGGGTGACCAGGACGTAGTCGATGGTGTTGGCGGCAAAGGGGAATTCGCCGTTGGAAACCTCGTCCCGGCCCTGCTGGAGGCCGCAGTCGATGAGGATGCGGGTGTCGTTGATCTCCAGACAGTGGCAGCTTCCGGTGACGCATTGGTCCGCGCCGTAAAAGCTGAGCTTCATAGTGAGGCCCTCCTTATCTCTTAGTACAAATCATTGTAACACGTTTTGACGGAATATACAAGGAACAATCGAATGATTTTGCCTGGTTTAGAAAAAGTGACCAGCGGTTTCCCCGGCTGGACAGGGACGGGGGAAGGGAGTATACTGTGCATAAAGCCGGCACACCGGAAAGGAGGAGACCGCCATGCCCCGCACGCTGCTGATTCCCGCCCTTCTGGACGATTGGTTCCCCTTGCTGCGGTACGCGTTCGCTTCCCGGGAGTGGGAGCCAGTTTTGCTGCGGGAGGAACGGGGCCTGGCGGACCGGGGAATGCGGTATTTCCACAATGAACTGTGCTACCCCGTCTTTCTGGTGGCGGGGCAGGTGCTGGCCGCCCTGGAATCCGGGGAGTATGACCCGGCGGAGTGCGGCGTGCTGATGGGACAGGCCGGAGACGAGTGCCGGGGCTCCTGCGGCATCCGGCTGATGCGGAAAGCGCTGGACAAGGCGGGATACCCGGAGGTGGCGCTGCTGTCCCTGAATGTCCGGGATATCGACCGGGACACGGGCCTTCCCATCACCCTGGCGATGATCCGCCGGGCGCTGGCGGCGGCGGTGTGGGGGGACGCGCTGGCGATTGCCCGGAACCAGGTGCGGCCCTATGAGGTCCGCCCCGGCGGCGCGGAGGCGCTTTGGCGGCGCTGGATGGAGACGCTGGGGGAGGACCTGCGCCGGGGGACGAGCCTTTCCCGGCGCCGCATTCTGGAGCGCTGCCGGGAGATCGCGGCCTCCTTCCGCCGGATTGAGACGGCGCCCGGGGACGTGCGGAGGGTTGCCGTTGTGGGGGAAATCTACACGAAGTACTGCCATCTGGGAAACTGGAACCTGGAGCGGTATCTAGCCGCGGAGCGCTGCGAAATCGGAGTGGGCGGCCTTACCTGGTACGCCCTCTATTATATGGATACCCACAGCCTGAAGGGCCCCGCTTACCAGCGGAAGGCGTACCGCTTCCTGTCCGAATGGCTGGGGGGAATCCAGCGGGAGCTGCTGGCGGTTTTGCGGGAGGCCGGGTTTCACACCCTGCCGCCGCTGGCGGAGCTGAAACGCCGGGCGGAAGGCTTCGCGCCTTTAAACTGCACCGTGGCCGACGGGTGGCTCGTCACCGCCGAGGCGGCGGCCTGGGCCGGGCTCGGGTACCGGAAAATCCTCTGCGTCCAGCCCTTTGGCTGCCTGCCGGGACATATTTTCGGCAAGGGGCAGTACGCCGCCCTCCAGCGAAAACTGCCGGACGCCCTGCTGGTCAGCGTGGACTATGACGCCAGCACCGGCGAGGGGACCGTGGAAAGCCGCGTCCGGATGCTGCTGGATACGGAACTGTGAGCGTTTCCGCTTTGTAAACTTTTTTCCGGCCGCCCCTGATTTCCTTTGCATTCCAGGGGAAACTGTGGTAAGCTATGCTTGTTTTATTATGAAATTCCCGCCCTTCCGGGCGGCGGAACAATCGAAAGGAAGTTTCAAACAATCATGGGCCTGATTCAAAAGATTTTCGGCGACTACAGCTCCCGGGAGCTGAAATCCATTACCCCCATCGCGGACAAAATTGAGGCCATGGCCGATGAGTACAAGGCCATGAGCGACGCCCAGCTCCAGGCAAAGACCCAGGAGTTCAAGGAGCGCCTGCAAAACGGCGAGACTCTGGACGACATTCTCCCCGAGGCCTTCGCCACCGCCCGGGAGGCGTCGGACCGGGTGCTGGGCCTCCGGCCCTACCGGGTGCAGCTGGTGGGCGGCATCGTCCTCCACCAGGGCCGCATCGCCGAGATGAAGACCGGCGAGGGCAAGACACTGGTGGCGACCCTGCCCGCCTACCTCAATGCCCTGGCAGGGAAGGGGGTCCACATTGTCACCGTCAACGACTACCTGGCCAAGCGCGACAGCGAGTGGATGGGCAAGGTCCACCGCTTCCTGGGGCTCAAGGTGGGCCTCATTGTCCACGGCCTGACCTCCAAGCAGCGCCAGGAGGCCTACGCCGCCGACATCACTTACGGAACCAACAACGAGATGGGCTTCGACTACCTCCGGGACAATATGTGCATCTACTCCCAGGAGCTGGTCCAGCGGGGCCATTCCTTCGCCATCGTGGACGAGGTGGACTCCATCCTTATCGACGAGGCCCGGACCCCCCTCATCATCTCCGGCCAGGGGGAGAAATCCACCCAGATGTACGACCTGACGGAGATGTTCGTCGCGAAGCTGAAAAAGCAGGTGGTCGTGCAGGTGGACAACAAAGAGGAGGAGGCCGCGGACATCGACGCGGACTATGTGGTGGACGAAAAGGCCAAAACCGCCACCCTCACCGCCCGGGGCATTGCCAAGGCCGAGGAGTACTTCCATGTGGAGAACCTCTCCGACCCCTCCAACTCCACCGTCAGCCACCACATCAACCAGGCCCTCAAGGCCCACGGCACCATGAAACGGGACATCGACTATGTGGTGAAGGACGGGGAAGTCATCATCGTGGACGAGTTCACCGGCCGGTTGATGTTTGGCCGGCGGTACTCCAACGGCCTCCACCAGGCCATCGAGGCCAAGGAGCATGTCAACGTCAACAGCGAAAACCGGACCCTGGCGACGATTACCTTCCAGAACTACTTCCGGCTCTATGACAAGCTCTCCGGCATGACCGGCACGGCCATGACGGAGCAGGAGGAATTCGGGACCATCTACAACCTGGACATCATCGAGATCCCCACCAACCGCCCCAACCAGCGCAGCGACCACCACGATGTGGTCTACAAGACCGAGGCCGGGAAGTTCCGGGCCGTCATCCAGCAGATCAAGGAGTGCCACGAAAAGGGCCAGCCCGTGCTGGTGGGCACCGTGTCCATCGAGAAAAACGAGCTTCTTTCCAAGCTCCTGGCCCGGGAGGGCATCAAGCACAACCTGCTGAACGCCAAGAACCACGAAAAAGAGGCGGAGATTGTCGCCCAGGCGGGCAAGCTGGGGGCCGTCACCGTGGCCACCAACATGGCGGGCCGCGGCACCGATATCATGCTGGGGGGCAACGCCGAATACCTTGCCAGGGCGGACCTGGCCAAGGCGGGGTACTCCGAGGAGGTCATTGTGGACGCCACGGGCTACGCCGACACGGACAACCAGGAGATTCTGGACGCCCGGAAGCTCTTTGCTGAGAAGCTGGCCCAGCACAAGGCGGAAATCGCCAGCGAGGCGGACCGGGTCCGGGAGGCCGGAGGGCTGTTCATCATCGGCACGGAGCGCCACGAGTCCCGCCGGATTGACAACCAGCTCCGGGGCCGCGCGGGCCGCCAGGGGGACCCCGGCGAGACGAAGTTTTATATCTCCCTGGAGGACGATTTGATGCGCCTCTTCGGCGGGGACCGGATTACGAACATGATGGAGCGGTTCGACCTGGACGAGGACACGCCCATTGAGAACAAAATGCTGACCAAGGCCATTGAAAACGCCCAGACCACCGTGGAGTCCCGGAACTTCCAGTCCCGGAAATCCGTGCTGGAATACGACGACGTGATGAACAAGCAGCGGGAGCTGATCTACAGCCAGCGCCGCCAGGTTCTGGACGGCATGGACATCAAGGACACGGTGCTGAACATGATGCACACCTCCATCGGGAACCATGTCAGCCTGGCCTTTGGCGAAAAGCCGCATCTGGACGCCGCCGGATACCGGGAGATGCTCCGGGGGCTGGAGGGCATGTACTTTGCCCAGGGGGCCGTAAGCATCCCCGAGGGGGAGGTTCCCGGCAAGAGCCAGGAGGACTTTGACGAGGCCTTCATCGCCGCCGCCGAGAGCTTCTATGAGAACAAGGAGGCGGAGATCACCAGCCCCATTATGCGGGAGCTGGAGCGGGTGGTCATGCTCCGGGTGGTGGACGAGTACTGGATGGACCACATCGACGCCATGGACGACTTGAAGCAGGGCATCCGGCTCCAGTCCTACGGCAACAACAATCCGGTGGACGTGTATAAGCGGGAGTCCCTGGAGATGTTCGAGGAGATGATCGCCGCCATCCAGGACGAGACCGTCCGGCGGCTGTACTCCGTGCGGCTGAGGAAGGACGAGGAGGTCAAGCGGGAGCGGGTAGCCAAGGGCATGGTGGAGAACGTCGGCGGCGACGGGACCAAGCCCAAGAAGCAGCCCCTCAAGGTTGTGAAAATCGGGCGGAACGACCCCTGCCCCTGCGGCAGCGGGCTGAAGTGGAAAAAATGTACCTGCCCGGAGTATCACCAGAATTAAGGAGGGCAAATGGATAAGAAGGATGACAGTGTTCTTTTCCTGCTCCAGGATATCAAAGAACTCGTGTTTGGCATTGCGTTGATCCTGTTGGGCGGAATCTTGCTGTATGCTTCCATTCTGGACAGCGGCGCGGTTGAGCTGTTTGCGCTTCTGGGCCTCCCGGTGCTGGCCTATGGCGTGTTTCACATCTGGAACGGCTGGACGAACCATAAGCCGGTTGAGAAAAACGGCGAAGGCCAAAAGAAAGAAGAACAGGGAGGTCCCCATGCCCTTTGAAACCCACGAACAAAACGGCCTGGTCTGGTTCACCGCCTCGAACTTAGGCGGCGTCCGCCACGGCTTTTCCACCCGCCTGGGGGGCGTGTCCCCCGCCCCCTGGGACAGCCTGAACCTCCGTCCCGGCATGGGGGACGGGCGGGAGGCCATGCTGGAAAATTACCGCCGCTTCTGCGCCGCCATCCGCCTGGACATGGAGCGGACCGTCCTCTCCCGGCAGGTTCATGAGACCAACGTCCGGGCCTGTACGGAGGCCGACGCCGGGAAGGGCCTCTTCCGGGAGCGGGACTATGACAGCGCCGACGCGCTGGTGACGGATGTTCCGGGCTTGACGTTGTTCGTCTTTTCCGCCGACTGCGGCACCGTGCTCCTCCACGACCCGGACACCGGGGCCGTGGGGGCGGCCCACGCCGGGTGGCGGGGCTGCGCCGGGGGGATTGTGGAGAAGACGGTCCGGGAGATGGTCCGCCGTTATGGGTCCAGGCCGGAGCGGCTGCAAGCGGCCCTGGGGCCCTGCATCGGGCAGTGCTGCTTTGAAAGCGACGGGGACGTTCCCGCCGCCATGCGGGAAGCCCTGGGGAAGGACGCGGAGGCTTATCTGGAAAAACGGGGCCCCAAGTGGCATGTGGACCTGGAGGGGCTGAACCGCCAATGGCTGCTGCGGGCGGGCCTGCCGCCGGAGCGTATAGAGGCCTCCGGCCTCTGCACCGCCTGCCGCCGGGACCTGTTCTGGTCCCACCGGAAGCTGGGGGAGGCCCGGGGCGTCCAGTGCGGGGCCATTATGGCCGGAGGAAAATAGGATCGGTTTTATGAAGCTATCGAAGATTATGGCCATCGCGCTGGCGGTGGCCTGTCTGCTGACGGGCTGCTGGCAGGAGGAGCCGCCGGAGGAGCCGGAGGACGTGATGCCCCCCTTTGAGGCGGAAGAGCCGGAGAAGCAGAAGGATTCTGTCCTGCCGGAGCGGTTCGCCCTGCCCTATATGCCGGGGCGGACCCTGGACCCAATGGACTGCGCCGACGGGATGCAGCAGACGGCGGGGTCGCTTCTGTATGAGGGACTGTTTCGGCTGGACGGGAGCTTCGAGCCCCAGCCCTGCCTGTGCATCAGCTTTACCCACGACGAGGCCGCCCTCCGCTATACCTTCGAGCTCCGCCCCGGAGTGGAGTTCTCCGACGGATCGCCCCTGACGGGCCGGGATGTGAAAGCGTCCCTGGAGCGGGCCAGGACCTCCGACCGCTACCGGAGCCGCCTCTCCGGCGTCGCTTCCGTCAGCGCCAACGGGGACAGTGTGACCGTTACGCTGAACAGCCCCAACTCCGCCCTTCCGGCCCTGCTGGACGTGCCCGTCGTGAAATCCGGGACCCAGGAGAGCGCGGCTCCCGTCGGTACGGGGCCCTATTTCTACGCGGAGGAGGAAACCGGGGCCTATCTTATCGCCAATCAGGCCTGGTGGAAGGGGGAGAGCCAGCCGGTGGACCGGATTGCCCTGGTGGAAGCGGCGGACGACGACGCCATGCTCTACCGCTTTTCCTCCCACGAGGTCCAGCTGATTACAGCGGACCTCACCGGCGTGCTGCCGGTGAGCACCACCGGCAGCGTGGGCTGCGCGGACGCGGACACCGCGGTCATGCAGTATATAGGCTGCAACACCGCCCGGGCGCCTCTGGACAGTCCCGCCTTGCGGCGGGCCCTGTCGGCGGGAATCGAGCGGGCCAATGTGGCCGGCGCCTATCTCTCCGGCCACGGGAAGCCCGCCGCTTTCCCGGTGTCCCCGGTTTCGTCCCTGTACCCGGCGGCGCTGGAGGAGGACTATTCCGTGGACGGCTTTACCGCCGCCGTGGCGGAGAGCGGCTATGTGTCCGAACGGCCTTTGACCCTGCTGGTCAACGAGGAGAACGGCTTTAAAAAGGCCATCGCCGCCCACCTGGCGGAGAGCTGGACCTCCGGAGGCGTGCCGGTGGAGGTCCGGGTCCTGCCCTGGGAGGAGTACGCCGCCGCCCTGGCCGCCGGGGACTTTGATTTGTACTACGGCGAGGCCCGCCTTACCGCCGACTGGGATTTGGGGAGCCTCCTGGAACCCGGGGGAAGGCTGAATTACGGCCATTGGTCCAACCCGGATACCAGCCGCCTCCTGGCGGAGCTGGCGGGGGCCCAGGACCGGACGGCGGCCATGCGGGCCCTGTGCGTCCATTTGAAGGACCAGGCCCCCATCCTGCCGGTGTGCTTCAAGTCCACCTCCGTGCTGACCCAGGCGAAGGTGGTGGAGGGCCTGGCTCCCACGGCGGCGGAGCCCTTCTATGCCTTGGGACAGTGCGCAATCCATCTGAAAGAGGACGGAGGGGCCGCGCCTGCGGAACCGCCGGGTTCTTGAAGGTAAGAAAACCTAAAACCGCCGGGAAAGGCGGTTTTAGGTTTTTCTGTATTACTTTGTGAATTTGGGGATTCAGCAATATCAGCAAAGGCTGCCGCGATTGAAAAACACGCCGGCATTCGGCGGCTAAAACCTGCCGGCACCTCATAGGCTTTGACAGATGCCATCGGAGGCTTTATACTAAGAGCAAGCCGACGGAAGGAGAGAACCTGATGGAATTTTCCGAATATGTTCCCATATGGAATCAGCTGACTCCCGGGCAGCGGGAACTCCTTTCCGGCAGCCTGACCGCCCGTACCGTGAAGACAGGGACCGTCCTCCACGGCGGCGGCGCGGACTGCACAGGGCTGCTGCTGGTGAAGTCCGGCCAGCTCCGGGCGTTTATCCTCTCCAAGGAGGGGCGGGAGGTCACCCTCTACCGGCTGTTTGACCGGGATCTCTGCCTGTTCTCCGCCTCCTGCATAATGCGGAGCATTCAATTTGACGTGACCATTACGGCGGAGAAGGATACCGAACTGTGGATTATTCCCGCGGACATTTATAAGCGGATCATGGAGCAGTCCGCCGCCGCGGCCAACTACACCAACGAGATCATGGCCGCCCGGTTTTCAGAGGTCATGTGGCTGATGGAGCAGGTTATGTGGAACAGCATGGACAGGCGGGTGGCCGCCTTCTTGCTGGAGGAGTCCGCCATTGAGGGGGCGAACCGGCTTTCCATCACCCACGAGACCATCGCCAACCACCTGGGGACCCACCGGGAGGTCGTCACCCGGATGCTCCGCTATTTACAGGAGGAAGGGATGGTCAGGCTGTCCCGGGGCACGGTGGAGCTCCTGAACGAAAAAAAGCTGACGGCTCTGCGGGACGCGTGAAAACTCCCCTCTTCAAGCTTTCATGAGGCTTGGAGAGGGGAGTTTTCCGGCTACTGATCCATGCCGCAGGCCGTCGCCGATTCGATGAGACGGCGGTCGTTGGCCACCGCGTCGTAGAACCGGAAGCCGCCGGAGAAATTGTGGGCCTCATAGCCGTGCCCGGCCAGGATGCGGCAGGCGATGTAGCTGCGCAGGCCGCTCTGGCAGATCACATAGACCGGCTTGCCGGGCGCGATCTCTTCCAGCCGCTGCCGCAGTTCATCCACGGGGATATTCCGGAAGCCCTCAATATGTCCCCCCGCATACTCCTGGGGGGTCCGGGCGTCCAGCAGTGTTACGCTGCCGTCCCGGGGCAGGCCGCCCACGTCTTCGATACGGAACTGCTTCACAACGCCCTTGGCGAGGTTTTCAATGAGGAAGCCCGCCATGTTCACGGGGTCCTTGGCGGAGGAGTAGGGCGGCGCGTAGGCCAAGTCCAGGTCCTTCAGCCGGATGGCCGTCAGCCCGGCGTGAATGGCCGCGGCCAGTACGTCGATTCGCTTGTCCACGCCCTCATAACCCACGATCTGGGCCCCCAGGAGGCGGAAGGTCTCCTTTTCAAAGATCACCTTCATGGTCATCAGCTTCCCGCCGGGATAGTAGCCCGCGTGGCTCATGGGCGAGAGGACCACCGCGTCCGCGTCTAGGCCCGCCTTTTTGGCGTTGGTTTCGCTGACGCCGGTGACCGCCGCCGTCATGCCGAAGACCTTGAGGACGGAGCTGCCCTGGCTTCCGAGATAGCGGCTGTCCCCGCCGCAGATGTTGTCCGCCGCGATGCGGCCCTGTTTATTGGCGGGGCCGGCCAGCGAGAGCAGGACGTCCTGCCCGGTGACGGAGTGCCGGACCTGCACGGCGTCCCCCACGGCATAGATGTCCGGGAGGGAGGTCTCCATCCGGCTGTTGACCACGATGCTGCCCTTGAGTCCCAGCTCCAGCCCCGCCTCCTTCGCAAGAGCAGTGTCCGGAGTGACCCCGATGGCCAGCACGACCATATCGGCGTGGAGCGGGGCGTTGTCCTTCAGCAGCACGTCCACGCCGCCGTCCCGCTCCTGGAAGCCCTCCACGGTGTACCCCAGGGCCAGCTTCACGCCGTTGGCACGCACTTCGCTGTGGATAAAGGCCGCCATATCCGGGTCAAAGGGGTTCATGAGCTGCTTTGGCCGCTGGACGATGGTGACCTCCATCCCCAGCTCCCGCAGGTTTTCCGCCAGCTCCAGGCCGATGAAGCCGCCTCCCGCCAGCACAGCGGACCTGGGATGATTTTGCCGGATGTAGTCCTTGATGCGGAAGGTATCCTCCACGGTCCGCAGGGTGAAGAGCTTCTCCAGCCCCACGCCGGGAAGCCGGGGCTGGGTGGGCTTGGCGCCGGGGGAGAGGAGGAGCTTGTCATAAGGCTCCTCAAATTCCTCGTCTGTTTCCAGGTTTTTTACGGAGACCGTTTTTCTCTCCGGGTGGAGGGCGGTGGCCTCGTGGCGCACCTTCATGGTGACGCGGAAGCGGGAGAAAAAGCTCTCCGGCGTCTGGAGGGTCAGGGCCTCGGGGTCCTCGATGACCCCGCCGATGTAATAGGGCAGGCCGCAGTTGGCGTAGGAGACGTACCCGGACCGCTCGAAGACCACGATCTCCGCCTGTTCGTCCAGCCGCCGGAGCCGGGCCGCCGCCGTGGCCCCTCCCGCTACGCCGCCGATGATGACTACCTTCATGTTAACGCATCCTTTCCATTTTTCGCTTTGCAGATGAGCTGCGTCATGGTGCCCATAGGACAATAAACGCACCAGCTGCGGGGTTTGAAGAGAATCATAGTAATCATGCCGAGAATGGTGGAGGTCAGCATGACGCTGTAAAAGCCGAAGGCGAACTGAGCGGCGCCCTGGTGAAAGAACGTGCCGTGATAGGCCCAGTGCCAGGGGAGCTTAAACGTCCACAGCAGCGTCACCACCTGCCGGAGATCCTGTGCGCCGGCAAAGACCAGATAGGTATTCCACAGCATCTGAAAGAACATGATGAAGAAGAATATCAAAAAGCCATAGCGGAACCATTTGCTCTTCATCCACCCGGGGATATCCTTTTTCCGGGACAAGCCGAAGCGCCCGCCCAGCAGGCCGAACAGCTGGCCCCGGCCGCAGTAGCGGTTGCAGTAGCCCTTTGTGCCCCAGACCAGGGAAATGATCAGGGGGATGCAGAAAAACAACATGCCCAGCCAGGCGAAGAGGATATTGAAAAACCCCAGCGACATGTAAATCAGCTCTGCAATCCAAAGGTAATCATACCAGCGCTTTTTCATACCGATACCTCCTGAAGGACGATCACGGACGCGGGGCACTCCTTCGCGCATTTGCCGCAGCCCACACAGCGCTCCGGATCAACCGCCGCCCGGATGCCATGCCGGACCTGGATGGCGGACAGGGGACACACCTTCACGCAGCATCCGCAGGCAACGCAGGCGTCCCCGTTTACAACAGCCCGCCGCTTTTTCCTTGTTTTCATAGGGCGACCTCCCAGATTTGATGGTTACCATGATACCGGAACCGGTTTGTGCGTACCGTGATAAAATCACAAAACTCCGGCGAATGAGAGGGCGGATCTTCGCCGCCGGAAGCGGAGGCGGCATTTCGGGCGCGTCCGGGAGTGGAGAATGCCGGAACAAGGGCACGCGCCGGAGAGCGCCGCACGGTGGGAAAACCTCCGTCAATTTTGCCGGTTTCCACTATGGATTTTCCTGAAAATCCATGATAGAATAGCTGCGGCGCGGGCGTTCCGCATTTGCCGCGGCGGCCGCGCGGGAATTTAAAACAGGACGCGGTCCGGGAGCGTGCCTGCCCCGAACCTGGAAGGAGCCCTTTTATGATTAAGATTACCACCGACAGCACCTGCGACCTGCCGGAGCGGCTGCTGGAGCAGTACGGCATCACCGTTTTTCCCCTGGGCATCGTTAAGGCGGGAAAGCTCTATCACGACGGGGTGGACATCCGCACGGCGGATATTGCGTCCCATGTGGACGCGGGGGGAGAAATCACCACCACCAACGCCGTCAACGTATCGGATTATGAGGACGCTTTCCGGGCGCTGATGGAAAAATATGACGCCGTCATCCACCTCAACATCGGCAGCGGCTTTTCCTGCTGCCACCAAAACGCCAAGCTGGCGGCAGAGGAGGTGCCGGAGGTCTACGTGGTAGACTCCGGAAACCTGACCGTGGGCCACGGCATGATGGTCCTGGCCGCCGCCGACGCCGCCCGGGCGGGGAAGTCCGTGACGGAGATCCTGGACCTCCTGGAGAACATGGTTCCCAGGCTGGAAACCAGCTTTGTTCTGGACCGGCTGGACTATATGAAAAAGGGCGGGCGCTGCTCCGCCGTCACGGCCCTGGGGGCGAATCTGCTGAAGCTCCACCCCTGCGTGGAGGTGATTGGCGGCAAAATGTCCGTGACCAAAAAGTACCGGGGAAACATCGCCAAGGTGGTGGCGGACTACGTTCATGAGCGCCTGAGGGACCGGACGGACCTGGATTTCAGCCGCGTTTTCCTGGTGGACACCTGCCCGGGGGACGAGCTGGCGGGCATTGCCCGGGAGATCATCCGGGAGGACGGGCGCTTCGGCGAGATTCTGGAGGCCAAGGCGGGCTGCACCATCTTCTGCCACTGTGGCCCGAATACGCTGGGGCTGATTCTCCTGCGGAAATGATTGAGAATTCGGAACGGCGGGCTTTCAAGAGGGGCCGGTAAGGAAGGTTCCCGGCGGGAAGCAGCCGCATGATGCGGGCGCGTCATGCGGCTGCATCTTTTTGAGGTCTGCCGCGCTCCGGGACTGAAAATACGGGCTTGATTTTCCCGCGGGCTTCCTTTACAATAGACCCCGTGGGGCTCCGGGCCCCAGCAGCACAACAGGGAGGCAATTGTATGAAAAAGCGCATCTTAGTGGTCGATGACGACAATATGAACCTGGCAAGGACCAGGATCATCCTTGGGAAAGAGTACGACGTGGTTTTGGCGGACTCCGGGATCCAGGCGCTGGCAAAGGTACAAAACGAGAAAGTCGACATGGTCCTTCTGGATATAGACATGCCGGGCATGAACGGCATTGAGACCTTTGAACGCATGAAAAAAGCCGCTGTGGCGGTCCCGGTGATCTTCCTGACGGCGTCGGGGCTGGAAGAGGACGTCCAAAACGCGATTAAATTGGGCGCCGTGAATTATCTGAAAAAGCCCTACCGTCCGGAGGAGCTGATCAAACGGGTGGCGCAGGAGTTTGAGCAGGCATGAGGGCGGAGGAGCAGACAAGCCAGCATCTGCTGCTGGCGGTCATAGTTACCGTGTTCAGCGGCTTGCTGGGGCTGATTACGCTGTTTCTATCGTGGGAATTTTGGACGCTTCCGCTGATGACAGTCGCTTGTTTCGTCGTATGGTTTCTGCACATCGGGCGGCTTGGGTCAAACACGCTGTTTGATAATTTATGCGCTGGACTGATGCTTATCGAATTCTTCTTTTTCGGTGTGCATGAATCCAGTCTTTTTGATTTGCCCGCCGTGGCCTGCATTCTGATTCTGGCGCTGTTTGTGCTGAACAAGAAGTGGATTCTGTACGCGGCGGCGGCCTTGTACGCGCTGGTGCTGGCATATCATGGCCTGATCCTCCGTACCATTTCCCATCGGATAAGTCTCCAGGACGCGTTTCACCTGGCGCTTGGCGTCATCGTGACCCTTGGAAGCACGGCGCTGGCGCTGTACTGGGTCAACCGGCGGAATGCGCAGCGGAAGCGGTATGACCGGATATTTGCGGAGCTGGAGTCGGCGGGAAAGCAGAACGCCGTCTTTTTGTCCAACGTATCCCATGAGCTCCGCACCCCCATCAACATGGTCATCGGAATCAGCGAGGTGGCGCTGGGGAAGGAGCTCCCTCCGGATATCCGGGCGGACATGTCCTCCATCAAAATGGCGGGGAAGCGTCTGTCCAACCAGATTAACAATATGCTGGACTATACGGAGATTGTGGAGGGCACGCTGACTCCCGCCAAAAAAGAATACATGATCACCTCGGTGCTGAACGACATCATTACCATGACCGCGCTGCAAAGCAACCGCCAGCACCTGGAGCTGGTGTTTGACATCGACCCGAAGATGCCGGCGGCCCTGGTGGGGGATGCGGAGAAAATTTCCCATGTGCTCAAAATCCTGGTGGAAAACGCCATTAAATTTACGGAGGAAGGCGGCGTAAACGTCCGCATAGGCTGCCGCCGGGAAAGCTATGGCATCAATTTGATCGTTGATATCCGAGACACCGGCATCGGCATGACAAGTTCCCAGCTGACGCAGATGTACGACGTGTTTTACCAGGCGGATTCCAGCAGCAGCCGCTTCGCGGGCGGCTTGGGCCTCGGGCTTCCCATCGCCCAGGGGCTTTTGAACGCCATGGGCGGCTTCCTTCACTTCGCCAGCGGAGAACAGGAGGGTCTGTCCGCGCATATCGTGATTCCCCAGGGCGTGGCGGACGAGCGGCCGTGCATTGAGCTCAACCACCCGGAGCAGCTTTGCATTGCGTGCTATTTCAGGCCGGAAAAGTACAGCTGCGACGAGGTCCGGGAGTACTATGACGGCCTGATTCAAAGCCTGGTGATGGGGCTTGGCGCGAAGGGCTACCAGGTACATAATTTTGAGGGCCTTCTCAAGGTGCAGCGCAGCCATAAGCTGACCCATGTGTTTATCGTACAGTCGGAATATATGGAGAACCCCGCATATTATGAGGAACTGGCGGAAACCATCCGGGTCGTCGTAATCGCGGAGCGGGAGTTTAACCTGAGCCGGGAAAGCCGGCTTGCGATTATGCACAAGCCCTTCTCCGCGCTTTCCGTGGCGAACCTTTTGAATGGGGAAACCGGAGAACGGGGCTTCGCGGAGGATCAGGCCGCGGGCCGGAAGCCCTTCACCTGCGTGGGCATCCGGGCTCTGGCGGTGGACGACGAGGAGATGAACCTGGTGGTGGCCAAGGGCGTTCTTGGAAGCTATGGGATTGAGGTAGACACCTGCCTGAGCGGACGGGAAGCGGTGGCGATGTGCAGCGGCACTTCCTATGACATCGTGTTCCTGGACCACATGATGCCCGGGTTTGACGGCGTGGAGACGCTGAAAAAAATCCGGGAGCTTAAAAACGGCGTGTATCAGGACCTTCCGGTGATTGCGCTAACCGCCAACACCGTCAGCGGCGCCCGGGAGATGTTCCGCAGCGAGGGCTTTACGGAGTTTGTCCCAAAGCCCATTGAGCGCACCGTCCTGGAACGGGTGCTCCGAAAGGTCCTGCCCAAGAGCTGTATCCAATACAGCGAGAGGCCCACAAGCAAGGGCGCGCCTGTGGGGGCGGAGGCCCCCTCGGCGGAGAAGGTCCCGGCTCCCCAGGCCGCCGCGGCCGCACCGGAGGCCCCGGCGGAGGTCCCGGAGGCGTCCGGCGGGCCCGTCCCCTCCTATGACCATCTTGCGAAGGCCGGCGTCAACACGGAGCTGGGCCTGGACTACTGCGCCGGGGACGAGAGCTTTTATCTGGAAATGCTGCGGATGTTCTGTGCCCAGGGACCGGAAAAGCGGGCGGAGATCGCCGCCTTGTATGAAAGCGCCAATTGGACGGATTACGCCGTGAAGGTTCACGCGCTGAAAAGCACCTCCCTGACCATTGGGGCGGAGGCGCTCTCCGCCCAGGCCAAGGAGCTGGAGATGGCGGGGAAACGGGGCGACGCGGATTTCATCCGGGAGCGTCACGCCGCATTGCTGCGGGCTCACGAGGCGCTCTGCGCGGAGATTGCCGGGGGGCTTTGACGGCGCCCGGCCCTCTTCTTGAAAATGTCGAGTTCTGAGGAGTGGAAGACTTCGTGATAAAAAAATGGTTTGAGATTATTACCGATCACAGGATCAGCCTCCGCGAGCGAATGTTCCGCATTGTGACCGGCGTCTGCATGATCGCCATTGCGTTTACCCTGCCCATGGGCAGAAGCCTCTGGAACGTGCTGATTATGCTGGCAAGCCTGGCCCTCATGGCGGCAATCGTCAAGATCAGCATTCGGAAAAAACGGATTCACATGGGCGCCACGCTCATTGCGATACTGCTGCTTACGCTGTTTCCCATCACCTTTTTTTCCGCAGGCGGCTTTTACAGCGGCGTGCCGGAGTGGTTTGTGCTCTGCTTCATCTACGTCTGCATCACCTTGCAGGGAAGGCGCAGGGCGGTCTTTTTTGGACTTTGTACGGCGGAGACGCTGCTTTGCTACGGCACCGCCTTTTACTATCCGGCCCTTGCCGCGCCGAATACGCAGCACGACGCGCTGTTTGACTCCGCCTTTTCCATGATTATGGTGGGGCTGCTCACCAGCATCCTGCTCATGTTCCTAAACCGGATGTACGAGGAGGAGAATGCCCTCTCGCAGCGGCAGAAAAAGGAGATCGAGGAGCTGAACCGGGCGGAGAATCACTTCTTTTCCAGCATGAGCCACGAGATCCGCACGCCCATCAACACGATCATCGGACTCAATGAGATCATCCTGCGGGAGGACATCTCGGCGGAGGTGGCGGAGAACGCCCGGAATATCCAGGGGGCCAGCAAGCTGCTGCTCTCCCTGATTAACGACATTCTGGACATCTCCAAGATCAAATCCGGAAAGATGGAGATTGTCAACGTCTCCTATGAGACCGGGGCCCTCTTTTCGGAAATCGTCAACATGATTTGGATCAAGGCCAAGGAAAAGGGCCTGGAATTTAAGCTCCATGTGGATTCCTCCATTCCCAGCATGCTCTGCGGAGACGAGGTGCGCATCAAGCAGATTTTGATCAATCTGCTGAACAACGCGGTGAAGTATACCAGCGAAGGCTCCGTTACCCTGTCCGTCCGGTGTGAGCGGCAGGGGGTCAACCGCATGCGGGTCTGGTATTCCGTGGAGGATACCGGCCAGGGCGTGAAGAAGGAGAATATTCCCTATATTTTCAACGCGTTCCGGCGGGTGGACGAGGAGAAAAACCGTTATATTGAGGGGACGGGACTGGGGCTCAGCATTGTTCAGCAGCTGGTGGAGCTGATGGGCGGCGAGATCAGCGTAAACAGCGTCTATACCAAGGGCTCCAAGTTTGTGGTCGTCCTGGATCAAGACATCGTGGACGAGAAGGAGCTGGGGACGTTTACGCTGGCCTCCCGGGCGCGTGTGCGGGAAGGCGAAGTGTACCAGCGGAGCTTTGAGGCGCCGGACGCGCATATTCTCGTGGTGGACGACAACGAAATGAACCTGATGGTGGTGAAGAAGCTGCTGGCGGAGACCCAAATCCAGATTGACATGGCCCACAGCGGGGCCGAATGCCTGCGGCTGACCCAGAACCACCATTATGACTGCATTCTCATGGACCACCTGATGCCGGAAATGGACGGAATCGAGTGCCTCCACGCCCTGCGGGTCCAGCCGGGCGGCCTGTGCCAGGACGTGCCCGTGGTGGCGCTGACCGCCAACGCGGGCAGCGACAACCAGCTTCTCTATCGAAAGGAGGGCTTCAGCGGCTATCTGGCCAAGCCGGTCAGCGGCGCGCTGCTGGAGGCGGCTGTGCTGAGCATCCTCCCCAAGGGTCTGGTGAATCTGAACGAGGAAGCCCAGCAGGAGGACATCGAAAAAGACATTCTGATCTTCGAGCAGGCACAAAGGCGCTCCATCCTGGTCACAACGGACAGCGTGTGCGACCTTCCGGAATCCCTCCGGAAAGAGTTCAGCCTTTCCGTATGCCCGTATTACGTCTGTACGGAAGAAGGGCGGTTCCTGGACGGGGCGGAGCTGAGTCCGGATGAATTGCTGGCGCATATTGCCGGGGGGCGGAAGGGCTATTCCCATCCTCCCGAGGTGGAGGACTACGAGCGCTTCTTTGCCGAGAAGCTGACGGAGGCGCAGAACGTCATTCATATTACAATGGCAAGGCACGTCAGCGACGGTTATCAAAATGCCTGTGAGGCGGCGAAATCCTTTGAAAACGTCACAGTCCTTGATTCCGGGCACCTCTCCAGCAGCATGGGGCTGGTGGTTTTGTGCGCGGCCTATATGGCGGAGCATCATGCCGCGAAGGAGGAAATTCTGGAAGCGGTGAAGCGGATGGAGCGTTTCATTTCCTCCGCGTTTATCATCAACAACACCCACATGATGTGCCAGTCCGGCCGGATACCGAAACGCATCCAGATTCTCTGCGACGCGCTGCTGCTGCATCCGGTCCTGGCGCTGAAGAGGAGCCGGATGGTGGTCAGCCGGATGGAGATAGGCAGCTTTTCCCATGCGGCAAAAAAGTATGTCAAGCGGACGCTCCAGAATACCGGGAACATTGACCGGCGCATTTTATTCATCACATACTCCGGGATGGATGAAAAGCGGCTCCGATTTATTCAAAGCCTGGTGCAGCAGTACTGTCCCTTTGAGCGGGTCTATCTGCAAAAGGCGTCCTCCGCCATCGCCAGCAACTGCGGCCCCGGGTCCTTTGGACTGCTGTTTATGCGGCGGGACGACGCGGCGGTTCCCTTTTTCCAAACAGCGGCCCATGACGGGACGGTGTAGATACAGGCAGGGATGCTGGAAAGCCCACGAAAATTCCGTGAATTTTCGTGGGCTTTTTGCGGCTTAAAAACCAGGCGGCGCCGGTGGGCGTGATTATGAAAACCTGTTGGAAGCGGCCGGTTTTTACAATGACTATGATTTTCGTTTCTTCTCATTGACGTAATTGCGCGGGTATGGTATTATGACAGAGATTTTCTGACTTTTGGAGCGAAGCTGTGAGGAGAAAGCGGAGGACAGGCGTATGGATTGTGCAGGGGGACGTTTACCGGCTGGAGAAGGCGCTCCGATCATAGAGGCTCATGAGCCGCACAGCGGCATGCGAAGCGTTCAGAATCTGGAGGCCATTATCAACGAGGGCCTTCGTGTCGCCTTGCTGGAGGAGACCCCGGATCAGTCGCTTGGAGTGCTGCTGGAGCACCTGGGAAAAGCGCTGAACGGGGAGAGGACCTATATCTTTGAGCAGAACGAGTCCGGCGGCGACGACAACACCTATGAGTGGGTGGACGCCGGGGTGGAGGCGGAACAGGCGAACCTTCAAAATGTCCCTTCGGAGGTGTGCGCCAGCTGGTACCGGAATTTCAGCGTCGGCAGGCATATCGTCATAAAGAACGTGGAGGATATTCGGCAGACGGAGCCGCTTCAGTATGAGAACCTGAAGCGGCAGGGCATCCACTCCCTTGTGGTGGTGCCCCTGTACGACGGGAAGCGGATCATCGGCTTTTACGGCGTGGACAATCCCCCCGTGAAGTTGCTGGAGTATGCGTCGAATATGCTCCAAACGGCGGCGTACTTTATCGTGTCCTCCCTGAAGCGGCGCAACCTGTTCCGGGAGCTTCAAAAGCAGAGCTATAACGTGCTCCATGCCCTCAGCGTGGACTACCTGGGCATTTACGAGGTGAACTTTGACACGGGCGAATGCGAGGTGTACCGCAGCAGCGAGGGGCTGGGCTTGGACTGGGCCGCTCATTTTAAAGACGGCTATCAGGCGGCTATGGAGCGGTATATCTCCAAATGCGTGGTTCCCCAGGGGCAGGAGCGTCTCCGCGCCATGACGGAGAAGGACTATGTGCTGGCAAAGCTCAGGAAAAAGAAAAAATTCTCGGTCCGGTATCAGGTGAAGGACAACTTCTCGGGACTAAAGTATCTGGAGATTCACTTTTCCGCTACGGAGAGGACGGCGGCGGAGAACTGCGCGATCTTTGCCCTGCGGGATGTCAACGCCCTGGTGGAGCGGGAAGAGAAATACAAGCTGGAGGCCAGACGGAGCCTGGAAGACATTCTGGAGGGCGCCAGAACCGGCATCTGGACCATCGAGCTGGAAGAGGGTTGCCGGCCCAGGCTGTACCCGGACCGGACTATGCGGATTCTCCTGGGGGTGCCGGATGAAATTGGGCCGGAGGAGTGCTACCGGCACTGGTTTGAGCGCATTGAGCCGGACTATGTGGAAATGGTCCAGGAGGCTGTGCGGGCAATACTGGATACCGGACGGGCCGAGGTCATCTATCCCTGGAATCACCCGGCCCTTGGGAGAATTTATGTCCGCTGCGGCGGCGTGCCGGACAAGACGTTTGAAAAACCGGGCGCGTGCCTGAACGGATACCATCAGGACATCACGGAAACCATGGTGACGAGGAAAAAGCAGGAACAGTCCATCATGGAGCTTTTGGAGCGGGTGAGGCGGGCGAACTCGGCAAAAAGCGAGTTTCTCTCCCACATGTCCCACGACCTCCGCACGCCCATCAACGGGATTTTGGGAATGCTGGCCATTCTGGAAAACAGCCGGGATGACCCGGAGCGGCAAAAAGAGTGCCAGAGAAAAATCCGCGTGTCAACCGAGCATCTGCTGTCCCTGGTAAACGATGTCCTTCAGGTGAGCAATCTGGAGAGCGGGAGGCCGACCGTGGTGGTGGAGCCCTTTGACCTTTGCGCCGTGCTGAAAGATTGTATTACGATTTTGTCCCACCAGGCGGAAGAGCGGGGAATCCGTTTGGAGCTGGAGACGACCGGCCTGCGGCACAGCAGGGTGATGGGGAATCCGCTTCACTTAAAGCAGATCCTGATGAGCGTCATTGACAACGCCCTCAAATATAACCGGCCCAACGGCTCCGTATTTGTGCGGGCGGAGGAGACTGCCTTCCGGGAGGGGACGGCAAGCTGCCGCTTCGTCGTTGAAGATACGGGAATCGGCATTGGAGAGGACTTCAAGAATCACATTTTCGAGCCCTTTACCCAGGAGCACCAGGGCGCGAGGACGAACTATAACGGCACGGGCCTGGGCATGTCCATCGTGAAGAAGCTGGTGGACCAGATGAAGGGGGCCATTTCGGTGGACAGCCAGCCCGGCAGGGGAAGCGTGGTCCAAATCACCCTGCCTATCCGCGTCGACGAGGCGTGGGAGGAAGAACCCGCGGAGAAGGATGGTGATACGCAGGGCGACGTCTCCGGAATGCGGGTCCTCCTGGTGGAGGACAACGCGCTTAACTGCGAAATTGTCGAGTACATTCTTGGGGAAGCGGGCGCGGAGGTGGTGACCGCCAATGACGGAAAGGCCGCCGTGGACGCCTTCGCGGCGTCCGAACCGGGAAGGTTTGACTGCGTGCTGATGGATTTAATGATGCCGGTGATGAGCGGTTATGAGGCGGCCCGCGTAATTCGCGGCCTGGACCGGCCGGACGCGAAGACGGTGCCGATTATAGCGCTGTCGGCCAACGCGTTTGAGGAGGACGTGGCGCTGGCGAAGGACGCGGGAATGGATGAACATTTGGCAAAGCCGGTGGACGTCCGCAAAATGTTCCGGGTTATGAACGGACTGCGGGGACGTTAGGACGGCGCACGCATGAGGATAGCATAAATTATGACAAGCTGTGGAGATGGAACGGATATGAAAAGCAAGGCTTTGCCGCGGTCTTTGAAAATCGGAATAGTGGTAATCCTTTGTTTGACGGTTATCGTGTTTTCCCTCCTGGGAGCGTCCATTCACACGATGAGCGAAAGCACGATTGAGGAGATCGGCACCGCCTATATGGCGGGAATGAACGAGCAGGTGTCGCTGCACTTTGAAACGATCATTGAGCTTCGCCTGACCATGGCGGAGTCCATCGCGGGCATTGCGGCAGGGGATGGGGCGTCCGGTTACGGAACGAGGGAGGACATCGAATACGGCGCCAGGGCAAGGCATTTTTTGTGCGCCGCCCTGTACGGGCCCGACGGCGGAAGTGAGATGATTTTTGGCGATCCCGTGGAGCTCAACCACCCGGAGCCCTTTTTGGAGAGCCTGCGGAACGGGGAGCGCAAAGCGGCCTCCGCCACCGGCAGCGACGGCGGCGGGGTGATTTTGTTCGGCGTTCCCTGTGAGTATCCCATGTCCGGCGGCGGAGGCAGCCTTGCCCTTGTGGTGGGGCTTTCCACCAAATATATGGGCGAGGTTCTCTTCCTGGACTCGGACCAGTCGCTGAGCTATTCCTTTGTGATCCGGAAAGATGGAAGCTATGTGGTCGGGAACGAGGGAGACGCCCACAAAAACTATTTTGACAGGCTCACCAATATCTTTGCCGGGCAGGATATGGAGGCGGATGCCTGCATTGAACAGCTGCAAGCCGCCATGAACGCCGGTGAGGATTATTCCACGATTGTGAAAAACGGCGGATCGCGCCGCCATATATACTGCACCAATCTCCCTTACTGCGAGTGGTATCTGGTGACGGTTCTCCCCTTCGAAAGGCTGGATAACGCCATCTCAGGCATGGGAAGCCGGTGGCTCATCATCGTCTACGCCGCCTCCTTTGCGGTGATTGCGATGCTCCTCTACATATTCTTCCGGTACTTGAAGCTGTTCCGGAACCAGGTGTCGGAGCTGACGCGCATCAACGCGGAGATGGACGCGGCGCGAAAAGCCGCGGAGCAGGCGCGGAAAGAGGCGGAACAGGCCAACGCGGCGAAACAGGAATTCCTATCCAGCATGAGCCACGATATCCGCACGCCCATGAACGCCATCATCGGGATGACCTCCTTGGCGCTGGACAATACGGACGATCCGAAGCGCGTTCGGGATTACCTGGGTAAGATCGCGCTGTCCAGCAAGCATTTGCTGGGGCTTATCAACGACGTATTGGATATATCCAAGATCGAAAGCGGCAAAATGACGCTGAATGTGGAGCCGGTGTCGCTGAGGGAGGCGATGGACAGCATCGTCAATATCATGCAGCCCCAGGTCACGGCGAAAAACCAGCAGTTTAAGGCGGCTGCCCGGGAGATCCTGTCGGAGAACGTGCGTTGCGACGGTGTGCGGCTGAATCAGGTGCTGATCAATCTGCTGGGGAACGCCGTCAAATTCACCCCGGAGAAGGGCGCCGTTCAGCTGACCGTGTATCAGGAGGCGCTGCCGGAGGACGCCTCCCGGGTCCGTACCCACTTCCTGGTAAGCGATACGGGCATCGGCATGTCAAAGGAGTATCAGAAGGTCATATTCGAGTCGTTCAGCCGGGAGGACAACACCCGGGTCCGGAAGACAGAGGGGTCCGGCCTGGGCATGGCGATTACCAAGTGCATTGTGGACGCCATGGGCGGGACAATCTCTGTCCGCAGCGAACAGGGCCGGGGCAGCGAGTTCCATGTTGTGCTGGATTTGGAAAAGGCGGCAGCGCCCGCGGCATCGGAGGCAGCGGACGGCGCCGCCGAACGAATGAATGACGTGGTGCTGAAGGGAAGACGCATTCTGCTGGCGGAGGACAACGAGCTGAACTGGGAAGTGGCAAGGGAGCTGCTTTCCATCCTTGAGCTGGAATTGGACTGGGCTGAAAACGGAGAGATCTGTGTGGAGAAATTCCGGAACTCCCCGGCCGGGCACTATGACGCGATTATTATGGATGTGCGGATGCCGGTCATGGACGGCTACGAGGCGACCGCGGCCATCCGGAGACTGGAACGGGAGGACGCGGATATTCCCATCATTGCCATGACGGCGGACGCGTTTTCGGAGGATATTCAAAGGTGCCTGGAGCGCGGTATGAACGACCATTTGGCAAAGCCGATCGATATTCAGGCGGTCACGTTCAAATTGAAGAAATACCTGAAATAGGGACTGCCGGACCGGCGCTCCGCCGGTCCAATGGAACCCTGGAGCGTATTGTTGTTTACACTTCGGACAAGTCCGCCGGCAAACGCGCGCAAAGGCTTAAAGTAATATGTGCCATGTTTTGCGGTTGCCGCTGTTTACAGCGGTGAGCAAAACGGCTTGAATCAAATTCATTATTTCCGAGCTTTAAGCTTGGAAATAATATAACCCGATCGGTGAAGTGTCCGAATGGGAAAGGAAAACGGCGCGGCCTTTCGGCTGCGCCGTTTCCGCCGTAGCTTAACGTTTCCTTATGGCCTCCCCGGCTTACGGCATGGCCCGCTTGTTCCGTTCAGCCCCGGAGCATCACCAGCGTTCCCCCGGTGAGCAGGGCCAGCCCCAGCGCCGCCTTGCCGCTCAGCTTCTCGTGGAGCACCAGGCCGGAGAAGGCCACGGTTACCAGAATGCTCAGCTTGTCGATAGGAACCACTACGCTGGCAGGCCCGTCCTGTAAGGCCCGGTAGTAGCAAAGCCAGGAGGCTCCGGTCGCCAGACCCGACAGGCAGATGAAACCCAGCTCTTCCCGGGGTACCGCCCTGAGGGCGGCCGCTTTTCCGGTGACGAAAACCATGACCCAGGCCATCACCAGCACCACGCCGGTGCGGATAGCCGTGGCCAGGTTGGAATCCACCCCGCTGACGCCCAGCTTGCCCAGAATGGCCGTGAGGCTGGCGAACACGGCGGACCCCAAGGCATAGGGCAGCCAGAGGCCGGTTTCTCGCCCCGACTTTCCCGCCGCCTTCTTCTCAATCATCAAATATGTCCCCACCCCCACGCAGAGGAGCCCCGCAGCCTTGTAAACGCCGACAGGCTCCCCCAGGAGGATAAAGGCCAGGAGGATGGTCAGCACCGTGCTGCTTTTGTCCACGGGCGTCACCTTGTTCACGTCCCCCAATTGCAGCGCCCGGAAATAGCACAGCCAGGAGGCCCCGGTAGCCAGCCCGGAGAGGATCAGGAACAGCAGCGTCCTCTCTCCGACAGCACCCAGGCCGAACGGAGCACGGGTGAGGAACACCATTCCCCAGGAAAAGGCCAGCACGACGGCGGTGCGGATGGCCGTTGCCACGGTGGAGTCTGTCCGGCGGACACCGCATTTTGCCAAAATGGCGGTGAGCCCAGCGAAAAACGCGGAGCCGAACGCAAATACTACCCACATAAAATCGCCTTCCTTTGGAAGAATTGAGAGCAGGGCACCGTCTCTGGAAATTATTATAGCACAAACAGGGCGGCTTTTGTGCCATGAGCCGAAATTTTGCCCGCCGGTGTTTTATGCCTTGACTTTGGCGGATAAATTAGTAAAATGATTATATAGCCCAGGTCCGATTCTTGGGGAAGAGAGCCTGCCTGTACCGAAAAGGCCGCCGGGAAATTTATGCGGGGGTGCAGAGCGGTTGCAGCGTGCCTGCTTTGGGTGCAGCCGCACACCCCTGTGACACTAAGCGGAGCGAACCCTTGCTTTTACCGGCAGTTGGTCAGAAAACGGCGCTGACCACATGTTTGACCACAATTGGAAAATTAAATATCCGGGTGTAGCCTATCGGTTAGGCACTTGGTTTGGGACCAAGGTCAGGCTGGTTCGACTCCAGTCACTCGGACCATGCGGAGTGTCCTTATAGGGTTTGAGTACCCTGTGAAGGACACTCCGCATTTTTATTGATCAAAACCATATCAGGCGCTTTTATCCGGGGAGTAGCTGACGGCTACTCCCTTTCTCGTCCCCATGGTGATTTGCGCGGCCGGGATGTTCCGGCGGTCAGGGACGGAGAAAGCGCCGATACAGTTGTAATAAATCGTGATGTGCTGGGTGGTGATGCCGTCCTTCTTCTCGGCGTGGTATACGTCGATGTGGTCGATCAGCTCTGCCACCATACGCTGGGTGATCTCGGCGGCGTTGGTGTATCGCCGGATGGTTTCTAAAAATGTGTCAACATCCATCCGCTGGCCCTCGCTCTTTTTCAGCTCCAGCCGGAGGGCCTTGATCCGCTTGGCGTTCTCCCCCTGCTCCTGCTCGTACCGCTGGGACATTTTTGCAAACCGGGCGTCGCTGATCTTCTGGCTCACGTTGTCCTCATAAAGCCTCTCAAACAGCCCATCCAACTCTTTGTCCCTCGACAAAAGCCCGTCAAGCTCCCGCTGCTTTCTGGCCCGGTCATTGTCCGCCACCTTCGCGGACTGGCCCATCATGGCTTTGATGAAGTCGTCCTCGTACTCGTTGGAAAAGTGGGCCAAACGGTTGACCTCATATAACACCACCTGTTCCAGAAACTCCACCCGGATATAATGGGTCTTGGAGCACTTGCGCAGGCCGGAATTATGGTTCTGGCAGCTAAAAAACCTGATGTCGTGGTTGCCCTGGTTGAAGTGGAAGTTGAGGTTTCCCCCGCACTCCGGGCATTTCAGAACGCCGGAAAATACGCTGGGTTCCTGGGTGACGGTGGGCCGCTTGCGGCGGGTGCCCTTCTTCATCTTCTGCACCTTTTCCCAGGTGGGCCGGTCAATGATGGCCTCATGGACATTGAGGAAGATTGCCCGGTTTTCCTCCGGGTTCTCAATGCGCTTTTTCATTTTGTACGACTTGGAGTAGGATTTGAAATTGATCACATCGCCGCAATACTCCTGTGTGGTAAGTATCTTCTTGATGGTGGTATGGCCCCATTTGGTGGGTTCCACGGTGCTTTTGGAACCGCCCCGGTTTGTACCCTTGCTTCGCCAGTAGTAGGTGGGGTTGCAAATCCCGTCCCGCTCCAGCGCAGCGGCGGTTTCCGCCAGCCCGTAGCCGTCCAGGGCCATTTGATAAATGCGGCGTACCACGGCGGCGGCCTCCGGGTCGATCACCCAAAAGCGGGGGTCCTCCGGGTTCTTGATGTAGCCATAGGGGGGCGGGGACAGCGGTACGCCGGAATTGCCTTTCATTTTGTTCACGATCCGGCGCTTCTTGGAAATATCGCGGGCGTAGTATTCGTTGAACATGTGTTTTTGAGGAAGGGTACAGCGAAAAGTAAAAAAGTCAGTATTCATGCGGGTTTGCGGCGATTGGCTCTCAAAAGCTCCCGCAGGGAAAACCGGAGAAACAACAAAAAACGACAAATTGAACACCTTAGATTCGGGAGAATGCAGCTCAAAACTGTATTCTCCCTTTTTTCATCCCCGTTCCCGAAACAAATTGAATTTAGAAAGGACGTGAAGCCATGAACGCTCAAATTATCGCCATAGCCAATCAAAAGGGCGGGGTCGGCAAGACCACTACCTGCGCAAATTTGGGCGTGGGACTTGCGCAAGAGGGGAAAAAGGTTCTCCTGCTCGACGACGACCCCCAGGCCAGTCTTACCATCAGCCTGGGCCACGCTCAGCCGGACAGTCTGCCTATTACCCTCTCGGACGTGATGGGTAAGGTCCTTACGGACCAGTCGCTCCCTCCCGGCGAGGGCATTCTGCACCATGCCGAGGGCGTGGACCTGATGCCGTCCAGCATCCAGCTCTCCGGCATGGAGGTTTCCCTGGTGAACGCCATGAGCCGGGAAACCATCCTCCGCCAATACCTGGATACCGTGCGGAAACAGTACACGCACATTCTCATTGACTGCCAGCCCTCCCTGGGGATGCTGACGGTGAACGCCCTGGCGGCGGCGGACCGGATCATCGTGCCCGTCCAGGCGGAGTACCTCCCCGCTAAAGGTCTTGAACAGCTTTTGCAAACCGTCGCCAAGGTGCGGCGGCAGATTAACCCCAAGCTCCAGATCGACGGCATCCTCCTGACGATGGTGGACAGCCGGACGAATTTCGCCAGAGAGATTGCCGCCCTGCTCCGAGAGACTTACGGCGGAGACATTAAGGTATTTAAATCCGAGATACCTCACTCCGTCCGCGCCAAGGAAATCAGCGCCGAGGGCAGGAGCATTTTTGCCCATGACCCTGGCGGCAAGGTGGCGGTCGCCTATGGAAATCTGACGCGGGAGGTGCTACAGCTTGAAAAGCAGCGCACGAAAAGTAGAGCTGGCCTCAGCCTCTGACCTTTTCTCCACGGAACAGGAGCGTCAGGACGCCAAACTGGAGAAGGTGCAGATCATTCCTCTGTCGGAGCTGTACCCGCTGCCGGATCACCCCTTTTCTGTGCGGGATGATGATGAGGTTATGAAAGAGACATTGGAGAGTGTGAAAGAACGGGGCATACTCACCCCCGCTATCGCCCGCCCCCGCGAGGGCGGCGGCTATGAGCTGGTGGCCGGACACCGGCGCAAACGCGCCTGTGAGCTGGCGGGACTGGCTACCATGCCCGTCATTGTCCGGGATTTGGACCGGGATTCCGCCATTATTATGATGGTCGATACCAATATTCAGCGGGAAAATATTTCTCTAATTGAAAAAGGTAAAGCCCTCAAAATGAAAATGGAGGCCCTCAAGCGGCAAGGCGCTCGTACCGATTTAACTTCGCCGCAAGTTGCGGCGAAGTTCCGCAGCGATGATGAAGCTGCCAAAGGGACTGGCATGAGCGGTGATACTGTGCGCAGGCTGGTGCGTCTTACAGAGCTTTCCCCCCAGCTCCAACAGATGGTGGAGGACAGAAAAATCGCCCTCACTCCCGCCTCGGAAATTTCCTATTTGAAGCCGGAGGAACAGGCGCTATTGGTGGAAACCATCGACAGTGAACAGGCCACGCCCTCACTCTCCCAGGCCCAGCGGATGAAGAAGCTCAGCCAGTCCGGGGAGCTGAACGAGGACACCATGCTTACCATCATGTCGGAGGAAAAGAAGCCGCCCAAAGAGGACATTACCCTCTCCGGTGAAAAGCTCCGCAAATATTTCCCCCGCTCCTACACGCCCCGGCAGATGGAGGATACGATTTTCAAACTGCTGGAGGGCTGGCAGCGAAAGCGCCAGCGGGATCAACAACGCTAATCATCGGACACGCCGGACAGGATATTCCGTTTTCCTGGTCCGGCTTTTTTGCTGTCCGGGAAAGGAGAATTTTTGTACATCAACACATTCCAGTGCAATGTGGACCGGGCCGGGAAATGCCCGCTTTCCATCCTGGAGCCCCTTCCCTGCGGGCCGCGCCGGGATGCCGGTCCGCGAACCGCCGCCCGGCGCTTCTTCGGTTCCCTCTACCTGAACGCGAGCCACCGCCAGCGCATGGAGGACCTGCGAAAGCGCATGGGGTATCACCGGGGCCGGGACACTCCGGCCTATTACGCGGTCATGTATCTGCTCACGTCCAATGAAAACCTCTACCTTCATACCGCCAACTGCTTCTGCCGGTACGGCATCGAGTTTGCCTACGCCACCCTGCGGGAGATGCCGCCCCACGACTATACGCTCTTCTCGGCGGCGAAGGACATTTACACCGACGCCCCCGGCACAGCCGTAGCGGACCTCGCAAACGGCGTGGTAGTAGACACGCTGGCGTTCAGCCTGATCGTCAATGCCCTGCTGATTGCCCGCTATGGCCGCGCGGTGCTGAACATCAAAGAAAAGGAGGGCCCATCTTGAAACCTGTCCACCTGCCTGTTACCGGGCATAACCTGCTGGCGGTGGAGCGCTTTCAGGACGATACCCGGCACATGATCGAGTTCCTGGTGCTGTCCGGAGGATGCCCTTTGGGGAAATCCGGTCAGTACATCCGCCGTTTTCTTTCCGAGGACGGTTACGCCGAGGCCCAGATTGCCCAGCGCTGCGGCGATATCCGCATTTATAAGCACGCTGCCATCATTGAGGGCCATATCCTGCCGGACAAGCCAAAGAAACGCCGGTAATCAATCAAAACGATAAGGAGAAAATTATGTATTCTGTGGAATCTGTAGAGAGCGCCGTCCGGGAACTGTACTTCACCGGCGTCGCGAACGAGGAATATTCGAGGGGCGAGGTGGAGCGCCTGTTATACGGCATTGACTTCATCTCCCTGACCCAGGCCGTCCGGCACAAGGCTGAAACGGTCTACGCCTACATCGCCCAGAGCGAGCGTCCCAAGTCCCTGAACTACCGGGGCGGGGAGCTATTTGAGAAGCGGGCTACCCGGCTGTATACAGACTTTGACCAGAGTGTTACGGAGGCGGTAACGGCCTCCCGGACGGTGGAGCTGTGGCTGCTGGAGGATATGACGTTTTCCGCCGTGGCTCGTGTGTCCGTGGACGTTGGCGGCGGCGCGTACTGTACGGAGTACCGGGAGCAGAAGGGGGACCCGTGGGAGAGCGGGATGGATTTGGACCTGGAGCTTCTGACTGACGAGCTGATCGCGCTGTGCGCCGAATACGCGGAGGGCGATCAGCCCTGCTATGAGCTGTAAGCGGAGGGAAGGAGCGTAAGTAAGGCCGTTTCCCTTTATGGGAATCGTGAAAAGTAAAGAAAATTTTTCCGCGATCTCGCTTTCGGGCGGGAAGGATTCGACGGCGTTAATGCTGCTGATGATCGAAAAGGGCCTGCCCATCGACAGCGTACTCTATGCGGATACCACGATGGACTTTCCCGAAATGGAGGCCCACATCGCCAAGCTGGACGACCTTCTTTTTCGGGAGTGCGGCATCCATATCACAACCTTGCGGCATCCGCACGGGTTCGAGTGGCTGATGTTCGACGAGCCGAAGGTAAAACCGAGCTGCCTGGAAAAACGGGCGCGGCTGGGCATTCCGCCGTTTGGCAACGGCTGGCCTGGAGCCAGGGTGCGCTGGTGTACGGGGCAGCTCAAAACCCTTTTGATCTCCAAGGAGGTCAACCGTCTGAAACTGGAGAAGAACGCCCTGCATCATATCGGCATCGCCGCTGATGAAGCTCACCGCTGCAAAGATGACCCACAGAACCGCTATCCCCTGGTGGAATGGGGCATTACCGAGGCCCAAGCCCTGCAAATCTGCTATAACCACGGTTTTGATTGGGGCGGGTTATATGAAATCTACCATCGGGTTTCGTGTTGGTGCTGTCCGTTGCAGCGCGTTGGAGAATTGCGGAACCTCCGGCACCATCATCCCGAGTTGTGGGCGCGGCTGCTGGAGCTGGACCGGCGGGCCAGGGCGCAGTTTGGTCCCGGCCCGCTGGGGCAGTTCAAGAAAAACTGGAGTGTTGAGCGTTACGATGAGCGGTTTGCCCGTGAGGACGCCAACAGCGGATAAATATTAAGATTGGGAGTGATTGACAGCATGGCTGTTTTCCGGGTAGAGCGAACGAAGGATTACACGGTGATGTGCAACTGTCACCTGCGGGACCAGAATCTTTCTTTAAAGGCCAAGGGGCTTCTTTCCATGATGCTCAGCCTGCCGGACGACTGGAACTTTACGACCAAGGGCCTTGCGACGATCTGCAAGGAGGGCACGGAGGCCATCGGCACCGGCCTGAAGGAGCTGGAGAAGGCCGGGTACATTGTCCGGCATCTGCTTCGCGGGGACCATGGGCGGATTACCGATACCGAGTACATCATTTACGAGCGGCCCCAGGTTGTGGAGGTTCCCGAACCGGGACCCTTCGCTCCGGATACGGCGGGACCGGGACCGGCTTCACCGCATGCGGGAAACCCGGATACGGTGGCCCCGGATACGGACGCGCCGGGTCCGGAAAACCGCCCGGAACTAAATAAAGATATACAAAGAAAAGATCGACCAAATACTGATGGACCAATTCCTTCTTTCCGTCCTCCCGCGCCTGCGGCGGAAGGACAGACGGAAGTATCCGAAAAGCGCCGTGAAATCCAGGAGCAGATCGAGTATGACTTCATCGCCAACAGCGTCAACCGGGAGCAGATCAACGAGTTTGTGGAAATTATGCTGGAGGTTGCTCTTTGCCGCAGCCCCACGATCAAGATCGGGCGGGAGGCGGAATATCCCACGGTGCTGGTTCAGCAGCGGTTCGAGAAAATCACGTCCTCCCACATCGAGAAGGTTCTGGACGGCATCCGGGAGAATACCACCCGCGTCTGGAACACCAGGGCTTATCTTTTGGCGGCGCTGTTCAACGCTCCGTCCTCCACGGACAACCACTACACCATGCTGGTCAATCACGACTTCAACCAAGGCGGCTGAAAGGCCGTCCAATTTTATGCCCGGAGAGCCGGGAGAAAGGATACTGCCATGAAACGACCCTTAGCGTACATCACCGCCCCCTGGGGGGTGGACAGCCGCGAGAACCAGGAGAAGGCGGCGGACTACTGCCGTCAGGTTTACGAGGCGGGCTATTCGCCCATCTGCCCGCTGATGTTCACCAGCCAGTTTCTCCGGGACGCGGTGCCCCAGGAACACCAGGACGGCCTGGACATTGCGCAGGACTACCTGCGGCGTTCCCGCGTTCTGGTGGTCTGCGGTCATGGCGTCACCGAGATTGTGAAGAACGATATCGCCATTGCCGAGCGGCTTCACATCACCGCCACCACCCTGGACGGCATCCTCACCGTCAAGGGCCAGGGACGGTGCTCCCAGCGAAAAACCAGTTGAAAGGAGAAGAAAACCATGAAAAAAGCAATCCGGCTTTTGTGCGTGTTCACGGCTTTGTTGTGCTTGGTCACGTCCGCCATGGCCGCTGACAGCGGAGCGCGGAGTACCCAGCTTTATCCCGTCTCCGTGGAGGAATACACGGAGGGAGACTTCGACGAGCTTCGCATCCGAAAGGTTTACCAGCTTTCCCTTTCCGACGACCCCGCTGGCATCCCCACGGAGGACTTCGAGCGGAACGGGCATGTCTTCCACCTGCTGGACCTGATCCGCAAGGACGAGGTGGGCGTGGATACCCAGCCTCACACGGAAACTATCACCATGGACAGCCCCACCGGGGAGTTGTCGGAGGTTTTGAAGCTGCTGGACGGGCAGAAGGATTTCACCAGCGAGGACGGGTACAGCGGCGTGCTGCTGCTGGACCATACCTCCGTCAAGGTGGAGGTCAAGGGCTACAGTACAAAAACCAGTAATCTTTCCGCCGCCAGGACCTATCCGAATCTCTCCGACGCGGACCTCTCCCTGGTGCCCAAAACGATTTCGGACGGCGGACGGACCTTGACCCTTGCCAATGTCAACTGGTCCAGCTCCAACCAGACGGAGGGGGAGGACATTGTGCAGCGCTATACCGCCACGGCAACCTATACCGGCTCCGCTACCAGCAAGTCCGCAACTGGCTACAAGGTGACGGCAAATTACACAGGTGAGCTTTCCAAAACCGGCTGTAAGATCGTGACCTACACCGCCATTTTTGGCGGCGAGGAATTGACCCCCGCCCAGAAAGAAACGGCGAAAGCCGCTTCGGACAGCGGCTCCAATTTCAGCTCCGCCGCCCTGCTGTGTTTCATGGGCGGCGTGGG
Organism: Oscillospiraceae bacterium; assembly: GCA_910574635.1. Lineage (GTDB taxonomy): Bacteria > Bacillota > Clostridia > Oscillospirales > Oscillospiraceae > Oscillibacter. The sequence goes on along the minus strand of CAJTCG010000012.1, from coordinate 78,229 downwards.
TGTACTGGTTGCTGTGCTGATTTGGAGCAATCAGAAGAAAAGGAGGTATTGAACATGAAAAACTATCGGATGAAGCTGCTGTTGCTGACGCTGGCTGCGATGTGTCTCTGCGCCGTCCAGGCCAGCGCCCTGGAATACACCTATGCCGGGGTAGATGATTTTCTCTTTGGACGGCCCACCAGTGACGACACGATATACGAGATTGAGAATCCCAATGTGGACCGGAGTAAGAACGTGGCCCTGATTGCCCCCGGCTTCGGGACGCCCACCAGCTATCTCCCCGGCTCCGGCGAATATCTGACGCCCAATCTGGTCCCCGGCGCTTTGAACGGCGGTCTGGTGAATCAGGTAGGCAGCGCCAGCTATTCCGCCTCGGACAACGGCGTTTCCGGCGGCATGGGCAGATTCCTGCCCAGCACGTCCATTCCGCCCGCCGCTGACGCCAGCTCCGGCGCGTCCGCTCCCGCCGAAAACTTCAGTTGCACCACCAAGCCCACGGACAGCGGCTCCGTGAGCTTCACCGATGTAACCTCGGACAGCTACTACAAAAACGGTTCCCTGGGAACGCTGAAAATCCCGGCTGTCGGCGTCAACTCTAAAATCGTCGAGGGCACGGGCAGCGCCTCTCTCGCAAAAGGCATCGGGCATTTCACCGGCACCAGCATTTGGGCCGGAAATGTTTGCGTTGCGGCCCACAACCGGGGGACCAACGCCATCTTCGGAAAGATTCATACCCTTTCCATTGGCGACGAGATCATCCTGACTACCAAACAGGGGACCCGGACTTACCATGTCACCAGCGTGGAGAAGGTTTCCGAAACAGATACCAGCGGCACCGCCTCCACTTCGGACAACCAGATTACGCTTTACACCTGTGTCCGGGACCAGCGGGACCTGCGCTATTGCGTCCGGGCCATTGAAGCCTGACGCCGTATCCTTGAAGAACCTTCTTTTTTCTGGTAGGCTTACAGTATAGAAGCCACCCCAAAAAAATTCAGGAGGTCACGGGTATGAAGTATCGCGGTATGATTGCGAGTTTCCTTTTAGCGGCGGTCCTGTTCGGAACGGCGGTCCCGGCGAAAGCGGCGGAAGTACCAGCTACTCCAGCAGTCCAGGCGGCGGCGCTCAAGGTGAGCAGCTACAAGGGCGGTTCCCTTTTGGCAGGGGAGCGGAGCATGGTAGTAATCAGCCCCTACGGGACCAGCGTCACCGCCGTTTCCTCAAATCCCGGCGTGATCGCCCTGGAGCAGGTCAGCGGCTACCATGTTATGGTCGCGAAAGCCTCCGGAACCGCCGTAATCAGCGTCACGGATGAAGCGGGAAACACGGCAAGCATGACCATGACCGTCAGCGGAGGGGCAGCGGCCTCCGCTCCGCCGCAAGCCGCCGCCAGCGAAGCGCAAGCGGGCAACAGCCCGGTTGTCAACAGCGAGTGGTCCCACAATCCCGATGCGGACTTGACAGCTAATCTGGAAATCCGGCAGGAAATGGTCCGGCTTATCAATCAGGTCCGCCGGGAGCATGGCAGGGCGGAACTTCCCGCGGACGACCGGCTGATGAACGCCACCCAGGATGTTTCCACTCAGCATTTCAGAGAGCATACGCAATACGAGCGGGAGGCCGTGATCGCCTACGCCTGGCTCTACGGCGGATGCCACAACCTCACCTGCTTCAGCATGGTTCCGGAAGAAGAGATCGCCCAGACGGCGGTCACGAATTGGGTAAACTCTCCCGGACACCTTCAATCCATGCTGCGAGAGGATGTGACCTGCATCGGCGTGGGCGTTACCATTGAGGGCGGCACCGCCTACTGCCACATGTTCGCCGGGTCCCCCACCGGGCACGGCATTCTCTAAAACACAATTGAATCCTGACCCACAGCCCATAGGAAGACCTTTCAGTGAAAACTGGAAGGTCTTTTTCTATGGGAAATTCAAAAAAGGAGATTTTTCTTTTATGGAAAGAACGCGACACCATTTGCGGATGCGCCTGACGGCGCTGCTGCTGGCGCTGGTATGCGTCCTCAGCCTGTTCCCCACTACCGCACTCGCGTCGGCGGACACGATCAAGCTCAAGGACTTCGGCATGTCCGGCGTTGCCTACCAGTCCGCCGCTTTGGGCAGATGCACTCTGCATCAGATGTACTACGAAAACGGCTCCGCAACCACAGTCGGTTTCTGCGGCACCAAGGGCGGCGGCATGGGCAGCAGCCTGAAAGGCCAGACTTGGGGCAACAAGAGCGAGATCACGGACACCACCGTGAAAGTTATGATGGCGTACTACTACGCCCATTCAACCGGCGTATTCACCGACGCGGCGAAAGCCGCTGGCGTGGATGACGTATGGGGTCCTGAATACACCTGGTACATGAACGCATGGGTCCAGGCGTGTATCTGGCGTTATCAGCAGGGCAGCATCAGCGATCCCGTGACTGCCTGTGCCGAAGAGTTCATGGCAGTCTATAACTCCCTGGAAGGGACCCACTACACCAGCATCGACGATGAGCTGAACGGCAGGAGCTTTCGGGACCGCACCCAATTTATCCTCGACGGCGGCACGAATCTTTGGGGCGATTGTAAGGTGTACCAGTACAACTTCACCGGAGCTGGCAGTTCCACCCATCCGGCCAGCTCCGTGCAGAAGGTGATCCTGGGCGAACTGACCCCGACCACCACGACGGACGAGGACTATTCCCTGATTGTGAAGAAGGTGGACTCCACAAATCCCAGCAAGGGTCTTGCCGGGGCGGAGTTCCATATCCAGTCCGAAAACGGCTCGTTTTCCAAGGATGTTGTAACCGGGGCGGACGGCACCTACAGACAGGACCAGCTTGACCCCGGCACCTATGCCGTGACGGAAACGAAAGCGCCCGCAGGTTATGAGATCGACAACGCCGGACCACAGTATGTGGTCCTCCCCGGCAACGGAAACAATACGGTGACGGTGACCTTCATGGATTCGCCCCCCTCCAGCGGCGAGGGCACCATCCGCAAGGTAGACGCCGATGATCCCTCCAAGGGCCTTGCCGGAGCGATTATCAAGATTACAGGCGTGGATAACAGCTTCACCGGGACCTACGTCACCGGCGAGGGCGGCTACCTGACGGACGTTCCCTGGGACGCCATGCCTATCGGTAGTTATGTGGCGGAAGAAATGACCCCTCCGGAGGGTTACACCAAGAGCGCCGACCAGAGCAAGATCAAGCAGACCTTTGTCTGGGATGGCAAAACCGATGTTTCCCTTGTTTTCGAGAACGACAGCAAGGTGAAGGTTCAGCTTTTGAAGAAGGACGATTCCGGCAATCCCCTCCCCGGCGCTGTGTTCAACATCCTGAAGGACGGGCAGATCATCGGCACCGAGGAAACTAAGGCGGACGGCTCCATCACCGTCACCGATGTGACCGAGGGCCTGTACGCCTTTGTGGAAGTGAGCGCCCCGGCCCCTTATTCCAAGCTGGACGCGCCCGTGTTCGCCCACGTCGATCAGGCCACCGTCAACGGAGGCGGCACCGTCACGGTCACGGCGGCGGACAAGAAGCTCCCGAACCTCACAATTTTGAAGCGGGACGCCAAGACCGGCGATGTGATTCCCAATACCAATTTTGAGATCAAGGGTATTCACTACGGGTTCCACGACGATATCACCACCGGGCCGGACGGCACCGTCACCCTGACGGGTATCCCCGTGGATTCCTACGAGGTCACGGAGATTTCCGTCCCGGACCCCTATGTTGTCAGTGACGAACCCACCCAGACGATCTGGCTGGAGGCCGGCGACAGCAAACAGCTCATTTTCGATAACCAGAAGCAGCCCTTGCTAAAAATCAGCAAAGTGGAAAAAGGCACCGGCGAGAAAATCCCCGGCACCGTTTTTCTTTTGGAGGCCATCGACGGTGATTACCGCCAGAACCTGACCACCGGCGCGGACGGCTCCGTGGAGCTGCGTGTCGCCCCCGGCAGCTACCGCATCACCGAGCAGTCCGTTCCCGAGCCTTATGTAATCGGCGAGGAGCGGACCAAGACGATCTCCCTCAACGGCGGCGACGAGAAGGAAGTCATTTTTGAAAACCTGAAAAAGCCTGAGCTGACCCTTTATAAGATCGACGCGGACAGCCAGGAGCCGATCCCCGACACTGTGTTCCGGGTGGAGGCCATCAACGGCGATTTCCAGGACGATTGGAAAACCGGGCCGGACGGCATGGTCACGAAGCGGGTGGAACCCGGCACGTATCGTGTCACGGAGATTTCTGTCCCCGCTCCTTACTTCCTGCCGGACAAGGACGCCGACCGGGTACAGACGGTTTCCCTGAACGCCGGAGATGTGAAGAAGCTGACGTTCAAGAACCGCAAGGCCCCGGAGCTGACCATCTTCAAGGAGGACAGCGTCGCGGGCGCTCCCATCGAGGGCGCGAAATTCCACGTCACTTACACCAGCAACGGCGAAGCCGCCGAAGCTCCCGCCACGATTGATTTCGGCTACATCTTCACGGATGCCCGAGGCGAGATCAAGCTCCATGAGCAGGGCAAGCGGCTCTATCCCGGCGAGTATACCATCACCGAGGTGGCCCCCGCCCCCGGTTTCCAGATGAAGGAGCCCACAACCCAGAAGGTCATCATCCACGGAAACGAGAGCAAAACCGTCACTTTTCAGAATGAGCCGCTGAACGCGATCATTGTTGAAAAGTACGACAGCGTGACCCATGAGGCTCTGCCCGGATGCACTTTCCAGCTCCGTTTCCTTGGCGGCACCTCCGGCACGGGCGGCACCGTCATCGGGCAGAAGGTGACGGGGCAGAACGGCACCTGCATTTGGACCGGCCTGACTGCCGGGACCTACGTCGTGGAGGAAATCGACCCCGCCGACGGTTACTCCATCATCAATTCCTCCGAGACGGTGTACCTGGCGGACAGCGGTGAGCAGAGCGTCGTCACTGTGAAGTTTGATAATAGTCCGGACGGAAATCTACTAATCCGCAAGGTCTGCTCTGTCAACCCCAGCGTCACTCTCCAGGACGCCGAGTTCAAAATCACCTATGCGGACGGTACGCTGATTGGCGATTCCAACGGCATTTACAGAACCGACGAGAACGGAGAAATCCGCATTGACAGCCTGAAACCCGGCAAGAGCGTGATTGTCACCGAGGTCAAGGCCCCTGCCGGATTCCTGATTGACACGCAGTCACAGACCATCCAGATCAAGGAGGGCCGGACAGTAACGCTCACCTTCAAAAACCAGCCCACCGGAAAACTGATTGTGCAGAAGCGGGACAGCATTGCGGGCCAGCCCCTCCCCGGCGCGGAGTTCCGTATCACCACCGCCGCTGGCTGTGAAGTTGGCCTGGACGGCGTGATTGGAACATCCACGCTGACGCAGGGCGGCATCTTCAAGACGGACAGCAGCGGTGAAATCCGCATTTCCAACCTTACCCCCGGCGCGTATGTGCTGACGGAGATCAAGGCCCCTGCCGGGTATGTCATGGACGAACCCAGCAAGAACGTGGTCATCGGAACCAATGGCGACACGCAGACCGTGGTGGTCACGAACACTCCGAAAGGGGGCCTCCTGATCCGCAAGACCGACAGCGTGACGGGCAAGGCCCTTCCCGGCGTCAAGTTCAAGATCACCGCCGCCAATGGCGAGCTGGTCCCCGACAATGAGGGCCTTACTTCCAGCAACGGCCTCTACACCACCGATGAAAACGGGCAGATTTACCTCCGCAAGCTGAGCCCCAATACCTATGTTGTGACGGAGGTCGAAACCATTGACGGCTACCTGCTGAACGCCGCTCCGCAGACCGTTGTCGTCAGCGAAGCCGACACGCAGGTCCTTACCTTCACCAATATGCCCCTGGGCGGACTTCTGGTGAAGAAAATGGATTCCGCCACAAAGGAGCCTCTGGCGGATGTGATTTTCAAGATTACCCGGACGAACGGCACCGTCGTCGGCAATTCCAACGGCGAGTACCGTACCGACGAACGGGGCTTCATTTCCCTGCCCGACCTGGAACCCGGCGGCTACATCGTGCGGGAGGTCCAGGCGAAGCCCGGATATTTGCTGGACGATACCCCCCACGCGGTGGAGGTCAAGGACCACCAGACCTACACTCTGGAGGTTTTCAACCAGCCCCTGGGCAATCTTATCATCAATAAGTTGAGTTCTCTCGACAACTCCCCCCTGGAGGGCGTGAAGTTCCAGATCAAGTACGCCAATGGACAGGTTGTGGACAACAAAAACGGGCAGATGTCCTCCAACGGCATCTACTACACCGACCGCAACGGCCAGATCATCCTCTCCGGCGTCACTGGCTCCATTGTGGTGACAGAGCTGGAGACGATCCCCGGCTACCGCATTGACCCCAATACCCGGACGCAGACGCTGGTGGTGAATCCGAACGATACGCAGACCATCAATTTTTATAACACGCCCACGACGACGCTCATTATTCGCAAGTTCATCGAGGGCACCGAGAATGAGCCCCTTTCCGGTGTGGCCTTCCGGGTGGTAGACGGCGCTGGAGCCGCCGTAGGCCCGGATGACGGCCTCTATTACACCGACAAATCCGGCGAAATTGTTCTGCATGGCATTGAACCCGGCACCGTGGTCATTGCCCGCGAGGTCAAGACTGTGGAGGGATTCGTTTTGGACGGCACTCCCCAGGATATCAAGATCGAGGCGGGCCACGTCCAGCAGCTCACGTTCTGGAACAAACGGGCCGGAACGCTGGTCATTCAGAAGAAGGACAAGGTTTCCGGCGCGTTCATCCCCGGAGCGGAGTTCCAGTTGACCTACGCCAACGGCGGCTTTGTGGACAATGACAATGGACACCTTTCCTCCAAGGGCCTCTATACAACCAATGACAAGGGAGAAATCCGTGTCTCCGGCGTAGTGGGAACCATTGTCGCGAAAGAGACGAAAGCGGCCCCCGGTTATGTGATTGACCAAACCACGCAGACGCAGACCGTCACGGTGAATCCTATGGATACTCAAACGCTGGTTTTCCTCAATGAACCCTTGTGCAGCCTGACGCTGACGAAGCTGGATTCTGTCACCGGAAAGCCTGTGCCCGGTACAGAGTTTACCGTAAAGGACGGCAACGGCAGCATCCTGGGCCGCTATACCACGGGCAAGGACGGGACCGTCGTTGTGACCGGCCTTGTCCCCGGCAGCACCGTTGTGGTAGCCGAGAGCCGTGTGCCTGACGGCTATGTGCTGGATACGACCCCCAAGACCATCATTGTCAAAAACGGTTCCGGCAACAGCTTCACCAGCGGCGGGAACGCTTCTGGCGGGAATGGCTCCGGCAGCTCCGGCAATGGAAACGATCTCACCTTTGAGAACGACCCCAAGATGACACTGACCATCCACAAATATATTGAGGGCACCGCCAACGAACCTTTGGCTGGCGTGGGCTTCAAGGTCGTGGACGGCTCCGGCAAGCCCCTGAACCCGGACGGCGGCATCTATTACACCAACAACGCGGGTGAGATTGTGCTGGAGGGCCTGGAGCCTGGGACCACCATCACCGCCCAGGAGGTCAAGACCGTCGACGGCTACGTTCTGGACGGACGGCCCCAGAGCATCAAGATCGAGGCGGGCAAGGCCCAGAACCTCACCTTCTGGAACAAGCCCGCTGGCTCTTTGGTTATCCGCAAACTGGATAAGCAGACCGGAAAGCCCCTGGCTGGCGTGGAATTTGAAATGATCTATTCCGAGGGCGGCTATGTGGACACCGATAATGGGCATCTTTCCAGTAAGGGCCTCTACACCACCGACGACCACGGAGAAATTCATATTTCCGGCATCGTCGGAACCGTCGTGGTGAAAGAAACCCGGCCCTTGCCCGGTTATACCATTGAACCGGGCCGGGAGAGCCAGACCGTCACCGTCAATCCCCAGGAGACGCAGACGCTCACCTTCTACAACATTCCCGCCAACACTTTGACCATCCAGAAATACATCGATGGCAGCGACAACGAGCCTCTCGCCGGAGTGGAATTTCTGGTGACGGACAGCACCGGGGCTGTGGTGGGACCGAACAATGGCTATTACACCACCGATAAGGATGGGCGCGTTTCCATTCCCGGCCTGACCCCCGGCACGACCATTAACGTCAAGGAAACCAAGACCTTGGACGGCTATGTGCTGGACAGCAAACCCCAGAGCATCACCATCAAGGAGGGCGAAGCCCAGAGCCTGACCTTCTGGAACAAGAGGGCTGGAGGGCTGATCGTCAACAAAATCGACGCTGTGACCAAGGCCCCCCTGGCTGGTGTGAAGTTCAGAATTACCTATGCGGACGGCAGAAATGTCGACATGGACGGCGGCAAAATTTCCTCTAACGGCATCTACACTACCGATTCCACGGGCCAGATCAAGATTCTGGGCATTGTGGGCACCGTGATTGTGGAGGAAATCGAAACCATTCCCGGCTATATCATCGACCCCAACGCCAAGAGCCAGACCGTGCAGGTCAACGCCAACGATACCCAGACCGTCACCTTCACCAACGCCCCGAAGCAGACCCTCGTCATTCAGAAGCTGGTGACAGGCACCAAGGACCAGCCTCTCGCTGGCGTGGAGTTCCTGGTGACGGACAGCTCCGGCGCGACCGTTGGACCCAACAACGGTATCTACCGTACCGACGCCCAGGGCCGTATCACCATCACCGACCTTACTCCCGGCACCGTGATTACCGCCACGGAAACCAAGGCCCTGGAAGGATACATTCTCGACGGCACTCCCCAGAGCATGGAAATCAAGTCCGGCGAGGTCCAAACCTTGACCTTCTACAACGCGCCTGTGGGCGGCTTGGAGCTGATTAAGGTCAGTGAGAGCGACCATACCAAGCGTATTCCAAACGTAAAGTTTGAAATCCGGAAGATGGACGGCGGGCTTGTGACCACCGTGACCACGGATTCCACGGGCCGGGTACACGCTGACCTGGATCCCGGAGACTACTACGCCGTGGAGATTGAGGCCGCAAAGGGCTTCAAGATCGACGAAACCCCGCAGTATTTCACCATCCGGGATAACGAAACCACCACCCTCACCGTGACGAACAAGGCGTTCTCGGGCATTTTGATTCATAAAATCGACAGCGTAACCAAGAAGGGCATTTACGGCGTCACCTTCCTTCTCTACGACAGCACCAATACCCCCGTGGGCCAGTACACCTCCGATAACCAGGGCTATGTCTATATCGAAAACATCACCACGGCGGGCCGCTACTACCTGCGGGAGCTGGAAAATGAGGGCTACATCACCGATACGCAGATGAAAACCGTCTATGTGAATCCCGGCGAAACCACTCTCGTCGAGTGGGAGAATACGCCCATCACCGGACAGATTCAGATTACGAAGAAGTCCGCTGACTACAACTCCACTAACGGCCTCCCCGCCGGGACGCTGCTGGAGGGCGCTGTGTTCGAGATTTACGACAAGGCCAGCAACCTTGTGGACACGATCAAGAGCGACAGCCGGGGTCTTGCGATTTCCAAGCCCCTGCCCCTGGGCCGCTACACCATCCGGGAGACAAAAGCGCCCGCCAATTATGGCGTGAGCGGCACCGATCTGACAGCGTATCTGGAACACGAGGGACAGATCGTCCGTTTTGAGGTATCCAACAAGAGTATGTCCACCGGCGTGTCCATCACCAAGACCGGCCCCGCCGAGGCGATGGCGGGCCAGCCCGTGAACTACACGTTCTCCAGCATCGCCAACAGCTCCAATGTCCGGCTGGACAATTTCTATTGGCGTGACACGCTCCCCGCCGAGATCCGGCTGAGCAAGATCGTTACCGGCACCTACAACTTCCCCGGCACCTATAAGATCACCTATCGGGTGAACGGCGGCGAACCCCAGACCTTGGCGGACAATCTGTCTACGCAGAAGAATTACACGCTGGCGGCGTCCCCCACGGCGCTGGGCCTCGCGTCCAATGAGCGGGTCACCGAAGTCATGTTCGTGTTCGGTCAGGCTCCCGGAGGCTTTGCCCAGGTGGAGAAGCCGAAAATCTGCTGCATCGCCATTTCCGGCATCAGGACCGCGTCCTTCGTGAACAAGGCGGATGTGGGCGGAACGTACAACGGCGTATGGGTCCAGGCGGTTTCCCGCTGGGTGACTACCGTCTACGCCAAGAAAACGCCCGTGCCCAAGTTGCCCAGAACCGGATATTGATTTTGCAGCATGAAAACCGCCGTTTCTCTGACGAGGAATTGCGAACCGCCAAAGAAACGGACCTGCCGGAACTTCTGGCCTCGCTGGGCTATACGGTCAAGCGAATCGGCAGCTATTACACAACCAAGGAGATGGACAGTCTCCGTATCAAGGACCGCCGCACATGGTTCCGCTACTCCGAACAGCAGGGCGGGGACGCCATTGATTTTGTTGAGCGTTTTTGCGGCAAGTCCTTTCCGGAGGCGGTGAATTTTCTTCTGGACTATCATGGAGGCGCACGGTATCCCCGTGCGCCTCCCATCGTTCCCCCAAAGGAAAAGAAGCCGTTTTCTCTTCCGCCGCCCAATGTGGACAACCGGCGCGTGACCGCCTACCTCCGCAAACGGGGAATCGCCGCGCAGGTGATTGAGAATTTCATCAAGGCCGGATTGTTATATGAGGACGCGGAGCACCACAACTGCGTCTTCGTCGGCAGGAACCAGTCCGGAAAGCCCGTATTTGCCGCCAAGCGGGGCACCTATGACCTGGGCGGCGCGGCGTTTCGCGGCAGAGAACCCGGCAGCGAAAAGGAAATTGGTTTCCGTCTCCCCGCCAGCCCGGATTCTCTGCGCCTCTTTGTGTTTGAGGCCCCGATTGACCTCATGAGCTATTGCACGCTCCACCGGCGCGTAAAGACCAACGCCGTTGCGCTCTGCTGTCTCTACCACGGCCCGATTGACACATATCTCCGGGAAAACCCGCATATCCGGCAAATTGACCTCTGTCTGGACGCGGATGCTCCAGGCCGGGAGGCAGTGTGGAAGATGAAGGAAAGGTATTCCCAAAAGGGCTGCTCCGTTTCGGTCCATACCCCTCAGCGGGGTAAGGACTGGAACGAGTATTTACAAATCCGGCAGAAATGCCGGGAGATCGAGAGGTGATTTTTTCATGCAGGAGGAAGTGGAGAATAAGACGCTGACGCTGGTAATCAACACTTCCAAGCTCACCGGGCGGACGCTGAAATCCGCTATGAGCCAATATCTGGCCCACCGCAGGAACAAAAAACTGAACCGGAAACAGAGCGCCAGCGTAACGCCGCGCGGCAAGCAGAAGGTGAAGCAGCTCGTCGGGCAGGGACACGGCGTAACCAATATGGAGGTCAGCGACCTTGCTGTCCGGGAATTTGACCGGTTTGCCCGGAAATACGGCGTGGACTATGCCATTAAGAAGGAACGCGACCCGCCCCGGTTCCTGGTGTTTTTCAAATCCCAGGATAGCGGCGCGATTGAGGCCGCGATGAGCGAGTACACGCAAAGCAAGGTCCGCAAGGCGTCCCGGCCCTCTGTGCTGCAAAAGCTGGCGCGGTTCAAGGAGCTGGTGAAGAAGCCCGTGATCGACCGGGAGAAGCGGAAGGAGCGGGAGCGGTGAAGCAGGTGAATTTGAAGCGGCTGATCCTGCCGAATCTGCCCTATTTCCTGCTGGGACTGTATGCCTCCAAGCTGGGGCAGATGTGGCGGCTGGCCCCTGGCGGGGACTTCTCTCAAAAGTTCTGGCATCTGGCGGCGGGCTTTGACGCGGCGTTCCAGTCCAGCCTCCCCAGCTTTCATCCCGCTGATCTGCTGGTAGGGCTGCTGTGCGGCCTGGGGCTGAAGCTGGCGGTATACCTCAAAAGCAAAAATGCCAAGAAATACCGCCAGGGCATGGAATACGGCACTGCCCGCTGGGGAACACCGGCAGACATTGCTCCGTATGCCGCTCCAAAGTTCGAGGACAACATCATTCTGACGCAGACGGAACGGCTCACCATGAACAGCCGCCCCAAGGACCCCAAGACCGCCCGGAACAAAAATGTCCTAATCGTCGGCGGCTCCGGCTCCGGCAAAACGAGGTTTTTTCTGAAGCCAAACCTCATGCAGTGTACCTCTAAATCTTATCCGGTTTCGTTCGTCGTGACGGACCCGAACAGATAAGTATAATAAGGTTATAGGGAAGCGCGCACCCTCAACGAAAGGAGGTTACACACCATGAAGAAGCAGGCAGAGAAAGACAAGCTCACCGCCCTATACGAAAGACTCTCCCATGACGATGAGCGGGCAGGCGAATCCGTAAGCATTGAGAACCAAAAGAGGATTTTAGAGGATTATGCAAGAAAAAACGGCTTTTCCAATATCCGGCATTTTACTGATGACGGAATCCGGGGAACAACATTCAAGCGTCCGGGGCTTGACGCTATGTTAGAGGAAATCCGGGCGGGGAACGTGGCAACGGTTATCATCAAAGACCAGAGCCGAATCGGGCGTGACGTGGTTGAAGTGGGGCTATTAAAGCGCACCTTTGACGAGTACCATGTGCGTTTTATCGCCGCAAATGACAACCTTGACACCGCCAACGGCTTTGATATTATGTCTATCTTCCGTGACGTGATAAACGAGTGGTACGTTGCCGACACCAGCCGCAAAATCAAGGCTGTTTTCAAGTCCAGAATGGAAAAGGGCTTGCGCTGTTCCGGCAGTGTCTGCTATGGCTACCGCGCTTCCAAAGAAGAAAAAGGAGAATGGATAATTGACGAGGAAGCCGCCGCCGTTGTGCGCCGCATCTTCCAGAGCGTCCTTGCCGGGGAAACCATAGCCAGCATAGCAAAGGCACTCCGCACCGAGAAAATCCCTATCCCGTCCGAGCATTGGAAACGGGCGGGCGAACCAGTCCGGGCGGCAAAGTACGCCGACCCCTACGCATGGTCAGCGACCACTATCGGCTACATACTGAAACGCCCGGAATATATGGGGCGCAAGGTATTAGGGAAAACCGTATGCGAGAACTACAAGACCAAGAGCAGCCGCAAGACCACGCCGGAGGAACAATATATCTTTGAGGGCGCAATCCCCGCCATTGTGGACGTGGAAACGTGGCAGACCGTACAGAAGATACGGGAAACGGTACGCCGCGCACCTAAACGGCAGAACGCCCCTAACCGCTTGACCGGGCTTCTCTACTGCGCCGACTGCGGTTCAAAGTTGACACACCGATACAACCTTGTGCAAGGGAAATGGATTGAGGACGCTTTTATCTGCTCCGGCTACCGCCATTTAATCCATGACTGCACCATGCACCATATCCCCACGGCGAAGATTGAAGCCGCTATCCTTGCCGTTATCCAGCGTGTGAGCTGGTATGTGCGGCACAATGAAAAGGAGTTTACAGAGCGTGTCCGGGAAGCGTCCGACCAGAACCAAGAGAAAACCGTCAAGGAATGTAAGCAGAAAATCAGCAAGGCACAGAAGCGGCACAAAGAGCTTGACGGGCTTGTGAAAAAGCTGTACGAGGGCAACGCCACGGGCAAGATACCCGACAGGCATTTTACCCGGCTTCTTGCTGAATATGACGAGGAACAGACCGGGCTTGAAACGTCCATAGCGGAATGGCAAAGGCAGATTGAAAGCTGGAACGCTGATAAGCTGAAAACAGACCAGTTTATCCAGCTTGTGAAACGCTATACCGACTTCTCCGAATTGACAACGCCCATGCTCAACGAGTTTATCGAAAAAGTGATTGTGCATGAGGGCGAGGGGCGGGGGAATGACCGCCGCCAGCGGATAGACATTTATTTAAACTTTATCGGCGCATTTGAAGTACCCGCCCATATCGTCACCCCGGCAGAGGTAGAGGAACAACGCCGCCAGCAGGAGGAACAGGCGGCAAAGGAAGCCCGGTCAAAGGAGCTTGAAAAGGCACGGTATGAGAAACGCAAGGCAGAGAAACGGGCATTTACCGCAAGGAAGAAAGCGGGGCTTCTCACGCCGGAAGAACAGGAAGCGGAGGAAAAACGGCTTGCACATAACCGGGAGTGGCAAAAGGAATGGCGGGAGAAACGCAAAGCCACAGAGCCGCCCAAGCCGCCTAAGAAGAAATCCATAAAAGAGCTTATGGAGATTGAAAAGACCGGGGCAGAACTTACGCCGGAGGAAACGGAACGGCTTGCAGAACACCGCCGGAAAAAAGCCGCACAGCATAAGGCATGGCGCGAAAGGCAGAAAGCCGGACAGCCAAAGGCAAGGACGTTCAAAGAGCTTGCCGCTACCCAAAAAGAGGGGGAAGCCTTAACGCCGGAGGAAACGGAACGTCTGGAAGCCCATAAGAGCCGGAAGAAAACCGCAAGGGAAAAACTGGTACGGCAAGCCGAAACCGACCCGGCGGCAGCGGCAGAACTGGCAAAGCAGAGGGCGTATTCTTCCGAAGCCACCAAGAAATCCCGGCAGAAAATGTATGAGGAAGCCGCCACTGGAAACCCGGAAGCGGTGGAACGCTATGAGAATTACCTTGCCACAAGGAGGGAAGCATACAACAGGAAAAAACAGGAAATCACCGCCGAGAAAACAGAGCAAAGCGCATAGCCGCCCTCTCTGAATATCAAAAGACGGAAAAGCAAGGGCGCATTGTGGAAATGTGCATAACAGGCTATGGAATCATGGATAACTCTATTCACAGCACATGGAAAAGCTAAAGAGCAGCTTTCCCACGTCCTGCAAACAGAGTTACCCACAATTCCATAAGACAGCCAGTTATACACATTACCACCAATGCCGACTACTACGGAATCCCTCTCATTCATACATCAATATTACCTACAATAATGCTGATGTAATTCGTATATCTTTTGTTTTATTAGCTCCACAAGTTCTGGTGGTTCTAAGACAGTTGCGTTGTTTCCAAATGACAGGAAGTAATTGGCAACCCAATCCAAAGTTGCATGACGTATTTTCATGTCGATTATACCACCGCCTGTTGGGAATGTTTTTAATCCCCTTGCCAGTAAAAATTCAGTTTCGCAGCGTTTAACACCTATATCTGTTAGCTTAATTTTTATGTGGTAATCATTTCCGATTTCTAACCTTTCGAGATATTCTTGAATGGACGCAGGAACAGGAAATTTCCCTTTAGGATATGGTTTTTCCTCTATTATTTCCTTTATACGGTCAATACGGAACTCTCTGATTTGATTAGCAACGGTGCAATATGCAGGACAATACCAAAGCCCATTCATAGCATATAGCCCAATCGGTATAATTGTGCGTATACTTTCAGAATGTGTTGATGAATACTGTATTGTTGCTGAATGGTGATTAACGACAATATGAAACATTGGTTTAAGTAGTGGTGAATCGCAATGCCTGTCTGGAATCCAAAATACTACACTATTTTGAATTTGTGTAATACTGCTTTGTATATCTAAGGGCAGACAGTTCAAAAATTTTTTCAAAACAGATATTGTTTCCTGTTCAAAAGGTAAATCGTGATAGAATTTCAAGGCTTGACAGGCAAAGAATATAGCTTTGGCTTCATTCTCTGAAAAAGTGATAGGCGGCAAAATGCGCTCTTTCAAGATGTGATACCCGCCAGCAGCACCGACTTCGGAATAAAGGGGGAATCCAGCCTGTTCTAATTCTTGCAAATCACGGAGTATTGTTCGCTTTGACACAGAAAATTCTTTTGCTAATTCGCCTACTGTAAAATCCTTTTTGGCATTTATCGTTATCATCATTTCAATAAGCCGTTCTGCTTTTGACATTTTTAAAAACTCCTTTCCGAATGGTGACAGCTGTTGTCACTATTCCATGATAGACTATCTATGTACCAAATGCAATATGATACTCAAACGAAAGGACAAGATGTTATGAATAAAAACGTGATTGAAATGGTTATTTTTCAGACAAACCAAGAAGTGACCGAGGAACATTTTTTACGAATGTATCACAAATTGAATGAGGTGCTTGAAAAAGATATTGCCGGATTTGTAAAACGGTCATTAACAAAGGATTTAAAGCAGGATAAATGGGTTGAAATGATTTGGTGGGCATCAATGGAGGCAGCACAGGGTGCTTTGGAAAAGTTGCCGCAGGTTACGGAATTTCAGGAGTATTGTTCTGCTTTAGCAGACGAGGGAACAATGATGTTCCATTTGGAGGAAATGGCATGACACCAAACGATATTCTTTCCTACTGCCAGTCTAATTTGAAAGATGTTGTATTGGTAGAAAGTTGGGGAGAACGAGGAATTTTTTATAATCCAAACGGAGTTTTGAAACGGGGAGTATATGTTTTAACTGTTAAAGAAAAAGACGGTGATAATGATAAAGGCTCTATGTTGAACCGTGATAATGTATATCGTGTGAATGTCGGTTTAAGGAAACAGACCTTTATTAAAAAATTTGGGTATATTCCAGAGCGTCCGCCTGCTGGAAAAATTGTAAAAATGGATTATGATTTTACCGTTTTAGATACCATTCTTCCCCACCCTGTCTACGCATGGATGAGCTGGGCATGTGTTTTAAATCCCTCTGATAAGACCTTTGAGGATTTCAAGGCAATGATACAAGAATCTTATGATTTTGCAAAAGAAAAATTCAACAAAAGAAAAAAGTAAATAATGCAACAGAAGTGGCGACAGTTCAATGCTGCCGCCCTCTGATTTATAAATGCAACTGTAAACAATGTAGCACCCCATGTGGGAGAAAGGGGGAATTTTCTATGGATTGCACAGAAGCATACAAGGAACACATCATGTATTCTTTCAATGGCTTTTGCAAAGTCGTCATACGCTATGCCGCCATCAACGCATGGCGCGACAGGAACAGGCGGCGGCAAAAAGAAATATCCTTTGAATACCTCACAGAAGAAAAGTTCTACCCTCTAAGCACATCAGACGAATTTCTCAAATCACCTTACGAACAATACCCCGTTACAATCTGCGGTCAGACAATCATCCTCACTAATGGGGAACTTGCCGCCGCCCTGCTATCCCTGCCGGAGAAAAAGAGGGAAATCATTTACCTTTACTTTTTCGGGAATTACACACAGCAGGAAATCGCAGATTTATACGGGCATTGTAAGAGTACGGCATGGCATTACATACACAGCGCATTACAGATGTTGCAGAGAGAAATGGAGGGATTTTCACATGGGGAATACTAACCTTGTGCCATATGAAACCATTGTCCGGGCGACAAACGGCGAGCCGGAAGCCGTGGACGAGGTTTAACGGCATTACAGCAAACGAATCCGCTTTGCCGCCCTTGAAAACGGGCACGTCAACACAGACACCGAGGACAGCATAAAACGGCGGCTCATTACTGCCCTGTTCCAGTTCCGCTTTGACTGAAAAAGGCGGCATGACAGGAGGTGAGGGTTGTCGGGAAAATAGCCATGCTGATATTCAATGATACCGAGGAAAAAGCGGTTGAGAAAGCCATAGCCGCCCTTGCCGGTATGATACCGCTGGAAGCCATACAGCCGCCCCATTCTCCGGCACTTACTTTTCCGGGATTGGAAATAAGGCTGCACCAACGCCGGGTACTGAAAAACGGGATTGACGTTTCCCTCACCCGTCTGGAATACGGCGCACTCTGCTATCTTGCCGCCAGTCCGGGGAGGGTGTTCACAAAGGCACAAATCTTTGAAGCCGTGTGGAGCATGGAGAGTGAAAGCTGCCAGTCAAACGTGGCAAATGTGATATGCAATCTACGGAAAAAGATAGAGCCGGACAGCCGCCGCCCCACCTACATAAAGACCGTTTTAGGCATAGGCTACAAGTTTGCTTCCGGGGAATAACAACAGGATAACCGCCGCTATTGGCGAAGATACGAAACAGGAAATCAAGGAAAAAGGTTTCCTGTTTTTTTACGCCTATTTTGCTTATTTCCGGCTTTTCTGCATGGGAAAATACCGCCGCAAAACTGGCAGAATCCACGCCATGCAAGCCGGGGGAAAACGGCAAAAGCCAGCACAGCGGAATCCGTCACTTTCTTAGAGCAAGATTCTACCACAGTACCAAATTTCGCCTACCGGCTCATTTTGTCCTATGGGAATCTTGTTGGGGTTGCCACCCCAAGCCCGCCTTTTTGCGGCTTGCGCCGCTTATAATTACCGCCGCTTTTGCAGCGAGTGAAAGGAGGTTCACAGCCATGAAAAGATACAACACGCCACACCGAAGCCGGGTAATCAAGACACGCTTGACCGAGGAAGAATACGCCGAATTTTCCGAGCGTGTTTCCCTCTGCAAAATGAGCCAAGCCGAGTTTATTCGGCAAGCCCTAATCAAATCAAGCATACGCCCGGTCATTACCGTTTCCCCGGTCAATGATGAACTGCTTTCTGCCGTTGGAAAACTTACAGCCGAATACGGGAAAATCGGCGGCAGCTTGAATCAGATTGCCCGCTGTCTGAACGAGTACGGCGCACCCTATAATACCCTCTCCCAAGAGGTACGAGCCGCCACAGCGGAGCTTGCCGCCTTGAAGTTTGAAGTCTTGCAGAAAGTAGGTGAAACCGTTGGCAACATTCAAACATATCAGCTCTAAAAATGCCGACTATGGGGCGGCTGAACAGTACCTAACTTTTGAGCATGACGAGTTTACCATGAAGCCCACACTGGACGGAAACGGGCGGCTTGTTCTCCGTGACGATTACCGCATATCTTCCCTTAATTGCGGTGATGAAGATTTCGCCATAGCGTGTATGCGCTCCAATCTGAAATACGGAAAGAACCAAAAGCGGGAGGACGTAAAGAGCCACCATTACATTATCAGTTTTGCCCCCCGTGACGCACCAGACAACGGCTTGACCGTAGACCGGGCGCAAGCGTTGGGCGAGCAGTTCTGTAAAGAGCATTTCCCCGGACATCAAGCGTTGGTATGCACCCACCCGGACGGGCATAACCACAGCGGAAATATCCATGTGCATATCGTCATAAACAGCTTGCGGATTGCCGAAGTTCCGCTGTTGCCGTACATGGAAAGACCAGCCGACACAAGGGAGGGCTGCAAGCACCGCTGTACAGACGCAGCTATGGAATACTTCAAAGCGGAAGTCATGGAGATGTGCCACAGGGAAAACCTCTATCAGATTGACTTGCTGAACGGGAGCAAGAACCGCATTACCGAGCGTGAGTATTGGGCGAAACGGAAAGGACAAGCCGCACTGGATAAAGGGAACGCTTCCCAAGCCGTCACAGGAGAGCCGCCCAAGCAGACCAAGTTTGAAACCGACAAGGAGAAGCTACGGCGCACAATCCGAGCCGCCCTGTCCTCTGCTATCTCTTTTGAGGACTTCTCCGGGAAACTGCTACAACAGGGCGTGACCGTCAAGGAGAGCCGGGGGCGGCTATCCTATCTCACGCCGGACAGGACGAAGCCCATCACCGCCCGGAGATTAGGTGATGATTTTGGCCGTGCCGCCGTACTGGAAGCACTCACCATAAACGCACAGAACACCGCCAGAGCCGCCGAAACGCCCCTACCCAGACAGGAATACCCCCACAGCATAAAAGACCGCTTACAGCGCAAAAAAGCCGCTATAAACGCACCGAAACAAGACGGCGTACAGCGCATGGTAGACATAGCCGCCAAGAAAGCCGAGGGCAAGGGGCGGGGCTATGAAAAGTGGGCGACCTTGCACAACTTGAAGCAAATGGCGGCTACCGTGAGCATTTACGAGGAATCCGGCTTTTCTTCCCCGGAAGAACTGGAAGCCGCCCTTGCTGCCGCCAGCGCGGAACTGAACAGCGTCCATGCCAAACTGAAAGCCGTGGAAAGCACTTTGCGGGAGAAAAAGGACTTGCAGAAACAGCTATTGGCGTATATCAAGACCAAGCCCGCCCGTGACGGGCTGAAAGCACAGAAAACAGAGAAAGCCCGCAGGAACTACCGGGAACAGCACGAAAGCGAGTTTATGATTGCCGAAGCTGCCACCCGGTATTTTAAAGCAAAGGGAATCCAAAAGCTGCCAGCGTCCAAAGCCTTACAAGCGGAGATTGAGCAGCTTACGAGGGAGAAGAACAGCCTTTACAACGAATACCGGGAGAAGAAAGAGAACGTCCGGGAATTGCAGACCGTAAAGAACAATATTGACCAAATCTTACACCGTAAGCCGGAACGGGGAAAGGGGCGGGAAAATGAACGGTAAATGCCCCTACATGGACTACCCACAGTACAGAGCCGCCCGCCGCCTTGTGCATGAGTGCTGTAACTATGATAACGGTAACTGCATTTTGCTGGATAACGGCGAGCCTTGTGTATGTGTGCAAAGTATCAGCTATTCGCTTCTCTGCCGCTGGTTCACTGCCGCCGTGCTTCCCCTTGACTGGAAACTGGAAGCCGCCCTACTCCACCGGGCAGAACTGAAACGCTGTACCGAGTGCAGCGGTCAGTTTCTCCCAAAATCCAACCGGGGGAAATACTGCCCCGATTGTGCCGGACGCATGAAAAGAGCCAGAGCCGCACAGCGCAAGCGGAAACAGAGGGGGAAATGTCACGCTTTAGAAAATACAGAACCCCCGTAAATCAAGGCTTCCCGGCTACTGCTCAACGGGTATGCGGTATATTTATCCTTTACCCCCTAAAAAGCCGTTTTAAATGCGTAACAGAAGCCACAGACAGGAGGTGAAAACCATAACCGAATACATTACAGCCAACACCACAATGCCGCCCTTTTTCCCCTATCCCCGATTTCTGCTGAAAATGGACTTGTCACAGACTGCAAAGCTGCTCTATGCGCTGCTCCTTGACCGTTCCACCCTCTCACAGAAGAACGGCTGGCAGGACAATGAGGGCAGGACGTATATTGTCTACCCCATAGCAGAGATAGCGGAAATACTGGATAAAAGCACCATGACAATACAGAACTCCCTAAAAGAACTGGATATTGCCGGGCTTTTAGAGAGGGAACGCCGGGGATTTTCCGCGCCGAACCGCCTTTATGTGAAAGTGCCGGAAGTAGTAAAGGTTTCTTTAGATATGACACAAAGAAATCTTGATGTCAGTCCTAAAGAAAACTGTACATCAGACACAAAGAAAACTTTACCTATGATACAAAGAAAACTTTACCCTAACCAACTAAATATAAACAAACTAAAAGAGAGCCAACGAATGGGAGCGAGTGGGGAGCCGCCCGCGCCCTATGGCAAATACCAGAATGTTTTCCTCACTGAAAGCGAATATGCGGAGCTGAAGCAGGAATACCCGGACAGCCTTGAACGGCTTATTGAGGAAATGAGCCGGTATATTGCTTCCAGCGGGAATGACTATGCGAACCATGCCGCCACGCTTTACAGGTGGGCGGACAGGGAGAAAAAGGAGAACCCGAAAAAGGGAATCCCCGACTATTCTTTCAAAGAGGGCGAGAGCCTTTGACAGCGGAGATAAAACGCCCCGTAAACAGGGCGTGAATAAGACCATGAACAAGGAGGACGATTTTATGTGTGATTATGATAACGCCATTTTCCGGCTTGCCACAGAAACAGAGCCAGAGCCGGAGGACTACACAGGCGAGGACGGGCTTTTATATTGCGGGAGCTGCCGCCAGCCCAAAGAAGCCTATTTCACCGAGGGAAAAGGGCTTTTCGGACGTGACCGACACCCGAAAGAATGTGACTGCCAGCGCAAACGCCGGGAAAAGCAGGAAGCCGCCGACCGGGAGCGCAAGCACCGTGACACCGTGGAAGAACTGAAACGCCGGGGATTTTCCAACGCCGCCATGCGCCAGTGGACTTTTGAAAATGACAACGGCAAATGCCCCCAAATGGATAAGGCTTTATTCTATGCGGCGAACTGGGAGGAAATGAAAGCGGAAAATATCGGCTATCTGCTATGGGGCAAGGTAGGCACGGGCAAGAGCTATTTTGCCGGGTGTATCGCCAACGCCCTTATGGAGCGTGAGATTTCCGTGTGTATGACGAATTTTGCCTTGATACTCAATGACCTTGCCGCCAGCTACAAGGGCAGGAACGAATACATAGACCGCCTTTGCCGCTTCCCTCTGCTTATCCTTGACGATTTCGGCATGGAGCGCGGCACGGAATACGGGCTTGAACAGGTTTACAACGTGGTTGACAGCCGATACCGAAGCCGGAAGCCGCTAATTGTCACAACGAATTTGACGCTGGAGGAATTACAGCACCCGGAGGACACCGCCCATGCCCGGATTTATGACCGTCTGCTTGAAATGTGCTGCCCTGTCTGCATTACCGGGGAGAACATCAGGAAAGCCACAGCACAGGGGAAAATGGAACGGTTAAGGGGATTGATGAACGGAAAGGAGAGCCTATGAACCATGACACCAGCAAGACCAGCCGCACCGCCGCCCCTCTGGACGTGAAGCCCGACCTTGTGAAGCGGATAGGGAATACCACCTTTGACATACATATCCATTTCAGCGAAACGAGCCGGGAAACCTTTACGGACAAGGTAGTGCGGCTTATTGAGAATGACAAGGACAGTGTAACCAACTGAAAAGAAGATACACTTTTTCTTATTCCCTACTTGACATTACCAAAAGGGGATATCGTCGTCGACGCCGGAAAATTACTCCAGCGCAACGGGTATAGAATCAAGATTCTGAACACGATCAATTTCAAGAAGTCCATGAAGTACAATCCGTTCGCCTACATCCATTCGGAAAAGGATATTTTGAAGGTTGTGACGGCCCTGATCTCCAACACGAAAGGCGAGGGCCAGGGCGGGGACCCCTTCTGGACCAAGGCGGAAACGCTGCTTTACACGGCGCTGATCGGCTACATCCACTACGAAGCGCCTGTTGAAGAGCAGAATTTTGCCACGATGATTGAAATGATTAACGCTATGGAGGTCCGGGAGGACGATGAGGAATTTCAAAATCAGGTGGATTTGATGTTTGAGGAACTGGAGCGGGAAAAACCGGACCACTTCGCCGTGCGGCAGTACAAGAAATTCAAATTAGCCGCTGGCAAAACGGCTAAGTCGATCTTGGTGAGCTGCGGTGCGCGGCTGGCGGTGTTCGACATTGCGGAGCTTCGGGATGTGACCGCCTATGACGAGTTGGAGCTGGACACTTTGGGGGACCGGAAAACGGCCCTCTTTTTGATTATGAGCGACACGGACGACAGCTTTAACTTCCTCATTTCCTTATGCTACACGCAGCTTTTCAACCTCCTGTGCGAAAAGGCGGACGACGTATACGGCGGGCGGCTCCCGGTCCATGTCCGCTGCCTGATCGACGAATGTGCCAACATCGGACAAATCCCAAAGCTGGAAAAACTCATGGCTACCATCCGAAGCCGCGAGATTTCCGCCTGTCTGGTGCTGCAAGCCCAGAGCCAGCTCAAAGCGATCTACAAGGACAACGCCGACACGATTATCGGCAACTGCGACTGTTCCATCTTCCTGGGCGGCAAAGAGCCGGGGACGCTGAAAGAGCTGTCGGCCCAGCTCGGGAAGGAAACCATCGACACGTTCAATACGGGAGAGAGCCGGGGCAGGGAAATTTCCCACTCTTTGAACTATCAAAAGTTAGGAAAGACCCTGATGGACGTGGATGAGCTGGCGGTTTTGGACGGCGGCAAGTGCATCCTGCAACTGCGGGGTGTGAGGCCGTTCCTGTCGGATAAGTACGACATTACCCGGCATCCCAATTTCAAGTATCTGGCTGATGCGGATAAGAAAAACAAGTTCAATATCGAACGTTTTCTTTCCGTGGAACTGAAACCCAAGCCGGAAGAAGTTTACGACGTTTATGAGATCAACGTCGCGGACGGCGAAGAAAGCGGCCCCGCCGAAGAGGCGGAGCCGCTTTCCTGACAAATTCTAAAAATTTTTATGGAGGATATTTATGGCATTTTTTACTTCCGCAGTAGGCGTTATGCAGACCCTTGTCACCGCGCTGGGCGCTGGCCTGGGCGTGTGGGGCATCGTCAATCTCCTGGAGGGCTACGGCAACGACAACCCTGGTGCCAAGAGCCAGGGCATGAAACAGGTCATGGCTAATTAGAGGTAATCAAAAGAGGAAAGGAAAAGCACAATCCAGACGGAACCGGCGATAGCGTCAAGAAATATTTGTGAGTTAGCAAGAATCCTGATATAATGGGTACAAACGCCTATCTGGGGCAGAAAGGCAGGGAGAAAAATGCACATCAGCTATAAACCGCTCTGGCACACACTGATAGAGCGAAACATGAGGAAAGAGGATTTAAGGCTTGCCGCTGGACTGACCACAAATATGATTGCTAACATGGGAAAAGGGAAGCATATCAGTATGGAAACACTGACAAAAATTTGTGAAACATTAGATTGTGACATTTCAGATGTGATACAGTTGGAGCGTGAAGAAAATTGTACTGTTTCGATAGGCAATAACTGAATTTGTGACGCTCAACTAAGCGTTTACTATTGAATCAACGCTTAATATGTTCTAAATAGATTCTCTTTTTGATATACTGCGGTCACAAATATAGCAAAGGAGATTTATTGTATGGATCAGAAAAGAATAGGCGCATTTATTGCACAGTGCAGAAAAGAAAAAAATCTGACACAAATGCAGCTTGCAGAAACTTTAGGGATTACCAATCAGGCAGTTTCTAAATGGGAAAACGGAAGAGGAATGCCGGATGTGTCGCTTTTACAGCCTTTGTGCGATGTTCTGGGTATTAGTTTGAATGAGCTTTTTTCGGGAGAGCATATATCAGCGGAGGAATACAAAGGAAAAGCGGAAGAAAATATTTCCAAGCTTTTTAAAGAAAAACAGATTGCTAATTTTAGGCCTGTAAAAAATGTATTCTCCATATGTGCTAATGTCACTTTATTTGTAGCCGTGACTGAATTAGCTATTGGCCTTGTTGGGAATTTTTTTAATTCAACTATATTGAAAGCTATGTTAATCAATGCTTCTGTATGGTTAATATTATTTTTGGCTTCAATAAGTAAAGTGGCTTATGACAAGAAAAAATTAAAAACTCTGAAATATTCAGGCATTTGTATGGACTGCGAAATAGAGGACATGATTCCGGCAGTCTGGATTAGAGTGGCAAACTACGTCAGTTGCAAAATAGTCTGTCAGTTTATTTATGAGGGTAAAGAACACAAAGCGGTAAGTAACTATTATGTTTTGTCACCATTTAAGCGAAAAGAAGATTTATATGCGAATGTTTATATCGACAAAGATAATCCTGACAAATACAGTGTAGAGCTTTTTCAAACAGGCTGATAATTCAGGCATCTTTAAAAATCATATATACCTATCCAAAACTGCCGTTGTAAGAACGCCCATTCCCACAACGGCAGTTTTCATTTACGCTTTTTTCTCTGGCTGACATAGCTTTTGAAGAATTTCGATTTTTCAAGGATATGTACAAGCTGCCGGAACTCCACATCAGACAGCTTGTTATAATTGATACCCAGCCGCTTGCAGTAAAACGCAGCCTGTTTTTCAAGAGGGCTTCCCTTGAAATTCGCAACATCCTCTAAATCCTGCTTCAATTCTTCGGCAATGGTAGTTGTCGGTGCGCTCTCACTGTCAGACTTGTGTGCGGCACGAATATCACGGACGATTGCGCTTATATCGTCTTGTATCATGTGGCTGAAATATTCATCATCCTCAATATGTGCAGCCTGTAAAATCCGGAGGTGCGGGTCATCTTCCCCAGGGCGGTAGCGTTCTATAATTTCGTGCCGGACAGTATCAACAAGGGAGTTGAGGTTTTGAATCTGCATGGAAGCAATCCCGTCCACATAAACCTCAATGTCAGCCAGAAACTTTATAAAATCCTTGTGGGTGGCAAGTTCGCACAGCAGACGGTTGTTAATCCGGCCGCTTTTCAGAAGCGCAACCATTTCATCACTCAAATGTAATTCAGTTAAAGGCGTATTGGCCTGCTCCCGGTTTTCTGTCCGGCATAACAGATAATCAATGGACACCCCATAAAAATCTGCCAGCGTGATAAGGTTGCCATGATTGATTTCCTTATTATCCTTAGATTCATAGCTGGCAAGGGCGGATTTTGAAATCTGCGTCAGACTTGCCAGTTCTTCCAGTTTCAGCCCTTTATCCTTGCGTAGTTCCCAAAGGCGTTCCTGTATGGTAGTCGCTCCTTTCATGGGCGCACGCTCCTTTCTGGCGGCTGTTTTCCTGCCGCTTAACTGATTATACCATATTTTCCGCAATCGTGGAAATTTCTGATATTTGCGCCTGATTCCTACTTTGTGGATATACGGCACAGGGTACAAAAATGTCCTATGATATAGGCAGTTCATCGATGGATTATTCCAATCGAATGACCGGCCTGTATGGGATATGCTCCCCGGCGATGTAGCGCAACGACTTCCGGCAGGGAAACGGAGGAACCCTGACCGCAACGAGCGTACCAAGCGGAGCGAAACGCCGCCAAAGACGGGGGCAGGAACGACAGCAGAGGGAACCGGCAAAAATGAACACCGAAACGATACCGAAACACAACAATTTCACGGGGCATAGTCTGCCCTGTCCGTAATACCAAGGGAGATTTTGGGGCGGCTCTACGACCGTATTTCCCCTGAAAATCGCCCCGAAACGCTACACAAAAAACCACTGTCCGCCCATTCCGGCTGTTACCGCTGAATCGGGCGGTTTTTCTATGAAGGAGGCACTATGCCGAGAATGTCAAAAAAGCGGAAGAAAGAGCTTGCTTTCTTCCTGAACGACCGAGGGCGCAGAAGCCACAATGAACTCTGCCGGAAATGCCAGCATGAGTGCAAGCAGAGTTTCCGGGCTGTCATGATCGCCTGCCCCCGTTACCAATCCAAACGAGCCAAAAGGAGGACACCACCTAATGAATTGTGAATTTATGATAGCCAGTACACCCCTGCCGCCCTGTATGCCGCTCCCAAAGGCAATGCTCCGGCTGCAGGTCAGCAACACGGCAAAAGTCATGTATGCCCGCCTGCTGGATGAAATCCTGACAAGGGGAACCGAGGACAGCAACGGGATTCTGTTTATCCGCTTCCCCGTCACGGAGATAGCGGCGGCACTCTCCCGAAGCCCCCAGACCTGCAAGCGTTCCCTGAACGAGCTGGAACAGGCCGGGATGATTATGCGTGTTCGTCAGGGAATCGGGGAGGTCAGCCATATGTATATCCTGCTCCCCAAGGAGGACGCCGCCCATGAATGAGAAGCTGGAAAAACTGAATCAGGAGATTGAAAAGACCGAAGCAAGGCTGCGGCGGGCGCAGCATAAGGAAAAAATGTTGGAACACCAGATAAAGACCCTGAACCGGAAGGAACGGACACACCGGCTCTGCACCAGAGGGGCAATGCTGGAAAGCCATCTCCCCCACCCGGAATCCGTGACGGACGAACAGGTAAGCACCATTTTAAAGATACTGTTCTACCGGGGCGACACGAAGCGTCTTGTGGCACAGGTTCTTACCGAAAACCGGAAGGAGGACACAGAATGAAATTTTCAAAAAGCGAGCTGGACATTATCTACCAGTATGCCGCACCGACCAAGGCGGAAACCCTTGCGGGCATGAAAGAAATCGTGCCGGTGATAAAGGACTTACTGACAAAGGCAATCGTGGAGAACGCCATCCGGAAACTGGTAAAGATACCGGAGCCGGAGTGCAGCCAGTTTGTCGCCGCCACAAAAGCCCGGTTTCTGGCAGAGCGTGACAATTCCATCCGCCAGCGGCTTGCGGCGGCCAAGGCACAGGAGCCGATTTTGCAGGGGCATGACCTGTCAGGGATAGAACGGTTCCACCCGGAAACCCGGCATATGATTATGCTAGAAGTACAGAAGCAATGCTTTGTTGGTTTTAAGGGGGAGCGGTTCCGTTTCTTCCTCTCCGATGAGGGCTACCGGAACGCAAGGAGTAGCGAGCAGGAAGGAGAAATCAAGATAAAAAGTCATGCTGCCGTTGTCGCCGGAAAGTTCTATCCTGACAAGAAGCCCAGACAGCAGGAACGGTAAAAAAGCCTGTTCCAGAATCAAAGCGCGCCGGGCGCGTCTTGATTTTTGAAGGAAAGTTTTAACGTGGACGAGCCGGGCGCGTTCACGTTGACAGCTTCCAAAGCGACAAGCTGGAAAATCCCCCTCTGAAAGAGGGCGCAATTATACACCACTTAGGGAAGTGGTGCATTGCGCCCTGCCGGGGGCGTCCTGCGGACAGCGGATGATTTCCGTAGATTTCCAATCTGCTCCAATCATTACAGGGGAAGCTGCCCTTCCCCTGCGCTGGCTCTGCCAGCTACCCCTTTGTGAACTTGCCACCCGAAAATCTTTCAGAAAGCCTATTCCATTTAGCAAGTTAAAGCTGTATAATAGTGTCAGCGACAAATCGGGATATGAACGGGAGAAAAATATATGATTCAAAAAGAAGTTTTACATGGCGGAAGGAAAGGTAAAATATCAAAAGTAGAAGATAAAGTAATTCGTCCAGGAAATAAATGGACTTCGCATGTACAGTCATTTTTATCGTTTATGCATGAAAACGGGTTCAATAATATTCCTAAGCCATATGGAATTAACGAATCTGAAATGGAACTGGTTTCTTTTGTAGAAGGAACTGTTTATAATGACAGTTTACCGAGTGAGATTCTAACAGATGAGATTTTGGTTGAAGTGGCAAAATTACTTCGCCAATATCATGATATTGGTGAAAAGTATGTTCAACGATTGACGGGAAAAGAAGTTTGGATGTTGCCTAAACAATTTCCGGTAGAGGTTATGTGTCATGGAGATTTTGCGCCTTATAACATAACTTTTGTTGACGGATGTGTGCATGGGATAATCGATTTTGATACATTACATCCAGGACCAAGAATTTGGGATGTTGCATATGCAGTATATAGATGGATTCCGTTTGTTTCACCGAAAAATCCTGATTATTGTTATAATTTAAATGAACAAATTCATAGATTAAAGTTATTTGTAGACACCTATGATTTAAAGAATAATGAAAGAGAACAGTTGCCCAATATGATAATTGAACGGATAAATAGTCTGGTTGCATATATGAAAAATGAGGCAGATTCTGGGAATGAAGATGTTCAGAAAAATATAGAAGATGGACATTTGAATTTGTATTTGGATGATATTCAATATATAAAAGAGTCTCAAAAGAATATACTGGAAGGAATATTGTAGCCTTGTTAATAAACTTCCGGTTTGACGAACTGACAGCCCAACAAAAAACTAAATAACTCGCCGCCCACCAGCGGCACACCCAAGCAGGAAACTGAAAAAGTTATCCTGCTTTTTTCATGCCCGGAATCCGGGAGGAAGGAGGACGCACACTTGCCATGCCCGCATTGCAAAATCACCATTATTAAGCGGAGCAACAATGAATCCGCTGTTTCTGCCGCCGCCTACCAGAGCGGCGAGAAGCTGTTCTCTGAATACGACCAGGAACAGAAATACTATCCCTACAAGAACGAAGTCACCCACAAGGAAATCATGCTCCCGCCCCATGTGCCGCCGGAGTATGCCGACCGCAATACCTTATGGAACTCTGCTGAAGCTCAGGAAAAACAATGGAACTCCCAGCTTGCCCGGAGGTTCGTGCTTGCCATCCCAAGGGAAATCCCGCCGGGACAGCACACCGACCTCATCCGTGACTACTGCCGGGAGTTTTTTGTTTCTAAAGGCATGATTGCCGACTTTGCCATCCACGACAAGGGGGACGGGAACCCACACGCCCATATCCTGCTCACCATGCGGGCGATGGATGAAAAAGGCAGATGGCTTCCCAAGTGTCGCAAGGTATACGACCTTGACGAGAACGGTGAAAGAATCCGGCTCCCGTCCGGCAGGTGGAAAAGCCACAAAGAGAACACTGTAGACTGGAACGACCAGAAGTACGCTGAAATCTGGCGGCAGGGATGGGCGGACACAGCCAACCGCTATCTGGAAGCCAACGACCGCCCGGAACGGCTTGACCTGCGCTCCTATGCCCGACAGGGGATTGATAAAATCCCCACCGTCCACATGGGGGCAGCCGTCTGCCAGATGGAGAAAAAAGGAATCCAGACCAACATCGGCAACCTGAACCGGGACATCAGAGCCGCCAACTCCCTCATGCAGTCCATCCGCCAGATGGTGCGCCATTTAAAAGGCTGGATTGCCGATTTAAAGGAGAAGAAAGCCGCCCTGATGGAAGTGTTGCAACAGACGAAGGAGCCGACCATACCGGAGCTGCTTTCACAGTATTTAGAACTGCGGAGCGGACAGCGTGCCGACTGGACTTCCAGAGGGAAGCTCAAAGGCACAGTTGCCGACTTCAACAAGGTACAGGCGGCTATGGATTTTCTGCGGGAAAAAGAAATATCCACCGTAGAGAGCCTTGACACCCGGCTGGATGAAATCAGCCAGACCGCCGTTTCTGTCATGGAGGGCGTGAAAAAAAGCGAGAAGCGGATAAAAGCCATCGACACCATGCTGTCCTACATTGACAAATACGAAGCAAACAAGCCAGTCCATAAGGAGTACGCCGCTATCGGCTGGAAGAAGAAAAAGGAGCAGTTTGCGGAGAGCCACCGGGAGGAACTGGACGCTTACAATGCCGCCGTCCGGTATTTTAAAGCCAACCTGAAAGGCAATACCTACTCCCGCAAAGATTTGGAAGCGGAACGGGAACAGCTTGCTTCTGCCCTGCCGGAACAGGGGGAGGAGCTGGAAGCGGTTCAGGCAGATGTAAAAGTGCTGCGGGATGTGCGCCGCTGGCTCAATCAAGTGCTGCCATCTGAACAGTACCGCCAGACCGCCGAGCCGGGGAAGAAACCGTCTGTACAGGGGAACCTGAAAGGGCGGCAGGAACGCATCCGGCAGGAGCAGGCAGAGAAACGCCAGCCGCCCCGGACACAGAAACAACAGAATATGGAACTTTAAACAGGCACTTGTTTTGTGATTTGAAATCACTGGCAAGTGCCTTTTTCTTTTGAGCAAGATTTATCAGTAACGTGAACGACATTGTGTCGCTCACGTTGGGATTATCAGGAGGAAACGCCTATTGAACGTATTTGAAGCCGTGAAGCAGTCCGTCACCACAAGGCAGGCTGCGGAGCATTACGGAATAAAAGTAAACCGGAACGGGATGTGCGTCTGCCCGTTCCATAACGACAAGAACCCAAGCATGAAGGTTGACCGCCGCTTTTACTGTTTCGGCTGCGGAGCCACCGGGGACGTGATTGACTTCGTTTCCCGGCTCCACGGTATCGGCAGCAGGGAAGCCACCCTCATGCTGGCACAGGACTTCTCCATCCCCTATGAGGACGGGAGGAACGCCGGGAAGCCGCCCATCCGACCACGCCTGCGTAGGGAAACGGAGGAACAAAAATTTAAGCGCATGGAGCGGCACTGTTTCCGGGTACTGTCCGACTATTACCATCTCTTGCGCCACTGGAAGGAGAAATACGCCCCACGCCAGCCGGATGAAGCATGGAATCCCCGGTTTGTGGAAGCCCTGCAAAACATGAGCCGAGTGGAATACTTGATGGACGTGCTTCTCTCCGGGGACATTCAGGCGCGGGCAGCCCTTATCACAGGACATGGAAAGGAAGTGAGGAACCTTGAAAGACGAATGGCAGAACTTACCGCCCCAGATACGGCAAGAAATAGCGAACATGGCAGACAGCACCGAGCCGCCCCGGAGCGTTGAGGAAGTCAAAGCCTTGCTGGAAACCACCGAAAAAGGCGGCTTCCGCAACAGTATCCGAAACTGCCTGACCGTATTCCAGTGCGACCCGCTCCTTTCCGGGGCGGTTGCCTATAACCTGCTGACTGACCGCACCGATATTTTAAAGCCCATCGGCTACCAAAGACCCCCAAACAGCCCCATGACCGACACGGACATGAAATATATCCGGCTGTATCTGGAAGAAACTTACGGTCTGACCAGTGAAAAGAAGATACAGGACGCTGCCGTCCTTGCCGCCAACGAGAACAGCTACCACCCTGTCCGGGAGTATTTAAACAGCCTGACATGGGACGGTACGGAACGGATACGCTCCTGCCTGCGGTATTTTTTAGGGGCAGACACAGACCAGTACACCTATGAAGCCCTGCGTTTGTTTTTGCTGGGAGCCATCCACCGGGCATTTTCCCCCGGCTGTAAATTCGAGGTCATGCTCTGCCTTGTGGGAGGGCAGGGAGCCGGGAAGTCCACTTTCTTCCGGCTGCTGGCGGTCAAAGACGAGTGGTTCTCCGATGATTTACGGAAGCTGGACGACGATAACGTATACCGGAAGCTGCAAGGCCACTGGATAATCGAAATGTCGGAGATGATTGCCACTGCCAACGCAAAGAGCATTGAAGAAATCAAGTCCTTTTTGAGCCGCCAGAAGGAGGTTTACAAGATACCCTATGAAACCCACCCGGCAGACCGACCAAGACAGTGCGTGTTCGGCGGCACATCCAACGCCCTTGACTTCCTGCCCCTTGACCGCTCCGGCAACCGCCGCTTCATCCCCATACAGGTATGCCCGGAACAGGCGGAAACACACATCTTAGAGGATGAAGCCGCTTCCAGAGCTTATATCTGCCAGGTATGGGCGGAAGCGATGGAGATTTACAAAAGCGGCAGATGGAAGCTGACATTCAGCCCGGAAATGGTGCGCTACTTAAAAGAACACCAGCGGGACTTTATGCCGGAGGACACCAAAGCCGGGATGATTCAGGCTTTCCTTGACAGCTATCCCGGCGATACCGTCTGCTCCAAACAGCTATACAAAGAAGCCTTAAACCACACCTTTGACGAGCCGAAACAATGGGAGATACGGGAAATCAACGAGATAATGAACCAGTGCGTTACTGGCTGGAAGTATTTCTCCAATCCCCGGATGTTTGCCGGATATGGCAGACAGAAAGGATGGGAACGGGAGCAACCGGCAACGGACACCAGCAACGGAGCAGGAAAAACCCCAGAGGGATTTACGCCCGTGCCGGAGCAGATGGAGCTTCCCTTCTGAAAAAATCCGGCAAATGACAGCCCGTTGCACACTCCGTTGCTATCCCGTTGCCGGGCCGGTTGCCGGGGAAAATCCCATAACTGCGGGCTTTTCTCCCCTTTAACAACCAAAACAACAGAAAAATAAAAGAAAAAGTATAAAATAACCCAACCGCCAGACAAGGATTAGTTTCATGGTCTTTTGAAGCCCGTTGCCGGACTTCGTTGCCGACCTTCCCTGTCTGGCTTTTTTATGTATGGAGGACAACTGCCTATGGCGAAAAATAAAACAGAGATTCATGTCACCACAATATTTGACGGCGAGCTGGACGCTACGGACGTTTTCGTAAGCCTTATCGCACAGAAACACAGCAGAAAAACAGATAAAGAATATCTTGCTAAATCGCAAGAAGTAGGATATAATAAAGATAAGGTTCCAAGTGACCGTGTTCCGTCTGGATTGTGCGGGTAAACGGTTATGATGAACACTATAGAATATGTAGGGATGGACACGCTTCTTGCCGGGAGCTTCCGGGCAGCTATCTATTGCAGGCTGTCCAAGGACGACGACCTTGACGGAACGAGCGCCAGTATCGAGAACCAGCGGGATATGCTGGAAAAGTTCTGCGAAAAGCAGGGATGGGAGGTTACGGCAGTCTATCAGGACGACGGCTTCACCGGCTTGAACATGGAACGCCCCGACCTGAAACGGATGTTGAAAGCCATTGAACGGAAGCAGGTAAACCTTGTCATTACAAAGGATTTATCGAGGTTAGGACGGAACTACCTGCAGACCGGGCAGCTTATCGAGGACTTCTTCCCCCGGAACGGTGTGCGCTATATCGCCATGAATGACGGTATCGACACCATGCGGGACAACAACGACATTGCGCCCTTCAAGAATATCCTGAATGAGATGTACAGCAAGGATATTTCCAAGAAAGTCCATTCCTCCTATGTGCTAAAGGCACAGAAAGGTCAGTTTACCGGCTGTATCGCCCCGTTTGGCTACCGGAAAGACCCGGAGAATAAGAACCGCCTGCTGGTAGATGAAGAAACTGCCCCGGTTGTACGGCTGATTTTCGGGTATGCGCTGGACGGCCACGGCCCCAACTACATCCGGCGCAGGCTGGAGGAAGAAAAGCACCCCTGCCCGACATGGTGGAACCGGAAACGGGGACATCGGAACATCCGCACCAAATGGGAAAAGAAAGACCCGGAAAACGGACGGTACGTCTGGGACTTCTCCGTGATTAAGGAAATCCTGATGAACCCCGTCTATACCGGTGCAATCGCTTCCCAAAAGACCGAGTACCGCTTTAAAATCGGCACTATCCGGGATAAGAAGCCGGAGGACTGGATTGTGGTGGAGGGAACGCACGAGCCGCTGGTGGACAAAAAGAGCTTCGCCATCGTACAGGAAAAGCTGAAATCCCGCCAGCGACCGGGCAAGTCCGGGGAAATCAACCTCTTTGCAGGGCTGATAAAATGCGGGGAGTGCGGAAAGGCTCTTACCATCCGCACCACGCATGAGAAGTTTCCGAAGCGTATTTTCTCCTGCAAGACCTACAATGCCTATGGGAAGCAGCACTGCACACAGCACCGGGTTGAATTTGACACCCTCTATGCCCTTGTGCTGAACAAAATCCGGGAGTGCGCCGCCGCTGCCCTGACCGACAGTGAAGCAGTCGCCGGACGGCTGACCGACACCTGCAAAGCCGAACAGAAAGACCAGCGGGAAGCGATGGAGCGCACCCTTGCCAGGGACGGGGAACGGATTGAGGTATTGGAAAAGATGGTTCTTCGGCTCTATGAGGATATGGTGGCCGGACGAATCACAGAAGAAAACTTCAATCTCCTGCTGGAAAAGACACAGAAGGAACAGGCGGAATTAAAAGCCAAAGTTGAGGAAGGCCGGAAACGCCTTGCCGATGAAATCCGGCTTGCCGTGGACGCAAGGCAGTGGGTGGAATCCATACAGGAATACCGGGACATCACCGAGCTGGACGCTTCCACCTTAAACCGCCTGATTAAAGAAATCGTTGTCCATGAAACCATAGACAGCGACAAAACAAGACACATTTCTATCGAAATTCATTTTAATCTCAAACCCATACCGGAAGTGGAGCAGGTCACAGGCTGACCGCTCCCCTGCTCCGGGGGATTCTTTAAAAACTCCATATATATTTCTTGACGTGCCGCCGCCCGCCAGAAAGCTGTATTGTTCCTACTAATTGGGGATAACACAGCTCATGGCGGGCGGCGGCATGGCCCTTGTCGGCTCCGTGCTGGTTCCCCTGCTTTCGGGGCTGTTCGGCTGAACCAACGCGGCTGAGGCCGCGAAAATAATTTTAATGGAGGCTCACTATGGAAAAGCAACCGTTTCCCTCAATGGAGGAAGCGTGCGAGATTATGGCAAGCATCGTGGCTGGTATTGCCGCGAATACCGGTATTTATGGAATCCAGCTCATGCTGGAAGGGTATAAAAACGATGACTCCGCGCTGAAAAGCAAAGGAATGAGTCTGGCGCTTCTCGGCGGACGGCAGATGGCCCTCGGTTCCCTTATTCAAAGCGGGCATTTATCGGCGAACCAGCTCATGGACTACCTGGACGCAATGTGAGCCTCCCCCATTTTCCCGGCCCCGCCCCACACGGGCGGGGCCACGAAAGGAGGCCAGACCTTTATGGATGCTATTTGGAGCGCCATCACGGATTGGCTGAAGGAAATCCTGATTAGCGGCATTCTCGGCAATCTGTCCGGAATGTTCGACGGCGTGAACGGACAGGTGGGCAACATCGCCGCCCAGGTGGGAACAACGCCCCAGGCATGGAACGGCGGTATTTTCGATAT
The DNA here is from genome assembly GCA_910574635.1 of Oscillospiraceae bacterium. GTDB lineage: Bacteria > Bacillota > Clostridia > Oscillospirales > Oscillospiraceae > Oscillibacter. The sequence goes on along the minus strand of CAJTCG010000012.1, from coordinate 42,508 downwards.
GGTACAGAACCTTTCCAACACGGTGGTTCTGCCTATCGCTGGCGTGGTGCTCACCTTCGTCATGACGCTGGAGCTGATTCAAATGGTGACTGACCGGAACAGTATGCACGACGATGTATGCTGTAAGCGATGTATTTCAAATGCATCAAATACAACGTACAGTCAGCTCATTTGCGGCAGAATGATATGACTGGTGAAAGGAATGAGGGAAATGGCTGAATTGACTTATACGAGAGTTGGAGACTACTACATCCCCAATCTGCTACTTGACCCCGAACCAGAAGCAGAGAAATTCTATGGCAAGTACGGCGATCTGCGCCGAGAGTACATCCGGGAGCATCGGACCGCGCTGTGGGCATCCCTGGTGAACAGCGGCAGACTAGACGATCACCTGACCACAATCGAGCGGCTGGCGGAAATTAGGATGGACAAGATGCTACCGCAGATGATGGAGGTCGCTGGTGCAACTGAGGAACTGAAAGCCCGCGACCAGATGGCGTGGTTAGGGTTGGTAAATAATTGCAGGGCCAGGGCCGAAGAAATTATTTTCACAGAACTGATATATATTTGAAATCCTCTGAATTTACAATTTTAACAATAAAAGGTCGTTGCTTATTTTGAGTAGCGACCTCTTATTGTCTGCGCTAAATGAGTCATTTTGATTTCACAGGTATTTCAATCTGCACGAGAGAGTCCTCAATCTGGTCGATTACGTTTATATTGATAACGGCTTCATAAGAGAATCCTGATAAAACAAGACCATGTTCTTTAACATAATCAAATATCCTTTGGTAACACAGCTCAGGGCTTTCCGCCGCGTCTCTATAAAACGCCCGCACATAATTCCCGGCTGGTTGGATGTGTAATTCATCGCTTTTTGTGGGAGACGGAATTTCAACAAAAAGTTTAGAATAATCCTCGAATCTTCCATTTTTCAGGCTATCTACCGTAATCATTGTCCCATAAGAAAAATCATGCAAGTTGCATAATTGGTACTTTTTCCTTTCGGCTGAAATTATCTCCACTTGTTTATCGAACGTAGTGTTTCGATTGATGTCCACGGTAACTAAACTGCGCGCCTTTTTCTGCACAATACCGATTTTCGATAAATCCATTGTCAATAATGTCTGCATATTCTGGCAATGGTAGGACAACGTTTTCCGCAGTGCCTTTAGATGGGCTATATTGCGGTCTATATCTTCAATTTTCTCTTGCATAAGCTGCTCCATGCTGGAGGCGCAACGGTTTTTCATAAAATCCTGAATTTCGCTAATTGGCAAATTCAGCTCCCGTAGCAGCAGAATTGTTTCCAAAACAGGACTTTGCTCGTAGCTATAATACCTGTATCCATTTTGGGGATGGATAAACGCTGGATGGAAAAGGCCAATTTCATCATACCACATCAGAGTTTTTTTGTTTATGCTATGCAGGGACGCAAATTGACCGATTGTGAGCAATTTTTTATTTTTCTCCATTTTTCAAAATACCTCTTGACTGTACAGTTACTGTACGGGTTATTATATCGCATATGCCGGAGAAACACAAGAAAAAAGGAGAAAAATAATGGAAAATGAAAACGCCTATAACAAGCCGGTTACGTTGGGGAACATCCTCAAATTCGCAGTCCCCACCATTGCAATGGCTGTCTTTATGTCTTTTTACACTATGGTTGACGGCCTGTTTGTATCAAATCTGATCGGTACAACCGCACTGTCTGCAATCAATCTGACAGCCCCTGTGATTCAAGTGATTACAGCAATTTCCACTATGCTGGCAACTGGCGGAAGTGCGGTCATCATGAAAAAGATGGGGGAGCAAAAGCAAAAAGAGGCAAGGGAAGATTTCACGTTCTTGATTTTAGTGAATGTGGTTGTTGGCCTGGTCATGACGGTGCTTGGGTACTCTCTGATGGAAACTATTTTTGGGAGCATGGGGCTGTCCCCGGAGGTCGCAGGCTATTGTACCTCGTATCTCAGCCGCTATCTTCTCTTTACAATCCCAATCCTGCTGATGAACAATTTTGCTCTGTATATGATCGCCTCTGAAAAAGCAACCCTGTCCCTGATTTGTTCCGTGACAGGTGGCGTACTGAACATCGTGCTTGACTATGTATTTATCGGCCTTTTGGACATGGGAATCGGCGGTGCGGCCATCGCCACGGGCCTGGGCTACTCTGTGACTGCCGTTGTAGGTCTGGTTGTGTCCGGAAACAAACAAAGCCTCCTTCACTTTACAAGGCCCGCTTTCCGATTAAGGGTTCTTGCAAGTGCGGCTACAAACGGATGCTCAGAAATGGCGACCACTTTGGTCATGGGAATCATTACAATGATGATCAATGGGGCCATGCTCTATTATGTTGGTGAAGATGGAGTTGCCGCCGTGACCATCATCACATATATACTGGTATTCGCAAGTTCCCTTTACACGGGGTATTCCTATGGCATCGCTCCTATGCTCAGTTACTACTATGGTGAGGAGAACTACGGGAAGCTAAAAAAGCTGGTTTCCACCAGTCTGAAAGTGATTGCTGTCATTTCTCTTGTGACAGTGGCAGCGTCCTTTGCCGCAACAAAGCCCCTGGTATCTATTTTTGCCCGACCGGATAATCCAGTCTACGATCTGGCTATCACTGGAAATCGAATCTGTACCCTGGCGTTGTTCTTTATCGGTTTTAATATCTTTGCCAGCGGGATGTTTACCGCATTGTCCAACGGTATTGTCTCCGCAATCCTCGCCTTCTCTCGCTCCTTTGTATTCATGCTGATTACCATGCTGATTCTTCCCGCAGTTTTGGGTGTAACTGGCATCTGGCTGGCTACACCAGTAGCAGAGACGATGGCGATGGTATTATCGGTGTTAATGCTCGTGAAATATCGGAAGCGGTATCAATACTAAGGGGGTACCGTCTTGAACGCAGAAAACCGCAACTTAAATATAAGCGAGAAGCACAAAAGTTTATCCGTCGCTTTTCTGTAGCTATCCTAAAGGAGATTTGAATGGAGTACAGTGTATTGACTATCGGAATACCCGATGAGTTATTTTCTAATTTGAAAAAGCTGATAGTCCAATACCGTCTGCGCTTTATTATGTCCCCCACAGTTCATGCGGCAGGCCAGATGTTAAGTCACCAGCCTTTTCATTTGCTGATGGTTAACCTGGAATATCTACGAAGCATCCAGCAAACGGACTGGTTGATAGGAATACGGCGTATCAGTTTTGTGCCAGTCATTATCATCTCGGACACACCAGAAAAAGATATGAAGGGAATGATAGAACTTGGAGCGGATATGTGTGTTTCTGGAAAATGGCCCTACTCCATGATAGCAGATTTAGCTTACGCTCAACTGCGGCGTTACACAGAATATAATCATTACAGAGATCCCGGTGGAGCTGAAATATCTCCCTTCCAAGTAGGTGATATTTTCATAGACCCAGCACGACGCATTGTAATGGTTCAAGGACGATCTGTAGATCTCCGTCCCCGCGAATTTTCTTTGTTGCTATACTTTATGCAAAACCCCAAAATCGTGCTGACCGCAGAGCAGATATGTGAACACGCATGGGAAATGGAGGGCAGCTATAACCGGGGTGTTTCTGGCCCGATTGCTCTTTTACGAAAGGGCATTGAACCAGACATATCGAATCCTTGTTACATCGAAACGATTCCCCGTATTGGTTACCGCTTTACTGCGTATCGTGACGAAACTTGCGATGATTGTAGTAGTTCTGTAGGACTTTTGTAGGAGTTCTGTAGGGCTTGTATTGTAGAATACTTCCATCATACAGGAAAGGAGTATTCACATGAGGACACCGCCTCCAATTTTGAACAAGCAGCGAATGACCGCTATCCCAAGAAACGGGATAGCGGTCATTTTTTGTTCGACATGAAAGTCACTGTTGCCTGATTAAATCCTGTTTTCCACTTTTTCTCTCAAATCAATTTTACAGAAATGGAGCAATGTCAATGGATAAAAAAGAATCCCTGTTGAAGCAACGTGACGAAGCAAAAAAGGAAGCCGCCCAATACGAGAACCAGGTAAAGATTTTGCTGAACAAGCAGAGGGATGCAGAACGCCACGCTCGGAACCACCGCCTGATTGTGCATGGCGCGATCATGGAGGGCGTGTTTCCCTTCACCGCCAGCATGGACGGCGAATCGCTCAAGGCGTTTCTGATTGACCTTTCCCGTCTGCAGGGAGCAGAGGAAACGGCGGAAAAGGCGCAAAAAATCGCCCCCACAAACTAAAGTCCGTTCTTAACGGCGCACTTATACACCGTTCCGGTGCTGTGCGCCCTGCCGGGGGCTGTTGCGTCCTTGCGGACGCGATGGGGAAGTACCTTCCCCAAACCCCTTGTGCGCCAGCAGAAACGGAACACCCGCTTTGCGTCTGTCCCGTTTCCGCTGGCCTATGTCCCAACCGCTGACAGCGGAGGAAGGAGGAAAACCGACATAGCAATTTTTCACTGTCCCATCCAAATCATCAAGCGGAGCGTGGGCCGTTCGGCTGTTGCCGCTGCCGCCTACCGAAGCGGCGAAAAGCTGACCAGCGAATGGGACGGCCTGACCCGTGACTACACGCATAAACCCGGTGTCGTCCATTCGGAAATCATGCTGCCCGCCCACGCACCGCCAGAGTTTGCAGACCGCTCCACCCTCTGGAACTCGGTGGAGCAAATTGAGAAAGCCAGTGATGCCCAGCTTGCCCGCGAAATCGAAGTTGCCCTTCCCGTGGAACTGTCCAGAGCGGAGCAGTTGGCCCTTGTCCGTTCCTACGTTCGGGACAACTTTGTGGCCGCTGGAATGTGCGCCGATTTTGCGCTCCACGACAAGGGCGATGGCAACCCCCACGCCCATATCATGCTGACCATGCGACCGCTAAAACCAGACGGACGCTGGGGGCCGAAGTGCCGTAAAGTTTACGATCTGGACAGCCAGGGCAACCGCATCCCGGATGGCAAAGGTGGCTGGAAGAATCACCGGGAGGACACCACCGATTGGAACAACCGGGAGAACGCCGAGAAGTGGCGGGTGGCGTGGGCCACCTACGCCAATCGTGCGTTAGAAGCCGCTGGCAGGCCGGAGCGCATCGACCACCGCAGCTATGAGCGGCAGGGCATTGAAAAAATCCCCTCCGTCCACATGGGGCCTGCCGCCAGTCAGATGGAGCGGCGGGGCATCCGAACGGAGAAAGGCGACCTTAATCGGCAGATTGCCGATGATAACAAATTGCTGAAGGAACTCAAGGCCCGCATCACCCGGATTTACAACTGGTCGAAGGAGCAGGCAGCGGTTGAATCTCCCCAGAACGGCGGCAGTCTTGTGGCCCGTCTTTATGAAGCCCAGGCCAAAGTCAATCAGGATAAAGCCCGTTATCGTTCCGGCAAAATTAAGGCTCTTCAGGAGAACGCTAAACTGCTGGCGTTTTTGCAAGGAAACGGCATCAATTCCATGCAGGAACTTTACGAAAAAGTCTCTGCCATGAACAAAGATTATTATGATTTGCGCGGCAAAATTGTCAAAGCCGAACGCCGTCTCGCCGTCCTGGATGAACGGCTGGAAATGTGGGCGCAGTATGAGCAGTACAAGCCAATCCGCCAAAAGCTGGACAAGGTAAAACCAGGCAAGCGGGAGCAGTACCAGCAGAAGCATAGAGACGAGTTAGCGTTATTTGATGCTGCCGCCGTTTTTCTGAAATCGCTGAAAGAATCCGGCGAAGCGATCACGCCCAAGGCGTGGCGGGCCGAAGCCGCCACGTTGACCCAGCAGAAGGATATGGACTACGCAAAAATGCGGGCCATGCGGGATGAAATTAAGGCGGTTGAATCACTCCGCAAGGCCGCTGACCGTCTGGCCCGTGAGGGCCAGCACCAGCAGAAGGAAAATGAACGATAAATTTATCAGGAGGTTACGAAAATGGATATGACCCCGTGGGAACGCCGCCAGAAGATTTTGGAGGTTTTGTGCCTCCGACGGCACGATACTTACAGAAACCTGTCACATGAATTTAACGTCAGCACCGGCACGATTCGCCGGGACATTGTGGTGCTGACCTGCTCCTATCCCCTCGAAACGGTGAGGGGCAATCACGGCGGGGTCAGAGTGGCAGAGTGGTTCCACCTTGACCGCAGGGCGTTGAACTCTGCGGAGATCACTTTCCTCCGCAGGCTGGCGGAATCGCTGGACGGCTCCGACCGTGAAATGCTCAACCGCATTATTACCGTATTTTCGCATTGAGGACAATTACCATGCAAATGAAAATCAGCGAAATCAAAATCAACCCAGGGCGGCGGGACACCCAGCAGAGGAACGTGGAGGAACTGGCCCGGAGCATTGCCGCCGTGGGCCTGATGAATCCCATCACCGTCACCCAGGACAACACGCTTATTGCTGGCCTGCACCGATTGGAGGCTGCGAAGCTGCTGGGCTGGACGGAGATTGAGTGTACCGTCAGCGATGCGGACGGCCTGCAAGCGGAGTTGGCAGAAATTGACGAGAACTTTGTTCGGGCGGGGCTGTCCCACCGGGAGTTGGGCGACTTGCTTCTGCGCCGGAAAGAACTCTATGAAGCCATCCACCCGGAGACACGCCAGGGCCAGCGCAACGGCCAGACAGCTAAAAACGACAATTTGACGGTTTTAGCGGCAAAGCCCTTTTCGGAGGATACCGCCGATAAGCTGGGAATCAGCAAACGCACCGTGGAGCGGCTTGTCCAGACCGCCGCCAATCTGACCCCGGAGGCCAAGAAAACCATCCGGGACGCTGGCGATAAAATCACCAAAGGGGATGCGCTGAAAATTTCCAGACTGCCCCCTGACCAGCAGGCGGAGGCCGCTGCCGTTCTGACCATAGCCCCGCCAACACCGAAGCGGCAGAGGATGGCGGACGGTGAAGATGCGCTGCGCGAGTTTAAGCTCCTATGCTCCCGCTATGTTTCCGACATCAAAGCCCTTCATCACCGGGCAGATGTTTTCGCCAGAATGTCAATGTCTCAATTTGACGAACTGGGCAATAGCGCATATTCCATCACGGAAGCAATCAAGGAACTTTTTGAGGAAGTACATGAAATCCGACACGAAATGGAGAAGGAACATGAAAACTGACTATATTACCAGCGGCTCCACCCTGCCGCCCTACATGGCGTATCCCCGGTTCCTGTTGGGCATGAATATCCGGCTGACGGCGAAAGAGGTCTACGCGATCATGCTGGATATGACGTTCAATTCGGATATGGTTCAGACCGACCGGCGCGGGCGGCGGTATCTGGCGTTCTACAACAAGACCATTGCAGCGATCATCGACCGCACTCCCAGCACTGTGGCACAGTCCCTGCGGGAGTTGGAGGACGTTGGGCTGGTGGAGAAGGAACTGATCGCCCTCCACACTCCCTATCACATTTACATCAAGTTACCCGCAGGAGAAAACGTGCCGTGATTGTCCACATGAACTATCTGCAGTACCGCACCGCCCGCAGACTGGTACATAGCTGCTGCAACTATGATTGTGGGAATTGTCTGCTTCTGGACGGTGGCGAGGAATGTATCTGCCCACAGAGTATTACCTACTCGCTTGTGTGCCGCTGGTTCCGCGCCGCCGTCCTGCCCCTGGACGCTGGCTTGTGCGCCGCCCTGCTCCACCGGGCAGACCGGAGGAAATGTGTACTCTGTGGCGGTTACTATCTGCCGAAATCCAACCGGGCGAAATACTGTCCTGATTGCGCTGTTACTGCCCGTAGAAGGAAAGAAGCGGAACGCCAGCGCAAACGTTACTACGATTCTACGCATTTAGGCCCTAAAAAACCATGATTTTTCAAGGTTTTCCGGGGTGCTGTCAATAGGGGCCTGATACATTCCCTATCTGACACCCCGGAAGGCCCTCAGAGAGCCTACAACGGCGATTCTACAAAGGAGTTTTTACCCTATGGCTGAAAACAGGAGATTTTACTATCTCAAACTGAAAGAAAACTTCTACAACAGCGAGACAATGGTTGTGCTGGAAAGTATGCCGGACGGCCTGTTGTACTCGAATCTGCTGCTGAAAATGTACCTTATGTCACTGAAAAGCGGCGGAATCCTCATGCTGGGCGAGCATCTTCCCCATACTATTCAGACCATCGCCACCTTCACGCGGCATCAGATCGGCACCGTGGAGAGGGCAATCAAGGTGTTCATGGAATTTGGCCTTGTGGAAGTCCTGACGGATGGTGCTTTCTACATGGCCGACATTCAACTGCTGATTGGACAGTCCTCCACCGAGGGCGAGAGGAAGAAGCGGGAGCGGACACGATTGCAGCGTCAAAAACTGCTGCCCTCCGGTAAAGTGGACATTTGTCCACCCATAGACCCGGTGGACAAATGTCCCCCTATATTAGAGATTAGAGATAAAGAGTATAGAGATAAGAGTTTAGAGAATAGAGAGGGGGAACACGCCCGCACGTTGGGCCGGTATCAAAATGTTTTTCTGTCTGCCGGGGAATTGACTGAATTGCAATCGGACTTCCCCACCGTCTGGCAGGAGTACATCGAGAGGTTATCCGAGTACATGGCATCTACCGGCAGGACATACAAGAGCCATGCCGCCACTATCCGCCGCTGGATAGCTAATGATAGGCGCAAGGCCGCTCCCCCTGCCCGTGACCGGGATTATAGCGTGAAGGACGGTGATACCGTATGACGGAGATCCGCGAGGACGAATACCTTGATCCGGCTGACGGCCTTATCCATTGCCGCAAGTGCGGAGGCCCCCGGCAAGCCGTTATCCCTGACCCATTCAAAGGCGGCACTTTCAAGCCCCGGTGCGTCTGTTCCTGCCAGCAGGAGAAGGAGCGCCGCCGCAAAGAAGCCGAGGAACGCCGCCAGCGCATGGAGCGGATCAAACGTCGCAAGGCCCAGGGACTTCAAGACCGCTACCTCTACGGCTACACCTTCGCCCACGACAACGGGCAGAATCCCGTTATGGCGAAAGCCCACGCCTATGTCGATCACTGGCCCCAGGCGTTCAAGAAGAACATCGGCCTGTTGCTGTTCGGTGATGTTGGTACGGGCAAATCCTTCCTGGCCGGGTGCATCGCGAACGCACTTCTGGAACGGGACGTACCTGTACTCATGACCAACTTCCCCACCATCCTGGCCCGCCTGTGCGGGACGTTCGGAGAGGACAGGACGGCATTTCTGAACAGCCTGGGAGACTATGACCTCTTGATTATAGACGACCTGGGCGCGGAGCGCAACACCGAGTATGCCCTTGAGCAGATGTTTTCCATCATCGACAGCCGATACCGCTGTAACAAGCCGCTGATCGTGACCACCAATCTGAAGCTGGACGAATTGAAGCACCCGCCCGATCTGGCCCATGCCCGTATCTATGACCGGATTTTAGAACGCTGCGCCCCTATCCTCTTTGCCGGGAAGAACTTCCGGGAGGACAATGCCGCCAGCACCAAGGCAGCGGCGCGGCGCATCGTATCACCTGATAATCAAAAAAATTGAAAGGAGCCGCCTATGGCAAAAACGAAAGCAGTCACCCCTACCACATCCACCCCGCAGACCAAGCGGACATTGGAGAAGCGCATCGGCCACACCATCTATGAGGTGCATATCTGCTTCAATGAGCAGAGCAAGGAGAGCATGAATGATAAAATCTGCCGCCTTATCAAGAATCAAATTGCGGATAGCCAGTAAAAATTGCAAAAGGCAGTTGGCATCACGCAGATTTTGTGATATATTGGTGTTGCCGCAAATGAGCTGGCTGTCTCGAAAGGATGGCGCATTATGACAAGACAGCCAGAAAAGGACACCGCAATCTACACCAGATTATCGCGCGACGATGAATTACAAGGTGACAGTAATTCCATCATTCATCAAAAGGAACTGATTTCCAAGTATGCTGCTGACCATGGTTTTCGGAATATCCGCTTTTTCGTAGACGACGGATACTCTGGAACAAATTTCCAGCGTCCGGGTTTCCAGGAAATGCTGTCCGAGATTGAAGCCGGGAAAATCGGAACCGTCATTGTCAAGGATATGTCCCGGCTGGGCCGTGATTATCTGAAAGTGGGATTTTATACAGAAATTTTCTTCCCTCAGAAGGGTGTCCGCTTTATCGCCGTTAATAACGGAATCGACAGTGAAAACCAGCAGGAAACGGATTTTACCCCGTTTTTGAACATCATGAACGAGTGGTTCGCAAGAGACACCAGCAAGAAAGTCCGGGCTATCAAACGCGCCCAGGGCATGGCTGGCAAGCACACCACCGTTCACCCGCTCTACGGCTACAAGAAAGACCCGGATGACCCGGAGAAGTGGGTCATTGACGATGAAGCCGCCGAGATCGTCCGGCGAATCTTCCGTATGACCATCAACGGCAAAGGCCCCTATGAGATCGCCACAATTCTGGAAAGAGAACACATCCTCTGCCCGTCCGCCTACCTTGCGGAGCGCGGCGCAGGGAACCGGCGCAACAGCGATTTTGCCGACCCCTGCCGCTGGTGGGGGACTACCGTTTCCTACATCCTCAACCGCATGGAATACATGGGCCATACCGTCAATTTTAAGACGGAAAAGACCAGCTTTCGGGATAAGCGGCGGCATCTCACCCCCAAGGATAGCTGGGTGATTTTTGAGAACACCCAAGCACCGATCATTGACGAGGAAACTTTTCAGACGGCGCAAAAGCTACGCAAAACCGGACGCCGCCCTACCAGCCTGGGAGAAGCCAATCCGCTGACTGGACTTCTCTACTGCGCCGATTGCGGAGCGAGACTGTATAACGAGCGTGGGGACAATGGCAAGGGGCATTTCAGAGATTCCTATGCCTGTTCCAGCTATCGCAAACGTACCAGCGATTGCACCATGCACTTTATCCGCACCGAGGTTGTGCGGGACTTGATTCTGTCGGCTCTGCGCTCTATTTCAGAGTATGCCAAAGCCAATCGAGAAGCCTTTGAACGGTTGGTAATGGACACGACCTCTGACCGCCAGACACAGCAAATGAAGGAGAGCCGGAAAGCCCTGACAGACGGGCAACGGCGATATGATGAACTGGATGTGCTAATTCAGCGCACCTATGAGGATCACGTTGCGGGTAAGCTGACAGACAAGCGATTTCTGAAACTTTCCCAGCAGTATGAAGCGGAACAGGAGCAGCTTGAAAGCGAGTTGAAGCGTCTGGCCGCTGAAATGGAAACGATGCAGGAGCAGACTGGCAGGGTGGACAAGTTTATGGCCTTGGTTGACCGCTACACCAGCTTTGACGAGTTGACCACGCCCATGCTCAATGAGTTTGTGGAGAAGGTCGTTGTCCATGAGCGTATGAGTGTAGGCCGATACAAGCGTAAGCAGAGGGTTGATGTTTATTTCAACTTCATCGGGCTGGTGGAACTGCCCACCGAGCCGGAGGACGAAGCCCCCGCTGCCGCAGAACCGCCCCAGGAGCGGTATGTGGCCGTGAATACCAGCTTTGCCCCGCTGGGCGAGTACCTTTCCCAGCAGACGGAGAACAGCGTTACCCTCTCTTTCGCAGACGTTGAGCGGGTGATCGGAAAGCCCCTCTGCAAATCGGCGTTCAAATTCTACTCCTATTGGTATCCAGGCGGCAACCGCCCGATCTCCAATGTGATTTACAACGCTGGCTTTGATGTTGACCGGGTTGACCTCAAAAATCAACTGTTATACTTGATTCGGGCCGCATAACTGAACATTTAGCAACCCAACCGGACACAGTGAGCAATTCGCTGTGTCCGGTTTTTGCGTTTATTTGAAAAACATACTTGACAAAACGCACTGGATATCGACACCTGGATGTTCTTCAAGTGGATATTCAAAACGGCCTGCGCGGTGCTGATCGTGTCCAACACTTGGAATATCGTCATGGGCGTATTTGATGTGGCGCAGAGCGTGGTAAACAGCGCCGCCGGAGTGATTGTCTCCGACGCCTCCATCGACATATCCAGCGCCGTGACAGACCTGGAGGTACAACTGGAGGCAATGGAGCTGGGACCGCTGCTGGGCCTGTGGCTGCAATCCATGTTTGTAGGGCTTACCATGTGGGCGCTGTCCATCTGCATCTTCATCGTGATTTACGGCAGGATGATCGAGATTTATCTTGTCACCAGCGTGGCCCCCATCCCCATGGCGGCGATGCTGGGGAAGGAGTTCGGCGGCATGGGCCAGAATTACCTCCGGTCCCTGTTCGCCCTGGGCTTTCAGGCGTTCCTCATCATGGTGTGCGTGGGTATCTACGCCGTCCTGGTGCGGAATATCGCTTTCAGCGGCGATGTAGTCGCGTCGATCTGGAGCTGTGTGGGCTATACGGTCCTGCTGTGCTTCACACTTTTCAAAAGCGGAAGTCTCGCAAAAGGGGTCTTTTCGGCCCACTAAAATACTTATGGAGGAATTTCTATGAGCGAAACCAAAGCGCGGGAAACTGCCAATGTCCCGCCTCTGAATGTGGAGGCAAAGGTTTACCCGTCCAAAAAGGAAGGGAATCTGCTGGCCTATGCCAGCGTCACCTTGGGCGGGTGCTTCGCGATCAACAACATCCGGATCATGGACAGTCAGAAGGGGATGTTCCTTGCCATGCCGGACCGGCAGGACGCAAAGGGGGAGTACCGGGATGTTTGCTTTCCCACTACAGCGGAAATGCGTCAGGCTTTGACTGGCGCGGTCATGGGTGAGTATCAGCGTGTGATGGAGCTGTTGTCGGAGCGAGGGGCCAAGGCCAAGACCTCTGTGCGTGACGCACTCCAGGCCGCGCCGCAGAAAACGGCAAAAGAAGCGAAACAGCCTGACAAGCAGAAGAAAGCGACGAGGGGGGACCGGTGAATACGCTGGTTCCGGTTTCTCTGAAAGCCGCCAATGCCTTTGTGGCGGAGCACCACCGCCACCATAAACCCGTCACGGGGCACAAGTTTTCTCTCGGATGCGTCCAAAACGGACGGCTGGTGGGCGTCGCAATCGTAGGACGGCCTGTCAGCCGCTATCTGGACGACGGCATGACGCTGGAAGTCAACCGGCTTTGCGCCACTGGAGAAAAGAACGTATGCAGTTTCCTCTACGGGGCGGCGGCACGGGCGGCGCGGGCCTTGGGCTACGGCAGGATCATCACCTATACACTGGACACGGAACCGGGCACCAGCCTCCGGGCCGCTGGCTGGCTCTGCGCCGGAACGGCTGGCGGCAAACGCTGGACGGGCCCGCGCCGCCCAGACGCCGATCTCTATCCGCCGCAGATGAAGCTGCGGTATGAAAAGAAACTGTAAGAAAGGGAATTAAGATGGACGCTGAAAAAATGAATCAGGTTCCGTATGAGAAAACCCGCGCCATTCCGCTCTATCCGGAAAATGCCCGGTACGCAAAAACCCATAGCGAAATTGACCTGTTCCGGGCTTCGCAAAAGGCAAATATTGCCTGCCGGGATGCAATCGACGCGGCAATTTGGACGGGTTTTGATGGGATGCACCTTCCCGAAACCGTCGCAAAGAATGTTCTGGCGGAGTTTGGCCCGGAGCGCGTGTCCCATGTGCTGGCGGCAACCCTGCTGGATAAGCTGGCGGACGAACGTATTTCCGACCATAATCTCGTCTGGGCCAAGTCGGTTCCCATGTTCGATACTGGAACCCGGCATTATGATTACGCAATCCAAAGTCACCCGGTCAAACTGGATGAGTTTGTCACGCTGGTTCGGAAGGAACTTGCGGCGGAGAAGGAGCGGCAGTCGCAGAAGCCCTCCATCAAGGGACGGCTGGCGAAAAACCCCGCCCCTGGCGGCAGGCCCAAGGATAAGGCCCATGACGCCGGGGCCAGATGAGGGGCGGCGGACGATGGATTTGTTTGATATGCCGGAAAGCTCCCCCTGGGGGCCTGTGCAGAATTGCAAAGTGCTGTGCCCCGGCGCGTTTCAGGTTGACACCGCCAGTCATGGAGGCGTCATGATTAACTGTGAGATCATAGACCTGACGCTTTCCAAAGCGGCGCAGAAATGCGGATTCCACGAGGGCGGCTATCTTTGCTTCGAGGAAGATTGCGCCGCCACGGTCGCTTTGCGGGAGCTGATGGACAAGAAGCTGTTCACGGCCCCGGTGAACGACTATTTCAAGCCTGGGGAATACAGTAAGATCATTGACCAGAGTGTCCAGCGATATTATCCCGAATATTGGGCCGCTCGTGAGCGGGGCCAGGGAAAATCCTCGATCAAGAGCCGCTTGGCGGAAAGGGCGGCTCCTGCCGGAAAACGCGCCCCCAAGCGAAAAGCGGAAGAGGTACGCTGACAAATGGAAAAAACGCTTACATTAGGTTCCTTATTTGACGGCATAGGGGGTTTCCCCTATGCCGCTTCGTTTTATGGAATCCGCTCTCTGTGGGCCAGCGAGATTATGCCGGAGTGCATATCCGTCACACGGCGGCATTTTCCGGATATGGTCCATGTGGGGGACATCACCCAGCTTCACGGCGGAAAGCTGCCGCCCGTGGACATTATCACATTTGGCTCACCCTGCCAGGGGCTCTCCGTCTCCGGCCTTCGCCGGGGTCTGGCGGATGAGCGGAGCGGCCTTTTCTTGGAGGCCGTTCGCATTATCTATGAAATGAGGGAAACGACACATGGCGAATACCCCAAATTCGCGCTCTGGGAAAACGTGCCCGGTTCGACGAGTTCCTCGTCTGGGCTTGACTATCAGGCCGTGCTCTCGGCGCTCACAAAGGCCGAAGTTCCAATGCCTCGATCTGGACGGTGGGCCAACGCCGGAATGGCACGAGGCGGAGGCGTTGATCTCGCTTGGTGCGTATACGATGCCTGTCACTTTGGGACAGCCCAGCGGCGGAGGCGCGTGTTTCTTATCTGCGATTTTAGAGGAAACAGCGCCGGAGAAATACTCTTTGTCCCCAAAAGCCTGCGCGGGTATTTTGAGGCGGGCGGAACGCCGCGGCAGGGACTTGCCGCCTTTGCTGAAAGCGGCGCTGACCCTGCGGGCGGGGCCGCTGTGGAAATCCTGAACGATCAGGGCGGCAGCGTTATGTCTGTGGAGCGGAGCGGCCTTTCTCCGACTCTCCGGTGCCAAACCCACGGGAATCTCCCCATAGTCGCTATGGCCACCGGACAGGCAAAAGCGGAAATTCTGGCGGATTTGTCCCCGGCCCTGACCGCCGAGCACGAACGCCCGCTCCTGCTTCACCCTCAGATCGCGGGAACGCTGTGCGCCTCCGGCGCTGGCCTGAACCGGCCCGCAGGAATGAAAAGCGAAACCGACTTCTGCATCCTCAGCGCCGGATTCTGCTACAAAGCCGGGAGTAAGGCTGGCAGCGTCGGCTACCAGGAGGAAACCGCCCCCACCTTGATCGCCTCGCAGCCCAGGGGGATATTGAGCGCCCATGCCGTGGACTGCCGTAACCTGCGGGAGCTGCCGGAGGTCAGCGGGACCTTGCAAGCAAAAAGCAGCTCCGGGGGCTATTCTCTGAACTATCAGAATCCGGTCCGTATTGGTTTTCAACTGCGCCGCCTCATGCCCGTCGAGGCAGAACGCTTGATGGGGTTCCCGGACTTTTGGACGGAGTACGGCCAGGACGGCAAACCCATCAGCGATTCAAAACGTTATTCCATGCTGGGCAACAGCATCGCCGTGCCCTGCGCCGCCTACATCATGCAGGGCATCCGGCAAATTTTATAAAGGAGGGGTTCGACCCATGGCCTATGTGCCAGTCCCGAAGGACCTGACAAAAGTTAAAACCAAGGTGATGTTCAATCTCACCAGGAGGCAGTTAATCTGCTTCGGCGGCGGGGCGCTGATTGGCGTTCCGCTTTTCTTCATTCTGCAAAAGCCCCTGGGCAACAGCTCCGCGTCCCTCAGCATGATTCTGGTCATGCTCCCCTTCTTTCTGCTGGCTATGTACGAAAAAAACGGACAGCCCTTGGAGAAGGTGCTTGGGAATATCCTGCGGGTCTGTTTCCTGCGGCCCAAGCAAAGGCCCTACCGGACCAATAACTTTTATGCCGCCCTGGAGCGGCAGGACAGACTGGATAAGGAGGTTTATCGGATTGTTCACGACAGTGAAAGCGCTCATTCGCCGCCTGTTCGGAAGGAGCGGCGGCGAAGTGGAAAAGCCCGCCCCGGTCAAGCGCGGCGGGCAAAAACTCACCAAAGACGATAAACGGCAGATTGAGGCCGCAATCGCCAGGGCCAGACGGACGGACGAAAAGGAGCAGTCCGCCCAAGACAGCATTCCATATCAGCGGATGTTCCCCGACGGCATTTGCCGCGTCACGGACGCCCACTACACTAAGACCATTCAATTTCAGGATATCAACTACCAGCTCAGCCAGAACGAGGACAAGACCGCCATTTTTGAGGGCTGGTGCGATTTCCTGAACTGTGCGACACGTTCCCGCACAAACACCATTCTACAGGGAGTAAAGCTCTGTGGACGAAAAGACCATATGGTGGTAAAAGCGGGGGGCCTTCAGAGACAAACGAAGGCAACAACTTATACTTTGAAGAGTGGAATGATGGGGTAACGCCCTGAAACGCTCCCCTAATACTCCGACTGGCGTTGGTTGGAAACGGCCAGGGTCAGAAGCTCGGTGAAGTCGGCTGACTGCGCTCGCTCTGCTCGCGGTAAACAAAGGAAACAGCGACAGGCGCAAAGCAAGCCAGAGGTGGCTGTGAGCGTTAGGCCGGGGGTCTATAAAATGCCTATGGTTAGAATGTCCGAAGGGACTGACGAAAACGCGAATGTAAGGGTCTAAAGGAAGAATGGGGCTAATCCCCCTATCCCTACACGGGAGTCAGTGTGGAAAAGTAGTTCTGGTTCAGGCAAAATTCCATACACCGTTACAGGCGGTGTCAAGCTGGCAGGCTTATAGCGAGACCTAAGGGCATATGTACAGATAAAAGTATAGGAACGTGGCGAAAGCCTATCGCGTATCCCTCATTCGGGATATAGGCTGACGAAACATATAAGCAGTCGAAGCGGTGGGTAAAGTAGTGGCAATAGCGTTGATGTCCCTACGGCTGGCAGTCAAAAGCTGACAGCCTTAGTAATGGGGGGCGGAGTGACGGCCACGAGTCAATCAAGCACAAACGTCTATTCACAAGTGAACAACAGGATTTCGGATAGGACAAAAAGGTTATCTTCAAAAGGAGATAATGCCTGTATGGTTACAGAAGCAGTCAAAAAGCAAAAAACGAAGCCGAAAAAAGTAAATAACCTCCGGCACGCAGAATACTACAGTATGCAGGAGACATTTGACGAACTGTTTGCAAGAGCCGGAAAAAAGGAGAATTTCGGAAGGCTGATGGATTTGATCCTAAGCCGGGACAATATTCTTCTTGCCTATCGAAATATGAAAGGCAATACCGGCAGTGTAACACCGGGTACGGATAGGTTAACAATTCACGATGTTGAAAAGTTCACCCCGGATGGATTGGTAGCCAAAGTCCGTAATATTATCAAAAATTATCGACCCCGAACTGTTCGCCGCAAGGAAATCCCAAAACCCTATGACCCAACCAAAACAAGGCCGCTGGGTATCCCGTGCATTTGGGACAGGCTGATACAGCAGTGTACCCTGCAAGTTCTTGAGCCAATCTGCGAGGCAAAATTCAGTGACAACAGCTATGGATTCCGGCCAAACCGAAGTTGCGAAAACGCGATAGCTGCGGCATATAAACTGATGCAGCGTTCGCATATGCAGTATGCAGTGGAATTTGACATAAAGGGCTTTTTCGATAATGTGGACCACTCCAAATTGCTCAGGCAGTTGTGGGCTTTAGGTGTCAAGGATAGACAATTGCTATACGTCATTAAGCGCATTCTAAAGGCTCCTATTCAATTAGAGGACGGCACGGTAGTAACTCCCACTGCGGGAACCCCGCAGGGTGGAATTATTTCACCATTGCTGGCAAATGTGGTGCTGAATGAACTGGACTGGTGGCTGGAAAGCCAGTGGCAGGAAAATCCCATTGTTTATAATCGCAAGGCTTACTATGACACAAAGGGGAGACGGATTAAAAGTCACGGCTATGAAGCTATGCGTAAAACCAGATTGAAGGAAATGTACATGGTACGCTACGCTGATGATTTCCGCATCTTCTGTCCAAGCGCAGACGTGGCATATCGGGCAAAAATTGCCGTTACGCAATGGTTAAAAGAGCGGCTGCGACTGGATATTTCCCCAGAGAAAACCAGAGTTGTTAATCTTAAAACGCAATATTCGGAATTTCTCGGTATCAAAATGCAACTAAGGCCCAAGAAAGGAGGCATGGTAGTCCACTCACGGGTCAGCAGCAAGGCAATGAAAAGGATTCAGACGGTAGCGAAGGAAAAAGCAAAGGCAATTGTCCGCCCACAGCATGGTACAACTGATGTACACGCAGTACATGACTATAACGCATTTGTCATGGGTGTACATAATTATTATCGAATGGCTACAGCGGTCAGTGTGGATTTTTCAAGATTATCCTATCCTGCGGCAAAAATACTTTACAGGCTGGGAAAGCGGCTGAAAAAGGAACCACAACAGCCAACAAAAGGGGCAGTAGCAGACAGATATGGCAGCTCTGCACAAACGCGATACTTGAAAAATCTGCCCATCGCCCCCATAGGATACGTTCAGACAAAACCTCCGATGTTCAAAAGGCAGGCTGTTCAGAAGTATACCCCAGAGGGCAGGCAAGAAATCCACACCAATCTCGAAATTAACACATCTCTGCTGAAAGCAATGGCGCAGCAAATATTAGTATGGCGCAGTGCCCAATACGCTGATAACCGGCTATCTCTTTTCTGCGCACAGTATGGAAAATGTGCTGTTACAGGACAGCCCTTCCAATCTCTGGCTGATATCCACTGTCATCATAAGCTGCCTAGGGCAAAAGGTGGTACTGACCAATACAACAACCTTGTGTTGGTGCGAGAACCTGTACATCTGCTAATTCATGCGACTACCGATGAGACCATAGCAAAGCATCTTGCCATTCTCAACCTTAGCAAAAGGCAAATTTCCAAGCTAAACAAACTCCGCATAGCAGCGGGAAACACGCCAATCTCTATCTAAACGGCTTCGGATAGAATGCGGCACACCCCTTAAACTGCTTGTAATAACTTGTGACAATGAAAATGTAGTTTGATTGATGGAACGCCGTGTGAGGGGAAACTCTCATGCACGGTGTGGAGCGGGGGAAAAGCCGGAAACGTTGATACTGTAGGCTTACCTATCGCTATACTTCGACAGCTCCGTCCGTTTTCAGCTTTCTTTCCTGAACCTCTCCGCCGCCCAGGACAGCCGGAGTATTGCGATCCCGCGCAAGGGGGACGGCTTCGACGATGTGCGGGGGGAGTATTCCGCCATGCTGGAAAATCAGCTTGCCAAGGGCAACAACGGCCTGACCAAGACAAAATACCTCACCTTCGGCGTGGAGGCCAACAGTCTGCGGGAGGCCAAGCCCCGGCTGGAGCGGGTGGAAATCGACATTCTGAACAATTTCAAGCGCCTGGGCGTTTCCGCCGCTCCCATGGATGGAAAGGAGCGGCTTCGGCTGATGTACTCCATCTTCCATATGGACACCGCCCAGCCCTTCCGCTTCGACTGGAAGTGGTTAGCGCCCTCCGGCCTCTCCACCAAGGACTTCATCGCGCCCAGCTCCTTCGAGTTCAGCACCGGGCGGGCCTTCCGCATGGGGCGGCGCTTCGGCGCGGTCAGCTTTGTGCAGATCATGGCCCCGGAGCTGAACGACCGGATGCTGGCGGATTTCCTCGATATGGAATCCAGTCTCGTGGTGAATCTCCACATCCAGTCTGTGGACCAAACCAGCGCCATCAAGACGGTAAAGCGGAAGATCACGGAGCTGGACCGTTCCAAGATCGAGGAACAGAAAAAGGCGGTCCGAGCGGGCTACGACATGGATATTCTGCCCAGCGACCTCACCACTTACGGCAACGAGGCCAAGAAGCTCCTGCAAGACCTCCAGAGCCGGAATGAGCGGATGTTTTTGGTGACGTTCCTGATCGTAAACACGGCGGACAGCCAGCGGCAGCTGGACAACAACATCTTTCAGGCGTCCAGCATTGCCCAAAAGCACAACTGCCAGCTCGTCCGGCTGGATTTCCAGCAGGAGGAAGGGCTGATGTCCTCTCTCCCTCTGGGTCGGAATCTGATCGAGATTCAGCGGAGCCTTACCACGTCCAGCACCGCCATTTTTATCCCGTTCACGACGGAAGTGCGCCCGTAAGAGCACCCCATCTGGTGCTCGTGGGCTATACGAATACTGCCTTTAGCAAGCAGCAGATAAAAGTATTATGCGGTAAATAGTGCCGCAATCTGTCATCTCCCGCCTTATCCGAAAAGGGAAACCTGACGGGGAGTGTAGCATGGCGGAGCGTGCGGAAGGTCTGAGCTTCACAGGCTTTCGCGCAGAAGAGATGAAACATGGTGTATGAGGATGAAAACTACACTGTCTAAATGGCAGCCGGAGGTTGGGTATAGTGAAGCCCTCTGCGTATGGGAGCTAAACTCGCAGGTGCGGTGGCACAGTTATTTCTTGAGTGTAGCTGTGCGGAATACTCACCGCAAACCAAGCCGCAGGAAAGCGGAAAACGGCGAAAACCACATCCGACAACACCATATGCTTATTTGTATAGCGCTAAACGGGGATTACTCTAAAGCGGAGCGCCGCCCATTTGCGGCTATGAGTGCTATGAGAAAAGTGACTCTGAAAATCCGCCAAGGTAACAGAGTTTCCGTAGTAGTCAGAGGATGGGAAAGCCATCCACACGGCGAAGGGAAACAGTTTGTCTCTCAATACAAAATGAAGAAAGGTGCGTGAGGCACTATGAGAAATCCGATTGATGTATTGAAAAGTCTGGAATCCAAAGCAACACAAGAAAACTACAAGTTTCAGCGGCTGTACCGAAACCTGTACAACCCGGAGTTTTATCTGCTGGCCTACCAGAACATCGCAAAATCAACCGGCAGTATGACCTCTGGGGCAGACGGTATGACGCTGGACGGCATGAGCATGACTCGCATCAACCGCATTATTGCATCGCTGAAAGACCACTCCTACCAGCCGAATCCGGCGCGGCGGCACTACATTGCCAAAAAGAGTAACCCGTCTAAAAAGCGCCCGCTGGGTATTCCCTCTACAGACGATAAGCTGGTCCAGGAAGTTGTCCGTATGCTGCTGGAAGCAATCTATGAACCCACCTTTTCGGAACACTCCCATGGATTCAGGCCAGGGCGCTCCTGCCACACGGCATTAAAAGAAGTTCAGGCTAACTTTACGGGCGTCAACTGGGTGATTGAGGGCGACATTACCGCCTGCTTTGATTGCTTCGACCACCACGTTCTGATTGAAATCCTCCGCAGACGTATCCAAGACGAACACTTTATCTCCCTGATGTGGAAATTTCTGAAAGCGGGATATATGGAACAGTGGGAATACCACCGCACATTCTCCGGAACACCGCAAGGCTCCGGGGTCAGTCCTATCCTGGCCAACATCTATCTGACAGAACTGGACCGCTTCATGGAAACGTTCACGACGAGATTCAACAGGGACTCCGGTAAGGGCTACAGACTGCCCAGCCCGGAATACAACCGTGTCCATCATCAGTACAACAAAGCAAAGAAAAATCTTTCAGTGGCCGAGGACCATCGAGCCGCAGTCAGAGAATTCAAACAAGCGCAACATCGCCAGTTGGACACGCCCAGTTTCCCGCAGTTCGACCCACAATATAAACGGCTGCAATATAACCGGTACGCCGACGACTTTGTAGTTGGCGTCATTGGCTCCAGAGAGGACGCGGAAAGGATAAAATCGGAAATTGGTCAGTTCCTGTCCACACAGCTAAAACTCACCCTGTCAACGGAAAAGACGAAAGTGACACATTCCAGCAAACTGATCCGCTACCTGGGATACGATTTCACAGTCAGACGCTGTAAAGCTTCTAAACGCGGAAAAGACGGTATCCTGCGCCGCCACCTGAACTATAAGGTTGCACTATATGTTCCCCACGATAAGTGGGAGGGCAAACTGTGGGAATACCGCGCTATGAAAATCGCAAGAGGCGCGGATGGACAGGAGCGATGGAAACCCATACACCGCGGGTTCCTTATGCACAGAACGGACGTGGAAATTATCAGCAAGTACAACTCAGAAATACGCGGTTTATACAACTTCTACTGCCTTGCGGAAAACGTGACTGTGCTCAATAAATTCTGCTATATCATGGAAGGCAGTATGCTCAAGACCTTTGCTGCAAAGTTCAATGCCACCGTCAACAAAATCAGGAAGAAGTACAAGAAAGATGGCGTTTTTGGCGCGTATTATGATACGAAAGCCGGAAGAAAACGGTGTGAATTCTATCACGATGGTTTTGAGCGAAAAAAGTCCTCAGACGCTGGGTCAGCCATTCTCGATATTCTACCGCAGTTTCGTAAATACGAACGGAAAAACGGGCTGGCCCATAGGCTGAAGGCTGGAAAATGTGAGTTGTGTTCAGCGAAAACCGAAGAAATTCGAATGCACCATGTTAAGCGGCTCAAAGACTTGACGGGCGACACAGAAGTTGAAAGGCTGATGTTGAAAATGCGCAGGAAATCTATCGCGCTCTGCCCCGAATGTTTTGATAAGCTGCAACATCAAATTATGGATTCCTGATGATAGACAAAGGGCGAGCCGGATACATCGAGAGGTGTACGTCCGGTTCTTGGAGGGGGTTCGACCGAGACCGTCCGCGCAAGCGGATATGGCGCGGTCGTGCCTACCTTATGAGCTTTTTATGCAGGGTGAAGCCCTCTACTACGGCCTGAACGCTCTTTCCAATAACCTGATTCTGGCCGACCGCAATCGTTTGAAAAACCCCAAAGGCATCCCAACTGGATTTCCGGGCGCATAGCAGAAACAGAAGCATGAAACCGACCCGTTGCCCCATCTCTTCTATCGTGCCGGGTCTTTATCTGCTTTCGAGATCAAGCAGCCCCGCTCCTCCTCATACAAAACAGCGCCGCAACCCTTCAATGCAGGATCACGGCGCTGTTTTCATATTGGTCTCGCAAAGCTGGCGCAGGGGATGCCCCTGCGCCGAGGGACACCGCCAGAGCAGGTATTGTGCGTACAGGGTATCAAAGCCCGCTTCGGTGAGCTGGCCGCAGCACTCGGCGGGGTCGATCTGCACGCCCGTCAGCTCATAGAACCGCTGAACCGGCAGGATTACCGGCTGGCCGTCCCGGTCGGCCGCCAGCAGGTAGCCGGAGTTGTCCGCTTCTCCCTGGCAGGAGATATGAACGGTGTTCCTCCAATTGCCGGAGCAGGCGCTTAAAAATGTGTAAAGATATTTTGTGGCAGTAGCCATAGTGTCCTCCATTTCTTAAAATTAAAGATCAGATAATTTCTTGCCTTGATAATGCGCGTACTTTGCATTATAATTGAAGCATGTGATGGTTGCCGAATTTGCGAAGGTGGAATAAAGCTATCTTCTCTGCGGCAGGAAATTCGGTTTATTTGAATGCCGTGTTGGATTGACATCAGGATTATGCGGATTACCAGCCTGTCACAAACAGACGAGGCTGGGAGCTGGCCTATGAAGCAGCTCCGATACGAACCGGAATGGAGGGATTCTCATGGAAAAAGTTCTATATCAGAACTCTAAAGGCGTTTCCATAGTCCGGGAGGATTTCAAAACTCGCAGCCAGGTCAAGGTGGTCAGCGAGTTTGCCGGGAAGCGCGCGTGTCTGCGCACGTACCGTTTTAACCTGATCCATGAGGCTGTAGAGGTTCCCTACTGCTCCTGGGCAAATCTGGACTGCTGTGGGGGCTGGAGCTGTGACGAAGAATATCTGGATACTGCTGTGCAAAAAGGCCTGAAACTTTTTGCCGGCATAACAAAATCTTTGAAGAGTGAATACCTTCCAAATCATCCTACGGCTGAGGAAGCAAAACGCCAATTTGACGCGATGAAAGAAGCCCTCCCATCTGGTGTTTTGCGCGGAATCGAGGACACAATGGAGGAAACACGCGTTCTCCATATGTTTCTATGCAGAACGGGTTCCATATCGGATTATATTGACCTTGATAGAGTTTTTAGCTTTTATGAAAAGCTGGGGGTACATGTCTCCACCATGGAGCAGCAGGAAATAAGGCGTCTGTGCAATATGGAAATGAGCTGCTATGGAACAGGCCACGCTCCGTTCCAATATACACGGGCCGCAACTCCGGTACAGCTTATCACCACCGGTCTGCTCCTGGGCTATCCCATTGAATCGACGGTCAGCATTCTTCAAGGGCATTGAATAGCAGGACAGGAGATCACCATGGGAATACAAAAACCCTTTTTGGACTCTTTCACAACAAAAGAGCTGATGGAGTTCATAGACCGTTATACCGAAGATCATGTTGTTCCGCAAATGTCCAATCATTCTCAAGCGGAGTGTGGCTTATTGGCACGCTTTTGGGGATTTGGCTATAGCAGAGAGTGGTCGCAGGATGAAATTAAAATCTTGACCCAACAATATCACAAGCTGGGCGCAGAGGAAACTGCCCAGCTGCTTTCTCTGCGCTCCCCCCTTGATTGTGTGTCGCAGGCGAAAAGACTAGGGCTTCGCACTGCAGTCAAACGGCAGAGAAACGGCGGCACCCCATGGATGCTCTGGGAAATTGAAATTGTAGAAAAATACTACCCAATCATTGGTGCCAAGGTGTCAATTTTGCTTCCAAACCGGAGTGAATTAGCCTGTAAGACAAAAGCGGTTGAACTGGAATTAACCATAAGCCGTGTGCAGTGGTCTGAGAACGAGATTGATCTACTCAAAAAATACTATCCGCAAATCGGTCTTGACGTAGCAGATTTTCTGCCAGGAAAGACCCGAGAAAGTATCTATCGCCGCGCTGGACTAATGAATCTTGCTTGGAACAAGAGACAGTTTTTGATTCTTTGATTCGGTGACAAATACTTCAGATTCATTCGGCCTGCTGCCCTTTTTATTGCCTGTCCAAATATTGGGGTGTCTATTTCTTATTTTGTCCTTGACAAAGGGGACACTTTACACTCTGGGCTGCGGCTTTTCCGCAGTCTTGGCCGCTGAAAAGCCGTGGCCTGGGGGAAGGCTCCAGCGGTGGGGTAGGGACGACGCGGGTGGTAAAGCGTTTGACATAGATTTTCGTTGGGCGGCCCTGGCCCTGCCGGACACGCTCAATCAGGCCCACGCCTTTGCCAGTGTCCAGCTCTGCCAGCAGCCTCATGGCCTTGTCCGGCCCGCAGTTCAAGTTGCTGCCGATCTCATCTTCGGTGTAGTCGATGTAGACGCGCCCGGAGCTGTTCCCGTTCAAAGACCATCCCTTTGGTATGCGGGACGATGTGGAAATGAAAGGGCTTGTGGAGTCCGTCAAGGACAACGGCGTACACCAGCCCGCGCTGGTGCGTCCCCGGGAGGGCTGCGGCTATGAAATCATCGCGGGCCACCGCCGCCAGCGGGCCAGTGAGCTGGCCGGGTTTGCAAATATGCCCTGTATACAAGTATTATTCTACCCAGCGGCCCGTGGACATCGGCACGTTCCCCAATGGAAAGGAAAATCCGCCCATCCGGATCGAAAACTACGAGGGCCGGATTTGGGTGGAGCATGATACCCGGCTGGCGTGGGGAGAGCTGGCCTATGCCCGACCGCTCTCGGAAAAGGAGCTCTATCACTACGAGCTCAAGCCCTCCCGCAACAACCCCGATTTGCGGCGGCTGCTGGATGCCCAGGCCCAGGTGGTGGGGAAATGGGAGGACGAGGGCCGCATCCCTGATGGAAAGCGGCTAACATGGTTTTACCCAGATTTTGGGTGCTATGTGGTGAAAGAATTTGTTTCCTCGGAACGGTTGGCCGAGTGTGCCCGTGGGGGGGAACTCCAGCAGGAGGCCGCTGGCCGCAAACGGGCCCGGCAGGAAAAGGCCCCGATTGCCGCCCAACTGCGGGAGGCCGGGAAACTGGCTGGGGAACGGCAGAGGCCCCCGCCGCGCCCAAACGGAACGCGCCCGACCGGGGCGACAGATGGCGTGGCTGGCAAAAAGCGCCGCCGCCCCGTCCATCTTCATGTGATGGTGTCCGAGGAAGAACAGGCGCTTATCCAGGAACGCATGGCCAGGCGGGCATCCGCAACATGGGGGCCTATGCGCCGGATGGCCCTCTGCGGCTATGTGCTCCAGATTGACCTTGCCCCGTCCGGGAGCTGGTGTCCCTCCAGCGGCGGTGCTCAAACAATCTCAATCAAGTGGCTATCCATGCCAACACCTACGGGGGGGATTTATCCCGAGGAAATATCGGCCCTCCAGCGGGACTACTCCGCTTTGTGGGGCCCTCTGTCTGATTTGCTGAAACAGCTTTCCGCGCTGGTGGAGCTGTGACCTGCTGGGGAGTGCCGTTGCGCTTGCGGCCATCTCTTGTGAGAGATAGACGTCGGCTCTGTAACAATCAACTCTTGACTTTCCAGCTCAGTCACATACTTCCGCACAGTGTTGACACTCATGCGGACAGCTTCGCCGATAGACCTGTAGCTGGGCCAGCACTGATAGGTCTTGCAGTCCTCGCAGAAGAGCAGGCAGGAGTAGACCGCCAGCGCGCCCGACGACAGACCCAGAGAAAAAATCTCGTCGGGCAGAGGAAAGAATCTTTTGGTTGCGGGCTTTGCACACTGCCAGAGCATCATCTGTCACCCTCTGTGATTGATTTTTCTTCGTCCATCTGATACGATGAGGGTATCACTACCGGCTACGATTTTCAACGGATTTGAACCCGATTAGGGAAATCCCAAATCTCTATCGGATACAGGAGGAAGGCAGTCATAGCAGAGGAACAGCCGCACATCGAACTGGACTACACCTACGACCAGTTCACCGTATTCTTCTACGGCGACCGAGTGCTCATAGGCAAAAAGGACTATCCCATCGGCCAGTGCTGCGTGGACGTCATGAACCCGGACGAGTCAATCCTGAACGAGATCGACCGGCGGGTCAGTCTGTTTATCTCCGCCGCCCGGAAGCTGCCCGCAGAAAAACAGACAGCGCAGCCGCTTTTGCGCAGGAACGGCTGAACGCTATCTGGGAACTCGTCCTTACTCTGCCAGCCTATCGAGCCTTGAAGCTGGACGAGGCGTGTTATTTCCATACCTTTCAAGGGCTGATGGCGGACAAAGAGAAATGGGATCAGGTGCAGGACCCGTCTGCCGAAGGGTACGCCATATACCAAGGGATGATGGCTGGGCTCGCCTGCTTCGCAGAGTCCAGCCGCGCCTTCCGCCAGCAGGTCGCGGAGATGACGAGGACGTATTTCGAGCCGCTGAAGCGGAGGACCAGCGGCGCCTACGCCCAGGCATACTCCCGCTTCTACTCCGATATGCTTTCCATCGGCGCGCACATTTTCAACGATGAGTTTGAGCAGAGCTTCCCCTTGGAGGTGGACTTCGTACCCATGATGCATCCTACTGAGGAGGGCAGGGTCTTCGTGGCGGAGAAGTCGACGTTCAACAGCCTGGCGGACTTTTTACGGACAGAGTTTTATAGGGGCCTGGCCCTGGGCAACGCGCCAAGGCAGTGCCACAACTGCGGACGGTACTTCC
Organism: Oscillospiraceae bacterium; assembly: GCA_910574635.1. GTDB lineage: Bacteria > Bacillota > Clostridia > Oscillospirales > Oscillospiraceae > Oscillibacter. The sequence continues at coordinate 14,926 of CAJTCG010000012.1, read as the reverse complement.
TGCTGACCGCCGGGTACAACACGTGCTACTGCAACAACGTCGCTCCCGGCGAGCTGGAGCGTACCTGCCGGAAGGCAGGCGCTCACCGTAAGGAGGCTTTGGGAAAAGCGAACCACACTCCGGCCCGGAAGGAGTATGACCGGACCTACAACCGTTTGAAGGCCCGAAAGCAGAGAGGGGGGCGTGGATGAGTGGAACGCCGCTATTGGAGCGCTCTGAGCGCGGGGAGCTGACGGACGAGGAATTGAGACGCCGGTTTGACGAGTTCTGAGAATGGGACTATTCTTTGTTTATAGCGATGCAGTTTTTGAATTGCCTGGTCCCTGCCGCCGCCGTGCGGCAAAAATTTTCTCCCAAGCTGTGGCACGTTTCCTTTCCGCGCCGTTTATTTAGGGAAGCACTGATTAAAGCAGGTAAAAGGCAGGCAAACAGACGAAGATAATGGAAACGTCCAATAAAGGACCATATTGGGGGGTGAATTCCTCGCTTGGATCTGTCAGGGGGATTGATACAAGCCCTCTCACAAGTCCGCACCGTTGGAGCGAATGACCTCCCGGTACCACCGCCCGCTGTCTTTCAGCATCCGGTCCCCTGTGGCGTAATCCACATAGGCCAGGCCAAAGCGGGGGTCATAGCCCTCAGCCCACTCGAAGTTATCTGTCAGGGACCACTGGAAATACCCCCGGACATCCGTGCCCTGGTCAATGGCGCGCTCCAGCGCCCGGAGATACCGGGTCAGGAAGTCGATCCGCAGAGGATCGTGTACGGCGCCGTCCAGGAAAACCCGGTCCGTACAGGCCAGACCGTTTTCACTGACCACCAGCGGCAGACCGTAGCGTTCCGCTAAAAACCGCGGGCCCCACTCCAGGGCCTCCGGGGTGATGGGCCAGCCCAGGGCGGTCCGGGGGAAGCCCGCCGGGAAGGGAATCGTCTCCGGCCCGTTTTTGCCCGCGCGGACGGGTGCGCCCTGATAGAGGTTGAGCCCGATGAAGTCCGGCTTCTCGTATTCTTCCCCCAGGCACAGGGGGTCCAGGGCCAGGGTGTGGGAGAAGGTCCTGGGCCCCAGAGGAAGGGCAAAGGTCCCCTGCCGGGCTGCCTCCACGTCTTCGGGAGCCTGACTGGCGGGATAACAGACCGCCCCCGTGGAGGCGACACCCACCAGATTTCCGCCGTCCGCCCGGTGCAGAGCCTTCTGTCCCAGAGAGTGCGCCTGGCAGAAGGTCTCCCAGCAGGCGCTGAGGCTGTCGCCGTCCAGCCGCAGGCCCGGGGCGTGTTCTCCCGTCCCATAGCCCATTCCTATGAAGCACTGGGGCTCGTTAAAAGTGAACCACCGGCGCACCCGGCCCCGGAACAGCTCCGCCATTTTCTCCGCGTAGGCCTCAAAGCGCCGGGCGGTCTCCGGGTTCTGCCAGCCGCCCTGCCGCTGCAATGCCTGGGGAAGGTCCCAATGGAACAAAGTCACCCAGGGCTGGATTCCCTCCTCCAGTAGGCCGTCCACCAACTCACTGTAGTAGTGCAGCCCCGCCTGGTTCCAATGCCCGTCGCCTTTGGGGTCTACCCGGGGCCAGGCAATAGAGAATCGATAGGCCTGGAGGCCCATCTCCTTCATGATGGCGATGTCGTCCCGCCAGCGGTGATAGGCGTCGGCGGCCGTGTCGCCGGTATCGCCCCATTTGACCTTTCCGGGGATGTGGGAGAAAACGTCCCAAATGCTTTCTCCCCGGCCGTCCTCGCTCACGGCGCCCTCAATCTGATAAGAGGCGGAAGCGGCGCCCCAAATAAAATCCTTTGGAAATCCCATGGATCAAGCTCCTTCTTCGTTATATAGATAAACGCAATTTGCCAGTTCCCCCAGGCGGGCGAGAGCCAGCCTGGGGGAATCATTGACGCGGCAGAGTATATCACACCGTCTGTGGGCGGTCAAGCGCCCCTATGGTCAAAACTCCAGGTTCTTTCCGTCCTGGCCGAAGACATGGCACACGTTGCCGCTGAAGGTCAGGTTCATCTGGTCCCCGGCGCGGAAGGAGTCGATGTGGGTTCCCGTGGCGTCCATGGTGGGCACAATCACTACCACGTCCCGGCCCTCGGCATTGGCGTGGAAATGGACCTCGCTGCCCATCATTTCCGAGACCTCCACCTTGGCGGCAAGGGTGTTGCCGGGCTGCTTGGCCAGCACCATGTGGCTGGGCCGGACGCCCAGGGTAATGGCCTGGGCGGATACCTTTTTCGCCGCCAGGTTCTTCTGCTTGTCGCCGGACAGCTCCACCTTGCAGCCGCCTACGCTGACGAAGTATTTGCCGCCCTCGCAGAGGAGCTTGGCGTCGAAGAAGTTCATCTGGGGCATGCCGATGAAGCCCGCCACGAACAGGTTCGCCGGATGGTCGAAGACCTCCTGGGGGGTGCCGATCTGCTGGATGAAGCCGTCCTTCATGATGACGATCCGGTCGCCCAGGGTCATGGCCTCGGTCTGGTCGTGGGTGACATAGATGAAGGTCGTGTTGATTTTCTGGCGCAGCTTGATGATCTCGGCGCGCATCTGGTTTCTCAGTTTCGCGTCCAGGTTGGAGAGGGGCTCATCCATCAGCAGCACCTTGGGCTCCCGGACGATGGCCCGGCCAATGGCCACACGCTGGCGCTGTCCGCCGGAGAGGGCCTTGGGCTTGCGGTCCAGGTACTGGGTGATGTCCAGGGTCTCCGCCGCCTCCTTGACCCGGCGGTCAATTTCCGCCTTGTCCGTCTTCCGCAGCTTCAGGGGGAAGGCCATGTTCTCGTACACCGTCATGTGGGGATAGAGGGCGTAGCTCTGAAACACCATGGCGATGTCCCGGTTTTTGGGCTCCACGTCGTTCATGAGCTTTCCGTCGATATACAGCTCGCCGCCGGAAATTTCCTCCAGACCCGCCACCATCCGCAGGGTAGTGGACTTGCCGCAGCCGGAGGGGCCGACGAGAACGATAAACTCCTTGTCCTTGATGTCCAGATTGAACTCCTGAACGGCAATGACGCCCTCGGCGGTTACCTGGAGGTTGACTTTCTTCTCGGGGTCCCCGGCCTTCTTCTTGCTTTTTTTCTGTCCGCCGCTGTGGGGATAGATTTTGGTGATGCCCTTCAGATTCAAACTTGCCATAACTCTCGGCCCTGGCGAAGGGGCCTCCGCCGCCTTCGCCTCGCCCCGGTCAGGGGGCTTTACGACAGGTCTCCACACTGCCGCACCGCAGGCCGACGCGGTCTTCCTCCTTTTTTAGGTGCCGGCCGCCGTGGAAGTGGAGCGGCAGACCGGCCCATGGTTTTGATTCACGCGCCCTGACGGGCAATGGAAGCATGACACTTACTGAAATGGGTTCTCCGTGGGATAGGGCAGGCTCTTGGGCTGGTTGTAGGCGATATCCTGAATCCCAAGGAACTTGAACACCTCGAACAGCGCCTTGCCATAGTGCCCGAAGGCCACGGCCCCGTGGTGGGGATAGCGCTTCTGGATGAGCACATGGCGGTAGAACCGGCCCATCTCGGGAATAGCGAACACGCCGATGCCGCCGAAGCTGCCCGTGGCCACCGGCAGCACCTCGCCCTGGGCGATGTAGGACCGGAGATTTCCGTCACTGTCGCACTGGAGGCGGTAGAAGGTGATATCGCTGGCGGCGATGTCGCCCTCCAGGGTGCCCCGGGTGAAGTCGGGTTCGCCGCCGTTTTCCAGCAGGCGGTTCTGGATGAGCTGATACTTGACAGCCCGGTCCGCGCACAGCTTGCAGGCGGGGGTGTTGCCGCAGTGGAAGCCCATGAAGGTATCCGTCAGCTGATAGTCAAACTTACCCTTGATCTGCTCCGCCCACAACTGGGCGGGGACGGAGTTGTTGATGTCCAGCAGAGTCACCGTGTCCCCGGAAACGCACATGCCGATGTACTCACTGAGCGCGCCGTAGATGTCCACCTCACAGGCAACCGGGATGCCCCGGCTCACCAGGCGGGAGTTCACATAGCAGGGCTCAAAGCCGAACTGGCTGGGAAACGCGGGCCAGCACTTGTCCGCGAAGGCCACGTACTTCCGGGCCCCCTTGTGCTTCTCCGCCCAGTCCAGCAGCGTCAGCTCGAACTGGGCCATCCGCTCGCCCAGATCGGGGTAGTAACGCCCTTCGCCCATCTCGGCGGCCATTTCCGCGCAGACCGCCGGGATGCGGGGATCACCGGCGTGCTCCCGGTAGCTCACCAGCAGGTCCAGCTCGGAGTTCTCCTCCACCTCTACGCCCAGCTCATACAGGCCCTTGATGGGGGCGTTGCAGGCAAAGAAATCCTGAGGCCGGGGGCCGAAGGTGATGATTTTCAGATTGCGCACGCCGATAACGGCCCGGGCGATGGGGACAAATTCGGCGATCATTCCGGCGAGATCCTCCGCCGTGCCCACGGGGTACTCGGGAATATAGCCCTTGAGATGCCGCATCCCCAGGTTATAGGAGCAGTTCAGCATTCCGCAGTAGGCGTCGCCCCGTCCGTTGATCAGGTCCCCGTCCCCCTCGGCGGCGGCCACAAACATGCAGGGGCCGTCAAAATTCCGGGCAATCAGCGTCTCCGGCGTCTCGGGGCCGAAGTTGCCCAGGAACACCACCAGGGCGTTGCAGCCATGGGCTTTCACGTCCTCCACGGCTTTCAGCATTCCCTGCTCGTTTTCCACCGTGACAGGGCACTCGTACAGCCCACCGGAACAGGCGGCCTTGACGGCGGCCCGGCGCTTCTCGCTCAGGGCGACGGGAAAGCAGTCCCGGGAGACGGCGACGAGGCCCAGCTTTACCTCGGGAATATTGGTCAATTGCATAGAATCTTCCTCCTTTTCAAAGATCGTTTTTGATATCAATGTTCTCACCTATCAGGCCCACCCAGGCCCCCTGTCCGGCCTCGCCGGAGTCCGGGTGCGCCAGCAGCCATTTGTTTTTCGCCCACAGGCGGTCATCCTCCGCGTTCAGCTGCGTGAGGACAGGCCTGGTCTCATTGGTGCCCCTGGGCAGCACCACCGCCACCCGGAAGCCCTTTGCCCCATCCACATGGCAGGGGGCGTAGTGCAGCGTCGTGGCGTAGACCTCCACCACCGCCCCGGCGGGGACCCGGAAGGCCCGGACACAGGCGGTATCCAGCCGGCCGTCCACCAGTTCCTCCTGTTTCGCCAGCAGGAGAATGAAGTCCGACGATCCGATGTTGACCTCGCTGTCCCGGTGGTACTCCAGGCAGTTGAGCTTGGTATTGCGCCCCCAGCACATGCCGATTTGTACCGGCATCCCGCCGTAGGCGTGGTCCTGGAACCGCCGGAAGATATCGCAGCCTTCCAAGGCGGCGATGGACGGCTCATAGGCCGTGCCCTCCTTCGGCAGGGGGATGGCCTCCATGGCCCAGAGCAGCTTTTCCGTGTCATAGCCGGTGAGCACCTGGCCGTAGGCCCGGAAGGCGGGGCTGTAAACAGATTCAATCTTCATGGGGTTCCTCCTTTAAAGAAGCTGGGGGAACAGCGCCTTGCAGGCGGGGTATATTTTTTGGAACTGCCGGTACCGCTCCTCATAGAGGGCGGTCAGCTTCGCCTCCGGCTCCACGGTGCCGGCAACGCGCACCAGTGCGTCCGCCGCCGCCTGGACGGAGGGGAACCGCCCCGCCGCCACCATGGCCAGCATGGCCCCGCCGTAGCCGGGTCCCTGCTCTGTGGCCACGATGTCCAGGGGGATGCCCAGGACATTGGCCATGATGGTCCGCCAGAGCCCGGACTTGCTGCCCCCGCCGCAGATGTTGGAGCGGGGAATCTCCACGCCCAGGCTCCGGGCCACCTCAAAGCTGTCCCGAATGGCGAAGGCCACGCCCTCCAGCACTGCCTGGAGCAGGTCCGCCCTGGTGGTATCCATAGTCATGCCAATCAAGCAGCCCCGGGCGCCGGTGTCGTTGATGGGGCTTCGCTCCCCCATGAGGTAGGGGAGGAAAAACACGCGGTTCCGCCCCAGCTTCTCCGGGGTAATCGCCGCCTGTTCCCCGGCGTAGTCCGGGGTCTTTAAAATATCCTCCATCCACCACTTGTTGCAGCTGGCGGCGGAGAGCATGCAGCCCATGAGGTGGTATCCGCCGTCGGCGTGGGCGAAGGAGTGAAGGGCGTTGTTGGGGTCCACGCCGAAGGTTTTGCTGGAGATAAAGATGGTCCCGGAGGTGCCCAGGCTGATGTTGCAGCCCCCGTCCCCCACGGTGCCCGTGCCCACGGCGGCGGCGGCGTTGTCCCCCGCCCCGGCGCAGACCACCGTCGTTTCCGCCAGGCCCAGGGCCCTCGCCATGTCCGGCTTGAGGGTGCCCACGGCCTCATAGCTCTCGAAGGCCTTCGCCATCTGGGACTCCCGCAGACCGCACAGCTCCAGCATCTCCGGGCTCCAGCGCTTGTGCTCCACGTCGAAGAGGAGCATCCCCGAGGCGTCGGAGACATCGGTGCAGTGAACTCCGGTGAGGCAGTAGTTGATGTAATCCTTGGGCAGCATCACCTTGTCGATTCTGGCGAACAGCTCCGGCTCGTTCTTCCGCATCCAGAGGAGCTTAGGGGCCGTGAAGCCCGCGAAGGCGATGTTGGCGGTATACCGGCTGATTTTTTCCCGGCCCACGATCTTGTTGAGGTAGTCCACCTCCTGAGCGGTGCGGCCGTCGTTCCAAAGAATGGCGGGGCGGAGGACCCGGTCCTCCCCGTCCAGGGCCACCAGCCCGTGCATCTGCCCGCCGCAGCCGATGGCCGCAATCCGGGTCTTATCGCAGTCCGCCGTCAACTCCCGGATGCCAGTCACCACCGCTTCCAGCCAGTCCGCCGGGTTCTGCTCGGACCAGCCAGGCTTGGGAAAAGACAGCGGGTATTCCCGGGAGACGATGTTTTGGATTTGTCCCTCCTCGTCCATCAGCAGCAGCTTCACGGCGGAGGTGCCCAGGTCGATTCCAATATACAGCATGTCGTTTCTCCTTATGTCCGGCGGATAGAAGTGCTGACTGCGGTCTTTCCCGTCAGCCGGGCGGTGCGGGCGTCCGGCTGGCCCAGGCCCGCGTACAGGGTCCAGGCCCCGCTGCCGGGAATCCGCTCTCCGGCGGCGTTGACCACGGTGAAGGCCGAGGGCTCTATGGGAATGTCCACTGACTTCGTCTCCCCCGCCCCCAGCTCGATCCGCCGGAAGCCGCAGAGGATGGGATTGGGCGGCGCGTCGGGGGACGCCTCGTCCTTCAAATAGAGCTGCACCACCTCCTGGGCGGCCCGCCCGCCCCGGTTCTCCACTGTGACCCGGGCGGAGGCCTCTCCGGCGGTGACGGCGGTGACCGCCGCGCCGCCGTAGGTCAGGCCATAGCCGAAGGGATACAGGGGCTCGCCCCGGTAGTAGCGGTAGGTCCGGTTGGTCATGGCGTAGTCGGTAAAGGCGGGCAGCTCCTCCAGGGCCCCGTCCCGATAGAAGGTCACGGGCAGCTTGCCGGAGGGTGACGCTTTGCCGAAAATCAGGTCCGCAATGGCCCGCCCTCCCCCGGCGCCGGGATACCAGCCCAGGAGAATGGCGTCCGCTTCGGTCTCGGCCTCACTGAGGTCAATGGCGCTTCCCGCCAAAAGGACCACCAGCGTGGGCTTTCCCGCCGCCAGCACATGCCGCAGCAGCATCCGCTGGGGCGAGGGCAGGAGAAGATCCTCCTTGTCACCGGAACCGGCGGCGTTGCCCTCGTCGGGCTGTTCGCCCTCCAGAGTCTCGTCCAGGCCCAGGACCAGGACCACCACGTCGCTGTGCTTCACCACCGCCATGGCCTCCGTCATGCGGTCGCTGGCCTGGGCCAGGGGCTCCACCCGGTCCCGCCAGAGGTGGCAGCCTTCCGCGTACAGCACCCGGCCATGGCCCTCCATAGCGTCCTGGATGCCCTCCAAGACGGTGACATAGCGGGAGGCGGTGCCGTGGTAGTTCCCCACCAGAGCCGCCCGGCTGTTGGCGTTGGGGCCGATGACCCCGACGGTGCCCACCGTCTCCGGGTTCAGGGGCAAAAGCCCGCTGTTTTTCAGCAGCACGCAGGACTCCAGGGCAGCCTTGTGGGCCAGGGCCAAATGCTCCGGGCACTCCACCGCCTCATAGGGGATGGAGTCGTACTCGCTCCCCTCCCCCAGGACGCCCAGGAGATACCGGGTGGTAAAGAGCCGCTCGGCGGCAATTGTAATATCCTCCTCGGAGATCAGCCCTTCCCGCAGGGCCAGGAGCAAACAGCGGTAGCAGTCGCCGCAGTTCAGGTCACAGCCGTTTTTCAGCGCCAGGGCCACGGACTGGGCGGTGTTCTCCGTGACCATGTGCCCGGTGTGGAAATCCCGGATGGCCCAGCAGTCGGAAACCACATGGCCCTGGAAGCCCCAGCGGCCCCGGAGGATGTCTTTCAGCAGCGTCTCGCTGCCGCAGCAGGGCTCGCCGTTGGTACGGTTGTAGGCCCCCATGACGGCCTCCACCCCGGCGTCCTTGACACAGGCCTCGAAGGCGGGGAGATAGGTCTCCTCCATGTCCTTGGGGGAGGCCACGGCGTTAAACTTGTGCCGCAGGCTCTCCGGCCCGCTGTGGACGGCGAAATGCTTGGCGCAGGCGGCGGCTTTCATGGTTTCGCCGCTGCCCTGGAGGCCCCGGACGTAGGCTTTGCCCAGTTGGGCGGTGAGGAAGGGGTCCTCGCCGTAAGTCTCGTGCCCCCGGCCCCAGCGGGGGTCCCGGAAAATGTTGACGTTGGGGGACCAGAAGGTCAGCCCCTTGTAGATGTCCCGGTCGTCCTGGGCGGAGAGGGCGTTGTACTTGGCCCGGCCCTCGGTGGCGGCCACGTCCCCCAGCTTTTCCAGCAGCTCCTCGTCGAACATGGCTGCCAGGCCGATGGCCTGGGGGAAGCTGGTGGCAGTGCCCGCCCGGGCCACACCGTGAAGGGCCTCGTTCCACCAGTTGTAGGCGGGGACCCCCAGGCGGGGAATAGGCGGCGCGCTATAGCTCAGCTGGCCGGCCTTTTCCTCCAGGCTCATCTGCGCCACCAGAGCCCTGGCCCGCCGCCGCGCGGTTTCTCGATCCATAAGCAATTCTCCTTTGGGTTCAGTTTGGTTCTCCGTCCTCCGCCGGGAGCACCCGGCGGAAGATTCTCCACAGCACCCGGGAGGCCAGCCACGCCGGGCCGGAGGCCCCCGCGATGAAATACACAAAGCCCAGCATCCGCATGATCACCGGGGGCAGAAACAGCGGGACGGCGACGGGCAAAAGGGCGATCAGCCACAGCAGCAGCGTCCGCCCCGGGGAGCAGAAAGCCAGGGCAAAGGCGTTCTTCACCTGCCCCTTCCAGGTGTTCTGGAACCTGGCCTGGAGGGGGAACACATAGCACAGCAGGGTCAGGGCAATCACCGCCACGATGGTGGCGACGGTCAGGAACAGCACCCGGAGGGCCCCCTCCTGCCGGAGGGCAAAAAAGGCGTCCCCCGCCGCCACAGCCCCCAGGGCCAGCACCAGCAGGCCCAGGGCCGCGCCCCGCTTGAAGTTGGCCCGGAAGGCGTCCAGAAAGCCCCGCAGGGTGCGGACCTCCTCCCCCCGGACCAGCTTCAAGGTGACATAGTACAGCGCGCACAGGGCGGGCCCGGCGGTAACCACCGGCAGGGCGCAGAGGACGCAGAGCCAGTTGAGGACGATCAGGTCCCCCAGGGTGCGGAGGACCTGGCCCAGGGAGGCCCGGAGGGGGCTTCCCTCCTCCGGCCCGGCCTTACGCGTGTCCGCCATAGGCTCAGCCCTTCACGCCGCCCAGGGCCACGCCGGCGATGATGTACTTGGACAGGGCGAAGTACACGATGAACAGGGGCAGGATTGTCAGGGTCAGGCCCAAATAGATCGCGCCGTGCTCCGTCTTATAAATATCGCCCCGAAGGAGGCCCACCATAATCGGCATGGTGTATTTACTGTTGTCCGTCAGCAGGATGGTGGGCAGGAAGAGGCTGTTCCAGCTGGAGACGAAGCAGAAGATGGCCTGGGTGGCCATGGCCGGCTTCATGATGGGCAGCGCGATGCGGTTGAAGGTGTTGAATTCCCCGGAGCCGTCGATCCGGGCCGAGTCCAGCAGCTCCAGAGGCAAAGAGGACAGCATGAACTGCCGCATGAAGAACACCGTGGCCGGAGCGGCAATGGAGGGGAGGATCAGCGCCAGGAAGTTGTTGGTCATGTGGATCTGGTACATGAACTGGTAGAAGCCGATGCTGGTGACCTGGGCGGGGATCATCATCACGCACATGATGACGGTGAAAAAGGTCTTGCGCCCCTTCCACTGGTAGGCTACCAGGGCATAGGCGGTGAGGGCGGAGAAATACACCGTGCAGGCCGTGGAGCCCACGGAAATGATCATGGAGTTTATGAAGCCCCGGATGGGATTGAAGGTCTTGCCCAGCAGCACGCTCAGGTTGCTCATCAGGTAGGTGGAGGGCACCAGGGAAATGGCGTGCTGCTGAATCTCATAGGTGCTGCGGGTGGAGTTGATCAGCATGATGATAAAGGGCATCAGGCTGAGGATGGTCAGCAGGACGCACACGGTATAGGCCACGATCTTGAAGGCCCTTCCGTTGGAGTGCTTCGCGTGTTTCATATCCGGTTACCTCCCCTCGTCCTTGTCCCGCATCAGCAGGAAAATCACGCCGGAAAACACCGCGATGATGAGGAACATAATCATGCTGGCCGCGGCGGCCCGGTTGTAGAGATAGCTCCCGCTGAACGCCTGGTTGTAGATAAACACGCTGGTGGTCAGGGTCGCGTTGTCCGGCCCACCCAGCAGGAACAGCTTGGGAATGTCGTACATGTTCAGTCCGCCGATCATGCTGGTGATCAGGGTGTAGAGCAGGATGGTTTTCAGGTTGGGAATGGTGATCTGGAAGAACAGCTGCACGTCGTTGGCCCCGTCGATCTCCGCCGCCTCGTAAATCTCGGGGCTGATGCCCAGGACGCCGGAGATCAGGATAATCATGGTGTAGCCGTACCACATCCAGAACTGGATAAAGGCCACGATGAGCTGGGCCGCCGTCGCATTGATGGAGAAGTTGAAGGGCGTGCTCAGTACTCCCGTGGTCACAAGAAGATCGTTTACCGGGCCGGTGGGATAGCCGAAGAGGGCGTTGAACAAAATGGCCACGGAGGCCGCCGTGATGATGTTGGGCATATAGAAAACGACCTTGAAGAAGCCCTGTCCGGCCAGCTTGTGGCGGTGGCTGGTGAACCAGGCCGTCAGCAGCAGGGCCAAGGTAATCTGGGGGATAAAGTTCATAATCCAGAGCTTCACGGTGTTGCCCAGGGATTTAATAAAAGAGGGGTTCTGGAGGACGCTGACAAAGTTCTTGAACGGCTCGTCCGTCAGGAAGTGCCAGGTCGTGTTTCCCAGGCCCTTGCAGTCCGTGAAGCCCAGGAGGGCGGTGTAGATGGTGGGATACAGGGAGAAGACGCAGAAGGCCACGATGAAGGGCAGGCTGAACAAATAGCCGTACCTCGCGTAGCTGAAGCCTTTTCGCTGCTTCATGAAATCTCAGCTCCTTGAAATCAGATTGGCCGGGCATGGCCGGAGAGGAAGAACGGAGCGAAAGGGGCCCGTTCCGGGCCCCTTTCGCCTGGAAGCAGTCTCTCATCATCTCGGAGCCCGCTCCGAGATGGTCTGGGCCACCGGCCCAGAAATCGGCTTAGCCCAGATCCACCGTCACGTCCAGGTTGTCGGCCACGTCCTGCTTGAAGTCCTTGATGGCCTGATCCCGGGTCTTGGTGCCGGAGGTATACTGCCGGACCTGATCCCGCCACTTGGTGTTGATGGTTTCATCGTACTGGGTCAGGCATTTTCCGTTGGCGTACTGGTTGGCGGGGACAAAGGCGTCGAACATGTTCTGGCCGCCCAGGAAATCCAGGGAGCCGTCGCTCATCTCCATGACCGTGCCGGAGGCCACGCAGTCCTTGGTGCCGCCCTCGCCGTTCAGCGTTCCGTTGGCCCACATGTACTGGAGGCCGGTCTCGGAGCAGTCCAGGGTGATCCAGCGGATAATTTCGCCCACGGCCTCTTTGTTGGCGGAGTTGTTGCTGGCCATCAGCCAGGTGCCGCCCCAGAAGAAGCCCACGGGAGGCGCGCAGACCGCCCAGTCGCCATAGGTTCCCTCGCCCACGGCGGAGCCGCCGCAGTTGGGGGCGATGGTGTAGTTGATGAGCCAGGCGGGGCCGAAGAAGCCGAAGATGCCCTTGTCCCCTTCGCCCTTCATGTCGGCGAACCAGGCGTCCTGCCAGTCCTGGGTGTCATTGTGGTAGTTGTTGTCCTTAAGCTCCTTGGACAGGTCCAGGAACGCCTCCCGTTTGGGGTCGATGTTCAGCTTGCCGTCCACAATCCAGCCCTGCTCAGAGCTGTTTTCCACGGCGTGCCACAGGTCGCCGTCGCCGGAGATGATGCCGTAGCCCTTGCCCTTGAGGGTCTCGGCGGCCTCGTAGAATTTATCCCAGCCATTGGAGCCCGCGCCGATAGCCGCTCCGATGGTGTCGGGATCGTCGGTACCGAAGACCTCCTTGGCGATGGAGCGGCGGTAGATGAACGCGCCGCCGGTGGCCTGATAGCCCAGGCCCACCACCTTGCCGTCGTCGGGCCGGGTGCCGATGTCCACGGAGTACTGGGCGATGTCGGCGGCCTGGATATCCCCGGCTACGTCAATGCCCAGGTCCTCATAGGGGGCGGCATAGTGGGCGGCGTCGCCCTGGGTGTACTTCATGACGAACGCGGCCTCGGCGCAGTACATATCCGGGGCGTCGGAGCCGCCGCCGGCCAGGGCCTGGTCCAGGGCGGGCTGGTAGGCGCCGTCGGTGGTGGCGATGATGGTGGTTTTGACCTCATACTTTTCGGCAAAGTCCGGGTTATTGGCCAGGAACTTGTCGACCATCTTGGGCACCTCGTCGGTGAAGGCCCAGAGGTTCAGCACGGTCTTGCCGCTGTCGGAGCTCCCGCCGGAGCCGTCGTCACCAGAGCCGGAACCAGAGCCGGAACCGGAGCCGCCGCCGCAGGCGGCCAGGGAGAGCAGCATCACGGCTGCCAGAAGGAGCGCAAAGACTTTCTTTTTCATGTACCTTTTCCTCCAATCAAAAATTTTGGTATGTTAGGCGATTAAATTTACTAACTTAGGTTAAAAAAATTTACCGCCCGACCTTGTTCTTTAGTGTAATAGATGCTTGGCAAAATGTCAACAGAAACCATAGCGGTCCGCCAATTTTTGTGCAGAGCGCCTTGAAGGTGACCATCATTTTGTAAGAGATGATAGTTTTTCCTGGCTCCGCCACCGGGGGCCTCTTTGGTTTGGCAATAAGATAACCTATCTATCCCCGTGTTGAAATTGAAATTAGGCTGTGTTATAATCGAACCAAGTCAACAAGGAGGGGCAACTATGGAGAAGGCGGCTGCCCAGAGAACGAAGGAGCGCGGAGGCGAACCGGTCCCCGCGCTGCCCTCGAATTTAAAGATACAAAACCGAAAAATGGTGCTCTCCTGCTTCCGGGACAACCGGCCCCACTCGGTGGCAGACGTGGTGGCCCGCACCGGCATCAGCAAACTGACGGTGATGAAGGCAATCCAGTTTTTTTGCGGAAAGGGGATTCTGGCCAGCTCCGGCAAAGGGGATTCCACGGAGCTGGGGGGAAAGAAGCCGGAGTACTTCCGCTTTTCCTGCGGGAAGTACCTGCTGACTATCCGCATGTGGCCGGAGGACCTGGGCCTGACGCTGTTCGACATGCGCATGAACAAGGTAGACAGCTCCCATCTGGCCTGGATCATCCCGGACACGCCCGAGGAGGCGTTCCGCATCATCGAGAACAGCGCCCTGGCGCTGCTGGCCCGGGCCGGGGTCGACCGGGAGGAGCTGTATGGCGTCAGCCTGTCCTCCTCCGGCATCGTGGACTATGACCATCTGACGCTGAAATACAGCGTCCACACGCCCAACTGGGGGGCGAACGTTCCAATTGGCGATTATCTCCGGGGCATCTTCGGTCCCGGCCCGGCGCTCTCCGAGGAGAACGCCGGAAAATCCATCAGCCGGGCCATACTCAACGAGCAGGAGGACCCAAACCGGTCCATTCTGGTTCTGTTCACCTCCTGGGGACTCTCCGGGGCGCTGATTCAGGACGGGCGCATTCTGAACGGGCGGAACTCCCTGGTGGGCGAGATCGGCCATATGATCCTGGACCAGAACGACCCGGAGCTTTGCAGCTGCGGCAGCCGGGGCTGCGCAGAACGGCTGGTGTCCGTTGCCCGGGTGCGGAAGATGATCGCCGGGGACCCTCCGCCGGAGAGCTCTCCCCTGTCCCGCCTTCCGGCGGAGGCGGTGGAGCTGCGGCACCTCTTCGCCTCCTCCCGGCAGGAGGACGCCTACGCCCGGAAATACGTGGCCTATATGGCGGATCGGTTCGCCGCCCTTTTGCGGAATGTGTCCCTGGTATTCAGCCCGGAGAAGGTGGTCTTCGTGGGGGACTACGCCGTGGCGGACGAGTTTTTTGACCAGAGGATACGCCAGCAGCTCTCCTCGTTCCGCTATCTGTCCCTGAGCCAGCCCATGGAAATTGCCTACAACACCCGGTCCCTGACGGACTTGGACGCCTTGGGCGGCGCGGCGGCGCTCATCGACCACTATCTCTCCCGGCCGGAGCTGTATGAGGAAGCGCTCTGACAGCAAAATCCGGCCATGGTCTTTTCTTTGTTTATGGCGCGGCAAATTTTGAGCGGCATCACCATGCTTTTCCGCAGTGGACTATCTAAGGAAACGCTGATTTAATTCCCCGAAATGATAGAAGATGTGATAAAATAAGGGAAAGGGGGCGCGGGGTATGAAACAGGAAAGTTTTAGCGATATGGAATACAGATGCCGGAAAAAGAAAACAAAACGGGAAGAATTTCTGGAAATCATGGACGAGAT
>CAJTCG010000011.1 GCA_910574635.1 Oscillospiraceae bacterium | reverse complement strand
CTTCAGGGGTGCTCCGTTCGACTTGCATGTGTTAAGCACGCCGCCAGCGTTCGTCCTGAGCCAGGATCAAACTCTCTATAAAATGGTATCTAAACAGCCAAGCTGTTCAAACCAACATAGAGCTATTTGTCATAGCTTCAAGCATTTTTTTGGTTGCTGCTTTCGGGAGAATTGACTACCCCCTACTCACCCACAACCTCGGTTCTCCCGTCGTGATTTCTCACAACCGAGAGCTCCGTCTGGTGCTTTCTTTTCGTTACGTTGTTTAATTTACAAGGTACACGCCTCATCGGCGGAACGTTTGCTATTCTAGCACGTTCATCTCCGTTTGTCAAGCACTTTTTTGAGATTTTTTTCTTCTCATTTCGTGCCTGCCGCCGGGCCTCACGTTTTAGAATTTAGCTTTGCTATTCTATCACGCCGTTTCCGGTTTGTCAAGTGTTTTTTTTCGGAAACTTTTCAAGTCCGAACCGCAAACCCTTGCGCCCCAGCCGCCGTGTCAGACAGCTTTGTTAGATTACCACGCCCCTCCTTGTTTGTCAAGCGGTTTTTTGAATTTTTTTCTCCTTTTTTGTAAAATACCGGCGAAACGCTTATAACCCGGTATGACCTCTGTGCAGTTCTTACAACACCGTCCGCTTCCGCCCAAAGCAGCAGGCCGGTTTCCCGAAAGAAACCGGCCTGTGGGCGATCGTTTTTATTCCAAGGGCCCCGACACCACTACCAAGAAGGGCCCCTCCTCTTCCTCCGGCAGTTCCTCCTGCCGGTTCAGGGCTTCCAGCAGCGCCCTGTACTCTTCCCCATTCAGCTCATAACGCCATTCCACTGCGCTTTCCCATATTGGGGCGAATCCGTCCAGCAGCTCTCCCGCCTCTTCCCGGGTCAGATACAGCGTCTTCTCCGAGGCGGGGGGGCAGACGTGGAATTGCTCATCGTCCATCGCCGCCTCCGGGGCCGCTTCCGCCAGGGCCGCCTTCAGCGTCACTTCGTCGTTATAAAGCTCCGCCGCCTTCGACCGCGCTGCGGGGGCCGCCCGGACCGCTTCCTCCGGCATGTCCTCCGACGGGTCTTCCTTTGGTTCCGGGGCCGCCTGGGGGGCGATTCCCCCCCCTTCGCTTTCGATGACGCCGGTTGTATCACAGGCGGCGTTCCCGGCAGGCGCGGCAGTATCTCCGCCGGGGCCGGTCCGCACCAAGACGACCAGGGCGCAGCAAGCCGCCAGGGCCGCCGCCGTGCCCAGCCAGCGCCGGACTCCCCGCCGCTTCATCTCCGCAATTTTCCGCTCCCTGCCGGACGCCTCCCGGACCCGCTCCATCACGCCCTCGGCAAAGCCCTCCGGCACAACCGTCTTTTCCGCGTCCGGGAAGCACGCCCGGATGGCCAGCGCGTCGTCCACATAAGCTTGGCACCCGGGACACCCCGTCAGGTGATCCCCCACCCGTTTCATGTCCTCCGGCGCCAGCTCTCCGTCCACAAACAGGTCCAACAGGGCCGCGTATTCCTCACAGTATTTCATGAACGGCCCTCCTTTCCTGTCTCTTTAGACGGAGGCGGCGGAGAAAAGTTCCCCCGCGCCAGCAAAAAACTTCGCAGCTTTTTCCGCCCCCGGCTGATGCGGGACTTTACCGTCCCGATGTCCAGCTCCAGGGCCTTCCCAATCTCGTCATAGCGCAGCTGCTGGATCTCCCGCAGCACCAGCGCCTCCCGGTATTCCGGCGGCAGCGCCCGGAGCCCCTCCTCGATCTGCTCCCGCAGCTCCCGGCGCTCCGCCTCCTCCTGGGGGGACGGGATCGAAGCCGGAATATCCAGATTCAAATCCTCATCATCCAAGGACGCGTCCGCCTGCCGTTTCCCCTCCCGCCGGAGCAGGTCCACACAGGCGTTGGAGGCCAGCCGGTAGAGCCAGGTGGAAAAGCTGCTGTCCCCCCGGAAGCTCTTCAGTCCCTGCCATGCCGCGAAAAACGCCTCCTGGGCGGCCTCGGCGGCGTCCTCCGGGTTCCGGCACATCCGCAGGGTCAGGGCCAGGACCCGTTTTTCATAGAGCCGCACCAGCTCCTCGAACGCCCCCTGGTCCCCCTCCCGGGCGGCGGCGATCCACCTTTGTTCCCGCAAGTCCGTCATAGCCGCCCCCCCTGTCCGTCCCGCAGGTCCCGCTTAATCCCCCGGGTCACCCGGTACACATCTTCTAATGTGTTCATCTGGACGATCTGCTCCTTATAATAATTGGCGTAGGGCACGCCCTTGAGATACCAGCAGTAATGCCGCCGGGCCTCCAGAACGGCCAACCGCTCTCCTTTATACTCCGCCGCCAGCTCGAACTGCCGCACCGCCAAATCGCACCGCTCCGCCAGGGGCGGCGGGGGCGGGACGGGCTCGCCCTCCAGCAGGGCCTTGGCCTGCCGGAAGAGCCACGGGTTTCCAAAGCACCCCCGGCCAATCATGGCCATGTCCGCCTTGGTGTGCTGTAAAATGCGGGCCGCGTCCTCCGGCTTCCAGATGTCCCCGTTGGCGATGACGGGAATCGCCACGGCCTCTTTGACGGCCCGGATGCAGTTCCAGTCCGCCTGCCCGCCGTAGACCTGGGCCCGGGTCCGGCCATGGACCGCCACGGCGGAGGCTCCGGCCTCCTCCAGAACCCGGGCGAACTCCACGCAGTTGCAGCTCCCCAGGTCCCAGCCCCGGCGGAACTTCGCCGTCACCGGAACGGAGGGAAGCGCCTTCACCACGGCCTCCACGATGCGCCCCGCCTTCTCCGGGTCCTTCATCAGGGCCGCGCCGTCGCCGTTGTTGACAATTTTCCCCATGGGGCAGCCCATGTTGATATCCAGGATATCCGCCCCAGTGTACTCCATGGCGATTTGGGCGGCCTCCGCCATGCACACCGGGTCGCTGCCGAAGATCTGAACGGCGGCGGGGTGCTCCCCCGGAAACTGCCGCAGAAGGGAAAAGGTCTTCTTATCCTTATAGCAAAGGGCCTTGGAGGAGATCAGCTCCGTGCAGGTATAGCCCGCCCCCAGCTCCGCGCAGATCCGGCGGAAGGCCGCATCGGTGACGCCGGCCATGGGGGCCAGCGCCAGCTTCGAGGGGATGGACACGTTTCCAATGTTCATAAGCCGGGCTCCTCTCTTCCGGGAAGTCGTTTTGCCCTCGTATCATAGCATGATTTTTTAAAAATGTCTACGGCGGGGTTTTTCCAAAAAGACGGGAGCGGCTGTCCGCCGCCCCCGCCCGTTTCTCAAACCTGCCGCCGCTGTTTCTGCCGTTTGTCAATCGCGCCCAGCGAGGACTCCCCCGCAAAGCGAAACAGCACATCGCGCATCACCTGCTCCGCCGTCCTGCCCGCGCCGCTTCCTACCTTTTTATAAAACTCATACAGGTAGTCCTCCATCTCAATGCCGACCTTTTTCACTTTTGCCCTCCTTTCCAATTTGTGTAATCTACTATACTACTTATCAGATAGTAATTCAAGTGTATTTAGTAGTAACACCTACATTTCAGCACATGCTACTATAATTGCAAAGGGAGCGTGTGCAAAATGGAAGAATATCGGGAAGAGTACCGAATGCTGGGGCTGAGAATTGCATTTTACCGCAAGAAAGCGGGGCTTACCCAGGAACAATTTTCCAATCAGGTGGGTTGCAGTCCAGGATTCCTCAGCCGCATCGAAGCCAACAACGGCAAAAAAATCGCGGGAATTTCTCTGCCCATGCTCTTTCGTATGGCCAACGTTTTAAACGTCTCCGTCTGCGCACTTTTAGAGGACCGCATGTAAAGCACAAGTAAATCCGCCGCCGGTTTCCGGCGGCATTTTTCTTTGCCGCATCCCCGGCGATCCCATTCCGCCCCTTATTCCGTTACCGTTTTGTAACCTTTTCCCGTTCCTTTCCTGAATCTTTTCCCGTCAATTCTTGTCCAATCGGGTCTAAAGTGGGGATAATCATGCTCCCAGAGCCCAAAAGGCTTGACAAAAGTGGGGATGAGGTGTATACTAAGCGCAGTTTTCCACTGGTAACAAAAGTTACAAGCCGCCTTTTCGCACGGGGCGGCCGCCCAATACTCCCCCGCGGGGACCGACACGGCGCTCCTTCGCCCCCTTCCGGGCGCGGTCCGGGGCCAAGGCTTTTTCAAAAGTCTGCCGTGAAATTACCTTATAGGAGGGTATCCAAGTGAACACCGACCAACGACCAAGCCTATTATACAGCCTGTGCAGGCGCGGCGGCATGCTGCTGTTCTGCCTGCTCGTCGCCACCGTCACCGGCCTTTCCGCCACCGGCTGGGCCGACTCCCTGTTTCTCATCACCGGGACGGAGGACGAGGCCGCCATCATCCTGGACCCCCAGCAGAAGGAGGCCCCGGACCTCTCTTCCCAAATGGTCTACGTCTCCAACGGCAGCCGGGGCTACGACATCACCTTGCAGGAGGACACCACCGTCACCGTCCGGCATGAGGGCTCCGCCGTCACCGTCCAGTCCCACAAGGAAAGTGTCTCCTCCCTGCTGGGCCGTCTCCACATCTACCCCAGCCCCCTGGAGATGATCGGCGTGAAGCTGTCGGAGAACAGCGTGGAGGTAAACGTCGCCTCCGAGCTGACCTATTACGATTACGTTACCGAAACCGCCCCCTTCTCCACCCAGCGGGTCGCCAACCCCGACATGCTGGAGGGCGAGGAGAAGGTGGTCCAGGAGGGAGCCGACGGCGTGCGTTCCTCCGTCTACGAGGTGGTCTGGTCCAACGGGGCCCAGCTCTCCCGCCAGTTTGTGGAGGAGCTGGACACCACCGCTGTGGACAAAATCGTGGAGTACGGCACCGCCAAGCCCAAACCCAAGCCCTCCGAGACCAAACAGGACCCGGACAGCATCCTGGCGGAGCACGGCGAAACCGGCGGAGGCATTGCCAACGTCTCCGAAAACGCCGACGGCAGCGGCACCCTGACCTTAAAGGACGGCACGGTGCTGAATTACTCCGGCGTCCGCTCCATGACCGCCACGGCCTACACCACGGGGCACGGCGGCGTGGGCACCCGCACCGCCAGCGGCACCGCCGTCCACGTAGGCTCCGTGGCCGTGGACAAGAGCGTCATCCCCCTGGGCACCCGGATGTATATCGTCGCCGGCGGAAACGTGGTTTACGGCCTGGCCGTGGCCGAGGATACCGGCGTCAAGGGCAGCAAGATAGACCTCTACTACGACACCTATGAGGAGTGCATCCAATTCGGCCGCCGCTCCTGCACCGTCTATATTCTGGAGTAACTTTTTCAGGAGGCTCCCGGCGAAAAGCCGGGAGCCCTCTCTCTTTCCCGAACCTTTTTGCGAAACCATCCCAAGCCGGGGGCGGAATTTTTCTGGGAACTGTCAATTTTGTCAATTGCGGTCCGGCCCGGAAACCGATACAATAGGTATGACCTATTCCGCCGGAGGTCCGGACTCCTTCCCGGAATCTTCATGATAACGAGGTGCATGGAATGAACACTCACACATCCCATACCAAGGCCATCCGCGCCCAGCTTCTGGCCGCCATGCGTACCGGCGAGTACGCCCAGCAGGAGCGTCTGCCCCGGGAGAGCGTTCTCTGCGTGAAGCTGGGCATCAGCCGCACCCAGCTGCGGGACATTCTGGCCTCCCTGGAGCGGGAGGGCTTCATCACCCGCCGCCACGGCGTGGGCACCGTCATCAACCGCCATGTGCTGGACGTACACACCCGGATGGACATCGAGGTGGAGTTCCTGGACATGATCCGGCAAAACGGCTTTACCCCGGCGGTGGCCTCCATCCGCTCCTGGGAGGAGCCGGCGGACGAAAAAACCGCCGCCCAGCTCCAGCTTCCGGAGGGGACCCCCATGCTCCGGGTCTCCCGCCTCTGCACCGCCGACGGCCGCCCCGCCATTTACTGCGAGGACGTCATTGAAAAGGCCCTCATCCGGGAGGACTACACGGAAGAGGACCTGAAGCCCCCCATCTTCCACTTCCTCCAGCGCTCCTGCGGCATTTTCCCCTACCTGGATTTGACGGACCTCCGGGCCGTCCCGGCGGACGAGAAGCTGGCGCAGGTTCTCCAGGTTCCCCTAGGCGCGCCCCTGCTGTATATGGAAGAGGTGGACTTCGACATCGACGGCAAGCCGGTGTTCTGCTCCGCCGAATACTTCGCCGACGGCATTTTCCGCCACACGGTTCTGCGAAAGAAACTGTAATTTGTAATTTGAAGGGAGACTTCACCATGAAAAAAGTAGCCATGCTCATGGGTTCCGATTCCGACTGGCCGGTAGTCCGGTCCGCCTGCGCCCAGCTGGACGCCTTCGGCATCCCCTACGAGGCCCATATTATGAGCGCCCACCGCAGTCCCGCCCAAGTGGCGGAGTTCGCCTCCTACGCCCGGAAGAACGGCTTCGGCGTCATCATCTGCGCCGCCGGCATGGCCGCCCATCTGGCGGGGGCCGTGGCCGCCAACACCACCCTGCCCGTCATCGGCATCCCCATGAAGGGGGGCGCCCTGGACGGGCTGGACGCTTTATTAGCCACCGTGCAGATGCCCAGCGGCGTCCCCGTGGCCACCGTGGCCCTGAACGGGGCCAAGAACGCCGCCGTCCTGGCCGCCCAGATTCTGGCGGTGGAGGACAAAAACCTCGCCGCCTGGCTGGACGCCGCCCGCCGGGACATGGCCGCTCAAATCGAGGAAAAGGACGCCGCCTTACAGACGGAAATCTGACCCGTTCCCAATCAATTTCTATCTTACTTGACGGAGGAATTCAATATGCAAAAGCTGGAGCAGCTCTATGAGGGCAAGGCCAAGAAGGTCTTCAAAACCGACGACCCGAACCTGTACATCGTGGACTACAAGGACGACGCCACCGCCTTCAACGGCCTGAAAAAAGGCACCATCGCGGGCAAAGGCGTCATCAACAACCAAATGACCAACCGCTTCATGGCAAGGCTTGAAAAGGCCGGGGTCCCCACCCACTTCGTGGAGGAGCTCAGCCAGCGGGAAACCGTGGTGAAAAAGGTCTCCATCGTCCCCCTGGAGGTCATCATCCGCAACCTCTCCGCCGGGTCCTTCGCCAAGCGCTACGGCGTGGAGGAGGGCATCGTCTTCGACGCGCCCACCATCGAGTTCTCCTATAAAAACGACGATTTGGGGGACCCCCTGCTGAACGAGTACCACGCCCTGGCCCTGAAACTGGCCACTCCCGAGGAGATCGAAACCATTAAGCGCTACGCCTTCCAGGTCAACGACTTCCTCAAGGACTTCTGGGCCTCCTGTGGCGTGACCCTGGTGGACTTCAAGCTGGAATTCGGCCGTTTGGACGACGGAACCATCGTCCTGGCGGACGAGATCAGCCCCGACACCTGCCGCCTCTGGGACTCCAAGACCCATGAAAAGCTGGACAAGGACCGCTTCCGCCGGGATCTTGGCGGCGTGGAGGACGCCTACGCCGAGGTCATGCGCCGGATGGCGGAGGCGCTGTAAGTGGGTATCATCGGGGGGCCGGACGGCCCCACCGCGATTTTTGTCTCCACCACCCCCGCCGGGATCGCCGCCTTAGCGCTCCTGGCCGCGGCGGCGCTGGGGTTTGTACTTTGGATATTCCTGCGCAAGCGTAAAAAATAAGGAGGCTGCGAATGGGCGGATTTTTTGGCGCGATTTCAAAACGGGACGTGGTGCTGGACGTGTTCTTCGGCACGGACTACCACTCCCACCTGGGCACCCGCCGGGGCGGCATGGCCGTCTATGACGGGGACCGAACCGGCTTTCACCGGCAAATCCACAACATTGAGAACACCCCCTTCCGCACCAAGTTCGAAAAGGATCTGGCCGGGTTCCGGGGCTGCTCCGGCATCGGCTGCATCAGCGACACGGACCCCCAGCCCCTGCTGATGCGCTCCCACCTGGGGCTGTACGCCATCTCCACCGTGGGCATCATCCAGAACGCCGAGGCCCTGGTGGACCGCTACTTCTCCGACCACGGCCACCAGTTCATGGCCATGAGCTCCGGCAAGGTCAACGCCACGGAGCTGGTGGCCTCCCTCATCAACCAGAAGGACGACCTGGTCACCGGCATCCGTTACGCCCAGGAGCAGATCGAGGGCTCCATGACCATCCTCATCCTCACAACCGAGGGCATCTACGCCGCCCGGGACCGCCTGGGCCGCCTGCCGGTGCTCATCGGCCAGAACGAGGAGGGCTGCTGCGTCTCCTTCGAGTCCTTCGCCTACCACAAGCTGGGCTATCAGGACGCCTATGAGCTGGGCCCCCAGGAAATTGTGAAAATTACCCCCGAGGGCTGGGAGACCCTCTCCCCCGCTGGGAAGGACATGCGCATCTGCGCCTTTCTCTGGACCTACTACGGCTATCCCAATTCCTGCTACGAGGGGATGAACGTGGAGGTCATGCGCTACCGCAACGGCGAGATCATGGCCCGGGACGAGGTCCAGCGGGGCCAGCTCCCGAAGGTGGACTACGTGGCGGGGGTCCCGGACTCCGGCGTCCCCCACGCCATCGGCTTCGCCAACCGAAGCGGCAAGCCCTTTGCCCGGCCCTTTGTGAAGTACACCCCCACCTGGCCCCGGTCCTTCATGCCCGAGAGCCAGGACGTGCGGAACCAGGTGGCCAAGATGAAGCAGATCCCCGTCCCGGAGCTCATCAAGGGCAAGAAGCTCCTCTTCGTGGACGACTCCATCGTCCGGGGCACCCAGCTCCGGGAGACGGTGGAATTCCTCTATGAATCCGGCGCGGAGGAGGTTCACATGCGCTCCGCCTGTCCCCCCATCATGTACGGCTGCAAGTACCTGAACTTCTCCCGGAGCAATTCCGACATGGAGCTTCTCAGCCGGAAGACCGTCCAGGCCCTGGAGGGGGACGCGGGACAGGAGCACCTGGCGGAGTACGCCGACGCCTCCACGGAGCGGGGGCGGTGTATGCTCCAAACCATCTGCAAGGAGATGGGCTTCGACTCCCTGGGCTATCAATCCCTGGACGGTCTTTTAGAGGCCATCGGCATCGACAGGGACAAAATCTGTACGTACTGCTGGACGGGGAAGGAATGACCGCGAGGCAGTCCCTGGCCCCAAATCAAAACATGGAGGTTCAACCATGGAAAACTCTCATTCCGCCGCATACGCCGCCGCCGGGGTGGACATCACCGCCGGGTACGAGGGCGTGCGGCTGATGAAGCCCTTTGTGGAGCGCACCAAAATCCCGGGGGCCGTCTCCGGCATCGGCGGCTTCGGCGGCCTCTTCGCCCCGGATTTCTCCGGCATGACGGAGCCCGTCCTGGTCTCCGGCACCGACGGCGTGGGCACCAAGCTGCGCCTGGCCCAGCTGCTGGACAAGCACGACACCATCGGCATCGACTGCGTGGCCATGTGCGTCAACGACATCATCTGCTGCGGTGCCCGGCCCCTCTTCTTCCTGGACTATATCGCCATCGGCAAAAACGAGGCGGAGAAAGTCGCCTCCATCGTCTCCGGCATGGCGGAGGGCTGCGTCCAATCCGGCTGCGCCCTGATTGGCGGCGAGACCGCCGAGCACCCCGGCGTCATGGACCCCAACGACTATGACGTCGCGGGCTTTGCCGTGGGCATGGTGGACAAGCCCAAAATCATCGACGGAAGCCGGGTCCGGGAAGGGGACGCCCTCATCGGCCTGACCTCCTCCGGCATTCACTCCAACGGCTTCTCCCTGGTGCGGAAGGTTTTCGACATCGAGCGCGCCGACCTGAAAGCCCCCATGGACGAGCTGGATGGCAAATCCTTGGGCGAGGTCCTGCTGGCCCCCACAAAAATCTATGTCAAGGCCATCCAGGCCCTGCTGGACGGGGGAATCGGCCTCCGCGGAGCCAGCCACATCACCGGCGGCGGCTTCTTTGAAAACGTGCCCCGGATGCTGCCCAAGGGGCTGGGCGCGCGGATTGTGCCAAGCGCCATTCCCAGGCAGCCCATTTTCGACCTGATCCAAAAGCGGGGAGAGATCACGGACCACGACATGTACAACACCTTCAACATGGGCCTTGGCATGGTGCTGGCGGTACCCCCGGAACAGGCGGAGAAGGCTTTGGAGCTTTTGGCGGCGGCGGGAGAGCCGGACGCCGTCTGCGTTGGCTGCGTGTCGAAGGACTCCGGCGGCGTAACGCTTGACAACGCATGAGCAAGGCGAGAATCGCCGTCCTGGTCTCCGGCGGCGGAACGAATCTGGAGGCCCTGTTAAACGCCCAGGAGGCGGGCAGAATTCCCCATGGGGAAATCGTGCTGGTTCTCTCCAGCGCCGCCGGGGCCTATGCCCTGGAGCGGGCGAAAAACCACGGCGTGCCCGGCTTCGCCGTCCCCCGGAAGGGACGCACACAGGCGGAATTTGAGGCGGGGCTCACGGAAAAGCTCACCGCGTACCGGGCGGACATGATCGTCCTGGCGGGCTTCCTCTCCATCCTCTCGCCGGAGTTTGTGGGGCGCTGGCCGGAGCGCATTTTGAATGTCCACCCCGCCCTGATCCCCTCCTTCTGCGGCAAGGGGATGTACGGCCTGCGGGTCCACGAGGCGGCCCTTCATAAGGGCGTGAAGGTCACCGGAGCCACGGTGCACCTGGTCAATGAAATTCCCGACGGAGGACGCATCCTCCTGCAAAAGGCGGTGGAGGTGCTCCCCGGCGACACGCCGGAGGTCCTCCAGCGCCGGGTGATGGAACAAGCGGAGTGGGTGCTGCTGCCCCAGGCGGCGGAGCTTGTCGCCCAGGGCCTGGCCCGCTGACGGAAAGGAAGGTTTTACAATGGAACGCTCTCAGCTTCACGACTTCCACCCCCAGGACGGCCCCCTGGCCCGGGACATTCAGCCCCTGCTGTCCCGCTCCCGGCGGGAGCGCAGGCCCTGTGAGCGGGACGCTTTTATCGCCCTGCTTGCGGGCGTTCCCTCCCTTCGGAAGACTCCGGGCCTCCCGGAGGGTAACGGGGCGGACTGCTTCACCACCCTGCCCCTCTGCGCCACGGACGCCGGCGCCGCCCTCTGCCGGAATCACCTGAAATCCGTCTTCGGCATCACGGACAAGCAGAGCCTCCTGGCTTTCTGCGACCGGCAGTTCCACTGCCAGGACCACTACCTGGACTTTGAGGCCGTCTGGGAGGGCCGTCCCCTCTTTGACCTGGCCTCCTTAAAGCCAGACTCCGCCGGATTCTTCATCCGGATGCGGGACTTCTCCGCCCAGTTCTATCCCCTGATGGGCCATCTGGGCTATCTGGCCTGGGACATCAGCGAGCGGACGGGCCACCTCCGGGCGGCGCTGGCCTGCGGCCTTTTGACCCGGGAGGAGTTCGACGAGCTGGCCGAAGAGCAGATCGTCCAGGCCCAGGCCTTCCACAGCTGGGAGGAGTACGCCGCCAGCCTGGTGTGCGGCGCGCTGTATTGGGACTTCCGCCAGGGGACCGCCCTGCCGGACCTCCAGAAAGCCCAGCGGCTGTGGATGGATCTGGTGCGGACGCTGCTGGCCAACGACGCCGCCTGGGACAGCGGCTTCTGGTACACGCCCAGGCGGGAAAAGGAGTACCGCCTCTGGCCCTCGGAGATGAAGCTGTATCTTCCTAACTGGGAGGGGCCCAACGGCTGCTTTGTCACGGACCGCATCGCCGTAGACGGCTGTCCGGTGGGCTGGTGCTACCGGGAGGAACCGGAAACCAGCTTCCCCGACAGCGGCTGGCGCTTCTTCTCCGGCGACGAGAGCGAGGCGTATATCGCCGACATCAGCCACACGGGAATCTACGACCTGAACACCGCCTGCAACCTGGACCCGGAGATCATCCCCCTGCTGACCGCCCCCTGCCGGAGCGCCTTCGTCCGGGAGAACGGGAAATTCCGCCCGGAGCCCTTTGAGCTGACAGAGGACTGACCACCATCAATACACATACAAAGGAGCGCGGACCATGAACGAGCTGGAACTGAAATACGGCTGCAACCCCAACCAGAAGCCCTCCCGCATCTTCATGAAGGACGGCGGGGACCTGCCCCTCACCGTCCTGAACGGCAAGCCCGGCTATATCAATTTCCTGGACGCCCTGAACTCCTGGCAGCTGGCCCGGGAGCTGAAGCAGGCCGCCGGCCTTCCCTCCGCCGCCAGCTTCAAGCACGTCTCCCCCGCCGGGGCCGCCGTGGGCCTGCCCCTCAGCGAGACGGACCGGAAGCTTTACTTCGTGGACCCCGGCGCGGACCTAAGCCCCATTGCCTGTGCCTACATCCGGGCCCGGGGGGCGGACCGGCTGTGCTCCTACGGCGACTGGGCGGCCCTTTCCGACGTGTGCGACGCCGCCACGGCCCAGTACCTCAAGGCCGAGGTCTCCGACGGCATCATCGCCCCCGGCTACACCGCCGAGGCCCTGGAGATTCTGAAATGCAAGAAAAAGGGCGGCTACAACGTGGTCCAAATCGACCCGGATTACACCCCCGCCCCCCAGGAGTACAAGGACGTTTTCGGCGTCACCTTCCAGCAGGGCCGGAACGAATATAAAATCGACGCTTCCCTGCTGAGCGGCATTGTCACGAAAAGCCACGTCCTCCCCGACGCGGTGAAGACGGATATGATGGTGGCCCTCATCACCCTGAAATACACCCAGTCCAACTCCGTCTGCTACGTGAAGGACGGACAGGCCATCGGCGTGGGCGCGGGCCAGCAGAGCCGCATCCACTGCACTCGCCTGGCGGGCGCCAAGGCGGACAACTGGTGGCTCCGCCAGCACCCCCAGGTCCTGGCCCTGCCCTTTTTGGAAAACATCCGCCGCCCGGACCGGGACAACGCCATCGACGTATACCTCTCCGACGAGTGGGAGGACCTGCTGGCGGACGGTGAATGGCAGCGGGTCTTCCAAGAGCGCCCCCAGCCCCTGACGGCGGCGGAGAAAAAGGCCTGGATCGCCAGGCAGAGCGGCGTCACCTGCGGCTCCGACGCGTTCTTCCCCTTCGGGGACAACGTGGAGCGGGCCCGGAAGAGCGGCGTGGAGTACATTGTCCAGCCCGGCGGCAGCATCCGGGACGACCATGTCATCCAGACCGCCGACAAATACGGCATGACCATGTGCTTCACCGGAATGCGCTTATTCCACCATTGAGGAGGCTTTCCATGAACTTACTCGTCGTCGGCGGCGGAGGCCGCGAACACGCGATCATAAAGAAATTAAAGGAAAATCCCCAGGCAGAAACCATCTACGCCCTCCCCGGCAACGGCGGCATCTCCGCCGACGCGGTGTGCGTCCCGGAGATCGGGGCCAAGGACGTCGAGCAAATCGTGCGCTTCGCCAAGTCCCATGCCATCGATTTCGCCGTGGTGGCCCCGGACGACCCCCTGGCCCTGGGCTGCGTGGACCGGCTCCATGAGGCGGGAATCCCCTGCTTCGGCCCCGAGGCCAAGGCCGCCCGTATCGAGGCCAGCAAGGTCTTTTCCAAGAACCTGATGAAGAAATACGGCATCCCCACCGCCCGGTATGAGGTCTTCGATGATCCCGCCAAGGCCCTGGCCTATTTGAAAACCGCCTCCTTCCCCATCGTGGTCAAGGCCGACGGCCTGGCCCTGGGCAAGGGCGTGCTGATCCCCCAGAATCTCCAGGAGGCGGAGGCCGCCGTGAAGTCCATTATGGAGGACAAGGCCTTCGGCGACTCCGGCAACGAAATTGTCATTGAGGAGTTCCTGACGGGCCCGGAGGTCAGCGTCCTGGCCTTCACCGACGGGACCGCCATCGCCCCCATGGTCTCCTCCATGGACCACAAGCGGGCCGGGGACGGCGACACGGGCCTGAACACCGGCGGCATGGGCACCGTGGCCCCAAACCCCTGCTATACGCCGGAGACGGCGGCGGAGTGCATGGAGAAGATTTTCCTCCCCACCCTGGCCGCCATGCGGGCGGAGGGCTGTCCCTTCAAGGGCTGTTTGTATTTTGGGCTGATGATGACCCCCGACGGGCCCAAGGTCATCGAATACAACTGCCGCTTCGGCGACCCGGAGACCCAGGTGGTCCTCCCCCTGCTGAAAACGGATCTGCTGACGGTCATGCAGGCCGTGGAGAACGAAACCCTGGGGGACCTGACGGTCGAGTGGCACGGCGGCGCCGCCGCCTGCGTCATTCTGGCCTCCGGCGGCTATCCCGGCAGCTATGAAAAGGGGAAGGAGCTCTCCATCCCGGAGGACCTCCCCGAAAACGTCACCGTCTACCACGCCGGAGACCAGCTGTCCGGCGGGAAGCTGGTGACCAGCGGCGGCCGGGTTCTGGGCGTCACCGCCGCCGGGGACACCCTGGAAGCCGCTTTGAAGGACGCCTATGCCGCCGCGAATCGCATCGGGTTCGAGGGGAAATACCTGCGGCACGACATCGGACGGCGGGCCCTCCGGGCCCTGGAGGGCTGAACATGGTAAGACGCGTATACGCAGAGAAAAAGCCCGCCCTCCGGCTGGAGGCCCAGGGGCTTTTAACGGAGCTCCGGACCATTCTGGGCGTCTCCTCTCTCACCGGGCTGCGGCTGGTGAACCGCTACGACGTGGAAAACCTTTCGGAGGAGGTCTTCCAAAGGGCCAAGTCCATCGTCTTCTCCGAACCCCAGGTGGACCTCATTTATGAGGAGAGCTTCCCCCTGCCGGAGGGCCCCCACGCCGTCCTGGCGGTGGAGGCCCTGCCGGGGCAGTTCGACCAGCGGGCGGACTCCGCCGCCCAGTGCGTCCAGCTCATGGCGGGGGTGGACCGCCCCCTGGTGTCGTATGCCAAGGTGTATCTCTTGGAAGGGGCTCTCACCCCAGCGGACCTCAAAAAAATCAAGGGCTACGTCATCAATCCCGTGGAGAGCCGGGAGGCGTCCCTGGAAAAGCCGGAGACCCTGGCCCGCACCCATGCCGCCCCCCGCCGGGTGGAGACCCTGGCGGGCTTCACCGCCATGGACGCCGCGGCCCTTCAGGCCCTGCTGGAGAAGCTGGGCCTGGCCATGGACTTGGACGACCTGGCATTCCTCCAGGGCTATTTCCGGGACACGGAGAAGCGGGACCCCACCATCACGGAAGTCCGGGTGGTGGACACCTACTGGTCCGACCACTGCCGCCACACCACCTTCTCCACCCACTTAAGCAGCGGAGAAATCGAGGACCCGGAGGTCAAAAACGCCTACTATCACTATCTGAAACTGCGGACCGAGGTCTACGGCGAGAAGGCCAAGGACCGTCCCGAAACCCTGATGGACATCGCCACCATCGCGGCCAAGGCCCTGAAAAAGCGGGGCCTCCTCCCCGAGCTGGACGAGAGCGAGGAGATCAACGCCTGTTCCATCCACGTCCCCGCCCTGGTGGACGGGAAAACCCAGGACTGGCTGCTGATGTTCAAAAACGAGACTCACAACCACCCCACGGAGATCGAGCCCTTCGGCGGCGCGGCCACCTGCATCGGCGGCTGCATCCGGGACCCCCTGTCCGGCCGGGCCTACGTCCATCAGGCCATGCGCCTCACCGGCTGCGGCGATCCCCGGACGCCTATTGAAAAGACCCTGCCCGGCAAGCTCCCCCAGCGGAAGCTCTGCCAGACGGCGGCGGCGGGCTATTCCTCCTACGGAAACCAAATCGGCCTGGCCACCGGGCATGTTGCCGAGGTCTACCACCCGGGCTACGTCGCCAAGCATTTGGAGGCCGGCGCGGTCGTCGGCGCGGCCCCGGCGGAAAACGTCCGGCGGGAGCGCCCCGCCCCCGGGGACGTGGTCGTCCTCCTGGGGGGCCGCACGGGCCGGGACGGCATCGGCGGGGCCACCGGCTCCTCCAAGAGCCACAACCAAAAATCCCTCCAAACCATGGCCAGCGAGGTCCAGAAGGGCAACGCCCCGGAGGAGCGGAAAATCCAGCGCCTCTTCCGGGACGGGAAGGTCACCCGCCTCATCAAGCGGTGCAACGACTTCGGCGCGGGCGGCGTATCCGTCGCCATCGGCGAGCTGGCGGACGGCCTGACCATCGACCTGGACGCGGTGCGGAAGAAATACGACGGCCTGGACGGCACGGAGCTTGCCATCTCCGAGAGCCAGGAGCGCATGGCGGTGGTGGTGTCCCCCGAGGACGCGGAAGCCTTCATCGCCGCCGCCAGGGCGGAAAACCTGGAGGCTTACCAGGTGGCCGTGGTGACGGCGGAGCCCCGCATGGTCATGCGCTGGCAAGGGGAAACCATTGTCAGCCTGAGCCGGGAGTTCCTGAACTCCAACGGCGCGGTGAAGCACGCCGGCGTTTCCGTGCCGGATGTGGACAGAAAAACCCATTCCCCCTTCCAGCCGGCCGGAGCCTCGGACCTGCGAAGCATGGCCTCCAGTCTCAAGAGCGCCAGCCGCCGGGGACTGGTGGAGCGGTTTGACAGCACCATTGGCGCGGGCAGCGTCACTATGCCCTACGGCGGCAGGACCCAGCGGACCCCCGCCCAGTCCATGACCGCCCTTCTCCCGGTCCTCCCGGGCCAGGAGACGGAACAGGCCAGCGTCATGGCCTGGGCCTGCGACCCGGAGAGGCTTTCCGCCTATCCCTACCGGGGGGCCTACGACGCTGTGACTACTTCCATCGCCAAGCTGGTAGCCGCCGGCGCGGACTACAAAACCGCCTATCTGACCTTGCAGGAGTATTTCGAAAAGCTCCGCCAGGACCCGGACCGCTGGGGCAAGCCCTTCGCCGCCCTCCTGGGGGCCATGGAGGCCCAGATAGACTACGGCGCGGCGGCCATCGGCGGCAAGGACTCTATGTCCGGCTCCTTCCTGGACCTGGACGTACCGCCCACGCTGATCTCCTTCGCCATCGCCCCCATCCAGGCGGGAGATGTGATTACCCCCGAGTTCAAGGAAGCGGGCCACCCGGTGTACCTCTTCCAGCCCGACGGCAGCGCACAGGATCAGCGGGCGGCCTGGGCGGAGTTCCTCCGCCTCCACCGGAAGGGGAAGATTGCCGCCGCCTGGGCAGTGGAAAACGGAATGGCCGAGGCGGTCATGAAGATGTCCTTCGGCAACCGGATCGGGTTCAAGGGGATGAGCCAAAACAGCCCTGTATGGTATACCTCCCGCTCCGGGGCCATCATTGCGGAGCTGACCGAGGACATCGGCAACTGTCACCCAGACGGCTTTTGCGGGATAATCGGCCATACCATCACCGAACCGGTGATTACGATTGGGACTGATTCCGCCTCAATTGACGAATTGTTATCGCTGAACGAGGCCGTCCTGGCGGACGTGTACCCCACCCGGACCGCCGTGGAGGGCAACGCCCCTGTTCTGGACTGCCCCGCCTTCACCCGGCCCGTTCCCAAGATCGGCGCGGCCAAGCCCAAGGTCCTCATTCCCGTCTTCCCCGGCACCAACTGCGAGTACGACAGCGCCCGGGCCGCACAGAGAGCGGGCCTGGAGACGGAAATCTTCGTCATTAACAACCAGTCCGCTAAGGACGTATCCGAATCCGCCGCCGCCTTTGCCCGGAAGCTCCGGGAAAGCCAGATTCTCTTCCTTCCCGGCGGCTTCTCCGGCGGCGACGAGCCCGACGGCTCCGGCAAGTTCATCACGGCCTTCCTCCGGGGGCCGGAAACCTCCGAGGCGGTGATGGATCTGCTGAAAAACCGGGACGGCCTGGCTCTTGGCATCTGCAACGGCTTTCAGGCCCTCGTCAAGCTGGGGCTGGTCCCCTACGGCGAGATCGTGGACTGCGGCGAAAGCTGCCCCACCCTGAGCTTTAACACCATTGGGCGGCACCAGTCCAAAATTGTAAACACCCGCGTGGTCTCCAACAAATCCCCCTGGCTGGCCCGGGTGAATCCCGGCGAGGTTTACGCCGTCCCCATCTCCCACGGGGAGGGCCGCTTCCTCTGCGCCCCGGAGCTTTTGAAAGCCCTGGCGGAAAACGGGCAGATCGCCACCCAGTACGCGGATTTGGAGGGCCTGCCCACCATGGACCCGGACTTCAACCCCAACGGTTCCGCCTGGGCGGTGGAGGGCGTCACCTCTCCCGACGGACGGGTTTTCGGCAAGATGGGCCACGCCGAGCGCATCGGCCCGGGGCTGTACCGGAACGTCCCCGGCGAGTATGACCTCCAGCTTTTCCAGGCCGCCAGGGATTACTTCGCCGTTCTCTGAGGAAGAAGGGCGGACACGCGGGTCCGCCCCTGCGCTCCCTCCCCTTTCTGATCCTGCGCGCCGCCGGGGCTTGACAAACCGCCCCCCATCGTGTATACTGCGTAAAATTTATAGAAATGAGGTGTTCGCCATGGCCTACTTTTTCTCCGAGCCCTCCCATACCTTCAGCGAGTACCTGCTGGTCCCCGGCTACTCCTCCGCCGAGTGCGTCCCCGCCAACGTAACCCTAAAAACCCCGGTGGTGAAGTTCAAACGCGGCGAGGAGTGCCCCCTGACCATGAACGTGCCCATGGTTTCCGCCGTCATGCAGGCGGTTTCCGGCGAGCAGATGGGCATCGGCCTTGCCAAGGAGGGCGGCATCGCCTTCATCTTCGTCTCCCAGCCCGTGGAACAGCAGGCGGAAATGGTCCGCCGGGTGAAAAACCACAAGGCGGGCTTTGTCACCAGCGATTCCAATCTGCGGATCGGGGACACCCTGGCGGACGTGCTGGCCCTGAAAGAGCGCTCCGGCCACTCCACCATGGCCGTCACCGACGACGGCACCGGCACGGGAAAGCTCCTGGGCCTTGTCACCAGCCGGGACTACCGGGTCAGCCGCCTGGACCCCGCCACCCCCGTGACGGACTTTATGACCCCCTTTGAGAAGCTCATCTACGCCCCCGAGGGCACCAGTCTGAAGGAGGCCAACGACATCATCTGGGACCGGAAGCTCAACGCCCTGCCCATCGTCTCTCCGGACGGGCATCTGGTCAGCTTCGTCTTCCGCAAGGACTACGACTCCCACAAGGGCAACCCCCTGGAGCTGCTGGACGGCCAGAAGCGCTATGTGGTGGGCGCGGGCATCAACACCCGGGACTACGCGGAGCGGGTCCCCGCCCTGGTGGACGCCGGGGTGGACGTGCTGGTTATCGACTCCTCCGAGGGCTATTCCGAATGGCAGGCCCGGACCCTGCAATGGATTCGGGAGCGCTACGGCAACACGGTGAAGGTGGGCGCGGGCAACGTGGTGGACGGCGAGGGCTTCCGCTTCCTGGCGGACGCCGGGGCAGACTTCGTGAAAATCGGCATCGGCGGCGGCTCCATCTGCATCACCCGGGAGACCAAGGGCATCGGCCGGGGCCAGGCCACGGCGGTCATCGACGTGGCGGCGGCGCGGGATAAGTACTTTGAGGAAACCGGCGTTTACGTCCCCATCTGCGCCGACGGCGGCATCGTCCAGGACTATCATATCACCCTGGCCCTGGCCATGGGCGCGGACTTCTGCATGCTGGGCCGGTACTTCTCCCGGTTCGACGAAAGCCCCACCAGCAAAATCCTCATTGGCGGCAGCTATATGAAGGAGTACTGGGGCGAGGGCAGCGCCCGGGCCCGGAACTGGCAGCGCTACGACCTGGGCGGCGCGGCGAAGCTCTCCTTTGAGGAGGGCGTGGACTCCTACGTCCCCTATGCCGGCGCCCTGGCGGACGGCATGGCCACCACCCT
Source organism: Oscillospiraceae bacterium (assembly GCA_910574635.1). Lineage (GTDB taxonomy): Bacteria > Bacillota > Clostridia > Oscillospirales > Oscillospiraceae > Oscillibacter. The sequence continues at coordinate 117,490 of CAJTCG010000011.1, read as the reverse complement.
GGCAAAGATCCGCTCCACCATGTGCAACTGCGGCGCGCTGACGATTCCCGAGCTCCGGGAGAAAGCCAAGCTGACCCTCGTCAGCTCCGTTTCCATTGTGGAGGGCGGGGCGCACGACGTGCTCCTCAAGGACTCCGCCGGAGCGGTGGGGAGAAATTGAAAAAGAAGGTCCGCTTCCACGGGAGGCGGGCCTTTTCCCTTATTCAGGTATGTTCATCATAGTACACCCAGGTAAAGAAATCCGTAACCAGCGAGATGAAAAACGCCGCCATCAGCCCCAGGCCCACGTAAATCAGGGTCTCCTGCCCCGTCGTCTTTCCCCAGGCAATCAGCACCAGCTCCGCCGCCAGGAACGCAATCTGACTGATACAGTACGCCTGGCTTCTGGATTTCAGCTTCACCAGCCGGTTCCGTTCGTCCCATTCCTCCACCTTGTCCTCCCGGGACCACTTGGGGGACAGGCTCCGAAGGACCCCGGCCCCGCCCAGGAGCAGCAAAGGCCCCACCAGCGCGCCGTCGTGCCAGTCAAAGCCCTGCAAAGCGCCCCGCACCAGGTTCAGCGCCCCCAAAAACAGGGCGAAGAGGCCAAAGGCAAAGTTCTTCTTATGATAGATTTTCATGACAAATCCTCTCCTTCAAGCAAGTCTTTCCAGACGCGGCCGCGCCAATGACCGGGCAGCCGCCTCTTATGGCAAATCCTCATACTTCCGGTCCTCCCATTCCCGATTTTCCCGAAGACAGCAAAGCTCCTCCACCGTCACGCCAAAGACCTCCGCCATCCGGTAGGCCAGCATCAGCGACGGGCTGTACTGCTCCTTCTCAATGGAGATGATGGTCCGCGCCGAGACATGAACCCGCTCCGCCAGCTGCTGCTGGGTCATGCCCGCGGCGGTCCGCAGCTCCTTCACCTTTGTTTTCACGTCATCCCTCCCGCATGTGAAGTCCGCTTCTTGTGAAGCTAGCTTCATATTACCACAATGGTTGTTCCTCGTCAAGAGAAAACATGAAGTTTCCTTCATATTTTTTCATGAAAGGAGCCCCCGGCCAGCGCCGGGGGCTCTTCCCCCTCTCTTACAATCTCTTCCAGGCCGCTCCGCCCTTCACGTCGGTGACCTCAATGCCCTGCCGCTTAAGCTCGTCGCGAATCCGGTCCGCCTCGGCGAAGTTCTTGGCCTTCTTCGCCTCATAGCGGGCCAGCACCTTGGCGTCAATCTCCGGGTCACCCTCTCCGGTGATCACATAGTCCCCGCCGCCGCTCTGGACCGCCTGGGCCGCCTTCTCCCGGAGGGCCGCCGCCTTCTCCAAAAGGCTCATGGACAGCACCTTGTCGAACTCCCCGATGACGGCCAGCTTGGTGGCGTCGTTGGTCTTGGCTTTCAGCGCGTCGAAGACCGCCGTCACCGCCATGGAGGTATTCAGGTCATTCCCCACCTGCTGGAGGAACTTCTCCCGGTACTCGCCGAACACCGCCTGATCCACGTCCCCCTCGGGCTTCAGCGCCGCGACGCGGTTCAGCAGCTTCGTATAAGCCGCCGCCGCGTTGTCCAGGTTCTCCCAGGTGAACACCAGGGTCTTCCGGTAGTGGCTCTGGAGGCAGAACCAGCGGTAGGCCAGGGGGTCATACCCCTTCTCCTCCAGCAAAGAGACGGTCAAAAACTCCCCCTTGGACTTGGACATCTTCCCCGCCGGGTCGTTCAGGTGGTGGACATGGAACCACTGGGGGCACCAGGGATGGCCCAGGTAGCTCTCCGACTGGGCGATCTCGTTGGTGTGGTGGGGGAAGGCGTTGTCCACGCCGCCGCAGTGGAGGTCCAGGTACTCCCCGTTGTACTTCATGGAGATGCCGGAGCACTCAATGTGCCAGCCGGGATAGCCCACGCCCCAGGGGGAGTCCCACTTGAGGGCCTGGTCCTCAAATTTGGACTTGGTGAACCAGAGCACAAAGTCGTTTTTGTTCCGCTTGTTGGAGTCCTCCTCCACGCCCTCCCGGACGCCCACGGCCAGGTCGTCCTCGTCATGGTCGTTGAAAATGTAGTAGCGTTCCAGCTTGGAACTATCGAAGTACACATTTCCCCCCGCCAGATAGGCGTACCCGGTGTCCACCAGCTTGGAGATGATTTTGATATACTCGTCGATGCACCCGGTGGCAGGCTGGACCACATCGGGGGTCTTGATGTTCAGCTTCCGGCAGTCGTCAAAGAAGGCGTCGGTGTAGAATTTGGCGATGTCCATCACCGTCTTGTTCTCCCGCTTGGCCCCCTTGAGCATTTTGTCCTCTCCGGTGTCGGCGTCGCTGGAAAGGTGCCCCACGTCCGTGATGTTCATGACCCGGTTCACGTCGTACCCGGCGAAGCGGAGATACTTCTCCAGCACGTCCTCCATGATATAGCTCCGGAGGTTCCCGATGTGGGCGAAGTGGTACACCGTCGGGCCGCAGGTATACATTTCCACCCGGCCGGGGGTGTGAGTTTTGAATTCTTCTTTCTTGTGGGTCGCGGAATTATAAAGATACATAAGAAAGCTCCTCCTTATTTTTATTCGTGCAGCTCCAAGGGCAGTCCGTCCGGGTCGCGGAAAAAGGTCATCCGCCTTTCGCTGTAAGGGTCCCAGCGAATGGGCTCACAGGGGATTCCCCGGGCCTCCAAGTCCCGGACGGCCTCTTCGATATTCTCCACCCGGAAGGCCAGATGCCGCAGGCCCCGGGCCTCCGGGTAGCTGGGCCGCTCCGGCGCGCCGGGGATGGCGAAAATCTCCAGCTCTCCGTCCCCGAATTTCAAATCCAGCTTCCAGTCTCCCCGCTCCTCCCGGAAGTTCTCCCGGAGCACCGGAAAGCCCAGCTTCTCCACGTAGAATTCCCGGGCCCGTTGGTAATCCGAGACGATGATCGCCACATGGTGCATTCGTTCCAGCCGCATACGCGCGCCTCCTTTTCCCGCCCGTTAAGCGGGCTGCCTCCGGCGGGCCTTCTCCCCGTCCGCCAAGGTCCGCTCCAGCGCCTCCACCTGCCGGGCCAGCCGTTCCAGCTCCTCCCGCACCGGGTCCTGGACGCTGATCTGGTCCACATCGTCGGCGTAATACACCGGGCAGCCGTCCACCCGGACAATCCGGGCGGGGACGCCCACGGCGGTGGACCCCGGCGGCACCTCCCGCAGCACCACCGCCCCGGCGGCGATGCGGGCGTTGTCCCCCACCTTGAAGGGGCCCAGCACCCGGGCCCCGGAGCCCACCATCACGTTGTTCCCCAGGGTGGGGTGGCGCTTTCCCTGGTCCTTCCCGGTGCCTCCCAGGGTCACCCCCTGGTAGAGCAGGCAGTCGTCCCCTATCTCGGCGGTCTCGCCGATGACGATGCCCATCCCGTGGTCGATGACCAGCCGCCGCCCGATGGTGGCGCCGGGATGAATCTCAATGCCGGTCGTGTTCCGGGCGTGCTGGGAGATCCAGCGGGCCAGGAAATACCGGCGGCGGAGATACAGCCAGTGGGCCGCCCGGTGCCACAGCAGCGCGTGCACCCCGGGGTAGAGCAGGAAGATCTCCAGCTTGCTCCGGGCCGCGGGGTCCCGGCGCTGGTAGGCGGCCAGCAAGCCGCCCAGGCGAGTCAAATACATCCAACATCACTCCTTGCCGGGCCGGGAGGAAGTGAAAAGCGCCTCCCGTACCGAAGTACGAGAGGCGACGAATCGCGGTTCCACTCTCATTTATCACTCAAGGGGCCCTTGACGGGGGCCGGGCGGAGGGTCTCCCCTCCCGCTCACGGACGCACTTCGCGGCTCCCTCCGCAGGCGCGCTTGCAGCCGGTGACGCGCCCTCTCTGTTCTTCGGGTAAGCCGTTACTCTTTCCGATCATCGCGGTATTCACTTGACTCTTTTAGTATATTAGCAAGACTCGCCCGCCGTGTCAAGTTTTTTCAGTCCTCACACTTCAGCTGGTAGCCCAGCTCCTGGACCTTCTGCCGGATCTGCTCCTGCCGGACGCCGGTGGAATCATAGTCCACCGCCACGCAGCCCCGGCCGCTGAGGCTGACGGAGGTGACGCCGGGCAGCATGTCCAGCCCCTGCTTTAAAAGCTTCTCGTCGTGCTTGTCCCCGGCGTTCTCCAGGGAAAAATAGGTGCTCAAACGGGCCATGGGAATCGCTCCTTCCAAACGTTTGGACTAGCTTTCCCCAAGGGCGTTTTTTCATTCCAAGCGAATATGAAACCGGCGCTCAGCCCTTCTCCTCCGGCTTCTTTTCCAGCCGGGCGGCCAGCTCGTTCAGCTCCGCCCCCGTCTGGTCCAGGGCCCGGGGCAGCTGGCTGAGCATCACCTCAATTTTGCGCAGCTCGCTGTTCACATGGCCCGCCGTGGATTCAAAGGCGCTCACCAGCCGCTGGTACCGGTCCTGGAACTCCCCCACCGTCCGGCGGGTCTGGGCGGCGGCTTCCTCCTCCAAATCGTCGGCCCGCTTCCGGGCCTCGCACTCAATGGCCCCCAGGCGCTCGCGGAACCGGGCGTAAGCCTGCGCGTCGGGCTTGAGGGCGTCCCGCTCCGCCGTGAGCCGGGCCGCCTCCTGCTCCAGGGCCCGCAGGGGCTCCAAGTCCGCCCGGACGGCGGCTTCCGTCTCCAGCTTCTCCCGGAGGCGGTCCCGCTGCTCCGTCAGCTCCTCTACCTGGACCCGGAGGCGGTCCAGCTCCTCCATCTGGTCCGCCGCCTGCCTGTGGAGCATTTCGTTCTCCGCCGCCAGCTCCCGCTGGGCGGCGGCGGCCTTTTCCGAGGACTGTTCCAAATACCGCACCACGTCCTGCTTGTCAAACCCGCCGAAGGCCACGCTTTTAAAGGAATAACTCTCCATAAGGCCACCGCTTCCTCTCAAAATTTCCCCTTGATTCTACCACAGGCGGCGGCGTTTTACAAGGGGCATCCTTTTTATTCCAGCGCCGCCTGAAAAACCGGAGGGGCCGGCGCCGCGGAGGGCGGGATTTCCCCTCCTCCCCTTTTTCGCTCCGCCCGCCCCGTTGACAAGCGGGGGGCCAAATGATAATATGACAGGGTATATGCGGTCCGGCGGACGGACAGAACGAAAGAATAGGAGAGCGGTATGGCAACAAAATACGTATTTGTCACCGGCGGCGTGGTCTCCGGCCTGGGCAAGGGCATCTGCGCGGCGTCCCTGGGGCGGCTTTTGAAGCAGCGGGGCGTCCGGGTGCGGAATCAGAAATTCGACCCCTATATCAACGTGGACCCCGGCACCATGAGCCCCTACCAGCACGGCGAGGTCTTCGTCACCGAGGACGGCGCGGAGACCGATTTGGACCTGGGCCACTACGAGCGCTTTGTGGACGAGGATTTGAGCGGCAACAGCTCCATCTCCTCCGGCAAGATCTACTGGTCCGTGCTGAACCGGGAGCGCCGGGGGGACTACCTGGGGGCCACCGTCCAGATCATCCCCCACATCACCAACGAAATCAAAAGCCGGGTCTACGCCATGGCCAGCGAGGACGTGGACGTGGTCATCTGCGAAATCGGCGGCACCGTGGGCGACATCGAGTCCCAGCCCTTTCTGGAGGCCATCCGCCAGGTCCGGGCCGAGCGGCCCCAGGGGGACGTGCTCTTCATCCATGTGCCCCTCATTGTCGAGGTCCCCGGCTCCGGGGAACTGAAGTCCAAGCCCACCCAGCACTCCGTCAAGGAGCTCCTGGGCCTGGGCATCCAGCCGGACATTCTGGTCTGCCGCTGCGACACCCCCATCACCGCCGACATCCGGCGGAAGATCGCCCTGTTCTGCAACGTGGAGCCGGACTGCGTGATTCAAAACGCCACCGCCGAGACCCTTTACGAGGTCCCCCTGCTCATGGCCAAGGAGGGACTGGACACGGTGGTCTGCCGGAAGCTGGGCCTGATCACCCCCCAGGCGGACCTCCGGGAGTGGACCGCCATGGTCCAGCGGGAGAAAAACGCCCACAGGCATGTGGAAATCGCCCTGGTGGGCAAGTACGTCCAGCTCCACGACGCCTACCTCTCCGTGGTGGAGTCCCTGAACCACGCGGGCACCGCCAACGACGTGGTGGTGGATATCCGCTGGGTGAACTCCGAGACCCTGACGGAGAAGAACCTGGAGGAGGAGCTGGGGGGCTGCGCCGGAATCATCGTCCCCGGCGGCTTCGGCGACCGGGGCATCGAGGGCATGATCCAGGCCGTGCGCTACGCCCGGGAGAACAAGATCCCCTACTTCGGCGTGTGCCTGGGGATGCAGATGGCCGTCATTGAGTTTGCCCGGCACGTCCTGGGCTATGCCGACGCCCACTCCTCCGAGTTCTCCGAGACCACCCAGCACCCCGTCATCGCCCTGATGCCGGACCAGGTGAACGTCACCGACAAGGGCGGCACCATGCGCCTGGGCCGCTACCCCTGCGAGTTGAAGGAGGGCACCGAAAGCCGCCGCCTCTACGGCTCCGCCGAGATTTCCGAGCGCCACCGCCACCGCTTCGAGTTCAACAACGATTTCCGCGCCGAGATGGAGACCAAGGGCCTGGTGCTGGCGGGCCTGTCCCCCAGCGGGCACCTGGTGGAAATCGTGGAGCTGCCGGACCACCCCTGGTTCGTGGGCGTCCAGTTCCACCCCGAGTTCAAGAGCCGCCCCGACCGGCCCCATCCGCTGTTCTATGGGTTCGTGAGGGCCTCGGCGGAAAATGTAAAAAGCGAAAAGTAAGGAGTTCCTATGAAACTGAACCAATTTACCGCGGAGAGTGCCGTCTAACCGGGAGGTTGGCAAATCTGCACTCGCCATTCCTCCCGGAGGATTCGGAACATCTTCAGGAGGAAGCTTTATCATGAACCGTGAAAACAAACGGAAGCTATACGAAAAAGGTTACTACAAAACCCACCCCTGCACCGACAGCTTTACCTGCCGGGTCTGCGGCCGCCTGGTCACCCCGGCAGGAGCGGGCGGGGACCACCGCAACCACTGCCCCAACTGCCTTTCCAGCGTCCACCTGGACGTAGAGCCCGGGGACCGGGCGGCGGACTGCGGCGGGGTCATGGACCCCATCGCCGTATGGGTCCGCAAGGGAGGCGAGTGGGCCATTGTCCACCGCTGCCGCCGCTGCGGCAGCCTGAGCTCCAATCGGGTGGCGGCGGACGACAACCCCATGAAGCTGATGAGCATCGCCATGAAGCCTCTGTGCGCCCCGCCCTTCCCGCTGGAACGCATTGAGGAGATGACCACCCTCATGGGCGGCAGCGGCTCCATGGGATAAACCAACCGGGCGGGGGCTTCCCCGCCCATTTCAAAACCGGAAGGACTATTGCTCTATGAACCACTATGCCGCCATTGCCGCCGCCTTAGAGGCGGAAAACCTGGACGCGGTCCTCCTCACCGGGGAGGCTAACCGCTTTTACGCCTCCGGCTTCTTCACCCCCGGCGCGGACGCCACGGCCCTCGTCACGAAAAAGGGCGCGGTGTTTTTCACCGACGCCCGCTACACGGAAGCCGCCGCCCGCCATCTGGACGGGGCGGAGCTCCGGGAGGTCAAGCCCGGAAAGGGCCTGATGGACCAGCTCAAGGAGCTGGTGTTTTTAAAGGGCGTCCGCCGCCTGGGCTTCGAGGACGCGGCCATGTCCGTCCAGTCCTTCCGGCGGCTGGAAAAGGCCCTGGACGAGGAGGGCCACCCCCCCTGCGAGCTGGTTCCCGCCTCGGAACCCATTATGAAGCTCCGGCAGGCTAAGGACGCGGCGGAGCTCCAAGCCATGGAAGCCGCCCAGGGCATTGCCGAGCGGGCCCTGGAGGACATTTTGAAGGAAGTCCGCCCCGGCGTGACGGAAAAGGAAATCGCCGCCCGGCTTCAGTATCTGATGCTGCACTACGGCGCGTCGGACATGTCCTTTGACCCCATCGTAGTCTCCGGCCCCAACGGGAGCCTGCCCCACGGCGTGCCCTCGGAAAAGGAGATTCAAGCCGGGGAGTTCGTCACCATGGACTTCGGCTGCGTTTACGGGGGCTACTGCTCCGACATGACCCGCACCGTGGCGGTGGGGTCCGTGACGAAGGAGATGGAGCGGGTCTATAAAACCGTCCTCGCCGCCCAGGAGGCGGGCATCGCCGCCGCGAAGGCCGGGGTCCCCGGCAAGGCGGTGGACGCCGCCGCCCGGAGCGTCATTGAGGAGGCGGGCTATGGGGAGTATTTCACCCACAGCTTCGGCCACGGGGTGGGCGTGGAAATCCACGAGGCCCCCAACGCCGCCGCTTCCAACGAAAAGCCCCTCCCCGCCGGGGCGGTGATTTCGGCGGAGCCGGGGATTTACATTCCCGGGAACTTAGGCGTCCGCATCGAGGACGTGATTTTGATTACCCCGGAGGGCCGTCGGAACCTGACCAAGGCCCCCAAGGACCTGATGGTCCTGTAACGCAAGGAACGCAAAGGAGGGATTCCCCCATGCTCATGCTCTGGTATCCCAAGTGTACCACCTGCCAGAAAGCGAAAAAATGGCTGGACGAGAAGGGCCTTGCCTGTGAGGTCCGGGACATCAAGCTGGAAAACCCCACGGCGGAGGAGCTCCGCGGGTGGTATCAAGCCAGCGGCCTGCCCCTGAAGCGCTTTTTCAACACCAGCGGCCTCCAGTATAAGGCCCTGGGCCTGAAGGACAAGCTTCCCGGCATGGACGAGGAGGCGCAGCTGGCCCTGCTGGCCGCCGACGGGATGCTGGTAAAGCGGCCCATTCTGGTGGGGGACGGCTTTGTCCTCACCGGCTTCAAGCCCCAGGAGTGGGAGGAGAAGCTGGGATGATCGCCCGCCTGGACTTCGCCCCCCTGGACGGCATCACAAAGCGGGTCTTCCGCCGGGTGTGGCACGCGCACTTCGGCGGGGCGGACCGCTATTTCGTCCCCTTCATCTCCCCCACGGACCAGCATGTCATCACCCCCCGGGACCGCCGGGAACTGGAAAACCCGGAAGGGCTTCCCCAGGTTCCCCAGGTGATGGCGAAACAGGCGGCGGACTTTGTCTGGGCGGCGGAGGCCCTGGCGGACATGGGCTATGAGGAGGTCAACCTGAACCTGGGCTGTCCCTCCGGCACCGTTACCGCCAAGGGGAAGGGCTCCGGCCTGCTGATGGACCCGGACCGCCTGGATCGGTTTTTGGACCAGGTCTTTTCCGCTGCCCGGGTCCCCGTCTCCGTGAAGACCCGGCTGGGCTATCACACGCCGGAGGAGTTCCCCCGGCTGCTGGAGATCTTCAACCGCTATCCCATCGCCTGTCTCACCGTCCACCCCCGGGTCCGGCCGGAGAAGTACCGGGGGGCGGTGCATATGGATCTATTCGCCCTGGCCATGGCGGAGAGCAAAAACCCGGTGTGCTACAACGGGGATTTGACTTCCGTCGCGGGCGTCCGGGCCTTGGAGGCCCAATTCCCCGGCTTGGACGCCGCCATGATCGGCCGGGGGGCCGTCGCGGACCCGGCGCTTCTGCGGCGGCTCCGGGGCGGTCCCGCCGCTTCTAAAGAAGAGCTGCAAGCCTTCACCCAGGAGCTCTACCAGGCGTATCAGGACTTCTACGGCCAGGCCGCCCCCGACAGCCAGGCCGCCCCCGCCTCCCAGCGGATGAAGGAGGTCTGGTTTTACCTCATCCACCTCTTTGAAAACGGCGAGCGACTGGGGGGCCGGATGCGCCGCTCCCGGGGCCCCCGGGCCTATGAGGAGCTGGAGGCCCGGATCTTCCAGGAGCTGGAGCTTCTGGACGCTCCCCAGGGGGAATTGGCATGAAATGGACGGACCCGCCGAAACGGCGGGTCCGTTTTGCCGCTTGCCATCCGGCCCGGATTGTGTTAAACTAAGGCAACGACATAACCACGTATCAGGAGGCCCTATCATGACGTTTGAACATATCGACCGGAAGCAATGCAAGCGGGAGGCGGCGGAGCTGCTGCGGGACGCCCAGGTTCCCCCCAAGGCCATGGCCGCCCTGCTCATGGGGCTGTGCCTGGCCCTGGGGCTGATCTCGTCCCTGGGGGGCGGCGGCTTCCTGGGCATTTTTATCTCCATCCTGGCCTTTTTGCTGAACGCCGTCCTGTCGGCGGGCTTCGTATTGTACTGCATGGCCATCCGCCGGGGTGAGCGGGCCGAGTACCTGACCCTCTTCGACGGGTTTTCCTTCGTGGGGAAGCTCATCCTCCTGGACCTCATCACCGCCCTTTTCATCTTCCTCTGGTCCCTGCTCTTCCTCATTCCCGGCATCATCGCCGCCTACCGCTACAGCTTCGCCCGGTTCAACCTCTACGAGAACCCGGGCATCGGCGCTATGGAGGCCCTGGACATGAGCAAGCGGCAGACCCTGGGCTACAAGTCCCAGCTGTTCATGCTGGACCTGAGCTACATCGGCTGGATCCTGCTGGCCCGGCTTCCCTCCACCCTGCTTGCCCAGCTGGTGGCCCGGGACATCACCGCCCAGATGCTCTACGGCGTCCCCGCCCCGGATACATATTTCGGCCTGCCCCTCATCGCCCTGGACCTCATCCTGGGTGTCTGGCAGATAGCGGTGGCCCTGTTCTACTTCCCCAACTACGTCTGCGTCCAGCTCAGCTACTTCGAAACCGCCAAGCGCACCTCCGGCGTAGGCCTGGGGGCGGAGCCGCCTCAGGCTTCCCCCTGGGAGGGCTGGAACGCCCCGGACGGCTTGGGCTGAACGCTGTACCAAAAACCAGCCCCCAAGGCAATGCCTTGGGGGCTGGTTTTTTCCGCCGCTCACAGGTTTGGAAACCGCTTCCTGGCATAGCCGCTCCGCCGCAGGGCCAGGGCCAGCAGCGTGGACGCCGCCGCGCCGAAGACGGCCTGGACCAGGTTGCTGGGAAGGCCCGCTGCGCTGCCCATAAGGCACAGGCCCAGGGTCCCGCCGCCGGAAAGGGCGGCCAAAGCCCCGTCAAACAGCCAGTAACCCAGAACCATGGGGACCTCCGCCGCCAGGGCGGAGAGAAGCAGCCCCTTCTTCCCCAGGGCCCGGTACATCAGCGCCGCCGTCATGGCCATGACGGCCTTGATCACCAGGGTGGCGGGAACATAGACGGCGTAGCCGCTCAATAGATCCGCCATGGCGGGGCCCACGCCTCCGGCCACCGCCCCGTATACCGGGCCCAGCAGCCAGGCTCCCAAAATCACCACCGCGTCCCCCAGGTTCATGTACCCGCCGGTGGGGGAGGGAACCTGCAAAACCATCGTCCCCACGCAGCCCAGGGCGGCGAACAGCCCCGTCAGGGCCAGCAGCCGGGCGTCCATCCGCCCCGTCTCCCGGTTCAAAATCTTTTCCATCGCGCCTTTCTCCTTTGCCGGTTGATATTGCCATCATACCGCCTTTGTGATAGGATAGGAATAGCCAAAACCGGAATTTTTTATAAGGTCAGAGGAGGGCGCGGCCATGCTGACATATGATTTAGAGGCCCGGGGGAGCCTGTCCCTCTATGAATACCTTTACCGCCGCCTTCGGGACGACATCCTCAGCGGCGCCCTGGCGGCGGGGGAGCGCCTGCCCTCCAAGCGGGCTTTGGCGGAGCATCTGCGGGTGTCCGTGGTCACCGTGGAGGGCGCCTACCAGCAGCTGGAGGCGGAGGGCTATGTGGACGCCCGGCCCCGGCGGGGCTTTTTCGTCTCTTCGGTGGACCCCCGCCTTCCGGCGGCGGAGGCGGGAGGCGGGCTCCCGGCGGAGGCGCCTCCCCGCGCCTGGCGGCTGGACCTAAAGAGCGGCCAGGCGGACCCTTCCTTCTTCCCCTCCGCCCTCTGGGCCCGGCTGACCCGCCAGGTCCTCTCCGAGGGGGCCCACCTGTCCCCGGTGCCCCACCAGGGCCTCCCCGCCCTGCGGGAGGCCATCGCCCGGGACCTCCGGGACTTCAAGGGCATGGCGGTATCCCCGGAGCAGATCGTCGTGGGCGCGGGGGCGGAGTATCTCTATCTGCTTCTGGCCCAGCTCCTGGGCCGGGAGGCGGTCATCGCCCTGGAGGACCCGGGCTACCCCAAGATCCGCCAGGTCTACGGCAAGTGGGGCGCGGCCTGCCGCCCCATTCCCCTGGACGGCCAAGGCATGGCCCTGGAGCCCCTGTACGCCTCCGGGGCCACGGCGGCCCATCTCTCTCCCGCCCACCACTATCCCACGGGCATCGTCACCCCCATCGCCCGCCGCCAGGCCCTTCTCCGCTGGGCGGAGGAGGCGGACGGGATCATCATCGAAGACGACTACGACAGCGAGTTCCGCTTCACGGGGCGGCCCATCCCCACCCTTCAGAGCATCGACGGCCGGGGGCGGGTGGTTTACATGAACACCTTCTCCCAGACCATCTCCCCCTCCATGCGGGTGGGCTTCATGGTCCTGCCGCCCCGGCTGCTGGAGCGCTGCCGCCGGGAGCTGGGCTTTTACGCCTCCACCGTTCCCGCCCTGGAGCAGCAGGTGCTGGCCCGGTTCCTGGGCGGCGGTGGGTATGAGCAGCACCTCTCCCGGACCCGGAAAAAATACCGCCTCCTCCGGGAGGCGGTGCTGGAGCGCTTCCGGCAGTGCCCCTTTGCCGCCTCCCTCACCGACCGGGGGGCGGGGCTCCACTTCCTCCTCCGGCTGAAGACGGAGGAGGACGACGAGGCCCTCCGCCGTCGGGCGGAGGGCCTGGGGGTGCGTCTTGGATTTTTGTCGGAATACGCCGCCGTTCCCAATCCCGCCTATGACCATACGCTGGTGGTCAATTACGCGGGGCTGGACGCGGCGCGGCTGGACCAAATGGAGTCCATGCTGGCGGAGGTCTTCCTGACCTCCCGCTGATCCGGGCGGCTTAGGCCGCCGGAACCGTCTCCCCGCTTTTGCGGAAGCGGACCAGCCCGGTCCGGTCCAAAGCCACCATCACCGCGGGGATGAACACCAGCTGAAGGATGATGCCGGGGATGGCGGTGAGGAACGCGCCGGAGAGGAACATCTGCCAGGTGAACGCCTGGCCGGACACGCCGGAGAGGATTACCCGGGCCGCGGCCCAGACAATCCGTCCGCCGATCATGGCGGCGATCAGGCAGCGGTACAGGGAGATGACGCACTGCCAGCGGGACCGGGCATAGAGGAAGCCCGCCAGGAAGCCGTAAGCCGCCAGCTCGAAGGCCATGGCGATGCCAGTGGGAAACATGGGGGGCATCCCCAGGGTGGCGCTGCGCAGCAGGGGCAGGACAAAGCCCACGGCCAGGCCGTACTTCCAGCCGCAGAGGAGGCCGCACAGCAGCACGGGCAGGTGCAGGGGGCAGAGCATCTTTCCGATCTGGGGGATCTGCCCGGTAAAGAAGGGCAGGACGAAGCCCGCGGCCATCAGCATGGCGGCCATGGCCAGGGTTTGGACGGGTCGCTGGGTCTTGGTTTCGTTCATGGGAAAAACTCCTTGCAAATCAGTTTTCCCGTCTTCTGACAGTCCGCCGCCTTCCTGGCGGCGGGTTGCTTCCCGACCAGTATACCACAGGGGCCCGGCGCTTGCCAAGCCCCTTTTTCAATCGAAAAATCCTGTGGTGTCCACCACCAGATCGGCGGCCCCCTCCGTGCCGCAGGCGGCGAAATACCGCTCCTCCAGCGTCCGCCACACCCGATCGAAGGTGGGAAAATACTCCCCCTCCCGGACTTGGAGGCGGCGGGTCTGTTCCTCCCGCTCACAGGTGAGGAAGATTTTATAATCGTAATATTTTGCCAAAGAGGGATGCTGGGAATAGGTACCCTCCACAAGAATCAGCTCCACATCGTCCGGGTCGACGTCAATGGGCTCTCCGTATTCGTCCAGCACTGGGCCGTCGGGAAGGAAGGGCGGATACGCCAGCGGCGTTCCGGAGCGGACCGGCAGCAGGATTTCCCGCTGAAGCCGCTCCAAATCCATGTTCCCGGCGGGAGTCTCCATCCAGTCCGGGGGCCGCTTCTCCCAGGGGAGATAGAGATCGTCCATGTGAGCGATGTGCTTGAGGCCGGGAATCAACTGGTCCACGATGCCGGAAAAGCCGGTTTTCCCGCTGCCGCAGCGGCCGTCCACGGCGATGAGGAAGGGCCGGATGCCGTGACGGCGCATGCAGGCGCTGCGGCTTTCGTCCGGCTGCTCGCCCTCCAGGCGGGGCAGGCGCAGCCAAGCGGCGTAATGCTCTTTGGACAGCCGGTCGATGGGGACCAGCGCCGGGAGAAACCCGGCCAGCTTCGTTTGCAGAACCCGGTAATGGGGATTGTAGGCATTTCGGAACGCCTCGCTGTGCCGCACCGGCGGGCAGCCCTCCCGCCGCCAGTTCTCCAGATAGTCCGGCAGGCCGGGGACCGGGAGAGCCGCCAGCGCCTCCAGCTTATTGGAGAGGCCGGACGCGGTTCCCTCCGTGGAGGCTATCGTCAGGCTGAACATCCGCCCGATCAAAGGAAGCTCCGACAGGGTGGAGAGGGCTTGGGTGATATGGAAGCGGCACAGGCCGCCCCCGATGGGCTCCGGAGGCAGGGGCTCCGGCCCCGCCTCCTTCCGCTCCGCCAACAGGGCCGCCAGCACCTTGTCCGGGCCCTGGGCCATGTGGGCGGGGCCAAATTCGCTCTGATAGGCCAGCTTGGCGAAGTCCCGGGGCTCCATCCGGGGGTATTTCGCCCAGTGCGCCTGGGCAGTCTCCAAAAAGCCGCCGCTCATAGGCCCAGCTCCCGGACCGCCAGCTCCGCCGCCCGGCGGAGATACTCCTCCAGGCGGCACTCCTCCACCCCCGCCACGTACACGCCGCAGGAGGAGGAGGGAATCAGAATCTTCACCGCCCCGGACCCGGAGACGGCGGCGGCCATGGCGGGGGACACTTCCCCCAAAATGCCGTTGGCCAGCACCACGCCGATGGGTCCCAGGATAACGTCCGCCCGGGCGGCGTTGTAGACCACGGCGTTCTCCCCCGTGGCCCCCTGGGCGGCCCCGGCCTTCAGCATGGCGGCGGTGGCCGCCACGTTGGTTCCCACGCAGAGCAGGCGGCAGTCCCCGCTCAGGCGGGGCTTCAGCAGCTTCACCAGCCGGCTTCCCACGCCGCCGCCCTGGCCGTCCAATATCAAAACCGTGCGCATCCCCTCACCTCCCGAAGAGCTCCGCCGCCTTCGCCATGTTCTCCATAACGGGCACGGCGAAGGGACAGCGCTTCTCACAGGCCCCGCACCGGACGCACTCCCCCGCCCCGTGGGGAAGGGCGGCGTAATGCTCCCGGACCGTCTCGGGGACAGCGCCTTGGGCCAGGGAGAGGTTCAGGAATTTCGTCACGTCCGCCACAGCGATGCCCTGGGGGCAGGGGGCGCAGTGGCCGCA
Source organism: Oscillospiraceae bacterium (assembly GCA_910574635.1). Lineage (GTDB taxonomy): Bacteria > Bacillota > Clostridia > Oscillospirales > Oscillospiraceae > Oscillibacter. The sequence goes on along the minus strand of CAJTCG010000011.1, from coordinate 102,224 downwards.
GTACATGCAGTGGCCCTTCCAGCTGATCTTGGGCAGCTCCGCCAGGGCGGCGGCATAGTCCCGCGCCGCCTCCGGGGCCTCCTCAAAGGCGGCGCTCTCTTTCAAATCCTCCAGGCTCCGGGCCCCGGACATGACGCAGCCCACGCCGGGCCGGTCCAGGGCGTATTGGAGGCACTGGAAGGCCGTCAGGGCCTTCCCCGCCGGGGAGAGGGAATCGCTGAGCAGGTCCCCGCCGCCGAAGGCCTTCATGACGGTGATTCCCACCTCCAGCCGCTGGCAGGTCTCGTAGAGCTCCTGCCGCTCCGGGTCCATGTTCAAAAGGGGCGCGGCGTAGTTCTTGGGCGCCCAGAGCTCCTCCACATCCTCGGAAGCGGGCTGAAGGTCATAGCAGGGATTCACGCTGAACATCAGCACATCGATAAGCCCGGACCTCACCGCCGCCAGGGCCGCCTGGGGATTGTGGCTGGAAAGGCCGACGCAGCCGATGGTCCCCGCCGCCTTTAATTCCAGGGCATAGGCCATCACCGGGCCGGTTTTCACCGTCTCCCAGTCCGCCAGGGAATCCACGTAGTGAATCATGCCGATTTCCACATGGTCCGTCTCCAGCCGCCGGAGTTGGTCCGCGAAGCCCTCCCGGACCTCTGCGGCGTCCCGGGTCCGCTTGTACTGCCCGTCCTTCCAGATGGTGCAGAGATGGGCCTGGAGGACGAACTTCTCCCGCCGTCCCCGGAGCGCCCGGCCCAGATTGGAACGAAAGTCCGGGTTGGGCGCGTAGAGGTCGATGCAGTTGATCCCCGCCGCCTCGCACACGTCCAGCCATTCCCGCACCTGCTCCGGGGTCTTTTCCAAAAAGCCCTCGCAGCCCACGCCGATCTCCCCCACCCGGAGGCCGCTCCGGCCCAACGTACGATATCGCATATTCTGTTCCTCCTTGTTTTCTCACTTGTCCGTCTCCCAGCATAACATGTGGAGCCCGCTCCATGTCAAGAAGTTTTTCGCATTTCCCGGCGGCACGGCGCATAGGATGGACCAACAAGAGGCAGGGAGTGAGGATGTTTTGAAGGGAAATATGGAGGAGCGGGCGGAGCGCCTGGCTCTTTACATCATAGAGAACCGGTCCACGGTCCGGGCCGCCGCCCAGAGGTTCGGCATCAGCAAATCGACGGTGCATAAGGACATCTCCGAGCGGCTGCCCCTGTTCAACCGCCCGCTGTTCCTGCAGGTGAAGGAAGTGCTGGACGTGAACAAGGCCCAGCGGCACATCCGGGGCGGCATCGCCACCCGCAAAAAATACCGCGGCGACTGAAAGAGCGCGGAAGGAGGGACCCTGAATCATGGCAAATCGACAACACGGACGGCCCAGGAGCCCGGCCGGCGGGCGGAGCATCCGGGCCGTGCCCGTCTCCCGGTCCCCGAGCCGGGAAACCGCCCCGCCGGGCACGCCCATCTACACGGAGCCGGAGGTCCGCCGCTGGCCCCACCCGCTGGAAGACCCGCCCTCCCCCGCGCCGGAGCCCGCCATGCATTATATCCGCTGCGCCCTGTCCTACCAGAACCAGCTTCTGGCGGACATCAAGGTCCTGCTGGAGCAGCTGGCGGCGTCTCCCCCGGCGGCGGAAAACACGGCGGAGCCGGAAAAGGATGGCGAGAATTTGTCTAAGTTGTAAACTTTCTGAAAATATTTTAAATCCCTTGTAAGAAATGACAGAAACCGCGAGATTCCGGCAGAAAAAATAGCGGCGATGCCGCTATTTTTTCTCTTGTCTTTTTCCGGGGACCGCTTTATAATGAAGCAAACATCCCCGTTCCGCCTTTGGCCGGGCCTTTTCCCGCGCTTACTTTTGATGATACGCGCCCATGCGGTGGGCGCACAGGAGGTTTCCCATGGCATCCAGACTTCGCCGCCGGAAGCGCAGCCCCTGGCTTGTGACCCTGCTGCTGCTGTTCATCCTCATCGGGCTGTGCTACGCCGTGGTCCGGGTTTACTTCCGGGCCCCGGACCAGAAAGCCGGGGACTCCGTCATGATCCAGCGGGTAAACACCCCCGCCGTTTCGGACGGCCTCTCCGACGAGGAGGCGGAGGCCCTCCGCTCCCACTATGAGCGCAAGCCCCAGTTCTGGACCATCCTGCTCTCCGGCCGGGACGACGACAACGGCGGCACGGACACAAACATCCTGGTGGCCGTGGACGTGCCAAACGGCTATGTATACGGCGTCAGCATCCCCCGGGACACCAAATCCAGCATCAACGGGAAAAACCGCAAAATTAACTTCGCCTACAACGCCGGGGGCATGGAGCTGCTGGCGGACACGATATCCGGCCAGCTGGGCATCCCGGTGGACTACACGGTGCTGGTGAACCTGAAGGGGTTCCAGGCCCTGGTGGACACCATCGGCGGCGTGGACTTTTACATTCCGGTGGACATGCACTATGAAGACCCCTATCAGAACCTTTCCATCCATTTCTCCAAGGGCATGCGGCACCTGAGCGGGGAAGAGGCCTTGAAGGTGGTCCGCTGCCGCAGCGCCTACGCCTCCCAGGACATCGGCCGGATGCAGACCCAGCAGGACTTCCTGAAGGCCGTGGCCAAGCAGTTGATGACCCCCGAAATCGCCCTGAAGCTGCCGGACCTGTGCGGCATCTTCATCAACTATGTGGAAACCGACCTCAACGCGGGCAACCTGGCCTGGCTGGGCGGAGAGGTCCTTAACATGGGAATGGACAACATCAGCTTCGCCACCCTTCCCGGCGAGTGGCACGACCCCTACATCTACCTGGACCAGGAGGAGGTCCTGGCCATGGTAAACCAGTACCTGAACCCCTATACCGAGGACCGCACGGCGGAGGATCTGAACATTTTAACCTAACCCACCGTCCGAAAGGAACGCCATGAAAAGAACGTTTTCCGCCCTGCTGCTGGCCGTCTGCCTGCTGCTGGCCCTCCCCGCCCAGGCCGCCCAGGCGGCGGGCTTTGCCCGCGGCCGGACCTACGCCGGGGAGTTCTCCGACCTGACGCCGGATTCCCCCTTCTACGACAACGTAACGGCCCTCTATGAGTACGGCCTTTCCAACGGGAAGGACGGCGGCACCTTCGGCCCGGGGGACCCGGTGACCCTGGGACAGGCCGTCATCTTCGCCGGGCGGGTCCGGGGCCTCTACCGGGCCGGGGACACCGAGGCCGCCCTGGCCTACCGCCGGGAGAGCACCCCGGGGGCCCTGGCCTACCTGCGCTACCTCCAGGCGGAGGGCGCGCTGGAGGCGGACTTCGTGGGCGGTTACATGGAGCTCTACGAGCCCGCCACCCGGGCCCAGGTGGCCCACGTCCTGGCCCGCGTCCTGCCGGAGGAGGCCCTGCCCCCTGTCCACGGGGAACTGGTCACCGTGGCCTACTCCTCCCGGCGCTTCATCTCCGACGTCAGCGAGTACACCCCCTACTATCAGGACATCCTGGACCTCTACCGCAAGGGCGTCTCCACGGGCAGCGACGCGTCGGGCTCCTTCCTCCCCGGCGAGCCCATCACCCGGGGGGCCCTGGCCGCCATGCTCACCCGTATGCTGGACCCCGCCCTGCGGGTCCGGCCTCAGTGGGATCTCAGCCACCTCTACAGCGCCGCCGGCGCCACCTTGCCGGACCTGGTGGAGCCGGGGGAGTTCGTGCCCTCCCCCTCCACGCAGGAGGAGCTGGAAAGCGCCCTGCGCTACATGCTGGCCCAGGGCAGCGACCAGCTGGTATTCCACCTGCCCGGCCTCTCCGAGGAGAAGTCCCGCCAGCTCATGGACCAGTCCCTGGCCGTGATGAAGGACCACTGCGAGCAGGGCTATAACCAGGTCCACTGCACCTGGAGCCGGGAGCTGGTGACCTTAAGCTTTTCCGCCGCCGGGGCGGGGCGGCGCACCCAGGAGTACCGGGCCGCCAGCATAGAGGCCGCCGCCGCCGTCCACGATCGGCTCTGGGAGGAGGGGGCCCTCCGCCTGGACATGACGGAGAAGGAAAAGGCCTTGGTTTACTACGACTGGATCTGCGACAACTGCGCCTACGACTACCACGCCAAGGACGACTCCCTCAGCCACATTCCCTACAGCCTCTTCGCCAAAAAGACCGCCGTCTGCGACGGCTACACCGGGGCCTACAACCTGCTTCTAAAGCTGGAGGGCATCCAATGCTCCACCATCATCCAGGGGGACCACATCTGGTCCGTGGCCATCCTGGACGGCACGGAGTACCACATCGACACCACCTGGGGGGACAGCGGCAGCGAAACCATCTACGACTACTTTGCCATGACCCCGCAGCAGTCCATGAAGATCCACGCGGAAAAAAGCATCCTGTAAGCGCCGGCGGCGCGGGGACTTGTCCCCGCGCCGCTTTGCCGTCTTTTGGAGGCTCACCGCCGGATGTCCAGGGCCCGGCACACCTGGGCCAGGGTCAGGCGGTACACGCCGTAGATCAGGGCGGACACCGCCGCCACCACCGCCAGGTTGGCCAGGAGGCCCGCCGCCTCGCTGGGCGTAATGCCCGCGGGACTGCCGTTGAAGTACATAATCATGACATAAAAGGCGTAAATCAACCCCGTGCCCGCCAGGGCGGGCACCAGGAACACCCGCTTCACCTGCCCCCGGACGGAGCGGCGGAGATAGGCGTTGGAGGCCCCCAAATGCCTGAGGTCGTCGTAGACCTTCCGGTTTGTCAGGGCAATGGTCATGCACCGGGTATAGGCAATCACAAACACGGCGGCAAAGCACACCACAGCCACAAAGACAAAGAGGATGAGGAACACCGCCATCGTCTTTACAAAGTCCATCCTGTCCAAAATCCGGAACGCAGGCATGTACTGCCAGTTCATCCGGAAGGCGGAGCTGTCCCGCTGAGCGTAGTCGATGACGGTAAAGCCGTATTCCGCGCAGTTCTCCCGGTCCAGGAAGTAAGCGCCCTCCTCCGCCAGGTACTGGTCCCGGACCACCGGGTCCCAGCCGTCAAACTGGGCCACCTCGATGGTGGAGTGGTCCACAATCTCGTTGAACAGGGCTTTGGCGAAGTCATAGGTCTCCTCGCAGTTTTCCACGTTGAAGCAGACCTGGGTCTCCCGCCACTCCTCCGTCAGGCCCGCCCCCAGGGCGGCAAAGTCGGCGTCGTTCATCACATAGCGCCCGAAGAGGCTGTCATAGCGCAGGGGCTCCAGGGACGTGACGGGGAGCTGTTCCCCGGTCAGATAGTTGGTCACGAGGCTCTTGTCCGGGGCAAAGCCCAGCTTGCTCCCCTCCGTGTCGACGACGCCGCGAATCTCGCCGCCGGCCAGGTCCACATGCTCCTCTGTCAAAGCCTCGTAGCCGGAGGCGGAAAGAAACAGCTCGGTGCTCATGACCTCTTTGTACTCCGCGCGCCAGGTGGTGCCCATGGGGCCCTCCTCCTCAATGTGGTCCTCGCCGTCCACCGCCAGGCGGAGCATGGGGACGGCGGCGAAGTCCGTGACGGTCACGCCGTACTCCTCCGCCAGGGCCCGGACCTCCTCCTCCAGGGGGATGTCCTGGTCCGCCCGGAAGTTATACACATAGTCCACAGGCCGGGTATCGTATTCAATCATGGACCCGGTGCCCAGCATGGGGGTGTAGAAGCTGCCGAAGTACGCGCCGGCAATCAGCAGGGTCATCACCAGCATGTTCCGCACCGTCTGGCGGCCCTGAAAGCGCATCTGGCTGGTGGCGATCAGGTCCTTGTAGAGCTTCTTTTTCCCGTTCCAGCCGTTGACCACCGTGTGCAGGAGAATCATATAGAGGCCAATCAAAGCGGGGACGTAAAAGACCGCGGTCAGCCCCTCGGGGGGATACCAGTGGAGAATGCTTATGAAGAAGACGGAGGACATATAGCCCAGAAAGCCCCCCAGGGCCAGCAGGCCGATGCCAACGGGCCCGTACCACCGGGGGACATCCCGGATGGGCTCGGACTTGTGGGACTCCTGGACGATGTCGATGATGTTGGTCCGCTTCACGGACCGGCTCCCCAGGAAGAACATCATGGCGATGACAAAGGCGGAGAAGGCCAGGGACAATACATAGGCGTTCGGGTCAAACACCAGCCGCATCTCCTCCGTATCCACCACGCAGAGACGGAACACCTGCCACAGCACCCAGGCCAGCGGTCCGCCCAGGGCGGCCCCGGCGGCGCAGGAGCCCAGGGAGATCACTCCCAGCTCCCGGTACAGCTCCCCCCGCACCTGGGCCCGGGTGGCCCCCAGGGCCAGGAACACGCCGGTCTCCCGGGACTTCTGCCGGAAGAAGAGGCCGGAGGCGTAGGTGGTGAACACGGCGCAGCCGATGACCGCCAGGGTGAAGATCATCATGACCTGCTTGCGGCTGTCGCCTCCCTCGGGGAGGACGTTCAGGATGGTGGGGGCCCGCATCATGCAGACGTAGGCCGTAATCAGCAGCACGGAGAAAAAGCAGCAGCCCGAGAGGAGCGCGTATTGCTTCTTGTTCCTCCGGCGCATCAGGGCATAAACTTCGGAAAAATGGCGCATGGTTATTCCCTCCCCATTTCCCGGACCGCGTCCAGAAGCTGGTCCTGGAACGTCTCCCGCTCCGTGGCTCCCTTCTCCAGCACCTTCCAGACCACGCCGTCCCGGAGAATTACCACCCGGTCGCAGAAGGAGGCGGCGTAGGAGTCGTGGGTCACCATGAAAATCGTGGCCTCCAGGGCGCTCTTGGCCTGCTCAAAGGAGCGGATCACCGCCCGGGTGGACTTGGAGTCCAGGTTGCCCGTGGGCTCGTCGGCCAGAATCAGCAGGGGGTGGTTGATGAGGGCCCGGGCCACGGCGGTGCGCTGCTTCTCGCCGCCGGAGATCTCCGCCGGGTATTTGTCCCGGATGCCCGCGATGCCAAAGACCTCGCAGAGCTGATCCGCCCGCTGCTCCGTCATGCCGGAGACGACGCCGCCGATGATGGCGGGAAGCAAAATGTTCTGCCGCACCGTCAGGCCGTCCAGCAGGAGGAAGTCCTGGAAGACGAAGCCCAGCTGCTTGTTGCGGACCTCCGCCAGGGCGTCCTCTCCCAGGCGGGCCAGCTCGGTTTTCCCCAGGCGGATACTGCCGGAGTCGGCGGGGATGTAGCAGGAAATGCAGTTCAAGAGGGTGGTCTTGCCGGAGCCGGAGGGGCCCATGACGGCCACAAACTCGCCCTTTCCCACTTGAAGGGAGACTCCCTTCAGCACCTCATAGGAGGTCTTTCCCACTTGATAGGATTTGCACAGATTTTCTACAGTCAGCATCATAGTCATCCTTTCTTACAGCATGAATTGAATTGCCGCAATGACGGCGAGATGGGCGGGATAGAAGGCGTAGAAGAACCACTTGGGGATTTTCAGCCCGGAGCGGGTGGGGAGGAAGATCAGCGGCGCGGCCAGCAGGGCAAACACAGCCCAGTCCACGGCGAAGCCGCCCAGCTTCAAGGCCAGCGGGTCCTCCAGATAGCCGCCCCAGAGGCAGGGCAGGTAGGTCAGCACATAGAGGGCCGCGCCAATTTTGGGGTGGTTCCGGCAGAGGAAGAAAATCAGCATCAATTGAATCCCGATGCCGGAATAGTCGAAGTTCCACCAGCTCACCGCGAAGAAGGCCCCCAGGAACAGCCACCACTTCCGCTCCTTCAGCCCGTACATGGCCAGGAGGGACAAAAACAGGGTAAAGAAGATGTTCCAGTTGCTCCAATTCCGGTCCACCATCCAGTCGTGGGGGTGGAAGGCCAGGACGTAGAAGGGCTGGGAGACCACGGCGAACACCGCCAGGCGGCCCAGATACAGCTTGATGTTTCGGGTGTACAGCAGTCCCACGGTCAGGCAGTAGCAGAAAATCGGAAACGCCAGCCGCCCAATCCAGCGGAAGGCCCCGACCTCCGGAAAGAAGGCGCCGCCCACATGGTCGATGAGCATGGAGACGATGGCGGCGAGCTTCAAAAGGTCCGTGTCCAAATTCGTTTGCAGCCGGGGCCCCTGCCGGGGGACCTCCGTGGGGGTGGTCAGGGCGGCGCGGATGGAATTCCAATTCATAGCAAGCACTTCCTCTATTCTGTGACAGCGATTGATACGGAAGTCCGGCTGTAAATGCTTACGTCCGCTTCCATTGCCAGAATAGCGCAAAAAAACGGCCCCCGCAAACGGGGCCGCTCTCTTTGGCGGGTTCGTTGTAAAGTTTGGGGGCTCCGGCGCAAGCGGCGTCATCTTTGGCGCTTTTGCCGTCATAATTGGTTTGGCGAACCGCCGGTAATGTGCTATAATAGCCCCAGCAAACCACAAGGAGATGATACCATGCTGCGAATCGGCATCTGCGACGACAGCGCCGACGCCCGCGTCGCCCTCCGGGCCGCGTTGGAGCGGGCCCTGGAGCGGCGGCGGAGCGGGGCGGACACGTCCTTTTTTGAATTCTCCTCCGGGGAGGGCCTCCTCCGCTGGCTGGGCAGCCACGCCGGGGAGCTGGACCTGGTATTTTTGGACATTGAAATGGGGGAGCTGAACGGCATGGAGACCGCCCGCCGCCTCCGGGAGGCGGACGAGGGGCTGCTGCTGGTCTTTGTCACCGGCTACACGGACTACGTGTTCGACGGCTATTCCGTGGGGGCCCTGGGCTACCTGATGAAGCCCCCCAAGCCGGACCAGCTGGACGGCGTGCTGGACCGGGCGGCGGAGGCCCGCCTCCGGGAGGGGGACCAGGCCTTCCTCTGCCGCAGCGGCGAGACGCTGTACCGGATTCCCAAGAAGAGCATTCTCTATTTCGCCTCCGACCGGCGGCAGGTCACCTGCGTCTCCGCCGCCCGGACCTATACCTTTTACGGCAAGCTGGACGACGTGGAGCGGGACGTGGGAGAGTCCTTCGTCCGGGTCCACCAGCGCTATCTGGTCCGCACCGCCGCCGTAGAGCGGATGGAGGGAAGCCAGGTCTTTGTGGGCGGCGAGGCGCTTCCCGTCAGCCGGGCCTGCCGCTCCGCCGCCCTGGCCGCCCTGGCCCGGACGGCCCTGGAGGGCTAGGCCATGGCTTCAACGTTTTTAATCAGCCTGGCGGAATACCTGCTGCTCTGCTTTCAAAATTGGTTCTGGCTGATCCTGGTGTTTACCAGCGGCTTCTTCCTCTTTCGGATCGTGTCCGCCTTTTTGGCGGTGAAACCCCGGCGGGGCTGGCGAATCGCGCTGGTCCTGTTTCTGGGCAGCATCTCCGACATGGTGATTTGGCTGGGGGACACCAATCTGCTGTTCATCCTGCTGTTCTTTTTCCCCGTGCTCCTGCTGGCCTCCAAGGGGGACCGGGCCGGGCGGCTGACGCTGACGGTCATCTTTTTCTGCCTCATCATGTCCGTCAACGCCGTGCTGGATACCTATTATGGCCCCATTATGGCCAACTTCGGCCTGGACGATCTGTATTACTACAGCAGTAAATTCATCCGCCTCGCCGTCTGGGCCCTGCTGTACCTGGCGCCGCGGAAACACCTGCCAAAGCGCCCGCCCCAGCTCTCCCCCCGGTTTTGGAATCTGGTGCTGCTCCTGGCCGCCATGCCCTTCAGCTCGCTGCTGGCGGTGGTGCTGCTGCCCCTTCTCCAGTCGGATTATATCTACAGCAACGCTCTTCTCCACGGCCTGATTATGAATCTGGGGGTAGCGGTGCTCCCCTTTATCTTCCTCACCTCCCTGGCCCTGCTGTACGCCATATTGGTACTGGAAAACCACCAGCGGCTGGAGGAGGCAGACAAGCTGGCCTCCCTCCGGGAAAGCTACTACCAGGGCCTCCAGCGGGAGGAGCGGCAGGTCCGCACCCTCCGCCACGACCTGCGGAACCACCTGACGGCCCTCCGGGGCCTGGTGGACATGGGGGAGGACGGCAAGGCCCTGCAATACATCGACCAGCTTGCCGACTCCCCCGCCCTCCGGGGCGGGAAGCGGCTGTGCGAAAACGACGCGGCCAACGCCGTCCTATCCGCCAAGGCGGAGGCCATGGGCCGCTCGGGCCTCACGGCGGACTTTTCCGTGTCCCTGCCCAAGGCGCTGCCCCTGGCGGAGGTGGACCTGTGCGCCCTGCTGGGAAACGCCGCGGACAACGCCATGGAGGCGGCGGAGGAAGCGGAGGACAAGACCGTCACCCTCCGCTGCCGGGCGGAAAAGGGCCTTTTCATGCTCCGGGTGGAAAACGCCTACGCCGGGGAGCTGGCCCCGGACCTTGCCACCACCAAGGCGGACAGGACGTCCCACGGCTTCGGCCTGGCGGGGATGCGGGAAATCGCGGAGCGCCTGGGCGGGTCCCTGGAGACCCGGGCCGGGGGCGGGCGGTTCCAGCTGGTGGTGTGCCTGCCTCTGCTGCCGTGAAAAAACGCGCCTCCTCCCATCTGGGGAGAGGCGCGTTTCGCTCTATTTGCTATTTGATTTCCGTACCCTTCACCCGCAGGCGGTTCATGGCCCGGGCCAGGGTCGCCTGGGCCAGCTGGTACTCCTGGCGGCTCTTCTTCTGGAGCATGGCCTCCCGTGCCTCGTCGGCCTCCCGGCGGGCCCGGGCGGCGTCGATCTCCTCGGGCCGTTCCACGGAGTCCACCAGCACCAGGACCTCGTTTTTCTCAATCTTCACCAAGCCGGAGGACACCGCCGCCAGCTGGACGGGCCCCTCCGGGGTCTGGTAGCGCAGGGTCCCCGGCAGCACGGCGGCGATCATGTCGCTGTGATGAGCCAGGATGCCCTGTTCCCCGTCGCTGGTGGGGACGGTCAGGCTGACGCAGGGCCCCTCATAGAAGGAGCGGTCCGCCGCCAGGATGTGGGCCTGAAAGACTTCCATCACGCCTCACCCGCCTCGATCTTCTTCGCCTTCTCCACCACGTCCCGCCAGGTGCCCACGTTGTAGAAAGCCGCCTCCGGGTACTGGTCCAGCTCGCCGTTTACCAGCTTTTCAAAGCTCTCCAGGGTGTCCTTCAAGGGGACGTAGACCCCGGGGATGCCGGTGAACTTCTCCGCCACCGTCGTGGGCTGGGCAAAGAAGCGCTGGAGCCGCCGGGCCCGGGCCACGGTCTTCCGGTCCTCCTCGCTGAGCTCGTCCATGCCCAGGATGGCGATGATGTCCTGAAGCTCCATGTACTTTTCCAAAATCTCCTGGCAGGTCCGGGCCACGCGGTAATGCCGCTCTCCCACCACGTCCGCCTCCAAAATCCGGGAGGAGGAGGCCAGGGGGTCCACCGCCGGGTAGATGCCCTGCTCGGAGATCTTCCGGCTCAGCACCGTCGTCGCGTCCAAATGGGCGAAGGTGGTGGCCGTGGCCGGGTCCGTCAGGTCGTCGGCGGGGACGTAGACCGCCTGGACGGAGGTGACGGAGCCGTTTTTGGTGGACGTGATCCGCTCCTGAAGCTCTCCCATCTCGTTGGCCAGCGTCGGCTGATAGCCCACGGCGGAGGGCATCCGGCCCAGGAGGGTCGATACCTCGCTGCCCGCCTGGACGAAGCGGAAAATGTTGTCGATGAAAAGCAGCACGTCCTTGCGCTCCTTGTCCCGGAAGTACTCCGCCATGGTGAGCCCCGCCAGGGCCACCCGCATCCGAACGCCGGGGGACTCGTTCATCTGCCCGAAGACCAGGGCGGTTTTCTCGCTGACGCCGCTCTCCCGCATCTCCCGCCAGAGGTCGTTGCCCTCCCGGGAGCGCTCTCCCACGCCGGTGAAGATGGAGTAGCCGCCGTGCTCGGTAGCCACGTTGTGAATCAATTCCTGAATGAGGACGGTCTTGCCCACGCCCGCGCCGCCGAAGAGGCCGATCTTGCCTCCCCGGGGATAGGGCTCCAAGAGGTCGATGACCTTGATGCCCGTCTCCAGAATCTCCACCGCCGGGCTCTGCTCGTCAAAGGCCGGGGGCTTGCGGTAGATGCTCTTTCTCGGCGTGCCCTCGGGCACGGGGCCGCCGCCGTCGATGGGCTGGCCCAGGACGTTGAACATCCGCCCCAGGGTGGCCGTGCCCACGGGCACCTCGATGGTCTTATCCGGCACGTCCACCGCCAGGCCCCGGGCCAGGCCCTCGCTGGGGGAGAGCATGACGCAGCGCACCGTGCGCTTCCCCACATGCTGGGCCACCTCCATCACCCGGAGGCCGCCGTCCTTCTCCACGGTCAGCTCCTCCCGCAGCCGGGGAAGCTCTCCGCTTTGGATATCCACGTCCACCACAGGGCCGGATATCTGTACAATAATGCCTCTTTCCAAATTCGGTTACCTCCCCTTCTTTTGGCGCTGGGCCCGGGCCCCGGCGGAGATCTCCGTAATCTCCTGGGTAATGGCCGCCTGGCGGACCCGGTTATACTGGAGGGACAGCTCCCCCAGGAGCTTTTCCGCGTTCCGGTCCGCGTTGTCCATGGCGCTCATCCGGGCGTTCTGCTCGCAGCAGAAGCTGTCAATCAGGGCGCTGTAGATAAAGCCGGTGACATAGCTCCGCATAACGCTGTTCAGCACGGTCCCCACATCGGGGTAGAACTCGAAGCGCTCCGTCATGGCCCCCTCCCCCGCCGGGGCTCCGGCGAAGTGGGTCCGGTGGAAGGGCAGAAGCCGGGTGGAGCGGGCTTGGGCGCTCATGGCGCTTTCCATGTCCGTGTAAATGAGATAGATCTCCTTCAGCTCCCCCCGGTCAAAGCCGTCCAGCAGCAGCGCACTGATCTCCCGGGCCCGGGCCATAGTGGGGTTTTGCGCGGTGTAGAGGAAGCTGTGCTCAATGGGGATTTTCCGCTGGTCGAAAAACCGCCGCCCATACTCTCCCACAACAAACAGCTTCGTGTCCGGGTGCCGCTCCAAAAGCTCCTGGGCCACCCGGATGGCGTTTTGGTTATAGGCCCCCGCCAGGCCTTTGTCGGCGGTGATGAGGAGGCAGCCATAGGTTCCCTTCAGGGGCGCGTCGCTGCCCATCGGGTAGAAGAAGCGGCTGTCCACGTTGTAGGCCGTGCGGAAAATCCGCCGGATTTCCCCCCGGAGGGCCTCGAAGTAGGGCCGGGTCTGGTCCAGCTCCTGCCGGGCCCGGCGGAGCTTGGTGGAGGCGATCAAATACATGGCGTTGGTGATTTTCCGGGTCTCTCCCACGCTCTCAATGTGGGTCTTGAGCTCCTTGGTTCCCGCCATGTCAGCCGTCCTTCCTTCCGGCGAAGCTCTCCAAAGCCCGCCTCGCCAGGCCGGCTATCTCCTCCCGGTCCTCCGGGCTCAGCCGGCCGGTGCGGTCCACGCGGCTGCACAGATCCGGGGCCTCCGCCTCCACCTCCGAGAGCAGATGGGCCCGGAAGGCGTCCATCCGCTCCAGGGGCACGTCCTGACACACGCGGGCCATGGCGGCCACCAGGATGATGACCTGCTGGTGCTGGGACAGCGGCGCGTACCGGGGCTGGCGCAAAAGGCGCATCAGGCCCTGGCCGTAGCGGAGCTGGCGCTTGGTGGCGTCGTCCAGGTCGCTGGAAAACTGGGTGAAAACCTCCATCTCCCGGTACTGGGCCAGATCCAGCCGGAGGGTTCCCACGGCCTTCTTCATGGCCTTGGTCTGGGCGTCGCCGCCCACCCGGGAGACGGAGAGGCCCACGTTGACGGCGGGCCGCTGGCCCGCGAAGAACAAATCGCTCTCCAGGAAGATCTGCCCGTCGGTGATGGAAATGATGTTGGTGGGGATATAGGCGGACACGTCCCCCGCCTGAGTCTCCACAATGGGCAGGGCGGTCATGCTGCCGCCCCCCAGCTCGTCGGAGAGGTGGGCCGCCCGCTCCAAAAGGCGGGAGTGGAGGTAGAACACGTCGCCGGGGTAGGCCTCCCGCCCCGGGGAGCGCTCCAAAAGGAGGCTCAGTGTCCGGTAGGCGATGGCGTGCTTGCTCAAATCGTCGTAGACAATCAGCACATCCCGGCCCTGGCGCATAAAGTGCTCCCCCAGGGCACAGCCCGCGTAGGGCGCGATATATTGAAGGGCGGCGGAGGCGCTGGCCGGGGCGGTGACCACAGCGGTGTACTCCATGGCCCCCCGGCGGCTCAGGTTCTCCACAATCTGGGCCACGCTGCCGGTCTTCTGCCCAATGGCCACATAGACGCACACCACGTCCTTCCCCTTCTGGTTCAAGATGGCGTCCAGGGCGATGGCCGTCTTTCCGGTCTGGCGGTCGCCGATGATCAGCTCCCGCTGGCCCCGGCCGATGGGGAACATGGAGTCGATGGCCAAAAGGCCCGTCTCCATAGGGGTGTTCACCGGCTGGCGGTCCAGAATGCCAGGGGCCGGAGTCTCAATAGGCCGGTATGCCTCCGCGATGATTTTGCCCTTGCCGTCCACGGGGACGCCCAGGGCATCCACCACCCGGCCCAGGAAGCCCTCGCCCACCGGCATGCCGGCGGTTTTCAGCGTCCGGCGGACCATGCTTCCGGCGGAAACCTCCTCGCCGCTGCCGAAGAGGATGCAGCTCACGCCGTCCCGGCGCAGATCCTGGACCATGCCCTTCACGCCGGAGCTGAACAGCAAAATCTCGCCATACTGGGCGTGGTCCAGGCCCTTGACGGAGGCGATCTCGCCGTCCACCGCCGTCACCTCGCCGATCTCCTCGGGGGCCACGGCCACGGTCCAGTCCTCCACCGCCTGGCGCATCAGGGGCAGAATGTCGTTAGCCCCGCTTTCCAGCCCCCGGACGTAGTCCCGGAACTGCCGGACCCGGCCCTGCAAGGTCCAGTCGTACATGTCCGCCCCCACCTGGAGGCGGAAGCCCTGCTTCAGCGCCGGGTCCTCCTCCCATTGCAGGGGAATTTTCCGCCTGTACTTGTCCGCCAGAAATTTCTCAAAGCGCCGGAGCTGTTCCTCCGTGGGCTTGACGGCGCTGCGGAGCTCCGCCTTGAGGCTGCCTCTAGTGGTCCTCATGGGCTCCTCCTCCCTCCGCCAAATTCAGGAATTGGTCGAAGAGGTCCGGGTCGGCCTTCACCGTCAGCTTCTTCACCGCGGCCACCGTCAGCTCCCGCAGCTCCCGCTGGGACTCCCGGATGATTTGCTCCCGGCTGCTGGCGGCCTCCTCCTTGGCCTTGGCGACGATCTGCTTCGCCTGGGCCATCTGCTCCTCCACGGACTGCTGGACCGCCGCCTGGGCCTTGGCCCGGGCCTGGTGGATCTCCTCCTCCGCCCCGTCCAGCTTGGCCCGGTAGGCGGCTTTCAGCTCCTCCGCCTCCCGGAGCTTCCCGGCGGCCTGATCCTCCAAATCCCGGTAATAGGCTTCCCGCTTTTCCATGAACTGCTTCACCGGCTTGTAGAGCAGGAAGTACAGCCCGCCGGTGAGAATCGCCAGGTTCATCCAGTGCAGCAGAATCTGCTGCCAGTCAACATTCAGGGGAATATTCACAGCCTCCACCTGCCTTACAACACGAAGATGATGAGGATGACCACCAGCAGGGCGTAGATGATGGCCGTCTCAATAAAGACCAGGCCCAGCATCAGCATGGTCCGAATCTTGCTCTCGGCCTCCGGCTGGCGGCCGATGCTCTCCACCGCCTTGCCGGTGGCGATGCCCATGCCCAGGCCGCCGCCCAGGGCCGCCAGGCCGATGGCCACGGCGGAGGCCAGGCCCTTTCTGCCGGAGGCGTCCTCTCCCTGGACCTCCTCTTGGGCGTTGGGCGCCCCGGTTTCCTCCTCCGCCGCCAGGGCGGGCACGGCCAGGGCCGCCGCCAGCAGCAGCACCAGGCCCAGCATCCACAGCTTCTTTACAAACTTGTTCATCACAAAAATCCTCCCATTATGTTTGTTTTCAGGCCTCGCTCAGGCGGCCCGGCGCTTTTTCTTCTCCTTCGGCGGGGAGGGCTCGGACACCTCGCCGTAGTACAGGGCCGTCAGCATGGTCAGCACATAAGTCTGAATCAGCGCGTGAAGCAGGGTGAACAGCACGCCCACAATCACCGGCAGCACAAAGCTCAGGCTCACGTAGTAGTACACCAGCTCCGTCACCAGCAGCCCGCTGAGCAGGGCGCCGAAGAGCCGGAAGCTCATGGAAATGGGCAGGGAGAACTCCTTCAGCGTCTTCCCCACGCCCTTTACCCCGTTCACCGCGATGCCGCCGGAGAGGATCGTCAAATAGGAGAAGGTCCCCATGGCAATGGCGGCGTTCACGTCGGACAGGGGAGCGGGCAGGGTGATGGGGTGGCCGTGGACCGTGACGGCCTGGAGGCCCAGCAGCTCGAAAAGCGTCCCCACGAAGATGTAGGCCCCGGCGGCAAAGATATAGGCCCCCAGGAAGCCCCATCGGTGGGGGCTGCTGCCTTTCGCCATGCCGCTGAAAAGGCCCACCACCTCCTCCAGCAGCATTTGAAATTTCCCCGGCCTGTACTGGAACCTCGGAATCACGAAGACCCGAATACAGGCGGCGGCCAGGAGCAGCATCAGCGTCACCGTAAAGGCGGAGATCAGCCCCGGGTTCACCTCCTTCAGCCCGAAGAGGCTGATCCGGTTCACATCGTGGAGCACGGCATCCCGCATGGCCTCCTTCACGGTTTCCGTCCGGCCGGGAGACCCCGCCAGCAGCGCGCCCGCCAGCAGCGCCAGGACTGCGGCCAGCCACAGCGCCAGGCCCTTTTTATGTTCTTTCATCAAGCATCCCCTCTCTCCCAAGCTCCCCCGCCCAGGCCCGCGGGCAGGGGGCGTGGATTTGCTACGGTTTGATTATAGTAACTCCTCCGGAAAAGTCAAGTCTTTCAAGAGCGAAAACGCTTGCGTAAATCCTTTCCCGGCCCAAACTTTAACACGTCCTTGATGCCCGGAGGGCGCGAAAAAAATCCGGACCCCATTCCCGGGAGGATGGAGTCCGGATTTCCGGCTTGGCTTGGGTCAGCGGAGGGCGTAGATCTGGGTGTAAATGCCCACCCAGTGCAGGGCCGCCCCCGCCAGGACGAAGACGTGCCAGACACAGTGGTCATACTTCCTCTTCCCGGCGAAGGGGATCATCCCCAGGGTGTAGGCCAGCCCCCCCGCGAAGATGAACCCCAGCAGGGTCCGGCTGTAAAGGTACATCCGGGGCAGGAATACCAGCCCGCTCCACCCGATGAGGAAGTACAGCGTGAAGTGCAGGGCCCGCCAGCGGCCCGGGCCGAAGACCATCACCAGCGTCACGCCGGTGAGGATGACCGCCCACTGGACGCAAAAGATGGCCACCCCGGCGGCTCCGCCCAAATACACCAGCAGAATCGGGGCGAAGGTGCCGCCGATCAGCAGATAGATGGACGTGTAATCGAACCTCCGGCAGACCCGCTTCACCTGGGAGCCGGCGGGCATGGCGTGGTAGACGCAGCTCATCAGCATCATCGCCACCATGCTGATTCCGTAAACGCAGGAGGCCAGCAGCTCCATAGCCCCCTGGGACCGGAGCAGCAGCAGCGTCAGCGCCGCCGCCGCGCCCAGGGCCCCCAGGCCGTGGCTCACGGCGTTGAAGACCTCCGCCCCCAGCGTCAGCCGGGGCGGCTCGTTCCGGGCCTGTATTTTCGCCCGGCGGACCGCCCGCAGGCGGGCCCGCTGCAATTCCTGTTTCGTCAAAACGGCCTCCATAATGCTCCTCCTCAGCGCAAGCTGCTTATACCGTGTAATATAGTTTCTAAAACCATATTACACGATTTGTATTTATATTGCAAGTAGTTTTTGCGAAATATTTTAAATCTATCCCAACGCCCTGGATTTTAGCACAAGCCGGCGCGGAAATCTTTGGATAAATCGCTGAAATTTTTCATATTTTTCCAGCGTGCTTCCAATTGTACCCGCTAGCTTAACTAGCGCGGGCTGCGGAGCTGCGCTGTCCCGTCCGCGGGAGGCGGCGCTTCCTCTCTCCCGCGGCCATTCGCCTTTTCACAAAAGCGGAGCCGCACATCCAGGCCTCCCATTTCTAAAAAAGAAGCCGGACCGTCTGGCCCGGCTTCCCGATTCTCATTTTTCAGCGCTCCCCTCCAATTCCGCCATGCTCCGTTTAAACTGAACGGCAAACATGGAGGCGGTGGCGGTCACCGCCAGGAAGTCCGCTACCGGCTCCGCCAGAAAGACGGCGAAGGTCTTATCGGCGAAAAAGTTCGGTAGGATATAGATGAGGGGGATCAGCAGAATGATCTTCCGCAGCACCGCCAGAAACAAAGAGGTCTTGGCGTTTCCCAGGGCCACGAAGGTCTGCTGGCAGGCGATCTGGACGCCGAAGAGGCAGGTGGTGCCCATGTAAATGCGCAGGGCCCAGGCGGCGTAATCCACCAATTCCGGGGTGTTGTTGAAAATCTGCACGAACACCCGCGGAAACAGCTGCACCGCCGCCCAGAGGACTGCCGAGTAAACTACGCAGGATTTCAGCAGGCAGACGAAAGCGTCCTTCACCCGCCGGGCGTTCCGCGCGCCGAAGTTGTAGCTGATGATGGGTTGACAGCCCTGGGTCAAACCCTGGAGGGGCATCATGGCGAACTGCATCATGCTGGTCAGCACCGTCATGGCCCCCACCGCCAAATCCCCGCCGTATTTCAGCAGCGAGGAGTTGAAGCACACGGCGATGAGGCTTTCCGTAGACTGCATGATAAAGGGGGACAGCCCCAGGGCCAGGCAGGGCAGGAATACCTTTGGCCGGGGCCGCAGGTCTTCCCTCCGCAGCCGCCACTTGGTCTTCGGCCCGGTGAGGAAGCGGAGCACCCACGCGGCGGAAACCGCCTGGGAGAGGATCGTCGCCAGGGCCGCGCCCCGGACCCCCAGGCCGAAGCCAAAGATGAAAATGGGGTCCAGCAGCGTGTTCAGCCCCGCGCCGATGAGGACGGTTTTCATGCTGACGGTGGTGAAGCCCTGGGCGGTAATATAGGCGTTCATGCCCAGGGTCACCTGGACAAAGAGGGTGCCCATGGTGTAAATCTTCAGATAGTCCAGGGCGTAGCCAATGGTGTTCCCGCTGGCCCCGAAGGTCAGCAGCAGGGGCTCGGCAAAATTCTGGAATACCACCGTCAGGACAACGGCGGTGATCACCAGCAGGGTGAAGCTGTTGCCCATGATCCTCTGGGAGCCCTCCGGGTCTCCCCGCCCCTCCTGAATGGAGGCCCGGGGCGCGCCGCCCATGCCCACCAGGGCGGCGAAGGCGGAAATGATCATGATGATGGGCAGGCAGACCCCCACCCCGGTGAGGGCCAGGGCCCCCACCGTGTCCACAGGCTTCATGTGGCCGATGTAAATTCGGTCCACCAGGTTATAGAGCATATTGACAATCTGAGAGGTGATGGTGGGCAGGGCCAGGGAGAACAGGAGCCTGCTTACCTTCCCGCTGCCCAGGTCCACACTTTTTTGATTCATGATAAACGCTCCTTTTCCACGCTCAATTTTTCCGTCTCCCGCAGCACCCGCTCCAGCAGAGCCAGGAACACGGCCTGCTCCTCCTCCGTCAGCCCCGCCAGCAGCCGCCGCCCGCAGGCGGCCTGGACCGCCTGGGCCTCCCGGGCCAGGGGCGCGCCCTGTTCCGTGATTTCCAGGTGGACGACCCGCCGGTCCTCCCCGTCGGCCCGCCGGGCCAGAAGGCCCCGGCCTGTCAGCGCCTCCACCGCCTGGGAAACCTGGGACTTCGCCAGGCCCCGCAGCTCCGTCACGTCCCGGGCGGTGTCCTGGCCGGGGTGGTTGGCCAGGAAGAGGAGGACGTGAAGCTCCCGCATGGAGATTCCCGTCTTTTCCAGCAGGGGGAGAAACTGCCGGTCATAGTATTTTGAAAACTTCCGGGGCAGACGGGTAAGCTGGGCAATGGTGATCATAGGCCCGTCCTCCTTTGTTCTTTTTCAAACTGTTCTTTTTAGAACCATGTGAGTATAGCATTCCGCCGCCCCGCTGTCAAGGGGCGGCGGAGCATATCCTGTTTGAGAAACGCACCCCGGCTTTCGCCGGGGTGCGCAAGCGCTTATTTCATCAATCCGCACACCAAATCGGTATAGCCGGAGGGGTCCTCCAGGGGCAGTCCCGCAATCAGCAGCGCCTGGTTATACAGCAGGGCGGCGTAGGTTTTCGCCTTCTCCGGGTCCGCCTCCACGGCGGCCTCCAGGGCCTGGAAGGCGGGGTGCTCCACGTTCAGCTCCAGAATCCGGTCCGCCTTGATGGACGCGTCGGGCTGGACGGCCTGGAAATACTTCTCCATCTCAAAGCTCAGGCCCTCCCCGGCGGTGAGGCAGACGGGGTGGGATTTCAGCCTCGCGCTGGCCTTGACCTCCTTCACCTTGTCCCCCAGGGCCTCCTTTACAAAGTCAAAGGCGCTCTTGTGAGCCTCGGCCTCCTCCTCGGACTTTTTCTCCGCGCCCTCCTCGATCTCCTGGTCCAGCACGGAGCGGAATTCCTTCTCCTTGTAAGTCCGCAGAGTCTGGGCGCAGAACTCGTCCACCTCCTCGGTGAAGTAGAGGATTTCCGTTCCCGCGTCCCGCAGGCCCTCGGTCTGGGGCAGCTTGTCAATCTTGTCCACCGTCTCCCCGGCGGCGTAATAAATATATTTCTGGTCCTCCTTCATCCGGGAGACGTATTCGTCCAGGGTGACGGGCTTTTTCTCCGTGGAGGAGTAGAACAGCAGCAGGTCCTGGAGCAGATCCTTGTGGCGGCCGTACTCGTTCACCACGCCGTATTTCAGCTGGCGGCCGAAGTTCTTCCAGAAGGTCTGATACCCCTCCCGGTCCTCCGCCAGGAACTTTGCCAGGTCCGCCTTGATCTTTTTCTCCAGGTTCCCGGCGATGACCTTCAGCTGCCGGTCGTGCTGGAGGAGCTCCCGGGAGATGTTCAGGCTCAAATCCGGGGAATCCACCACGCCCCGGACGAAGCGGAAGTGCTCCGGCAGAAGGTCGGCGCATTTGTCCATGATCAGCACGCCGTTGGAGTAGAGCTGAAGCCCCTTCTCGAACTCCTTGGTGTAATAGTCGAAGGGCGCGGCCCCGGGGACGAAGAGCAGGGCCTTGTAGGTGACGCTGCCCTCCACGGAGACGGGAATCACCCGCTGGGGGTCGGCGTAGTCGTGGAACTTGTCCCGGTAGAACTTGTTGTACTCCTCGGCGGTGACCTCGCTCTTGGCCCGCTGCCAGATGGGCACCATGGAGTTCAGGGTCTCCACCTCGGTATAAGTCTCATACTCCGGCTTGTCCTCCGGGGAGTCCTCCTTCTTCCGGGTTTTGGAAACCTCCATGCGGATGGGGAAGCGGATGTAGTCGGAGTACTTCCGCACCAGCTCCTGGAGCTTCCAGTTCTCCAGGAACTCGCCGTATTTTTCATCCTCCGTGTCGGCCTTGACGTGCATGACGATGTCGGTACCCACGGTTTCCTTTTCGCATTCGGCGATGGTGTAGCCGTCGGCCCCGGAGGACTGCCATTTATACCCGCTCTCCGCCCCGTATTTCCGGGTCACCACGGTGATCTGGTCCGAGACCATGAAGGCGGAATAGAAGCCCACGCCGAACTGGCCGATGACGTCGGTGTCCTTGGCGTCCTCTCCCAGCTCCTGCTTGAACTTGTAAGAGCCGGAGGAGGCGATGATGCCCAGGTTGTTTTCCAGGTCCGCCTTGTCCATGCCGATACCGTTGTCGGAGACCGTCAGGGTCCGGGCGTCCTTGTCCACGGTGATTTCAATCTTGAAATCCCCCCGGTCCATGCCCACGGCGCTGTCGGTGAGGGCCTGATAGCAGAGCTTGTCACAGGCGTCGCTGGCGTTGGAGATGATTTCCCGGAGGAAAATCTCCTTGTGGGTATAAATGGAGTTGATCATCAGATCGAGGAGCCGCTTGGACTCCGCCTTAAACTGTTTTTTTGCCATGATTTGCTTGCACTTCCTTCTTTATATTTTTTAACAACTTTAAAATATAGCACAGCCCTCGGGGAAAATAAATGACCATTTTGTAAATTTCCGCTCAAAGCGGTTGTTTGTCCGCCTGGTTGCGAGTAGAATATAGGGAACAGAAAACGACAGGACCGGCAAAGGAGTTCAAGGGTATGAGCATCTTCCAGAGAATCGGCGGCGCGATTGCCCGCTTTATGTACGGGCGGAACGGATGGGACCAGCTGAACCAGGCGCTGTTCCGGGGGTATCTGGTCCTGTGGGCGGCGGAGCTCGTCTGCTTTTTTATGAAGAAGGGGCTGGCCGTGCGGGTTCTGGAGAGCGTGCTGCTCTTTTTGATGATTGTGATTTTGTTCCGCTCGTTTTCCAAGAATCTCTCCCGGCGGCGGATGGAGAATCAGCGGTGGGTAAACTGGTACTGCGGCGTAAAAAACCGCAGCGCCGGGGCCAGGGCCCGCCACGCCGACAAGGAGCACAAGTATTTTACCTGCAAGAGCTGCAAGACCATCTGCCGGGTTCCCACGGGCAAGGGGAAAATTGTGATTACCTGCCCCAAATGCGGGGCGGAGATCAAGGCGAAGACCTGAATAAAAAGACCGGAGGATGCAAGTCCTTCGGTCTTTTCTATGCTCTTGGAAAGTGCCGGCACTCATTTGAGACACCGCAGATATAGTCCATACTAACATCGTAGTACTTCGCCAGGATAATCACGCTGTCCAGAGGAATTCGGGTCCTGCCAAGTTCATAATCCGAGTAGGTTTTTTGTCCCACATGCAGCAGCTCCGCGACAAACGTCTGGGTCAAATCCCGGTCCTCCCGCAAAGCGCGTATCCGCTCGCAGAAATCCATCATTCGTTGTCTTCCCTTTCCAACAGCCAAAGCGGCGACACGCCCAAGGCGTCGGCGAAAAAGGGGATTTCAAAATCCGCCACCACACGAAGGCCCGTCTCAATCCGGCTGATGGCCTTCTGTGTAATGTCAAGTCCAGCTAATTGCAGTTTTGCCGCCAGCTGCTCTTGGGAAAGGTCGAGTTCTGTCCGCCTCTCCCGGATGCGGAGTCCGGAACAGTTAAATCTGCCGTTCAGGTCATATATCCTCATACTCACCAAGCCAGTTTTAGTCATTAATTGAGTAAAATCAACTTGACTTTAGCATTCCCTCTATGATGGAATTATCCAAAAGATAACTAAGATAGGAGCGAGTACAAATGGCCGAATTTTGCCTGGACTGCTGGAAGCGAATGAACCACACCCGCAAGACAGAGCGGGACTACGTTCTGTCCAACGGGCGGGACCTCTGCGAGGGCTGCGGGAGGTTCTGCCGGGTGGTAGAGGGAGAACGCACCCTAAAGTTCCTCTATGACCTGCGGCACCGGAAGAAGAAGTAAAACGCGGCGGTTTTAAAACCGCCGCGTTTTTCACCCCAGCGCCACGTCCAGCACCATCATAATCAGGAACCCGCCGACAAACCCGCAGGTTCCCGCCCGGCTGTGAGCCTGGGGCACCAGCTCCTCCACCACCACGTACAGCATCGCCCCGGCGGCAAAGCTCAAAAGCCAGGGCATCATGGGGTGGGCCCAGGCGGCAATCAGCACCACCAGGATGCCGAATACCGGCTCCACCGCCCCGGACAGCATCCCGCCGGTAAAGGCCCTCAGCCGCCCCCGGCCCTCCTGCCGCAGGGGCAGGGCCACCGCCGCCCCCTCCGGGAAGTTCTGGATGCCGATGCCCAGGGCCAGGGCCATGGCCCCGGCGGCTCCCTCCCCCGCCGCCGCCAGGGCGAAGGCCAGGCCCACCGCCATGCCCTCCGGCACGTTATGTAGGGTGATGGCCGTCATGAGAAGGGTGTTCTGCCGCCAGGCGTCATTGACCTCCTTCTCCCGCCGCAGGCGGGGCAGCAGGCCGTCCAGCGCCGCCAGGAACACCACCCCCAGCAGCATCCCCGCCGCCGCCGGAAGCCAGCCGGGGACCTTCCCCTCCTCCGTCGCCTGGTCGATGGCGGGCAGGAGCAGGCTCCACACGGAGGCCGCCGTCATTACCCCGGCGGCAAAGCCCAGCATCGCCTTTTGAAACCGGGGCTTCGGCTCCCCGGAGAGAAAAAATACCATGGCGGCGCCCAGGGTGGTCATCAGGAACGTGAAGCCCGTGCCCAGGGCGGCCCAGCCAAGAGACCGCAGCATACACATCAACGCCTTATTCTTGATTCGGGCGGCGCATGGGTCCCGGGCCGCCCGTATGCCAGTATAAGCGGAGAGGTCAGAAGTGGTGCTTGCTTTCCTCCGAAGGACATGGTATACTATACGCAACTGGATACAAGGCGAAGGGCCTCATATAAGCCCGCTGTATGGCGCGGGCGTTTCTACGAAGCCGCCGAAGGCTTCTCTATGGGTGTCTGTACGGAGGGGGGAATCCCCCTGCCCGCGCAGGCGTCCTTTTTGTTTTTGTACCGGCAAATTAGAAAAGGGGTTGTTGGCATGTCGATTACCATTTTAAAGGGCACGGTGGTCTCCGCTCCGGCCCTGGGGAAGCTGGACGTCACGGAAAACGGCTATCTGGTGGCGGAGGACGGCAACATCACCGGGGTCTTTCCCGCCCTGCCGGAGCAATACGCCGGGGCGGCGGTGGAGGATTACGGGGACGCCCTGATTTTGCAGTCCTTCGCGGACCTCCACCTCCACGCCCCCCAGTATCCTATGCTGGGCATGGGCATGGACCTGCCGCTTTTGGACTGGCTAAACACCTACACCTTCCCCACCGAGGCCCGCTTCGCCGACCCGGACTACGCCCGGGAGGTCTACCGCAAGCTTGCCCGGGAGCTGATTGAAAACGGGACCACAAGGGTGTGCATGTTCTCCTCCCTCCACCGGGAGGCCACGCTGATTTTGATGGAGGAGCTGGAAAAGGCCGGGGTCACCGGATACGTGGGCAAGGTGAACATGGACCGCAACGGCATCCCCGCCCTCCAGGAGGAGACGGAGGAATCCCAGCGGGAAACCCTCCGCTGGCTGGAGGAATGCCGGGACTTCCGGCACGTCAAGCCCATCCTCACCCCCCGGTTCACCCCCTCCTGCACCAACGAATTGATGGACTTTTTAGGGAAGCTGGCGGCGGAGCGGGGCCTCCCGGTCCAGTCCCACCTGTCGGAGAACACCGGGGAAATCCAATGGGTAAAAGAACTGCATCCTGATTGCGGACAGTATTGGGAGACCTACGCGAAATACGGCCTCTGGAACGACCGGACCCTGATGGCCCACTGCGTCTGGTCCGACGCGCGGGAGCGGGCGGCCATGCGGGTGGCCGGAGTGACGGTGGTCCACTGCGCGGACTCCAACCAGAATATCTGCTCCGGCACGGCCCCGGTGCGGGTGATGCTGAAAGAGGGGCTGAACGTGGCCCTGGGCAGCGACATCGCCGGTGGGGACCACCTGAGCATGTTCGACGTGGTGGCGGCCTCCATCCGGGCCTCCAAGGCCCGGCGGATTCTGGACGGCTGGGACACGGATTTCCTCACCGTGGCGGAGGGCTGGTACTTGGGGACCTCCGCCGGGGCGGCGTTCTTTGGGGAACAGCCGGGCTTTGCCCCAGGGAACCGCCTCCACGCGATTGTGCTGGCGGACGGGGACCTCCCCCAGCCCCACCCCCTGACGGCGGCGGAGCGGCTGGAGCGCTGCGTCTACCGGCGGCAGAAGGGCGCGGTCAAAGCCGTGTGGAGCGACGGCAGGAAGGTCTTTTCCGCCGGTTGAACGAAAAACGGGACTGCTTTTGCAGTCCCGTTTCCTATTCAAGCACCCAGCCCTCCGGGTCCGTATTGGAGGTATCCCCGTCCAGGTTGGTCAGCTCCTTCCAGCCCTCGTCCAGGCCGAAGGCCCCGCCGGACCGGACCGCCGTGCGGCCATACACGTCCTCCATGACCGCCGCCACCTGGAACACGTCCCCGGCCTCCGCCGGGACCTCCTGGGGCGCAAAATGGAAATTAAGCCACTGGTAGCCTCTGGTGCCGCCCCCGTCGTTCTGCCGGAGCTTGTCCAGGGCCTTCCACTGCTCCCCGGTGAGGACGGCAGTCTCCTCCTCCACTACCCCCGGCGTCACGGTGAACACCGCCCAGTCCACCAGCTTCATATTCCGAAACAGGCCCACCCGCAGGCTTTCCAGCTCCGCCACGGGCGGGGTATTTTCGGGAAGTCCCGGCTGAATCCCCATCGGGTTCCAGTCCAGGCGCCCGTACTCTTCCCTGCTCCCTCTGGACTCCACCAGGGCAAAGGTCCCGTTTTCCACCGGCTTAAAGCCCAGGGCATAATCCGCCCGCACCGCCGGGAACGTCTGGCCGTAGAGGCCCGTATAGCGCTTCAGCACCTGGGTCTGGCGGGTCCCGTCCGGGTAGAGGAAGTCCACGCAGATGGTCATCGCCTCCTCCAGTTCGCAGTACAAATCGGCCTCGAACCGATGTCCATCCCCCTGGGAGACAATGACCCGGCAGTCGCCGCCCTCGGCGTAGAACGCCGCCCTCATGCCCTCCACGTAGGTCCTGGGCACGGCGTAGGCCGTGAACTTCGCCCGGTTCCCGGCCACGTTCACGTTCCGCAGGGAGACGCCGTAATCGGCGGTGACGGCGTTCTGCTCTTGCAGAAGCTCCTCCACCCGGCTGGAGACGCCGCCGATCTGGCCGTTCACCCCGGCCTCCACCTGGATGATGGCGGCTTGCAGATAGGAGTAATTCCGGGTTAGGTCCTCCAGCCGCCGGTAAAAGCCCCAGAGCACCACGCACAGGCACACCGCCGCCGTGACGGCGGATAGTTTCACCACCACCCTCCGGCGCACGGACAGCCGGGGCTTCGGCGCGTACCGGGCGGCGATCTCCTCCACCAGGGCAAGCTGCTCCGCCGTCAGTTCCCCGCCGGATGGGGCGGCTTCCTCCTCCACCCCCAGAAGCCAGCCCACGGACACGCCGAACAGGCGGCTCAAGGCCACCAGCTTCTCCACCTCCGGCAATGCGCCGTCGGATTCCCACTTGTAAATGGACTGCCGGGACACGCCCAGCTTCTCCCCCAGGGCCTCCTGGGAGAGGCCGAGCTCCTTTCGCTTCTGGGCCACGCGACGTCCGGTCGTCATGGGGCATCCCTCCTTTGTTGGCTCCAATGATAGCAGGGTGAGGCGGGTTTGTTCCACCAACCAAGGACATTCTTTCTGCTAACCGCAGGTTTACATTCCCGGAAAACGGCCCGGCCCAGGGTGGACCGGGCCGTTTGTCATTCCTCCTCCGCCTGGACGGCGCCCCCGCCCAGGCCGAAGTCCTCCTCCGCGCTGCCGGTGTCCCGGCGGAGCATGTGCTCCATCACCCGGATGTCCGAGTCCACGTCCATGGCGTCCGCCTGGTAGAGCTCGTCCAACTGATGCTCAAAGCCCTTGACGATGGAGTCCATGGTAGTCTCAATCCGCTGCTTGGCCTGGCGGAGGTTGTCCCCCTCCACCCCGGCGGACTCAAACTGGGCGTAGGAGTCCAGCAGCTTCTGGGTGGTGGGCAGGTAGTAGTTCAGGAAAGTACCGATGCGGTCTTTCTTCCTGGGGTCCTCCTCCACGGCTTTGAAGATTTTGGCGGTGATCTCCTCCAGCCGGTCGATTTTGGCGGAGAGCACAGGGTCCGCAATCTGGTCGTTGGCCCGGCGGATGTTGCGGAGGATGCCGGAATAGCCCTCCTCCGCCTCCTTGGGCGGCGCTTTGGGCTCCGCCGCCTCCTGGGCCTCCTCGAACCGCTGGCGGAAGGCCGTTTCCGCGGCGTTCCCGCCCCGGAAGAGGTAGCCCAGCTCCACGTTGAGATAGGCTTTCCCGCCGAAATAGCCCTTGTCGATCATTTTCTCCAGGTCCTTTTCCACCCGCCGCTCCGAGTAGCCCAGGGTCCGGGCCAGCTCGTCGATGGGCATGGCCTCCCGGTCCCCCAGGACCAGGAGGTACTTGGAAAACCGTTTGAGCTGGCGGTCCATGGAGAGGCCGCTGTACAGCATAGCCCCGCCTCCGGCGGTAATGGCCAGTCCCCCCAGCAGGTCCTCCAGCCACCAAAGGGCGGCCGTCCCGTTTTGCAGGACCCACAGCAAGCTGTCTATCGCGTCCACCATCCCATTCAAGCCGAAGAACAGCAGCGCCAGTCCGCCGATTTTCAGCCACCAGGCGTTGGACTTCTTCGCCGCCGGGGACTTGGTGACCTTCTTCACCGCCTTGGCGGCTTTCGTCTGCCGCCGGGGCGGGGCGGTCACGGTCCCGGAAGCCTGGGCCGTCTGTCCCGGCGTGCCCTGGAGGGGCGGGGCCTTCTGAACGGGCTTTTTCTCGTCGTCGGCGAAAAGCTTGCCGAACAGCAGTACCAGCCCCACGGGCCAGAGGCCGAAGCAAAAGGACAATATGATCAGGGGCCAGCCCCAATCCCCGCCGCCGGACGTCTTTTTTCGATTCTCCGCCATGGCTCAGCCCTCCGTCTCTTTCTTCTCCAGCTTCCGCTTGTTCCCCTGCTCGTCCACGATGTAGGTGTGGTCCAGCTGGCTTTTGAGATTCCCCAGCACCGAGTCGATATACGCCCGGCGGAGGACGGCCCGCTCCCGTTCCTCCTCCTCGGTCAATCCCGCGGCCTTGGCCTTCCGGGCCAGCTCGTTGATGCGGTCGATCTGCTCCTGCTTCATGCTTGTCCCTCCGTTTCCCGCTCGAATACCAAGTCGATTTCCAAAATGGAGCCGTTCATCTGCTGGGTGGGAATCCACCCGGCGTAGTGCCAGCCCTCCGCCGCCCGCCGGAGAATGGCCTCCCGGTGGCCGGTGGTCTTTCCCACGAAAAACCCCTCATCGGCGGCGACTGTCTCAAACGCATATTCCACCATTCCAAACCCTCCCCATACTCCATACGGTTTTCCGGCCCGCCGTTCTTCAAATTGGCGCCGGATTCCTTCCCGCCTCAAACATAAACCCGCAGGACGATGGAGACGCGCCCCTTCCGGGTCAGGCCCCCCACCTCGCTGAGCTCGAATTTTCCAAAGCCCTGGGCGGACACCACGTCCCCCGCCTCCAGCAGCTTGTCCGGCTTCACGCACTCCCGCCAGTTGAGCTGGACCTTGCCGCTTTCAATGAGGGCGGCGGCTTTCCCCCGGGCCAGCCGGAAGCCGGAGGCCGCCACCGCGTCCAGCCGGAGAGAGGACACCGTGTCCCGGACCTCCTTCCGCTGAACCGTTGGAATATGGAGGTTTTCCGGCTCGATGGCGGAAACCCGGAGCTTTGCTCGCCCGGCGGAGTTCCAGCTTTGCAGCAGAAAGTCCGCAACGCCCTCCAAAACCAAAAGGTCCGCGCTTCCGGGGGCCACGAGAATGTCCCCCACCTTCTCCCGCACAATGCCCATGCCCATCAGGCTCCCCAGGAAATCCCGGTGGCTCAGCTTCTCCTCCTCCCGGAATACGGCCCGGAGGCAGCGGATGGGGGCCTCGGCGCTCTCCGGCTCCATCCAGTCGGGGAGGAACTGCAAAACCTGCCGTTCCGCCCCCTCATAGCCCCCTTGGAGCACGTAAGCGCTCTCGGAAATCCCCGCCAGATGCAGAAGGTCCAGGGCCTGGGCCCGCTGCTGGGGGCTGAGGAAGTCCGTGGCGGCGGGAATGTTCCGCCCTGACGCCTGCTCCGCCTTGTCCAGCACCTTCGCCAGGGCCAGCCGGTCCTCCCCGGCAAGGCCCAGGCGGTCCAGCAGCGCGCCCTTATCCATGGCGCAGCTCCTGGGTGTGGACCAGGGCGGCATAGGCCCCGTCCTTGGCCATCAGCTCCTCGTGGCTTCCCAGCTCCACCATGCGCCCGTCCTCAATGACGGCGATGCGGTCCGCATTGCGGACGGTGGAGAGCCGGTGGGCGATGATGATGGTGGTCCGGCCCTGAGAGAGCTTGTCAAAGGCCTCCTGGAGCTTGGCCTCCGTCACGCTGTCCAGGGCCGACGTGGCCTCGTCCAGAATCAGCACCGGGGGGTCCTTCAAAAAGATGCGGGCAATGGAAATCCGCTGCTTCTGCCCGCCGGAGAGGAGCACGCCCCGCTCGCCCACATAGGTGTTGAACCCGTCGGGCATGGCGACGATATCGTCGTAGATCTCCGCCAGGCGGGCGGCCCGGGCCACTTCCTCTTCGGTTGCCCCGGGGCGGCCGTAGCGGATGTTCTCCAGGATGCTGGCGGCAAAGAGGAACACGTCCTGCTGGACCACGCCCACGTTCCGCCGGAGGGACTCCTGGGTCACCTGCCGCACGTCCGCGCCGTCCAGCCGGACGGCCCCTTCCGTCACATCGTAAAACCGGGGGATGAGCTGGCAGAGGGTGGACTTTCCCCCGCCGGAGGGCCCCACCACCGCCAGCGTCTCGCCGGGGCGGATATGGAGGTCCACGTCCCGCAGCACCGCCGCGTCGCCCTGATAGGCAAAGCTCACATGGTCCACGTCGATTTTGCCCTCCACCCGGTCCAGCCGCCGGGCGTCCGGCGCGTCCTTCAGGGCGGGCTCCTCCCGCATCAGCTCGATGAAGCGGCCCAGGCCCGCCGTGCCGTTGGCGAAGAGCTCGGCGAAGTTGCTGAGCTTTCGCACCGGGGTGACGAAGGTGGTGATATAAAGGCTGAAGGTGGTCAGGTCAATGACATTCAGCTCCCCCCGCATGATGAACAGCCCCCCGGCGGCGATGACGGCGGCGGAGAGGATGCAGAGGAAGAACTCCATGGTGGCGTTGAAGCGGCCCATGGCCTTGTGGAACGCCCGCTTGGAGGTCTTGAAGGTCGCGTTGGAGCTGTCGAACTTCTGGAGCTCCGCCCCCTCGTTGGCGAAGGCCTTGGCCGTGCGGATGCCGGAGAGGCCGGACTCGATGTCGGAGTTAATGACGGCGGTTTTCTGCTTCACGGCGGCGGAGGCCTCGCTCATGGAGCGGCGGCAGGACCAGACCACGGCGAAGAACACCGGGACGATGCAGGCAATCACCAGGGCCAGCCGCCACTGGATGGTGAACATGATGATTAGGGACCCCACGATGGTGACGCCGGAGATGAAAATGTCCTCCGGCCCGTGGTGGGCCAGCTCCGTGATATCGAAGAGGTCCGCCGTGAGGCGGCTCATGAGCTGGCCGGTGCGGTTCTTGTCGTAGTAGTTGAAGCTCAGCTCCTGCATGTGGCGGAAGAGGTCGTGGCGGATGTCCGCCTCCACCAGGACGCCGAAGGTGTGGCCCCAGTAGCAGATGACATAGGTCAGCAGGGCCCGGAGGACGAAAGCGGCAAACACCACCGCCATGACGGCAAAGAAGGTCCTATAGGCGCTTTGCGGCAAAAGCTCGTACATGCACCAGCGGGACACGGCGGGAAAGGCCAGGTCGATCAGGGAAATCAGCAGGGCGCAGGCCAGGTCCATGATGAACAGCTTCCGGTGGGGCCGGAAGTAGGAGAGGAAGATTTGCAGGGGGGATTTTCGCTGGAAATCCTGGGTGGTCATAGAGACGTCCTCCGTTGTCAGTACATAATTTTACAGTTTAGGATTATAGCATAACTCTCTGCCGGATGCAAGAAACATCCCCGGACGGAAACCGTCCGGGGATGCCGTTTTGTCTCAGCCGTTTGCCAGGAACTCGCCCTTCATATAGCCGGTGGTGGTCACGCCGCCCACGGCGGTGAAGGTGATCTCATACCAGTCGTCGGTCCCCGTGGCGCGGACCACCTGGACAGAGCCGCCGTTGGGCACGGTGGCCAGAATGTCATAGCTGGTGCCGGGGCCGGAGCGGACCCGGACGCCGTTGCCGCCGTTGACCACCACGGCCTTGCCCGCTTTCAAGGACCCGCCGGAGGTGGTCCCGCCAGAGGTGGTCCCGCCAGAAGTAGTCCCGCCGGAGGTGGTCCCGCCGCCGGACGGGGCGGAGCCGCCGGTGACCCGGACGAT
This sequence comes from Oscillospiraceae bacterium, assembly GCA_910574635.1. GTDB lineage: Bacteria > Bacillota > Clostridia > Oscillospirales > Oscillospiraceae > Oscillibacter. Next base: position 70,543 of record CAJTCG010000011.1, on the reverse strand, counting down.
GCAGATGGCCCGCTTGGACCCGTCGGTGACCACGACATTGGTGATGCCGGCGGCCACGGGGGTGATTGTGCCGTCGCTGCCCACGGTGGCGATGGAGGGGTTCTCGCTGATCCAGGTATAGGTCCCGGTGCCGCCGGACACCCGCAGTTTATAGGCCCCCTCGGAAACATTGCGGGTAAAGTCCGTACTGTTCAGCGTCAGGCCGCCGGGCAGGGCCGCGGCGGAGGCGTAGCTCATGCCGCCGGAGCTGCCGCCGGGCGTCGTGCCGTCGGAACTGCCGCCGGGCGTCGTGCCGCTTCCCTCGGGCGCGGTGCTGGTGCCCGGAAGTTCCGGGGCGTCCGTGCCGGGTTCTTCCGCGCCGGGATCGCCGGAGGCGTCCGGGCCGTCCGTTTCGCCGGGGTCCACAGCGGGGGTATTGCCGGGCGCGGGGGTGGAACCATCCGGCTGCTGCGGCTCCGTGATGCCGGGCTTGTTGTCCTCCGGGTCCTTGTCCTTGCCGAAGAGCTTGTCCCCGTAGAGAAGGTACACCAGCAGCAGGGCCATCAGTACAATCAAAACCAGCAAAATGGGCGTCACGATGCTGTAGGCGCTCCGCCCGCCGTGGCCTCCATGGCCACCGGGGCTTCGGACCCCCTCCCGGAGGATGGGGCGGCGTGCAGGCTCCTGCTGCTCGTCCTCCCAGTACTCCTCTTCCTCGCAGAAGGGGCACTCTTTATAGGTGTCGGAATATCTCTCCCCGCAGACGGGGCAGCGCTTCATTGCCATGTCGGTCCTCCCGTATGTGATCTTTATGTGATCTTCATCGTCAAAACCCCGCGGGTTTTGTTATCATCGCATTTTCTATCATATCCATTTTCCAAGCCGCCGTCAAGTGCGAGTTCGTCAAAATTTGTGAACTTTTCAGGTTCTCCTTGCTTTTTCGCCCCGGAACCATATAATGGAACTTGGGGAATCAAATCGAACCGACGGGAGGAACACGGTATGAACGCCATCATCATCGGCATCGCCGGGGGAAGCGGCTCCGGCAAAACCACCCTGGCCCAGCATTTGAAGGATCACTTTGGCGGCAGCGTCACCGTGATTGGGCACGACAGCTACTACAAGCGGCAGGAGGGCAAGACCTATGAGGAGCGGGCCCTCCAGAACTACGACCACCCCGACGCCTTTGAGACGGACCTTTTGATCCGGCACCTCCGGGAGCTGCGGGAGGGCCGCTCCGTCCAGTGCCCGGTATACTCCTATGTGGACCACAACCGGACGGACAAGACGGTGGAGATCTTCCCCACCAAGGTTTTGATTGTGGAGGGCTTTTTGATCCTCCATGAGCCCCTCCTCCGGGAGCTGTTTGATATTAAGATCTTTGTGGAGACCGACGCGGACGAGCGCATCCTCCGCCGCTGCCTGCGGGACGTGGAGGAACGGGGACGGACCCTGCGGTCCGTGGTGACCCAGTACCTGACCACGGTAAAGCCCATGCATGAGCAGTATGTGGAGCCCTCCCGGAAGTACGCCGATATCATCGTTTTGGAGGGGGGCCATAACCTGGTGGCCCTGGAGATGATCATGCAGCGGATTCAGAACCACATTGATAAAGAGTGAAAGGGGAGCGGCCTACAGCCGCTCCCCTCATAAATATCCATCTATAACATTGCGCGTCACTGCGCTTTTTTCAGCCTTCGGATTTCTGCGGAATGGCTCTTAACAACCGCCTCCAGAACGTCAAGGCGGTCCTCAGTCTGCTCCATAGACTCCATCGGAACCTGCTTCTCCTGAATCAGCTTAATCTGCTCGGCCAGGAGGTCAAACTTGGGCTCAAAGTATGCCTCCATCAGGGCCATCATCTCGCCCTTGGCATGCCGGAGGTCTTCCTTTGTAGCCATCTCTCTCTTATGTGCCGCTATATCTTCCTTGAGAGTTCCTACATCTCCCTTGAGAGTTCCTACATCTCCCTTGAGAGTTCCTACATCTCCCTTGAGAGTTCCTACATCTCCCTTGAGAGTTCCTACATCTCCCTTGAGAGTTCCTACATCTCCCTTGAGAGCCCCTACGTCTCCCTTGAGAGCCCCTACGTCTCCCTTGAGAGCCCCTACGTCTCCCTTGAGAGCCCCTACGTCTCCCTTGAGAGCCCCTACATCTTCCCTGAGAGCTCCTACATCTTCCCTGAGAGCTCCTACATCTTCCTTGAGAGCTCCTACATCTTCCTTCGTAGCGGAACCAGCTCTCAGGGCCGATATGTCTTCCTGCATTGCATCCATCCGCTGATTCATGCCCGACAGCATTTCCAGAACCTTTTCCATATCGCTCATCCTCATCACCTCATTTTTATTATAGCACACATTCCCTCCCCGTCAAGGAAAACTCACCCTCCCTTTCGGAAGCTCCCCCCGTCCTCCGGCTCCTCCGGCTTCGCCGTGCCGAAGGCGATGGACCCGCCGCCGTACTTCCGCCGGATATCGTCCATGGCGGCCTCCAGCCGCTCCTGCCGTTCCCGATCCGGGGCGCTTCCGGCGGTGAAGAGATTCGTCTGCTCATAGGTCTCCTCCTCCGGCGTCAAATGAATCGCCGTCACCGTCAGGGCCCGGACGGGATTGGGGGGCTTCCACAGCTCCTCCGCCAGCTCCAGGGCAGCGGCGGAAATATCCCGAATCAAATGGGTGGGGACCGGGAGCTGCCGCTGGCGGGATCGGTCGTGAAAGGCCGGGTCCCGGACCGTCACATGAACCCCTCCGGCGTAAAGCCCCGCCCGGCGGAGGCGTCCCGCCACGCTGTCCGACAGCAGGCGGACGCCCGCCGCCACCTGGGCCCGGGTGGTGAGGTTCTTGGGGAAGGTGGTGCCGTTGCCCACGGACTTCACCGCCTCCGGGGTGTGGCGGGAGCGCACCGGCTCCCGGTCCAGTCCGTTGGCGTAGTCGTGGATCTGGCCCCCCAGCTTGCCCATCAGCTCCTCCAGCGTCTCCCGGGGGAACGCCGCCAGCTCTCCGATGGTCCGGACGCCGTACTGCCCCAGCAGCTTCTGCGCCGCGCCCCCCACATAGAGCATATCCCCCGCCGGGAGGGGCCAGGCAAGCTCCCGCCAGTTCTCCCGGCAAATCACGGTGGTGGCGTCGGGCTTTTTGTAGTCGCTGCCCAGCTTGGCGAAGACCTTGTTGAAGGAGACCCCCACGGAGAGGGTCAGACCCAGCTCCTTTTTCACCCTCCGCCGGAGGGTATCCGCCAGGGCCGCCCCGTCCATGCCGAAGAGGTGGAGGGTGTTCGTCACGTCCAGCCAGCTCTCGTCGATGCCGAAGGGCTCCACCAGGTCGGTGTACTCGTCGTAGATGGCGTTGACCTTCCGGGAGTACTCCCGGTAAAGCCGGTGGTGGGGCGGCAGGAGGATCAGCTCCGGGCACTTCTTCCTGGCCTGCCAGATGGTTTCCGCCGTCCGGACGCCGAAGCCCTTGGCGGGGTCGTTCTTCGCCAGGATGATGCCGTGACGGGAAGAGGGGTCCCCGCAGACGGCCACGGGGAGCTTTTTCAGTTCCGGGTGGTCCAGCAGCTCCACGGAGGCGTAGAAGCTGTTCAGGTCACAGTGGAGAATGACACGGTCCATGGGCGTCCTCCTCTCCGTTTGATGCCTTTATGATAGCACATCCGTTCCAATATGAAAAGAGCAAAATTAGGGCTTGCATTTTCCGGCGGACTATCGTATACTAGGCCCAGGAAACAGAACTGAATACTTTGTCTTCAGGGCGGGGCGCAATTCCCCACTGGCGGTACAGTCCGCGACCGGAGGCCGTTTTCCTTAGCACGGCCCCCGCTGACCCGGTGAAACTCCGGGACCAACAGTCACAGTCTGGATGGAAGAAGATGAGTGCGGCTTGAGCCGCGCCTTTCGGCGCGCTTCTTTGCTGCTTGTTCACCTTGGAGAAGCCAAAGCATCCAGGGTGTTTTCAAGTATGTAAAGGAGTGTTTTCTTATGTCCAACCCCAACACCTTCCACGAGCAGTCCGCCGCTTTCGCGGGCCAAACCGCCGCCGATCAGACCCTCGTCATGGGGCACGCGGCCCGGAGCAAAACCGTCACGTCCCTCGCCATGCTCACCGCCCTGACCTATGTGGCCATGCTGCTGAGCAAGCTGCTGCCCCAGATCTCCGGCTTCCTCCAGATGGATGTGAAGGACACCGTGGTCTGCATCGGCGGCTTCCTCTTCGGGCCCCTCTCCGCCGCCATCATCTCCATTGTGGTGGCCCTGGTGGAGATGTTCACTGTCAGCGACACCGGCCCCATCGGCCTTGTCATGAACGTATTGGCCACCTGCGCCTTCTGCTGCACCGCCTCCTTTGTCTACAAGAAAATGCGCACCCGGAAGGGCGCGGTCCTGGGCCTGGCCCTGGGCACCGTGGTGCTGACGGTGGTCATGATCCTCTGGAACTACCTGATCACCCCCCTCTACATGGGCATCCCCCGGGAAACCGTCGCCTCCATGCTGCCCACCGTGTTCCTCCCCTTCAACCTGGTGAAGGGCGGGCTGAACATGGCCTTGATCCTGCTTCTCTACAAGCCCGTGGTCACCGCCCTGCGGAAGGCCCGGCTGGCCCCCGAGCGGGAGAGCGTCCAGAGCGGCGACCGTTTCGACGCGGGCTTCCTGCTGTTCTCCCTGGCGCTGCTCGCCACCTTCGTCCTGCTGGTGCTGGTGCTGGCGGGCAAAATCTGAACCGGGAACCCCTCGCAGCCGCAAATTTTGGGGCGGAGCCTGACGGCTCCGTCCCGTTTTTCCCCCGATCCCCCGTTCATTGGGTAGATTTCCAAAAATTTCCGGGCCTTGTGACAAAAACAACTTGCATTTTTTGGAAATCTTTGTTATCATGGTAAACTTAAGCAGAAGGGAGGCGCATCGTCTTGGTCATACATGAATCCGCGGAGGATTACCTGGAGTCCATCTTGATCATCCAGGAGCAGTCCGGCCAGGTCCGGTCCATCGACGTGGTGAACAAGCTGGGGTATTCCAAGCCCAGCGTCAGCATCGCCATGAAAAAGCTGCGGGAGAGCGGCTATATCGTCATGGCCGGAGACGGGAACATCACCCTGACCGCCACCGGCATGGAAATCGCCAGCCGCATCTACCGCCGCCACAAGACCATCACCCGGCTCTTCGAGCTGATGGGCGTCTCCCCGGAGCAGGCCGCGGCGGACGCCTGCAAGGTGGAGCACGATCTCAGCGAAGAGACCTTCGCGCGCATCTGCGCCTATGTGGAGGCCCCGCCCCAGTGACGGCGGTCCCAGGAAAAGCCCCCGGACGGGCAGGAAGTTTCCGGCGTTTTGTCTAAAAAGAGGCGGGGAAGTTCTCTGTTTGGGGGCTTGCATTTTTGCGGGCTCTTCGGTACAATAAACGTAATAAAGCAAGGATAGATGGCTGCAACGGAGTGCCGAGCGCACGGGCCCGCACCTGTCTTTCCATGCGGGCCGACAGGTGTTTCAAGTCCGAGTGGATTTGGGGCGCCTTTCTTTTTTTACCCGAAATTCAATTCAAGGAGGACTTTTCTTATGATCCTACTGGCAAACGGCAAGCTCATCACCCGGGACCCCAGCGGCACCGGCTACCTGCCCGACGGCGGCGTGGTCACCGACGGCGGGAAAATCGTCGAGGTGGGTGAAACCGCCGCCCTGAAGGCGAAATATCCCCAGGCGGAATTCGTGGACGCCAAGGGCGGGGTCATCATGCCCGGCCTCATCAACGCCCACACCCACATCTATTCCGCTCTGGCCCGGGGCCTCAGCATCAACGGCTACGCCCCCACCAACTTCTACGAGGTGCTGGACGGCCAGTGGTGGTACATCGACCGCCACCTGGACCTGGCGGCTACGAAGGCCAGCGCCCAGGCTCTGGTGATCGACTCCATCAAGCAGGGCGTCACCACCATCTTCGACCACCACGCCTCCTTCTGCGAGATCCCCGGCTCCCTCATGGAAATCGCCAAGGTCACGGAGTCCATGGGTATGCGGGCCTGCCTGTGCTATGAGGTCAGCGACCGGGACGGCGAGGAAAAATCCCTCCAGTCCGTCCAGGAGAACAAGGACTTCATCGACTACTGCGAGAGCCGCCCCTCCGACATGCTGAAAGCCATGTTCGGCGGCCACGCCCTGTTTACGATTTCCGACAAGACCTTCGACCGGATGGCCGCCGCCAACGGGGGCCGGGTGGGCTACCACATCCATGTCTCCGAGGGCATGAACGACGTGTATGACTCCCTCCAAAACTACGGACGCCGCCCGGTCCAGCGCCTCCAGGACCACGGCATCCTGGGCCCCAAGACCATCCTGGGCCACTGCATCCATGTGAACACGGCGGAAATGGACATCATCAAAGAAACGGACACCATGTGCGTCAACAACCCGGAAAGCAACATGGGCAACGCCGTGGGCTGCTCCCCGGTGCTCCAGCTCTACAAAAAGGGCATCCTGGTGGGCCTGGGCACCGACGCCTATACCAACGACATGCTGGAGAGCATTAAGGCAGCCCTGACCATCCAGCGGCACAACGCCTGCCTCCCCGGCGTGGGCTGGTGCGAGGTAACGGATATGCTCTTTAAGAACAACGCCAAGATGGCCCAGCGGGCCGGATTCCCGGAGACGGGCGTGCTGAAAGCCGGGGCGGCGGCGGACGTGATCGTCATGGACTACAAGCCCTTCACGCCGTTTTCCGACGCGAACATCGACGGGCACATGCTCTTCGGCATGACAGGCCGCCAGTGCCAAACGACGATGATCAACGGCAAAATTCTGATGAAGGACCGCCAGCTGACGGAAATCGACGAGGAGGCCGTCAACGCCGAAATTCTCCAGGTTTCCAAGAAGCTCTGGGGAACCCTGAACCACTGCGAATATTAAAGAGGGGACTCCGTGCCCCCCTTTAGCCCCCGCCAGTCTGCGGACTGGCGAGCGCGCCCAAGGCGCGCGAGTCGAGGAATTTTTGTGACGCGCATGCCGCCGCAAAAATGATTTCATATATTCTAAGGAGGAAAACCTTATGTCCGAACTCATGACCCCCATCCCGTTCCGGGAACTCATGACCTGGGTAACCGCCGAGTATCAAAAGGACGGCACCGTCTTCGGCGTCCACAAGCCCTATAAGGCGGGCGTCAAGACCCTGCCCATCTTCGGCGAGAAAATCGAGACCCCCTTCGGCCCCGCCGCCGGCCCCAATACCCAATTGGCTCAGAACATCATTGCCGGATATTTCGCCGGAGCCCGGTTCTTCGAGCTGAAAACCGTCCAGAAGATGGACGGCGCGGATTTGGCCGCCTGCATCAGCCGGCCCTGCATTTTGGCGGAGGACGAGTGCTACAACTGCGAGTGGTCCACGGAGCTGTATGTCCAGCAGGCCTTTGAGGAGTATGTAAAAGCCTGGTGCGCCTGTAAAATCATGGCCAAGGTCTACGGCCTGGGCGACCCCGACGCCTTTGTCTTCAACATGTCCGTGGGCTACGACCTGGAGGGCATCCAGGGGCCCAAGGTGGACAAATTCCTCACCGAGATGGTGGACGCCTCCAAGACCCCCATCTTCCAGGAGTGCATCCGGGTCCTCAAGGAGTTCTTCCCCGCCGAAAGCGCCTTCATCGACGCCATCACGCCCCATGTCTCCGGCAGCGTCACCCTCTCCACCCTTCACGGCTGCCCGCCGGACGAGATTGAGCGCATCGCCAGCTACCTGATTGAGAAGAAACACCTCCACACCTTCGTCAAGTGCAACCCCACCATTCTGGGCTACGAAACCGCCCGGTCCATCCTGGACGGCATGGGCTACGACTACATCGCCTTCGACGACCACCACTTTAACGAGGACCTCCAGTATGCGGACGCGGTGCCCATGTTCCGCCGCCTCCAGGCCCTGGCGGACAAGACCGGCGTGGAGTTCGGCCTCAAGCTCTCCAACACCTTCCCCGTGGACGTGAAGGGCGGAGAACTGCCCAGCGAGGAAATGTACATGGCGGGCAAGTCCCTCTTCCCCCTGACCACCACCATGGCGGCCCGGATTTCCAAGGAGTTCGGCGGCCGCATGCGCATCAGCTACGCCGGAGGCGCCGACGCGCTGAACATCGACAAGCTCTTCGCCCTGGGCATCTGGCCCATCACCATGGCCACCACGGAGCTCAAGCCCGGCGGCTACCAGCGCTTCGTCCAGATCGGCGACAAGCTGGACGCCCTGGAGTTCCAGCCCTTCACCGGCGTGGACGTGGCGGGCATCGAGGCCCTGGCCCTGGCGGCCCGGTCCGATAAATACCACGTCAAGGCCGTGAAGCCCCTTCCCAGCCGCAAGCTCAGCGAGAAGGTGCCCCTGCTGGACTGCTTCACCGCTCCCTGCAAGGGCGGCTGCCCCATCGGCCAGGACATCCCCGAGTACATTGAGCTGTGCCGGAAGGGCGAGTACGCCTCCGCCCTGCGGCTCATCTGCGAGAAAAACCCCCTGCCCTTCATCACGGGCACCATTTGCGCCCACCGCTGCCAGACCAAGTGCACCCGGACCTATTACGATGATTCCGTCCAGATCCGGGCCACCAAGCTGGTGGCCGCGGAGCGGGGCTATGACGAATATCTGTCCAAGGTGAAGGCCCCCGCCCCCGCCAACAGCGGCAAGAAGGTGGCCGTCATCGGCGGCGGCCCCACCGGCATGGCGGCGGCTTACTTCGTGGGCCGGGCGGGCATCCCCGTCACCATCTTTGAAAAAGCCGATAAGCTGGGCGGCATTGTCCGCCAGGTAATCCCCGGCTTCCGCATTTCCGACGAGGCCATCGACAAGGACGCGGCCCTGGTCGCCAAGATGGGCGCGGAGATCAAGCTGAACACCCCCGCCCCCTCGGTTGCCGAGCTGAAAGCGCAGGGGTACACCCATATCTTCTTCGCCGTGGGCGCGTGGAAGGCCGGGCGGCTGGACATCCCCGGCAACGTGGTGCCCGTCATCGGCTGGCTGAAGGATTTGAAGGCCGGAAAGGACGTATCCCTGGGCCATGTTGCGGTGGTCGGCGGCGGCAACACCGCCATGGACGCCGCCCGGGCGGCCCTCCGGGCCGGGGCGAAGTCCTCCACCCTGGTGTACCGCCGGACTAAGAAGTACATGCCCGCCGACGCGGAGGAGCTGGAGCTGGCCGTTGCCGACGGCGTGAACTTCCTGGAGCTGGTGGCCCCCGTGGAGCAGAAGGACGGCAAGCTCCGCTGCGAGAAAATGAAGCTGGGCGAGCCCGACGAGAAGGGCCGCCGGAAGCCGGAACCCACCGGGGAATTTGTGGAAATCGAGTGCGACACCGTAATCTCCGCCGTGGGCGAGAAGGTGGAAAGCGAGCTCTTCACCGCCAGCGGCGTGGAGGTGGACGCCAAGGGTCTGCCGGACTTCCGCACCAACGTAGAGGGCGTCTACGCCGGCGGCGACGCCATGCGGGGCCCCGCCACGGTGGTGGAGGGCATCGCCGACGCCCAGTGGTTCGCAAACGCCGTCATTGGGGAGGCCCACAAGTTTGAGATTCCCGCCAAGGCCGTGGCCTCCCGGGCGGACGCCATTGCCAAAAAGGGCATTCTCTGCGAGTCCGCCAAGTGCGAGGGCGGCCGCTGCCTGACCTGCAACGTGGTGTGCCAGGTCTGCGCCGACGTGTGCCCCAACCGGGCCAACGTGGTGGTGGAGCTGCCCGACGGACGGCATGAGATTCTCCATGTGGACCGGATGTGCAACGAGTGCGGCAACTGCGCCATCTTCTGCCCCTACGACTCCGTCCCCTACCGGGATAAGTTCACCCTGTTCAAGACCCGGGAGGGCTTTGACGAGAGCGTGAACAACCAGGGCTTCCTGCCCCTGGGCGGGAGCAAGGTCCTGGTCCGGCTGGACGGGAAGGTCTTCGAGGCGGACTTGAACGGCAAGAACGATCTGCCCGCGGACATCGAGGTATTCATCCTCACGGTGCTGAACAAGTACACGTATCTGCTGTAAGCGTAATCTCAAACGGAGGCCGGGAAAAGTCCCGGCCTCCGCCTTTTTCCGTCTTTTTTGTCTTCTGGAAATATGACTGGAATTTACAGCCCGTCCGTGGTATACTGTATTCTGCATGAAAAAATCCCCAAGTTAGGAGTGTGAATCCCTTGACCCTGTTTTCCTCCGTCCTCCTGGGCGTCATCCAGGGGGTGACCGAGTTCCTGCCGGTGTCCAGCTCCGGCCATCTGGCCATTGCGGAGCACCTGCTGAACGTCTCCGGCGCGTCGTCGGTGCCGCCTTTTTTTGACGTGCTGCTCCACCTGGGCACCCTGTTCGCCGTATTCGCCGCTTATTGGAAGGACATCCGGGACATGATTCTGGAGTTCTTCTATGGCGTGGGCGATTTGGTTCACAGGACCACCCCCAGCCGCGTCCCCCCCGCCCGGCGGATGATTCTGCTGATCATCGTGGGCACCCTGCCCCTCTTCGCCGTGCTGCCTATCAAGGACACCATCGAATCCCTGGGGGACAACATGTACTTCGTGGCCTTCGCGCTGCTGGCCACCGGCTGCCTCCTCTTCGCCAGCGACCGTGTGCGCCGGGGGCGGAAGACGGAGAAATCCGCGACAATGCTGGACGCCCTGCTGGTGGGCGTGGGGCAGGCTGTGGCCACCTGCCCGGGGATCTCCCGGTCCGGCACCACCATCACCGCCGGGTGCTTCGTGGGCTTTGATCGGAAATTTGCCGTCCGCTACTCCTTCCTCATGTCCATCCCCGCCATTCTGGGGGCCAACATCCTAAGCCTCAAGGACGCGCTGGAGGGCGAGATCCTCTGGGCGGAGGTGCCGGTTTATCTTGTGGGCGTGGCGGTCTCCGCCGTGGTGGGCTACGCCTGCATCCGCCTAATCAAGCTGGTGGCGGACAAGGGGAAGTTCGGCTTCTTCGCCTACTACTGCTGGCTGGCGGGCATTGTCACCCTGGCCTTGATCTTCACACAGAAGTGACCAATTTCGGACTCTTGGAGGTACATAACCGTGGCTTCCTCTTCACAAAAGAAACTCGCCGCCAAAAAAACCGGCGGCAGATCCACCAAAAAGCCCCCGCAGAAGCAGCCCATCCGCCGGGAGGTTACCGGCGGCGTGCTGCTGGTGCTGGCCCTGTGCGTCTTTGTGGGCTACTTCGGCGTCAACGCCCTGTTTCTGGACTTTTTCGCCAAGCTCTTAAAGGGCCTCTTCGGCTACGGCTACTGGCTGGCGGGTCCCGCCCTGGTGCTGGCGGGGCTGATCCTGATTTTCCACCGGGGCCGCCCCGTCCAGCTGCGGACCACCTGCGCCCTGCTGCTGCCGCCGCTGTTCGGCTGCCTGACCCATCTGGTTTTCTGCAAGAAGGTCTATGAGCCCTCCTTCTTCAAGATGCTGGGGGCCATCTGGGCCGACGGCGTGGCCCTGGAGTCCGGCGGAGCCGTCTCCGGCGTGCTGGCCAACGGGTCCGCCGCCGTGTTTTCCTCCCTGGCCTCGGTGATTTTATTTACCGTTCTGTTCGTGGCCCTGCTCTTTGTGTCCCTGCGGCTGACCCTGGCGGCTTTCGCCGAGTGGCGGAATAACCGCCTGCCCTATGAGGAGCCGCCCGAGCCCGCCATCCGCCTGACCCCCGTGGACCCGCCCAAGCGCCGGGCCCCCGCCGGGCCCAAGCCCCAGATCGACATCCCCCTGGACGGCGAGGAGCGGCCCGCGAGGCCGGAGAAATCCGGGAAATTCACCGGCTTTTTCCGCCACAAGGCCGACGCCCAGCCCACGCCGGACCAGGTGCTTCAAGCGCCCCCCGCCCCAAAGCCGGAGCCCGTCCCTGAACCGAAGCCCGTTCCCGAGCCGGAGCGCCCCCGGGCGGCCATCCCCGTGCCGCCTCCCGCGCCGGTGCCGGAGCCTGTATCCGAGCCCATCGCCCCTGCCGTCCCCGCCCCGGCGGAACCGGAGCCGCCCAAGGCGCCGGAGCCCATTGCCCCGGAGCCGGAGAAACCGCCCCTGCCCACGGCGGAGGCCTTCACCCGCAGCGGCAAGGCCGAGACGGCCAAGGAAGTGGCGGCCCAGACCGCCGCCGTGGCTGCGGAAATCGAGGAGAAGCTGGCGTCGGAGGAGGGGGAATACCCCTATCCGCCGGTGGATCTGCTGCACGCGAACCAGGGGGAAAACCATGTGGAGGCCGGGGCGGAGCTGCGGAACAATTCCCGCCGCCTGGCGGAGACCCTGACCAGCTTCGGCGTGGACGCCGCCCCCGGCGACGTGATCCACGGCCCCTCCGTCACCCGCTACGAGTTCATCCTGGAGCAGGGGGTCAAGCTCTCCAAGATCACCAACCTGGCGGACGACATCGCCCTGGCCCTGGGGGCCACCGGCGTGCGCATCGCCCCCATTCCCGATAAAATTTCCGTGGTGGGCATCGAGGTGCCCAACAAGCAGGTGACTCCGGTGCTCATCCGGGACGTGATTGAGTCCCGGGACTTCGCCGCCCACAAGTCCAACGTGGCCTTCGCCCTGGGCCGGGACATCGGCGGGCGGAACGTCATCGGGGACATCGGCACCCTGCCCCACGTGCTCATCGCCGGCACCACCGGCTCCGGCAAGTCCGTGTGCACCAACTCCTTAATCATCAGCCTCCTCTACAAGTCCACGCCGGAGGACGTGCGCTTCATCATGGTGGACCCCAAGATGGTGGAGCTGGCCCCCTACAACGGCATCCCCCACCTGCTGATCCCCGTGGTGACGGACCCGAAGAAGGCCGCCGGAGCCCTCCAGTGGGCGGTGTTTGAGATGATGAAGCGCTACAAGACCTTCTCCGAGCACGGGGTCAAGAAGCTGGAGGAGTTCAACCACCTGGCGAAGACGAAGGAGGATCTGGAGCCCATGCCCAGCGTGGTGGTGGTCCTGGACGAGCTGGCGGATTTGATGCTGGTGGCCGCCAAGGAGGTGGAGGAATCCATCTGCCGGGTGGCCCAGATGGGCCGCGCCGCCGGGATGCACTTGGTAATCGCCACCCAGCGGCCCTCCGCCGACGTGATCACCGGCCTCATGAAGGCCAATATCCCCAGCCGCATCGCCTTCGCTGTGGCCTCCTCCATGGAGTCCCGGATCATCTTAGACAACGGCGGCGCGGAGAAGCTGGTGGGCCGGGGCGACATGCTCTACGCCCCCCTGGGGGCCGGGAAGCCCACCCGGGTCCAGGGCTGCTTCATCACCCCGGAGGAGATCGACCGGGTGGTCTCCTTCGTCAAGCAGACCGGCGAGGCCCAGTATGACGACGACGTCATCGCCAAAATCGAGGAATCCGTCCAGGAAAAGGGCGCTAAAGCCGGAAAACCCTCCGCCGAGCCTCAGGAGAGCGAGGAGGACGAGCTCCTCCCCGCCGCCGTGGAGGTCATTCTGGAGACGGGACAGGCGTCCACGTCCATGCTCCAGCGGCGCTTGAAGCTGGGCTACTCCCGGGCCGCCCGGCTGGTAGACCAGCTGGAGGAGCGGGGGTATGTAGGGCCCTTCGAGGGGTCCAAGCCCCGGCAGCTCCTCATTACCAAGGAGAAATGGCAGGAGATGAAGATGGGCGGGAATCCGCCGGAATCCTCCGCGGAAGAGGACGAATAACGAGCAAGCGCCGGAGAAGGCATTCTTCTCCGGCGCTTGTTCGCATTTCCGCCGCGTCCGTGGTGTCCATGATGTCCGTTTTCCTGGCTGCCATAGGGCGGCAAGCCGTTCCCGCCGTCCGGGGAGAGGCGGCCCGCCAATTCCCAGATTTCCCGCATGGTCATTTCCCCCACCGCCTCGGGCGTGATATCCGGGTCCAGGCGCCGCAGCTCTAAAAAGGCCCTGTACTTTCCGCAGGAGAGTCCCAGTTCGTGAGCGGCGGCGGCGTCCTCCGGCGGGGCAACATAGTAGTAGGTATTTCTATGCTCCGCCGTACACGCTTCAACCTCTGAAAGTATCCTGACGGACCTCAGCTCATCCGAACCGGAGACCGTGATGGCCATGACTTCGTCGTTGGACAGCAGCGCCGCGATCCTGTCATGATGCAGGATTTTTTCAATGGCGGCCGTATACGTCCTGTATTTTACGTCAAGCCCCTGCGCCAGCGCCTGCCCGTCCCCGTTCAAACCGTCCACGGAAATCACCTGGTCAAAGCGGTTGACGCGCAATTCTATGGAGGGGTTTATGTCAATGCTGATTTCCGCTATGGGAGCGAAGTAGAGCCACCGGCCTCCAAGCAGCACGCTCAAGAGGCACGCCGCGGCATAAGCGGCATACACGGGACGGCGCCGCTTTTCGGTCCCCGCCCGGGCATATCCCCGGGTCTTCCCGGCAAGAAACAGCCTGGTGCGGTTTTTCAGCTCTTCCTCCGCCCGTATCTGGCCGAAGATTTCTTTAAACTTGTCATTCATAGTCGTATTCACCCCCCAGCTTTTCCCGCAGCATCCGTTTGGAACGGGTCAGGAGCGTATAGACCGTATTTACATTTTTGCCCAAAATCCGGCTGATCTGCGGAGCGGTATAATCCTCGAAGTAATGCAGATACACCACGTCCCGATAGTTCTGGGGAAGTGAAAATACAGCGTCCCAAACATCCCGGTAGTCCGGGGGCAATTCCGCCGGCTGTTCCGGCACTTCATCCAAGGATACGGTATGACCGCGAAAAAAGCTTCTCAGCAAATCCTTGCAGGCATTGATGGTAACCCGAATAAACCATGCCTTTTCATGCTCGTCATTTTCGAAAGAAACGGAGCTAAGGACATATTTCAAAAACACGGTTTGAAATATGTCCTCGGTGTCGGCGTCATTTTTCAAATGTATCACACAGAGCCGTCGAACGGTATCGGCATACCGTTCGATGGCTTTGACCGTCTCCTGTTCGCTCCGCATGGTGCTTCCTTTTCTTACCCGCAGTGTCCGCCCCGGAAACCATTCCCGCGTCCGCCGCAGGCGCCGCGCCGGAACCCGCAGCCCTGGCCGGAAGCATAATTGTCGCAGATACCATCGCCGTCCGCGTCCACAAAACTCCAGCCGCACCAGGACCCGCAGCCCTGACCCGGCACGTAGTTGTCACAGATACCGTCGCCGTCCGCGTCCACGAAGTAACGTCCTCCCCCGGGCTCCGCCGCAAGCGCCGTGGTTACGGCCATGGATAAAACGATTGCCGCCGCGAAAATTCTGAAAAGCACCTTTTTCATACGATTCCTCCGTTGCGTTTGATAGCCGTTTCCGGCTTCATACCTAACACGATCGGCCGAAGGAAATCCATTCACGCTTTTTAAATTTTTTCCTCTCAGGAAAACGTCAGCTCCGCCTCCGTAAACAGCTCCGCCATCCGCTCTGCGGCGGCGGGGCAGCTTTTCAGCTCCGGGTCCCGCTCCAGCAGCGCGTCCGCCGCGTCCTGGGCCTCCCGCAGGAGCTGGGCGTCGCAGCCGATGTCCGCCACCCGCAGCCCCGGCAGTCCGTGCTGCCGCTGGCCGAAGAAGTCCCCGGGCCCCCGGAGGCGCAGGTCCTCCTCGGCGATTTTGAAGCCGTCGGCGGTCTTCACCATGACCTTCAGCCGCCGGCGGGTCTCCTCGTTTTGATTGTCGGAGACGAGGACGCAGTAGGACTGCCATTCCCCCCGGCCCACCCGGCCCCGGAGCTGGTGGAGCTGGCTGAGGCCGAAACGCTCCGCGTTCTCCACCACCATGACGGCGGCGTTGGGCACGTCCACCCCCACCTCGATGACGGTGGTGGACACCAGGATATCCGTCTCCCGTGCGGCGAAGGCGGCCATCACCGCGTCCTTTTCCTTGGGCTTCATCTTCCCGTGGACATAGGCCACCCGGAGGTCCGGGAAGACCTCCTTCTGGAGCTTGGCGGCGTACTCCGTCACGGCCTTCCGGTCGTCTCCGCCCTCCTCACTCTCGGATACCTGGGGACAGACAATGTAGGCTTGCCGCCCCTCCCCCACCAGTCTGCGCAGGAACTTATAAATCCGGGGATGGTAGCTGCCGTTCACAAAGGAGGTCTGGACGGGCCGCCGCCCCGGCGGGAGCTGGTCGATAACGGACACGTCCAAATCCCCGTAGAGGATCAGGGCCAGGGTCCGGGGGATGGGCGTGGCGGACATGACCAGGGTGTGGGGGTGGTCCCCCTTCCCCGCCAGGGCCGCCCGCTGGCCAACGCCGAAGCGGTGCTGCTCGTCCGTCACCACCAGCCCCAACCGCCGGTATTCCACCCCCCCGGTGATGAGGGCGTGGGTGCCCACCACAAAGTCGATCTCCCCCGCCGCCAGGCCCGCGGCCAGGGCCTTTTTCTCTTTCGCGGTATGGGACCCCGTGAGCAGGGCGCAGCGGACCCCCAGGGGCTCCATCAGGGGGGCCAGGCCCTCGTAATGCTGCCGGGCCAGGATCTCCGTGGGGGCCATCAGCGCCGCCTGGCGGCCGTTTTTCACCGCGAAGTACACGCAGGCGGCGGCCACCATGGTCTTGCCGCTGCCCACGTCCCCCTGACAAAGGCGGTTCATGGGCCTGCCGGAGGCCATGTCCCCCAGGGCCTCCTCCACGCAGCGGCCCTGGGCCTCCGTCAGGGTGAAGGAGAGCGCGCTGTAAAACGGCCCCATGTCCACGGGGCGGAAGGGCTCCACCTTCACGGTCTCCCGCCGCTGCCGCAGCCGCCGGAGGCCCAGGGTGAAAAGGAACAGCTCCTCAAAGGCCAGCCGCCGCCGGGCCAGCTCCAGGGCTTGACCGCCGGCGGGGAAGTGGATGTTCTCATAGGCGTAGCCCACCCGGCAGAGCTGGTGCTCCCGCCGGACCTGGTCCGGCAGGATGTCGGGCAGAATATCCCCGCAGGCGTCCAGCCCCTGGCGGATGGACCGGGAGAGGATCAGCTGGCTGACCCCGGCGGTGAGGGGGTAGACGGGGACAATGCGGCCCGTGGCCTCCCGCCGTCCCTCCGGCTCCACCACGGGATTCGCCATCCGGCGGCGGAGCAGACTCCCCTCCGCCCTGCCATAGAAGATGTAGGTCTCCCCCGCCTGGAGGCTGTTTTTCAGCCAGGACTGGTTGAAGAAGGTCACATCCAGGGCCCCCGTCTCGTCCACCGCCCGGACCTTCACCAGGTCCAAGCCCTTGCGGATGTGGGACACCGTGGGAGGCGCGGCGATCATGGCGGCGACGCAGGCGGGTTCGCCGGGGACCAGGTCCGCGACGCGGCGGGTTTCGGTCCGGTCCTCATACCGCCGGGGGAACCAGGAAATCAGGTCCCGGAGGGTGTGAATGCCCAGCTTTCCAAGGGCCTTGGCCCGCTGCTCGCCGATGCCCTTGATATAGCGCACGTCCGTTTTCAAATCCGCCATGGGGCCGCCTCCTCTCCAGCTGGAATTGCCTCCTCATTATACCCTGGGACAGGGGGAAAAACAAGGGACTTCCGGGTGTTCCCGAAAGTCCCCGCGGGCTCAGCCCGCCAGCTTTGTGTTCACGTATTCCAGGAAGCGGAACTTCATGCCGTCCTCCTCCATGGGCTCCCCTTCGGAGGCCACCTCCCAATTGGGCAGCTTGTCCAGGTTGGGGAAAAACGTATCCGATTCCTGCACCCGGGTCTCCACCCGCGTGAGGTACACCCGGCGGCACCGGGAGAGCAGGGCGGCGTAAATGCTGCCCCCGCCGATGATCCACAGGTTTTCCGCCTCCGGGCCCCCGGCCAGCGCCAGGGCCTTCTCCGGAGAAGGAACTCCCTCCGTCCCCTCCGGCAGGGCGGCAAGGTTCCGCGTGACGATGATGTTCCGCCGCTGGGGCAGGGGAGCCCCTCCCGTGAAGAACTCCAGCCTCTCCGGCCCCATAATGACGGTGCCGTTCCGGGTCAGGGAGTGGAAATGCTCCAAATCCGTGGGCAGTGAAAAGAGCAGCCCGCCGTTTCGGCCGAAAGCCCAGCGCTGGTCCGCAACTACATAAGCGTTCATACATTCACCTCATACCGTGTCGGGAATCCGGTCTTTGAAAGGACGCCCCTTGTCCTTCATTATATGCTTGAATATCTTACACATAACTATAGCAAATTTCAAGAACTCCGTGTGCCCAAATTTTTCGTTTCCAGAGCCCGTGTTTTTGCCGCTTCCGCCAAAGATGGGGAAAATCTTTTTCCAGGTTTGTTGGATATTCGGGTTGCGGCAGGGCAAAAAGTGCGCTAGGATAGAGGTCGCAAACCGGGAAAGGGGGGACGGCGCCGTGTTCATTGGAGAAACCGCCAGCAAACGGGGTTACCTCAACGAGGACTTCCGCCTCTTCCATCTGAAGGACAGCCGGGCCCAGAAGGTGGACTATCACTATCATGAATTCGACAAGCTCATCCTCCTCCTGGGGGGAAAAGCGGCCTATCTGGTGGAGGGCGTCACCTACTTCCTCCAGCCCTGGGACATCCTGCTGGTCCAGCACAATCTGATTCACAGGCCCGTCATCGACCCCTCGGAGCCCTATGAGCGGGTGGTCATCTGGCTGGGCCGGGACTGGCTGGCCGCCCGGAGCGACCCCGGCGAGGCTCTGGACGCCTGCTTTGACGCCGCCCGCCGCCGGGGCTTCCACCTGCTGCGGACGGACGCGGAGCGCCGCCTCCAGTACATGGGGGCCGTCCAACGGCTGGAGGAGGCCCTCCACTCCGCGGAGTTCGGCGCGGGGCGCATGGCGGACACCCTCTGCCAGCAGCTTTTGATAGGCGTGAACCGGGACATCCTCCGGGACCGCACCGCCCAGGAGGAGACGGACAGCTACCGGGTGGACCCCAAGATCGAGGAGATCCTGCGCTACATCACCGCCAATCTGGACGCCGATCTGACCGTCAGCGCCCTGGCGGGGCGCTTCTACCTGAGCCGCTACTACCTGATGCACCGCTTTAAGGCCGTCACCGGTTACACCATCCACCAGTACATCAGCCAGAAGCGGCTCCTCCGGGCGGGAGAGCTGATCCGGGCCGGGATGCCGGTAATGAAAGCGGCGGAGCAGGTGGGCTTTTCCGAGTACTCCACCTTCCTCCGGGCTTTTCGAAATACCTTCCACATGAACCCCAGAGAATTTCGATGAATAAGGAGTTTCCATGGAACTCAAACCTATTCAAATCGACTTTACCAACCGGGACCTCCGGCGGCTCATCGTCCCCCTGGTCATCGAGCAGCTGCTGGCCATCACCGTGGGCCTGCTGGACTCCGTCATGGTCTCCCAGGTGGGCGAGGCGGCCATATCCGCCGTGTCCCTGGTGGACACGGTGAACGTGCTGCTGGTAGGGGCCTTCGCCGCCCTGGCCACCGGCGGCGCGGCCATCGCCGGGCAGTTCCTGGGCCGCCGGGAGCGGGACAAGGCCGGCCACGCCGGGGAGCAGCTGCTGCTCTTCATGGTGGAGGCTTCTCTGCTCATCATGGTCCTCTTCTACCTGGGAAAGGGCTTTGTGCTGAACGTGGTCTTCGGACAGGTGGAGCCGGACGTGGCGGCCTACGCCAACACCTATTATCTCATCGTGGAGTCCTCCACCCCCTTCCTGGCGGTCTACAGCGCCGGGGCGGCCCTCTTCCGGGTCATGGGGAACGCGAAAATTTCCATGTGGGTCTCCCTGGTGATGAACGTCATCAACGCCGGGGGAAACGCCCTTTTGATCTTCGGCCTCCGCATGGGGGTGGAGGGCGTGGCGATTCCCACGGTGGTTTCCCGGGTTTTCGCGGCGGCGGCCATGCTGGTTTTGCTCCGGCGGCCGGGCCTGGCCCTTCAGGTGGAGCGGCTGAGCCTCCGGCACGACCGCCGCATCATGCGGAACATCCTCCGCTTCGGCGTGACCAACGGCCTGGAGAGCAGCATGTTCCAGCTGGGGAAGATCCTGCTCCTCTCCACCGTCTCCGTCCTGGGCACCGCCTCCGTGGCGGCCAACGCCATCGGCAACTCCCTGGCCACCTTCCAGTGCGTGGCGGGGAACGCCATGGGCCTTGCCATCGTGACGGTGGTGTCCCAGTGCGTGGGGGCCGGGGACTACGGCAAGGCCCGGACCTACACGAAAAAGCTGATTAAGGCGGCCTATGCCGCCATGGACCTTTGCATCCTGCTGGTGTACCTGTCCATGCCTCTGGTCCTCCGGCTGTACAACGTCTCGCCGGAGGCGGAGGGCTATGCCCGGCAGATCGTCTGGCTCCACGGCTTCATGGGCATGCTGTTCTGGCCGCTGTCCTTCACCCTGCCCCAGGCCCTCCGGGCGGCGGGGGACACCCGGTTCACCATGGTGGTCTCCTCCGTCTCCATGTGGACCATGCGGGTGGGCTTCGGCGTGCTGCTGGGGCGGGTTTTAGGCTTCGGCGTCCTGGGCATCTGGATGGCCATGTTCGCGGACTGGCTCCTGCGCATCGCCTTCTTTCTCCCCCGCTTCCGGGGGCACAAGTGGGAGACCATGGCGCTGTAGCGCGGCAAAAAACCGGACGGAAGTTCCCGTCCGGTTTTCCTTATGGCTTTTTCTTTCCCACGAAGGACTCCCGGTATTTTTTCGGGGGCATTCCCACATGCTTGGAGAATTGGAGGTTGAAATAGTTCTGGGTCTCAAAGCCCACCTGCTCCGCAATCTTCGCCATGGGCAGGTCCGTGGCGATCAGCAGATTCTGAGCCTCGCCGATCCGGCGGCGGAGGAGGTACTGGGTGGGGGAGTAGCCGCTGGTCTCCTTGAAGACGTGGGAGAGGTAGTAGGGGCTGACGTGGAGGGCCTTTCCCATGTCCTGGAGGGTCAGGGGCTCGCTGAAGTGCCCGTCAATGAACGCCTGGACCTTCCTGCCCAGGTTCTTGGGCTCCGGGTCCTCCCGGACCCGGGCGTCCCCGGTGAGCTGGAGGATGCGCCCCAGAAGGGCCAGGGTCAGGTGGTGGCACAGGGCCTCGCAGCCCGGGCGGTCCTCCAGCAGGTAGCGGTACATCATATCCATCAAAAGCACCAGGTCCTCCGCCTCCTCCCCCGCGTGGAAGAGGGCCGGGGCCCCGTCGGCCACAAGGGCGTTCTCCCGCAGCCCCGGCAGCCGCAGCCCGGAGATGCCCGCGCAGTAGGCGGAGATGGCGTTTTCCGGGCTGGAAAACTCGTCGTGGACCACGCCGCTGTTGTAAAGGAGCAGGTCCCCGGCCTTCACCTCATAAAAGGCCTCCCCCACCAGGAAGCGCCCCTCTCCCCCGCAGATCAGCAAAATCTCCGCCAAGTCCTGGTGGGCGTGGAGGATGCTGTGGTAGGCCCGGTCCGAGGGCAGGGTCCGGCTGACGTAGGCCAGCCGGGGCATGGCCTCCGGCGTGAAAAAGGGGCGCGCCTCCCGTTTTACAAAGCACAAAATCCGTTCGTCCGCCACAGGGTCCTCCTTCCCTCCCCCACGGGAGCGCAAGATGTTATAAAACCGGCTGCCCCGCCCCGCCCGGGCCAGGGCCTTCCCCGGGAAATCCCGGCAAGATATTGAATGTCTTTCCCTCCGGGCCGTGGTATCATGCAATCAACCTCAAGAGAGAAGGAGGTGCCCCGGAAATGAGCACTTTGTACACGCTGCTGTTCATGGCCTTGCTGGGCGGCGCCGCTTGCATCAAGCGCTGACGCCGCAAAACGATTTTATGAAAGAAGGAGGTGCCCCACATGCTGTACACGCTGTTTTCCATCGTGGTACTGGGCGGTGCCGTTTGCCTAGCCCGCTGAAAACCAAAACCTGACCGCCAAGCGGCCCCTGACCGGGGCCGCTTTTTCACATTCTCAATAGCCCCTGGCCCGGTCGATGAGACCGTTCAGAGGCCGCCCGGCGGCGTAGTTCCCCAAGTCTTCACAGAACATCTCCACGTTCCGGTCGCAGGTATAGCCCAGGGTCATGTTCCCCGAGACGTGGGGGGTGAGGATGATGTTCCGGGCCGTCCACAGGGGATGATCCCCGGGCAGGGGCTCCGGGTCCATCACGTCCAGGGCCGCGCCGCCTAAGCGCCCGGCGTTCAGGGCCTCCGCCAGGGGCTCCTGCTCCACGGCGGCGCCCCGGCCCACATTCACCACGTAAGCCCCCCGGGGCAGCAGGGCAATCCGCGCCCGGTTCAGGATGTGATAGGTTTCCGCCGTGCCGGGAAGGGCCATAATGAGATTCCGGGCCTGGGGCAGCGCCTCGTCCAGCCGCGAGATGGGCAGCACCTCGTCAAACCCCTCCCGCGCCCGGCCGCTGCGGCTCAATCCGGTGATGCGGGCGGCCCCCATGCTGCGGAGCCGATCCGCCACGTTGACGCCGATGTCCCCTGTGCCCAGGATGGTAAACGTGTTGTCCCGGATGGACCGGATGGGAAGCTGGTTGCTCCAGCCCCGGCTTCGGACCACCTCTTCATACTCCGGCATCCGCCGGAGCAGCATCAGCAGCACCATGACCACATGCTCCGCGATGGTGACGCCGTAGCAGTTGGAGTTGGTCAGCAGGCAGTCCGGGTTTGCGAAGAGGCCGGGGTCCTTGCAGTAGGGGTCCACCCCGGCGTAGGAACAGCAGTACCACTTCAAAGACGCCGGGGCCGCCCGGAGAAGCTCCGGGTTGTGGGCATAGAGGATTTCACAGCCCTGGAGGTAGGCCTTCGCCTCCTCAAACTGGTCCAGGGTGAAGAAATGAGGCGTAAAGCCCAAGTCCTCCGCCGTCTCTCGAATCCGGGCCTTGTGGGCCTCGGTAAGGAACTCCTGATAAACGCAGATGTCTCTCATGACGGATCGTCTCCTTGTCGTGAATGTTTCAGCAGGGCCTCGGCGGCTTTCATGCCGTCGGCGGCGGCGGAGAGGATGCCTCCGGCATAGCCCGCCCCCTCGCCGCAGGGGTAGAGCCCCCGGAGGGCCGACTGGCCGTCCGGGCCCCGGGAGATACGGACGGGGGAGGAGCTGCGGCTCTCCACGGCGGTGAGCACGGCGTCCGGAGCGTCATAGCCCCGGAGCTTCCGGCCCAGGATGGGCAGGGCCTCCTCCAGCGCCGCCGAGACGAAGGGAGGCAGGCACTGGTGGAGATCCGTCCACGCGACGCCGGGACGGTAGCTGGGCTTCACCCGCCCCGGTCCCCCGGAGGGGCGGCGGGCCAGGAAGTCCTCCACCCGCTGGGCAGGGGCCCGGTAGCCGCCGCCGCCCAGGGCGTAGGCCTCCTCCTCCAGCCGCCGCTGGAACGCCACCCCCGCCAAGGGGGAGCCGTCCCCGCCGAAATCCTCCGGGGTGACGTTTACCAAAATGGCCCCGTTGATGTTCTCTTTGTCCCGGGCGAATTCGCTCATGCCGTTGGTCACCACCCGTCCCGTTTCCGAGGCGGCGGCCACCACCTCCCCGCCGGGGCAGACGCAGAAGGAAAACACGCCCCGCCCGCTGGGCAGATGGCAGGAGAGCTTATAGGTGGAGGCGGGAAGGCCCGGATGCCCGGCATACTGCCGGTACTGGGCCGCGTCGCAGTCTGCTTGGCGGTGCTCGATGCGCAGGCCCACGGCGAAGGGCTTGGCCTCCAGGGGTACGCCCCGGCGGTGGAGCATCTCGAAGGTGTCCCGGGCGGAGTGGCCCGGGCAGAGGATCAGATTCCGGCAGGGCAGGACCTCCCGCCCCGCCGGGCCGGAGAGCTCTATGGCTGTCAGCGCCCCGTTTTCCATCCGCAGGTCCTCCAGCCGGGTCTCAAAACGGATGTCCGCCCCCAGGGCGGTCAGTTCCCGGCGGAGGTTTTGGAGGACCTTGTAGAGGTAATCCGTGCCCACATGGGGCTTGGCGTCAATGAGGATGTCCCCCGGCGCGCCGCAGGCAGCCAGGCGCTCCAGGATGAAGCGGTGGCGGAGGTCCTTGGTGCCGGTAGACAGCTTCCCGTCGGAAAAGGCCCCGGCCCCGCCCTCGCCGAACTGGACGTTGGACTCCGTGTCCAGGGCCCCGGAGACCCAGAACCGCTCCACATCTGCCCGGCGGGCCTCCACAGGGCGGCCCCGCTCCAGGAGGATGGGCCTCTGGCCCGCCTCCGCCAGCGCCAGGGCGGCGAAGAGCCCCGCGGGGCCCGCGCCCGCCACCACCGGCGGAATCTCCGGCGGCGGCAGGGCCTCCGGCAGGCGGTAGGCCGGTCCCGGCTCCCAGCGGCTGATTTTCCGGCCCCGGCAGCGGCGGAGGACGGCGGCCTCGTTTTCCACCAAGACCGCCAGGGTATACGTCAGGGCCGCGTCCTCCCGGGCATCCACGCTGCGGCGCAGGACCCGGAGGTCCCGAAGGTCCGCCGGGCGGAGGCGCAGCAGCTTCGCGGCCCGGGCGCGGAGGTCCGCCTCCCCGCCGCCGGGGGAAAGGCGGACGCCCTCTAGCAGTATCATGTGCGAGGCTCCTTTCTTTGGGAATGTGGGCTCTATTATAGCACAGTTCCGTCTCCGGGCGGAAGGGGGAACGGCCGGATTTTTCCCAAAAAAAGAAATTTGGGAAAAAATTTGAAAACCCCTTGACAAGGCGGAGATTTTTAGTATAATAATAGCTGTTCCACGGCAATACAGCGGGTTTGTGTAAAGGTAGCACAGCAGACTCTGACTCTGTATGTGAGGGTTCGAATCCTTCACCCGCTGCCAGAGGAATTCCCCGGAATCATTCAGATTCCGGGGCTTTTCTTTGCTTTTTTAAAAGCAGCGTCAAAAAGTTACAAGGCCACCTCCCCCGCTGGCGCTATACCCCTTCGTTTACCCCTTACAGGTTCAAAGGGACTTTATGTAAGCCTCCATCCGGTCGGCGCTGTCCTCCAGCTTGCGTTTTTGCAGCTGCTTGCAGACCTTGACGGTTCCGGCCTTGAAGTCAACACAGTCCCAGGTGAGGCCCAGGGCCTCCGATTCCCGCATGCCGGTGAACTGGATCACCTTCATGATGATTTCCAGGCCGTCCCCGGTGGACACCTGGAGGAAGTCCTTGACCTGGGCGTCGGTCAGCGGGACAAGCTCCTTCTTCTCAATACGGGGGAGCGTCACACGATCCGCCGGGTTCGTGCGCAGATAACCGATGCTGACGGCGGTGGAAAAGGCCTTTGTCAGCGTTCCGTGGATATTGCGGACGGTTTTGGGGGACATGGGAGCCGTGTCATATATGGTTTCTCCATTCTTCTTGATGATCTTCCCGGCCTTGTTCCTCCGGAGGACCTTCTGCCCGCTCGCCAGCAGCTCATTATAAAATTTCTGGATAGTATGCGGCATCAACTGCGATAACCGTACAGCGCCCAGGGCGGGCTTGATATGGGTTTCAATATTCGCCTTGTATGTTTTCTTAGTCGAGTATCGCTTGTCCCCCATGTATTCTTCCGCCCAAATGTCCAGCCATTGCGCCAGGGGCATTTTCGACGGTTCAAAATAGTCGTTGCTGTCAATGGCCGCTATCGCCTGGGCCAGCCTCCGGCGGACCTCCCGCTGTGTCTGGGCGTACACGGATTTACGGATGGGCTTGCCTGTTCCGGGGTCGTGGCCTGTGATATACCGGGCTTCCCAAGTCCTATCTGGACGCTGGCGGATACTACCGGCCTCCGCCGCCGCGCGGGTGTTACTTTTTCTTGGCATAATATTGCTTTCCTCCTTCAATTTTGATATGATAGGAGGGCAGTTGGGCGGTCTAGTCTACTGCCCTATAGCCGTCCCCGGTGTTGATAGTGCCGGGGGCGGTTTTTGCGTATTTAATCATTTAAAACATTTTTCCGTTTCTCTTTTCCTCCGGCGGGGCGGTTTCTTTGTCAATGCGTCGCACGCCTCAAGAAGATAATTTTGAGCATTCATGATATCGTCGTCCTGCAAACCGTCGCCGCTAACCTGGGCAGTATGCTGACCCCCATCGGGAATCCGCAGAACCTCTACCTGTACGGCAGGGCGGGGCTGTCTCTTGGCTCTTTCCTCCTTCTGATGCTGCCCTACACCTGCGTCTCGTTTCTGCTGACTCTGCTTCAAAGCACCCTTCAGACAAGAGCGTACAATATCCCCATCGAGGTCTCGTTCCATGAACAGGTCCAGCTCTGCGGCAAGGAGGCGCAGCTTGCCGGGTACCTTGTACTCTTTGCCCTGGACCTGCTGGCGGTGGCGCGGGTGATTCCCTACGGCCTTGCTCTTTTGCTGACCATCGTTGGGCTGCTGGTCCTGGATCGGTCGATTTTTGCCCGGGTGGATTACAGTCTGCTGCTGACCTTTGTGGGCTTTTTCGTGTTCATCGGCAACATGGGGAGACTTCCTGTCTTCTATGAGTTCCTGCAAAAAATCGTCTCCGGCCATGAGCTATTGGCGGGCGCGGCGGCCAGCCAGGTCATCAGCAACGTCCCGGCGGCGCTGCTGCTGTCCGGGTTTACGGACAATCTTGCGCCCCTCATTATCGGCGTCAACCTCGGCAGGCTGGGGACGCTGATTGCGTCCATGGCAAGCCTGATTTCCTACAAGTTTGTGGCCCCGGGAGGAGCCCAAAATGAAGGGACTATACTTCCGGCAGTTTACATACACCAATGCTGTCTTTCTGGCGGTCCTGCTGGTGTTCGCACTGGTCTTGGAGTAACGCCGCCTTTCCCTGGTATCATTCCGTCGGATTTCAGCCATCCTAAGCGGGTAAGGATGTGATAGGATGCCCAACCATTTGCAGCACGAAACCAGCCCCTACCTTCTCCAGCACGCGGATAATCCTGTGGACTGGTATCCCTGGAGCGAGGAGGCGTTCCGCCGGGCCCGTGAGGAGGACAAGCCCATCTTCCTCAGCATCGGCTACGGCACCTGTCACTGGTGCCACGTTATGGCCCATGAGAGCTTCGAGGACCAGGAGACAGCGGAACTGCTGAACCGCTGGTTTATCTCCGTCAAGGTGGACCGGGAGGAGCGGCCGGACGTGGACAGCGTCTATATGGCCGTCTGCCAGGCCTTCACAGGCGGCGGAGGCTGGCCCGCCAGCTTGTTTCTGACACCGGAGAAGAGGCCGTTTTTTGCCGGGACCTATTTCCCCAAGAAGCGGCGGGGCGGCATGGTGAGCTTTGGGGAACTGCTGACGATAATACATGAGAGATGGGAGCGGGACCGCGCCTCTCTGCTGGGTCCGGCGGAGGAAATCATTGCCCTGTTGAATCAGGCGAAGACGGCGGAGGACAAAGCGGAGCCGGGGATGTTGGAGGAGGCCGCCGGGCTTTATAAGCGGCTGTTCGACCGTGAAAACGGCGGCTTCGGCGGCGCGCCGAAATTTCCCTCTTCCCACAATCTTCTATTCCTCCTGGCATATTACCGGAGGCGGGGAGACCAAGACTGCCTGGAGATGGCGGAGCGGACGCTGACCCAGATGTACCGGGGCGGGCTGTTCGACCACATCGGCGGCGGCTTTTGCCGCTATTCCACCGACGAGCGGTTCCTGGTCCCCCATTTTGAGAAAATGCTGTACGACAACGCCCTGCTGATTTTGGCTTACTGCGAGGCCTACAGCGTCACCCGGAAGAGGCTGTACCTGCTGGCGGCGGAGCGGACGACGGACTTTATTCTCCGGGAGATGACCGCCCCGGAGGGCGGCTTCTACAGCGCCTTAGACGCCGACAGCGGCGGAGAGGAAGGAAAATATTATCTCTTCAAACCGGAGGAGATCATCCGCCTCTTGGGGCCAGAGCGGGGAGAGTCCTTCAATCAGCACTTCGACATCACGAAAGCCGGGAACTTCGAGGGGAAAAGCATCCCCAATCTGCTCCACAGCAACCCGGAGGACCGGAGCTTTGACAGCCTGTTGGAGACGATTTATCAATACCGCAAAAGCCGATGTTCCCTCAGCCTGGACGACAAGATTTTGACCGCCTGGAACGCTCTTGTAATCGCGGCGCTTTGCCGGCTGTACCAGGTCGGAGGAAAGCAAAAATACCTGGACGCTGCGAAACGGGCAGACCGCTTCCTCTGGGAAACCCTCTGGGACGGTGAAAATCTCCATGTCAGCTTCCGGGCCGGGCGGGGTGAAAAGGGCTTTCTGGACGACTACGCCGCGTGCCTTTTCGCCCAGCTGTCGTTGTACAGGGCCACGCTGGAGGGGGCGTATCTGGAGCGGGCGGAACAGCTCTGCCGGGAGACTTGCGAACAATTTCAGGACCAGGAAATGGGCGGCTTTTATCTCTACGGAGAAGAACACGAGACTCTAATTCTCCGTCCTAAAGAGACCTACGACGCAGCACAGCCCAGCGGGAATTCCCTGATGGCCTGGAATCTGGTGCGGTTGGGTCAGCTGATTTCGGAGGAGCATTATGGTCCCCTGGCGGAACAGCAGTTGGATTTCCTGGCGGCAGACGCGAAGCAGTATCCCACCGGGCACGCCATGTTTCTGCTGGCGCTTTTGGATTACCGGGACCCGCCGCCTAAGGTGACGGTGGTTTGTTCGGATAAGAACAAGGCGGCCTGTCTATCTCTGGAGCTTCCAGCGGAGGCGGCTGTGGTTTTGCGGGAACCGGACGGAGATTACCCGCTGAAAAATGGAAAGACGACTTTCTATGTCTGCCAGGGGCACAGCTGTCAGCCTCCGGCGAACGAACTGCCCAATTTGTAAGATTCCATCAATGCCGGACGGGCCATACCTGTCCGGCATTTTTTTATTCTCCAAACATATCTATAAACCGAGGTGATGCAATTTGGAAAGCGCACAGCGAGAACTGGCCGGCGTCCTGCTGGACCACATTCATTCTCTTGGCCTGATATCAGATTTCACCTATTCCAGAGCCGTGGATTTGGTACATTCTGTGATAGACTTTCCGGAGCTGTTCCAGTACCCTGTTTGCATGACAAAGGAGGTAGATATTCATGAATGTGCTCAGGATACGCAATGAAATGCGAAACGGGAAGACCATTTTCGACCTGCCGTTGCGGGTAACCTTCTACGCCAGGGTTTCCACCGACAAGGACGAGCAGCTGAACAGCCTGGAAAATCAGGTACAGTATTACACACAATTCATACAGGAAAAACGGAATTGGACCTACGTCCAGGGCTACGTGGACGAGGGTATTTCCGGAACCAGCACGAAAAAGCGGGACAGCTTCTTACGGATGATAGCGGACGCCAAAGCGGGACGGTTCGACTTCATCATCACGAAGGAGATCTCCCGCTTTTCCCGTTCCACCCTGGACAGCATTCAATACACCCAGGAGCTGCTGGAGCATGATGTGGGGGTGCTGTTCCAAAACGACAACATCAACACCCTGGACTCCGACAGCGAGTTCCGCCTGGTGGTCATGGCCGGGGTGGCTCAGGATGAGGTGCGGAAGCTCTCCGAGCGGCTGAAGTTCGGCTTCCGCCAGGCCATCAAAAACGGGCATGTTCTGGGGAACGACAAGCTATGGGGCTACGACAAAAAGGACTGCGTGCTGACCATCAACGAGAAGGAGGCCCAGGTGGTGCGGCGGATCTTTGACCTCTACGCCAACCAGCAAATGGGGATACGGCGTATCTCACAGACGCTTTTGGACGAGGGCTTCACCAGCCGCAAGGGCGGTCCCTTCAACGTCCTGACCATCCGGCATATTTTGTGTAACCCCAAGTACAAGGGCTGGTACTGCGCGGGCAAGTCCCAGACGGTGGACTACCGCAGCAAACGGAAAATTTTCCTGGATGAGGACGAGTGGGTCACGTACCCAGACCCGTCCATCCCGGCCATCGTATCGGAGGAGCTGTGGGACCGGGCCAATACCCTATACAAACGGCGGAGTAAACAAATGATGTCTCACCAAAGCGGGGCAACGTTCCACAACCGCTACCCCTACAGCGGCAAAATCATCTGCGAGGAGCACGGGACCAGCTTCCACCGACAGGTGCTGAAAAGCGCCAAGGGGAACCAGGAGGTCTGGCAGTGCAGGGTCTACCGGGACAAGGGCCGGGCGGCGTGCTCCGCGCCCCAGCTCAGGACGGTGGAATTAGACCAAATCATGGCTGATATTTTCAACCAATTGGCGCAGAACAAAGAGGCCATCATTGACGCGGTGGTGGCGGTCCTCCAGTCCGTCCCCGACGAGCACGACTACACTCAGGATATTCGCCGTATTGAGGAGGAACTGTCCTCCCTCCGGGCAAAAAAGGACCGCCTGCTGGAGATGAGCATTGAGGACGCCATCTCCACGGCGGAATTTAAACAGCGCAACGACGGCTTCAACCAACAGGCCCAAGCCCTGGAGGAGCGGCTGGAAGCGCTCCAAGCGGAGGCGGAAAAGGGGCGGCGGACGGCGGAGCAGTTAGAGGAAATCCGCGCCGCCCTGGAGCGGGAGCTCTCCTTCCAAAACGGTATCAACTCCGCCCTGGTCACGACAATTCTGGATAAAATCGTGGTCAAAAAAGACAGCACCAAGGAGCGCATCCACCTGGACATCTACCTGAAATTCGGCGGCCTGTGGGAGGCCGCTTTTGACCGGGCGGATTCCTCCCTTTGCTTCACCCGTCCAAAAAGTACTACACCCAAAGTGCCGACCAGGAGGACCTGATTTCCATCGGCACCATCGGCCTCATCAAGGGCATCTCCAGCTTTAACCCCGCCAAAGGGGCGCGCCTTGCCACCTACGCCGCCCGGTGTATCGAAAATGAAATCCTCATGTACTTCCGCAGCCAGAAAAAGCTCCAGGGGGAGGTCTCCCTCTCCGACTCCATCGACAGCGACAAGGACGGAAACGCCCTCCAGCTCATGGATGTCGTGGGCGTGGACGACACCATGCTGGAGGACCTTCACGACCGGGACAACGCCCTGCGGCTTCACAAGCTGGTCCGGGAGCGCCTCACCTCCCGGGAGGCGGAAATTGTCCGCCTCCGCTACGGCCTGGGGGGCACCGTACCTCTGACCCAGCGGGAGATTGCCTCCTCCTTCGGCATCTCCCGGAGCTATGTATCCCGCATTGAAAAACGGGCCCTGGAAAAGCTCCGGGAGGCCCTTCAGGAGGGCCCGGAGCGCGGGCCCTCCGCCGGATAGGGCGCGAATCCGCCGGACCCGCCGGCGCTTTTCTTCACAGCTTCAGGGATTCTATGGCCTCCCGCATCTGCTCCGCCGAGGTGCTCAGCGCCGCCCGCTCCCCGCTGCTCAGCGGCATCTCCAGAATTTCCTGCAAGCCCTTCCGGCCCACGATGGACGGAAGGCTCAGCGCCAAGCCGTTCATCCCATACTGCCCGTCCAGCACCGCCGACACCGGCAGCACCGCCCGCTCGTCCTTCACGATGGCCTCCGCGATGCGGCCCACCGCCATGGCGATGCCATAGTACGTGGCCCCCTTCCGCTCAATAATCTGGTAGGCACTGTCCCGGACCTCCCGGTACAGCCGCTCCCGGTTCTCCGCCCCCAGGGTCTGCCCCCGGACCCGGCAGAAGTCCTCCAGGTCCAGCCCGGAAACGTTGGCCTCGCTCCACACCGCCAGCTCGCTGTCCCCGTGCTCCCCGATGATGAAGGCGTGGATGTTCCGGCTGTCCACCTCCAGCTCCGCCCCCAGCAGCTGCTTTAAGCGCCCCGTGTCCAGCACCGTCCCGGAGCCCATCACCCGCTCCCGGGGATAGCCCGAAAGCCGCCAGGCCGTGTAGGTCAGCACATCCACCGGGTTGGACACCACCAGCAGAATCCCGCCGAAGTTCCGGGCGGTGACCTCCTTCAGCACGGACCGGAGAATTTCCGTGTTCTTCCCGATGAGATCCAGCCGGGTCTCCCCCGGCTTCTGGTTCGCCCCGGCGGTGATGACCGCCAGGGCGCAGTCCGTCAGATCGTCGTAGTCCCCGGCGGAAATCTCCATGGCCGCGCCGTAGGGCAGGCCGTCCCGAAGGTCCATGGCCTCCCCCTCCGCCTTGTCCCGGTTGGCGTCCAGCAGCACCAGGCGGGTAAACAGGCCCTGCTGCAAAAAGCGGAAGGCGATGGACGCCCCCACGTTGCCGCAGCCGATGACCGCCGCTTTCCTGTGGTCGATTTTCATGAAACATCCTCCCTGGTTACTTTCAAATTCTTCTTATCATCTGTCGCCGGATTGTCAATGAGCCGCCCGTCCTCCCCGAAGCGGGAGCCGTGGCAGGGACAGTCCCAGCTGTGCTCCTGGGGATTGTACTTCAGCGCACAGCCCATATGGGGGCACCGGGGGGCCGTGGGGGTCAGCAGCCCCAGGGCGGACTCCCAGGCGTTGGCCGCCAGCTGGGGCCGCAGCAAGCTCCGGGAGGGGCTGAACAGCTCCGCATAGGGATTCTCCTTCCCCTGAACCAAATCCGCCAGCATCCGCGCCGCCGCCATGGAGGAGGTCATCCCCCACTTATTGAAGCCCGCCGCCACATACAGCCCCTCCGTCCCCTTGGCGTACCGCCCCGCATAGGGCACGCCGTCCAGGGTCATGCAGTCCTGGGCAGCCCAGCGGGCGGCGATTTTCGCCTGGGGATAGTGCCGCCTTGCGAAATCCTCCAGCTCCCGCCAGCCGCCGCCCTTCTTCCCCGTCCGGTGCCCGCCGCCGCCCAGGAGGAGGAAACCCTTGTAATCCCGGAAGGACAGCCCCTTCTCCCCCTCGTCCACGTACATGCCCCCTGCCTCCCGGGCGTTTTCCAGGGCCAGGACATAGGAACGGCTCTGATAGAGCTTAAGAAAATAGCCTCCGTGCTTGTTCAGCAGGGGGAAGTGGGTGGCAATGACGATCTTCTCCGCCGTCACCGTCCCATGATTCGTTGCCGCCGTGCCGGGGCCCAGCTCCAGGACCTTGGTGTGCTCGTAAATCCGAAGCCCCTTGGCGATGGCGGCGGCAAATTTCAGGGGGTGGAACTGGGCCTGTTTGGGGAACCTCACCGCCCCCGCCGTGGGCATGGGCAGGGCCGGGCTTTCCACAAGCTCCGCCGGAAAGCCCAGGCGCTCCAGGGCCTCCAGCTCCCGCTCCAGCTTCCGCCGGTCCGACAGCGCGTAGACATAGCTGTCCCGCTCCTCAAAATCGCAGTCAGTGCCCCGGCAGAGCTCCCGGTACTGCCCCAGGGCCTCCCGGTTGGCCTCCAGATACAGCCGGGCCTTTTCCAGCCCGAACTCCCGCAGGAGCTTGTCATAGATCAAGCCGTGCTGGATCGTAAGCTTGGCGGTGGTGTTCCCCGTCACGCCGCCGCAGAGCCGGTCCGCCTCCACCAGGGCGCAGTCCACCCCCGCCCGGTTCAGCCAATAGGCGCACAGCAGCCCCGCCAGCCCGCCGCCCACCACCAGCACGTCCGTTTTCAGGTCCCCGTCCAGCGGGGCAAATGGGGGCATCTCCGCCGTCCGCTTCCAAATGGAATCCATGGAATCACCTCGGCGTTAGCATGACCGGGAGGGCGGAAATCATACCTCCCGCCGGTTTCTCAGTCGGCTTTTACGAAATTTCCACCCGCTTCGTCCGTTTAAATTGTCAAATCTGTCGAAATAAATTTTAGGGCTTGACAAACCCGCCCCGTAAGGCGTATTCTGTGCCCAAGTTCAAAAGCGCAAACCGATGACGCGGACGAGTAGGCAGGGCCTTGGTTCTCAAAGAGAGCCGCCGGTGGTGAGATGGCGGCAGAAGCAAGCCTGTTGAATGGACCGCGGAGGGCGGGCCGAACGGGATGTTTCCCAAGTATGCCTCGACGGGCTTTTCCCCCGTTACCAAGGAAAGGCGCGTGTTGGCGCGCCGCCGAGCGGGCGGTTTTCTTATACCGCCAATTTGGGTGGCACCGCAGAAGTTTCAAGACTTTTGTCCCAAAGGTACCTGTAACGGGTCCTTTCGTGGACGGAGGTCTTTTTTTGACGCTCCGCCTCCGGGAGAGACCATATGTCGGAAAGGAGCAAGCGTCATGACCTTTGAAAAAATTCCCTACAAGATCTATCTCTCCGAGCAGGAGCTGCCGGCCGCCTGGTACAATGTCCGGGCCGACATGAAGCACAAGCCCGCCCCCCTGTTGAATCCCGGCACCGGGGCCCCCATGGGCTTCGAGGATTTGCGGGGCGTCTTCTGCGACGAGCTCATTCGCCAGGAGCTGGACAACGACACGGCGGAAATTCCCATCCCCCGGGAGATTCGGGACTTTTACAAGATGTACCGTCCCTCTCCTCTGGTCCGGGCCTACTGCCTGGAGGAAAAGCTCCAGACCCCCGCCAACATCTACTACAAGTTCGAGGGCAACAACACCTCCGGCTCCCACAAGCTGAATTCCGCCATCGCCCAGGCCTACTACGCCAAGCGGCAGGGCCTCCTGGGCGTCACCACCGAGACCGGAGCGGGCCAGTGGGGCACCGCCCTCTCCATGGCCTGCGCCTATCTGGGCCTGGACTGCAAGGTCTATATGGTGAAGGTCAGCTACGAGCAAAAGCCCTTCCGCCGGGAGGTCATGCGGACCTACGGCGCCTCCGTCACCCCGTCGCCCTCCATGGAGACGGAAATCGGCCGGAAGATTCTCCAGGAGCACCCCGGCACCACCGGCTCCCTGGGCTGCGCCATTTCCGAGGCGGTGGAGGCGGCGGCGAAAAACCCCGGCTACCGCTACGTGCTGGGGAGCGTTTTGAACCAGGTGCTGCTCCACCAGTCCGTCATCGGCCTGGAGACCAAGGCGGCCCTGGACAAGTACGGCGTAGTTCCCGACATCATCATCGGCTGCGCCGGGGGCGGCAGCAACCTGGGCGGGCTGATCTCCCCCTTCATGGGGGAAAAGCTCCGGGGCGAGCGGGACTACCGCATCCTTGCCGTGGAGCCCGCCTCCTGCCCCAGCCTCACCCGGGGAAAATTCGCCTACGACTTCTGCGACACCGGCATGGTCTGCCCCCTGGCGAAGATGTACACCCTGGGCAGCGGCTTCATCCCCTCCGCCAACCACGCCGGGGGCCTGCGGTACCACGGCATGAGCCCCGTCCTGAGCCAGCTGTACCACGACGGGCTGATAGAGGCCGTGGCCGTGGAACAGACGAAGGTCTTTGAGGCGGCGGAGCTCTTCGCCCGGGTGGAGGGCATCCTCCCCGCCCCGGAGTCCAGCCACGCCATCCGGGCGGCGATGGACGAGGCGCTGAAGTGCAAAGAGACCGGGGAGAAGAAGACCATCGTCTTCGGCCTCACCGGCACCGGGTATTTCGACATGACGGCCTATGAGAAATTCCACAACGGGGAGATGTCGGACTATATCCCCACGGATGAAGAGCTCCAAGCCAGCTTTAACAAGCTGCCCCAGGTCCCCGGACTGGATTGATCCCCAACAGAAAGGAGGCCGCCCGAATGGGGCGGCCTCTGCTTCTATCGAGTGTTCAGTTGATGGGGAACTCCGGGATGCCCGCCGCGCCGGCGGCGATGCTGTACTCGGGGAAGCACACCACGACCGTGCCGTCCTCCCGGACATAGAAACCGGTGGTCTCGTCCACGGTGGTAAAGCCGCCTTCCTCCGGGGCGAAGAAGAAGGTGAAGCCCTCCTCGTCCACGCTCTCGGCAATCTGCCGCTCAATGGCGGCGTTGCAGGTTTCCACCCAGTTCTCTCCCAGGCAGTCCCGGAGGGTCAGGTCCCGGTCCTCGCTGAGGTCCAGGTTGTAATAGTACCGCTCCTCCATGGAGGACACCCAGCCCTCGGCAAAGGTCACCACAAAGGAAACCCGGGACTCCGACTGGCTCTTGATCTCATAGTCCACGATGACGTCCATCTCCCGGTCCGCCCACTCCTCTTCGGTGCCGCCGGTGGCGAAGGAGGCCTCCCGGTAGTCGTCCCAGTCCTGCTGGGCCTTGGCCAGGTGGGCGTCCACCTTCTCCTGGATGACGGCGTTGACCTTCCCGGCCAGGTCCCCTTCCGCCTCCAGCTGGGGAACGGTCACGTCGTAGTGGATGCCGTCCTCCGTCTTGTCGTAATCCACAAAGGTCAGCACCTGGAACAGCCCGCCAAGGACAGGCACCTCCGCCGCCGCCTTGGCGATGGTGGGGGACAGGTTCAGCCCCGCCAGCAGTACGGCAAAGCAGGCGGCGGTGGCCCCCCAGCGGCGGAGCGTCCGGCCCCGGCGTGCCCGGTACCGGGCCTTCCCCTCCCGGACGCCCGCCCGGACCCGCTCCGACAGCTCGGCGGGAATGGGGGTGTTGTCGTAAGCCTCTTTGGCGTTTTTGAATTCGTTCATCAAATCTCCACTCCTTCCATGGCGACGCGCAGCTTCCTCAGCCCCGCGTACAGGCGGCTTTTCACCGTGCTAATGTTCTGCCCGGTGACCTCGCCGATTTCCTTCAGGGTCATCTCCTCATAAAACCGCAGCTTGATAACGGTCCCCACCTCCGCCGGCAGGGCGTTCACCCGCCGGGCCAGTGTGTCGTCGGCGGGCTCCGGGTCC
Source organism: Oscillospiraceae bacterium (assembly GCA_910574635.1). Lineage (GTDB taxonomy): Bacteria > Bacillota > Clostridia > Oscillospirales > Oscillospiraceae > Oscillibacter. The sequence goes on along the minus strand of CAJTCG010000011.1, from coordinate 34,386 downwards.
TCCTGGCCCAGCTCCGGTCCCTCCTCCGGGAAGGGGACCACCCGGCCCCGATGGCGGAGGGTATCCTGACAGGCGTTCATCAAAATCCGGGTAAACCAGGTTTTGACGGCCCCGGGGTCCCGGAGGCTGTTCTGGTGCTCCAAAGCCCGGCAGACGGCGGTCTGCACCGCGTCCAGGGCCTCCTCCCGGTTGCGGAGGACGCTGTACGCCAGCCGGTAGGACCGGGTCTGGGTCTCGATGAGGAACGAGGTTAAGGTTTCTTCCTTCGTCACATCGATGCTCCTTTCTGAAAGGGTTCCCGCCGCCCTGTCCGGCGCCTGAGCTTTGGCGGCGTCTGTAGTATAGACGGAAAAGGGAGGCGGAAAGTTTGAGGGGGACGAAATTATTTTGCCGCCAGCGGAAAACGCGGAAGGGCCCGCCTTTCCGGCGGGCCCTCTGCTCACTCCGTATAGGCCCGGACCGCATCCCGCAGGAACGCGGCGCAGCCGGGGACCTCCTTGTCGTAATAGGCGGCGAAGCGCTCGTCCGCCGTATACAGCTCCGCCACACCCCGGTGGGCCTGGGGGGTGTACTTGGCCCAGGTGCAGCACAGCCAGCGGCGGTGGAGCTGCGCAATGCGCCGCCCCTCCGGGCCCGCCGGGGCCTCCCCCGCCCGGACGGCGGCGGCCAGGGCGGAGAGAATTTCCGCCTCCAGGGCCTTCCACCGGCCGTGCTCCTCCTCCGTCATGGAGAGGAGCCTGGCGTTGGACGCCTCCACGGCCTCCGGGCCGTACTGTTCCCGGATTTCCTTTCCGTATTGCTCCTCGTTGGCCTCCACGGCCCGGCGCTTGAACGCCTCGAATTTTTCCTTGTCGGACATTTGGGTTCCTCCTTTTGCCTCGTCGATGGTTTTCTCTACCGTCAGGATCAGGGCGTCCAGCCTCCGCCGCCGGGCCTCCAGCTCCGCCAGGTGGCTCTGCAGCGCCGCCAGACGGTCAAAGCCCGGCGCGTCCAGGATTTCCCGGACGGCCTCCAGCTCCAGCCCCAGCTCCTTGTAAAAGAGAATGGCCTGGAGACGGTTCACCTCCTCGGGGCCATAGAGGCGGTAGCCCGCTTCCGTGGTCCGCCGGGGCTTGAGCAAGCCCTTTTGGTCGTACCAGCGCAGGGTCCGGGGCGTCACCCCGGCCAGCTCCGCCAGGGTTTTTACGGTGTATTCCATAGCGGTATCCCTCCTGACAAACCGCAGTATAAGGGCTGACGTTACGGCAAGGTCAAGGGGAATCTGAAAATTTCCCGAAAAAATTTTTGTTGCCTTCCCGGCGAAGGTCCGATACTATAGAAGATAACCACTTCATCAACCAAGGAGGACCCTGCCATGGACCGTTTTTCCATCCTTGTGGGCGATATCACAGCATCCGACGCCCAGGCCATTGTCAACGCCGCCAACACCACCCTGCTGGGGGGCAGCGGCGTGGACGGGGCCATTCACCGCTCCGCCGGGCCGGATCTTCTGGCGGAGTGCCGGACCCTGGGGGGCTGCGAAACCGGGCGGGCCAAGCTGACCAAGGGCTACCGCCTCCCCGCGGAATACGTGCTCCACACCCCCGGCCCCATCTGGCGGGGCGGGACTTACGGGGAGGCGGCGCTGCTGGCCTCCTGTTACCGCTCCTGTTTGGAGCTGGCGGAGGAGCAGGGCATTGAAACCGTGGATTTCCCCTCCATCTCCACCGGGGTCTACGGCTACCCCATGGCCCAGGCCGCCGGCGTGGCCCTGAAAGCCATCATGGATTTCCTTCGGGAGCATGAGCTCCCCCGCCGGGTGCGCATGGTGTGCCATACGGAGGCGGCGGCGGAGATTTACCGGCAGACCTATAACATGTGGTACGCCGGGGAGAAGGCGGAGCGGCTGCTTTCCCCGGAGGGCGGGAATGCGTAACATTTGCATTTTTTATCATATACCCGGCGGCGGGGAAACGCAACCGGGCCTCAAAAAATAAACTTCCCCAAATCGAAGAAAAGGCTTGCAATTTAAAAACCGGCGTGCTATACTGACAGTTGCTGTTATGGTGAAAGCTATGCGGCGAAGTTCGTTTTAGAAAGGGGTGAACAGAGCAATGAAGGAAGGAATCCATCCCAATTATCAGCAGACTACGATTACATGCGCCTGCGGTAATGTGATTGAGACAGGTTCTACCAAGAAGGATATCAAGGTGGAAGTCTGCTCTAAGTGTCACCCCTTCTTCACCGGCAAGCAGAAGCTGGTGGACACCGGCGGCCGGGTCGCGAAGTTCAACAAGAGGTTCGGCCTGGACAAGTGAGTCCGACACAATCACTGCTAAAAGAGCGCGCCGTAGTCCGGCGCGCTCTTTTTCGCGTTTTGCCCGGCAAAGCCCGGAGCGGCTGAGGAGGAAGCATGAAAGAACTGGACCCGAACCAAACCGGCCGGGCGGAGGCCTTCCAGCTTTGGATGCGGGCCCCCATGCCCATGGTGACGCTGGTGAAAACCCTGGACGTCACCCGTCCGGCGCGGCTGAGCCGCAGGGGGGATTTGAAATTCAACCTGCTCCTTTGCTGGTGCATTGGCAAAGCCGCCTCCCGGGTGGAGGAGTTTTACACCCTCCCGGTGGGAGAGAAGCTGATCCGCTATGAAAATCTGGCCGTCAACACCGTGGCGTCCCTCCGGGACGGGGGCATCGCCACCTGCGACGTCCCCTTTTCCGAAAGCCTGGACCAATTCCGCCGGGACTACCTGGCCCTCACCGCCCAGGTGCGGGAGACCGGCGCGCCCTATGATTTGAACGGCGATTATATGGTCATCGGGACCTCCGCCCTGCCCCAGACGGAGATTGACGGGGCGGTGAACATCTACGCCGGATGCTATAACAACCCCTTCCTGGTCTGGGGGAAATACCGGAAGAAGCTGTGGCGGGCGTCCCTGCCCATCTCCTTCCAGTTCCACCACACCCAGATGGACGGCGGCCACGCCGCCCGGTTTTTGGAGAACCTCCAGGAGGAAATCCGGGCCTTGAACCCGTGACAAATCCAAATTTCCCGTTGCGTTTTTTGGAGAAACGCATATACTGGAAGCAGTGAACTTAGAAAGGAGACCTCCGCCATGCGCTTACATCTCACCGATTCCCAAGCCGCCGTCCGGGAGCTTCTCCCGGCCCTGGGGGCGGAAAACGCCCTGCTCACCGCCGGAACGGCGGACCGCTGCAACACCATGACCATCGGCTGGTGCCAGGCGGGACGGCTGTGGGGTCTGCAAACCTGCACGGTCTACGTGCGGCCGGAGCGGTACACTTATCAGTTTATGGAGGATCAGGCGTATTTCACCGTCTCCGTCCTCCCCAAGGACAGGAAAAACGCCATGGCCCTCTGCGGCACGAAGAGCGGCCGGGACATGGACAAAATCAAGGAGTGCGGCCTGACGGTCCGCGCCGGCGCGGGCGGCGCCCCTTTCTTTGAGGAGGCGGAGCTGGTGCTGGTGTGCCGGACCCTCTATGCCCAGGACCTGGAGCCCGCCTGTGTGCTCCCCGCCGGAGAAGAAAAAATCCTGCCCAGCTACGGGGCCAAGGGCGGCTGGCACCGGGTCTACACCGGCGAGATTGTGGAGGCCTACTCCGTCAAATAACAAGTAAGGAAGTACTATGCAAGAGACAGACAAGATTCGAGACAAGGTGGTCCTGGTGGGCCTGAATTCCCCCGTGCTCAAGCGGGACCAGAACGCCGGTGAGGACACGCTGGAGGAGCTCTCCGCCCTGGTGGAGACCGCCGGGGCGGAGACCGTGGGCATGGTCCTCCAGAACCGGAGCTCCCCGGACCCCCGGACCTTCATCGGCGAGGGCAAGTGCGCCGAGGTGAAGCTCTACTGCGAAAACACCGAGGCCACCATGGTCATCTTCGACAACGACCTCTCCCCCTCCCAGCTCCGGGTATTGACGGAGCTGCTGGGGGTCCAGGTCCTGGACCGGTGCGGGCTGATTCTGGACATCTTCGCCCAGCGGGCCCGGACCCGGGAGGGGCGGCTCCAGGTGGAGCTGGCCCAGTACCAGTATCTGCTGCCCCGCCTCACGGGCATGTGGACCCACCTGGAACGCCAGGCGGGCACCAGCGGCAGCGGGCCCATCGGCTCCAAGGGCCCCGGCGAGACCCAGCTGGAAACCGACCGGCGGCACATCCACCGGAAGATTGACAAGCTCCGGGAGGACCTGGAGGACGTGCGCCGGGTACGGAACACCCAGCGCCGCCAGCGGCGGAAAAACGAAATCCCGGTGGTGGCCCTGGTGGGCTATACCAACGCCGGGAAGTCCACGCTGCTCAATCAGCTCACCGGGGCGGGCATCCCCGCCAACAACCGCCTGTTCGACACCCTGGACACCACCAGCCGCCTCCTCCACGTCAGCGACACCACCGACGTGGTGCTCAGCGACACCGTGGGCTTTATCCGCAAGCTCCCCCACCAGCTTGTCGAGGCCTTCAAGGCCACTTTGGAAGAGCTGGAATACGCGGATTTGCTGCTCCACGTCATCGACGTGTCCAGCGAGGACTGGCAGGGCCAGGCCCGGGTGGTGGAGGACCTGATTTTGGAGCTGGGGGCAGGAGAGCTGCCCCGCATCGACGTGTTCAACAAAGCGGACCTGCTGCCCCCGGGGGAGATCATGCCCCACGGGGAGGACATCTGCGCCATCTCCGCCAAGAGCGGCGCGGGGGTGGACAAGCTGCTGGAAATGATTGCCCGGCGGCTGGACAAGGGGTCCCGGCGGGTGACCATTCACCTGCCCTATGATCAGGGGGGGCTTTTGGATCTCCTCTATAAGGAGGCCAAGGTGGAAAAGGTGGAGTACGGCGCGGCCATCGACGTGACGGCGGTGTGCACCCCCCGGACCCTGGGACGGGTGGAGGCGTTTACGGACGGCTGAGGGCCAGGCCCTCCCCGGTGCGCAGGCCCAGGAGGAAGGCTTGGATGGCCGTGAATTCCAGGGCTCTGTCCAGGTCTTCCATTCCGCCGCCATCCAGCTGGCCTTGCAGGAGCTCTATGCGAAGGGCGTAGTCGCTTTCTTTCGTAAGGGTTTCCAGCTGGGGCTTGATGTAGTTGGCGTGGAGCCAGAGCATGAAGTCGGACATATAAACCGCCTTTCAAAAACATAAAATTTAGCGTGTTATAGATAGTATAACACAACGATTATAGCGTGTCAAGAGGGGGAGTCATGATATTTCAAGAAAGACTTCGGGCTTTGCGGAAAGAGCGGAAAGAGACACAGGTGCAGACGGCGGCGGCTCTTGGATTGGTAGATCGCCATTATCAGCGGTTTGAAGCGGGTACAAATCTGCCCAGCTTTCAGAACATCATCGCCCTGGCGGACCATTTCCAGGTCAACGCCGATTACCTGCTGGGCCGGACCGATGTCCGGGAGATGCTGCCGCCCTCTGGGGAGTCTTGAGGAAATCGGGAAGGTATTCTACCAATAGAAGGACAAAAAAACAGGCCCGAAGGGCCAATACTTCTTTTTCTCTTTTGGACCGTGCACGGCCCGTTTTCTCTTTTTCTTCTGGAAGAAAAAGAGAAAATGGGGGGTGCAATGAACCAGCCATCGCTGGTATCCATTCTCCCCCGCCCGCAAGGGCGAGCAAAAACCCTCCCCTGACGGGGAGAAAAGAGGTGCTGCCCATGTCCGGCTACCGGGTTCCCTTCGCGGACACCGAAACCGAATTCACCGAAAAACGCTCCCGCTTCATCACAAACCTCTGGCGGGTGGAGACCGAGGCGGAGGCCCGGGCAAAAATTGAGGAAATCCGCAAGCGGCACTACGACGCCCGGCACCACTGCTGGTGCTACCTCCTCCGGGAGGGCGGCGTGGTCCGCTACTCCGACGACGGCGAGCCCCAGGGCACCGCGGGCCAGCCCATGCTGAACGTCTTTCAGCGCCAGGAGGTCACCAACGTCTGCTGCGTGGTCACCCGGTACTTCGGCGGCGTGCTGCTGGGGGCCGGGGGCCTGACCCGCGCCTATGGCCGGGGGGCCAGGGACGGCCTGGAGGCGGCAGGCACCGCCTGGGTCAGCCTCTGGACCCTCTGGGACGTGCCCTGCCCCTACCCGCTTTTGGAGCGGCTGAAGCTGGAAATCGCCGCCCAGGAGGGCGTCCTCCGGGACGCGGACTACGGGGCGGAGGTGACCCTCCACGCCGCCTTTTCCCAGGAGGGGGCGGCGGCCTTCGCCCAGCGGCTGACGGAGCTGTCGGCGGGGAAGCTGGAAATGATCCCGGCGGGAGAGGAGTACTTACCAGGGCCGAGGGAATCGCTTTAGGCGCGTCCGCCCCGGAAATCCGGGGATACGCCGGGCGAAGCGGCGCCGCCGCAACGGCACGAACGCCGGAAGGGCCTTCCCTTCCGGCGTTTGCTTTTTCCATCCTCCCGGCTTGGCGGAACCTCCGTTTTTCAGGGGCGCGGGCTGTTGAGGGACCTCGCGTCCGCCGGGAACGCCAGCGTCTGCGGCAGCGCGGCGGGCAGGGGCGGCAGAACCCGCTGCTCCAAATAGATGGCCTTCAGCCGCCGCCCTACTTGTTCCAGGCTCCGGGACTCCGCCGCGGCCCGCCCGGCGGCGGTGAGGTCCGGGAGGCTGTGGTTCAAAAGGCCGGATACGATCTCTTGAAACGCGCTTTCCGACGGCGCTTTGTATACGTTCTTCCCGTGCTCCAGCCAGCCGTCGTAGACGGGAATGTCCCGCAGAACCGTGGGCACGCCGCAGGCCAGGGCTTCCAGCACCACGATGCCCTCCGTCTCCTCATGGCTGAGGAAGGCAAACACATCCGCCCCCTGGTAGGCCTCCCGCAGCTCCTCCCGGCCCACGAAGCCGGGGAAGATCACGTTCTCCGGGGCGTTCTCCATGTCCCGGACAATCTCCTGGGGGATGAGCTTGGGATTCGTCCAGCCGAACCAGAGGAATTTTGCCTCCGGGACGTTCCGGGCCAGCTCCAAAAACTCGGGCAGGCCCTTCCGGGCGATCATGTGGCCCACGGAGACCACCACCTTTTCCTCCTCCCCCAGCCCGTACCGGGCCCGGAGGGCGGAGCGGGCGGCGGAGTCCGGCTTAAAAAACTCCGTGTCCACGCCGTTGGAAATGCTGTACACCGGCTTTTTCAGCCCGTAGCCCTCCAGGAGCTTCCGGGAGTACTCCGTGGGGGTCAGCACCACGTCCCCCAGGCCGTAGCAGAAGGTGATCCAGCGCTTGAACAGGGGCGCCAGGGCGTTGGAGCCTTTGAAGGAGGAACGGAAGTCCTCCATGGTGGAGTGGCCGTACCAAACCACCTTCCGCCGCCGGAGCTTGGCCCCCAGGGCGGCCAGCACGGAGTCCGGCAGGATGGTGTTGACGTGGATGGCGGCGGCGTCCGCCGTCCAGCGGTCCGTGGTGGGCACCCCGGAGCGCCGGAGGCACTCCCGCTGGTGCCGGATGGCCTGTCCCACGCCGCTTTTTCCCACCAGTTTTTCCCCGCCTCCGTAAATGTAGATGCGCATACAGCCTCCTTGCCGCAGTGGGTTGCCTCGCTGTGGCCTCCGCGTTTTTCCGGCCCGCGGCCCGCCTGTTTTCCAAATGGTTTTCCCATTTTGGGCGCAGAAATCCAAGCGAACGGGTTGTCCGCTTTTTTTGGCTCCTGTTGAGTTTGACACGAGAACCGTCTATCTATGACGGCAAATTTTTCAAAAGCCGGGGAAGAGCACCTTCCACAGGGCCACCAGCCCCATGCTGTACAGGGCGATGTTGAAGGGCTTTCCCAGGAGGATGATGGCGGTGTACCGCTTCCAGGTCATGGTGGTGGTGCCCGCCAGGTAGCAGAGGAAGTCGTCCGGGGCGATGGGCAGGAAGATGGACCAGAAGAAAAGCTTGGCAAAGCGGTCCCGCTTCTCGGTCCACGCGTCGTATTTTTCAATGGTCTTCTCGGAGAACAGCAGGTACAGCAGGGGCCGCCCGCAGTTCTTCGCCACGGCGAAGGCCAGGAGGGAGCCGATGCAGATGCCCACGTAGTTGTAGGTAAATCCCCAGATGGGCCCGAAGAGCACCACTCCCACCAGGCACCCCAGGCCCCCCGGCAGCACGGGCACCACCACCTGCACCGCCTGGAAGACGGTGAACAGCAGCGCCCCGGCAAAGCCCCATTTCGCCACCAGCTCCTGGAGCTTTTCCTGGGAGGTCAAGACCCCCGTCCGCCAGCCCCAGACCGCCACCGCCACGCAGATGGCGAAGCCGATGAGGGACGCCGCCTGAAGGGCCCGCTTTTCAATGGGAACGCTCTGCTGTTTCATGCCGGTATCCTCCGTAACGAGCCGCGCTCGATCTGCTCTAAGTAAATGGACTCTACCCGCTCCGCGAAGCGCTGGGCGGAGTACTCCTCCCCCGTCTCCCGGGCGGCCCGGCACAGGGCCTCCCGCCGCTGGGGATGGGCCAGGAACTCCTCCAGCCGCTGGCGGAACTCCGCCTCGCCGTGGTACTGCCAGCCGTTCTCCCCGTCCCGGACCACGCCCAGCAGGCAGGGGTCCGCCCGGCAGAGCACCGGCACGCCCGCCGCCAGGGCCTCGGCATAGGTGAGGCCCTGAGTCTCGCTGGTGGAGGCGCTGACGAACAGGTCCCCCAATTGATACCAGTCCGCCACCTGCTCCGCCGGGACCATCCCGGCAAACACCACATCCGGGGCGGCCAGGCCCAGGCTCTGGGCCACGCCCTCCAGGCGCTTGCGGTCCGGCCCGTCGCCAACCAGAAGCAACGTCACGCCCCCCGGGCCCATGTTGGCCCGGAAGCGCAGAAGCTCATCCACCCGCTTCTCCTCGGCAAGCCGCCCCACAAAGACCAGCACGGTCCTCTCCCGGGGAATGTCCAGGCTGGCCCGGAGCACCGCACCCCGCAGGGGGTCCGGCTCATCCCGGAAGCGCCGCAGGTCGATGCCGGAGGGCACCACGAAGATGGGCTTCTCCACGCCGTAGCCCTGGAGAAGCAGCCGCACCTTCCCCGTGGGGGCGATGAGACAGTCCGTGTGGGAGGCGGCCCAGCGGGTGAAGACGGCGGCGGCCTTCTTCCCAAAGCGGACGTTGGGGGAAAAGTAGTGGGTGTAGTCCTCGTACACCGTGTGATAGGTGTGGACCAGGGGAATGTCCAGCTCCTCGGCGATGCGCCGGGCCAGGAAGAAGGTGGAGAATTCGCACTGGGAATGGACCACGTCGGGGCCCCACTCCACGATCTCCCGGACCCACTTCCCCGCCAGGGCCGTCCGCAGACGGGCGCCGGGATAAATCAGCCCCGCCGCCACGGAGCCCAGGCAGGTCACGCCGTCCTTCCGGCAGGAATGACGGTTCTGGGAGAGGGTCAGCACCCGGACCTCGTGGCCCCGGGCCTCCAGCTCACGGCGGAGATTCTTCACCGAGGTGACCACGCCGTTCACCGCGGGAAGGTACCAGTCGGATGTAATCAGAATTTTCATGTCAGACCTCGCTTCTCATGTCTCAAGTATATTACGGGACAGCCGGGGGGAATTCTTCAAAGGCTTTGAAAAAATTTCCCTCCTGTGTTATTGTACTATCGTATTAGCAATAATAATACAGTTAGTACAGCTTGTCAAGGGGGGCCGGAAGATTTTTTCCAAAGCGGACCCCGGTATGTTATTTGTAAGCATACACCATTTGCCGGAAAAGGAAGTTACAAAAGGGGTACAGTTTTGTAATCTCTCGTTATTTTTCCGGTCTCCGGGAGGATGAAAAACGCTCTGTCCCCATTGACAAAGCGGCGGGTTTGGATATAATGAATATAGAAGGGCGCTGCCGCATGGCGGTCAGCCCTATGCAATCAACTCATGAAGTTGACCGTTCGGGTTGCGGCCGGACGGTCAACACGCTTTTATGGTTAGTATGTAGGCCCAAAAGACCAGACACACCAGAAACCGGAGTACCAAGTACCACCGTCTTCTCCACATCAGCGTCACCTCCCTTCGATGCAATCTCCGGGAAATGAACCACCCCCTTTCGCAAGGAGATGGGCTGACCGCCTCTTTATGCAGCAGCGTCCTTCTGCACGTCATCATAGCACCGACGCCGTATCTTGTCAAATTCCGGGCCCGCCAGGGGCCCTTTTTCTATGCCCAGCGTAACACAGAAATGTGTCCAGAGTCTTTCTGAAATCTAACGGTTTCGACAGATTAAAACCAGGCCCCGCCGGAGGGCTTATCCTGACCGGCGGGGTCTGAAAAGAGAGGGCTCAGCTGTTTGCGCCCACCAGGCGGCTGTAGGCCCGGGCCGTCCAGGCGAAGACCAGGGCGTAGATCAGGCAGAACACCGCCAGGGTTCCCGCCGTGCAGAGGACGAAGAGCTTCCCGTCGTGGAGGTTGAACAGCTCCAACATTCTGGAGAGCATGGGGAAGGCCATGAACACATGGAGCGCCGCCGCCCCCAGGGGCAGAAAGAACACCAGCAGGATCTGGCTGTGGATGGAGGCGTTGATCTCCTTTTCGCTCATGCCCACCTGGCGGAGGATTAAAAAGCGGCGCTGGTCCTCGCAGCCCTCGGAGATCTGCTTATAGTAGATGATAAGGACGGTAGCCAGCAGGAAGAGGAGCCCCAGGAAGACCCCCAGGAACAGGAACCCGCCGTACATGGCGTAGAACTCCTGGGCATTGTCCTGCTTGCTGGTGAAGCTCACGCCGCCGTCCCGCTTGCTCAGCTCGAACACAAGCCGCTCCGTCTGGGCCAGCTTTTCCTCATAATCCTCCCCCGCCAGATTCATCTGAACCCGGAACTGCCGGGCGCTGCGGGAGGTATCCAGGTCCATGAGCGCCTCCGCCGTCTCCCGGTCCGCCACCACCAGGAACAGCGACGATTCCTCAGAGCCCAGCAGCGTGTTGGTCGCGTGGCGGATGACCTCCGTGATTTCCTCCCGGACGTGGAAGGACAGGCCCGCCTCGCCAAAGTTCGCGGAGACGGTGAAGTCCGCCGGGAAATCCGCCGGGCCCTTCGAACAGGCCAGCACCTCGTCCGGAGCCAGAATGACATTCTTTCCGGTGAGGCGGCTGTAGTCCTCCGCCGTCACCACCTCCACCTCCGCCCGCAGGCAGTTCTGATCCAGGTTCAGGGAAATCTCGCTGCCCCGAACGCCGCAGTAGACCCAATAGCGGGTGTAGTACCGGGAATCGGTAAAGCCCCCGGAGGCGTTGGCGGCAGCCTCCACCTCCCGCAAGCGGTCCATGGGGTCCCCCGGCTGGTTTTCCAGGTCCTGGAGGAATTCGATGTCATAAGGGTACATCTCATTCAGGGAGTTCTCCAGGCCGATGTTCATGGCGATGGTGGTGGAGACCGTCACCAGCACCATGGTGGAGAGGATGCAGATGCTGGCCAGGCCCACGGCGTTCTGCTTCATCCGGTAGAGAAGGCCGGAGACGGCGGTAAAATGCCGGGTCTGGTAGTAAAATTTCGGGTTGGCCCGGAGGCGCTTTAAAATGGCGATGGACCCGGCGGTGAACAGACAGTACGTGCCAATGATGACCAGGAACACCGCCCCGAAAAAGAACAGCATGGCCTCAATGGGGTTCTGGGTGGCGATGGCGATGAAGTATCCGCCTCCCAGGGTCAGCACCCCCAGGATAACCAGCAGCCATTTCGTTTTCGGCTCCCGCTCCCCGGCGGAGGCGCTGTGGAGCAGGTCCACCGGCTTGGCCCGGCTGACGCTCCAAAGATTTCGCGCAAGGGTGAACAGGAACAGCGCGCCGAAGAGCGCCGCGGTTTCCCAAATGCCCCGGGTGGAAATTTCCATGCCGAACTGGGCGGGGACGCGGGCCAGCTTTAAAAGGAGCAGGATGACCGCCTTGGAAAACAGGATGCCCAGGAGAAGGCCCCCCGCCAGGGTGACGGCGGCGCAGAACACGGTCTCCCAGAAGCACATCCGGGCGATGTGCCTCTTTTCCAGCCCTAAGATGTTGTAGAGCCCCAGCTCCCGCTGGCGGCGCTTCATGACAAAGCTGTTGGCGTAGAGCAGGATTACCGCCGCCAGGCCCGCCGCCACCACGCAGCCCACCCCGGCGAAGCTCTTGAGGTACATGGCCCCCCGGACACTGTCCAGCCCCTCGTTATAGGCCAGAAACAGCAAAATGTAGTACATAGCCGCCGTCACCACGCAGGAGAGGAGGTAGGGGCCGTAAAACCGCCCGTTTCTGGCCAGATTCACCAGGGCCAGGCGGGGGAAGAAGCCGGACTTACGCACGGGGCTCACCGCCTTGCGTCAGCACCGTCAGGGTGTCGGAGATCTTGGCGAACTGGGCCTCGGCGCTCTGGGTCCCCCGGTAGAGCTGGTGGTAGACCTGCCCGTCCCGGAGGAAGAGCACCCGCCCGGCGTGGCTGGCGGCCTTGACGGAGTGGGTGACCATGAGGATGGTCTGGCCCCCTTTGTTAATTTCTCCGAAGAGCTCCAGCAGGTTGTCGGCGGCCCGGGAGTCCAGCGCCCCGGTGGGCTCGTCGGCCAGGACGATCTGGGGGTCCGTGATGAGGGCCCGGGCCACGGCGCAGCGCTGCTTCTGCCCGCCGGAAACCTCGTAGGGGTACTTGGGCAGAATACCGGCGATGCCCAGCTGCTCCGCGATGGGCTGGATTTTCTTTTTCATGTCCCGGTAGTCCTTCCCCGCCAGGACCAGGGGCAGGAAAATGTTGTCCTGAAGGGAGAAGGTGTCCAGGAGGTTGAAGTCCTGGAACACGAAGCCCAGGTGGGAGCGGCGGAAAGCCGCCAGATCCCGCTCCCGGATGTCGGAGAGGGCCTTTCCATTGAGGAAGACCTCCCCGGCGGTGGGGCGGTCCAGGGCCGCCAGGATATTTAATAAGGTGGTCTTGCCGGAGCCGGACTCGCCCATGATGGCCACGTACTCCCCGGACTCCACGGAGAAATTCACATCCGCCAGGGCGGTGACCTGATTGCCGCCGAAGCGGGTGGTGTAAATTTTTTGCAGGTGCTGTACTTCCAGTAAAGGCATATCGGATTCCTCCTCTTGGGTGATGGCCTTATTGTAACAGGCTTGAGGCCGGGATGCCATGGATTTGCCTTACAGTTTTGGGTGCGTGTCTTACAATTTTGTAAGATACGGGCCGGGCGGGAAAAAATCCGGGGCAAAATCAAGTTAAGAAACACTACCCAAACGGGGAAAAACGTGGTATGATAAGATATTAGAGTTTTCAGGTCCCTGCCAAGGGACTTCAAATCCGCTTCAAGCGGCAAGGGAGGCGGCGGAATGGCAAAAAAAATACGGGCCCTGGCGGCGGCGCTGCTGCTGTCTTTGTCCCTGGGCGGCTGCGGCGGGTTCAACTTCGAGTTCAACCCCGAGGAGCTTTACGCCCTGCCGGAGCTGCCCGCCAAGTACACGGAGCTGAACGCCCGGCTCAACGCCATTTTGGAGGACGGCGCCGAGTACGCCGCCCCCACGTCCGGGGCCAACATCCAGCCCGTGCAGCTGACGGACCTGGACGGAGACGGGCAGCAGGAGGCCGTCGCCTTCTTCCGCAAGGCGGAGGACGAAAAGCCCCTGAAAATCTATATCTTCTCCGCCAAGGAGGACAGCTATGAGCAGTCCGCCGTCATCGAGGGCAGCGGCGCGTCCGTCTACAGCGTGGTCTACACGGACCTGGACGGGGACGGGCGGACGGAGATCATCGTGGGCTGGCGGGTCAACGCCGAGCTCCAGGCCCTCTCGGTTTACGCTCTGGACGCCGCCGGGCCCCAGGAGCTGCTGCGCAGCGTCAGCTATGTCCGCTACGCCAGCATCGACCTGGACGGCGACGGCCTCCGGGAGCTGGTGGTCCTCCACGCCGACGAGGAGGGGGACGGCGTGGCCGACTGCTACGACTGGCGGAAGGGGGCCCTGGCGCCCCAGTCCCCGGCCCGCATCTCCGTCACCATGGCGGAGCTGAGCCAGCAGGGCCGCCTGACCACCGGGACCTTGAAGGGCGGCACGCCGGCCCTCTTCGTCACCGGGGTGACGGAACAATCCGGCGCGGTCACCGACATCCTGGCCCTGCGGAACGGGGAGCTGACCAACATCGTCCTTTCCGAGGCCACCGGGGTCTCCGGGGAGATCGCCCCCTTCTACGGCCTCTATCCCATGGACATCAACGGCGACGGCTGGACGGAGGTCCCCGCCCCCTCCTCCTCCGACGGCGCGCCCCCTTTTCACCGGATCGATTGGCGGGCCTTCGGCCTGGACGGCGCGGGGGAGGCGGCGGCCTCCACCTACCACTGCGTAGAGGACGGCTGGTACCTCCAGCTGCCCGAGGCCTGGGTGGGCCGGGTGGAAACGGAGCGCAGCGGCGTGGGCGGCGACGCCAGCGTCACCTTCTACATGCTGAACGAGGAGGGCGTCCGGGACGCGGCCATCCTGCGCATCACCGCCCTCACCGGCACGGGCCGGGAAATCCGGGCCGCCCGGGGAAGCCGCTTCCCCCTCAGCCGCCAGTCCGACGTGATTTACACCGCCGAGCTGCCGGAGATCCCGCCCTGGGATCAGGCCATGACGGCGGAGGAGGTCCGGGGGGCCTTCAGCCTCATCGCCCGGGAGTGGATACCCGGGGACAACTGAGGCGCATACTGTTGAAAGGAACGGACGCCATGAAGAAAGTGTTGGTTTTAGAGGACGAGGCCAGCATCCGCGGCTTTATCGTCATCAACCTCCGCCGGGCCGGCTACGACGTCATTGAGGCCGAGAGCGGCGAGGAGGCCCTGGAACGCCTCCACGAGAACCCGGACGCCCGGGTGGCTTTGCTGGACATCATGCTGCCGGGCATCGACGGCTTCGAGGTCTGCCGCCGCATCCGGGCCACCAACAGCCGGATCGGCATCATCATGCTCACCGCCCGGTCCCAGGAGATGGACAAGGTGACGGGCCTCATGACCGGGGCCGACGACTACGTGACCAAGCCCTTCTCCCCGGCGGAGCTCACTGCCCGGGTGGATGCTCTGGTCCGCCGCTCCGGCGGAGAGGAGCCCCCCCAGGTCACCGGAGAGCTGAGCCAGCCCCCCTTCCTGCTGAACACCCGGAACCGGACCCTGGAAAAGAACGGCCAGCGGATCAAGCTGACCCAGGTGGAGTATTCCATCATGCGGGTCTTTATGGAAAACCCCGGCAAGGCCCTCTCCCGGGAGGAAATTCTGGACATGGTGTGGGGCCGGGACTACTTCGGGGAGCTGAAAATCGTGGACGTGAACATCCGCCGCCTCCGGCTGAAAATCGAGGACAACGTCCAGAACCCCGCCTATATCACCACGGTCTGGGGCTACGGCTACAAGTGGGGGCTGTGACGGTATGGAAGAACAGGTGATGGAAAAGGAGCAGCGGTGGAAATCCCTCCGCCTGCGGGGCCTGCGGCAGCGTTGGATTTTCAACTCCATCCTCCCCATCGGGACCCTGCTGGTGCTGGTGGTGACGCTGTTCTCTGCGGGCGTTTCCAACTACTACTATGGCACCATGCAAAAGGGCCTGGAAACCCGGGCTCAGGCCCTGGCCAACTCCTTCAACGAATACTTCATGGACAATGGCTTTTCCAGCTATTATCAAAAGGCCGTCCAGTCCGCCGAGAGCTTCGAGGATAAAAACCGCATCGAGCTCCAGTTCATCGGCTCCAGCGGGCGCATCCAGGTTTCCACCTCCGGGCTGACGGCGGGGACCTACCCGGGCACCGACGACATCCTCCAGGTGCTCCAGGAAAACAAGATGACCCCCACGCCCTACCAGGGCCGGGACCTGGAGACGGGGGAGGAAATCCTGGCCGTGTCCTGTCCCCTGACCGTCAACGGCCGGGTGGTGGGCGTCATGCGCCTGGTGACCTCCCTGCGGTCCGTGGATCAGCAGGTAATGTTCGTGGTCCTGGCGATTTTCCTCATCGCCCTGGTGTGCATGCTGCTGGTGGTGTTTTCCAACCTCCTCTTTATCAACAACGTGGTGGAGCCTGTGGCGGTGGTGACGGAGGCGGCCAAGCGCATCTCCGCCGGAAGCTACGGCACCCGGATCGAAAACAAGTACTCCGACGAGCTGGGGGAGCTGGTGGACAACATCAACGACATGTCCCTGAAAATCAGCCAGAATGAGAAAATGAAAAGCGAGTTTATCTCCTCCGTCTCCCACGAGCTCCGAACCCCCCTCACCGCCATCAACGGCTGGGGGGAGACTATTCTGGACGACGGCCTCACCGACGATCCCGAGCAGCTCCGCCGGGGCATCCGGGTCATCGTCAACGAGTCCAGGCGCCTGTCCACCATGGTGGAGGAGCTGCTGGACTTCTCCAAGATGGAGGACGGGCGCTTCACCCTCCAAATCGAGGACGTGGACCTCCAGGCGGAGCTGGAGGACGCGATTTTCACCTACCAGGAGCTTTTCCGCCAGGACGGCATCGCCCTGGAGTACCACCCCGGCGACGGGGACCTGCTGCCCCTTATCCAGGGGGATTCGGAGCGCCTGAAACAGGTTTTCTGCAACGTATTGGACAACGCCGCCAAGCACGGCGGGGCGGGCAGGCGGATCACCGCCTCCGTGAACCAGGAGGGAGGGCACCAGGTGGTCCGCATCCGGGACTACGGCCCCGGCATCCCGGAGGAGGAGCTGCCCTTCGTAAAGCAGAAATTCTATAAGGGCACCTCCCGGGCCCGGGGCAGCGGCATCGGCCTGGCGGTCTGCGACGAGATTATCGGCCTCCACGGCGGGACCTTCTCCATCGGCAACGCCGACGGCGGCGGGGCGGTGGTGACGATCAAACTGCCGGTCCGGGCTTAAAGAGGGGACTTCGTCCCCCCTTTAGATTCCCCCCACCAGTCTGCGGACTGGTAACGCCGCCCAAGGCGGCTGGAGTATCGGAATTTTTGCGACGCGCATGTCGTCGCAAAAATAATTTTAAATCAAACGGAAGTTTGATTTTTTCGCGAACCTATGTTAGACTCTATACCAACCCAACAGAAAGGAAACTTCATGGCAGAAGAAAACAAATCCTGCGCCTTCCGCACCAGCATCGGCGGACAGGCGCTTATCGAAGGCATTTTGATGCGGGGCCCGGAGAAACAGGCCATCGTGGTCCGGGACCAGGAGGGGAAGCTGGTGGAAAAGGTGGAGCCCCTGCGCTTCATCAAGGACCGCTACCCCATTCTGGGCCTCCCCCTGATTCGGGGGACGGTGAACTTCCTGGACTCCATGGTGGGCGGCGTGAAGGCCCTGATGTACTCCGCCGACTTCTACCCCGAGGAGGAGGCGGCGAAGCCCTCCAAATTCGAGCTGTGGCTGGAAAAGCACCTCTCCAGCAAAAAGCTGGAAAGCGCCGTGGTGGCCCTGGCGGTGGTGCTGGGGGTGGGCATGTCCGTCTTTCTCTTCATGGTCCTGCCCACCCTGCTCACCGGGGGCATCCTGCACTTCTTCCCCGGCTTCCCCTTCTGGGGTCGGAATCTGGTGGAGGGGCTTTTGAAGGTGCTCATCTTCATGGCCTACCTGATTCTCTGCTCCCGGCAGAAGGACATCTACCGGGTCTTCCAGTACCACGGGGCGGAGCACAAGACCATCTTCTGCTATGAGGCGGGCCTGCCCCTGACGGTGGAAAACGTCCGGGTCCAGCCCCGGCACCATCCCCGGTGCGGCACCAGCTTCCTGTTTGTGGTCATCTGCGTGTCCATCATTTTCTCCAGCATCTTCTTCGGCATCTGGCCCATCACCAACGCCTGGCTGCGGACGGCGGTGCATCTTCTCCTGCTGCCCCTGGTGGTGGGGGTGACCTACGAGTTCAACCGCTGGGTGGGGCGGCACGTCCAGGAGAGCCTCCTGGCGAAAATCCTGACGGCCCCGGGCATGTGGATGCAGAATTTCACCACCAACGAGCCGGACGACGGCATGATCGAGTGCGCCATCCGGTCCCTGGAATTGGTATTACCCTCTGAAAAAGGAAAAGACACATGGTAAAGGGGTGAGTTCCCTTGGCGATAACCTATAATGACCTGTATTTGGACGTCCGCCAGCGGCTCCGGGAGAGCGGCGTGGAGTCTTCCACCCTGGAGGCCCGGGAGCTGGTGTGCTTCGGCACCGGCAAGAGCCGGGAGGAGCTCCAGAGGGACAGCCGCCTCTACGCCTCTCCGGAGCGGGAGGCCCAGGTCCGGCGGCTGGTGGAGCGGCGCATGGCCGGGGAGCCGGTGGCCTACCTCATCGGCGAGTGGGAATTCTACGGCCTCCCCCTGGACATCTCCCAGGACGTGCTCATCCCCCGGACGGACACCGAGGTGCTGGCCGAACAGGCCATCGCCTACATACAGACGCTGGGGGAGTGCCGGGTGCTGGACCTCTGTGCCGGCAGCGGCTGCGTGGGCCTGGCCATCGCCTCCCAGGCGCCCCAGGCCCGGGTGGTGCTGGGGGAAATCGACGACAGCGCCTTGAAAATCTGCCGCCAGAACATCCGGCGAAACAATCTCTCGGCGCGGGTTATGCCCATTCAGATGGACGCCCGGGAAAAGCCCGCCCGCTCCCTGGGGGAGTTCCAGTGCATTGTCAGCAACCCGCCCTACATCCCCACGGGGGACATCGCCGGGCTGGAAGCCTCCGTCCGGGACTATGAGCCCCATATGGCCCTGGACGGCGGGGCGGACGGCATGGACTTCTACCGCTCCATTGCGGAACAGTGGAAGGAGGCCCTGACCCCCGGCGGGCGGATCTACTTTGAGGTGGGCATCGGCCAGGCGGACGCGGTGCTCCGGCTGATGCGGAGCCAGGGCTTCGGCGATTTGCAGATCATCAAGGACCATCATAAAATCCCCAGAGTGGTGCTGGGCACCCTCTGCCAGGAAATCTGAACAGGAGGAATTGTTATGGAAAAGAGGCTCTATAAAATCAACCGGGGCAAGATGGTGGACGGCGTGTGCGGCGGCATCGCCGAATACTTCGGGCTGGACCCCACGCTGGTGCGGCTGGCCTGGATCATCTTCTCCGCCATGGGCTGCAGCGGCATCATCGCCTACATCCTCTGCGCCGCCATCTTCCCCCGGGAGCCGGAGGAATTCTGATTTGTGTTTTAGAAAGCATTTCATAAATTATCTATATAACTGTTCGGGAGGAAATCAGCATGGCAAAGGATAAAGCGCCCCTGCCCACCGCGGCTCCGGCGGCGGACAAGAAAAAAGCCATCGACAGCGCCATGAGCCAGATTGAAAAAATGTACGGCAAGGGCTCCATTATGCGCCTGGGGGACCGGACGGCCCTGAATGTGGAGGTCATCCCCACAGGCTCCCTGGCTTTGGACGTGGCTCTTGGCATCGGCGGGCTCCCCAAGGGGCGCATCATCGAGATCTACGGGCCGGAGTCCTCCGGCAAGACCACCCTGGCCCTCCATGTGGTGGCCGAGGCCCAGAAGCAGGGAGGCGAGGTGGCCTTCGTGGACGCGGAGCACGCTCTGGACCCCACCTATGCCCACGCTCTGGGGGTAAAGGTGGAGGACATGCTGATCTCCCAGCCGGACACCGGCGAACAGGCCCTGGAAATTACGGAGGCCCTGGTGCGCTCCGGGGCCATTGACGTCATTGTAGTGGACAGCGTGGCGGCCCTGGTGCCCCGGGCGGAGATCGAGGGCGAGATGGGCGACAGCTACGTGGGCCTCCACGCCCGGCTGATGAGCCAGGCCCTGCGGAAGCTGACGGGCGCCATCGGCAAAACCAACACCATCGTCATTTTCATCAACCAGCTCCGGGAAAAGGTGGGCGTTATGTATGGCAACCCGGAGGTCACCACCGGTGGCCGGGCGCTGAAGTTCTACGCCTCCGTCCGCATCGACGTGCGGCGGATCGAGGCCATCAAAAACGGCAGTGAGCTCATCGGCAACCGGACCCGGGCCAAGGTGGTAAAGAACAAAATGGCGCCCCCCTTCCGGGAGGCGGAGTTCGACATCATGTACGGCGAGGGCATCGTCCGCGAAAGCGAGCTCATCGACCTGGGCGTGAAGCTGGATCTGGTGCAGAAGGCGGGCTCCTGGTTCTCCATGGGCGAAACCCGCATCGGCCAGGGCCGGGAAGCGGCGAAGAAGTACCTCCAGGAGAACCCGGAGATCCGGGACCAGCTGGAGGCGGACATCCGCAAGAACTTCGACAAGCTCATGAGCAACCAGGCCCGGGCCGCCGCCAAGGCCGCCGGGCGGGCCGTGGACGTCAGCGCCGACGACTTCGACGACTCCGGCAACTGACCATGCGGGTAGAGCGAGTAGAGGCGTCGAAGCATAAAAAAGGCCGCGTCCTGGTCTTCCTGGGGGACGGGGCCTGTCTGAAAATCACGGAGCAGGAGCTGCTGGACTTCGGCCTCCGCTCCGGGGACGAGCTGGACGAGGAAACCCTGAAGCGGCTGAAGGAGGCCGCCGGAGTCTCCAACACCCGGGCGGCGGCGGCGGATCTCATCGGCAAGCGGGCCATGAGCCGCCGGGATCTGGAGCGGAAGCTCCAGGAGAAGGGGGCCAGCGAGACGGAGGCCCGCTACGCCGCCGAGTGGCTGGAGGCCATCGGGGCTCTGAACGACGCGGAATACGCCGCCGCCCTGGTCCGGCACTATTCCCGGCTGGGCTACGGCCCCGCCCGGGTGCGGGAGAAGCTCTATGAAAAAGGCGTCCCCCGGGAGCTGTGGGAGGACGCGCTGGAGGAGCTTCCCGAGGACGGCGGGCAGGTGGACGCGTTTCTCCGAAGCAAGCTCCGGGGCCGCACACCGGACGAGAAGGAAAAGCGGCGGCTGACCAATGCGCTGCTGCGCCGGGGCTTCCCCTGGGGGGAGGTTAAGTCCGCCTGGAGGCGGCTGGGGGAGGAGATGCAAGAGGATTAAAAATCTTCTAACAACTGTACCATGAGCTGTGCGCCAAAACGGACGCCGCTATGAAAAGCCGCGTCCCGCTGTTCCAGGGCCAAGGCCTGTATTTCATGCTGGAAATCGTCAGCCGCCTTTGGCTCCAGCGCGTTCAGCCGGCGCAGAATGCGCTCCTCTGCAATCGTATAGGGCGCTTCCATGGGCATCTTGCCCCGCAGGCTGGTGAGGTCACCATACTGGATGGCGGTTAAAATATCAAACATTGAGGATATCCTCCTATTGAAAATGTTCCTATGGGTAGAGTATACTCCACTTATAGGAACATGTCAAGGGGTAATTTTATGAAAACAGTGATTTTATTAAAAGACAGGGTTCATCAACTTCGGAAAGCGGAGGGGCTTACCCAACAGCAGCTGGGGGAGATTTTAGGGCTTACACATAAATCCATCAGCATGCTGGAAAGTGGTGGGCGCAGTACTACCATTGACAAGCTGGTAATTCTGGCGGAGCATTTCCATGTCTCCACAGACTATTTAGTAGGCATTACCGATGACCCCACATGGCGAGGGGACCCTGAGGGAATGGCCTGACCAGGGGGTCAGGCCCCACAGGGTGGTCTATCGATAGAAAGGCAGTCCCGGAAAAAGGCGGATATCCACCCCCTACCACCAGATTAGCGGCAGCGGAAAGAGGAGCTGGTCCATTCGACAACCACCAAAACCCCCGCTCAGACTACGCCGCGGGCAGAAGACATGCGTACCCGGAGGAAGCACCTCTTGCGCGACTCCCGTCCCACGTCCCCCCGCAGGGGCGATCCTTCTTTTTCTCTTTTGGACCGTGCACGGCCCGTTTTCTCTTTTTCTTCTGGAAGAAAAAGAGAAAATGGGGGGTGCAATGAACCAGCCATCATCATGGCTGAAATCCCCCCCTGCCCGAAGGGCCGGAAAAAACCCCTCCCCCCTGGCAGGGGGAAGCAAAGGAGGCCCCCATGCCCTATAAGGTATACTTCCTCTCCCTTGGCTGCGCCAAAAACCAAGTGAACTGCGAGCAGATGATGTCCCTGGTCCAGGCCGCAGGCCATGAGATCGCCCCCTCCCCCGCCGGGGCCGACGCGGCGGTGGTAAACACCTGCGGCTTTCTGGCCTCCGCCTGTGAGGAGGCCATCGACCACATCCTGGAGCTGGCGGAGCTGAAACAGGCCGGAAGCCTGAAAAAGATTCTGGTCACCGGCTGCATGGCCCAGCGCTACAAAAAGGACGTGCTGGAGGAGCTGCCGGAAATCGACGGCATCCTGGGTACCGGCAGCTATGGCGACATTGTCCGGGCCATTTCCGAGGTCATGGAAGCCGGCCTCCGGCCCTGCCATCTGGGGAACATCCACACCGCCCCCCAGAACGGTCCCCGCATCCTCTCCACGCCCCCCTGGTATGCCTATCTCCGCATCGCCGAGGGCTGTGACAACCACTGCGCCTACTGCGTCATCCCCTCCCTCCGGGGCAAGTACCGCAGCCGCCCCATGGCGGAGCTGCTGGACGAGGCGGCGGAGCTCAGCTCCGCCGGGGTCAAGGAGCTGCTGGTCATTGCCCAGGACATCACCCGCTACGGCACGGATTTAAACGGCGAGCACCAGCTGGCCGCCCTGCTCCGGGAGCTTGCCGGGCTGGACTTCCACTGGATACGCCTCCACTACCTCTACCCCGACGAGATTACGGAGGAGCTCATCGACACCATCGCCTCGGAGCCGAAGATCCTCCCCTATCTGGATATCCCCATCCAGCACTGCAACGACGGCATTTTAAAGGCCATGAACCGCCGGGACACCAAAGAGTCCATCCGGGCGCTGTTCCGCACCCTTCGCCGGCGCATCCCCGGCCTGGTCCTCCGGACCAGCCTCATCGCCGGGCTTCCGGGAGAGGGAGAGGCGGAGTTCGGGGAGCTGTGTGAATTTCTCCGGGAACAGAAAATCGAGCGGGCCGGGGTGTTTCCCTTCTCCCCGGAGGACGGAACCCGGGCGGCGAAGATGGAGCATGTGGACGCGGAGGAAGCCGCCCGCCGGGCGGAGATCGCCGTGGACGTGCAGTCCGACGTCATCGACGCTTACAACGAGTCTATCCTGGGAGAGGAGCGGGAAGTCCTCTGCGAGGGCTTTGACGGCCAGGCCCAGCTGTTCTATGGCCGGAGCTACGCCGAGTCTCCGGAGATCGACGGGCGCATCTGGTTTTCCGCCGGGGAGGAGCCGGAGCCGGGAGACTTCGTCACCGTCCGCCTCACCGGGGTGATGGACGGCGAGCTCACCGGAGAGCGGGTATGAAAAGCCCCCTGAGGGAAATCCCCGGCGTGGGGGCCCGCATCGCCGCCGTCATGGAGGCCCTGGGAATCCGGGAGGTCTCGGACCTCCGGGGCCGGGACCCGGAGGAGCTGTATCTGAAAGAATGCCTGATGAAGGGTTACCAGGAAGACCGCTGCGCCCTGTACGTCTGGCGGGCGGCGGTGTATTACGCGGACCACGAGACCAGGGACCCGGAGAAGCTGAAATGGTGGTACTGGAAGGACAAACCCTATCCGGAGAAGGAGGACCTATGAATCTGCCCAATAAACTGACCATGCTCCGCATCATCCTGACGCCCATTTTCCTGGCGGTGCTGTACTGGGGCTTCCCCGGCGCGGACTATGCGGCCCTGGCAATTTTCATCATCGCCAGCCTGACGGATATGCTGGACGGGAAAATCGCCCGGAAATACAACCTGGTCACGGACTTCGGTAAGTTCGCCGACCCTCTGGCGGACAAGATTCTGGTGGTGGCGGCCATGCTGTGGTTTGTGGAGTGCGGGCGGATGCCCGCCTGGATGGTGATGATTGTGATCACCCGGGAGTTTGCCGTCAGCGGCCTTAGGATGATCGCCTCAGACAACGGGCGGGTGATTGCCGCCGGGTGGTCCGGGAAGGTGAAAACAGCCTCCACCATGGTGTGTATCGTGGTGATGCTGGCTCTGGGGCCTCAGATTGAGGCGGCTCAGATGCAGATGCATTTGTCGTCCCAGTTCCCCGCCCCGCGTCCCCCGATCCTGTGGGTGGACATTATCTGCGGCTGGGTCATTACCTTGACGACTCTGTACTCTGGGGTGGAATACTTCCTGAAAAACAAAGATGTTATCCGCTCGGCTTGAGCAGTACGCAAAAAAGCCCCGCTGTCTTTGGCTTTATAGTGATGAGGAACTGATTTTAACCAACACCGTCAGCAAACAGAGCATAGTGCAGAAGAAGCTCCAGCATGGTTAACCCCTGCTGGAGCTTCTTCTTACGAAAATTTTTGCGATTTTCCATATTTTCCCGCGTCCTGTTTACGTTTGTATTGTGATAAGAGCAATAACTTGGAGGTGTGCTCAATGGAAGAACCAACACTGCGGATCAAACCAAAGAAGTACGCCGGTGAATCAACAGTTGTTTCTATGCGGATGCCCCGTGACATGGTGCAAGAGCTGGACCGAATCGCGGTAGCCACCGGGTATACACGGACAGAGCTGATGACGACTTGTTTGGACTTTTCTATGAATCATATGGAAATTGTGCAGAAAGAAACAAATGAGAGGGCTTAAGACCATGGCAGTTATCAAATGCAAAATGTGCGGCGGCGATCTGAACTTTGCCGATGGCGCAAGCGTGGCGGAGTGTGAATACTGCGGCAGCAAGCAGACCATTCCCAACCAAGACAGCGAAAAAAATTCACCCTGTTCGCTAGGTCGGACCGTCTGCGGCAGGCCTGTGAATTCGATAAAGCGGCGGGGGTGTATAAGAGCATTGTGGCGGACTTTTCCGAGGAAGCGGAAGCCTATTGGGGGCTGGTGCTTTGCCGGTATGGTATTGAATACGTAGATGACCCGGCTACGGGGAAGAAGGTTCCCACTTGCCATCGCTCTTCCTTCGACAGCATCTTGGAGAATGCCGACTTTGATCAAGCCTGCGAGAACGCTGACCCCATCGCCCGACGGCTCTACCGGGACGAGGCCAAGACCATTGAGAATATCCGCAAAGGTATACTGGAAGTCTCCGGCAAAGAGGAACCCTACGACATCTTCATCTGCTACAAAGAGACAGACGAAAGCGGGAGTCGTACCATCGACAGTGTTATCGCCCAAGATGTGTATGATGCCCTGACCGAAAAAGGCTACCGGGCGTTCTTCTCTCGTATCTCCCTGGAGGATAAACTGGGAACGGAGTAAGAGCCATACATCTTCGCCGCGCTGAACTCCGCCAAGATTATGCTGGTGTTTGGTACGGGCTTCGAGTATTTCAACGCCGCGTGGGTAAAAAACGAGTGGTCTCGGTTTTTGAAACTGATGGCCCAGGACAAGAACAAGCATCTGATTCCTTGCTATAAAAATTTGGATGCCTATGATATGCCCAAGGAGTTTGCCAAGCTCCAGGCCCAGGATATGGGTAAGGTGGGAGCCATGCAGGACCTGTTGCGGGGGATTGGAAAAATTTTAAAAGGCAAAACTAACCATACAAAATCAAGTTCGATAGAAATAGAATCACAATTGCAAGTGCAGACAAAGACACAGGCCGATAACTTGGTTCGGCTTGGTACAATGTCATTAAATGCCGGAGATATTGAAAAAGGCATACAACAATATGAGGAGGCAATTCGAATTGATTCAAATCATATTGGTGCGTATATAGGACTTGTGCGAGCTGTAAGCAAGGATAAATGTGGCTCCTATTATAGGCAGTTAAAGACTTATCCGGTTGAAGAAGTTGAAACATGGCTAAAAGGAAATCCAGATATGCTGGATGATTCAAATTTGTCATTGTTGCTTATTGATAAAATCATAACAAATACAGAGTCTATTGTTTTAACAAAAGCAGTGTTAGGGAAACGCTGATTTAATTCCCCCAAATAATAAAAGATGATAAAATAAGGAAAAGGGGGCGCGGGATATGAAACAGGAAAGTTTTAGCGATATGGAATACAGATGCCGGAAAAAGAAAACAAAACGGGAAGAATTTCTGGAAATCATGGACGAGATCATCCCATGGGAGGAATGGGTATCGCTGGTCGTCCCCCACTATCCAACCGGGAAACGCGGGCGTCCGCCGATTGAGATAGAAACCATGCTGCGGATGTATCTGCTGCAATGCTGGTTCAGCTTATCCGATGAAGGAGTAGAGGACGCAATTTATGACAGCTATGCCATGCGCAAATTTATGGGGATCAACTTTTTCGAGCAGGATGTCCCGGACGCCACGACCCTGCTGCACTTTCGGCATCTGTTGGAGGAGAAGGGCATCGGCAAGCTGTTTTTTGATGCAATCAACCGCTGCCTGGAACGGGCTGGACGGATGATGCGGGGCGGCAGCATCGTAGACGCCACACTGATCAGCGCACCCGGCTCTACAAAAAACGCGGAGAAAAAACGGGATCCGGAGATGCACTCGGTGAAGAAGGGAAACCAGGAGAAAGCTCTCGGCGGTTTCCCGGCAGTCGGAAAAGAAATGGTCCGTCGGATAACTGACCGTATGGAACATGACGCCGCCCCGCGCCTGAATGGCCCGCTCCAGAGGGAGGCAATGGAGCTCCGGCGGCGTGTGAACATCCAGACTTCCGGCAATGCACAGGACTGGCTTTTTTGAAAAATGATTGTTTGAAGCGCCGGAGACGCTTACGTCCCCCTCAAATAGGGCTATCGGGCCTTGCCGTTCATGATGCAAAAATGATGAAACGAAAGCGCATACTATGGAAAATATGGGGATTGTCTCGCAGGGAATGCAATAGACCCCTATATTTTTTTCGCATGAAGGCCTAATATGCGAAATAATTTCAAGACAAGTGGAGGTTAAAATGAAAAAAATCAAAAAAATGATGGAGATTGCAATAAGCGCGGCAGTTCTCCTGGCATTATTGGGAGGATGCGCCCATACATCTCAGAGCGAAGAACAATCAAATATTGATGATGTCCGTATAGATACAGATTCCCAAGTCGTTGGGGCACAGGACGAAACGAATGCCGCTGCCGGAGATGAACAGAACACATCCGTTTTCATAGATGAAAAATTGGATGAGAACTTGTTCATCAGTGCGGAATTGAAAATGCCGGATAAAATACTTTATGAGTATGCAACGCAATTAAAAAGTTTTGACTATGCGAAAGCGCAGGAAGCAATCGGGCAAAATGCAGAAGGAAGCCTTGATGTTGATGATGGGAACGACGGGTTTACGAGCGGCACACTTACATATCAAAGAAATGATATGGCAAACCATTTGGACACCTACTGTTCCTATGCGGGGGAGATGGGATTGACAGATGACAGGGAGTTGTCTTTTATGCCTCAAGCGGATGCTGTTGCAAGGATTCAGAATTTTATAGGGATGCTTGGAGTGGGCGGAGAGCTGGAAGCTCTTGATGTGGTTGCTATGGATCAAGCGGATTTTGAGAATGTGAAAAAAGCGATTATGGAAGATGGCGACTATCAGTTTTTGTCAGCAAAGGGATATGGAAGCGATACGTTTGAGGAAGGCATGGAAGTGTACCGGATCGTTTTTCGAATAAATGTAAATGGGTCCCCCGTATACCGAGGCGAGCCAAATCTGCGGCAAACAAGTGAGAGATTTTTGGCTTACCCAGCTGCTGTAACGGCATTGTTATCAAATAGTGGGATCGAAATGATAACCATGATGGGAATGTTTGAGCCTTATGAGGAACAGCGGAAGGAAGCGGCTATTATAGGCGAAGACGGCATCAAAGAAGCAATCATGAAAAAATTTGGCGACGTGATTTTAACAAGCGAGTTTAGGGCGAAGAATATCTGGATGGAGTATTTCCCGCTTCTGAGGGAAGATTCCTTTACCGAAATGGATTTGATTCCGGCATGGTGCGTTGATTTTGAAGTAGATGGAGAATCGGTTGAAGACAGCAGGTATTCGATTCGATTCAACGCAGTCACAGGAGAGGAAATTTCGTGAGCCGGGTATTTATAAATGAATGGAAACGGGCAATCAATACAAGCACCATCTTAGCGGTTATTGGCGTTATGTTCTGCATTTGCTTTGATTCATGGAATGATTTGGTCAGCGCAATGCAAAGCGGCAATCCTGTCTGGTGCGTATACTATTTTATAAGCAATTCCGCATTCGGAGGAATGTGCAGAAATTATATATTGCCTGTTTTTGCGGCGCTGCCTTTTGCGGCCAGCCTTTGCGAGGAAAGAAGCAGCAAGGCGGTTGCATACATTGCTTCCAGAGAGGGTATGCGAAGGTATGGCGCTGTGAAATATATTGTAAATATCCTGATAGGCGGGCTGGTGGTTGCGTCAGGCACGGTTTTGCTGATGTTATTTTTGCGCATAAGGCTCCAGATGACAAGTGATTATTATGAGGCATCGGCTGAAAGCGCGGCGGATTTATTTCATAAATGGCTGGCGGTTCATTACCCGGTCCTCTACTGCGTGACAGAGGCGGCTCTTGGATTTATGCGCGGGATGTTATGGGCTGGCGCTTCTTTGCTTGTGTCATTATATATAAGGGATAAATTCGTCATTACGATGTTTCCGTTTTTGGGCAGCTATGTAATCGTTAAAGCAAGTCAGATCGCATCCCTTGATGCTAACTGGCGGTTTGATCAAATATTGATAGGCAGAACAGTCATTCACAATAGCGGATACACGGTTATGGCCGCGGCTTTTGTTTCGGGTATTTTGGTTTTCCTGATGGGTGTATATTTTACGGAAAGGTTGGCAAGGGGGCTTCGAGATGGAATGTTTTATGAAAGCAAATAAGGTATCAAACTATAATATGAGGATGTTGCGGGAAAATATAAGAATACCATTCACCCTTATTGTGGTTGTGCTGTACGTGATGGAAAGCCTTTTTGCCGTTTTAGCCTTCAGTCGGAGTGTACATATAGATGTTACACCGTTTGCCTTTGTCTTTGTAGTCAATCATTACGGGATGCAGTTTGTTATAGCGGCATGCGCAGTCATCCTGTTTTGTAATGCGCCATTTGAAGATGAATCCTATCAATATATGATTTCCAGAGCAGGAAAACTGGCGTGGGGATTGGGGCAGATCCTTTATATCACAAAAATGTCGATTCTCTATACTGCTTGTTTGACAGCGGCAACGATCCTTCCGTTTCTTGGACATATTCAATGGTCAAACGAATGGGGAAAGATTTGGGGAACGCTGGGAAAAACAAACGCAGGAGCGGAGTTCGGCGTGGAACTGTCAATATCTCAGAATATTATGCGGCAATATGAGCCTGTCAATGCGCTGTTTATTAGCATATTTCTGGAATTTTCCTGCATTTTGTACATTGGACTGCTGGTCTATTTTGGAAATAAGATGTCCGCCAAATCAGCAGGAACATTTGCGGGAGCGCTGATCGCTGTTTTGGATATATGCGTCTCAAATGACTGGCTGGACTGGGCGTATGGGGTTTCTCCGGTAAGCTTGGCGCAGTTAGGACTGTTTTATGGCTTTGCGCCCAAATGGGGAATCAATCTGGCATATGCAGAGAAATTTTTCATGATTGCAATCGTAAGCCTCAGCGCATTATGCGTGGCCGCAAATTACAGGGAAAAGGTAATCAATCGAATCATTGAGAGGCGTATTCATGGAAGATAAATGCGGGATTTTTGTAGAGAATGTGACGAAAGTGTTTGGCGAGCAGGATGCGCTGAAAAACGTGTCCGCAAAATTTGGAATGGGGAAAATTTATGGAATCGTAGGAAGAAACGGCTCCGGCAAAACCGTTCTGCTTAAATGCATTTGCGGCTTGCTGCATCCCACGGCAGGGACAGTAACAGTTAATGGCAAAATTGTTGGAAAAGATGTGGATTATCCGGAAAATATAGGATTTATTATTGAGACGCCAGGCTTTCTTCCAAGGTATTCCGGGCTAAAAAACCTGAAGTATTTAGCGTCTATCAGGGGAAGGGTTAAAGAAGGCGAAATACGAAAATACATGGGACTCGCAGGACTGAATCCTGATGACAAAAAGCGCGTCGGAAATTATTCGCTTGGTATGAAACAACGCCTTGGAATTGCGCAGGCGTTAATGGAAAATCCAGACATTCTTATATTGGATGAGCCGATGAATGCGCTTGATAGTAATGGTGTTGAAGATATAAGAATGGTTTTATTAAAGATGAAGGAAAACGGTAAATTGATCATCATCGCAAGCCATGTTCGGGATGATATTGACATTCTATGTGACGAAGTGCATGGAATGGAGGGGGGGATTTTGAAGAAAATACGTTAATGTGAATTACATACGGATCGACCCCCAGGAAAATGAAGACAGAAATCGTGACTGTCTCTCCGTTCTCTATCATCTCAGCCAGAGCCGTGCCGCCTCTTCGCCATTTTTCTAGGCCGAGGGGAGGATCTCGCCGCCGCCCAGCACGGTGTCTCCCTCATAGAGCACAGCCGCCTGGCCCGGCGCGGGAACCCGCTGGGGTTCGTCAAATACTACGCACACCCGGCCTTTTTCGGCGGGATAAGCCGTGGCAGGCAGCTCCTTTTGGGTGCTTCTCAGCTTGACGCCGCAGGGAAACGGCCGCTCCTGAGCCGTCCCGGAAATCCAATGAAACGCTCCCACTTCCATCCAGGCCCGGAGCAGCGCCTCTTTTCCGCCCAGGGTAACGGTGTTGTCCCGGACCGAAATCCCGCAGACATAGAGAGGCTCGCGCGCGGAAACGCCGAGTCCCCGCCGCTGGCCGATGGTATAGCGGACAATGCCCCGGTGCGTTCCCAAGACTCTTCCGGCGGTATCCACAAAGTTCCCCGGGACAGCGGCGTTGCCGGAAATTCGCTCCACGGCGGCGGCATAGTCCCCGTCTGGGGCGAAACAAATATCCTGGCTATCCCGTTTTCCCGCATTGGCGAGTCCGGCTTTCCAGGCAGCTTTGCGGACTTCGGACTTTTGGTGCCCGCCCAGAGGGAACAGGGTATGGGCCAGCTGGTCCTGGGTCATGCCGTAGAGAAAATAGCTCTGGTCCTTGGATTCGTCCAGGGCTTTTTTCAGGGCATAGCGCTGCCCCTGCCGTTCAATTCTCGCATAGTGCCCGGTAGCGAGATAGTCAAAGCCCAGGACCCTGGCCCGGTCCAGGAGCTTCCCGAATTTCAGATACCGGTTGCAGTCGATGCAGGGATTGGGCGTCAGGCCGCTTTCGTAACCGGCGGCGAACTTCTCCATCACCGCCGCCCGAAAGGCATCCTTGAAGTTGAACACCCAGTGGGGAATTCCCAGCCGGAAGGCCGCCGCCCGGGCGTACTCCACGTCCTCCAGGGAGCAGCACGTCCGGCGGCTGAGTCCCGCGTCCCCGCTGTCAAAGAGCTTCATGGTGCAGCCCGCGCAGTCATAGCCCCGCCGCTTCAGCAAGAGAGCGGCAGCGGAAGAGTCAACGCCGCCGCTCATCGCGACCAGGACTCTACCTCCCACAGCCTTCACAGTGGGCGCAGTCCGGGAACTGAGCCGGGTCATAGGCCACGCCTTGCCGGTCGTAGTAGTCCTTCAGCGCCGCCTTGATGGCCTCCTCCGCCAGGACGGAGCAGTGGAGCTTGTGGGCCGGGAGGCCGTCCAGGGCCTCCGCCACGGCCTTGTTGGTCAGGGCTATGGCCTCGGACACCGGCTTTCCCTTGATGAGCTCCGTGGCCATGGAGCTGGAGGCGATGGCGCTTCCGCAGCCGAAGGTCTCGAATTTCACGTCCTCAATAACGCCGTCCCGGATTTTCAGATAGATCTTCATGATGTCCCCGCATTTGGCGTTGCCCACTTCTCCCACGCCGTCGGCGTTTTCGATGGTCCCCACATTTCGGGGATTGCGGAAATGGTCCATCACTTTTTCACTGTATAAAGCCATGATTTGATTCCTCCTCTTAGATGATATGCGGCGCTTTGCCGCTCTCCAGGTCCCGCCAGACGGGGGACATGCTCCGCAGATACGAAACTGCGTCCCGGACAGCTTCGATCAAATATTCAATTTCTTCCTCCGTCGTCTCCTCGCTGATGGTCAGGCGCAAGGAGCCATGGGCGATCTCGTGGGGCCGCCCGATGGCCAGCAGCACATGGCTGGGGTCCAGGGACCCGGAGGTACAGGCGGACCCGGAGGAGGCGCAGACCCCCTTGTCGTCCAGCAGGAGCAGCAGGGATTCTCCCTCGATGCCCTCGAAACAGAAGTTGACATTGCCGGGGAGCCGCTTCGCCGGGTCGCCGTTCAGGACACTGTGGGGGATCTCCGAGAGGCCCGCCATGAGCCTGTCCCGCAGGGCGGAAACCCGGACGGCGTTCTCCGTCAGATGGGCGCAGGCCTCCTCCAGCGCCGCCGCCATGCCGGCGATGGCGGGGACGTTCTCCGTCCCGGCCCGCCTGCCCCGCTCCTGGGCCCCGCCCTCAATGAGGTTCGTCAGGGCCGCGCCCCGGCGGGCGTACAGCGCGCCGGCGCCCTTGGGCCCGTGGAACTTGTGGGCAGAGAGGGAGAGAAGGTCGATGTTCTGGGCCCGAATGTCAATGGGCAGGTGCCCCGCCGCCTGGACCGCGTCGGTGTGGAACAAGACCCCCGCCTCCCGGCAGGCCGCGCCGATCTCCGATATGGGCTGGACGGTTCCGATCTCGTTGTTGGCGTACATGACGGTCACCAGGCAGGTGTCGGGCCGGATGGCCTCCCGGACCTGCTCCGGCGTCACCAGGCCGTTTTCGTGGACGTCCAGCAGGGTGACGGCAAAGCCCTCTTTTTCCAGCTTTTTCAGGGTGTGGAGCACCGCGTGGTGCTCAAAGGCGGTGGAGACGATGTGGCGCTTGCCCTTCCGGGCCCCCAGGACGGCGGCGGAACGGATGGCCTGGTTGTCCGCCTCGCTGCCGCCGGAGGTGAAGGTGAGCTCCCTTGGTTCACAGACAAGACAGGCGGCGATACGTCCCCGGGCGTCCTCCAGAGCCTCCTTGGCCTCCTGGCCGAAGGCGTAGAGGCTAGAGGGGTTGCCGTAAAGCTCGTCCATATAGGGCAGCATAGCGTCCACAGCGGTCCGGCTCATCTTCGTCGTGGCCGCGTTATCCGCGTAAATCATCATAGAAATCCTCCGTTAAATAACCCGGTATGTTTGTTGGTAATTATATATTATTCCAAATAACCTATAATGTCAATAGGTAATTTGAGCTTATGAACACTATCGGAGAGGATACCGTTCTTCGCAATCACCAGAGGACCGGCAGATGTTCATTCCTTTTTTGCGGCAGATACGCCGCCATGATTACAAGGGCTGTACCGTCTTTTCGATTTCCTATGCGCCTTGCCGTTTCCGTTGCGTGGCAAAAAGGAAATTGATTTCCCTTACAAAGTTGAAAACAATATCCACTTTCTGTGCCCGTTTTCCGCCCACCTTTTCCGGTGCATGGACTATGATTTTCTTGATAAATTCATTGACGATTGCGAGTGTAAGTTCCTTTATTCCCATATATTTGCGGATAATCGCGGTGAAGTTGTCAAAATCGCTCTTGTTCTGCTATCCGCTTTTGCGCCTGTCCGACTTCCCGCTTCCTGCGCTTCATTTCCTTTTCCGTTTCAGCAGAGCGTTGTGCGTACATCATTTCTTTAAACGCTATGATGTCACCAAAGAAAAGGACGGTCACATCAAATATCCTGCTCCATACTATCTGCTTCATTACTTCTTCGCGGATAAAGTGAGCCGTACAACTTCCTGTATTGCTCTTGTACTTTGCACAGCAATAATGGTCTTGTAAACCGTTAAAATTTTTGCAATAGCGAAATGTAGATTGCTTCCGCAGTCTGAACAATATACACTCCTTGAAAATTTCCCTCTGTTTTGTCCAAAATGTAAACAGGAAACGCTAATCAATGTACGACAACTAAGGAAGCACTGATTAAAGCAGGTAAAAGCCAGGCAAACAGACGAAGGTAATAAAAACGACCAATAAAGGGCCATATTTGGGGATGAATTCCTCGCTTTTCCAGTCCCAGCCCGGTCAAAGGGCGCAAAAACCTTAGGCGGGGCATAGGGAACCACCCGCCCTGGCAAGCATGTACAGATTTGCGCTGGCAAAGAGAACGTGTAATCGGTTAAGATTTTTTCTCAGACCCCGGTAAACGGTCTTCCGAAAACCGAAAATGTTCTTCACAATCCTGTAGGGATGCTCCACCTTGCAGCGTACGGCAGATTTTCGGTTTTCAATATACCGCTCCCAGTCAATGGCATTGTCTGAAACCCTGGGGAACCGGCCCGGCCTGCGGTTGATGCGGTATTCAATGGCAGAAAGCTCCGGATTGCTTTTGATTTCTTCCCGTTTCTCTATCCCAAGGTAGGCACTGTCCCCGTAGACCGCCTTATCATCTTCCCGCAGAAGCCTTGCCGCTATAGTGACGTCGTGGACATTGGCGGCAGTGGCCTCCACTGTGTGGACAAAGCCGCTCCCGGCATCCACGCCAGTGTGGCGGTAGTGTCAAGATTATTTCGCAAATTAGTATGCAGACTCTGGGTGGAATGAAGTCAGCCGGCAATAGAGGTGTCCTCCAGAGCAGCTTCCAGGTGCCTCATATTCATGTACTTCTTGTTGCCCCACTGCGTGCCGGCTACATGGCGCAGCCG
>CAJTCG010000010.1 GCA_910574635.1 Oscillospiraceae bacterium | reverse complement strand
GGGATGATCTCGTCCATGATTTCCAGAAATTCTTCCCGTTTTGTTTTCTTTTTCCGGCATCTGTATTCCATATCGCTAAAACTTTCCTGTTTCATACCCCGCGCCCCCTTTTCCTTATTTTATCACATCTTTTATCATTTGGGGGAATTAAATCAGCGTTTCCATAGTTGTTTCCCGCAATTCTATAGGCCGCCATCGGCACTTGGCGGCCGTCCACATAGATCGCGTGCTTAGAGGGTTCCGCCGCAACACCGGCGGCAACCGCCGTAATCCCTCCAAAAAGCAGGGCTCCGGTCAAAAGGCCCAGCAAAAACGGCGTCAACTTCCTGTTTATTCCCGCTCCCCCCCCTTCTCATGCTTTGCCTGTGGTTCAGCCTAAACGGCGGCGCAGCTGCTCGGGATTATCCGCATAGCTGAGCGCCGTCTCCGGTGTGATGGCCCCTGCCTTGCAAAGGGCCAATATTGACTGGTCCATGGTAACCATTCCCTCGCCGCCCCCCGCGGCGATCGCATTGTCGATTTGATGGGTTTTGCTGTCCCGAATCAAGCTTCGAATGGCACTGTTCATGTGCATAATCTCAAAGGCGGGCACCAGCTCGCCGCGGGTCCCCGGCAGCAGCTGCTGCGAGACTACGGTATGCAGCACCATGCTCAGCTGCACCCGAATCTGATCCTGCTGTCCGCTGGGGAAGGTGTCGACAATGCGGTCTATGGTATTTACCGTGCCCTTGGTGTGCAGGGTGGCGATGAGGAGGTGCCCGGTCTCCGCCGCCGTCATGGCAGTGTGGATGGTCGCCTGGTCCCGCATCTCACCCAGGAGGATAACGTCCGGCGCCTGCCGCAGGCAGGCCCGCAGGGCCGAGGGATAGTCCTCCGTGTCGATGGAAATCTCCCGCTGGCTCACGATGCTTTTGCGGTCCCGGTGAAGGTATTCGATGGGGTCCTCCAGCGTGATGATGTGGCACTCCCGGGTACGGTTGATCCGGTCAATGACACAGGCCTGGGTGGTAGATTTTCCGCTGCCCGCCGTGCCGGTGACCAGCACCATGCCGTGGTCCACGGCGGCCAGGTTCATCACCTGCTCAGGAATGCCCAGACTCTTCCAGTTCGGAATCTCAAACGACACCACCCGCACCACTGCCGCCATGGACCCTCTCTGCCGGTACGCGTTGACCCGGAAGCGGGCCAGCTCGGCCACGGAGAAGGAAAAGTCGTCGTCCCCCTGCTGAAGATAGCGGTCTATGGACCGTCCCGCCAATTGGTAAATCTCCCGAATCAGGTTCTCCGTATCCCGCGGGTAAGCCCGGTCCTCGCTGATGGGCTGGAGACGCTTTTCCAGCTTCTCACAGATCGGCCCGCCCGCCACCAGAAAGAGGTCCGACGCCTTGTCGGTCACCACCCGCTGCAAGTATTCCAACAGCTTTGACATAGAAAGCCTCCTTTAAAACAGTACGCCATCCCACAGGTCCAGGGAATCGTCGCTCTCCCACTCGGCCGCGGGACACGCCTGCCAGCGCAAAATGGTATAGCCGGCGTCCTCCTCCACGATGACCTCCACCTCCAGGTTCTGCGTGCCGGAGATGGGGCAGGTGTAGGAAAAAAGCGTTCCCTTGTGGTCGGGGCCGTGCGTGGCCCGCACCGTGCGTCCCTCCGGCAGGGGCGCGCCGCTCCGCAGGCAGGCCAAAATTTCCTGGGCGGCGTGATCGGCCTTATAATACCCCGCCACCGTCTGAACGGAAGCGTCCGACAGCCGCGCGTCCGCCTGAACCGTCGCCAGGGACAGCAGGGCAAACACCGTCAGGCACAGCACGGCAAAGACCGTTAAAAGGGAGCTGCCGCCCACAGCGGGCGGAAGCGCGCGTTTCTCGTTACCCATTGCCGCGCACCTCCCCCTGCCACGCAATCTGAATGGAGAAAATAGGCTTGCCCCGGGCGTCCACCATCTGCACGGCGGCCTCCCGCAAAGCGGGATTTTCCGACAAAATACCCTGAGCCTCCAGCCGGTAGGCGTCTCCGCCCAGGTTCCAGTCCTCGTCGTAATCCACCCACAAAAGGCCCTGCTCATATTGTCCGCCCAGCAGCTCCGCCGCGCCGGCAAAGGCGTCGCAGGCGTCTCCGCCATAGGACTGAATCGCTTCCGCAGCGGACTGGACCAGCATGGCCGCCCGATCCCGCGCCTCGCTCTGGCGGGAGATGTTGTCCGATCTTACAAAGGCCTGAAAGCACAGCGCCGCCGCCAGGGCGAACACCAGCAGCATCACCATCTGTTCCATCAAGGCCAGGGGCGCACGGCTCTTCATGAAACCGCCCCCCTTCCGCTTCGAAGAAGCAGAAACAGACGGTCGGGCTCACCGGAGTCTCCGGTAATGTCCACCGTCAGCAGTCCCCGCCGCAGCGACAGGGACAGGGATTCCGCTTCCATGATCCGCTCCCCGTCCTCCGGGGAAAGCTCCGCGTCCTCTCCCGCATAGAGCTCCATCAGATAACCGTCATGCCAATAGACCCTGGTGGTAAAGCCGTCCTCCGTAAAGACCAGCGCGGCGGCGTCTCCAAAAGGCTCCACCGTCACGCCGCCCAGGCAGTCCGCCTGGCGCACCCGGGTTGTGATGTACTGGGCGCAGGTCCTGCGGCTGTAAGAGGCCTGATCCCGGACCGTCAGGCGGCGGTAGGCCCGCGCCCCCGTCAGCAGCACCGACAGCACGCACACCGTGAAAACGCCGAACAGCAGCAGCGCCAAAAGCCCGTCCAGATGATGTTGTATTCCCCGTCTTTTCATGGCGTGTTCTCCAGAACCGTGATATCCGGCATCAGATTTTCCGCAAAGGCAGAGTAATGCACGGTGTAGCGCTCCTCGTCAATCTGCAGGCCATAGTGCTCCTCCAGATAGGACAGCGTGGGAGGATAAACGCCCTCGGCGGCGTAGCAGGCCACGCATCCCCGGCGCAGCGACTCCTCCAGCTGCCGCCGGTCCTCCTCCGTCCGCCCGCCGTCAAGGTTGTTGACGGCCATGGCAAAGAACAGCAAAGCCGCCGCCGCAATAACCGGCAGCAGCAAGCCCCTCAGCAGGGAGGGCAGAAGGGAATGTTTTCTCCTCATACGCTCACCCAATCGCCGACATGATGTGCATCAAGGGCAGCATAACCGACAGCAGAATCAGTCCCACCAGCACGGAACAAAGCAGCACCAGCGCAGGTTCCACCCGGCTCACCGCGGCGTCCAGGGCGGCCTCGCCCTCCTCGCTCAGGTCCCGGGCGATCTTCTCCATGGAGGCGTCCCCCGCGCCGCCGCGCTGGCCCAGCTCCAAAAGGCGGCTCTGGCTTGCGGGCAGCAAACCGCTGGCCTTCAGCGCGGCGCTGAGCGCCTCGCCGTTGTCCAAACGCTTCCGGCAGTCCTCGCACCGCCGCCTCGCGCCGCCCTCCACCAATCCGGCGGACAGGCCCAGCGCCTCTTCCAGGGGGAGTCCGCTGGCCATGCCCATGGCCATGGCCTGGGCCAGGCGGGCGTTGTTCAGCTTCCGGCTGACGCCCCGGTCCCCATGGCCGCGCTGCCAGAAGGAAACCAGACTCCGCCGCAGCGGCCCTACCGCCGTAAAGAGGAACCCTATCAGCACCAGCGCCGCCAGCACGGCCCAAAAAACAGGCAGCGCGCCCTCCAGCCACCGGCCCATGGTCAAAAGCCCCGCGGCCACGCCGGTAAGCCGGGTGCCCAAGGAGGCGTACACATCGTCAAAAATCGGCAGAACCTTCACCAAAAGCACGCCGATTACCACCAGCATCAGCGCCAGCATCACCGCCGGGTACAGCAGCGCGCTGCGCACCCGCCGGTCCATCCGCACCCGGTCCTCATAGTACCGGGAAAGGGCCGCCAGCGCCTCCTCGGTCCGCCCGGTCCGCTCTCCCACCTCTACCAAGCCGCAGGCATAGGTGGGAAACGCCGCGCTGCCGCGCATGGCGGACGCCAACGCGGCCCCGCCGTCCACCTCGTCCGCCATAGCGGACAGCAGCTTCTTGTGGGGCGAATCCTCCCCCAGCAGGTACAGCGCGTCACCCGTCCCCACACCGGCGTGGAGAAGCAAAGACAGCTCCAGGCTCACTTCGGCGATTTCTCCGTAACTCAACGTTCGTTTCATGTAATGCTCCTCAATAGAGATATTTGACGGTGTAGTTTTTTCCGTCGCCGATATACTGCATGATGGACGCGCTGCTCTTGCCGGAGGAGGCGAAGGTGGGGTCCATCCGCTGCCAAGTACTGCCGTCAAAGTAGATAATATTGTCTACCCAGCCGGTTTTCTCCGTCCAGACGCTGACCCAGGCGTGGTACTGTTTCCCGGCGTAGCCCACGACCAGCTTGCAGGGGACCCCCTGGGAGCGCAGCATCCCCGTCATCAGGGCCGCGTAGTCGAAGCAAATGCCCGTCTTGGTGGAAAGCACCGTATCCAGCACCGGCAGGTAGCCGCTCTTCACCGTCGCGGCCTTCTTCTCGTCATAGGTCAGATTTCCAATCACAAAGTCATAGACCTTGGCCACTTTGTCCAATCCGTCGCTGCTGCCCGCAGTCAGCTCCGCCGCCTTTTCCACGGTGTTGGGGGCGGAGCTGTAATCCACATACTGGTTGGGCCGCAGGAACGGAGCGAACTCATCCGACAGCGTCACCTGGAACGTGACGGACGCCAGCTTCGCGTACTTTTTCCCCTCAGTGTTCTGAAGGGCCATTACCTTATAGCTCCCGTTGCCGTCCGACAGGGGGAAGGTGGACCAGCCGCCGGTGGGTAGATCATAGGTATAGGTGGTATTGGGTCCCACCACCTGCACGCGCAGCCGCTTGCTGTTGGCCCCGGCGTGGCGGACCATGACGTAGCCGTCCGAAATGTTGGAGTAGTCGATTTCCGCCCCGCCGCCGCTCTCCACGGCGGTGCCGCCCGCCACGGGCAGCAGCATGGGCGAAGCCGCCAGGGGCACCGCCTCTTCGTCCTCCAGCGTCACCGTTTCCTCTTCCAAAGGCGTTTGGTCCTGGGAATCCTCCTGGGGAATGGTTTCGGCGCTTTCAGCCGCCCTCTCCTTTGCAAGCCCGAAGGCCTCCTCATCCGTGGCCGTTCTGGCGTACAGGGTCTCGCCGCTGAAATCTCCAAAGGCGGCTTCGTCCGTCGCCGTTTCGGCGCAGCCCGACAACAGCAGGCACAACAGTGCCAGCAGCACGGGAATTTGTTTGCTGTTACGCATCATGCGTGGCCTCCTCT
This sequence comes from Oscillospiraceae bacterium, assembly GCA_910574635.1. Classification (GTDB taxonomy): domain Bacteria; phylum Bacillota; class Clostridia; order Oscillospirales; family Oscillospiraceae; genus Oscillibacter. Next base: position 159,727 of record CAJTCG010000010.1, on the reverse strand, counting down.
CTCAGCCGGCCATATCCTCTATCCGGTCGCAACGCACCGTGACACGCTGCCGTCCGCCTAGGGTACAGGTAAAAAGCGTTAAATCCCACTCGCCGGAGAGCATTTCCTCCGTCTGCTCGGGCCAGAGCAGCTCCAGCTCCGTCACGGAAAAATCAAAGACGTTCCCGTCCACATCCGTAAACCGGACCAGCTCGCCGCCCTCCAGATTTTTCAGGCGGCCGAAATGCCGGTCGTAATTGTGGGCGGCGAGTATCATATCGTCCAAATAAACCGACCCGGCATAGCGGCAGGGGGCAATCTTCAGCTGGGGATAGCTCCACTCGCTCATAACCGGCAGGCTCAGCTCCAGGGACGGAATATCCAAATAGCCGATATAGTCATAGCCGTCGATCTCCACCGTCGGCATCTCAAACCGGGGGTCCACCAGATAATCGGGCAGGATATATTCCGGCAGCTCCTCCCGGCCCTCTTCGGTCTGGAATTTCAGCGCCTGGAAGGTCGCGTCGGCGGCGTCGCCGGCGCGGCCCTCGTCCCACACGTTATACCCGGTCAGCAGCAGGGCCGCCAGCACCAGCAGAAATCCCGCCGCCATGCAGAACGCGCCCTTCTTATTCTCCATCCGTCTCCCCCCTTCTGTGCCGGCCCCAGCCAAAGAAGAACAGGCCCATGCCGGTCAGCGCCAGCAGGGGTACGGGCCACCAGAGCTGCCCGGTCTGGGGCAGCCTCGCCAGGGGAACGTCCTCGTCGTCTATCTCAATCTCGTCGGAATCGTAGTCCGGGTCCAGGTAGGGCGTTTGATCCAGGGGCACCTCCGTGTCCTCCAGGGGAATGTCCGGCGAAGGGGGCGTGGTGGTGGTCGTTGTGCCGGGTGGGTCGTCGTCCCGGTCCGTCTGGGGCGGAAGCGGGTTGGAGTTGACAATCCGGTAGGTCCCGCCGGTCTGGGAAATGCTGACCTGGTAGGACCCGGGCCGTTCCAGAACCTCCCAGCGCCAGCCCGGCTCCAGATCCGTCCACTCATAGCGCCAGTTGTTGCGGGCAGACAGCTCTACCGTATCCGCTACCTGGCCGTTGCGCAGCAGATCCACGATCACCGGCTCCTTGCGGGTACCGGCGGACCAGATCTTGATGACCCGCCGCGAGACAGTCTCATGGGGAATCTCATCCTTTTTGGCCCCGTTCACAACCAGGTCGTAGACCCATTCCTCCCCCCCGCCGCTCTGGTCCGTCCAGTAGGGCAGGCACACGAAGTAGGAGGAGGGCTGATAGTCCCGGATCTCGCCATTGGCTTTCGTAACAGAGTAGGGGTCCCCGGAAACCAGATAGAGCCCCACGGGGAGATCGTCAAACACGGCCACGCCGTTTCGGTTCGTCGTGACGGTCCTCATGGGGGAGTAATACCGCTCTAAATAAGGGCGAAGCGTGGTGGCCAGGTCCGCCCACTGGCTGGCCTTGGTGATGTTGTTGAAATCCATGACCTGGGGAAAATACCGGTCATTGGAGAACATGGGCAGCAGCGTGTAGCGCACGCCGGCGCTGACGCTGGCGACGCGGTAAAGGTGAAACGTGACGCCGGGGTCCTTAAAGTCCAGTGTCAGACTACAGGGCTCCCCGGAAATCACGGGAATATTCCTGTTTATGACGGCTCCGGCGGGCCGTGTGAGGCAGACGGCGCACAGGAGCAGGCCCAGCGCAGCCGCCGCGGCCCGTTTAAATCCTTGTCTCAGCTTCATCATGGTACGCCTGCCTTTCCTACGATTGCTTCTTGACGCGCTTGCCGGAAGATTTCTTCTTTCCCCCGCCGGGGGCCGCGATGGCCCAGATGAACAGGGCCAGCAGCATGGGAGCCGCCGCCACCGGAGCCACCAGAATGGGGTCGATGCGCACGGCGTCCGCCGTGATGCGGGCGGAGGAGGCCGCCTCCGGGGTCTCGATCCGCTTTCCGCGGACCAGGAGGCGATGGGTATTGATGCCGTAAGGGGTACAGGTGACGAGGGTGCAGTGATCCTGCCCCTCCTGAACCACAAGATCCCCCATCTCGTCCGGGAGGACGATGTGAATCTGGTCCACCTCATAGGTGAGGGTCTCGTTGAGGATGCGGAGCATGAAGATGTCGCCCTCGGCCAGCTGGTCGAGGTTCGTAAAGAGCTTTGCGCTGGGCAGTCCCCGGTGTCCCGAAAGGACACAGTGGGTGGAGGGCCCGCCCACAGGCAGCGAGCTGCCCTGCAAGTGGCCCACGGCCACCTGGAGCACGCCGTCGCTGGTGCCGTGGTAAATGGGCAGGCTCACCTCGATACCGGGAATCTCGATGTAGCCCATGATCCCGTTGTTTCCCACATTCAGTTCGCCGTTATAGTCCGCCTCGTCCTCCTCCAGGACCCGGAAGGGGTTCGCCCGCTCCAGCAGCCGGGCATTGTACTCCCTGGCGCTGCGCCAGATATGCTCGTAGTCCACGGCGTTCAGCCCGGAAACGCTCTCGGCGTAACCGGCGATTGCCCGGGACTGGTGGAAGGAATTCCAATAGTCGCTGGCGGTGGGATAAAGCAAAAGGGCAACTCCGGCCAAAAGGACCAGGAGGAGGAGCGCGGTGGACAGATGTTTTTTCATGTTCGTTCACTCCCTCCGCCGCACCGCGGTCTTCCCGCGGCGCGGCGGAAAGGGGCTTACTCTTCTTCGACGCTCATGCGCCGCTTGGTAATCAGCAGAATCACCGCGCCCGCGGCCAGGACGCCGCCCACAATGTAGAAGATGGTGGTGCCGATGCCGCCGGTCTCGGGCATTACCAGGCCGGTGTTATTTTCAATTGTGGCCGTCATATTCGCGGTGCCGCTCTCCAGGTTTACCGTGATCCCCAGGGTCTCGCCGCCCTTTTCAGGCTGGGGGGTAATCTTAAGTCCGGACAGCACCTTGTCAATGCCGTTTTCGGTATCATAAGTGGGCTCGACCTTGAAATAGAAGGGACCCACCGGATTGTACTTCGTGCCGGAGGCGGTTACGGGGGCCTCGATCTCCGTCAGCACATACTCGCCCTCGGCCAGGGAGGGGAAGGTGAACTGGGTCATCGCCTGGTCGGCGCCGCCAATGATATCGCTTCCGTATTCATTTTTACCAACAATATACTGGAGATTTCCGTTGGCGTCAAGGATAGGAGCGCCCTGGGCGTCCTTATAAACGGGAGTACCCAGCTGGACCGTGGTGCCGTCGGGCATGGTCAGCTCGAACACGGCGCCGGGCAGAGGCGCTTTGTCCGCCGTGCTGCCGTCTACCTTGTCGGCCACCAAATTGAAGGTGTAGACCGTAACGTCGTTTCCGGGAGTCTCGCCGCCGGGGTATTCCAGCTTGACGCCGTTCTTGTTGCCGGCGGAGCCAAGGGCGGCGCCTTCTTTCAGGGAGGACTCGTATTCAACGAAGATCAGGTCTCCATCCTTCACACCCTGGTCCTTGAACGCGGCCACGTTGAAGGAAACATGGAACGCGCAGTTTTCCTCGCACTTCTCATTCCTAAGTCCGGAAGTAAACTCAAATGCGGTAACATCGAGCTTGGTCCCGTCGGCTTTCTGAATGTAGACCTTGACTTGAGACTTTTCAGGGACCGCCATCTGGTCGGCGTCCATCATATCGTGGAAAATCACATTGTAATCGGACTCGGGGTCAAAGCCCTTGATGGGGGCGCTCAGCTGGAAGTTGAAGGGCTTTCCAATCTCGTAGTCCGCTCCGAGGACCCATTCGCCGTCCGCGTTCTGGACGCGCTTGGTTACGCTCGTGGTTTCCTTGGAGGACTTATCCTTGATGGAAATGGTGCCCTCGTCTTTCAGGACATTGTACAGAGAGTACGCGGGACTTCCACCGCCGGCGGGAGGCGTGTCAATAATCATGTAATAGCCGGGGCCCACCGGAGTGTCCAGGGAGATCGCGGGGGCGGAGTTCTGCACGCCCTGGGCGTTCAGGGCGGCGGCGACCACCCGGCCGGAAATCGCCTCACTCACACGCCTCGCGGCGTCCAGAGCCGCTGCCAGCTCATCGTCCGTGGGATTCGTCAGGTTCTGGAACAGAGCTCCGATCTTTTGCTCGTCCGCGTTCTCACTGGAGGCCAGCTTCGCCATCTCGGAAATAAAGGGCCCCTTGTTGAAGTGGTCGGCGTTCCATTTGAAGTTCTTCAGAGAACCGCCGTCAAGCTCGGCGTCAAAAATCTTATACAGGGTATAGGTGTGCGTGCTGTCCGGGGGATTCACAAACTTCACCCCGTCTCCGGGGGCCGCCAGCGCCGGCACGGCCAGGGCCAGCGCCAGAACCAGGACGAGCAGCAGGCTGCTCAGCTTCTTCATGTGTTTCATCTTATGATCTCCTTCCTTATGCTTGGGATTCTCTCTTTGAATTTTGCGTGGGGAGAAGGGGCATTCCGCCCTTATGCCTTGTCTGCCCCCCTCCCTTCTGCGGTTTTCTTTCTATACCACAGCCAAAGCGCCGCCGTCGCCAGCAGTCCTCCGGCCAAAGTATACGGGATGGTCCCGGACCCTCCGGTCTCGGGCAGCTCATACGCAAACATGTTTGTAAAGGTAACCGTCGTTTTGTCCATACCCATGGACTCGTCGTGGCCGTTGGTTCCGCTCACCGCCGGGTTTTCGACGGACCCCTTGGTCACCTGCACAGTGGTGGTGCATCCCTCCGGCAGCTCGCCTTCCGGGAAAATCTCGTTCACGTCATAGCCCGCGTAGGGCGAGAGGTCCGCAATCCGCAGATACCACCCGTCCCGCAGCGTGAAGACCAGCTTCTCGCCGCCGGATATCGAGAAAGAGCGCGTTTTGGTCTGGTCGCCGTCGTTTTCCTTGTCGTACACCAGCACGCCGTCCGACTCTTTCATGAGCACCGGGCGGCCCTGTTCGTCGTACACCGTCGCCTGATAGATTTCCATGGTATTGATCAGCGTCAGATCGAAGGTGTAGAAGGTCTCCCGCAGCTCGTCGGTCACCAGATTTCCGTCCACTGCCTTTTGAATGGTGAGGGGCGTGTTCTCCTGGTTCGGAGCCTTAATGACCGGCACCGCCATGGCGTTGGGCAGGGTATACTGCATCCAGCAGGTGGAGCCGGAGGCGCCCCGCTCGGTGAAAAAGACGCTGAGGGTGTAGGTATTCGCCTCGTGGTCCTCCCGTCCTCCGGGGATGTAGTCCCAGAGGTCCACATACTCGCCCACGGATCTGTGGACGCCGCCAATGTCGCACACCAGCTCGTTGCCCAGGAAGACCCACATGTCGTCGTCGCCGTAGAAATAGTACTCCAGGGGCCCCACGTACTCCTCGGACAGCTCAAACTGCACGGAGTAGTTCATGCCGAAGAAGGCGTTGTGGTCCTGTCCGTTGTCGCTTACGGGCAGGCGGTGCCATGTGTTGTCATCGTATTTTATATTTGTTACAGGCGTGTTATTCGCCCCCAGCGTGGCCTTCGGAGCACCAAACGCCGGGTCTTCGCCCTTCAGTCCGTCCAGCGGCCAGAAGCCCACGGCGCCGTCGCGTATGCCGTTGGTCCAGATGCTCGTGTAGTTCCCCGGATGTCCGAAATTCTGCAGATTACCCAGGACAACGCGGTCGCCCTCCTTCACGGCGCTCAGCGTGTGGGTGTCGCCCTCCTGCAAAAACTCCAGAGCGTACTGGTCGTAGCAGGTCTTACCCGTGGCCGGCGAACCGCCGAAGAGGTTCGGTCCCGCCACTCCGTTGCTGTACACCACGCTGCCGCCGGCAAAGCTCTGCACCAATCCAAAGGTGCATCCCTCATATCCACGGTCCCCGTTGATCCTGTTCAGCGTGTGCCCGTGCCAGGTCTCATCTTCCAGGCCGGAACCTGTGTTGGCGTTGCCGAAGCCGAATTTCGCGTCCGTTGTGCCTTCCGGGTAGTTGCCGGGGTTGTTGATGCCCTGCCGCTTGGTATTTACCGTAACCGGATTGCTTCCGCTCTGGACTCCGTCGGTGATGTCGTAGTCGTAGAAGACGGATTTGTCGTTTACCATCGTATCCTGGCGCTGGGTATACACCAGCCGGAAGCGGGTTTCGGATGTAATGGGGATAACCGTCTCGCTGGCCGCCTTGGGGTTGTTCGTGAAGCGCAGCCCATCCAGGTTCTCGCTGTAGACGTCCCAGTACTGCGCCGCTTCCTCGTCGGTCTGGACCGCCTCGGCCGCTTCAAATTCCACGCCGTCCTTCAGCACCCAGAGCTCGCTGATGTCATAATGGGTGTTTTCCATCATGCCGAACATTTTCGCGATGGTCAGCTCATCCTTGTTGGGGTTGAACTGGAATTTTTTGTCCTTATAGACCCGCGTGATCTTCGGCTGGGCAAACAGGACGGTTCCGTCCGCGTTCAGCTGCAGGTTCATGGTGTTCGGCGTTGTGCCGTTTTGCGGCAGCCTTGCCGTTCCGCCGTTCTTTTCCGCGCTGGTGTCGATAAAGGACAGCGAGGCGGCCCCGCCGCTCTCGGCGGGCTCCTTAATCCACGCGTAGTACTCCACCGTGAACACCGGATACACGTTCATCAGCAGGGACAATCCCGTCGGATCGCCGCCCCGGGTGATGAAGGTCATCCTGGGCTGAGCCTCGGGCTCCGCCGCGCTTCCCAGATCGTTCACCGTCACGCTCCCCAGCTCGTTTACCGCTCCGCCGGTCTCCTCGCTGTAGGCCACCAGGGTCAGGCTCGGCGCCGCCGCCTCGGCTTCGTCGCCGTCCACAGCGCCCTCGCCGTCCGCGCTGATGCCCAGAGGCTGGTTTTCGCTGAAAGCCTCCAGCTGTTCCAGCATCTGCGCAGACAGGGTCACCTCCACCTCCACCGTACAGGCGGAGAGGTCCAGAGGCCGTCCGTCAATCGTGGCGGTCAGGGTTAGGACCCGGAGCAAAAGCACCTCGTCCTCACTCAGCTCTTCGGCCCGGGCGGCCAGGCTCTCATAGGCCTCGCCGTCCTCCTGGAACTCCACGGAAAACACCACGTCCGCCGGGTCCAGCTCCGCCCGACCGTCTATGCCGTCCAAAGCGGGAGTATCCGGATACGTCCAGCCCCCGGAGAAATCCCCATCGGATTCCACGGAAGGCCTATCTTCCGGGAGTTCCATGTCAGGCTCCGCGGGAGGCGGATACTCCCCGCCCTCCGGCTCGGAGGGAGGCGGCGCCAAGCCGCTGTCCTCAATGCCATAGATCTCGCCGGAATCCTCCATGTCCGGCAGAGCGTAGAAGGTGCGGATGCTCGCAGCCTCAGCCAGCCCTTGATCCGGCTCCGCCGGCGGAAGAACCTCTTCACTATTTAAATCCGGTTCCTCCAAAGCGCCCGAATCTTCCGGAATATCAGGCAAGCCGGTGGGACGGTGCTCGGGTTCTCCGGGGAGAACGCCGTCCGCTCCCTCCCCGTCATCCTCCGCCAGGGAAGCGTAGCCGTTGATGTGGAAGGTCAGGAGGAACTCCTCGTTTTCATACGCATAGTCCTCCGCCAGCCACAGTCCCGCGGGCTCTTCCGGCTCCGGGTCCTGCGGCAGGGGCTCCTGCATGCAGGCCAGCGTATGGACGTGCTCCTCCATGGTGCAGCAAAGCGTCCCATCCTCGAAGTAGCACTCGGATTTGTGGAGATGCGCCGGCTTGCCGCACAGGCACCCGTCGTCCTCCTTGGGAACCAGCTCCACATAGCAGCCCTCGGTGTGCTCATGCTCCTCCATCCCGCAGGTCAGGGCGCGGATTTCCTCCATCTCTCCCTCGGGAACATGGACGCAGTCCGCGTCATGGTCATGGACTATGGCCTCGGGCCGGGCGCACAGAAGGCCGCCCTCCTCGCCATAGCAGCTCTCATCGTGGGCGTGGGGCGTCAGCTCCTGCCGGCGGCAGGCCAGAAGCTCGGTAATTTGGTAACACTCGTCCGTGTGGACGTGTCCGGTTTCCCGTTCCTCCTCCTGGCACACCAGCCGCTGGGTCCACTCGTAGCACTCCTCGCCGTGCACATGGCCCTGGGCCACGGCGAGGCCGCAGGCCAGCGTCTGCTCCTCCTCCGTGGTATAGCAGCCTTCGTCGTGGCGGTGGCCCTCCGTCTCCTCCCGGGTACAGGAGAGCTCCATCTCCGTCTTCTCGGCATAGCAGGAGCCGTCATGACGGTGCCCGGCGTCCAGCACGCCGCCCTCTTCATCCAGAATCTCCTCCGACTCGGAGAGGCCGCAGACGAGCTCCTGCCATGTCCTGGCGGTGTAGCAGCCGCCGTCATGGACATGGGGCTCCTCCTCGGAAAGGGCGCAGGAAAGCACCTGGCGGCTCTCCGTCTGGTAGCAGGCGTCCGAGTGGGTATGGGATTCCGCCTCCTCCGCCTGGCCGCAGATCAGCCCGCCCCGGTCATAGGCCCAGCAGGAAGCGCCGTGGACATGTCCCACTTCCTGGGGCTCCCGGCAAATCAGCTCCCGCTGCTCCTGATAGCAGCTTTTATCGTGGAGGTGGATCTCCTCCTCCGGCAGAGCGCAGACCAGCTCGCCGTATTCGTCGCAGCAGAAGGAATTGTGCTGGTGGATGACCACGCCGCCGTAGCTCATCGCGTCACAGACCAGCTCCGGCTGGGGCCCGGAGAGCTCAACCGTCCAGCACTCGTCGCTGTGGACATGAGCCTCCAGGCCGCAGATAACCTGGTTGGACATTGTAACCGCCGGCATCATCAGCGCATAGACCGTGCAGAATACCACGATCGCAGCCAAAACGGTCAGCGCCTGCCGGCCCCGCCGTCTTCGCTGGTGGACATCAATGCAACGTGCCACCTGAGAGGACAAGTTGCCGCCCATATGTCATGCACTCCTTTCTTTCAAGATACGCTGAACAAACCACATGCTCCGTGGTTAATCGTTTAAATGAGGCCCGCAGCTTGATGGGGCCACACGCGAAACAGCAGCCGCCCTACGATCTGGTCGTAGGCGACGCATCCGAGAACGGTGTTCCGGGAATCCAGCGACACGCTGCGGTGGTCGCCCATCACAAAGATTTTGGACTCCGGCACTTGATACGGCAGCGCGATATCGCAGTCGCCCAGGGCTTTCTCCACCAGATAGGGCTCATACAATTCCTCTTCGTTGACGTACACCGTTCCGCTCTCGTCGATATCCACCCAGTCTCCCGGGCCCGCGATGACCCGCTTGACCAGAATTTTATTGTCGTGGTAAAAGGCGATGATATCTCCCGTTTCAAAACCGGATCCTTTCCAGGAAACCACAATCTCGCCGTCCGTCAGAGTGGGAGCCATCGAGTTCCCGCCGATCTGGAGGACCGGCATCCACAAAGTCGCCACCAGCACGGCGGCGGCGGCCACGGTAATCAGCGCGTAAATGGTGCTGCGGAGAACCCGGCGAAACCGCCAGCGGTACTTCTCCCGGTTCAGCTCCACTTCCAGCTGGGCAATGGAGGGAATCTCCAGCTTTTGCTCTTTTTTCTTCATGGCACGCGTTCCTTATCAGTCATGCTGCCAGCCCACAAACAGCGTCCACTTTCCCTTCTCCTGCTTGCTCTTCAGCCCGAAAGGCCGCCGGGCGCGGTTCGGGGGCGCCGCCGCCGGAGCGGGGGGCTTTGATGGCTCCTCCGCCGTCCGCGCCGCTTCCTCCGCGGGCGGTGGAACGGGCTGACTCGAAGCCGCCTGGGCCGGGGCGGGCTGACCCAGAACCGCCTGGGCCGGGGCGGGCTGGACCGGAGCCGCCTGGGCTGGGACCGTCTGGGCCGGAGCCGCCTCCCATACCGGCGGCGGCGGGGGAAGCTCCACGCCCTCCGGCAGGGGATAAAGGGTTTGAATGCTCTGCAAATAGTAATCCGCGGCGCGCTGTGCCGCGTCAAACACGCCGTTTAAGCGAAGGGCGGCCTCCGCAATGGACCCGACGTTTTCCAAGTCGGTCTCACGCTTTTCCCGCTCCGCGTGGAGGGTGTCCTCCAGCTCGTGGATTTGGGCGTCCTTGCTGTCCAGCCGGTCCCGGAGGCGCTCATACCCCTCCTCCGTCTGGCGGAGCTGTTCCTCCAGCTCCCCCACCTGCTTGCGCAGCCGCTCGGACTCCTTGGCCTGTTCCAGCAGCAGCTGCAGCAGCTCCCGCCGTCCCAGCTTTTGAAGTTCTCTATCCGTCATGGCGTCGGTTCTCCTTTATCGGTCAGTTCGGCAAGCCGCGCGGCCCACAAGGCTCCAGCGCGCCAAAGAGCTTCAAAAAACGAATATCCGCCCCGATGTTTTGGATTCCGGTACAGTTCAAAACTGCGGCCGATGTCCAATAAACACCTTGGGCGGAAAACTGCGACGGTAGAAGGTTCACGCTGGGACAGCCACGCGCACAAATACACAGGCTCCTTCCACGCGGAGCCGGTTTGCGCTGCTGCCGACGGCCGTGACAATTTTTGCCCAATGCCCGCTTTTCAAGGGAGAATGGTGTTTTTGAACAAAAATATTGGGAGAATGCTGCTGCTTTCGCCAAACAGGCCGAACCGCCGTTTCACCGCGTTCCCTGCCTGCTATTCTTAGGATATGATCCGCTGCCCCAATGGTACCGCGGCAGACGAAAACCCAATTTTCACACACGCTCCTGCATTTCCTCAACCTCTCTGAGAAAAAATTCCGGCAACGTCGTTTTACCGTTTCGAAAGTACTTTAACAAAGACCCTTTGGTGGTTTCTTAATAAGAAACCACCAAGCCCTGTACAGGGCTTGCCTTTGCCGTACTTCCGCTTCTACAGCATATAGTGTTGTTGCGTGTTTTATTATACCAAGTCTTCTAAAAATTGCAACTGTTTTTTTGACTTTTTTCCGGGTTAAAATGTACAAATTTCGACAAGTTTTGCTTTTCCAAAGTTTTCCAGGAATTTATTAGAATTTTCTGGAAGATAACGCCAGGCGTCCGGGCGGGCCGGCCGAAGCTTTTTCAGGTGCTCGCCCCATTCTTACTCTGGGACATGTAAACCCTCAGCTCCTTCTGGGCCCGGTGGTACTCCTCGGCGCTGAAGGCCGCCTTGCCCCGCCGGATGGAGAGCACCCCGTCCTTCACAAACTGGGTCAGGGTGCGGTTGATGGTCTTCTCCGTCAGGCCCACCTCTTCGCTGATCTGCCGCCGGGTCTTATTCAGAACCACCTGCCCGGCCGTGCGCACGCCCTGCTCCTCCGCCTGACGGACCAGGTATTTCAGCAGCACGTACTTGGCGGAGTGGAACAGCCGCTCTCCCCTGCTGTAGCTGGAGCAGTACAGCTTGGCGGCTACATGGCGGCTGACGGCCCGGAGCAGGCCGATGTCCTGCCGGAGCCACGCGTCGAAGGTCTCCAGCGGCAGGAAAGCCGCCAGGCAGTCCGTCACCGTCTCAATGGACACGGAGGTGGTAGCCGCCCCGGCCAGCAGCGTCACCTCCCCGATGAAGGACACCGCCTCGTTCACCTCGATCATGAAGACATTGCCGTTTTCAAATTCGTTCACCACCCGGAAGGTCCCTTGGAGCAGGATGCCGATACGCTCCAGGGGGCTGTCCTTCTGGTGGATGAGGGCGTGGGCGGGATAGGTCTTGAGCTGAAACTGCCCGTCCAGCTCCTCCGGGATCTGCCGGGTGTACTCCTCCAGGCCCGGGGCCAGCTCCAGCAGTTCACAGTAACGCATATGGGCACCTCCGTTCCGCCGCCAAATAAAAAAGCGCCTCTTGCAGCTATGATAACACAGCCGCAAGAGGCGCACAAGGGCATTTCTTTACTTCCAGCTCTGGAGCCAGGGCTGTTTTTCAAAGAGGGCCTCCGCCTCCCGGCGGACCCGCTCCCGGTCGATGGTCAGCAGCTCCCGGTCCCGCATCAGCAGCTTCCCGTTGACGATGGAGTGCCGCACGTCGGCCCCGCTGGCGCTCTCCACCAGGGTATGCACCGGGTTTTGGGTGGGCCAGAGGTGGGGCGCGCCGGTGTCCACGGCGATGAGGTCCGCGGGCGCGCCTTGTTCGATGACGCCCAGGCCCGGCTCCATCAGCGCCGCCGCGCCGCCTTGGGCGGCCATTTTCAGAAGGGTCTCGGCGGGCATGACGCAGGAGTCCGCCGTCCCAACGCCCCGGGTGGCGTTCATCACGCCCCGGAACAGGCGCATCTCCCGGAAGAGGTCCAGCCCGCCGTGGGCGGAGCCGTCGGTGCCCAGGCCCACAGGCACCCCGGCGGCCAGAAGCTGGGGCGTGGGCGGCACGCCCTTTCCGCAGTTGGAGAAGGGACAGTGGACCGCCCGGACCTGCCGCCGGGCCATGATACCGATTTCCTCCTGACTGAGGAAAATGCAGTGGGGGGCGGTCATGGGGGCCGCCAAAAGGCCCTCCCTTTCCAGCCAGACAAAGGGGCGCTCGCCATAGCGCTCAAGGAAGTCCGTCACCTCGCTGGCGTACTCGTTCATGTGGGTCTCCACCGGCACGCCGTCCTCCGCCGCCGCCTGGAACACCGCCCGGAGCAGCTCTTCGCTGACGGCGGTGGGCGTGGTGACGGAGTAGATGGGCTTCAGGAGGCCGGTGAGGGCGCTTTTCATGGCCCGCAGGCGGTCCACCGCCGCCGGGACGGAAGGGGCCCGAAGGCTCTCGGGGCAGAAGGGATTGTCGTTGGTCATGACGCTGAGGCGGCCCCGGAGCCCCGCCGCCTGATAGACGCCGGCGTAAACCTCCGGGTACTTTCCCCCCGCGTCCACAAAGCCGGTGGTGCCGCAGGAGATCATCTCTATCGCCGCCAGCTGGGCGCTGAGGCGGGAGCTCTCCTCGTCCAGGCGGCTCTCAAAGGGGACGTTGACCCGCTTCCAAATGACGGGCTTCTCGTCCAGAAGCCGCCCCCGGAGGAGCTGCTGGCTGGTGTGGAGATGGCCGTCTACCAGGCCGGGCATCCAGAGAAGGCGGGAGCCGGAGAGAACCGTCTCCGCCTGGTAGGCGCACTTGTCCTGGTCCACAATGTCCAGGATTTTACCGTCCTTGACGGCTATGGCCTTTCCGGAAACCACGGCCATGTCCGATGAGAGATAGCGGGCGCCGGTAAGGAGCAGGTCACAGCGGAAATCATTCGGCATGGGGAACCCTCCTATTTCAACAGCATGAATAAGGAAAAGCAGATGGAGAACGCCGCCACCCCCCGTTTCAGCAGGGACTGGGGCACATGGGCGGCGGTGACGCTGCCCGCGAAGACCCCGGCGGCGTGGCCCAAGACCGACGCCAGCAGAATGGGGATCAGGGCGGCCAGGGACGCGCAGCGGCTTCCGTACACGGCCACGGCGGGCAGGGCGATAAACACGGAGTCCAGCAGGGCCGCGCCCACCGCCGTCTTGGCGGGAACCCCCATGGCCACCAGCAGGGGCATCACCAGCACCGGCCCTCCCGCCCCGGAGAGGGCGCAGAGCAGGGCCGTGGCAAAGCCCAGGACCAGCAGCGGCAGGGGCTTGGGAAACGCGCTTCCCTTTTCGGGCCCCTTCTGAGGCCGGAGCTCCCGGACGGCGATGGCCAGGCCCGAGAGAAACACCACCACGTAGAGGACCACCTTGACCGTCTCCGCCGCCAAGAGCCCGCCCAGGGCCGCGCCCAGCAGTCCCCCTGCCAAGCTTCCGGCGGAGAGGATCAGGGCGGGCCGCAGGGGCAGCTCTCCCCGGCGGTAGTAGTTCCAGGAGCCGATGGCCCCGGAGACGGCAAAGCACAGGAAGCTCAGCAGCAGGCTCTCCGTCACCGGCAGGCCGCAGACGCTGGTGAAGAGAATGGGCAGCAGGAAGCCCGCCACGCCGCACCAGCCGATGAAAAGCCCTACAGCGCCGCTCCCCAGGGCCGCCAGTATCAAATCAAATGGCATGGGTCAGCCCCAGCACCACCTGGGCCACCACCAGGGAGCCGAAGAAGGTGCCCGTCATGACCAGGATGGTGATGATAATGAGCTTCCAGCCCTGCTTGAAGAACATCTTCAGCTGGTTGCTGATGGACATGCCGGCAAAGGCCCCCACCATGGTCAGCGGCGCGGTGAAGTTGATCTTCCCGGCGGACTCGATGACAAACTGGGACACGGGGGACAGCGGGCAGGCGCACAGCAGCCCCAGGATGGAGCAGTAGGCCACCGTGGGAAGCTTCAGGGGAATCACATGGGCAAGGCCCGCGGCGCACAGGGCGATGAGCAGCAGCACCAGCACGCCGGGCAGGGACTCGGTGAAGGCCACGTCAAAGCCGATGAAATTGGCGGTCATCATGCCCAGGCCGGAAATGGCCAGGACGAAAATCCAATCCTTAATGGTCATAACGCTCTCCTTCTCAATTCTTCCCGGCCAGTTCCCGGCCGGTTTTCGTCAGGCGGCCCAGGGTGGGCTCCAGCTTGCGGTACAGGACGTTGCACAGGGGCACGCCGATGAAGATCGCCATGTAGATGCCGTCGATGCCGGAAATGGTCTCGCTGGCGGAGGCCATGGCGGCAATCTGGTCGGCGTAGGCGGGCATGACCTCGGAGAGGGCCGCCACGGCGGAGCTCATCAGGATGCCCGCGCCCACGCCGGAGGCCATGCCCAGGGCGTAGGGGTGGAAAAGGCCCGTGGCCGCGGCCATGGAGGCCATGAAGCCGAAGTAGATGGTGCCCACCATGCCGCCGACGATGTACACGGAGAGGCTGCCCTGGGCCTCCGGGGAGTCCGCGCCGAACATGTCCTGCATCAGCGCCAGGTTGGTCTCCCGGTTGATGGAGTGGGTGGCCCCGATGGCCTCCCGCTTAAGGCCCAGCATCAGGGCCAGGGGCATGGCCAGGAAGATGGTGCAGAGGTTGCCGAACTCCTGGAGCAGCAGGGCGGGCCCGGCGGAGATCACGATGGAGATGTTGGCCCCGGCGTTGATGCCAAGCTTGGCCACAAAAGGAAGAATCGCCACGCCCACCAGGCCGGAGGCGGCCTTGACCTTCTTGTCGTCCAGGATTTTCAGCACGTTGGGGCCGGTGAGGATGCCCAGGAACAGGGCGTAGAAAATGGGGAAAATGATGAAGGTACCCTTCCAGACGGGAATCTTGATCTGTCCGATGGAGTCCGCGATGAGGATGAAGACGAAGGCCAGCAGATACAAAACCCATTCCGTCCTGATCCGCTCCCTCAGGGAGGCGTATGCGCGTTCGACTTTTTTCATGGGGCCCACTCCTTTATCGTTGATGACATTACTATAACCCATCCAGGGTTTGTCGGAAAAGGACATATGGGCACTTTTCCAAAAAACAAAGCGGACCGGACAAATTTTTTGTCCGGTCCGCCTGTTCATTCCATGGGAAGCGCCGTCAGCCCGCCGCGTAGCCCGACCCGTCGAACGTATAGACCCTGCCGTCTATCGTAAGGGCGGTGTTCCGGGCTATACTCCCGTCGGCGTTTTGATAGCGCCAGCCGCCGTCGTCCTGGGTCCAACCCTCGGGGCTGACGCCTTTTTCCAGGCTGCTGTTCAGGCCGATGGCCTTCCGGGTAGCGTCGTCCTGGAAGTGCCACCACTCCGAGCTGAGGCCGCTCATGCCCACGGCTTTCATGTAACCCTCCAACAGCTTGGCGTTCAGGTTGTTCAGATAAGTCTCGGAATGCCAGCTCAAATCGTGCATCCCGCTCTGCATCTCCAATTCCCCCTCCGGCTTCTCCAGCGTCAGGTCCAGGGCAATGCCCCGGTTGTGGGACGAGATGGTCCGGGCCAGGAAGCTGCCCAGATTAAAACGGCCGTTGTCCGTCATAAGCCTGGAGAGCGTCGTCCCCACCTGTGCGCCGGACTCCGTCAGGGCGGGGTCCTTCAGCTGCTTTTCCGTGGTGTCGTAGGAAAAGCGGGTGGCCCGCTGGGGGCGGAAGGCCTCGTAGATTTTCAGCCGGAGGCCGTCGGCCTCCGCCGCCTGGGCGGCGGTGAGCAGCTTTTTCGCGCAGGGGTACAGATAGGGGACCAGGAAGGTCCCGTCCGCCATCCGCACGTCCTCATAGCCCGGAAGCACCTGGTGGGTCACCTCCCGGATGGGCGAGCCATGGACGGCGAAGAGGGAGTCGTAGCTGTTGGTGATGTCGTAAGTACAGTGGTCCCCCACGTATTCGGGAAGATCGATCATGCAAAAGCGGCTGTCCACCCAGCCGTATTCCTCCCCATAGCGGACCCGGAACCAATCCCCTTCCTCCGCCAGGACGCACAGGGCCGTCCCCCCGGGGACGGAGGCCAGGCGCGTTCCTTTTCCGGGGTCCTCATAGAGCGTGAGGCTCTGGATGGGCCAGATGGTGCCGTACAGCGGAGAGACGGAGGCCCAGAAAGAAACCTCCTCCGCCTGGAGTTCCGTTCCGTCCCCGTCCAGGGCGGCGACGCGGAAGCGGTTATAGGACCCGGAACCCAGCCGCCCCAGGTCATAGCGCACGCGCTCCTCCGGCGCGAGGCGGGCGGCGGTCTCCCACTTCTCCCCCGCCCATCGCTGAACCTCAAAGTGGTGGCATTGCGTCCCGTTCCACTCCAGGACGCACAGCCGGGGAGCAGTCTCCTGCCAAGTAAGGGACAGCTGCCCGCCGCTGGGCAGGTCCTGCCCGCCGGTAATCCCTGGCAGGGCGGAAACCGGAGACGAGGCGGGGCCGCAGAGGATGAAGCCCCGCTTTTTCCAGCCTGCCCGTACTGTGAGCCGGGAAAGGTCCCCCTCTAAAGAAATGGCCCTCTCTCTGGTAGAGGCCAGCAGAACGCTGCCAGCCGCTCCCTGGGCGGAATTCACATTGCTTTGAAAAACCTGGAAGACCTCCCCCTCCCCAGTCCAGCGGAGAGAGGTCACGCCGTCCTCCAGCGTACCGGAGACCTCCGGGGCCTCCGGCGCCTCCGGCGGGAGCAGCTTCGCCCGGAAGACCTTCCAGCTCTTAACCTCCTTGGGTTTTCCAAGGAGGCTCTTTCCGTCGGCCACGGCCCAAACCTGAACCTCCAGCTCCTCCCCCTCCGGGAGGCCGGAAAGGCTCAGGGCCGGTTGGGTGCAATAGCGCGTCTCGCTGGTTTCGCCGCAGGTGACTTCCACCCGATACATGCCCGAGGGGGCGGTGGCCTTGGGCCAATAGAGCTCTGCCGAGCCATCGCCGTTGACGCAGACCAGCAGGTCCCCCTCCTCAAAGCCGGGCCCTTCGCCCCCCCGGAGGAGGAGGAACGCCGCCGCCAGCGCCAGCAGGATAACGGCCCCCGCCGTCCACACCCTGACCAGCCGCTGGATCTGCCCTCTAGTCCGCCGGGTATGGGTCCGCCGCCCCGCATACCGCCGTCCATATCGATTCCGTCTCGTGATCCACACCCCGCTCCGTATAAGTTCGTCCTAAAAAGATGATACACCCAATTGCAGGAAAGTCAAGGGCCATTCTAGGGAATGGCCCTTGACCGTCTCTCCTTATTTCCCGGCGGCGCTCTCCCGTCTCAGCAGCTCCCGCGTCACCTCATACACCCGCTGGGTAGAAGCCACGTTCAGCCGCTCCTTGACGGAATGGACATCGTGGAGCTCCGGGCCGAAGGACACCGCGTCCAGCCCCGGCAGCTTCTCCACGAACAAACCGCATTCCAGCCCGCCGTGGGTGGCCTCAATGGTCCCCTGCTTGCCGCAGACGGACTTGTAGGCCCCCAGCACCTCCTCCCGCAGGGCGGAATTCCGGTCGTACTGCCAGCCGGGGTAGTTGCCCCGCAGGGTGAAGCTTCCCCCGCCAAGCTCCAGGATGGCCTTCAGCCGCTGGACCATCATGTCCTTCTGGGTGGCGATGCAGGAGCGGACGGAGATGCCGAAATAGAGCCCGTCCTCCTTCATCTCCATCACGCCCATGTTCAAAGAGGTCTGCACCAGGCCGGGAAAATCCACGTTCATGGCCTGGACCCCCTGGGGCACCGCCAGCAGAGTGCGGAGCATGTTTGCCGTCGCCTCCGGGGCCAACGCGCCCTCCAGGGCGGTTTTTTCACAGGTCAGCGTGACGCCGCCGTCACAGCCGGCATACTCGTTTTTCAGCGCGGCGTCAAACTCCCGGATGAACGCCTCAAACTCTCCCGCCCGGTCCGCCGGGACAGCGGCTTTCGCCTGGTTCCGGGAGCAGATCACGTTGTCGAACCTTCCGCCCCGCACATCCGCCAGGCGCAGGCCGGGAACGCGCTCCATGGCGCTGTACAGCACCCGGCCCATCACTTGGTTGGCGGAGGCCCGGCCCTTGTGGATCTCCCCGCCGGAGTGGCCTCCCAGGAGGCCCTCCAGGGAAATCTTATAGCCCGCCTCCCCGTTCAGCGGCGCTCTTTTGCCGGGCAGGAAGCAGTCCACCCGCACGCCTCCGGCGCAGGAGACGGTGAAGACCCCCTCCTCCTCCGAGTCCAGGTTCACCAGCTTCCGCCCCTTCAAATCGGAGCAGTCCAGGGCGAAGGCCCCCTCCAGGCCCACCTCCTCGTCCACGGTGAACACCGCTTCCAGGGGAGGATGGGGCAAACTGCCGTCCGCCAAAATGGCCAGGATCATGGCCACGGCGATGCCGTTGTCCCCGCCCAGGGAGGTTTTCTCCGCCCAGACCCATTCCCCGTCGGTGCGGAGGTCCAGGCCCTCCTTTGCCATGTCCTTGGCGCAGTCCTCGGTCTTCACGCAGACCATGTCGATGTGCCCCTGGAGGATGACGGGGGGCGCGTCCTCGCAGCCGGGGCTGGCGTCCTTCCAGATGACCACGTTGTTCACCTCGTCCTGCCGCCAGCGAAGGCCCAGTTCCTTGGCAAAGTCCACGCACAGGTCGCTGATCTGCTTGGTGTTGCCGCTGCCGTGGGGCACGGCGCACAGCTTTTCAAAGTACCCGAATACCGCTTTCGGCTCCAGGCCGGATAATACTGCCATAGAGATTCCTCCTTTAATCCATCAAATAAAGGACCGCCCCGCCTTTGGCGGGGCGGTCCTATTGTTTCCCGATGCTTTGGAAATCAGACGTCGCCCAGGCCGTCTTCCAGGCCCAGCTCGCCTTCCAGGCCCAAGCCGAAGTCGTCGCCCTCGCCGGGGACTTCCTCCGCAGGCTCCTCCGTCACGGCGGGAACAAACTCGGAGAACCAGGCCTCCTCGGGCAGTTCCTCCAGCAGGGCGGGGAGGTTGATGACGATGCCGTCCACGCTGTAGGGCAGCTTCAGGTCGATCTCATGAATCTCGGCCTCTCCGCCCTTCTCCCGGGTAACCTCCAGAATCATTTTGAAATTCTGCCCGATCCAGATGGACATGCCCCGGTCACGCTTGGCCAGCTTGGCCACCTGTTCGTCCTTGACGGTGACCACCACTTTCTCGAAAGCCTTGTAGGTCTGGCCCTGGTAATCCTCCAGGGTCTTGTTGTCGAAGTAGACGGTATGTCCCCGTCCAATGACCATCATAGCGGCGGCGACGGCCACCAGCACCAGCACCAGCAGGAAAGCAAAGAGGACCCTTCTCGTTTTCACCTTCATCACGCGTCCTCCTTTTTCACCTGGGCCGCAGCCAGCTCCTGGCCCGCCTTGCTCTTCGCCATCCGCTTCTTGGCCTCATACATAATCAGAGCCAAGGTGATTACGCCGTAAGACAGGAACACGCGGAAGTACTCGCCCACCATGGAGTCCCCGGTGATGAACGCGCCCGCGCCGGGAGCCACGATGAACATCATGTGGAACAGGATCACGCCCAGGAAGGCGTTGCCGATACCGGCCTTTTCCACCGACGCACCGCCTACCAGCAGGGCCGCGATGCAGAACATGCCGATCTGGGCGTGTCCGGTGTAGGTGGGCAGGTTGCCGATGTTCTGGAGATAGATAACCATGCCGAAACCGGCGCAGACGGTAGACATGACCACGGAGATGATGCGGGTCCGGTCCACGTTGATGCCCGCGGCCTTAGCCACCTCCATATCCTGGCCCACGGCCCGCATGTCCTGGCCCAGCTTCGTGCGGCGGAACCAGACGATGAACAAGCACAAAAGGCCCACCAGAAGGAAGGTGAACACGGGAATCTTCACGCCCGCCACGCGGATGGCCAGCAGGTCGTCCAGGCACTGGCGCATGTTCAGCAGGCTCACGGTATTGCGGATGCCATAGCCCCGGGGCAGCATGATGCTGGCATGGATGATGGGGATAACCGCCCCCATGACATACAGCACGATGAGCTGATACCAGCCGTTGATAAAGAAGTTAATGATATAGCTGGTGATCATCTCCCGGCCCTTGGCCATGTTTTGCAGCGTGCCGCAGATGAAGCCCAGCAGAGCGGAGAAGGGAATGGACAGGATCATGGCCAGCACCACGCCGGGAATGCCCCAGATCTGCCAGTCCGCCACCAGAATGACGGCGATCTCCGCGCCCATGGCGCCCAGCGTCATGGCGAAGTTCAGGCCCATGCCCGCCATAATGGGGAACAGCAAGCAGAGAACCAGGAACAGGTTCCGGCCCATACGGGTGACGATCTCATTGAGCAGGTAGCTGGGAGAGAAGCCCGCCATGGGGATAAAAATGGCGCAGATGATGATGAACATGATGGGCACGGCGTTGTTCCGCACCAGCTCCAAAAGCCTCTTCCCGGCGGGGATGTTCTTTTTCCCGTTCATTTCACACCCTCCGTCTTTCTGGTCAGAGCGTACAGGATCATGCCCTGAGAGACGATAATCCGAATGACCTCGCTCATGTCCATGTGGATCGCGGAGTTCATGACCGTGGGGGTCATGGTCACGATTCCCTGGAACAAAATTGTACCGATAATTACATTGGGGATACTGGCTTTATTGACCGAGGCGCCGCCGATCAGGATGGCCGCCACCGTGGGCATGGTCAGGTTGTTGGGGGCATTATAAAGCTGGATAAAGCCGAAGCCCTGCTGATACATCAAAATGCCCATGGCCCCCAGCCAGGTGGACATGATAACAGAGAGCATCCGGGTCCGGTCCACGTTGATGCCCGCAGCCCGGGCAAAAGCGGGGTTGGAACCCACCGCCGTCATGGCGGTGCCGGTCTTGGTGTGCAGGAACGCCCACATCAAAAAGGCCAGCAGTGCGAAGACCAGCAAAGAGCCCGTGGGGATTTCAATGTTCCCGATTTTGATATGCAGAATCTTGGCCAGCACCTGATTATAGAAGCCGTCCAGGGAAATGGTGGGCCGCAGGCCGTTGCCCGAGAGGCCGTAGACCATGGTGGGACTGGAATAGGGCAGCAGCAGCCACATCATGCAGAAAAAGGACATGACGGAGAAGCCCACATAGGTGGCAATCATCATCTCGCCGCCCTTGATGCGGTTCAAAAGCAGGCCGTAGCCCCCACCCAGGATCACTGCGAAAGGCGTGGCAATCAGCACCGCCATCAAAAAGCTCATGGGGCCGGTAAAGCCCAGCTGGATGGACAGCGTGCCGCCCAGAAGGCCGCAGATAATCGCAAGGGGCAGTCCGAAGTTCAATCCGCAGCCCGCGTGAATCATGGGCACCATGGCCAGGACCAGCACCGCGTTCCAGCTGAAGCGGTTGATGATGTTGGTGATCTGAGTGGGCAGATCAACCCCGACAAAGGGGGTCAGGATGAAGAGGACCAGCAAAAACCCGGAGATGATGATCCGAGGCAGGCCGAAAGAGGAGACCATTGCCGTCATGGTGCCCATTTGCGCCTTTTCCAGATCTGTAGGCCAACGCGCCGGCGGAATGGTTTTCATCTCGTCGTTGAATTTGGATGGACTGTTATAATTATAATCTTTTTTCTCACTCATTTTGACCCACCTCCCTATATGACCTTGCTGACCATCAGCAGGCCGAATTCCTCGGAGGACGCCGCCGCAGGCAGGATGCCCGCCACCTGTCCGCCGGAGACGATGGCGATGCGGTCACAGGTCTGCCGCAGCTCCTCCAGCTCGGAGGAGATCATGACGACCGTGACGCCGTTCTCCCGGTTGAACTTCTTCAGCGCCTCCAGCACCAAGGACTTGGCGCCCACGTCGATGCCCCGGGTGGGCTCGGACACGAAGAGGAACTTGGGCTCCAGGGCAAAGGCCTTGGCCAGGCACACCTTCTGCTGGTTGCCGCCGGAGAGCTCCCGGGCTTTCTGCTTGGAGCTGGTGCATTTGATTTGCAGCTCGTCGATATATTTCTGGGTCACCTTATGGATGCCCTTCTCGTCCCGCCACTTGATAAAGCCGCCCAGCAGCTTTTTCAGGAATTTCTCCTGGATCTGCATAGCGGGGAACGCCACGTTCCATTCCAGGCTCTCGTCCAGCAGGAGGCCCACCTCCCGCCGGTCCTCCGACACGAAGGCCAGGGAGGAATCCAGGCACTTCCGGGGATCGTTCAAGGGAATCTCCCCGCCGTTGAACGTCACCTTGCCGCCGGCCTCGTAAAGGCCCATGACGCCGTTGGGGATGCCCAGCTTGCCCTGGCCCGCCAGGCCGCCGATGCCCAGGATCTCGCCCTCCTTGATATCAAGGGAGACATCGCGCACCGTCTCGCCGGGCATGTCCACCCAGAGGTCTTGGATGGACATGATGGTCCGGGCCCCGTCATTGCTCCGGGCCTCGCCCGCGGCGGCGCTCTGCACGTCCCGGCCCACCATCCACTTGGTGATGTCCTCTACGCTGGTCTCTTTTGCCGGAACATCCCGGACCACGAAACCGTCCCGCATGACCACCACCTTGTCGCACACCGCCAGAATCTCATGGAGGCGGTGGGTGATGAAGATGACGGAAATGCCCCGGGCGGCCATGCCCCGGATGGATTCCAGCAGGGCCTCGGCCTCCTTTTCCGTCAGCACGGCGGTGGGCTCGTCCAAAATCAGCAGCTTCAGCTGGTCCTTGCTCAGCTCCCGGGCGATTTCCGTAAACTGCTTGTGTCCCACGGGCATATCGCTGATGACCATATTCGCGTCGATGGCGACGCCCATTTTTTCGATGGCGGCGGAGGAACGCCGGTCCATCTCCTTATAATCCAGCGTGTTCAGACGGTCTCCGAACACCTCTGAAACAATATTCTTTTTGCAGGGCTCCCGATTCAGGAGGATATTTTCTGTGGCGGAGAAGCCGGGGATCAGGGAAAACTCCTGATGTACCATGCCGATACCCGCCTCCAGCGCGTCGAAAGGCGTGTTGAATTCCACTTTTTGGCCGTCAATCAGGATGTCGCCGCCGTAGCCGCCGGTCTCCCGGATGACGTCCATGCCGAAGAGTATTTTCATCAAGGTGCTTTTGCCCGCGCCGTTCTCGCCGCACAGGCCCAAAACCTCGCCCTCACCCAGGGTAAAATTGATATCGGTGAGGACCTGATTGCCAAAGAAGTCCTTTTTGATGTTCTGCATTTGCAGCAAGGGGTTCACGTTGTTTGTCATACATCCACCCTATCTCATTTGTTCCGCGCGCCGGTCCCCGGCGCCGGGCGGGGACTTATGCCGCCCCGGTCAAAGCCAGCGCGGGGAGGAGGACAGGTCCTCCTCCCCGTGCGGCAGACAATTTTTGAATCGAATCAGCTGACGGTGAAGTACTTCTCGGGAATCTCCACGTCGGCGTTGCCCATGAAGCGGCCGGGGTCGCCCATGATATAGGTGTCCTGATAGATGAGGAACACATTGTCGCTCTTGACTCCGGTGGTGGCGTTGGTGTAGCCCGCGCCATTCCACTGGGCCTTGGGAGAGTATACGTTCAGGGCCGCGGCCACGGCGTCCATGTCCGTGATTTCGCTGACTCCGTTGATGACGTTTTTGGCGTGCTCCGCAAGACCGGCGGACAGGGTGTAGCCATAGGAGTAGGCCCAGGTACCGAAGTGATCGGCGGCGCCCTTCTCCACCAGAGCGGACTCGACCTTAGCCAGAATCTTCTCAAAGTCGCCGGCCTCCTCGGTGAGGTCCAGGCCCAGAGCGCCGGGATAGCCCATCAGAGGAGAGGGCAGGTCGGCCTCGATGAAGTAGCCGCCGTATTCCACCAGCTGCTTGAGCAGGGGCTCGGTGTGGGCGTCGTTGGTGCAGAAGTAGGCGGCGTTCTCACCGTACTTCTGGACCCAGGCGGGGACGTTCTCCAGGATATAAGCCTGAGCGCCGGGGATGCCCACGTCGGAAGTCGGGTCGGGAGCGGTCTCCAGGACGAACTTCATGCCGAACTCCTTGCAGGCCTCCTCCATGACGGCCACGCGGCGGCTCATGGTCTCATAAGCCATGTGGCGGGGGAAGGAGATGTGGACGAAGGTGTCCGCGCCCAGCTCGTGGGCGGTGCGGATGATCAGATAGCCGCGGGACACGAAGTCGTTGTTGCACACCAGGTCGGCGGCGGAGCCGATCTCAGGCAGGTCCTCATGGGCCTCGCCGGCGATGCAGATGATGTCGGGGCGGCGCTCCTTGATCTGGCGGAAAGCCTCGGTGGTGCCGGGGACAGACTGGTTGACGACAATGGCCTTCATCAGGGGGTCGTCGGACATATTCACGATGGTCTGGATCGTGGTCTCCAGCTCCTCGGTAAAGTTGTCGGGATAGATGGCCAGGGTGACCTTGTCCTCGCCGTACTTGGCCTGGAAGGCCTCGGCGCCGCGGCGGTCATCCTCGGACTGGGAGACGGAGCCGGTGACAATGCCGATGTGGTAGTCGCCGATACCGTCCTCCAGGGTGGCGGCGGCGTCGCCCGCCTCGCCGGAGTCCCCGTCCTGCTGGGTCTGGCCGGCGTCAGAGGAGCCGCCCTGATCCTGCGCGGGGGTCTTGTCGTTGCCGCCGCAGCCCGCGAGAGCCAAAAGCATCACGAGCGCCAGCAGCATGCTGAAAAACTTCTTCATTGCAAACCTCCAAAAATTTTTGTGTCTTCCAGGCGCATACAACTCCCCTCATGGTTTGTCTGCAAACCATGAAAAAAAGGCGTACGCCTTTTGAACGCTATCTATTGTAGCAAAAATCCTGATTTTGTCAACGGTCTTTTCAGGATTTGCCGTATTTTCGTGGATGTAGCCACAAAAAGGGCCCCGCGGCGTATCCGCGGGGCCCTTTTTTACAGTAAATTGCCAGTGACGGCATCCGCCGCAGCCATCGAACGCGGCCCGCCTCAGTCCTTGGCTAAGGTAAACTGGTCCACCAGCTGCTTCAGGCTGGCCGCCTCGGCGGACAGCTCCTCGCTGGCGGCGGCGCTCTCCTGGGCCGTGGCGCTGTTGGTCTGGACCACGGAGGAAATCTGATCGATGCCCTCGGTGACCTGGTTGATGGCGGAGGTCTGGTTTTCCACAGCCTCCACCACGATGTCCATCTGCGCGGTTACGTGGCCGGCGGACTCGCTGGTCCGCTCCAAAGACTCGGTGACATTTCCCACCGCCCGGCTTCCTTCGGTGACGGCGGCGATGGAGCTTTCAATCAGCTCCTTGGTGGCCTTGGCGGCCTGGTCGGACTTGGTGGCCAGGTTGCGCACCTCGTCGGCCACCACGGCGAAGCCCTTGCCGGCGCTGCCCGCCCGGGCGGCCTCCACGGCGGCGTTCAGGGCCAGGATGTTGGTCTGGAAGGCAATGTTTTCAATGGTGGCAATG
Organism: Oscillospiraceae bacterium; assembly: GCA_910574635.1. Lineage (GTDB taxonomy): Bacteria > Bacillota > Clostridia > Oscillospirales > Oscillospiraceae > Oscillibacter. Next base: position 134,322 of record CAJTCG010000010.1, on the reverse strand, counting down.
ATCTTGGAAATTTCCTCGGAAGAGCCGGAAATCTTCTCCATGGCGGCGTTGAGCCCCTTGACGTGCTCCACGCTGATTCCAAGCTGCCCTCCGGCCTGCCCCACGAAGCGCCCCGCCTCCTCGGCGGCGGCGGCGGTCCGCTTGGCGCTGTCGGAAATCTCCGTGATGGTGGCCGCCAGCTCTTCGATGGAGCTGGCCTGGGTCATGGAGCCCTGGCTCAGGCTCTGCGCGCCCATGGACACCTGGTTGCTGGCGGAGGACACCTGCCCGGCGGAGGCGTTGATCTGCCGCATGGTGCCGCTGAGCTCCACCTTCAGTGTCCGCATGGACTGGAGAATATTCTGGAAGTCCCCCACATAGGCCTCCCGGTGGGCGGAGCGGATGTCCAGATTCTGATTGGCCATCTCCGTAAGGAGGTAGCTGATGTCGTTGATGATGGTATTCAGCCCCGTCACCATCTCCGCCGTGGAACGGGTCAGCTCCGCCGTCTCGTCCTTTCCCTGGATCTGGGGAACGGGGGCCTTCAAGTCGCCCTCCACCAGCAGCTTCATCCGCTGGGCGCAGGCCCGCATGGGATCGCTGATGTTGCTGGACAGCTTCAGCGCCACCACGATGGAAGCCAGAATGGAGGCCACGATTACCAGCACATCAATAAGCATACCGAAATATGTATCCGCCAGATAGTCCTTTTTCATCGCGGTGACCGCCACACTCCAGCCGTTGGTTCCATCCACCGGGGCGTAAGCCGCGAAACGGGGGCCGTCGGTGTCGTGGAAGCTGCCGAATCCCACCTTCCCCTGCCGCATCTCCGCGTGGATGGCGGCAAGCTGCTTCAAAGAGGAGTCGCTCTGGGCCTCCCGCTCAATGTTTTGGGTGGTGATTGTCTCCAAGGTGATGTCGGCAATGGTGTCTCCGTCTTTGTTGATCATATAGGCCCGGCTGTTTTCGCTGACCTTGATGGAGGACACGATGTCGTTCAAAAAGGTTTCCGGGGGAACAAAGTAGACCGCCCCCGCAACGAGCCCCCGGTTGGAGTAAAGAGGCGCGGCAACCATAATGGTCAGCTCCCCCGTGATCTTGCTGACCAGGGGCTGCGAAACATAAACGTTTCCGCTCAGGGCCTGCTGCACATACTCCCGGTCGGAATAGTCCTTCCCGTCGAAAATGCTGATGCCGTCCAAGCCGATGACATTGCCCCGCTGGAAGCCGTGGAGGCTGGCCCGCTCATCGATGATGCTCCGCTTTTCCTCCAGCGGCGTTTCGGAATCGGCCAGCTGGGTGATGCGGCCCGTGTCCATGGCCACATTCTTATAGGCAATCAGCTCTTCCTCAATGCGTTCCGCCGCCAATACGGCGGTCTGCGTCATCATCTGGTCCACTGTGGCGATGGTGCTCCGGTAGTTCAGGCCAATGCTGGCGCCTCCCACCACAACCAGCGCGGCCAGCACCGTCGCCATCAGGCATACCGTGATCTTCTTTCGGATACTGTTCATCTCTCTCCACCCCTAGCTTTCATAGTCGGCCCCCCTAGGGGCCCATGGGTTTCCATTTTCATTATAGGGGCCGGAAAGCCCTTTTGTCAATGGCTTCCCGTTATTTCTTATTTCAAAGCTTTCCCAAAAAATTCTTTCTCCCAACGCCAAGACGGCGCGGCGAGATTCAAAGGAGGTATGCGTTATACCTTTTATTGTGGCCTGGCCCAAGTCTCCAACTGGGTGAGGCTTAAGTTTGCCGCCATGAACCTCAAAAAGCCGGCAAAATGGAAGGCAAAGCGGCAACGCTCCGCGCTTCATTGACAAAGCCCGCCGGAACGGCTTATAATCAGGTCGAAAAACAACCAAACAAGGAGGTCCTTCCATGAAACGGCAGATCCCTGTCCTCCTGCTCTGTCTGGCGCTGCTCCTGAGCGCCTGCGGCGGAGCCCTCCCCGCCGGAACGGAGGCGTCCGTCCCGCCTCCCCGGGAGGAGCCCCCTCCCGCCCCGGAGGAGCCCGCCGTCCCGGAGGAACCCCCGCCGCCGGAGCCCACCACGGCCACTTTGGCGGTCTGCGGGGACGCCATGAGCCATATGCCCATCACCAACGACGCCTGGAACGGGGAACGGTACGATTATGCCCGGATCATGGCCGCCGCCAGGCCCTATGTGGAGACGGCCGATTACGCTGTGGTGAACCTGGAGACCACCCTTTCCGGCGGCCCGCCCTACTCCGGCTATCCCGCCTTCAACTCCCCCGACGACCTGGCCCGCGACCTCAAGGCCTTGGGCTTCGACCTGTGCCTCACCGCCAACAACCACAGCCTGGACCGGGGCTTCTCCGGCCTGAGCCGGACGCTGGACGTTTTGGACGGGGCCGGCCTGGCCCATGTAGGCACCAGCCGGACCCAGGAGGAATTTGACCACAACGCCGCCGTGGCCGACGTTGGGGGCATCTCGGTGGCCTTTCTGGGCTATGCCTACGGCACCAACGGCATCCCCATACCGAAAAAGCACCCCTACGCCATCAATGTCTTCAACACCGACTACCTGACCTCCCTCTCCAAGCCGGACTGGGACCGCCTGGCCGGGGACCTGGAGGACGCCAAGGCCTTGAAAACGGACCTGGTGGCGGTGATGATCCACTGGGGCCTGGAGTACAAGCTGACGCAGAACCAATACCAGGAGGAACTGGCGGACTTTCTCTTTGAAAACGGCGCGGACATTATCCTGGGCGGCCATTCCCATGTGCCCCAGCCTATGGAGATCCGGACCCTGCCCGACGGGCGGCAGGGCTTTGTCTGCTACTCCCTGGGAAACTTCATTTCCTCCCAGACCAAGCCCAACACGGACACGACGGCGGTGCTGACCCTGACCCTCACCCGGGACAATGAAACCGGGGAGGCCCAGGTTGCGGATTGCGGCTATATCCCCCTCTACATGCTCCACCGGGCGGAGGGGGCCTCCCCCCGCTTTGAGCTGGTGGACATCCACGCCGCTCTGAAAACCGGGGAACCCGGGACCGCCCTGAGGCAGAAACTGGACAAGGCCCTGGAGACCTGTCACGCCGTCCTTGGGGAGGAACGGGACGCCGGAAAATAAACAAGAGCGCCGTCCCGGCCGGGACGGCGCTCTTGCTTGATGTACTTTCAAAGCCCCTCGAGGAACGCCTCCACCTGCGTCAGCGCCGCGCCCACGGCGGCGGCCTCTTGGGGGCGGCGGCTCCATTTCAGATAGGACGCGTCCTGCTCGAAGGGATTCCGCTCCGCCAGCAGCGCCCGCAGCAGCTCCCCGAACTCCTCCAGACAGGCCCCCACCCGGCCCCCCGCTATGACGCCGCAGTCGAAGGCCACATGGAGGTTGTTCACCGCCGCCGCCAGGTGCTCCAGGTACTCCCGCCAGATCTCCCGCTTCCCGGCGTCCCCGGAGCGGAGCTCCTCGAAAAAGGCGGAGAGGCTGCCCCCGGCGTGATCCGAAAGGACCTTGGCGGAGCAGTAGGCGTCCAGGCAGCCCGCCTTGCCGCACCAGCACCGGCGTCCACCGGGAACCAGGGTCATGTGCCCGAACTCCCCCGCCCGGAGGTGATCCCCCAGGCAGAGGCTCCCGTCCCGGAGGATGGCCCCGCCCACGGTGTCGTCCAGGGAGAGATAGACCATATCCCCATCCACGCCCCGGAACTCCGCCAGGCCCGCGGCATGAGCGGCGCCCAGGCAGCGGCAGGGCCAGGGTATCTGCTGGGTAAAGCGGCTAAGCGGCACATTCCGCAGCTCCAGAGCGTGGGACTCCCGCAGCACGCCCCGCTCCCCGTCCACAATGCCGGGAAGGGCTATGCCCACTCCCAGAATCCGATCCGCCGCCCCGTTGGCCTCCACAAAGCGCTGGAGCAGGCCGCCCAGGTACTTGAAATAGATCTCCTCCATGGAGAAGCGGAGGGCCCCCGTGACCTGCTTCAGCAGGTTTCCCCCCAGGTCCGTCAGCACCACGCCGACGTGGTCCGCCGTCAGGTCCACGCCCACCGCCACCCGGGCGTCCCGCACGGGAGCGTAGGCCTTGGCCTTCCGTCCGCCGGTGGAGGCGTACACGCCGTCCTCCCGAACCAGCCCCAGCTCCGTCAGCTCTTTCACGTTCTGCAAAATCGTGGGCCAGCTCAAGGCCAGCTTCTGGGTCAGCTCCATTTGGGAAACCCGGTCGCTTTTCAGGATGCAGCGCAGGGTGTTCACCCGGTTGCGCCGCTTGACGTCCATGTTGTTGGCAGGCGATATGGTCATGGCTCCTCATTCCCCGTCTCTTGTTTTATAAAGACTTTATGAATAGCATAACGGATTTTTTGTCAAATGGCAAGCCCCTTTCCGGAAAAAATTTGCCCGGACCGGCTTTGCCGCCGCTTTTGGTTGACAGCGGCGGCGGGGCACGGTATACTTTCTTTAATTCCTTAATTTTCCGGTCAATTTACAGGGGCGCTTTCGCCCCGGAACAGGAGGAGCAGCGATGTTACACGAGATCAGCTTCCAGTCCTTCAACCAGCGGGACCAGGTCCAGGGGTGGATCTATGTCCCCGCAGCCCAGCCTGTGGGCATCATTCAGCTGGTCCACGGCTTCGGGGAGCACTCCCGGCGCTATCTTCACATGATCTCCAAATTCCTGGACGCCGGCTTCATCGTGGCGGCGGACGACCATGTGGGCCACGGCAGGACTGCCGTGGTCAACAGCTCCTGGGGCGACTGGGGGGACAAGGGCCCCCACACCATGATGGAGGACGAGCACACCCTGACCACCCTGGTCAAGGAGAAATACCCCGGCCTCCCCTGCTTCCTCTTCGGCCACAGCATGGGCTCCTTCATCGCCCGGGACTACATCACGGCCTACGGCTCCGAGCTCTCCGCCGTCACCCTCTGCGGCACCAGCGGCGTCTTCCCCGGGCTGGAACAGGGCATGGCCATGCTCCGGGCCGCCGTGGACGCCGGGCAGGGGGACGCCTCCGACCCCAGCGCCGCCGGGGCCCTGCTTGGCTGGATGTGCGAGCGGTGCACGGAGGAAATCAAATTCGGCAACGAGTGGATCTGCTCCGACCCCTATGTCCAGGCGGACCACGCCATGGACCCCCTGGACGCCTTCTCCCGGCCCACCAGCAACCGCTCCTTCCTCTACTTCTGCCAGATGATCGATTTCATCACCGGCCCCGCATGGGCGGAGAAGGTGCCCAAGGACCTGCCCGTCTACAACATCGCCGGCGGCGAGGACCCGGTGGGCCAGTACGGCGAGGGCGTGAAGCAGGTTTCCGCCTGGCTGGAAGCCTCCGGCCACAAGGTGACCACCAAAATTTACGACGGCTACCGCCATGAGATTCACAACTACGCCGATCTCAAGGACCAGGTGGAGCAGGGCGTCATCGACTTCTTCAAGGGGACCCTGTGACCGGCGCGGGAGGAGCGGACGTGAACGAGAAAAACTATGTGATTGCCATGGACCAGGGCACCACCAGCTCCCGGTGCATCCTCTTTGACCGCCGGGGGGAAATCCGGGCCGTGGTGCAAAAAGAGTTCCCCCAGATTTATCCCCAGCCCGGCTGGGTGGAGCACGACCCCATGGACATCTGGTCCACCCAGATGGGCGTCGCCATGGAGGCCATGCAGAAGGCCGACGCCCGGCCGGATGAAATCGCCGCCATCGGCATCACCAACCAGCGGGAAACCACCCTGGTCTGGGACGCCGCCACCGGGAAGCCCGTCTGCAACGCCATTGTCTGGCAGTGCCGCCGGACGGCGGACCGCATTGAGCGGCTCCGGCGGGACGGGCTGGAGGAGGCCGTCCGTCAGAAAACCGGCCTGATTCCCGACGCCTACTTTTCCGCCAGCAAGCTGGAATGGATTCTGGACAACGTCCCCGGCGCCCGGCAGCGGGCGGAGCGGGGGGAGCTGCGGTTCGGCACCGTGGACACCTGGCTTATCTGGAACCTGACCGGGGGACGGGTCCACGCCACGGACTACACCAACGCCTCCCGGACCATGCTCTTTGACATCCACAAGCTCCAGTGGGACCAGGAGCTGCTGGACTACTTCCGCATCCCCGCCTCCCTGCTGCCCCGGGCCCTGCCCAGCAGCTGCCTGTTCGGCGAGACGGACAAGTTCGGCGGGTCCATCCCCATCGCCGCCGCCGCGGGCGACCAGCAGGCCGCCCTCTTCGGCCAGTGCGGCTTTGAACCGGGGGACGTGAAGAGCACCTACGGCACCGGCGGCTTCCTGCTGATGAACACCGGGGCGGAGGCGGTGGCCTCCAGGCGGGGCCTCCTCACCACCATCGCCGCCGGAACGGGAACGCAGATCCACTACGCCCTGGAGGGCAGCGTTTTCATCGCCGGGGCCGCCATCCAGTGGCTCCGGGACGAGATGAAGCTGGTGGACAGCGCCGCCCAGACAGAGGAGATCTGCTCCCGCCTGGAGGACGCGGGAGGCATTTATGTGGTCCCGGCCTTTGTTGGCCTGGGGGCCCCCTACTGGGAGCCCTACGCCCGGGGCACCGTAACGGGCCTCACCCGGGGCGTCACCCGGGAGCATTTCATCCGGGCGGTGACGGAATCCCTGGCCTACCAGACCAACGATTTGCTCTGCGCCATGAAGGAGGAGTCCGGCCTGGCCCTGGGTTCTCTCAAGGTGGACGGCGGAGCCAGCGCCAACAGCTTCCTCATGCAGTTCCAGGCGGACCTGTCGGACACCCAAATCCAGCGGCCCCGGTGCATCGAAACCACCGCCCTGGGGGCGGCGTACCTGGCGGGGCTGGCCTCCGGCTTCTGGAGGGATCTGGACGAGATTCGGGGCAACTGGGCCTGTGAGCGGACCTTCTCCCCCGCCGTCTCCCAGCAGCGGCGGCAGGAGCTTCTGAAGGGCTGGAAGCGGGCCGTGCGCTGCGCCATGGCCTGGGCAAAGGATGAAGACTGACCAATCATGCGAAAAGGCCCCCGGAGGACATCCCTCCGGGGGCCTTACTGGGTCTTCCGTTATTCCCCGCGGGCGGAAACCGGCTCCATCTCTATGGAAACCACCTCTGCCGGCGTCTCCCCGGCGGAGGCCGCCGGAATGGCCGCCTCCTCCAGGGCGGGCGGGGCCTTCGCCGTGGGAAGCGCCTCCCTCTCCGAGCCGGGCAGGGCCGGAGCGGGGTCCGGCGTTTTCCAATGCCAGCTGGTCTTGTTAAAAACCGGCTCGCAGACGCAGAGAATGGCGGGCATGAGGAAGATGCTCACCAGCGCCGAGATCAGCGCGCCCCGGGCCAGCATGACGCAGATGGCCCCGATGAGGTCGATGGAGGACACGAAGGACACCCCCAGGGTGGCGCAGAAGAGCACCAGGGCGCTGGTGACGATGGACGCATCAGAGGACGCGGCGGCAACGCGGATGGCCTCCTCCCGTCCAAGGCCCTTCTTCAGCTCCTCCTGGAAACGGGAGGTCATCAAAATGGCGTAGTCCACCGTGGCCCCCAGCTGTACGCAGCTGATGATGGTGGGGGCAATGAAGGGAATTTCCGTGCCCAGGAAGTAGCAGCAGCCCTGGTTGATGAAGATGGCCAGCTCAATGGTGGCTACCAGCACCAGGGGAACGGAGGCGGACTTGAACACAAAGGCGATGATGAGGAAGATGGCCGCGATGGAAATATAATTCGTCACCTGGAAGTCCACCGCCGAGGTGTCGATCAAATCCCGGTACATGGCCCCCTCCCCGGTGATCATGGCGGAGGGGTCGTAGCTGTGGAGGATTGCATTCATGGCGTCCAGCTGGGCCGCCACCGCGTCTGTGGCCGGGGCATAGCTGGAATTGATCATCATCAGCTGCCAGCCCTCCTGGCGGAGCATGTTCTTGAGGTCCTCCGGGATGAAGAAGTCCGGAATGCCCACGCCCAGCATCTTGTGGAAGGACACCACGGAGGTGATGCCGGGGACCTCCTCCATCCGGCGCTCCAGCTCCCCCATGTCGGCGGCGCTGAGGTCGTCCCGGAGGACCACGAAATGGCTGGTCGCCATATCAAAATCGTCCTTCAGCTTCTCGTTGCTGACGATGGACGGAAGGTCCCGGGGCAGGGATTCGTCCAGCTTGTAGTAGATGTCCGCGTGGCGCTGGGCGTAGACCGCCGGGAAAAACAGCAGCACTGTCAGCACCACCAGGGGGACCTTGTACCGGAGGATGAAGGCGTTGACCTTATCGAAGGAGGGAATCAGGGTCTTGTGCTTGTGCTTTCCGATCTGCTTGTCGAATATCAGCACCAGGGACGGCAGGACCAGGATCACCGTCGCCACCCCCAGGACCACGCCCTTGGCCATGACGATGCCGATGTCCCTTCCCAGGGTCAGCCGCATGAAGCACAGGGCCAGGAAGCCCGCGATGGTGGTCATGCTGCTGCCGGAGAGGGAGCGGAAGGCGGCGATGATGGCCTGGGCCATGGCGTCCCGCTTGTCGTCATAGCGCTCCCGCTCCTCCTCATAGCGGTGGTAGAGGAAGATGGAGTAGTCCATGGTCACGCCCAATTGCAGCACGGCGGCGATGGCTTTGGTGATGTAGGAAATCTGGCCTAAGAAGATGTTGCTTCCGAAGTTGTAGACCACGGCCATGCCGATGCTGGCCAGGTACACAAAGGGCAGGACAGTGGACTCCAGCGTCACGCTCATGGCCGCCAGGGCCAGCAGCACCGCCAGTCCCACGAAGATGGGCAGCTCCCCGTCCATCACGTCCCGGGTGTCCTTGATGACCACGGAAAAGCCCGCCAGGAAGCAGCGCTCGTTGCAGACGCTCCGCACCTGCCGGATGGCCTCCATGGTCTCGTCGGAGGCCCCGGGGTGGTCGTACTGAATCAGCATCATGGTGGCCTGGCCGGAGAAGAACATCTCCCGGAGGTCCGCCGGAATCATCTCCACGGGAACCTGGATGCCCACCAGATTGCTGAGCCACACGGCGCTGGACACGCCGGGGACGTCCTGGATGTCCTGAATCAGCTTGTTGGTATAGCCCGCAGGCATCCCCTCCACGATAAGCATGCTGGTAGCCGCCATCTGGAAGGGCTCCTCCAGAAGCTGCTCCCCCTGGGAGGAGGGCAGATCCTGGGGCAGATAGGACAGGATGTCGTAGTTGATGCGGGTGGCGGCGTAGCCGATGAGAGAGGGAATCAGCATCAGCACGGCAATCAGGGCCACCAGCTTGGGCTTTCGGGTCAGCTTATGGGCGATTTTTTCAATCATGGCGGCTCTCCTCCCGTCATTGGAAGACGCCGGTGACGGCGTTCCAGAAGTCCCGGAACATCTGGGTCACCCGGCCCCAGAAGGTGGTTTTTTCCTTCACGGCGGCGGACGCCTCGTCCTCCTCCGGCTTCTCCTCCTTGATTTCCTGGGTGCGGATAAGAACCTGAATGCTGGTGGGGGCGGGATTCCGCTCATCCGTCAGGGAGACCGGCTCCGCCGTGGCGTCCATCAGCAGGATGTTGTTCACGTCTCCGGTGTATTCGTTCCAGGTATCCTCGATAATTTGGGTGACGGTGTTTTTGGCCTCCTTCACCTGTTTCGTGGTGGCCAGGGCCTTGGCGGTCTGCCGCAGGGCGGCGGAGAGGCCCCGGAGGGACTGCTTCGTCCCCGCGTCCAGGTCCTTCCCCGTGGAGCGGGCCAGGTTCTCCGCGTCGGTGAGCAGGGCCTCCGTGTCCCGGATGGTGGTAACGGCGGAGGCGCTGAGGGTCCCCGTGTTGGCCAGGGCCTCCTGAAGGGTGGGCTCATAGCCGTTCAGCACGGTCCGCAGGGCGTCCACGTCCTCCAGAATTTCCCGCAGGGTCCCGGCGGATTGTCCCAGGGCGGCCATCAGGTCCTCCGCGTCGTCCAGATCCCGCAGCAAAATGTCCAGCTCCCCGCAGAGGTTCGCCAGGTCCCCCGCCACGGCGGCGGTGGGGCGCTTGATTTGGTTGAGGGAGGCGTTGAGCTGGCTTTGAATCGCGTCAATCCGGGCGGTAGCGCTGTCCAGGCCGTTGGTGATGAGGTCTACCACCGCGCCGCCTACCGTGTTGTTCTCCGGGGGCTTGCTGGGATCGGAGGGGGCGCCGCCGTCCCCGCCGGAACCGCCGTCCCCGCTGGAACCGCCGTCCCCGCTGGAACCGCCGTCCCCACTGGAACCGCTGTCCCCGCTGGAACCGCTGTCCCCGCTGGAACCGCCGTCCCCGCTGGAACCGCTGTCTCCGCTGGAACCGCTGTCTCCGCTGGAACCGCTGTCTCCGCTGGAACCGCTGTCTCCGCTGGAGCCGCTGTCTCCGCTGGAACCGCTGTCTCCGCTGGAACCGCTGTCCCCGCTGGAGCCGCTGTCGTCGCTGGAGCCGCTGTCGTCGCTGGAATCACTGTCGTCCTCGTCCAGATTTTCATAAACCACCAGCCGGGCCGACATCTGTCCCTTGTGAAAGGCCTCCGGCTCCTGTGTCTCCGCCGGAGCCTCCTCCGCCGGAGGCGTGGGTTCTCGCGGCTCTTCCGGGTCTGTCGTCTCTTCCGGCACAGCGGGTTCCTCCGGCGTCTCGGGCGCGGACGCCTCCGGGGGCGGCAGCTCCGGGAGCTGAGGCTGTTCCGGGATTTGGCCATCCGCCGGGGACTCAGGTGTTTCTGGAGATTCGGGCTGTACCGGCGCCGAAGGTGTCTCCGGCGCTTGCGGCTGCTCCGGGGCCGGAGCGGCCGGGACCGTAATTTGAATCTCAGAGGCAGGGCGGTTTCTCAAAGAAGCCTTTCCCGAAGTGGAGCCTCCGGCGCTGTAGATCAGCCAAAGGTCGTTCATCTGCTTGGCGGTATTGGGGTCCTGGGTTACCTGGCCGCAGAAATCCCCGAAGCCCATGCCCGTCTGGTCCTTGGCCTGGCGGAGCCCTTCCAATTGCTTTGCCGCCTCCAGGGCCGCCTGTTGGTCCGGCGGCACCGGAAGGCCCGCCTTATCCGCCTCCAGCAGCTGCTTCATGCCCGCCGCCTTGGCCTTGGCCTCGGCGCTGCCCGCGCCCTGGGCCTCCAGCATCTTCTGGAGGAAAGTCTCCGTATCCTCCGCCGCGTATGCGCCGTGGACATTTTTCACCTTCTCCACCAGCCCCCGGCTGTTGGTGGCGACGCTGCCGCCGCCCACATGTACGCCGCCCAGGGCGCTCTCTAAGCGAAGGAGGCTTCCCTCCATGTCCGCCGCCAGGCTGATGACGCTCCGCAGGTCATAGGTTCCCTGCTCCAGGCCGTACAAAGCCGTCTCCAGCTCCGTCAGCTGAGCCTGGAGGGTAACGGCGGCGTCGGTCATCTCGTTTAGGACGGCCTTGGAGTCCGTCACCGTCTGGCTGAGAGTCTGGACGCGCTGCTCCACCGGGGCCAGGATGTCCGCCAGGTTGCTCAGATCCGCCCGGAGGCGGTCCGTACCTTCATAGAGCGCGCCCTTGCCGCCGGAGAAGGTGCCCCGGGCCGCGTCCAGCTGGTCCAGACCCTTGGCGGAGGCGTAGAGGCCGTTCTGGATGTCCGCCAGGGCGTCCAGCAGCTCGTCGAGACTGCCGGAGAGGGCCCGGTAGTCCTCTTCCAGATCGTCCTTCCGCTCACTGAGCTTGGAGATTTCCTCCAGCTGGGCCAGGGTGGCGGGCATCATCAGCACCGTCAGGCCGCCGAAGGAAAAGTCGTTGCTGCCCACCCGGATGGTGAAGTGCTGCTCCTCTCCGGGAAGGCAGAGGAAGAGGACAGTCCGCAGGTTGCCCACCAGCTGGACCTGGGCCCCGGGGGCCTCCAGAGAGAGGATGTCGTCCTGGTTGAACAGGGCCGTGGCCGCCAGGGTGTAATTGTACCGGGCGTAGTCGCCGGCATTCTCGTTTGGCACGATGTCCAGGAAAATCTCCACCACGCCCTGCTTTCCCGCCAGGTCCTCCGCCTTGGCGGGGACGCCGTTTAAGGTATAGCGCAGGGAAATGCGCCAGGGCAGGTCCTCAAAGGGCTTCTTCGTCTTGCCCTCGAAGTAGAAGTGGTCCGGCGCGCCGTCCGTAAAGCGGAAGGAGGTGCTTCCCCCCTCCCCGCTCTCCGGCGCCGTGCTGTCGGTGAGGTTCACCACCTCATCGTATACGCCGTAGTCCGTCAGGCAGTCTTTTCCGTTCATGGCGCAGCTTTTTACCACGCTGCCCTCCAGCAGGTTGCCGTAGTAGTCCAGCGTGGCGTAATACGCCTCGTCATACGTGGGGGCCACGCCGTCGCCGATGGCCTCCGCCGCCGCGGCGGGCACGCTCAGCGTCACCGTCAGCACCGCCGCCAGCGTCAGGGCGGAAAGGCGTTTCCTCATGGTTTTCCAGGTCATAATGATCCCTCCGAATAATCAACTTGTGTCAAATATAAGATTTGTGTTGACTTATTAACTTGAGTTGATTATAGTAAAAGCAGGAAATCTGGTCAATAGACAAAAGCGGGCAAGTGTCTAGCTTGCCGGAAGGAGGACCCCTATGCCGAAAAATCCCGAAGACCGCCGGGCCCGGCGGTCCCGCAAATTATTAAAGGAGAGCCTTCTGGAGCTGATGAAGCGGAAGAGCTTCTCCGACATCTCCGTCCGGGACGTCACCGACGCGGCGGACATGAACCGGGCCACCTTTTATCTCCACTACTCCGGCACCGCAGAGCTGCTGCAAAGCGTGGAGGAGGACCTGCTGTCGGAGCTCCAGGCCCTGGTGGATTCCCACATGCAGGAGACCTTTGCCGTGGGCAGCGTGGCCCCGGTATTCGAGCCGGTGCTGGACTTCGCCGTGGAGCACCGGGAGATCTGCGCGGTTTTGTTTGCCAGCAGCGAGGCCAGCGGCTTTTTCCAGTCCATCCAGCGGCTGGTCCACGAGAACGGCGCGCCCCTGGTCCGGACTTGGTTCCAGCCGGAGGACCCCCGGCTGACGGACTACCTCTTGAACTTCCTGGCCTGGGGCTTCATCGGCCTTTTAGCCGAATGGTTTGAGAAGGACATGGCCCTGCCCAAGGCGGAGCTCCTGGCCGCCGCCCAGCGCATGGCAGACAGCGCCGCCGCCGGGCTGTTCCCCCGGGAGGAAAGGAGGCTCTCATGACCGCTTTTTCCGCCAGAGAGGCGATAAAAGCCGCCGCCCTCCGCCTGCTGGAGGAGCGCCCCCTCCGGGAGATCACCGTCAAGGACATTGTCCAGGAGTGCGGCGTCAACCGGAACACCTTTTATTATCACTTCCGGGACATCCCCGCTCTGCTGGAAGAACTCATCACGGACCAGGCGGACCGCATCATCGCCGCCCAGGGCCCGGCCCTGTCCCTGGCGGACTGCCTGGAGACCGCCGCCCGCTTCGCCCTGGACCACCGGCAGGCGGTGCTGCACATCAACCAGTCGGCCCATCGGGACCTCTTTGAGCTGTGCCTGATGGACGTGTGCCGCCGGGTGGTGGAGGACTACGCTGCCGCGGCCGCCGGCGGCGTCCCCATCCCGGCGGAGGACCGGGCGGTCATCATCCGCTTCTACCAGTGCGAGTGCTTCGGCCAGATCATGGCCTGGCTCAATGACGGGATGCGCTATGACCTGGGAAAGCAGTTCCGCCGCCTCTGCTATCTGGGCGAGGGCATGACGGAGCGGATGCTGAAACGGGCCATGGAGGCGGATACATAAAAAAAGAGAGAGGACGTGCCGTCCTCTCTCTTTTTTATAAGTCTTTACTTTTTCCCTTTTTTCTCAGGCAGGAACACCATCACGGCCCCAATAACGCCAAGCGCCGCAAACACATGCTGCCAGCTGATACTCAAATCGAAAAAGTATCTCCACCCATCACCCAGAGCGCCAAGCATCAGCGTGATGCTGAGCAGAATCAGGGCGATTCCTCTCCATTGGTTTTTCACTTGTTCCTCCTATTCCGGTCTTGGCAGAATCAAAACAAGGTAATCTGGCTGGTCTCCGCCATCCCCGCGAAGGCCCCCAGGGCCTTCAACTGCTCAATATGGGTCTTCGAAAGCTTATTGCAGCACAGGGCAAACTCCTCAATGGAGATGAAGTCCTTCCCCTTCCGCTTCTCCACCGTGTCCAGGGCCGCCGCCTCTCCCAAGCCGTGAACCGTGGTGAAGGGCGGCAGGAGCCCGCCGTCCGTAATCACGAACTTCGTGGCGCCGGAGCGGTAGATGTCGATGGTATCAAAGTGGAAGCCCCGGAGGTAGAATTCATAGCAGACCTCCAGCGTGGTCAGCAGGTTCTGCTCCACCGCCGTGGCGTCCTTGTTGTTCTCAATTTCCCGGATTTTCTTCTTCACCGCCTCTTTTCCGGCGCAGCAAAACTCCGCGTCAAAGGCTTTCGCCCGGACAGAGAAAAAGGTGGCGTAGAAGGCCAGGGGCTCATGGACCTTGTACCAGGCGATGCGGAAGGCCATCATGACGTAGGCCACGGCGTGGGCCTTGGGGAAGAGATAGCCGATTTTCGCCAGGGAATCAATGTACCACTCCGGTACGTCGTGCTCCCGCATGGCCTCCTCCCAGCCGGGCTCAAAGCCCCCCTTTTTCACCTTCCCCTTTCGGACGGACTCCATGATCTTAAAGCTCATCTTGGGGTCCAGCCCCTTGGAAATCAGGTAGAGCATAATGTCGTCCCGGCAGCCCACCGTCTCCAGAACCGTTGCCGTCTTGCTGACGATCAGCTCCCGGGCGTTGCCCAGCCACACGTCGGTGCCGTGGGAGAAGCCGGAGAGGCGCACCAGAGTGTTGAAGTCCTTGGGCTGGGTGTCTATAAGCATCTGCCGGGTGAAGCGGGTGTTGAACTCCGGGATGGCCACCGCCCCGGTGGGGCCCAGGATTTCGTCGTTCTCATAGCCCAGGACCTTGCTGGAAATAAAGATAGACATGGTGTCCGGGTCGTCCAGGGGGATTTTTTGCGGGTCCACCCCGGTGAGATCCTGCATCATGCGGACCATGGTGGGGTCATCGTGTCCCAGCATGTCCAGCTTTAAGAGGTTCGCCTCCATGGAGTGGTATTCAAAATGGGTGGTGATGGTGTCGGAATCGTCGGCGTCCGCCGGGTGCTGGACGGGACAGAAATCCTCCATGCTCTTGTCCGCCGGCACCACCACCAGCCCCCCCGGATGCTGCCCGGTGGTCCGCCGGACCCCCACGCAGCCCAGGGTCAGCCGGTTTTCCTCCGCCCGGCCCACGGTCATCTGGTTTTCCTCCAGATACTTTTTCACAAAGCCGTAGGCGGTTTTCTCCGCCAGCGTCCCGATGGTCCCCGCCCGAAACACCTGGGTTTCGCCGAACATCTCAATGGCGTGGCGGTGGGCCCGGGCCTGATACTCGCCGGAGAAGTTTAGGTCGATATCCGGCACCTTGCCGCCGCCAAAGCCCAGGAAGGTTTCGAAGGGAATGTCGAAGCCGTCCTTTTCATACTTGGTCCCGCACTTGGGGCACGCCTTGTCCGGCATGTCCGCGCCGCAGCCATAGGACCCGTCCTGGATGAATTCGCTGTTTTTGCACTTCGGGCAGCGGTAGTGGGGCGGCAGGGAGTTGACCTCCGTGATGCCGGACATATAGGCCGCCAGGGACGAGCCCACGGAGCCCCGGGAGCCCACCAGATAGCCGTTTTCCAGGGAACGCTGGACTAATTTCTGTGCGGACATGTAGACCACGTCGTATTTTCCCAAAATGCCGCCCAGCTCCACGTTCAGCCGCTCCACAATCAGCTGGGGCGGGTCCTCGCCGTAGAGGCGGTGGACCTTCTCCCAGACCAGGCGGTTCAAATCCTCCTCGGAGTTTTCCAGCTTCGGCGGGAACAGCTCCTTGGGCAGCAGCTCGAATTGCTCGATCTGGTCCGCCACCAGGCGGGTATTGGCCACCACCACCTCATAGGCTTTTTCCTCCCCCAGGTAGGAGAACTCCTTCAGCATCTCATCGGTGGTTTTGAAATAGATGGGCAGGGCCTCGTTGGCGTCGGGGAACTTTTTCGAGGCCAGGAGGATGTGCCGGAACACCTCGTCCTCCGGCTCCCGGAAATGCACGTCGCCGGTGGCGCAGACGGGCTTCCCTAACTCCTCCCCCAGGCGTACAATAACCCGGTTGAATTCCCGCAGGTCCTCCTCGTCCCGGGCGTCGCCGTTGCGGAGCATAAAGGCGTTGTTGCACAGGGGCTGGATTTCCAGATAGTCGTAGAAGGAGGCGATGCGCTTCAGCTCCTCCCAGTCCTTGTGGTCCTTTACTGCCTGGAACAGCTCTCCCGCCTCGCAGGCCGCGCCCACGATCACGCCCTCCCGGTGCTCCTTCAGCAGGCTCTTAGGAATGGTGGGCACCCGCTTGAAGTATTTCAGGTTGGAGGCGGAAATCATCTGGTAGAGGTTTTTCAGCCCCGTCTTGTTCCGGGCCAGGAGGATGATATGCTTTGGAAAGCGGTTGGACTTGTTCCCCAGGGGCCGCAGCTTCTCCATCTCGCCGTTGACGGCCTGGAGGGTGTGAATCCCCTTCTCATGGAGCATTTTCCAAAAGGGAATCAGCATATAGCCCACCGTGGCCGCGTCGTCGCTGGCCCGGTGGTGGTTGAAGGCGGGCAGGTCCAGATGCTCCGCCACGATGTCCAGCTTGTACTTCCCCAGGCCCGGCAGCAGGTTCTGGGCCAGAATCAGGGAGTCGACATAGGTGGGATGGAAATCCAGCCCCGCCTCGGCGCAGCCCTTGCGGATGAAGCCGATGTCAAACTCCGCGTTGTGGGCCGCCAGGGGCCGCCCGTTTACAAATTTCAGGAAATCCGCCAGAGCCTGGGCGGGCTTGGGTGCGTCCTTGAGCATCTCGTCGGTGATGCCCGTGAGGCCGATGATCTCCGGCGTCAGCCGCCTTCCCGGGTTCACGAAGGTCTGGAACCGCTCGGCGATCTCGCCGTCCCGCAGCACCACCGCGCCGATCTCCGTAATGGCCTCCCGGTCCACCCGGAGGCCTGTAGTCTCGATGTCGAAGCAGACGATTTCCCCGTCCAGGGGAATGTCCTGGGGGCCGTGGACGGCGATGCGGTCGTCCACGTTGTTGATGAAATAGCCCTCCACGCCATAGAGGACCTTGATTTTATTTCCGGCGGCGTGCCACGCCTCCGGGAAGGACTGGGCCACGCCGTGGTCCGTGATGGCAATGGCGGGATGGCCCCAGCGGATGGCCTCCTGGATGACCTCCTTGGTGTCGGTGAGGGCGTCCATGTTGCTCATCCGGGTGTGCAGGTGAAGCTCCACCCGCTTCACCGGAGCGGCGTCCATCCGTTCCTCGTGGTCCGTCACGTTGATGTGCTGGGGGTTGAGCTGGATGTCCTTGCCGTCCCAGGTGGGCTCCATCTTTCCCTGGACCACCAGCCACATGCCCGGCTTCACCGCCCCCTCCAGGGCCTGGGCCTCCCTGGCCCCCAGGTTCTTCTGAACAGTGACGGAGCCGGTGCCGTCGGTCATGTCGAAGCTCAGCCGCCAGAGCCCCGGCCGCCGGGTCTCCCGGCACTCGAAGGAGAAGACCTTTCCGGAGACCGTGGCCGTGCCCATCTTCACGTTCAGCGCCGACATGGGGCCGGGCCGGGCCTTGACGGGATTGCCCATGAGAATTTTGCCCGTCTTCTTGGGAGCCGCCTTGGCTCCGCCGCCGCTCTGGGAAACCGGGCTGGGCGCCGGAGGCGGCGGAGCCGCGCAGGTGACGTGCAGCGCCACTTTTTGAAAGCCGTAGACCGCCCGCAGCGTCTCCTCCAGGCTTTGCACGCCCCCCTGGTCCAGGGGGCTTTTCACCGTCATATCCAGATCTATGGACCGCTCCCCCTGGTCGATGCGGCCATGGGTCAGCTCCGCCCCGGTCAGCCGGAGACGGAGCTCAGGAGACGCCGACAGCTCGGCGAAAAATTCAAAAAATGGAATGTTTCTCGACATGGCGTCCTCTCTTGTGCATTTCAATCTCAGGCCTTAGAGCCTCCCGATCTCCTCCATCAGCGCGTCCACCAGCCGCTCCTGGGGAACCTTATACAAAATTTCCCCCTTGCGGAACAGCAGCCCCTCGCCCTTGCCCCCGGCGATGCCGATGTCGGCGGCGGAGGCCTCCCCGGGGCCGTTGACGGCGCAGCCCATCACCGCCACGGTGATGTTCTTTTCGCAGTCCGCCAGCCGCCGCTCCACCTCCTCGGCAATGGGAATCAGGTCAATCCGGGTCCGGCCGCAGGTGGGACAGGCAATCAGGTTCACGCCGGTTTTGCGCAGGCCCGCCGCCTTCAAAATCTTCTTGGCGGCGTAAATCTCCTCCACCGGGTCGGCGGTCAGGGTCACCCGAATGGTGTCCCCCACCCCCAGGCAGAGGAGGCCGCCGATGCCCATGGCGGACTTCACCATCCCCATGGAGGGGGTGCCCGCCTCGGTAACCCCCAGGTGGAGGGGGTAGTCCGTCTGTTCACTGAGGGCTAAGTACGCCGCCATGGTCAGCGGCACGTCGGAGCACTTGACGGAAAAGCAGATGTCGTCAAAATCGAAGCGGTTCAGCAGCCGGGCCTGTCCCAGAGCGCTTTCCACCAGGGCCCCGGCGGTGACGCCGCCGTGCCTGGCCCGGAGCTCCTTCTCCAAAGAGCCGCCGTTGACCCCCACCCGAATGGGGATACCCCGGAGGCGGCAGGCGTCCGCCACGGCCTTGACCTTCTCTTCCCCGCCGATGTTGCCGGGGTTGATGCGGATGGCGTCGATTCCCCGCTCCGCGCAGGCGAGGGCAAGTTTGTAGTTGAAGTGAATATCGGCAATCAGGGGAATGGAAATCCGCTCCTTGATTTTGTCCACGGCCTCCGCCGCCGCCTGGTCGGGAACGGCCACCCGGATAATCTCACACCCGGCGGCCTCCAGGGCCTTGATCTGGGCCACGGTAGCCGCCACATCATCGGTTTTCGTGTTGCACATGGACTGGATGGACACCGGCGCGCCGCCGCCCACCGGAACCTTCCCCACCATCAGGCGTTTCGTCATATCAGGAACCTCCCCGCATAAAGAGCTGCCCAACGTCCTTCAAGGTCACCAGCAGCATCACGCCCATCAGCAAAATAAAACACGCCGCGTTCATCGCCGCCTGATACTTCTCCGGCACCTTCCGCTTGAACAGTCCCAGGGACAGCGCGTCGACCGCCAGGAAGAAGATGCGTCCCCCGTCCAGGGCCGGAATGGGCAGCAAATTCATCACCGCCAGATTGATGGCGATGAGCGCCCCGAAGAAGGCGATGTTCTCAACGGCGTCCATAGCCGTCTTGGAGGCGTTCCCCACCTCCGTCATGGTGGAGACGATGCCCACCGGGCCGCTGACCTCCGAGAGGCCCACGCTGCCCCGGAACAGCTGAATCAGGCTGAACCACACCTGCTGGACAAAGTCCAGGGTCTGGTAACCGATAAATTTCACTGTGCTGAAGAAGGTCGCCGGAACCCGGGCGGCCCCCACCATCAGGCCGAACCGCCCCTCCTGACCGTCGTAGGTCCCCCGGTACAGGGGCAGGTCCTTCAAGACCACCCTCTCCCCGTCCCGGATGACTTCCATGTCGACGCCCTTCCCGTCGTTGAACTGGAGAAGCAGCGACGCGTCTCCCCGGAGGTAGGTCCGCCAGCCGTCGATTTTATAGAAGATATCACCCTCCATCAGGCCGTCCTCCCCTTCCAGGGGGAAGCCCTCGGAGAACCCGGCCACCTGGTCCACGTAAAAGCCGGAAGCCGTGGCGAAGATGCAGGCAATCACGGCGATCCCCGCCAGCAGGTTCATAAAGGACCCGGCGGCCAGAATCACAAGCTTTTTCCAAAAGCCCTGACGGGTGAAGCTCCGCTCGTCCCCGGTGTCCCCGTCCTCCCCCTCCAGGGCGCAGAAGCCGCCGATGGGAAGAAGCCGGAGGGAATACCGGGTCTCTCCCGTCTCCCGGCGCCACAGCAGCGGGCCCATGCCGATGGAAAACTCATTGACCCGCACGCCGCAGAGCCGGGCCGCCAGAAAGTGGCCCAGCTCATGAATGGCGACCAGAAAGCCGAAGATAAAAATACCTGCCAGAACATAGACAAAGCTCATAAAGATACTGCCCCTTACCTTGAAACATTTTTCAAAACCTCACGCCGGGCCGCAGCGTCCGCCTCCAGAATATCCGGGAGGCTGGGCTTGTGCACCACGGGCAGCTCCGTCATGGCCCGGGCGGTGAGGTCAAAGATGTCCCGGAAGCCGATCCGGTCCTCCAGGAACAGCCGCACCGCCTCCTCGTTGGCGGCGTTCAGCACGGCGCAGGCGGTGCCCCCCTTGGCCGCCGCCACCTCCGCAAGCCGGAGGCACGGGAAGGTCCCCCGGTCCGGCTCCTCGAAGGTCAGCGGCGGGCAGCTCAAAAGGTTCAGCGGCTCCGCCGCCGACTCCGCCCGCTGGGGGTAGGTCATGGCATAGCGGATGGGCAGGCGCATGTCCGGCGTGCCCAGCTGGGCCAGCAGCGCCCCGTCCCGGAACTCCACCAGGGAGTGGACGATGCTCTGGCGGTGGATGGCTACCTTCACCCGCGTCAGGGGGAGGCGGTAGAGGCGCATAGCCTCGATAACCTCCAGCCCCTTGTTCATCAGCGTGGCGCAGTCCACGGTGATTTTGGGGCCCATCTTCCAGTTGGGGTGAACCAGCGCGTCCGCCCGGGTTTTCTTCGCCACTTCCTCCTTGCCCATCCCGTAGAAGGGCCCGCCGGAGCAGGTCAGAATCACCTGCCGGATCTCCCCCCGGTCCAGGCAGCCCTGGACGCACTGGAAAATGGCGGAGTGCTCCGAGTCCACGGGGACGATCTCCGCCCCCCGCCTCTCCGCCGCCTCCATCACCAGCTCCCCGGCGCAGACCAGCGTCTCTTTGTTGGCCAGGGCGATGCGCTTGCCCTCCCGGATGGCGGCGAGGGTGGGCTTGAGGCCCACCATGCCCACCACGGCGGTGACCACCGTGTCCACTCCCGGCAGCGTCGCCGCCGTGGAGAGGGCGGAGACGCCGCCGTGGACGCGGGTCTTCGTGTCCGCCAGGCGGACTTTTAAGTCCCTTGCCGCCGCCTCGTCGGTCATGATCACCTGCCGGGGCCGGAACTTCCGGGCCTGTTCCTCCGCCAGCGCCACATTGTTGTGGGCGGTGATGGCGGCCACCGTCAGCCCCAGCTGCTCCGCCACCTCCAGGGTCTGCCGCCCGATGGAGCCGGTGGAGCCTAAGATTGATATCGTCGTTGTCATCTCTACATCTCTATTCTATTACAGAAAGCTGAAAATAATCTCTAACACCGGGGCCACGAACAGCACGCTGTCAAACCGGTCCAGCACGCCGCCGTGGGCCAGGAACAAATGCCCGTAGTCCTTGATCCCAAATTCCCGCTTGATGAGGGAAAAGCTCAAATCCCCGACCTGTGCCACCACGCCGCAGAGAAGGGCCAGCAGGGCCATGGGGCCGTATCCGATGGCGGAGCCGCCGAAGAAGCGGTCCATCACCCAGACGAACAGAAGGCCGCAGAGGACGTTGCCCAGAAGGCCCCCGACGGAGCCCTCAATGGTCTTTTTCGGGCTGACCTTGGGAGCCAGCTTGTGCTTGCCCAGGGTGAGCCCGGCGAAAAAGGCGAAGGTGTCGCAGGCAAAGCTCAAAATGAAGGGCAGGAGGAGATAGGCCCGGTGGATGCCGGAAACCTCCAGCCGGAGGAAGGACGCGAAGGACCAGCCGATAAAAAGACTGCCGCCCGTTCCCGCCATAATCTGGCTGAACTTCACTTCGCCGCCCTTTTCAATGGCGCTGAAAAAAGCCAGCAGGACTACCAGCATGATAATGACGGACAGGTGGTGATCCCGGTCATAAATCCATCCCACCGTAACCGCAGCGGCTACGGTACTCACACTCACCAGCTCACTCCGCTTCACGCCGCCGACACAACGCTGGAGCTCCATACCGCCGATACCCGCCAGGAGGCACAGCGCCGCCATCATCACCCAAGGCGGCGCAGCCAGGACCACATACAGCAGCGCCGGGATGCCCACGGCGGCTACCAGGATTCTTGATTTCATGGGACTTCCTCCCTTCTCCTTACTTCACGCCGCCGAATCTCCGGTCCCTGCTCTGATAGGCCGCAATCGCCTTATCTATCTCCGCCTCGCCGAAGTCCGGCCAGAGGGTGTCCGTGTAGTAAAACTCCGAATAGGCGCACTGCCAGAGCAGGAAGTTGCTCAGCCGCTGCTCCCCGCTGGGGCGGATGATCAGCTCCGGGTCCGGGATGCCCGCGGAATCCAGATAACCCGAAAAGACCGCCTCGTCCAGCTCCTCCGGCTTCCTTGTCCCGGCGGCGCAGTCGGCGGCAAAGCGCCGGGCCGCCCGGAGAATCTCGTCCCGCCCGCCGTAGTTCAGGCAGACGTTGGCCTGGAAATCGTCCTTGGAAAGGTGCTCCGTAATCTCGTCCGTCTCCCGGGCCAGGGCCCGCAGCTCCGGGGCGATGGGAGTCATGTCCCCGAAGAAGTGGAGCCGGATGTGGTCCCGCTCCATGGTGTCCACCGCCTCCAGAAGGTACTTCTTCAAAAGCGCCATGATGGCGGAGACCTCCGTCTCGGAGCGCTTCCAGTTCTCCGTGGAGAAGGCGTAGACCGTCAGGTACTTCACGCCGATATCCTTGCAGTAGGTGGCGATTTTCCGGAAAGTCTCCGCTCCCGCCTTGTGCCCCGCCGTCCGGGGAAGGCCCCGTCTCGTGGCCCAGCGGCCGTTGCCGTCCATGATGATCGCAATGTGGCGGGGCGGGGCCGGCAGATTCCCGCCGGTTTCCCCCCGCGCCGCTCCATTAGCGCGGGGCGGCGCCAGCCGCCCCGTTTCGTTCCTGTTTTCCGCCATCAAACCGCCATCAGTTCCTTTTCCTTCTTCGCCAGCAGCTCGTCCAGCTTCTTGCAGCTCTCGTCGGTGAGCTTCTGGAAGTCCTTTTCCACCTGCTTCAGCTCGTCCTCGGTGATCTCGGACTTTTTCTCCTGCTTTTTAAAGTTGTCCATGGCGTCCCGGCGGATGTTCCGCACCGCCACCTTGCCGCTCTCGGCGTATTTGCGGATCTGCTTTACCAGCTCTTTCCGGCGCTCCTCGGTAAGCTGGGGGAAGGCCAGGCGCAGGGCCTTGCCGTCGTTCTGGGGGTTGATCCCCAGGTCGGAGTTCTGAATGGCCTTTTCAATCAGCTTCAGGGCAGAGCCGTCCCAGGGGGAGATCAGCAGGGTCCGGGCGTCCGGGGAGGAGATGGCGGCAATCTGCTGAATGGGGGTGGGGCTGCCGTAGTAGTCCACCAGAATCCGGTCCAGCACGGAGGCGTTGGCCCGGCCCGCCCGGACAGAGGCGAAGTCCGCCGCCACGGAGTCGATGCTCTTTTTCATCTTGTCCTCGTATACCTTGTATTCGTCCTTTAACATAATGGAGACGCTCCTTTCAATTGTTCAAATCCGGCGTATGCTTCCGGTCATTCTTTTACAATCGTGCCCACCTTCTCGCCGCAGACGGCACGGAGGATGTTCTCCGGGTCTTTCAGGGCGAAGAGCAGCACGGGAATGTGGTTGTCCATGGAGAGGGACGTGGCCGTGGTGTCCATCACCATCAGGTGCTGGGCCAGCACGTCGTCGTAGCTGATGGTGTCGTATTTCACCGCGCCGGGGTCCTTCACCGGGTCGGCGGAGTACACGCCGTCCACGTTCTTCGCCAGCAGGATGACCTCCGCGCCGATTTCGGCGGCCCGGAGGACAGCGGCGGTGTCCGTGGAAAAGAAGGGGTTGCCGGTGCCGCAGCCGAAGATCACCACCCTCCCCTTTTCCAAATGCCGGATGGCCCGGGAGCGGATGTAGGGCTCGGCGATGGGCCGCATCTCGATGGCCGTCTGCACCCGGACGGGAATGCCCTTTTGCTCGCAGACGTCGGCCACGGCCAGGCAGTTCATCACAGTGGCCAGCATGCCCATGTGATCCGCCCGGGTCCGCTCCATGCGGCCTCCGCCGTCCTTGGCGCCCCGCCAGAAGTTGCCGCCGCCCACCACCAGGCCCACCTGAACGCCCAGGTTCAGGCATTCCTTCACCACGTCGCAGACCCGGCCAATCATCTGGAAGTCCAATCCGGCGTGCTTGTCTCCGGCCAGGGCCTCGCCGCTGATTTTCAGCAGCACCCGCCGGTATACAGGTTTTGTCATCGTGTGACCTCCCTTTTCCGAATATGCCGTTCTTCTGGGTTTTACAGCGGTTACTATTTTAACGTATTTTTCCGGTTTTGCATAGGGGGTAGACGAGATTTTCCGAAAAAAAGCCGAAAAGCCCCTTGCACCTCCGCCCTCGTTTGGAATAAAATAAAGCGCCCCGGCCCTTTTGCCGGGGCGAAAGGAGCGTTGCTATGATTTTTGACGGACATTCCGATCTTCTCTACGACGTGACCCGCCGCCGCCTGGCGGGGGAATCCCGTGTATTGGAACGGCGCCACCTGGACCGCCTCCGCCGGGGCGGCATCGAGGGCCTGGTCCTGGCCCTCTGGTACGGCCGGGGACAGGGCCAAACCTTCTGGGAGGGCGTCCCCGGGGCGGAGCGCGCCGCCCACCGGCTGGAGGTGATGCTCTCCTGCGCCCAGGCGGAATTCGCCGAGTGCCCCTGGCTGGCGGTGGTCCGCACCGCGGCGGAGGCGGAGGCCGCCCGGGCGGAGGGAAAGCTGTACGCCTTCCTGGCCATTGAGGGCATGGAGGGCCTGGAGGGCCCGGAGGAGCTGGACCGCCTGGCCTCCCTGGGCCTCCGGCTGGGGATGCTCACCTGGAACGAGGAAAACCGCTTCGCCGCCGGGGCCGCCCAGGACCCCGCCAAGGGGCTGACGGACCTGGGCCGCCGGGCCCTCCGGCGGATGGAGGACCTGGGGATTCTTATAGACGTCTCCCATCTGAACGAGGGCGGATTCCGGGAGGTCCTGCGGCTGGCCCGCGGCCCGGTCATCGCCTCCCACTCCAACTGCCGCGCGCTTTGCGACGTGCCCCGGAACCTCACCGACGAACAGCTCCGGGCCATCCGGGACAGCGGCGGCGTGGTAGGCGTGAACGCCTATAACAACTTCGTTCACCAGGACCCGGAACGGCAAACGGCGGAAACGCTGGCCCTCCACGCCGCCCGCATGGCGGAGGTCATGGGCGTGGAGCATGTGGCCTGCGGCTTCGATTTCTGCGAGTTCATGGGCTCCCCCGGCAACGAGGCGGCCCGGGGACTGGAGGACTGCGGGCACGCCGGGGCCTTCTTGGACTGCCTGGAGCGCCTGGGCATGTCCCCGAAGGAGCGGGAGCTGGTAGCCCGGGGAAATTTTCTGCGGATTTTGGGCAAAGCGGGAAAGTAGGCATTGAATTTCTCCGCCGGATTTACTATACTGGACACTGAAAAAGAAAGGAGGCCGATCCTGATGTATTCCTGCAATCAACTGCTTCAAGCCCTGGAAGCGGGCCAGTGCGACGCCCCCCTCGCCGCCGTTTACACCGCTGGGGGGCTGACCCAGGCCCGGGCCCGGGCCCTGCACGTCACCCAGGCCCTGGCGGACGCTTTCGCCCCCAAGGGCGCCGCCGCCCTCTTCAGCGGCCCCGGCCGCACGGAGCTGGGGGGCAACCACACGGACCACCAGCGGGGCCACGTCCTCTGCGCCAGCGTGGACATGGACATGATGGCCTGCGCCGCCCCCAACGGGCAAAACGTCATCCGGGTCCAGTCCGAGGGCTACCCCACCCTGGAGGTGGACCTCAGCGACCTCAGCCCCCGGCCCGAGGAGGCCAACTCCTCCGCCGCCCTGGTCCGGGGCGTGGCGGCGGGCATCGCCCAGCGGGGCTATGCGGTGGGCGGCTTTGACGCCTGCGCCGTGTCCAACGTCCTCTCCGGCTCCGGCCTCTCCTCCTCCGCCGCCTATGAAATCCTCATCGGCAACATCATCAACCACTTTTTCTGCGAAGGGAAGCTGGACGCCATCGAGCTGGCGAAAATCGGCCAGTACGCCGAAAACGTCCACTTCGGCAAGCTCAGCGGCTTGATGGACCAAATGGGCTCCTCCGTGGGCGGCGCGGTGGCCATCGACTTCGGCGACCCCGCCGACCCGGTGGTCCGGCCCATATCCTACGACTTCGCCGCCTCCGGCCACGCTCTTTGCATCGTGGACACCGGCTCCGACCACAGCGCCAAGCACCTGACGGAGGACTATTCCAACATTACCCGGGAAATGCGCTCCGTGGCGGTCCATTTCAGCAAGCAGCTCCTCCGGGAGGTTCCAGAGGCGGACTTCCGGGCGGCCATCCCCGCCCTGCGGCGGGAGTGCGGCGACCGGGCCGTCCTCCGGGCCCTTCACTTCTACGATGACGACCGCCGGGCCGTCCAGGAGGCGGACGCCCTGGAGCAGGGGAATTTCGCGGCCTTTCTGGCCCTGGTGAACGCCTCCGGCGTGTCCTCCTCCCTGCACCTTCAAAACACCTGGTCCACGGCGGACCCCCGGCAGCAGGCCATCCCCCTGGCCCTGGCCTTCGGCCGGGAGCTGCTGGAGGGAACCGGGTCCATCCGGGTCCACGGCGGCGGCTTCGCCGGGACGATTCAGGCCTTTGTCCCCCTGGAAAAGCTGGACGCCTTCCGTTCCGGCATGGAGGCCCTGCTGGGCCCCGGCATGTGCCATGTGCTCCGGGTCCGGCCCCAGGGCGGCTGCGTGGTGGTGGCCTGACGGTTTACAAAAGGCTTTTGTAAAGGCAGAAAGGAAGCAAAATCATGGTAAACGAAGCGATTGCCAAGCTGGCGGACTACGCGGAACACGCCGGCCTTATCGCCGCATATGAGCGCACCTGGGCCATCAACACCATCCTGGATGTGTTAAAGCTGGACAGCTATACGGAACCGGAGCATACCTGGGACCCAGCCGGCATAGAACTGGCCCCCGTGCTGGAGGAGCTGCTGGACGACGCCCACGCGCGGGGCGTGCTGGCGGAAAACTCCGTGGTCTACCAGGATCTCTTCGACACGGAAATCATGGGACGCCTCACCCCCCGCCCCGCCCAAGTGATCGAGATGTTCCAGACCCTGTGCGCCCGGGACCCCAAGGCCGCCACGGACTGGTATTACACATTCAGCCAGGACACCAACTACATCCGCCGGGACCGCATCGCCAGGGACATGCAGTGGAAGGCCCCCACGGAGTACGGGGACCTGGACATCACCATCAACCTCTCCAAGCCGGAGAAGGACCCCAAGGCCATCGCCGCCGCCCGGGACCTCCCCGCCTCCAACTACCCCCGCTGCCAGCTCTGCGCGGAAAACGAAGGCTACGCGGGCCGTGTGAACCACCCCGCAAGGCAGAACCACCGGGTGGTCCCCATCACCATCAACGGCTCTCCCTGGTTTTTGCAGTACTCCCCTTATGTCTATTACAACGAGCACTGCATCTGCTTCAATCAGATTCATACCCCCATGAAGATCGACCGGGCCTGTTTCGGCAAGCTCCTGGATTTCGTCCGCCAGTTCCCCCACTACTTTGTGGGCTCCAACGCGGATCTTCCCATCGTGGGCGGCTCCATTCTGGCCCACGACCACTTCCAGGGCGGACGGTACACCTTCGCCATGGAGACGGCCCCTGTGGAGACTTCCTTTACCTTCCCCGGCTTTGAAGACGTGGAGGCGGGCATCGTAAAGTGGCCCATGTCCGTCATTCGAATTTCCTCCGAAGACCCGGACAGGCTTATCGCCCTGGCGGACAAGATCCTGGGCAAGTGGCGGGCCTACACCGACGAGGCGGCGGTCATCCTCGCCGAGACGGACGGCGTGCCCCACAACACCATCACGCCCATCGCCCGGCGGCGGGGAGAAAAGTTCGAGCTGGACCTGGTGCTGCGGAACAACCTGACCACCGAGCAGTACCCCCTGGGCCTCTATCACCCCCACGACGAGCTTCACCACATTAAAAAAGAGAACATCGGCCTCATTGAGGTCATGGGCCTGGCGGTGCTCCCCGCCCGGCTGAAGGAGGAGCTGGCGGCGGTGGCGGACGGCCTCGTCCATGGCCGGGACCTCCGTGCGGATGAGAGAACCGCCAAACACGCCGGCTGGGCGGAGGCCTTTGCTCCCAATTATACCTTTACATCCGAAAACGCCCTGGAAATCGTCCAGAAGGAAACCGGCCTGGTTTTCGCCCAGGTGCTGGAGCACGCCGGGGTCTACAAGCGGACAGCGGAGGGCAAAGAGGCCTTCCTCCGCTTCCTGAACACGATTTAACGATCCGCGCCTTCTTTTTAAACGCTCCACCGGCTTTGCCGGTGGAGCGTTCTCCCGTCTTGACAGGGGCGGGATTCTATATTATGATAAAAATCCGGTACTGAAACCGATTTTCCCGGGCCCTGCCCGGACACATAGGAGGCAAATTCATATGAAAGAACGCAGCCGCAACGTCACCCAGGGCATCGAACGGGCCCCCAACCGCTCACTGTTCTACGCCCTGGGTTACACCAAGGAGGAGCTGGAGCGCCCGCTCATCGGCGTGGTCTGCTCCTATAACGAGATTGTCCCCGGCCACATGAACCTGGACAAAATCGCCGAGGCCGTGAAGGCCGGCGTCCGGGCCGCCGGGGGCACCCCCGTGGAGTTTCCTGCCATCGCCGTTTGCGACGGCATCGCCATGGGCCATGTGGGCATGAAGTATTCCCTCATCACCCGGGATCTCATCGCCGACTCCACCGAGGCCATGGCCATCGCCCACCAGTTTGACGGGCTGGTCATGATCCCCAACTGCGACAAGAACGTCCCCGGCCTCCTCATGGCCGCCGCCCGGCTGAACATTCCCGCCGTTTTTGTCTCCGGCGGCCCCATGCTGGCGGGACGG
Organism: Oscillospiraceae bacterium; assembly: GCA_910574635.1. Lineage (GTDB taxonomy): Bacteria > Bacillota > Clostridia > Oscillospirales > Oscillospiraceae > Oscillibacter. The sequence goes on along the minus strand of CAJTCG010000010.1, from coordinate 105,563 downwards.
CTGAACGACGGGCGGCGCACCTGCCTGAGCCACATGTTTGAGGCTGTGGGCAGCTACTACGCCGGGAAGCTGGACCAGGAGGGCGTGGAGGATTATGAGAACAACGCCTGCCCCACCTGCGGCTCCTGCTCCGGCATGTACACCGCCAACTCCATGAACTGCCTGACGGAGGCCATCGGCATGGCCCTCCGGGGCAACGGCACCATCCCCGCCGTCTGGTCCGCCCGGCTGCGGCTGGCCAAGCACACGGGCATGAAGATCATGGAGCTGGTGGAAAAGAACATCCGTCCCCGGGATATCATGACCGAAGCGGCCTTCCACAACGCCGAAACCGTGGACATGGCCCTGGGCTGCTCCACCAACACCATGCTCCACCTCCCCGCCATCGCCCATGAGTGCGGCATTGCGCTGGACCTGGACATGTCCAATGAGATTTCCAGCCGGACCCCCAACCTCTGCCACCTGGCCCCCGCCGGGGATACCTACATGGAGGACCTGGAGGGCGCGGGCGGCGTCTACGCCGTCATGAAGGAGTTGACGAAAAAGAACCTTCTGGATACCTCTTTGATCACCTGTACCGGAAAGACCATCGCCGAGAATCTGGAGGGGGTGGAAAACCGGAACCCGGAGCTCATCCGCCCCATTGAAAGCCCCTACTCCCAGGACGGCGGCATCGCCGTGCTGAAGGGCAACCTGGCCCCGGAGGGCTGCGTGGTGAAGCGCTCCGCCGTGGCCTCCGAAATGATGATCCACAAGGGCCCCGCCCGGGTCTTTGACTGCGAGGAGGACGCCATCGCCGCCATCTACGCCGGGAAAATCGTAGCCGGGGACGTGGTGGTCATCCGCTACGAGGGCCCCAAGGGCGGTCCCGGCATGCGGGAGATGCTGAATCCCACCTCCGCCATCGCGGGCATGGGCCTGGACAAGGACGTGGCCCTCATCACCGACGGCCGCTTTTCCGGCGCGACCCGGGGGGCCTCCATCGGCCACGTCTGCCCCGAGGCGGCCCAGGGCGGCCCCATCGCCTTTGTGGAGGACGGGGACACCATCGCCATCGACATCACCAAATGCTCCATCTCCCTGGAGGTGGACGAGGCCGTTCTGGCAGCCCGGAAGGCTAAGTGGGTCTGCCCGGAGCCCAAAATCAAAACCGGCTACGCCGCCCGGTACGCCAAGCTGGTGACCAGCGCCGCCCGGGGCGCGGTCCTGGAATAATCATTCTTCGCAGCAAGCCAAACGGGGGCCGCATTGCATAAGGAGGACTCTATGGAACTGGAATTGACAATCCTGGACTGGATACAGCTTCATCTCCGCTGCGGCTTCCTGGATTGGCTGATGCCCTTTGTCAGCGGCCTGTCCAACCATGGGGAAATCTGGATTCTCCTCGCCGCCATGCTGCTCCTCCTGCGGCGGCAGCGGACATACGGCCTCTCCGCCGCCTGTGCCCTGACCCTGGATCTGATTGCGTGCAACATCCTTTTAAAGCCCCTGATCGGCCGGGTCCGGCCCTTTGCCTTCCGCCCGGACTTCCCGCTGCTGGTCCCCCCGCCGGGGGACGCCTCCTTCCCCTCCGGCCACACGGCGGCGGCGTTTGCCGTGGTCTTTGCCTTGTGGTTTTCCGGCAGCCCGTTGTGGCGTCCGGCCCTGGCCCTGGCCGCCGTGACGGCCTTCTCCCGGCTGTATCTTTACGTCCACTGGCCCACCGACGTCCTGGGCGGCGTCCTGCTGGGCGCCGCCGTGGGCTGGGCCGGGGCTAAGCTGACGAAAGCACTTCTCAAAAAGCCCAAGGAGCCCTGAAAAGAGCCCCGGACCCTGTTGGGCCCGGGGCTTTAGTTATGTCATTGGTAAAAAAGTACCGTCACGGCAGCCACCCGGTTGCCGTCGCTCCAGCCTAGTCTATCACCAGGCTATCAGAGCGCGCGAACGCTCTTTTGCCTACTTTTCTCTCGAGAAAAGCAGGTCAGCAGCAGGGAGCGGGGTTGCAGTTGTTGTTGCAGCCGCAGTTGCAGCCGCCGCAGTTGCAGCCGCCGCAGTTGCATCCGCCACAGTTGCATCCGCCGCAGCTGCACCCGCAGTTGCAGCCACAGCCGCCGGTGCTTCCGCCCCAGCTGTTGTTTCCGCAGCAGCACCAGACGATGATCAGCAGGATGATGATCCAGCAGCAGTTTCCGCCGCCAAAGCCGTTATTGCACATGATGAAACCTCCTGAGAGATGTAGACCGAATCGGAGCGGTCCCAGTTCATCATATGCCCCCCGCCCTTGGAGGTGACTAACGCCGCCCTCGGGAAGACCCTCCCGAGGGCGGCGCACCCATATTGTTACAAGGTTACAAGCGCCAGTTCAGCACCGGCGGCGCGGCGTCCCGCTCAAACTGAGTAAAGACCCCCTTGTCCATCAGCCGCTGGGCCAGCGTCAGGCCCGTACCGGCTATCGGAACCTCCAGCGCGTAATAGGAGACGTACACCAGCTCCGCCCGCAGGAAGGGGTCCCGCTGGAGCATGGCCGCCTCCCCCTCCGTCAGAAGGCCCGCGCTCTGAGCCCGGGCCAGCGCGTCGGAGAGATCCGTGTTGGCGGCGGAGCTGTAGCCCAGGGCCCGGAGGACGAACTCCGTATACTGCCGGGCGTTCACCGGGCCGGAGGGGCGGAACTCCGTGGCGCTGTAGCCGTTGGTATAGCCTTTTTCAAAGGCATAGCCCACGTATTTCGCCCCGTTGGTCCCGGGCTGCACATCGTTAAAAGGACAAGTCCCGTTCCAGGCCAGGGCCTCGCTCTCCTCCCCCAGCACCCGGATGAACATGATCAGCGCTTGAAGGCGGGTGGGAGCCGCTTCCAGGTCAAAGCCCTGACCGTAGCCGGTGTAGCTGCCCTGGAAGAGGTGCATGGCCTTCAGGGCGGCGGCCATGGCGTTGTAATCCGTAGAGGTGGAGTCGTAGAAGGTGCAAGTCCCCTGCCAGTCCACCACGGCGGTCTTGCTGGTAATGGTAAAATCAGCGGCGGTATCCTCCGCCACCAGATAGCGGTGGCGGAGCGCCAGGCTTCCCCCGCTGGGGATCACCGTCCCGTCCGTCACATCCACCACCGCTCCGGAAGAATAGCCGACCTTCCCGCTTCCCGCCAGAAGCAGCACGCCGTCGCCGGTAACAGCCTGTAAAACATCCTCCTGTTTCACGCGGCGCTCCGTCCAAGCGGCGGCCGCCCCAATGGGCGCGGAGGAAATCCCCCCGTCCCCCCCGGAAAGCGCTCCGCTGTTTTCCAGCCGGGCGTCCACGGCGGCGTCCACCTTATTGGTAAAAGCTCCATTCAGATAAGACAAGGAGGCCAGCGGGTCCCCGGCGTCCCCGGCAGCGGCGGCCCAAACGGCGGCGGCCAGCAGGCACAGCGGGACCAGGACGAGCAGTTTTTTCCGCATGAGGGTTCCTTTCTCCTTTGTCAACGGTTGGCAATGCGGTAGCTCAGGGTCAGCAGGCTGTCGGCAAAGTGAATGTTCTCGATCTTCACGTCGGGCTGGCCGCAGATAATTTCCACGTTGGTAAAATTCCAGAAGCCCCGGACTCCCAGCGCAACAAGCCGGTCCGCCGTTTCCTGGGCAATGGACTGGGGAATCGTCAGCACCACCACGTCCACACTGTGGGAACGGATGAAATCGTCCACCTCGTCCATGGAATAGATCGGAACGCCGTTGACCCGGGTGCCGGTGACAGCGGGCGAAACGTCGAAAGCGGCATCCACTGTAAAGCCGGTCTGGGCAAAGGGGAAATTCTGCAAAAGCGCGTGGCCCAGATTACCCACGCCGATCATCACCAGATGGTGATTGTTGTCCACACCCAGAATCCGGCCGATTTCCGTGTGAAGCTCCTCCACATTGTAGCCGTAACCCTGCTGTCCGAACTCCCCGAAGCAGCTCAGATCCTGGCGAATCTGGGAGGCGGTGATGTTCATCTCCTGCCCCAGAGAATGGGAGGAGATGCGCACCACGCCTTTGGCGCAGAGTTCGGTCAATTGCCGGTAGTAACGGGGCAGCCGCCGGATAACGGCGTCGGAGACGTTTTCTTTCTTCAAAGCCCTCACTCCCAATCAGAATTTGTCATAACAGTTATAGTTTAGCTCATAATTGGTAACTTGTCAATTTTTTTAACAATCTTTTTCCCAAAAAAATTTCCCCGGAGCAGAGAACCCACCGCGGCCTTTGCGGCGGCGCCAATTCCCCTTAAAAATCTTTTGTAGAATTCCACGGCAGAATATGGTATCCTAAATAAAACAGCCGGAGCGCACCGAGCGGCGATGCGGAGGGGGATCATCATGCTGCGCGTATTTTTAGCAGAGGACGAGAGCATCATCCGGGAAACCCTGCGGGACACGGTGCCCTGGGCCCAATGTGGCTATACCTTCGCCGGGGAGGCCGGGGACGGGGAGATGGCCCTGCCCCTTATCCGCCAGCTGAAACCGGACGTGCTCATCACGGACATCCGCATGCCCTTTATGGATGGCCTGGCCCTCAGCGAGCTGGTCCGGCGAGAATTTCCGGAGATGAAAATCATCATCATCTCCGGCTACGACGACTTTGAGTATGCCCGGCAGGCCATCAGCATCGGTGTGGACCAGTACCTTTTAAAGCCCATCACGAAAAAAGCCCTGCTGGAGCATTTTCTGAAATACCCGGAATGCATCCTCCTGCGCTGGAACCCGACCACCTATGCTGTGCTCCTCAAGGGCGAGACCGCCCGAATGGAGGAGCTGGCCATCCTTTTGGGCGTGATGCAAAGCGCCAACGTCCAGGAAATTCCCAGTTTCACGGACGAATACATCCACGGCGTGGAAGAGGCCTTGGAGGCCAAACCGTTTTGCCAGTACCTCATGCTTTCCGTCCGTTTTACAGCGGACCGCTTCGCCGCCTCTTTGGTCGTGGGACGGCAAGAGGCTTTCGCACCCCTGACCTGCCTGGACCTGGGGGGAGGAACGTGTCGGCGGCAGTGGGATATAAGGGCCCCCATTATTTCAGCTTCCTGTTTAAAAAGACCCAGGGCTGCACGCCCCGGGATTACTGGGGAGGAAAGCGCTCATAAGCCGCCCGGATTCCATCCAGCGCTGGATGCGCCGCATGGCGGTGGTGTCCTGCGGCTTCATGGCGGCGGAAATTCTGCTGGTGCTGCTCCTGTCCACCGTATTGATCGCGCTGCTGGTCCGCTACAGCGTCCGGCTGAGCCGCTCCGTGGCCCAGCCGGTGGTGGACCTGAGCCGCCGGGCGGAGGACATCATCGGAGGCGTCGTGGAGAATGGCGGGGAATATGTAATCGTCCAGGAAGAAGGTTACCACGGCAATCTGCCGGGGCGCCGCCCCGGGAAGGAGGCCGGCAGCATAGGAGCTGCTGCCCTGCCGCCGTTGGATCAGCCCCTCCTCTTCCAGGAGGGACAGGGCGTGGCGGACGGTCTGGCGGCTCAGATGGTACTGGCGGCTCAGATCCTGCTCTGTTGGCAGCTTATATCCGGGCCGCCCGCTGTTCCGGGCCAGCTCCTCCCGGAGCTTGTCTGCCAGAAGCTGGTATTTTGCCGCCATGTCTGCGCCTCCTCCCGTCAATGTAAAAATTTGTCCTATTTACTCATACAAAAATGGATATAATGACCAAAAACTTATTGACCTTGCGAGAGGAATTGTTTTTAATGCAGCTTGAGTAGCGATTGAACGGGGGCAAAGCGCATGATATAATAAGCGGATAGGCTCATATAGAGCGAAGAGAGGGGTGTCTGCCATGCCCGACCGTTCAAAACGGCTGCTGGAAGCCGCCGGTATGCTTTTAATTTTGGCGCTGACGGCGGTGGTCCTCTATGTCCTGCTCCTTTACCCCGGCGATATCTCCGCCCGGCAGACGGGGGACCGGCGGGTATTCGGCGCCACCTATATGACCATGAACAACCCCTATTACCAAGTCCTGGACAACTGTCTGCGCTCGGAGATCGAGGCCAACGGGGACATTCTTCTGACACGGGACGCCGCCATGGACCAGGGTCGCCAGAATGAAGAGATTGAGGAGCTCATCAGCGCGGGAGCCCAGGTGATCTTTCTGACTCCCGTAGAGTGGGACACTGCCCGGACGGGGCTGGAGGCCGCTGCGGAAGCCGGGGTGCCGGTGATCGTGGTGGACGCGCCGGTGCGGGATACGGAACTGGCCGCTTGCTCCATTCTCTCGGACAACTATCAGGCGGGCGTTTTGTGTGCGGAGCACCTGATGTCCGTCCGGGACGAGGCTAAGATCATACTGCTGGAGCATATCTCCGCCAGCTCCGGCGTGGAGCGCATCCAGGGCTTCCGGGATGCCATTGCGGGACATGAGGGATTTATCATTCTGGCCTCCGGCGAGTCCGACGGGCAGATCGAAAACGCCATGCCGGTGATGGAGGAGCTTCTCCGCCAGGCCCCGGAAGCGGACGTGCTTATGGCCCTCAATGACCCCAGCGCCTTCGGCGGGCTTGCCGCCATCGAAGGGGCGGGGCTCAGCGGGCGGTTCCTCATTTACAGTGTGGACGGCTCCCCGGAGGCCAAGGCTCTGGTCAGCGACGGGCTCATGACCGGCACCTGCGCCCAGTTTCCCGCCCGTATCGCCAGAGAGGCGGCAGCCCAGGGCTGCCGGGCCCTGGAGGGCGGCTGTGACCGTCGGGAAATCATTGTGCCAGTGGAACTGCTGACGAGGGACAACGTACAGCGCTATGGAACGGACGGGTGGCAGTGATGGATAACGAAAAGACCTTATCCAGCCTCTCCCGGCTGATGTTCGTCTTGAACCTGGCGATTATCGTGTTCTATTCCCTGCTCTGCCTGACCACGACGCTGCGGGTTTGTGATTCCTTCGGTGCTTACAGCTTCCTGTCCTCCGCCGGGCAGATCCCTCCGCCGCCCTGGCGGATGCCTTTGTGGGCTCTGGGGCAGTACCTGCTGCTGTGCGCCGTCAGCTTCGGGAAAAACCGCTGGGGCATTGAGCGGTTTGAGGCTCGGCTGCTGGTGTGCTTGGTGGAGATTCTGCTGTGCCTGGGCGTTACCGCTTCACTGGAATTTTACTATAGCGGCGCGGCGCTGCTGGTGCTGGCGGACCTGGTCCACTATGTCCGCAACAGCTTTTACCGCATCTGCTTCACGGCGGCGCTGATTCTGCTGTTCTCCTTCGGGCGCTACGAGATCTTGTACCCCTTGACGGGGCGCATTCCGTTCAGCGCCTATCTGGACTACTATAACCAGACGGTCCGGAGCTTCTTCGCCGGGACGGAAAGTCTGTTGATCTGCTTGAACGTGCTGCTGTTCGTCCTGTCTATGATTCTGCTGTTTACGGGTCAGAAGGCGGAGAACAGCCGCATCCGGAAGCTCAACAAACAGCTCAACCAGGCCAATGAGCGCCTCCGGGACTACGCCTTTGAGCTGGAGCGCATGGCCGAGGTCCGGGAGCGAAACCGCCTGGCCCGGGAGATTCACGATACCCTGGGCCACACCCTGACGGGCATCATCATGGGCTCCGACGCGGGACTGGCCCTCTTTGACGCCGCGCCGGAGGAGGCGAAAAAACGCATTCAAGTGGTGGCCCAGGCGGCCCGGGACGGGCTCAACGATGTGCGCCGCTCCATCAAGGCCCTGCGGCCCGACGCCCTGGAGAACACCACTCTGGAGGAGGCGCTGGAGACGATGATCTCCAACTTCAAGGCGACGACTTCGGCGGAGGTCTTCTATGACCAACAGGCCGGGCCTCTGGTTTTTGCCCAGGACGAGGAGGACACGCTGTACCGGGTGGTGCAGGAGAGCATGACCAACGCGGTGCGGCACGGCCACGCCACGGAGATACACATTTTCCTGACCCGGCGGGACAACCTCCTGACTATCGACGTACGGGACAACGGCCTGGGCGGCGGAGAAGATGTCAAGGAAGGCTTTGGCCTGCGGCACATGCGGGAGCGGCTGGAGCTGCTGGGGGGCTCCCTGACCTTTGGGAACCGGGAAACTCTGGAAGAGGACGGAGAGCGGGGCTTTTACATTCTGGTGAGCCTGCCCATCCGGGAGAAGGAGGAGGAAGCATGACCCGAGTCTTGATTGTAGACGACCAGGAGCTGTTCCGGGAGAGTTTGAAGGTGGTTCTCAGCGTCAGCCCTGGCATTGAGGTGGTGGGCGCGGCTTCCGGCGTCCAGGAGGCACTGAAAAGCGCTGCCGCCTGCCGCCCAGACGTGGTGCTGATGGATATCCGGATGCCCGGCATGGATGGGGTGGAGGGCACCCGGCTGTTTAAAGAACGCTGGCACAGCACGAAGATCGTGGTGCTGACCACCTTTGACGACGATGAGTATGTTTTCGGGGCTTTGAAAAACGGGGCCAGCGGATATCTTCTCAAGGGGAGCAGCGTCTCCGAACTGTCCAGGGCCATCCAGATCGTCCACGAGGGCGGGGCTATGCTGAACCCGGAGATCGCCAGCAAGGCCATCCAGCAGTTCTCCAGCATGGCGAGGGGGGCCGCGACTCTCCAGGTGGACCAGCAGGGCGAGGCGGAGCTGAGCAAGAGCGAATGGCAGGTGATCCGAACCGTGGGCCGGGGGCTGTCTAATAAGGAAATTGCCGGGGAGCTATGCCTCTCCGAGGGTACGGTCCGCAACACCATCAGCGGCATCCTCGGCAAGCTGGACCTCCGGGACCGGACCCAGCTGGCCATTTGGGCCGTGCAGACCGGCGCGGTGAATCAGGGGATGTTCCCATGAAGCGCCGCCTGGGAATCGCGGCCTTGGCCGCCGTTCTGCTGGCTGGGGGGCTGCTCTGGGGGCTGGAGGCCCGGCGGGAGTCGGTGCTGACCGTGGGCGTTTACGCCGGAAGCTACTGGCAGACCCCCAACGGGGACTGCTATCAGATTCTGGACGACGCCATCGCCCTGTTTCAGGAGCGCCGCCCCGGCGTCCGGGTGGAGTACGTCAGCGGTATCCCCACGGACGATTACAGCGAGTGGCTGGCGGGGCGGATTTTGAAGGGGACAGAGCCGGACCTCTGCTTTATTTTGCCGGAGGACTTCAACCTCCTGGCCTCCTCCGGGGCCCTGGCGGAGCTAGACGGCTTCATGGCCTCCGACGCGGAGTTTGACGCCGGCGCTTACTACGAGCCCTGCCTCCGGGCCGGGCGGCTGGGGGGGAAGCAGTACGCCCTGCCCCAGGAGAGCGTCCCCACCATCATGTTTGTCAACAAGACCCTGCTGGAGAGCCGGGGGATTCCCCTGCCGGACAACCGTTGGACCTGGGAGGATTTTTATGACATCTGCGCCCGGGTGACGGACCTGGACAGCCGGACCTTCGGCGTCTACGACTACACCTGGCAGAATGCCCTCTACGCCAACGGGGCCAGCCTCTTTTCCGAGGACGGGACGGCCTGCTGTCTGGCGGACGAGCGGGTCCAGGCGGCAGTGCGGTTTGCCAAGAGCCTCACGGACCTGAACGGGGGCTACACCGTCACGGCCCGGGACTTCGATTTGGGCCGGGTGGCCTTCCGGCCTTTCCTGTTCTCCGAGTATCGGGCCTATCAGCCCTACCCCTGGCGGGTGCGGAAATACTCCGGCTTTGAGTGGGACTGCGTGTGCATGCCCGCCGGGCCCGACGGGGACAATGTTTCCGAACTCCGCACCATGCTCCTGGGCATCAGTGCCCGGAGCGGGCATCGGGAGCTGGCCTGGGAATTGGCAAGACTGCTGTCTGCGGACGATGCCGTACAGAGCGAGTTGTATGCTTATTCCCATGGCATCTCCCCCGTGCGGCGGGTGGCGGAAAACGCCAGGGACTTGGACCTGCCCGGCAGCTTCCCGGCGGAGCTTATCCGGGAAATCATGAGCACCGCCGTGACGGCTCCCCGCTTCGAGCGCAGCGACCAAGCCATGATGATGGCGGAGAGCGCCGTGGCGGAGGCCGGGGACCAGGAGCAGCGGATGCTGATCGCCCAGCGGGAGATCAACGTCTTTCTGAATCAGTGACAATCCTCATCACGGGAGGCGAAAGCCTGTTCGAAACCGGAACACCGGTTTTGAACAGGCTTTTTCTTTGTCCGTTTTCGCCAAAAAACCGGGGCCGGGTTTTCAGAAACTGTCAGCCGTGTTTGAACAAACCGTGAATTCATGACAAATGTCACCCGTAAGTTGTGACAAAACTCAGGTGCGCGGGGGGATTTTTTTCGTTAAGATGTAACTATCCTGAACGACACGACAGAAAGGAAATGGAGCGTATGCGGTATCATCTGATTGTCAGCCACGGCGGCTTCGCCGCGGGAATGGCGGAGGCCCTGGGAATGCTGGTGGGGAAGCGGGAGGACGTGCTCCAGGTTTCCTTCCGGGACGGCATGGCGCTTCCCGCCTTCCAGGAGCAGGTCCGGCAGGTCATCGCCCCCATTACGGCGGAGGATGAGGTCATCGTCATGGCAGACCTGGTGAATGGGTCCCCCCTGACCACCACCATGGCAGCTTTGTCAGAAGGGCCGGGCCTGGACAACGTTCGGGCAGTGGGCGGCATGAACCTTCCCATGGCGGTGACGGCTGTCGAGGGGGAGGACGGCCTCCTGGACGAGACGGTGGAGGCCATGAGGTCCTGCGCCGTGGAGGAAGTGAAGCTGTTCCGGACCGAAACCAACGCGGACTCTGACGACGACATTTAAATTTTTAGGAGGAAGAATTTATGATCAGCTTCATTCGCATTGACGACCGCATGATCCACGGCCAGACCTGCACCCGCTGGTCCCTGGAGTACCCCTGCACCGGCCTAATCGCCGTCAACGACAAGGCTGCCAGTACCCCGGTTCTGAAGGCCGCCTACAAAAACGCCAGCGACAAGAAGACCTTCGTCTGGACCCTGGCGGACTGGCAGGCCAAAAAGGAAAAGGTCCTGGCCAGCCAGGATCAGTATTTCCTCATTGCCAAGAATCCCGTGGACATGGCCAAGGTCCTGCTGGACCAGCCCTTCGACCCCGGCACCAGGGAAATCTGCGTGGGTCCCTGCAATGACCGCCCCGGCGCGGTGAAGCTGGGAAACAACCAGTCCATCACCCAGGAGGAGGCCGAAGCCTTCGAAAAGCTCATGGCGGCGGGATACAATATTGAGTTCGCCCTCATCAAAGAGGCCGCCATCGGCAATTGGAAGAAGTTCCGGGGCCAGTTCGGCTTCAATTGATTGCTCGCCTCCTGCCGCCAGGTATTCATCTCTCCTGAATCAGCGGCAGGTCCTCCCAAATAAAACAAGAAAGGAATACTTGTTATGACAATCAATGTTGTGCAGGCCGCCATCCTGGGACTCTGCGCGTGTCTCTCCTCCATGCCGGGCTTAGGCGGCACCACCTTCGGAAACTACACGTTAGGCCGTCCTCTGATCGGCGGCCTGGTCTGCGGCCTGGTGCTGGGGAACGTCCCCATGGGCATCATGCTGGGCGCGGCAGTACAGATTGTGTACATCGCCCTGGTCACCCCAGGCGGCACCGTGTCCGCAGACGTTCGTTCCATTTCTTACATCGGCATCCCTCTAGCCATGCTGTATGTCTCCTCCGTGGGGCTGGACCCCGCCGCCGCCGAGGCCCAGGGCTTCGCGGTTTCCATGGCAGCCACCGTCGGCACCGTGGGCACAGTCCTCTTCTACGGCACCGCCACCATCAACCTCATTTGGCAGCACATGGGCCTGGAGTGGGTCAAGAAGGGCCAGCTGAAGAAGCTGTATCTGGTGGACATGGTCCTGCCCTGGATCTCCCACATTCTCTGCTCCTTCATCCCCACCTTCATCATGTGCTACTTCGGCTCCAACATGGTCCAGCTCATCAAGGATTACCTGCCTATGGACGGCCTTGCCATGAAGACCCTGTTCACCGTAGGCTCCCTGCTTCCCGCCGTGGGCGTGGCGATCCTCCTCAAGCAGGTGGTGTCCAAGCCGGTGGACTTCCTGACCTTCTTCTTCGGCTTCACCCTCTGCGCCTGCATGCACCTGAACCTGATCGGCTGCGCCATTGTCGGCGGCTTCTTTGCCATCATCAATTACAACATCCGGTGCCTGGCCCTGCGTCCCGCCGCCGCGACGGCTGCGATTGGCGCGGGAGACGACGATGAGGAGGATATCTGACCATGAAAAAGCTCTCGAAAAAGGCGCTGAACAAATCGTTCCGCAACTGGTTCTACGGCCATCTGACCTGCTTCTCTCAGGAGCACATGCAGACCTTCGGCTATATGTGCGCCATGCTCCCCATCATCCAGGAGCTCTATGACACCAATGAGGAACAGACCGAAAAGACCCTGACCTACTCCACCTTCTTCAATACCGAGCCCCAGGTGGGCTCCATCGTGGTAGGCATCACCGCCGGTATGGAGGAAGCCCGGGCCAACGGCGAGCCCGTGGACGACGAGACCATAAACGGCATCCGGGCGGGCCTTATGGGCCCCCTGGCGGGCATCGGCGATTCCCTGGTGGTCGGCACCCTGCTCCCCATCCTGCTGGGCATTGCCCTGGGCCTCTCCGGCGGCGGCTCCCCCCTGGGCGCGATTTTCTACATCCTGGTGTGGAACATCGGCATGTTCCTCATCATGCGCTTCATGTACTTCAAGGGTTATGAGCTGGGCGGCAAGGCCGTGGAGGTTCTGGTAGGAGAAAAAGCCAACGCGATCCGGGATTCCATCATCATGCTGGGCACCATGGTCATCGGCGGCGTGACGGCCAGCTGGATCAACATCACGACCTCCTTCCAAATGCTGGGCAGCGACGGAAGCGTCATCGTGGACCTCCAAAAGACCCTGAACGACGTGTATCCCTCCATTCTCAGCGCGGTCTTCGTGCTGATCTGCTGGTATCTTCTCAGCAAGAAACGGCTGAGTCCCGTGGTGGTCATGCTGATTCTGGTAGCGGTTGCCTTCGTGGGCGTCCTCCTGGGCTTCTTCAACCCCGGCCTGAGCTACTGATTTACAATACTCACTCTCACTTCTTTCTCCATACCGCCGCCTTCCGGCCATAGGTCAAGTCCTATGGCCGGGGGAACCGGCGGAACGACACCTGATTTTAAGGAGGATGCGGCCATGCTGAATAGAGAACAGGCGCTGGACGAGGCGCGGAAGCAAAAAGAAGCGCTTGCAAAAATCGGCGGCTGGAGGCGGTTTTTGTTCCTGCTGGCGGCGTCCCTGGCAGCACTGGCGGTGTTCGGGTTCCAGATGGAGGGATGGTTCCTTCTGGGCGTTGTTTCGGCAATCGCCGGGGCGGTGAGCCTGGGCCTGACCTTCCTGGCGGACCTGAGCATCCGCAACGGACACCGCAACGTGGAGCGGATTTTGGAATCCCTCCGGTGATATGCAAAAGGAGCGTTTGATTTTGAAAGAGTTTACTTATACCATTGAGGACGAGCTGGGCATCCACGCCCGCCCCGCCGGACTTTTGAGCAAGCTGGCGAAGTCCTTCCCGGATACCCTGGTCACGGTGACCAAGGGGGATAAAACCGTCAAAGCCTCTCAGCTGATGAAGCTGATGAATATGGGCATCAAGCGGGGCGATGAAGTCACCGTTGCCGCCGAGGGCGCGGAGGAGGACATGGCCATTGCCGCCCTTCGGACGTTCTTTGAGGAAAATCTGTAACGGATAGTCCGGGGCGGGCGTCTGCCGGAAAACGGCAGACGCCCGCCATCATTTTTATGCTTGATAGCGCGGCCCCTCTGGGCGGGAGTTCGCAAGAGCATACTACTCTATACTGCAACGACTGGAGGAATCACACGATGTGCCGAACTTATTCCATTGTTTTTTTGGACATTGACGGAACACTGGCAGACTCGAAGCATGAGGTATCCAAAAACACCAAGCAGCTACTGAACCGACTGGAGAAACGAGGAATTCCTGTGATCCTCTGCTCTGCCAGAAATCCTGCCGGCATTGACGTGGTTGAGAAGCAGGTGGGGCTTCACAGTCCCATTGTCTGCTACGGCGGCAGCCTGGTTCTCTCTGCGGACCGCGCGATTTTGGAGGACAAGGGTTTTTCGCCGGAGTCGGCTCTCCGCTTCAAGCAATATGCCGGCCAACAGTTCCCGGAAGTGGTGGTCAGCACGTATCTCTATGATATATGGGTGGTAGATGATGCGGATAACCCTTGGGTACAGAGAGATGCGGGAATCCTTCATTGTGAACCGATTGCCGGGGACCTGGCATCCGCCGTCCAGTCCGTGGCACATGTCCATAAGCTGCTGTGCGTAGGCCCTCCCGCACAGGTGGCAAGGCTGCAAAGCGCTGCGGCGCCCCTGTTTCCGGAGCTGCAGCTTCTTCGTTCCGGGGCGGAATATATGGAGGTGCTGAAAGACGGCGTATCCAAACGCACCGCTGTTGAAACGCTGCAGGCACACTACCATCTGCGGCGGGAAGAGATTGTTGCCTGTGGAGATCACTATGTAGACCTGGAAATGCTGCAATACGCAGGCCTTGGGATCGCAATGGACAACGCGCCGGAGGAGGTCAAGGCGGCGGCAGACCGGGTGACGGCCTCCAACGACGAGGAGGGAGTCTATATCGCACTGAAGAATCTGCGGTTCTCCCTGCCGCCGAAAAAAGATGGTGCGCAATAGCATAGGCGTGCTATACTGTAGGGCTTGCTTGAAAAAAGATATTGCACAAGTAATGATTAAGAGTAAAATAGGGGCATGAAAGGGAATGACGATGAATCAATCCATGCCGTTGAATTGTTGGAAAAGATAGAGATTAGCGGCAGCAATGAATTGGCAGACCGTGCTTAAGGGGCAAAAGCCATCCGAGATTATATCTCAGAACAGGGAGCCAGCTATGTGATCCCGCCTCAGAGCAATGTTTCTAAGCCGTGGCCGGTTGATTGGTGGTTATACAAAGAGCGCCATTTGGTTGAGTGGTTCTTCTAAAAGCTCAAATGGTTTCGCAGAATTGCCACCAGATATGACAAGTTGGATGCTTCTTTTCTCGCCTTTGTTTACTTGGCTTCCATCGCTATTTTGTTGATTTAGCTCAGCTTCCTTGTTTTTTCAAACAAGCCCTAGATGGTGTCGTCAATAAACAAGGAGCCAAATAGCAATATTACTTCCGAACTGAAAGGTCGGAAGTAATATTTGCCATGTTTTGCGGTTGCCGCTGTTTACAGCGGCAACCGCAAAACGGCTTGAATCAAATTCATTATTTCCGAGCTTTAAGCTCGGAAATAATACAACGGATTTGGACAGCAGCAGCGAAAGAAGCGGCGTTTTTAGCGTAGCTCGTAGCAATACCGCGCCACCTTTTGAGAAGCAGGAAAGCATTCTCAACGAGATGGGGTGTTTTGCCGTTCTCCAGATCCCGCCACACCGGGGACATGCTCCGCAGGTACGCCAACTGCGCCCCGGACCGCGGCGATCAGATAATCCACCTCCGTGGTCTCCTCGTTGATGGTCAGCCGCAAAGGCCCGTCCACCGCCGTTCCCAACGCGGCGGCATGTTCCAGGGACCGTACGGCGAAAACAGCCACAAGCGTTTCTCAAAAACTTATTGGATTTGCAAAGAAAATACAAAGAAAACGCAAAGGGGGAGGCATATAATAAAATTATAGAATAACTTGTCTATACGAAGGTGCCCCTGGCCTGGAAATCACAAAGAGAATTGGAGGATTTATCGATGATTACTTTAAATTGCTGGCTTCCAGAAAAGGAGATGTTCGGCAGATTTTCTCTGGTTTCGCTCTCGGCTGCTGGAGATGTGCTGGAGGCCGTGGTATCCAACGAGGTGTTTCAGTTCGTCATTCGTTTTCCCAGGGGCGTCGGCGCCTGCCGCGTGACGGAAGCTGCCCGGGCAGCGGAGCGCCTGGCTAGCCTGGCAGAGGATTATGAGGTCTATATGCGGGGTAATACCTTCTTCAAGCTCCGCGGTTGTCCATTTGAGGACCAGTGCGGCCGGGAAGGGGACATACATTATCTTATTGCGGCCCCAAACTACGTGGTGGATATCCTGTCGAATGCCGCACCTTCCGTTCAGCTTTCCCGGGCTCAAAAGGCCTGAGCATTCCCAATTTGGACAATGCGAACAAACGCCCTGCCCCTCTGGGGGCGGGGCGTTTTATTCACTCCTCGGATAAATCCGTTAATTCTTGATTGCGGCGGATGTGGTCCGCCAGCTCATGCGTCCGTCGATGGGGCTCTACCCCTAGATCCTCCTGAAGCTGGCGGCATAGCCGCTCGTAAGTGGACAGGGCCCCCCGCTTGTCGCCAATGAGATATTGGGCCCGGATGAATAGCCGGACAGTTCCCTCGTCGGCAAAGGGACTGGACATAGCGCGGGACAGCACCTGTTTGGCCTTGTCCGGCCGCTGTTGGCGCAGGCAGACCGCACCGTATTCCCGCATGACAGCGTGGACCATCCGCTCCATATCCTCCTGTTGAAGCTGGGCATTCCCCATCAGATCGTCCCCGTCCAGCACCGTCCCCCGGCACAGCAGCAGGGCCTGGTCATAATACCGCCGGGCGGCGTAGAGATCCCCGGCCTTCAAATACGCCCGCGCGTTTTTCGTCAGCTTGTGGAAAAGGGCGGTATCCACTGTCACTAGGTCCGGGTTCAGGGAGCACTGGCCCCGGCGGTAGGTGACGGCGTCCTTCCGAGTCAGGTACGTCCGCAGCTGGTGGAGCGTGAAGTAAAAGCTGTTTGTGGCGGCTTTCTCCTCCCACTCCGGCCAGATGGCCTCCAGGAGCTTGTGAACACTGACCGCGCCGCCGTCCAGCGCCAGCAGGCGCAGGAGCAGTCCTGCCCGGGCGGAGGAGCAGGGGGGCAGCTCCCGTCCGCTGGAGAGAACCTGTAGAGGACCCAGCAGACGGATCTCCAGGGGGGTGTCCGGTTTTGCCTCTGCCAGGATGGGAGCCTCCGCCGGGCGAAGCTCCAAATCGTTATAGGCTTCTATCTGGGCAAAGAACCGCTTGTCCCGCTCCTGGGAATGGTACTCCCGGACGACCCGGCAGATGGAGGAGGGCTTGGTGAAATTATAATGGTAGATGCCCGCCGCCCGGCTTCCGGCGGCCAGACGGGCCATGGCTGTCTCGAACTCCTCGCGCTTGTTCCGGCAGGAGAGAATGAGGGCTTGGAGGAATTGGGCGGAGAGGATGTAGAACCGATATTTTTCCCGCTCCCTACAGATCTCCAGACAGCGGCGGGCCGCCTCCTCCGCCTGGTCCAGGTTGCCGTGGTCTGCCAGAATGTTGCCCAGGACCAGCTGACTCCGGGCCATATAGGATGCGCTGCCAGACCGGGTAGCATAGGTGGCGGCCTTCTCCGCCGTCTCCAGGGCCAGTCCCCAGTCCCCCTTCATGAAGTAGTGGTAGCTCTGCCCTATCAGATAATACGCCCACAGGTGCTCATTTCGGACGCTGAGGACACTGCCGCAGCGCCGGGCGGTTTCCAGAATAACCTGCTCCGCCTGGGAGAAGCGGCCCAGGCAGTCCAGAGCGTAGGCATGGTTCATGTTGATATAGACGCTGTAGCTGACGGCGCCGATGGCGTCGGCAATTCGGGCCGCCTGTTCACAGCATGCGCAGGCTTCGCCGTAGCGGCCGCCTTCTACAAAATAAAGGAACGCCACCGTTTGATAAAAGCACATTTTCAGGGTTTTTTGTACCTCGGGCCGCTCTACCAGCACCATTGCCTCGTCCAGCACCGCAGTCAGGCCGCCGGCATACCGGGTGTCCTGCCGGTAGGTCAGTACCAGCACAAAGCAGGTCCACAGCCGCAGGTTTGCGTCGTCCAGAACGCTGGCGATCTCCCTGGCCTGTTCCAGCAGGTCTACTGTCCGGGCGCAGCCCTGTTCCTGCTGGAGCACGGCATAGGCGGTGAAAACCCTCCGGTAGCCCTCCAGCAGAGGGTCCAGTTCGTCTGCGTCGAAGTGTTCCTCCGCCAAGACGCGCAGTGCGTTCTGGAGCAGGTCCCGCTGTTCCGAAGCAAAGAAGCCCATGCTGATCTGCTGGCAGCACACCAGCACCACACCTGCTCGTTCTCCAGCGGCCTGAAACAGCTCCAGTGCCCGGCGCAAAGAGCGGAAAGCAATAGCAGGGTGGCGGTATTTCATGGCAATGGCATAGCCCAGCTGGACCCATGGGAGCTGATTCATGCTTTCAGGGGACTGGCGGCGGAGCTGGTCCCGGTATTCCTCCAGCAGTGCCGCGTCCAGCTCAGAGAAGCTGAGGTAACGCAGCATTCGGGAAGCCTCTTCAATATGACCCCGGCGGAGCTGATGGCGGAAGACCTCCATCCAGTCCTGCCGCTCCAGACCTGCGGCGGCGGCCAGCCGGTGCTGTTCCAGCAGGAAGTCCTGCCCCCGAACTTCCCAGGTTCGATGATAAAGCCAGGTCTGAACCATCGGGTTCAGGGTGTAGGCGGCGTCCAGCCGCTGGGGGCCCCGAACCGGGAACCCTTCAGCGGCCAGGCGGCGCAGGGGGGCACAACTCTCCCCCATCAGCCGTTCCGCCAGTCTACTGGAAAAGGCTGTGCAGACGCAGAGCTTTTCCAGGCACTCCAGCCGTTCCGGGGGCCAGGAGGCAGTCCACCGCGCCAGGAGGTCTCCCAGCTCCGGGGGGAAGCAGGACTGTTCATCAATTGTCCAGTGGACCGTGCCTCCGCTATTTCCCGCCAGATGGGCCGCCACCGCGTCCAAACCGGAAATCCAGCCTCCGCTGATGCGAAAAGCCATCTGGCGGTCACCGGCGGTAAGGCTGGGATAGGTGCTTTCCAGGAGTTCCTCCGCCTCATCCCGTTCCAGCGTCAGGGCGCTGGGCCCCACCGACGCCGATAAGCGGGGCAGTTCCTCCATCTGTTCCAGAAAGGGAATCGGACTCTCCGCCGTTAGGATAATGTGGAACCGTTCTTCGCAAGAAAGCAGCAGATCCTCCAGAAAAAGGCCCAGGGGTTCTTCTCGGTTCAGGAGTTCCGCGTGGGAGATGAGGAGGAAGCGGTCGGACTCCGAGGTGCACTCCGCCAGATTTGAGGTGTCTAAAGCCTCGGAAGCGTCCGGGCCGCCGCTGTGCCAAGTCCGTTTTAGCAGACGGGTCAGGCGCTCCCGGTCCGCCGTGTCCGCGGACTTTACCCGGAAAGGCAGACAGCTTCCCCGCTCTCGCAGGAATGCTGCCGCAATCCGGGGCAGGTCCGACAGCAACGGAACCTCTACAGCCAGCAGCGTCAGACGTTCCGCGTGAGCCAGCCATCGGTGGATCAAGCTTTGCTCCACGCCCCGGCGGCTCTCCAACGGCTTCAGTTCCATTAATATCGCCTCCCCGATTTTCCTGATATTAGTATATCACAAAGTAGAAACGAAGAAAATAAAGATTTTTTAAAGATTAAAAAAATCTTTCCTAAAGACGTAGCAGGTAGGATAAGGTTAACGATCAAACATGGAAGGAGCGCGCTATGAACCAACAAATCATTCTGGAGCGGGACGGTCAGGCTGCCACCATCAAAGTCCTGCGGCCCGAAGCGCTGAATGCCCTCTCCCGGTCTATTGTGGACGAGATGGATCGTCTGGTGGAGGAGATTCGAGCGGACAAAATCATCCGAGTCCTGTTGTTCTACAGTGAAGAGAACTTCGCCGCCGGAGCGGACATCAAAGCCATGGCGCCTTGCGGCGAGGAGGAGGCCCGGGCTTTCCTTTTCACGCCTACCTACAACAAGATTCAGGCCCTGCCCATTCCCACCATCGCCGTGGTGGACGGGTACGCCTTTGGCGGCGGCCTGGAGTTGGCGCTGCGGTGCGATTTTCGCATCGTGGCAAAGACCGCCAAGATGGGTCTGACGGAGTTGAACCTAGGCATCATTCCTGGCGCCGGAGGCACCGTCCTGCTGCCCCGCCTGGTAGGGGAGGCCAAGGCCAAGGAACTGATCTATCTCAGTCGGGTGATCGATGGCGTGGAGGCCGAGCGCATCGGCCTGGCCAACCTGGCCGTGGAGCGGGAGGAGCTGCTGCCCACCGCGCAAAAGTGGGCGGACAAGCTGTGTACCCGCAGCAGTCTGTCCCTGGCGGCGGCCAAGGCTGCTATAGAGTACGGCGTGGGCCATCCGGAGGTTCAAGACGCCTGCGCCCACGAAGGGGCGCTGTGGGCGGAGCTGTTTAACCATCACGACCAGAAGGAGGGTATGGCCGCCTTCATTGAAAAACGCAGGCCCGTGTTCACCGGCGAGTAAAGCATCCTCTCCCGGGAGATTTTAATCTGACATAAGTAAGGAGCAGTCACATGAAAAACATTGTCATTACCGGCGCTGCCCGATCCGCCGTAGGCGCGTATTTGGGAAGCTTGAAAACCGTGGAGGCCCAGGACCTGGGGGCCGCCGCTATCCAAGCCGCCGCCCGGCGGAGCGGCATCACCCTGGAGCAGATCGATCAGGTCATTATGGGCGATGTGTACGGATACACCCCCAATGTGGCCCGATGCGCCGCCCTGATGGCCGGGGTGCCCGAGGAGACGCCCGCCTTCACCGTGGACCGCCAGTGCGCCTCCTCCCTCCAGGCGGTGCAGAGCGCCTGCTACGAGATCAACGCCGATGAGGCGGATATCATTGTGGCCGGCGGAGTGGAGGTCATGTCCCGCATGACCTATTATCTGCCGCCCACCGCCCGTTACCAGCCCCTGCGGCTGGGGGACAAGCCCCTGTATGACACCTTTTCCCACGGCGTGACCATTGTACAGCCCCAGGCCAAGTATCCGGGTACCAACATGGGCATCACGGCGGAAAACGTAGCCGCCTACTACCATATCACCAGGGAGGAACTGGACGCCTTCGCCGTGGACAGCCAGCGCAAGACCAAGGCCGCCCAGGACGCCGGAAAGTTCAAGGATGAGATTTTTCCTTTCGAGGTGAAGGAAAGGAAGTCCAGCTTTCTCTTTGACACCGACGAGCACCCAAAGCCGGACACCACCATGGAGTCCCTGGCCAAGCTGAAGCCCGCCTTCAAGCCCGACGGCATTGTCACCGCCGGAAACTCCTCCGGTATGAACGACGGCTCCTCCGCCGTGGTCATCATGAGCGAGGACAAAGCTCTGGAGCTGGGACTGAAGCCCTTGGTGCGCATCCTCGCCACCTCCAGCGCAGGCGTGGACCCCCGATACATGGGCCTGGGCCCGGTGCCCGCCATCCGGAAGGTGCTGAAAAAGACTGGGCTTCAGCTGGAGGACATGGACCTCATCGAGTTGAACGAGGCCTTTGCCGCCCAGTCCCTGGGCTGCCTGAAGGAGCTGGGCATGGACATGGGCACGGAGCTCTATAAGCGGGTAAATGTCAATGGAGGGGCCATTGCCCACGGGCACGCGCTGGCCAACAGCGGCACCCGCCTGCTGACCACCTTGATTTACGAGATGAAGCGGCGGAACGCCCGGTATGGCCTGGAGAGCCTCTGCATCGGCGGCGGCCAGGGCATGGCTGTTATCGTGGAAAACTGCCAGTGATTTTTTGAAAGGGGTATGCGAGATATGACGATGAAAAAAATCGGCGTGGTCGGCGCCGGGATGATGGGTGCGGAAATTGCCCTTTGCTTTGCCCGGGCGGGTATGGACGTGATTCTGGCCGACATTAAACAGGAGTTCGCCGACGGCGGCAAGCAGAAGCAGGCAGCCATCCTGGACAAACAGATTGCCAAGGGCCGCACTACGGAGGAGGTTAAGGCCGCTACTCTCAGCCGGGTGACGCCTACGGTGGATTTGACCCTCATGGCGGACTGTGACCTTGTGGTGGAGGCTGTGCTGGAGAAGCTGGAAATCAAAGCCGGCACCTTCGAGAAGCTGGATAAAATCTGTAAGCCGGAAACCATTTTGGCCTCCAACACCTCCAGCATTTCCATCACGAAGCTGGCCTCCTCCGTCTCCAAGGAACGGGCCGCCAACTTTGTGGGCACCCACTTCAACTCCCCCGCCAGCGTCATGAAGCTGGTGGAGGTGATTCCCGGTCTGCTGACCTCCCAGGAGACGGCGGATACCGTCACCAAGGTTCTGCTGGACATTGAGAAGGAGCCTGTCCGGGTGAAGGATGTCACCGGATTTGCCCTGAACCGCCTGTTTCACGTCTTTTACGGCGAGGCCATGCGCCTGATCGAGGAGGGCGTGGCCTCGCCGGAGGACATCGACAAGATCTGCCTCTATGGCCTGGGCCATCCCGTCGGCATCTGCAAACTGCTGGACCAGACGGGCCATGATCTGAACGTCAGCGTAGACCAGATTCTCTTCGACGCTTACGGGGAGCGGTTCCGTCCCAGCCCCGTCCTCCAACGCTTCGTGGACTCCGGCCGCCTGGGCCGCAAGAGCGGTGAGGGCTTCTACAGCTACGAGAAAAAATAACAAACCCAAAGCAGGGCCTGCCGTCCGTAGGGGCGGCAGGCCCTGCTTTTGTTATATCCGAGAGGAGCTCAGGTAGCGGTGAGGCCGTACTTGTGGAGCTTTCGGACCACAGTGGACTGGTCGATGTGAAGATAGCGGGCCATTTCCCGGGTAGAACCGCAGGCATTCCTGGCCTGTTCCAGCAGACGGATTTCAAGCTGCCGTACCGCCAGGTTCAGATCCGTAACGGACTCCGGGGCGGACGCGCCAGGGCCCTCCGCCGCATCCCCGCCGCCGCACTGGCGGATGATCCAAGGCACGTCGCTAATCTGGAGGTGGGTATTGGGGCTCATAATGACCATATGCTCCACCACATTCCGCAGTTCCCGGACATTGCCTTTCCAGTCATACTCCTCCATGCGCTTGATGACCTCCGGGGTCATGACTTTGTTTTGATAGTATCTGTGATTGAACATGTTCAGAAAATAGAGACTAAGGGGCAGGATATCCTCCCGCCGCTGGCGCAGGGGCGGAACGGTAATAGAAACCACGTTCAGCCGGTAGTACAGATCCTCCCGAAAGGTCCGATCCTGAACCATTTTGTCAAGGTTCCGGTTGGTGGCGGCAATGAAACGGACGTCAATGGCCTTGGCTCGGATGCCGCCCACGCGGGTGACCTGCTTCATCTCCAGCACCCGCAGAAGCTTGACCTGGAAGGATAGGGGCAGCTCGCCCACCTCGTCCAGAAATACGGTGCCGCCGTCGGCAGCTTCCAGCAAGCCGATCTTTCCGGAGTTGGAGGCCCCGGTGAAAGCCCCTTTCTCATAGCCGAACAACTCGCTTTCCAGGAGATTTTCCGGGATAGCGCCGCAGTTGATGGTGACCAGCGCATGGTCGCGGCGGAGACTGCTTCTGTGAATCTCCCGGGCGACCTCCTCCTTGCCCGCGCCGGATTCCCCCAGGATGAGTACGGTGGTGTCAAAGCCGCCGACACGTTTGGCGAGGAGAAAGACCTTTTTGATGCTCTCGCTGATGGCTACTATTTTCTCAGCGTCCACATTTACCGTACTCAGAACGCTCTGGTAGTGCTGAAGCTCCCGGCTCTTGGCGTTGAGGAGCTCCTCGCGCAGGTGGTAGATTTCCGTGATGTCCCGGGCGTTGATGACAATGCGTTTGATATTCCCGTCTCCGTCGAAGACCGGCATACCCGTGACGATGATATCCCGGCCGTCCCGGGTGACCTGCCGCTTGGAAACCGCCCGGCGCTCGTCCGCCACCACGAAGGCCACGGAGTTCTCCATCCACACCGGGTTGATGAGGGCGCGCATATTCCGGCCCTCCAGCTCCTGCCGGGGGATGGCGGACACCCGCTCATAGGAGCTGTTCATAAACTGCACGTTGCCCTCCCCATCCGTGACTAGGATGCCGTCAAAAGAGCCCTCCAGAATCTCCTTCAGGTCGTCAGAGAGCTTCCAGGCGGTCTCCAGCTCAGACTGGGACCGGAGGTGGGCTTCGGACTCCAGCAGGGTCAGTACGAATATCGGCAGCCCCTCGCTGTCCGGAATGCGTGCGATCCGGCAGGAGAAGGAATGATCTCCCTGGCGCAGGACCCGGGGCTCCTTCCCGTCCGCCTCCAGGTCCAGGGGGCCGGTCAGATCCCGAATGTCCGTTCCCACCGCCGGACCGCCCAGCAGGGCGGCGGCCGCCGGATTTGCATAGGTGATTTTAAAGCTCTGATTGAAGAACAGAGTGCCGACAGGACTGTATTCCACGGCGGCGTACAGTGAGGCGGCGGGGAAAGATGAAGGGCTCATATACGGCCTCCTTTCATAGAGGTTCCTTGGAAGAGGGGGGTCTTCCTTATTGTGCCATATTACTGCCCGAATATCAAGGAGAAAGGATGCCCGTTTCGGCCCGCCCTTGCGAGTCCCACGAAAAACGGGGTCACACGACCTGGAATTTCAAAGCGCCTCCGCTCAGCATCGCTGCCGCGTTTTCCGCGCAGATGACGCTGACGGCGCCGATGGCCTCCTTGGAATACATACCGATGTGAGGCGTCACCACTACATTATCCAGGGACAGCAGGGGGTGGTCCGGCTTCATAGGCTCCTGGGCGGCCACGTCCATGGCGGCTCCCGCTAGGCGTCCGGAGGTCAGAGCTTCATACAGGGCATCCTCGTCCACAATGCCGCCCCGGGCAGTGTTGATCAGGCAGGAACCGGGCCGCATGGTCTGCAGCTCCTTCCGGCTGATAAAATTCCGGGTCTCCTCGTTCAGGGGCAGGTGGGCGGAGAGGAAGTCGCAGCTCGAGATGACCTCCATCACGTCCTCGCAGAGCCGGACATGGGGGAATCCCTCCGGCAGCTGGGTGAGGAAGGGGTCGTAGGCCAGCACCTGCATGTCGAAGCCCGCGGCCCGCCGGGCCACGCACCTGGCCACCGCACCGAAGCCCAGAAGGCCCAGCGTCTTGCCGCAGACGTCGAAGCCGGTATAGGACTTCCACTGTCTCTCCCGGACCCGGCGGTCCGCCAGGGAGATGTGCCGGGCGCAGGAGAGCATCAGCCCAAAGGTCAGGTCCGCCACGGCGTTGGAGTTGGTGCCGGGGGCGTTGCACACGGCGACGCCCAGGTCCTTGGCGGCGTCCAGGGGGATGTTGTCCAGGCCCGCGCCATGCTTGCAGATCAGCTTCAGCTTTTTACAGCGGGCCATCAGCTCCGGGGGAAAGGCGTGGGCCCCGATGATGAGGACGTCGCTGTCCAACACCGCCTCCGTGAAACGCTCCATGTCAAAATCCGTCCCCATCATCGTCACGGCGCATCCGGCCCGCTCCAGGATGTCCATGGGGGCGGAGTCGATGGACCCAAAGGACCGGGATGTGACCAAAACCTGTTTACTCATCGCTGTGGCTCCTCTCTCGAATGCGGATGATCCGGCGCAGGCCCTCCAGGGCGAAGCTCCGGTCCGCAGAAATTATCAGCGTCTCCCACCGGCGGATGGCTTCGCTGCCCTCCAGCAGCAGGGAAAACAGCTCCGCCAGATAGGGCCCCGCCGCCACCAGGGCGGCCCCGCAGTCCTTCCACCGTTCCCGGCAGACCGCGTCCAGGGCCTGAATGACGCCGCCGGAAATGACAGCCTCGCAGTAGCACCGGCGGAAGCGGGGCGTTCCCTCGCCGAAGATGCGCATGGCGTGGCCGATGTACAGCGACCGGCTAAAGCCATAGCGCCGCAGGTTCTCCAGCCCCAGGCGGGCCGCGTCCGGGTCCGGATGGTCCGAGGGGGTTTCCAGCACCGGGGAGAGAACGGTCTCGCTGCGGACGGCCTGGAACAGCTCGCCGGTGAAACTGGAGAGGATGCCCTCCAGCCGTCCCCGGCCCGCCAGCAACACATGGGTGTGAGAGCCGGGGAGGATGACAGCGGCCTGCTGTCTGGGGAACCGCTGTTCCAGCTCCGGCAGGATTCCCAGCACCTCGATCTCCTCGCCCCGGGTGTTGTTGGTGGAAGAGATGTCCTCACCTACGGATTTCAGCCCGGAGATCAGCCGCAGCTCCCGGCGGAAACGTTCCGGCTCGAAGAAGGGCGTGACGGCCCTCCGGGCAAACTCCTCGTCCGTCACCGGAGCGGGATAATGGGGAACCTCCAGCAGGCCGTAGGGCGAGGTAACCATACCGGAGGCGTAAACGGCCTCTACATCGGCGTCTGTCTGGCCCAGGTCTGCCAGGGCCTGACGGTACATCCCCTCCATTCCCTCCAGCAGGGGGCGATTGGTGCCCGCGATGGCGCTGTCCCTGGCGCCCAGGGCCCGCTTGCGGACCGCCAGAGGCTCCAAGCTCTTGTCCAGGAGGTAGAGACGCAGATTGGTGGTGCCTACGTCGTAGTAGGCCGTCAGCTTCCCGCTCACCGGACGGCCTCCGCGTAGGCTCTGGCGGCGGCGGTGATCTCCTCCCAGCGACCCTCCGACACCAGCTTGGGCGACACCAGGTTGCCTCCCACGCCCACGCCCGCGCAGCCCGCCGACAGGAAGCCCGGCGTGTTTTCCGGGGTGACGCCGCCCACGGCGGTGACGGGGATGTGCTTCAAGGGGGCCTTCAGAGCCTTGATGTAAGCCGGTCCCAGTACTCCGGCGGGAAACAGCTTCACTAGGTCCGCTCCCAGGCTCCACGCCTCTGCGACCTCGGAGGGCGTCATGGCGCCGGGGATGGACACCAGGCCTATAGACTTGGTCTCCCGGATGACCGCCGGGTTGGTGTTGGGGGAAATGATGTAGGAGGCTCCGGCCTCCTTGGCCAGCCGCACCTCCTCCGGGCTCATCACCGTGCCCGCGCCCACGCACATGTCCGTGTCCCGCAGGGCGCGGATGGCGGCCAGGGTGTCCTCCAGCCCGCCGTGAGCGGCGTGGTCAAAAGTCACCTCTATGCACCGCAGGCCCCCGGCCCGAATCGCCGAGGCCAAATCGGAGATTTGACCGCTGGGAATGCCCCGGACAATGGCAATGACCTTGCTTTCCAGAATGGTCTCTAAAACAGAATGGCTCATATGCGCTCCTATCTTCCCCGCTGAGCGGGGACTCAAAATAAAGGGCCGGCGGAACACTGCCGTTCCGCCGGCCCGGCTCTCATCGGCCCATAAAGCCGCCATCCACCGGCAGTACGATGCCGGAAAGGTAGTCCGACGCCGGAGAGGCTAAAAACAGCAGCGCCCCGGCCAGATCCTCCGGCCGGCCCCAGCGTCCGGCGGGGATGCGGCTGAGAATCTCCTGGTTCCGCATGGGGTCCGCCCGGATGGCTGCGGTGTTGTCCGTGGCCAGATAACCGGGGGCCAAGGCATTGACGTTGATGCCCCGGGCGGCCCAGCCGTTGGACAGGGATTTGGTCAACTGTGCCAGCCCGCCCTTGGATGAGGCGTAGGCGGGAACGTTGTGCCCGCCGAAGAAGCTCAGCATGGAGGCAATATTGATGATTTTTCCATGTCCCTGGGCCAGCATCTCCCGGCCTGCCAGCTGGGCCATCTGAAAGGCCGCTACCAGGTTCACCTGGATCAAACGCTGGAAATCCTCCAGCGGGAAGTCCTCGCAGGGATGACGAATCTGGGTCCCGGCGTTGTTCACGAGAATGTCCGTGCCGCCCAGGAAGGCATTGGCTTCCTGAAAGCATCGCTCTATGGCGGCGCTGTCCTGAAAATCACCGATGAAGCCCTGAACCCTGTCCGGCGGCCCCAAATTTTCGGCGGCGGCGTGGATGCTGTCCCCGCTTCCGGTGACGGCAACCTTACAGCCCGCCTCGCACAGCGTCCGGGCCAGGACGAACCCAATCCCCCGGCTGCCGCCGGTGACAATGGCCCGCTTTCCGGTAATGTCAAACAAGCTGTTCATACCGCATCCCTCATTCAATCATTCCCAGGAGCCTGGGCAAAGCCTCGGTGATGGCGGGGACATAGGTGATGAGGGTCAGAGAGATGAACATCACAATGATAAAGGGCACAATGGCTTTACAGAGGTCTGTAAACTTCATCTTCGTCATACCGGAGGCCACGAAGAGATTCACACCCACCGGCGGCGTAATGAACGCGATGGCCATGTTTGTGACCATGATGAGGCCGAAGTGAATGATGCCGATGCCGAAAGCCCGCGCTACGGGGTAGAGAATGGGGGAGAGGATCAGAATGGCGGGCGTGGTGTCCATGATGCAGCCCACCACCAGGAGCAGCAGGTTGATGAGCAGCAGAATGACCAGTTTGTTGTCGGTCAGGGAGGTCATACCGCTCATAATGGCGTCGGGGATGCGTTCCAGGGCCAGGATCTTACCCAGCACCGTGCCGGTGCCCACCATGATAAGCACTGTGCCTACGGTTTCGGCGGAGCCCACCAGGGAGTCGTACAGCTTTCTCAAGGTCAGCTCCCGGTAGATCAGCGTACCGGCCAGCAGGCCGTAAGCGCAGGCAATGACCGCCGCCTCGGTGGGGGTGAAGAAGCCGCCGTAGATGCCGCCCAAGATGATGACGGGCACCAGCAGGGCCCAGATGGCGCTTTTAAATTCCTTCCAGAGACGGCCGAGGGAGAACTTTTGCCCAGTGCCCTTGTAGCCGCGCTTTTGGGAGATGAAGATACTCAGAATGCACAGGCCGCCACCCAGCACGATGGCCGGGCCGAAGCCGCCTATAAAGAGGCTTCCGACGGAAGCGCCGGTAGCGACGCCATAGAGCACCATGGGGATGCTGGGGGGCACGATGACGCCCAGGCAACCGGAGGCCGCAATCAGCGCCACGGCAAAGGGCTTGTCATATCCGTGCTCAATCATGGCCGGGACCATGACGGCGCCGATGGCCGCCACGGTAGCCGGGCCGGAACCGGAGATGGCCCCGAAGAACATACAGGTGATGACGGTGACGACCGCGAAGCCGCCGGTGATGTGCCCCACAGCCGCCGAGCCTAGGTTGGCCAGGCGTTTGCTCAGTCCGCCGCCCTCCATCAGTCCGCCGGCCAGGATGAAGAAGGGGATGGCCATCAGCGGGAAGGAGTCGCAGGCGGTAAACATGTTGGAGGCCAGGTAGGTCAGGGGCTGTGAGCTGCAGGTAACCAGGTAAATCAGAACAGACGTGCCAACGGATACGCCGATGGGCACCTTCAGCAGGAGCAGCAAAAAGAAAGAACCGAACAGGATCAGATTAGTCATTGGCCGTCAGCGCCTCCTTCCTCTCTTTGAACCGGGCGATGGTGTCCTGAACCAGCCGAAAGACCATCAGCACGCTGCCCACCAGAACGGAAGAGTAGGGAATGCTCATGGGCATGCGGACCGCGGGAGACAGCTGGGAGGAAACCCGCTGCACCACGGCGACACTGTAATAGGCCAGCACGATGGCGAATACCAGGAACACGATGTTGGAAATGATGCTCAGGACAAAGCGGCCCCGCTCCTTCAGAACCAAGTCCAGCAGTTCCACGCAGATGTGCTTTCGCTTGCGCACTGCGCTGGCGCAGCCGATGTAGATGAGCCAGATAAAGAGGTAGCGGCCTATCTCCTCCGTCCAATAGAGGGGGAGATGCATGGTGCGCAGAACTACCTGTAAAAAGATGACGATCGTCATCAGGCTCAGAATGACCGCGCAGAGGACCTCCTCCAGGTGCTTGTCAATCAACGATAATACTTTCATATAACCGCCTTTCTTCTCAAGTCACGCGGCAGAGCGGCGGATGTCCGCCGCTCTGCCGGCTGGGTCATTTCCGCTTAGTTTGCC
Organism: Oscillospiraceae bacterium; assembly: GCA_910574635.1. Lineage (GTDB taxonomy): Bacteria > Bacillota > Clostridia > Oscillospirales > Oscillospiraceae > Oscillibacter. The sequence goes on along the minus strand of CAJTCG010000010.1, from coordinate 76,064 downwards.
GCGTTGACCTCTTCGGCCTTGGCCATAATGGTCTCCAGAGAGACAGTGGGGTTGTAGTTCTGCCGGAACCAGTCATAGCAACCCGCAGTGGCGTCACGGAAGACCTGGCGCTGCTCGTCGGTCAGGCGGGTGATCTGGCAGCCGCCGCCCTCGATGGTGGCAATATACTCGTTCTCCAGCTCAATGGACAGGGTACGGTTGGTTTCCACAGCGGCCTCGGCGGCCTTGTCGACGACCTCCCGCAGATCGTCGGGCAGATCCTGATAGAATTTGTCATTGATGGAGAAGCAGGTGATATCGAAGGTGTGGCTCAGATCGGTGGCGTAGGACTGAACCTCATAGAAGGCATTGGTAGAGACGATGGTCCAGGGGTTGTCCTGTCCGTCCACAGTGCCCTGCTGCAAAGCGGTGTACAGCTCGGAGAAGGCCATGGGAGAGGGGTTCGCACCCATCTCGGTGAACATCTCGATGTACAGGGGGGACTCCATGACGCGAATCTTCAGGCCCTTCATGTCGTCGGGGGAGGTGACGGGGCGCTTGGAGTTGGTCAGCTGCCGGATGCCGTTTTCAAAGTAGCCCACGATACGGACGCCGGTCTGCTCCGCAATGACGTCGGCAATCTGGTCGCCCACCTCGCTGTCAAAGAAGTCATAGCCCGCCTGGCGGTTCTTGAACAGGAAGGGCAGGCCCACGCTCATCAGCTCGTCGGTGAAGCTGGCGTAGACGGACTGGCTGCACTCGGCCATCTGAATCTCGTTGGCCTGTACGCCCTCTACCAGCTCCCGGCTGGCGCCGATGGTGTTGTTGTCATAGACCTCCACCTTGAAGCGGCCGCCGGAGAGTTCCTCTGCCACTTCCTTGAACTTGAAGAGCCCCTGGGAGATGGGGTGCTCGTCGGGCACCGTGCCGCCGATGGTGATATTGTAAACAGTGTCGTCTCCGTTTGCCGAGGGAGCTGCAGTGCTGGCTCCGCCGGTCTGGGAGCCGCTGGATGCAGGGCTGTCGCCGCCGGTTTTTCCGCCGCAGGCGGCCAGCGACAGGACCATAATCAGAGCCAGCGCCAAGGCGATAATGTTACGCATTCTTTTCATTTCTCATTCCTCCTGAAAGTTTTGTGTTGGATAGGGTCTTTATACCAGCTGCGGTCCCTCTTTTTCCGAGCTTCATGGGGCTCTCCTCCTTTCCAAACGCGAGACCCTGTGGAAAGCATACCATAGAAAGCGGCAGAGGGCAGCAGCAGGGACACATAGGGGCTTACAAAATTCGGTAGGGCTTAAATGCCGGACTTTTTATAGAGCTCAAAGAAGTCACGCTCCAGGTCTTCCCGGAACTGAGGGGCGGCAATGCTGATGAGGGCCTTGGCACGATCCCGCAGGCATTTGCCGAAAAGCTCCGCGATGCCGTACTCTGTCACGACATAGAAAATGTCGTTCCGGGGAGTGGCGATGGGGGTGCCGGGCTGCATCCGGGCGACGATGCGGGAAATCGTTCCCTTCTTGGCGGTGGCGGGGAGGGCAATGACAGGCTTGCCGCCCTTGCTCAAGGCCGCGCCGCGGATAAAGTCCAATTGGCCGCCAATGCCGGAGAACAGGGTCATGCCCATGGAGTCCGCGGCCACCTGACCGGTGAGGTCTACTTCAATGGCGGAGTTGATGGCCACCATGTTGTCGTTTTGGGCGATGACTCCCACATGGTTGGTATAGTCCACCGGATGGAGCTGGACCATTTCGTTTCCGTCGGCGAAGTCATAGAGCGCACGGGTTCCCTGGATGAAGGTGGAGATGATTTTGCCCTTGTTGATGCTCTTGCGGGCACCGTTTATGACGCCTTTTTCAATCAGGGGCAGCAGATTGTCGGAGAACACTTCGGTGTGGATCCCTAAGTCCTTTTTGTCGCCCAGGCACTTGAGAATGGCGTTGGGAATTTTGCCCTGGCCCATTTGGAGCGTGGCCCCGTCGTCTATGAGAGAGGCGATATTGGCTCCGATCTTGTCCACGATGGGATCGCTGCTGTCGATGAGAGGCAGCTCGTAGAGGGGGGTATCCGCCTCCACGAAGTAGTCCAGCTCTGTGACGTGGACCTTGGTGTCGCCGCAGGTCCGGGGCATGTTCCGGTTGACCTGAACGATTTTCAGCTTGGCGGCCTCCACGCAGGAGCGGGCGAAGTCCACGGACAGGCCGAAGCTGCAGTAGCCCTCGTCGTCGGGGGGCGTCACCTGGCCCAGGTATACGTCGCAGGGTACCGCGCCGGTGCGCACGGCACGGGGCTGGAGGGAGAAGGCCATGGGGGTGAACTCGCCCCGGCCGCTCTGAATGCACTCCCGGTTCTTGGCTCCCAAGAAGACAGAGCTGACCTTGAAGCTTTCGGCGTATTCCGGCTGGGCGTACTTGGCGGCGCCGATGTTCAATCCCTGCCAGATGCGGACGTCCTTCAGCTCTCCGTTGCGCTTGAGCAGGGCGTCAAAGAGGTATTCCGGCTCAGAGGCCGCGTGGGAGGGGAAGATCCAATCGCCGGATTTGATGTGGGAGACAGCCTCCTCGGCGGAGACCAGTCTAGATTTGTAATACTCTTTCCAATCCATATTATCCGTTCCTCTCGTTTTTTTAATCCACCGGCGTTCCGGCGGCAGAAGTCCTTCAACGGGTTTTTCGGTACTGCTCCCTGGCCAGCAGGGCGGCGCCGATGGCGCCGACAGCCTGGGAGTCCGGGGCGGGGACCACGGGCCGACCTAGCTCCTGGGAGAGGACCTCCACCATGGTTTGGTTCAAGGCTACGCCGCCGCTCATGGCGACGCTGTCCTCCACTCCCACCCGGCCGCACAGCCCCGCCACGCGCTTAGCCACGGCCCGCAGGGCCCCCCGGGCCACATCATTGGGATGCTGGCCCTGTGAGAGCTGCGAGATGACCTCGCTTTCGGCGAAGACGGTGCAGACGCTGCTGATTGCCACGTCCTGGGTGGCCTGGGCGGCCAGGCAGCTCAAATCCCCGATGGAGCAGCCAAGCACCCGGGCCATAACCTCCAGAAAACGGCCTGTACCGGCGGCGCACTTTTCATTCATCACGAAGTTCTGGACCGTTCCGCCGCTGTCCATCCGAATGACCTTGGAGTCCTGACCGCCGATGTCCACCACTGTGCGGACATCAGGCATTAAGTAGTGGATGCCCTTGGCGTGGCAAGTGATTTCCGTGATCTGCTTGTCCGCTTCAGTATAGAGAAGGCGACCGTACCCGGTGACCACAGTGTAGAGCACCTGGCCCGGAGAGATGCCCGCCCGTTCATAAAGTTCGTCCAGGGCGGTTTGAATGCCCTGCGTGCCAGTGCCCAGGTTCACTACCTGGGTTCCCGCGATGGTCCCCTCCTCATTCAGCAATGCCGCCTTGGAAGAGGAGGAGCCGATATCGATTCCCAGATACATTCCTTCACCCAATCATTTCCGCGAAGCTCTGGATGCGGGTGCCTGCCTGGCCGAAGCTGTCCATCTGCTGCTCCACTTCCAGATAAAGGTGCGGAATCTTGGCCTCCTCCAGCTCTGCTTTGTAAATAGGATAATCAAACTCGTCGGGATCGCAGAACTTCATCAGCATCGTCACCACGGCGTCAGCCTTGTACTGCCTGACCAGGTCGATGAGCATCTGACCGCGGGTTTTCTCCACCTCGTAAAGGAAGGGACAACCCCTCTGGTCCATAACCCTCCAGGCCATGCGGGAGAGGGCGTCGCCCTCCGGACGGGCGGGGGTGCGGAACTGGCGGCTCTCCTGGGCCAGGTCGTCGGCAACAATGGCCATGCCGTTCTCCACCATCAGGTTCAGCACACCCACGGGCTCCGCCATGAGTCCGGTAGCCACCACACGGACAGCGCAGGGCTCCTCAGGCAGTTCCTTCAGGGCCGCCGTCAGGGCACGGATTTTTTCCAGGTGGACGGCCTTGTCCAGGAACCACCCGGCCTTGATGACCAGGTGCCGCACTTTGGCGTTGATGGTCTTGGGATGGGTAGAGGCAGCCTCGCAAAATTCCCGCATAGCGCTCCGCCAGTCTTCATAGAGGGCAAAAGCCTTCTCCAGGACCTCGTCGGTGATGGGATGACCGGCGAGCTTCTCCAGCTCCAGACGGACGCGGGAGAACTCGTCTTTAAGGTACTGCTCTCCGGCGGGGAGGCTGCGGTTTTGGGGATATACCACCGGGATGACGGGCAGCTGGGACACCGCCACCTTCCAGTTCTCGCAGATGCATTTCAAAGTATCACACAGGGTGGGGAGAAGCACGGCTCTCAAGCGGTTGTAGGTCCCGCGCATGCCGTACTCAATGTTGGAGCGCATGATGGAACAGCAAAAGCCCTGGAGATAGCGGTCGGCCAGCTTGATCTCCGTGCTGCCGCCCCACATGCCCACAGGCAGGAACCCGGCGGCGTAGACCAGTTCCTCCGGTGTGTAGATGGGGAAGCACCCCACTGCGTCTTTTCCGGCGTCGCGGCAGCTCTTTGCCACGGCGAGGGCCGGATGCAGGGCCTGTTCGCAAAGGGCGTCAATGATCGTCTGCGCGTTGTTCATTACAAGTCACCTCTCTGCTTTTTGATCTTGTTTTCTTCCATCATCTCCACCAGAGCCTGAATGCGGGTCTCGTATTGGGCCTGGGAGAAGATGCGGGGATCGGTCTGGTCGCCGTCGAATACCACGGAGGGCACGCCGGTAGCGCCTTCAATGCGCCGCTGGACCTCATACTGCCGGAAATCCATCAGCTTGCAGCTGCGGTTGGAATGATAAACGATGCCGTCCAGGTCGAAGTCCCGCACCAGTTTGATGACATTTCCGGTTCCATAGTCCAGATTCCGGTTGGCGTAGTTGGCGCTGTAGGCCCGGGCCATGCCGTCCAGGTCATTCTGCTCGTAGACAATGGTCCAGGATTCGGGGTAGGTGCTGGTCACCATATTGATGCCGTATTTTTTCAGCGTTTTGTAGGTGACGCTGAGATGGGGCCAGCAGGCGATTCCGTCCCACATGATGCGGTATTTCTCCTCACCCTCCTTCCAGGGACCCTTGCCGAGTCTCACCTTCTCCGCCATTTCGTCGTGCCAGAGCTTAAAGAGATCTCGGGTGGACTCCTTGCCTCGGGCACAGACGATCATGGCCATGTAGTTAAACATGTCGAATCCGTTAAGAGGAGAGGGGTGGTTCCGGCCCAGGTCGGTGGCCCGGCGCCACCAGAGGGCGCTCTCGGAGGAGACCTTCATGACCTCGCTGAATTTGTCGTAGTCGAATTTTTTGCCGGTGATATCCACCAGCTGCTGGATAGCGTATTCAATCTGGCCTCGCATATAGCGGATGCTATGCTCGGGAACGTCGAAGGTGTGGTTGAAGGGCATGTCGAACATCACCAGGGGAATATGCAGGGTCTTCGCCAGATTTTCGTACCATTTGATAACGGTGTTGCAGATATTGCTGCAGCAGAAAATCAAGTCGGGCATGGGGATATTTTCCGCTTCGGAGAATTGGATGTCGGCGTAACCCATATTGACCCGCGCATAGGAGCAGATGTCGGTGGAATAGCCTTTGGCCTCTGCGTTTGCAATGAACTGAGGCGCATCCTTCCGGGCCCCGATGGCGGCTGCGTGATTCTCTGGATACACCACATCGATGTCCAGGGTTTCCAGCAGCTCTTGCGGGCAGATAGAGGTGGCCCAGGCCACCAACTTGCCCTCCTTCTTTGCCTGCATGGCACCGGCATAGTGTTCCGACTGTAGCTTTGCCAAAAGCTGCTTGGATGTCAGCGTGTTTTCCATAGTTGGCACTTCCTTACCTCCAGTTTTGATTAAAGGCCGGGGAACGACATCCCCCGATATGCGTCTGTCAGAACTTATTGCAATTTTCGTGCCAAAAATTCCGCCTAGTCTATTCAAGAAATTTTTGCCTTTTATATATAAAACCGACAAAAGAGCGCCTAGTTTTCCAAAGGTTGATGTCAAAGCGCATCGTCCGATGTCTAATAACATCGACTTTGCGCCGGTTTTGCCACAGCGGGCTGCCCTTAAGCGGGGGCGTCTCCTGCGGACCGCTTCCTTAGAGGCGCTTATCCGGCCTAACAGCGGCGCACGGAGGGAAGAAACGAGACTGCCAAGTCGGAAATATGCTATATACGGGCAGCATGTAGGGAAAAAAGTAAAAGAGCGAGTGTGAAAAGCCTAGGTTGGTATGGGATTTGCTAATTTGGTACTTTTAGAAATCTCAATAGGAAAGAAGGGACTCTGAATGAAAGCCAGTATGTATGAGGGGAATCATTCCTTTGGGCTGCACGACTACGAACCAAAGGCTCCGGGAGCCCATGAGGTCCAGGTGGATGTAGCCTACTGCGGCATCTGCGGCTCGGATCTTCATGTGTTCCATGGGGACTATGACTACCGTTTTTCCACGCTGCCCCGCCCCATCGGCCACGAGTGCTCCGGCGTGGTGGCTGCTGTGGGCGCGGAGGTGACCGCCTGGAAGACGGGGGACCGGGTGGCGGTGTGCCCGCTGGACTATTGCGGCAGTTGCGTAGCCTGTGACAGCGGGAATCACAACTGTTGCGCCGGCCTGAATTTTATGGGCCTGGATTCTGCCGGAGCCATGTGCAATCGTTGGACGGTTCATGAGAGGACGCTTCACCGTCTGCCGGAGAGCATCAGCCTGACCCACGGTGCACTGGTAGAGCCCATGGCCGTCTGTTTCCACGCGCTGGACCGCTCCCGGTCCAAGGCGGGGGATTACGCCGTGGTTATCGGTGCCGGTCCCATCGGCTTGATGACGGCCCTGACGGCCCGGTATCTGGGACTGCGGGTGGTGCTGTCCGAGCTAAACGCCGTCCGCGTTCAGAGAGCCCGGGAGCTGGGTTTTACCGTGGTAGACCCCAGGGAGACGAAGCTGAAGGACTTTGTCCTGAAATCCACCGGGGGCGTGGGGGCCGACGCGGTGTTTGAGGTCTCCGGTACTCAGTCCGGCCTGGACACGGCGGTGGAGCTGATCCACCCCCACTCCCGCGTCGTGCTGGTGGCGGCGTATCCCCATCCCATGCAGATCCAACTGCAAAAACTGTTCATGCGGGAAGCCGACCTGACAATGACCCGAAACTACAACGAAAAGGACTTTGACGACGCCATAGACATGATGGCCAAAGCTCCCATTGACTTTGACGCGCTGATTACCAAGATCCTGCCCCTGAGGAAGGTCCAGGAGGGCATGGAGCTCTGCGGCTCTCCCAGCGGCGAAGTAGTGAAAGTCCTGGTGGATTGCCAGACCCGGGAGTAGGGTGGATCTATATTTAAAGAAAGGTGATATAAGTATGAAATTGGACCATGAGGCTGTGATGGCCACGATTCCCCACCGGACTCCCATGCTGCTGGTGGACACCGTAGAGGACCTGGAGCCCGGCGAGCATATCACTGCCAAGTTTTATGTGGACCCCGGCCGGGAAATTTTCAAGGGCCATTTCCCCGGCGAGCCGGTGCTGCCCGGCGTGTACTCTGTGGAGTGCATGGCCCAAGCGGCGGATATCCTGTTGCTGTCCCTGCCCCGCTACGCCGGGAAAATCCCCCTGTTTCTGGGGATCGATAAAGTGCGGTTCCGCCGGAAGATTCTTCCTGGAGACACCTTGGAGATTCAAGCGGTTATGGCTTCTGAGCGTCAGGAAAAGGCCATTGCTACCTGTTCCGCCAATGTCTATGTGGGGGGAGAATTGGCCGCTTCCGGAGATGTGACGCTGGCGATGCGCTGAAAAAGTAAGCATCGTCTATATAACCTCTTTGCGGTGCCTTCCGGAGCGGCAGCGTCCAACAGGTATTGTATCAAGGCATTTCCAAGCTTGCCGGTATAGAACCCTATTAAAAAGCTGTACCAACCTGCGCGTTACCGCCTGTTGGTACAGCTTCAGACCTTGAAACTTATCATAGGAGAGCATGCGATGAGAATTGAACGGGAAAAGACGGCGGCTGTCTGTATCGACTATCAGGAAAAGATACTTCCCGCTGTTTTTGAAAGCGAGCAGTTAATCGAAAATTCCACAAAACTGCTGAACGGCCTGAAAACACTTGAAATCCCCATATATTTGACACAGCAATATACGAAAGGACTCGGCGCGACGGTTCCTGAAATCTGCCGGGCAGCTGGAACAAAAGACTATCTGGAAAAGCTTTCCTACAGTGCTTACCCCAAGCTGAGAGAAGTCTTGCCGTTCCCCGAGGAAAAGCCTTATGTTGTGGTATGCGGTATTGAGAGTCATGTTTGCGTGCTTCAGACGGCATTGGATCTGAAGGCAAATGGCTATCAACCCTATCTGGTTGCGGACTGCGTTTCCAGCCGTAAGCGCGGCGACTATGAAATGGCACTGGAACGTATCAGGCAGGAGGGGGGGCTGTTGACTACTTACGAGGCAATCCTGTTTGAGTTGCAGAAAGAGGCTGGAAATCTTACCAGCAGGGCAATTCAAAAAATTGTGAAGTGATCGTTGGAGCGCGTAAGAGGACAAACAAAAGAAAGGATGGTTTTCGTGATTTGTCAGCTCAGATATGACGTTGAGCATGAAGCGGTGGTATTCAAGGGGACGCAGATGAAAGACGGGGACGAGATGGAAGTATTGATTCCTGACCCCGGCAGTGGAGAATTGGCCTGGACTCCGGCACGAATTATTTGGGAGACGAAGCAGGGCCAGCGATGGCGGTTGATCAGCGATAACGCCGAAATTGACGCAATACTGGAAACGTGCGACCCCGTAGGTTTATTTGCGAAAAGATAAAAAATGGATTTTCGCAGCTGCAGCGCTTTTTGTGACCTTTGATAAGCGTCTATGTGCCCTATAGCAATCCAATAAAATAGCAGTGAATTGACTAAAGGTGTAGAATGTAATCAGAAGGTGATAGCAATGTTACACAGCGAGGCGCGAAGACTACTGGTAGAGGCATATGAACAGACCCACGATGCGCAAACAGTAGCAACCCTGAAGATCCCCTTCATCAACTACCCTGCGCACCGAGACACCAGCCAGGTACATTTCGATGAGAGCTTCCTCCACACTGCTTTCACGCCGGCGATAGCGCTCCGATAGCGCTCTATAATGGCCGTTTCAAAAGAGACTCCCTTCAGGCGGGGCACATGGAGCGTAACATCGCCAGAGGTGGTGGTAAGGTTTCGGCTGTAGTGACCACTGCGGTACCCCTGGCGAGCCTCATTTCGCTCATACCGGGCTGCCTGATTGGGCCTTGTTCAGATTTGCGCTGGCTTTGATGTTTGTCCCGTCTATAAATACAGCCGCCGGGGTCAGCATCCCCGCGCTGCCCGCCTCCTCCAAGATCCAGCGGAATACCGCCTCTATCGTTTCTTGGGTGAAACGGTGCCGGAAGTTATAGCTCACGGTGGAGAAGTGAGGCAGTTCCTCGCTCAATGTATATCTCAAAAACCATCGGTACGCTACATCTGTCTGTGCCCTGCGCAATGTCCCGCGCAGCGAGATGTTCCCATCCAGATGCTGAAGCAGCACGATCTTGAACAGTACTGCCGGGTCAATACTGTTCCGCCCCTCGCTCCAGCATCCTTTATCTCCCTGTCCTATTTTACTACTTCCACACGAAAATGTCTGCCCTACGGCTGACTTTTTCGACAGGCTGACGAGAGAACCCCCCGAGGGGTTTCTCTCGCAGCTCGTTTCCGATCCATGCGCTTTCAGGCAGCACGTTTTTGATGCGCTCAGCCGTTTGTAAACTTCGTGTGCTGGCGGCGGCAGGCGTCGTTGTCCTTCTGACTCAGCTCACTGTCCACCTGGGCCAGCTGACATTCCAGGTCCCGGGCCTTGGCCTCGTCCGTCTCGGGGGAGCGCCGCCGCTCCAGGTCCTCCAGGGTCCGGCGGGGCCGGGCGGAATCCGGGGGCTTCACCAGGTAATCGAAGGCCTCCACCGTAAAAGCGCCGCAGACCACGAAACGAGGCGTCATCATCACCAGTTTACAGCGCAGCAGAAATAGGGCGGCGGGATAAGCCCGCCGTTTTGAAACGCCGGATTTTTGTCATGAACGACCCCCCCGCGTCCTTGAACAGCGTCAGTATACCACCAAACGCCTTGTGTGAAAAGAGGAACGGGTCTGTCCGATTGACACCAAAATAGACCTGTGGTAAAATTAGGCTGATACTGTCAGGAGGTGGTTCAGCCTATGGCTTACACCCGCGAATACTTCCAGTCCTCCGCAGATTTCCTGCGGACGAAAACGGACCTTACCCCCGAAATCGGCGTCGTTCTGGGCTCCTGCCTGGGGCCCTTCGCCCAGGCCATCCAGGACCCGGTGGAAGTGGACTACGCCGACATCCCCCACTTTCTGCTCTCCACCGTGGCCTCCCACGCCGGGAAGCTGATCTTCGGCACCGTGGCGGGCAGACGGGTTGTCTGCATGTCCGGCCGCTTTCACTCCTATGAGGGCTACTCCTTTGAGGAGCTGGTCATTCCCGTCCGGGTGCTGAAGCTGCTGGGCGTCAGGACCCTCGTCCTCACCAACGCCGCCGGGGGCGTCAACACGGACTACCGCCCCGGAGACGTGATGGTCATCCGGGACCACATCAAGCTCAACGGGGACAGCCCCCTCCGGGGGGCCAACGCGGAGGACTTCGGCCCCCGGTTCTTCGACGTCTCCCGGATGTACACGCCCAAGCTCCGGGTCCTGGCCCTGGACTGTGCCAAGGACTCTTCCCTCCGGGTTCATGAGGGAACCTACATGTTCTTCCCCGGCCCCCAGTTCGAAACCCCGGCGGAAATCCGGGCCGCCCGCGTCCTGGGGGCGGACGCCGCGGGCATGTCCACCGTCACCGAAGCCCTCACCGCCGCCCACTGCGGGCTTCCCCTGCTGGCCCTGTCCGTCATCACCAACATGGCGGCGGGCGTGCTGGACCGGCCCCTGAGCGGCGAAGAGGTGGACGAGACGGCGGAAGCCATCGCCGGGCCCTTCAGCGAATACATGAAAACCATCATAGCCGCCATTTGAAACAGGAGGAAACGACCTTATGAAGCTGCTGCTGAAACACTGCGGCATCCTCGCCGCCGGGGGGGCGGGCTTCCGTTGCCTGGAAAACGCCTATCTGGGCGTGGACGGGGATACCATCGACTACATCGGGACGGAAAAGCCCCGGGCCGCCTATGACCGGGAGAAGGACCTGTCCGGCCGGCTGCTGCTGCCGGGCCTTATCAACTGCCACGGCCACAGCCCCATGGTGCTGCTCCGGGGCGTGGGCAGCGACCTGAGCCTCCAGGAGTGGCTCTTCGGGAAAATCATGCCCATCGAGGACAAGCTGACGGCGGAGGACATCCGGCTTGGCAACCAGCTGGCCCTGCTGGAGATGATCTCCACCGGCACCACCAGCTATTCCGACATGTATTTTGAGCCTCAGACCGCCGTGGAAAACGCCCTGGCCTGCGGCATCAAGGCCAACATCAGCCGCCCCGTTCAGTGCTTTGACAAGAACGAGTCCTACGCCGGGAACTTCCGGGCCAGGGAATCCATCCAGCTCTTCCAGGATTTCCACGGCGCGGGGGACGGCCGGGTCCGCATCGACTTCTCCGTCCACGCGGAATACACCTGCTTCGAGCACATCGTGGGCCCCTACAGCGCGGACTGCAAGGCCCTGGGGGGCCGGATGCACATCCACCTCTCCGAGACGAAAAAGGAGCACGACGAGTGCGTGGAGAAATACGGCAAGACCCCGGCCAAGTGGTTCTATGACCTGGGGACCTTCGACTGCCCCACCGCCGCCGCCCACTGCGTCTTTGTGACGGAGGAGGACATGGCCCTGATGCTGGAAAAGGGCGTGAGCCCCATCCACAACCCCACCAGCAACATGAAGCTGGGCAGCGGCTTCGCCCCCATCCAGCGGATGCTGGACCTGGGGCTGAACGTCACCCTGGGCACCGACGGGGCCGCCAGCAACAACAATTTGAACATGCTGGAGGAGCTCCACCTGGCCGCCGTTCTCCACAACGGCTACCACCGGGACCCCACCATTTTAAAGCCAGCCCAGCTCCTGGCCATGGCCACCCGTCACGGGGCGAAGCTCCAGGGCCGGGAGGACACCGGCGAGCTGGCCGTGGGCAAAAAGGCGGATATCATTGCTCTGGACCTGACCACGCCCCACATGGTCCCCAATTTCGACCCCATGGCCCTGGCGGTCTACTCCGCCCAGGGCAGCGACGTGGTGATGACCATGGTGGACGGGAAAATCCTCTATGAAAACGGCGAATTTTTGACCCTGGACGCGGACAAAATCCTGTATGAGGCTAATGCCGCCGCCAGGCGGCTGCACGGCTGACGAACAAAAACCGACAGGAGGGCATGATGAAAAACTTTACCTACTCCATTCCCACGGTGGTCCACTTCGGCGAGGGCCAGATCAAAAAGCTGGGAGCGGAAATTGCCGCCAGGGCCCGCAAGGTGCTGGTCGTCTACGGCAGGGGCAGCGTCAAGCGCAACGGCGTCTTCGACGCGGCCGTCGCGCAGCTGAAGGCCCACAATGTCCAATGGGCCGAGCTCCCCGGCGTGGAGCCCAATCCCCGCATCGCCACGGTGCGGGAGGGCGTGCGCCTCTGCCGGGAGCAGGGGCTGGACGGCGTGCTGGCCCTGGGAGGCGGCAGCGTCATCGACTGCGCCAAGGGCGTGGCCGCCGGGGCCCTCTACGACGGGGACCCCTGGGACTTCTCCGGCAAGAAGCTGACGCCGGAGCGGGCCCTGCCCATCTTCACCGTGCTGACCATGGCGGCCACCGGCTCCGAGATGGACAATATCGCCGTCATTTCCAACCCGGAAACCAACGAGAAGGAGTCCTTCGCCGGGCCCTGCTGCTACCCCGCCGTGTCCATTCTGGACCCCACCTACACCTATTCCCTCCCCGCCGCCCAGACCGCCGCGGGCACGGCGGACATTATGTCCCACACCTTCGAGAACTATTTCAGCCCCATTGAGGACAACTACCTGGCGGAGAGCCTGGCGGAGGCCATCCTCCGCTCCTGCGTCAAGTACGGCCCCAAAGCCATCGAGACCCCGGACGACTATGAGGCCCGGGCCAACCTGATGTGGAACGCCGCCTGGGCCATCAACGGCTTTTTGGACATGGGCAAGCCTGTGGCCTGGAGCGTCCACCGGATGGAGCATGAGCTCTCCGCCTTCTACGACGTGACCCACGGCGTGGGCCTGGCCATTCTGACCCCGAACTGGATGCGCTACGTGCTCAATGAGAAAACCGAGGCCCGCTTCGCCCGGTACGGAACCGCCGTCTGGGGCCTGGACCCCGCCCTGCCCCTCCGGGAGCTGGCGGAACGCGCCATTCAAAAGACCCGGGACTTCTTTGCCTCCCTGGGCCTCCCCGCCACCTTGTCGGAGCTGGGCATCGGCCCGGAGTACTTCCCGGAGATGGCCCGGAAGGCCCGGACCGCCGGATTTGACAAAACCTTCGTCCCCCTCAGCGCGGAGGACATCGTCCGCATCTACCAGATGAGCCTGTAAGGCCCCTCCTCCCCCGGAGATCCGGGGGAGGAATCTTTTTCCCTCCTCCCGCATAGACTGTCAAATAGTCTCAAAAACAAAAGGAGGACCTGCCGTGAACATCTTCAAAACCGCCGCCGGGGACGTGGACGACCTGATCTTTCAGGACCGCTGGCTTCCAAGCGACCGCTGAACCCCCACCGGGCGCCGTTTTCGCGGCGTCCTTTTCGCTTTATCGCGTTGACAAGCTCCCGCGCCGCGCTTATACTGGTCTCGTACTTTAAGAAGGAGCGTGATCCCTATGGACCTGACTTTAAACCGCGCCGTGCTGGGCCTGGAGCTGTCCGGCATCCGCCGCTTCACCTTCCTGGTGCGGGACACCCCCGGCGCCTGCGCCCTGACCATCGGCGAGCCGGACCAGAACACCCCGGACGTGGTGAAGGAGGCCGCCAAGGCCGCCCTGGACCGGAACGACACCCACTATCCCCCCGGCAACGGCTATCCCTACATGCTGGAGGCCATCTCCAAATTTGAGGAGCGGGCCCACGGCCTCAAGTACTCCCCCGACGAGATCATTTTGACCATCGGAGCCACGGAGAGCCTCTTCATCGGCCTGTCCACCGTGCTGAACCCCGGGGACGAGGTGATCATCCCCACCCCGGCCTTCAGCCTCTACGAGTCCATCACCCAGCTCTGCCGGGGCGTGCCCGTGGCCCTGCCCACGGAGGACAACCGCTTTCAGATCGACCCCCGTGCCCTGGAGTCCGCCATTACGCCCAGGACGAAAGCCATCGTCCTCACCTCTCCCAACAACCCCACCGGCTGCATCTACACCAAGGAGACGCTGGACGCGATCCATGAGGTCCTGAAGGACAGGCCCATCTTCGTCCTCTGCGACGATGTGTACCGGAGCCTGGTCTACACGGAGGACTACCACAGCTTTGCCGAGTTCGATGATTGTCGGGACCGGATTATCGTCATCAACAGCTTTTCCAAGCCCTACGCCATGACCGGCTGGCGCTTGGGCTGGTGTCTGGCGGACGCCCCCATCCGGGACCGGATGCAGATCTTCCACCAGTACGCCGTGGTGTCCGCCCCCGCGTTCGTCCAGCCCGCCTGCGCGGCCGCCCTGGAGAGCGACACCTCTTCCATGACGGAGCTTTTCCGCAAGCGCCGGGACTACGTATACCAGCGCCTCACGGACATGGGCCTGGAGGTCCAGAAGCCGGAGGGGGCCTTCTACATGTTCATCAACATCAAGAAGTACGGCATGGATTCCCTGACCTTCTGCGAGAAAATGCTGAAGGAAGGCCTGGTGGGCCTGATCCCCGGCGTGTACTTCGGCACGGAGGGCTACATGCGCCTGAGCTACTGCTATTCCGATGAGGATTTGAACGAGGGCCTGAATCGGGTGGAGCGTTTTCTCAAGACCCTCTGAGGTATGCCCTTTGGCGGAGTGCACAAATTTTCCTCCCGATTTTATATGATTGAGTTTGAGCGTTCAATATTGACTTTGATTGAAATTGGCGCTATTATAAACAAGGCAATCGAAACCAGCCATTTCCAATCAGAAAGAGGGGGTGAACTATGCTGGCTGAACAACGCGCGGAACAGATTCTCAGGGAGCTGGCCCAGCGGCGGGCCGCCACGGTGACGGACCTCTGTCAGGTGACGGGCGCTTCCGAGGCCACCATCCGGCGGGACCTGAACGCGCTGGCCAAGCAGGGAAAGCTGAGCAAGGTCCACGGCGGCGCCATGCTGCTGGGCGGAGAGTTCCACGGCGAGGAGCTGGACATGGAGACGAAACGGGGGCTCTTCACCCAGGAGAAGGACCGGGCCGCCCGGTACGCCGCCGGGCTCATCGGGGATGACGACGTGGTCTTCCTGGACGCGGGCACTACGGTCCTCCGGATGGCCGAGCACCTGCGGGCCTCAAAAGCCCTGTTTCTGACCAACAGCATCGAATGCGCCTGCCGCCTGATGGAGCGGAACCTGCGGACCCATGTGCTGGGGGGGATGCTCAAAGCGGGCACCATGGCCCTCATCGGGGCGGAGACCCTGGCCGCCCTGCGGCGGTACAACTTCACCAAGGCCTTCCTGGGGGCCAACGGCGTCACCATCGCCCAGGGCTTCACCACCCCGGACCCGGAGGAGGCCGCCGTGAAATCCCTGGCGGCGGGCCGGGCCCAGGAGGTCTATGTGCTGGCGGACTCCAGCAAGTTCGGCCAGGTGACGGCGGCGGTGATCTTCCCCATTGAAGCCGCCTGCATCATCACGGACCGCCTGCCGGACCGGCAGTACCGGGACTACACGGACGTCAGGGAGGTGTGAGCGTGGTCTATACGGTAACGCTGAATCCCGCCCTGGACTATGAGGTCCTGGTGGACGGCTTCCGGGCCGGGGAACTGAACCGCACCAGCTGGGAGCACATGCACTTCGGCGGTAAGGGCGTCAACGTCTCCACGGTCCTCCACGGCCTGGGGGTCGGGACCACGGCCCTTGGCTTCGTGGCCGGGTTCACCGGCAAGGCCCTGGAGGACGGCCTGAAGGCCCGGGGCATCCCCACGGACTTTATCCGGCTGGAGGAGGGCCTGACCCGGGTCAACGTCAAGATCTGCTCCGGCGGAGGCGGCGGGGAGACGGAAATCAACAGCCAGGGCCCCGCCATTCCCCCGGCCGCGCTGGAGGCCCTGCTCCAAAAGCTGGACCGCCTGGGCGCGGGCGACGTGCTGGTCCTGGCCGGGTCCCTGCCCGCGGGGCTTCCCTCAAACGTGTACCAGACCATTCTGGACCGGGTGGAGGGCCGGGGCGTGCTGACGGTGGTGGACGCCGCCAGGGATTTGCTGAAAGGCGTCCTCTCCCGCCGTCCCTTCCTCATCAAGCCCAACAGCGCCGAGCTGGCGGAGCTCTTCGGAAAGGGCTCCCTCACGGAGGAGGAGGTTCTCGCCTGTGCCGGAAGCCTCCAGGAACAAGGGGCCCGGAACATCCTGGTTTCCATGGCCGGGGATGGGTCCGTCCTGCTGGACGAGACCGGCGCGGCCCGCCGCCTGGGGGTGCCCCCGGGAACGGCCCGCCGCTCCGTGGGCGCGGGGGACTCCATGGTGGCCGGATTTTTGGCCGGGTGGCTGGAAACCCGGGATTACGCCGCCGCCCACCGCATGGGGGCCGCCGCCGGGTCCGCCACCGCCTTTTCCAACGGCCTGGCCTCCGGCGAGGAGATCCGAACGCTCCTGCCCCTGTTCTGACCCCCGCTTTCCCTTAGCCGGGAGGCGGCGCACCGCTTCCTGTCCCTGAATATCATCATGAGAAAGGACGTTCATCTATGAAAGAAAGAGTCCAAAAATTTGGACGGTTCCTCAGCGGCATGGTCATGCCCAACATTGGAGCCTTCATCGCCTGGGGCCTGATCGCCGCCTTCTTCATCCCGGACGGCTGGTTCCCCAACGACACCATCAACGGCATGGTGGGACCCATGCTCCGCTTTCTGCTCCCCATCCTGATCGGCTACACCGGCGGCAAGGCCGTGGGCGGACAAAAAGGCGCGGTTACCGGCGCCCTGGCCACCCTGGGCGCCATCGCCGCCACGGAGAGCACCATGTTCATCGGGGCTATGATCTGCGGCCCCTTGGGCGGCTGGTGCATCAAGAAGTTTGACAAGGCCATGGAGGGCCATATCCCCGCCGGCTTTGAAATGGTGGTCAACAACTTCTCCGTGGGCATCATCGGCGCAATCCTGGCGATTTTGTCCATCTACGTCATTGCCCCCGTCTGCGTGACCCTCACCGGCTGGCTGGGCGCGGGCGTGCAGTTCCTGGTGGACCGGAGCCTGCTGCCCCTCACCGCCGTCCTGGTGGAGCCCGCCAAGGTCCTCTTCCTGAACAACGCCATCAACCACGGCGTCTTTACCCCCATCGGCACGGAACAGGCCATGGAAATGGGCAAGTCCATCCTCTTCATGATTGAGTCCAACCCCGGGCCGGGCCTTGGCCTCCTGCTGGCCTACTGCGTGGCGGGCAAGGGCGAAACCCGCTCCTCCGCCGGAGCCGCCGCCGTCATCCAGTTCGTGGGCGGCATCCATGAGATTTACTTCCCCTATGTCCTCATGAACCCCATCGTCATCCTGGGCCCCATGATCGGCAACATCGTGGGCATCTTCACCCTCTCCGCCCTGGGCGGCGGCCTGGCGGCCGCGGCCTCCCCCGGCAGCATCATCGCGGAAATGCTCATGACCCCCAGGGGCGGATACCTCGCCAACATCGCGGGCATCGGCATTGCCGCCGTGGTCAGCTTCCTCATCTCCGTGTTTTTGCTGAAATTCTTCGGCAAGGACGCCAGCCTGGAAGAGGCCCAGGCCCAGGTCGCCGCCTCCAAGGCCGCTTCCAAGGGCCAGGCCGTCCCCGCCGTCTCCGTCTCCGCTAAGGATGTCCGGAAGATCGTCTTCGCCTGCGACGCGGGCATGGGCTCCTCCGCCATGGGGGCCACCATGGTCCGCAACAAGCTCAAAGACGCGGGCATCACGGACATTGAGGTTATCCACTACCCCGTGGGCGAGATTCCCGGCGACTGCCAGATCGTCGTCACCCACCACGAGCTCTCCGGCCGGGCCGCCCAGCGGGCTCCCCAGGCCCGGATCATCCCCATCAAGAACTTCATGGGCGCGCCGGAGTACAACACCCTGGTGCAGGAGCTGCTGGACGCCCGGAAGGGCGGTTCCGCCCCCGCCCCCGCCGCCGTGGAAGAGGCCCCCGCCGCCGCGGAGCACCCCATCCTGCTGGAGAAGAAAAACATTGTCCTGAACTGCAAGCCCGTCAGCCCCGAGGAGGCCATCAAGGCCGTGGGCAAGCGGATGGTGGAAAGCGGCTATGTGGAAGAGTCCTATATCCAGGGCATGCTGGACCGGGAGGCCAGCTTCTCCGTGGCCATCGGCAGCCATGTGGCCATCCCCCACGGCACCGAGGAATCCCGGAAGGCCATCAAGAAAACGGGCCTCATTGTCATGACCTATCCCGAGGGCATCCAGTGGGGCGACGAGCTGGTCCGCCTGGTGGTGGGCATCGCCTCCACCGGCGAGGATCACCTGGGCATCCTGGGCAAAATCGTCGAGGTGGCCGAGACCGAGGAGGACACCGACAAGCTGGTGGATGACGCCACGGTGGATCAGCTCTACAAGCTGCTCAACGGCCTGGAGTAATTCCATGCGGTCTAAGGGCGTGCGTCTCTACGGCGCTTACGACATCCGCCTGGAGGAATTCGACCTGCCGGAGATCCGCGACGACGAAATCCTGGTCCGGGTCATGAGCGACAGCATCTGCATGTCCACCTACAAGCTGCTGGTTCAGGGCAAGGCCCACAAGCGCTGTCCCCAGGATGTGGACACACGCCCCGTCATCATCGGCCATGAGTTCGCCGGAGACATTGTGAAGGTGGGGAAAAAGTGGCTGGGCGAATTTTCTCCCGGCGAGAAGTTCGCCCAGCAGCCCGCCCTGAACTACAAGGGGAGCCCGGCCTCTCCCGGCTATTCCTATCCCACCTTCGGCGGGGCGTGCACCTACTGCATCGTCCCGCCGGAAGCGGTGGAGCTGGGCTGCCTCCTGCACTACGACGGCGAGAGTTATTTTGAGGCCAGCCTGGGCGAACCCATGAGCTGCATCCTGGGCGGATACCATGGGAATTACCACACCAGCCGCCGCAGCCATGAGCACATCATGGGCATCAAGGAGGGGGGCCGCGTCCTCATTCTGGGCGGCTGCGGCCCCATGGGCCTGGAGGCCATCGAATACCCTTTGGCTCTGGAGAAAAAGCCCTCCATGATTGTGGTAACGGACCTCTCGGACGAACGCATCGCCCGGGCCCGGCAGCTAATCCCCGAGTCCCTGGCCGCCGCCCAGGGCATCCGGCTGGTTTACATCAATCCCGGCGAGTGCTCCGACGAGTTTACGGAGCTTATGGAGCTCACCGGCGGGCAGGGCTACGACGACATCTTCGTCTACACCGCCATCCGCTCCCTGGCGGAGATGGGGGACCGGCTGCTGGGCCGGGACGGGTGCATGAACTTCTTTTCCGGCCCCACGGACAAGTCCTTTTCCGCCAGCATCAACCTGTATAACTGCCACTACGCCTCCACCCATGTCATCGGCACCACCGGGGGCACCACGGAGGATCTGAAGGAGGCCTTCCGCCTGGCCGCTCAGGGGAAAATCCGCCCCGCCGTCATGGTCACCCACGTGGGCGGCCTGGACTCCATCGCAGAGACTACGCGGAACCTCCCCCACATCCCCGGCGGGAAGAAGCTGACCTACACCCAGTTCAATATGCCCCTCACCGCCATTGAGGACTTCCGGGAGAAGGGCCGGACGGACCCGCTGTACGCCCGCCTGGCGGACTGCTGCGGCGCCCACGACGGCCTCTGGAACTCCGAGGCGGAGAAAATCCTGCTCCGGCATTTTCATGTGATCTAAAAGCAGCCGGACCTCACGGCTGTGAGGTCCGGCTGTCTTTATGCCTATTCTACGGTAACAGACTTTGCAAGGTTTCTCGGCTTGTCGATGTCGCACCCTCTTTGCAAGGCCACATAATAGGCGAACAGCTGCAAGGGCACAATGGAGAGGGACGGCTGGAGCAGCGGATGGGTCTCCGGCACGGCGACAACCGCGTCGGCGGTCTTCTCCATCCGCTCCCGGAACCCTTCCGTGGTGACGGCCAGCACCGTGGCCCCCCGGGCCTTCACCTCCACCACGTTGCTCATGGCCTTGTCAAAGAGGGCGGCATAGGTCCCCAGGGCCACCACCAGCGTCCCCGGCTCGATGAGGGAGATGGTCCCGTGCTTCAGCTCTCCGGAGGCGTAGGCCTCCGAGTGGATGTAGCTGATTTCCTTCAGCTTCAAGGAGCCCTCTAAGCCCATGGCGTAATCCAGGTTTCGTCCAATGAAGAAAATGCTGTCGTGGTTGAAGAAACGGGAGGCGAAATACTTCGTGTCCTCGAAATTCTCCAGGTACCTCCGCATTTTCTCCGGCAGGGCCTGGAGCTCCGCCAAAATGGCGTCGTACTCGCTCCGCTCCACCGTACCCAGCCGATCCGCCAGGTACAGCCCCACCAGGTTCAGCGCCGCCAATTGGGTCGAGTAGCCCTTGCTGGTGGCCACGGCAATCTCCGGTCCCGCCCAGGTGTAGAGCACGTCGTCCGCCTCCCGGGCGATGGAGCTGCCCACCACATTGCAGATGGCCAGGGTCCGGCCTCCCAGGCGCTTGGCCTCCCGCAGGGCGGCCATGGTGTCCAGGGTCTCCCCGGACTGGCTGATGGCAATGACCAGGGTGTGCTCATCCACCAGCGGCCCGCTGTAGCGGAATTCCGAGGCCAGCGCCACCTCCACCGGGCGGCGGAGCAGACGCTCCCAGGTGTATTTCCCCACCACTCCCGCATGATAGGCGGAGCCGCAGGCAATCATGTAGATGTGGGAGATGCTTTTGACGTAGTCTTCCGTCAGGCGGATGTCGTCCAGCACCACCCGGCCCTCCCGGATACGGGGGAAAATGGTTTTTTGCAGGGCCTCCGGCTGTTCCAGAATCTCCTTGAACATGAAGTGGGGGAAGCCGCCCTTCTCGGCGGAGGCCGCGTCCCAGTCGATGCGGCTGTGCTCCTTCTCCAGGGGGTTCAGCTCATCGTCGAACACATCCACACTCTCCGCCGTCAGCACGGCGATTTCCCCGTCGTTCATATAGGCCACGTCCCGGGTGTGGCGGATGATGGCGGTGGCGTCGGAGGCGATGAAGTTCTCCCCCTCCCCAAAGCCGATGATCAGCGGGCTGTCCTTCCGGGCGGCAATCAGGGCGTTGGGGTAGTCCGAGCAGATGATGCCGAAAGCATAGGACCCCTCGATGCGCCGCAGGCACCGGCCCATGGCTTCCAGCATGTTCCCGCACTCCTGGTAGTGAAACTCCAGGAGGTGGGCCGCGACTTCCGTGTCCGTCTCGGAGGTGAAGGCCACCCCCTGCCGGGTGAGCTGTTCCTTTAGCTCCAGGTAATTCTCGATGATGCCGTTATGTACCAGAGCGATTTTTCCGTCCCCGCTGACGTGGGGATGGGCGTTGACGTCGTTGGGCTCCCCGTGGGTGGCCCAGCGGGTGTGCCCGATACCCAGGGTTCCCTCCAGGTCCGCCCCGTTATGGGTCAAGTCCGCCAGGACCTGTAAGCGGCCCTTGGATTTGCGGACCTGCAAGCCCTTGGTTTCGGAGCGGACGGCCACGCCCGCCGAGTCATAGCCCCGGTACTCCATCTGCCTCAAGCCCTCCAGCAGCACGGGGGCAGCCTGTTTTTGGCCTACAAAACCAACAATTCCACACATGGAAATTCGTTCCTCCTAATTTGAAAAATTAAGAGGACAAATGCGCAGTCACTTGTCTCCTCAGGACGGCCACGGCCCTTCTGTTTTGCGGTCGCCCGCATATTTGTAAGCCGTGTCACGCGCCCGCCCAGGGCACGGAGGGGCATCCGCCGAACAATTCGATACTCCCCTCACCTCGTTATCCGGCTAAAGCCGGCGCATGGCGCTTTGATGGGACTTTTCCCATGGCCTCCTTTCACCTCTGCGATTTTGACCCGGCCTTTCGGCCTTACTGCATTATACGGAAGAGGAGCGCAAATGTCAACTTGCCGGGCGGGCAGCCATCCTGCTCAAAATTTTCCCAACTTTTTCCCCGCCCCGTCTTGCTGCCGACTTAACAAAATGCTATACTGTTTTCAGGTCCGCTTTCAGCGGAAGCCACAAAAAATATGAGACCTTACGGAAAGGAAGCTGCATCATGCTGAACGTCAAATCCTTCCAGATCGAAAACTTTATCCCTGCCGGTTACCGGGACGCCGCCGCCCCCCGGCTGGCGGAAGCCCAGGAGAAGCTCCAAAAGCACAACGGCCTGGGCCACGAGTTCACCGACTGGGTCCGCCTCCCCGTGGACTACGACAAGGAGGAGTTCGCCCGCATCCAGGCCGCCGCCAAAAAAATTCAGGGCGACTCCAAGGCCCTGGTGGTCATCGGCATCGGCGGAAGCTACCTGGGCGCCCGGGGCGTGGTAGAATACCTCTGCTCCCCTAACTACAACCAGAAGAAAAACAAGAAAACCCCCAACATCTATTTCGTGGGCAACGGCCTTTCCGCCGACGCCATGCAGGAGGTCTTTGACCTCATCGGGGACGAGGATTTCTCCGTCAACGTCATCTCCAAGTCCGGCACCACCACCGAGCCCGCCGTGGCCTTCCGCTTCTTCCGGGACGCCCTGGAGAAGAAATACGGCGAGGCCGGGGCCAAGGGGCGCATCTACGCCACCACCGACAAGGCCCGGGGGGCTCTGAAATCCCTGGCCAACGAGGAGGGCTGGGAGAGCTTTGTGGTGCCCGACGGCGTGGGCGGGCGGTACTCCGTCCTCACCGCCGTGGGCCTGCTGCCCATCGCCGTGGCCGGAATCAGCATTGAAGAGCTCATGGGCGGCGCGGCCAAGATGATGAAGCTCTGCGAGACCGCCTCCTATGAAAACCCCGCCTGGACCTACGCCGCCCTCCGGGACGCGCTGTATCAGAAGGGCTGGAGCATCGAGGTGCTGGCCTGCTACGACCCCGCCTTCCGCTTCATGCTGGAGTGGTGGAAGCAGCTCTACGGCGAGAGCGAGGGCAAGGACGGCAAGGGCCTCTTCCCCGCCAGCGTGGAGTTCACCGCGGACCTTCACTCCATGGGCCAGTATATCCAGGCCGGGCGGCGCATCATGTTTGAAACCGTGGTCCGCCTGGGGGCCTCCGAGCACCAGCTTCTGGTGCCCCGGGACGAGGTCAACGGCGACGGGCTGAACTTCCTGGCCGGGGAGTCCATGGACTATATCCGGGACAAGGCCATGGAGGGCACCCTGCTTGCCCACACCGAGGGCGGCGTGCCCAACGTCATCGTGGAAACCGACGGCAAGAGCGCCGACTCCCTGGGCCAGCTCATCTACTTCTTCGAGTACGCCTGCGGATTGTCCGGCTACCTGCTGGAGGTCAACCCCTTCGACCAGCCCGGCGTGGAGGCTTACAAGAAGAACATGTTCGCCCTGCTGGGCAAGCCCGGCTATGAGGCCCAGAAGGCCGAGCTGGAGGCCAAGCTGGCCAAATAACCTCATTCCCGCCCAAGGCCGCCCCGTCCCATGGGCGAGGCGGCCCTTAATAAAGTAATCACGAAAACGATTACCCGCTTAAAAGCAATCATTTTAAGGAGGAGCACTATGAAACAGGCAATTCAAATCGGCGCGGGCAACATCGGCCGGGGGTTCATCGGGGCCCTGCTCAGCCAGGCGGGCTGGCATGTCACCTTTGCCGACGTGGTGGAGCCCATCATCGAGGCGCTGAACCGGGACCACGGCTACACGGTTCACATTCTGGACAAGGAGCCCGGCGAAATCGCCATCCGCAATGTGGACGGCGTAATCTCCACCTCCCCGGAGTTCGCCCGGAAGGTAGCCCAGTGCTCCCTCATCACCACCGCCGTGGGCCCCAACGTCCTGCCCATCATCGCCAAGTCCATCGCGGGGGGCATTCAGGCCCGTATCCAGGCCGGGAACACGGAGCCCATGAACGTGGTCTGCTGCGAGAACGGCCTGCGGACCACCACCCGCCTGAAAAACGAGGTGGTGAAGCACTTGGGCCAGGAGGAGACTGCCTTCCTGGAGGAGCATATCGGCTTTGCCGACTGCGCCGTGGACCGCATCTGCCCCAAACCCAGCTTTGAGAACATCCTGGACGCCGCCGTAGAGCGCTACTGTGAGTGGGACGTGGAAGCCGCCGCCTGGAAGGGCGAGAAGCCGGACATCCCGGGCCTCACTTTCGCGGACAACCTGATGGCCTATCTGGAGCGGAAGCTCTTCACCCTCAACAGCGGCCACGCCATCTGCGCGTACCTTGGCTATCTGCGGGGCTATGAGACCATCAAGGACAGCATCGCGGACCCCGCCATCGGGGAAATCGTCCACGCCGCCATCTCCGAAAGCGGCGAAGGCCTTATCAAGGAGTTCGGCTTTGACCCGGACGTGCACCACGCCTATGTGGAGAAGATCTTCGCCCGCTATCAGAACCCCTTCCTGGAGGACGAGGTGCTCCGGGTGGGCCGGGAGCCCATCCGGAAGCTGGAGGCCGGGGACCGGCTCATCAAGCCCCTGACCACCACCGCCTCCTACGGCCTGCCGGTGGACCACCTGATCTTCGGCGCCGCCGCCGCCCTG
The DNA here is from genome assembly GCA_910574635.1 of Oscillospiraceae bacterium. Classification (GTDB taxonomy): domain Bacteria; phylum Bacillota; class Clostridia; order Oscillospirales; family Oscillospiraceae; genus Oscillibacter. The sequence goes on along the minus strand of CAJTCG010000010.1, from coordinate 51,354 downwards.
CGGTTCGACTGCCCGGAGGACCCCCAGAGTGTGGAGCTCCAGGCCAAGGTGAAGGCCGAGGGCCCCGCCGCCGCCCTGGAGGCCTACTCCGGCCTGAAGTCCGAGAACCCCCTGTTTGGCCGCATTCTGGATGTTTACAACGCCTTGGCGGTGGCCAAAAAATAACTTCCCGCTTCCGGCGGGGCGGAGGGGTCTTCCTCCGCCCCGTTGTGATTTCCCGGGAAATCTTCCCCTTTCCCCTTCCCTTTTAGGGCAAAGCCTGTTAGAATGGGATCATAAATCGGAAATGTTCCGGGAGAGAGGGAAGCTTATGAAACGCCGTCTGGCCGCCCTTCTGGCGGCTTTGCAGCTGCTGGCATGCGCCGTTTCTGCCTCCGCCGCAGAGTGGGACCCCACGGACCCCAACGATCCCCTGCTGTGGGAGCCGGACCTGCCGGAATTTGACGGGCCCATGCCCTCCACGCCCCGGCTCGGGGAGACGGAGGACGCGTTCAGCATGGCTGTCAGCTTCACCGGCGACATGCTGCTGGCCTCCCTCCACGGCAAACGGGCGGCGGGAAACTTCCTGGACTACGCCGCCAAGCAGGAGCCGGAGTACTTTCTCCAGCATGTCCGGCCCATCTTCGAGGCGGATGATTTTACCGTGGTGAACCTGGAAAACGTGCTGACGGATCGAAACCTGACCCCCAAGGAAAAAGCCACGGACCCCGCCTACTGGTTCCGGGCCCCCGCGGCAACCACGGACATTCTCACCTCCTCCGGCGTGGAGGCGGTATCCCTGGCCAACAACCATACGGGGGACTACAACGCGGCGGGCTACAAGGACACGGTGAAGGCCGTCTCCGCCGCCGGGCTGGAGTACGGCGGCAACGACCGGACCTTCTATCTGGAGAAAAACGGATACCGCGTCGCCGTCATCTGCCACGGCCTCTGGACCGAGGGCCAGGCCGGGGCCATCATCCGGCGCCTCAAGGCGGCGGAGAAGGACTCCGATTTCCAGGTGGTCTTCTACCACGGCGGCGCCGAGGGGGTGCACACCCCGGAAGCGTGGCGGGTGCGGGCTTCCCGCCGCCTCATTGACAACGGCGCGGATCTGGTGCTGGGAAATCATCCCCATGTGCTCCAGCCCCGAGAGGTCTACAAGGGCAAAGAGATCGTCTACTCCCTGGGAAACTTCTGCTTCGGCGGCAGCCGGGGGCCGGAGAACCGGACCATCATTTACCAGCTCATCCTCCGGGTGGAGAACGGGGAGCTGGTGAACGCAGCCTCGGAGCTGATCCCCTGCTATGTCCACACCGGCGGCAGGGTCAACAACTACTGCCCCGCCCCCATTGAGGACGAGGCCCAGGCCCGGCGGGTGCTGGACTTTATGGACGGGAAGGCAAAGCTCCCCCTCTGAGGGTGCCCGATGAGGCGGCTCGAAAAATCCTTTCCGGGGTCTTTTCAAGCTTCATAGGATTCCTTGCGGCGTCTTAACGGGACGCCGCTTTTTTCATTTTAAGGGAGAAATGTCCTGGCATTTTCACTAAAAATCTTTACTTTCATCATAAAATTCCCTCAAAATCCCTCGACGAAATTTCCTTTTTCTGCTATAATTGGTTTAATTAGGAAAGGCTCCCGCAATGGAGACGGCGTTTCTCCTCCGGCGCGGCAAACGGAAAGACTTCTTTTTTGAGGACTTCGACGTAAGGGCAGGCAAAGGAAACGGAAAGGAACAGGTAACATGGATCACACGCAGCTCAGCATTCTGGACCTCGGCATCATTGCGGTTTATCTGCTCTCCATGGTGGCGGTGGGCGTCTATTTCGTCCGCCGCATCAAGAACACGGGGGATTACTACGTGGCGGGCCGGTCCCTGGGGCCCCTGGTGATGATGGCCACGGTCTGCGCCACCATCATCGGCGGCAGCGGCCTTATGGGACGGGCGGGCGTCGCCTATTCCAGCGGCTTTAAGGCGGTCATGACCGCCATTCCTTATCTTTTGGGCATGTTCCTCTTCTCCGGCATCGCCGGGAAGATTTCCGATATCGGCATAAAGTACGACGTGACCTCCATCCCGGACCTCTTCCACCGGCGCTTCGGCAAGCCGGCGAAAATCCTGCTGGCGGCCATGGTGGCCTTCACCATGATGGGCACCGTGGCCTCCCAGGTGACGGCCACCGCCACCATCATCAACATGCTGGGGGGCCAGGTGGGCCTCAGCTTTGAGGCCGGGGCCCTCATCGCCTGTATCATCTTCATGGTCTACACCGCCTCCAGCGGTCTTTTCGGCGTGGTCTACACCGACGTGCTTCAGTTCTACATGCTGATTCTCTTTGTATACATCCTCATCCCCGCGGCTTCCCTCAAGAGCATCGGCGGCTTCTCCAACTTCCTGGCGGGCCTGGACCCGGCCCTGGCAAAGCCCTACCTCAACGGCGATATCCTGGGGGATATCGTCACCTATCTGGTCTTCACCATGGCCGGGGCGGAGATGTGGCAGCGGGCCTTCGCAGCCAAGGACCGCAGCTCCGCCAAAAAGGGCATGTTCCTGGGCACCGCCGTCTACGGCGTGACCATCGCCCTGGTCTACTTCATGGGCGTGGCCGCCCACCAGATCATCGGAGACGACGCCCAGGCGGTATACGGCAGCACCGACGCCGTGGTCCCCGCCCTGGCCATCCGCGTGCTGCCCATCGGCCTGACGGGCCTGGCCCTGGCGGGCATCCTCTCCGTCATCATGTCCACGGCGGACAGCTATCTGCTGGTCAGCGTCCAGACCTGCGTCCACGACATCGGCAAGACCTTCTTCCCGGAGATGAAGGACAAGACGGAAATCCTCCTCTCCCGGATTTTCTCGATTATTTTGCCCCTGGGCGCTTTGGTCATTGCGCTTTACATCAAGAACGCGTATAATATCCTCATGTTCGCCTGGAGCTTCTACGCGGCGGCGGCGGGCATCCCGGCCTTTGCCGCCCTCTTCTGGAGGAAGGCCACCTCCGCCGGCGTCATCGCCGGCATGGCCGCCGGTTTTACCGTGTGCGTGGGCTGGAAGCTGGCGGGAGAGCCCTTCGGCCTGGGCTCCGCCGTGCCGGGGACCATTGCCTGCGGCGCGGCCCTGGTCGTGGTCAGCCTTGCCACGTACAAAAGCCGCCCCTCCGTCTTTCTGGACGCGGGGAAGCCGTAACCGGGCGTATTTCGCTGTGGGGAAAACCCTGCGGAAAGGGGAAAATCAATGCTGACCTTGGACATGATACGGGACGCGCAGAACGCGCTGGAGGGCGTCGCCCGCCGGACCCCCCTCCACCCCGCCCCCAGGCTGGGCCGGGACCTCTACATCAAGGCGGAGAACTTGCAGCTCACCGGCTCCTTTAAGCTTCGGGGGGCTTTCAACAAAATCCGATCCCTGACGCCGGAGGAGGCGGAGAAGGGCGTCATCGCCTGCTCCGCCGGGAACCACGCCCAGGGCATCGCCCTGTCCGCCGCCCGGCTGGGCATCCCCTCCGTCATCTGCATGCCCGCCGGGGCCCCCATCAGCAAGGTGGAGGCCACGAAAGGCTACGGCGCCCAGGTGGTGCTGGTCCCCGGCGTATACGACGACGCGGCGGCGGAGGCCCAGCGCCTCTGCCGGGAGGAGGGCTATACCTTCGCCCACCCCTTCAACGACCCGTTCGTCATCGCCGGGCAGGGCACCATCGGCCTGGAAATCCTGGAACAGCTGCCGGAGGTGGAGCAGGTGGTGGTCCCCATCGGCGGCGGCGGGCTCATCAGCGGCGTGGCCTACGCCGTGAAGCAGCGGAAGCCGGACTGCCGGGTTATCGGCGTCCAGGCGGCGGGGGCCCCTTCCATGTACCTCTCCCTTCACGCCGGGGAACCCACGGAGCTCTCCGGCGTAGCCACCATCGCCGACGGCATCGCCGTGAAGCGGCCCGGGGACCTGACCTTCGCCCTCTGCAAGGAATACGTGGACGAGGTGGTCACCGTCACGGAGGATGAGATCGCCTCCGCCATTCTGGCGCTGATGGAGGAGCAGAAGACCGTGGCGGAGGGGGCCGGGGCCACCCCGGTGGCCGCCTGCATGTTCGGCAAGGTGAAGACCGATGGGCGGAAAACCGTCTGCCTGGTCTCCGGCGGCAACGTGGACGTGACCACCCTCTCCCGCATCATCACCAAGGGCCTTTCCAAGGCGGGCCGCCTGGTGGAGCTGACCACCAAGGTGGAGGATAAGCCGGGAAGCCTTCTGCGGATGCTCCAGGTGGTGTCGGACAGCGGGGCCAACATCATCAGCGTCAACCACAACCGGGAGGACAAGGACTCCGACGTGGGGGCCTGTATCGTCACCATGGTGCTGGAAACCCGGGACAGCCGCCACGCCGAGGCTTTGCAGCTGGAGCTGCAATCCAAGGGTTACCTCATGCGGTAAGGGCTTTTCCTGCCAAGCAAAAAACCGGCGGACCGAAACGGTCCGCCGGTTCTCTTTTTTCTAAACCTCTCAGCGCACGTTCTGCACGAAGCGGCTGAGGATCACCGCTACCTGGGCCCGGCTGGCGTTCCCCCTGGGGGACAGGGTATCGGCGGAAACGCCGTTGACCAGGCCCGCCGACACGGCCCAGCTCAAGGGCTCCACGGCATAGGAGGCAACCTGTCCCGCGTCGGCAAAGGCGTTCAGCGCCGTCCGGCCGGACACGTCCCGCCCCTTTTGAGAGGCATAGCGATACAAAAACGCCGCCAGCTGCTCCCGGGTGATGAGGTTATTGGGCCGGAACGTCCCGTCTCCGTAGCCGTTGACGATGCCGCCCGCCGAGGCCCAGGAGACGGCGGCGGCGTAATAGGCCCCGGGGGCCACGTCGCTGAAGGTGGTCTGCCCGGCGGGCTCACCCCCCACGAGGATAAAGGAGGAATCGGCATTCCCCTGAACGGGGGCGGGAGAGCCCTCCAGCCGGTAGAGAATGGCCACGATCTGCCCCCGTGTGGTGGAGGCGTTGGGAGTGAACGTATCGGCGGCAGTGCCGTTCATCAGCCCCGCCTCAAAGACGTAGCGCACCGCGTCATAGCACCAGTCCCCCGGCCGCACGTCCTGGAACGCCAGGACGCTCTGGACGGGGTCGGGCTCGTCTCGATCCGCCTTCAGGGAAATCCGTCCCTCGAAGATGGGCTGGAGGCTCCGGTCCAGCAGCAGCAATTCCGCCCGGGCGGGGAGGCGGAAGGCGCTCCCCGGCGTCAGCGTCCCCAGGTTCAGGGACCGGCCCGACAGGGGCTCGTCCTCCGCCACCAGGTAGATGGTCACAACGGTTTCATCCCGGTCCGCCTCCACATGGCAGTCCGGGCTGTAGGCCTCCCGAAGCCCGGACGCAAAGCGGGCGTCGGGACACTCCCCCTCTAAAACCAGCTCCAGCTGGAGGGCGCAGACCTGGCGGTCCAGGCCCTCCAGGGTGAGGCGGACCTCGCCGTCCCGCTCCCGGCAGAAGAGGGCCGGATTGCTCCGGGCCGCCGCCGTCACCGGCAGGGCGCAGAGCAGGCACAGGGCCAGAAGGCCGGATACAATACGCTTCATTCGCCTTCCTCCAATTCGATAGCCGGCAGGTCCTCCCCGCCGGGGGTGTTGATCCAAAGCGTCTCCGCCGTTACCCGCTGGCTCTCCGCCAGGGTAGGCTTGTCCGTCCGGGAGAGCACCGCCCGCATCTGGGCGGGCAGGAGGCTGGCGGCGTTGCACGCGCTGGTCCCGCCCTGGAGCTCCGCCTCCTTCTGGACGTTGGGGATGAAGATGAAGAGGCCGTCGCTGATGTCGCAGACCTTGCCGTCGGCGGGAATCTCCGCGAAAAGCAGGGCCCTGCCGTCCAGCCAGCGGGATTCGGTGGTAGTCTGAACCTCCTCCGCCTCTCCGGTGAGGACGGTCCGGGTGAACCGGCCCTCGATCTTCACCGTCTGATAGGCCGGGTCGCCCCGGTAGGTGCCGGTGACAATCAGCGTCCCGGCGGGGATGACCTGCCCGGCCTCCGTGCCGTAGCGGTACGCCTTGGACAATACGCCCACGGCCCCGTTCTCCAGGAAGGCCACGTCGTCCCCGGCGTAGCTGATGAGCTGGGGAGCCACATTCTCCGGGACGCCGGTGACGGTAACGGTCTTGGCGTCGTAGGTCCAAATGCGGGTGTCCGCCGCCTCCGCGCCGGGCTTCTGGAAATAGGTCAGGTAGCTGCTCTTGTCGTCCACGGCCTGGTTTCCCTGGCCGAAGTCGCCGGAGCGGGCAGTGGTGGTTTTTCCGTCCTTATCCGTGACGGTGACGGTGAATTTACCCGACGCGGGGACCCCTGTCAGCTTCAAGCCGGAAACCGGGGTTTCCTCCTTCATAGTAAAGGTAACGGTGGTCCCGTTCCGGGAAATGTCATAGGCGTCCGCCGGGACGGTTTTGTCGTAGGCAATCCGCAGCTCCGGGGCCGAGGCCTCGGCAATGCGGTTCCCCAGGGTGTCATAGGCCCGGACGCTGTAGGCAAAGGTCCGGTGGTTGGCGGAGCCGATGGTATCCGTATAGACGGCCTCCGCAGTGAAGGCGATGGGAACGCCGTTGCGGAGGATCTCATAGCCCTGGACCTTCCCCTGGGTGACGGAGGAGGTGATGGTCAGCTTGACCGCCTTCTCCCCCTCCAGAGCCGCCGTCAGGGAGACGGTTCCCTGGCCCTGGGAAACCCCTGCCAGCCGGTCCCGGCGGCTTTGATCGCTGAGATACCAGAGGGCCCGGGGCTCCTCCGGGAGCTTCGCCAGCTCCGCCTTGGTGCTGTCGCTGAGGGTCATGCCCCAGCGGGTGAAGAACTCCGTCAGATTCCGGTTCGCCACGGCGGAGGCGGTGCGGGCCACCCGGTCCTGATAATTGGTTTCGCCGCCGAAATAGGTCCCCGCCTTCCAGGCCTTGAAGAAGCGGTTGTAGAAGTCCATGGGCTTGTCCCCGCCGTCATAGGCCAGGTGGAGCTGCCAGTAGAGCCCCAGCTGGACGAACACGTCGTTGGAGTCGCCGGGGAGGCCCTGGGCGGTCTTTGTGAAAATGCCCGGGTATTTGCCGCTCTTCTCCAGGCGGGAGGCCAGGGTGTTCTGCTTCCCGTCGTAAGTCTGGACCATCAGGGCATAGAGGTTGTTGGTGATTTCAGCTTTGCCCAGCTTGTCCATGTTGTGGCCGATCTCGTGGGCGATGCCCCAGCCGAAGAGCCGGTTCGCCGTGTCGGAGGCCCCCATGGAGCTGATGGGCTTTCCGCAGGCCATGCCGGCGCAGGAGCCGTAACCAATGCCGATGTGGTTCCCCGCCGCGTACATGAACGCTCCCGCGAACATCTGCATGCAGCGGATGTTCTGGCGGGTCCGCATGTCGTTTTGGGCGTAGGTCTTGTCGATGCCCTGGGTGGTTTTGCAGATGTGCATCACGTCCTCCCAGGCCAGGACGGCCTGGTACAGGGTCTCGATCCGCTCCGCCCGGCTCCGGCCCGCGCCGCTTTGCACCGCCGCCGCGGGCAGGGAGAGCAGCATGGTGGGGGTGGAAATCTCCGTAACGTTGCGGAAGTTCGTCTGCGCGTCTCCCGCCAGACCGGCGGCATAGGCTTCCAGCTCGTCCACGTAGCGTCCCAGCTCCGTTCTCCGCTGGCCGTCGTTCCAGGCATGCCAATCCGCCAGCTCCAGCACCGGGATGTCCGTTCCCCGGCGGATGTGGAGGCGGATGCCCTCGGGATTCGCGCCGCCGTAGGTCAGATACAGGCTGCCGCCCTGGGGGGTGTTCTGGCTGCCGATCTGGGGAACCGTCAGCACATTCCGCCCATTGGACAGCGCTCCGATCTCCGCCCGCCAGGCGGAGGCCTCGGCGTTGAACTGGCTGGCGTAAACCGTCAGCTTCTGTCCCGCCGGGATGCCGGAGGCGTAGACGGTCAGCTCCTGCCCCGCCCCGGCGGCCACGCCCAGGGGCTGGAGGTCGCTGCCGCCCTGCTGGTACTTCGCGTCCGCTCCGGCGCTGCGGGACTGGACGCCGCTTTGCACCACGCCGGAGGAGGTCCCGCTCCGCAGCAGCTCCTCCGCCAGGTCCAGCTCGTCCGCCAGGGTGTCCAGGTTCATGTAATAGTTCCGCTCGCCGCTCTCCAGCCGCTGCCGGAGGGCCTGGATGTCCGCCTGGGTGACGCCGGGGCGCAGGACGGTCCGCAGCTCGTCGGAGAAGAGGGCCGTGATGTTGTCCGGCAGGCAGCGGGCCGGATCGTACTCCATAAACATCAGCTCCGACAGGCTCACCGCCGTGTAGGCCACCTGCTCGATGGTAACGGCGATCTTCACCACGTCCGTCACCGGCTCGAAGGGCAGCACGGCAAACTTCGTCACGGCGGGGTTGTTCCCCACGCTTAGCCAGGTGTTATGGTCGGAGGCGCTGCCCCCCTGGAGGGGATTCGGGGACACCAGGGTGCCGGGGCCGTTCAGATTGTCGCCCTGCCGCCAGACGGTGACGGTGTAGAGCCGGAGGTTGTTGGGATAGCTTCCGTCCAGCCGGGGGACCCAGATGACGCTGCTGAGGTCCACGGGCCGCTTGAAGGTCGCCAGGACCTGCTTGCCGTCCCACCAGTTGCCGTCATTGTAGGAGTGGGACGTCCAGTGGGTGCTGAAATCGCCGTCGGCCATAAACTCCGGCTGGAAGGGCTTGCTTGCGGGATAGGCGGTGGGAGAGACATTCTTGGGATTCGCCAGCCACACCTCTTCGATGTCCTGCCAGTCCAGAACGCCCTCGGTGGGGATGCCCTCCGGGCGGGAGTAATCCACGGCGGAGGGGGTTCCCAGGGCGGTGCGGGAGGGTCCGCTGACCCCCATGCTGTTCCCCGCCTGGATGTAGATGGAATAGGTGACATCGTTGGTCAGGTCCGTAATAACCGTGCTGGTATTGCTGAGGCGGCCGCCCCACTGGCGGTAGCCGGACTCATCCTCGGCCTTGTAATAGACCTCGTAGAAGGTGGCGTTCTCCGCCGCCTTCCAGCCCACGGACAGGGCGCTGTCCAGGGAGCTTACGCTCACCATGTCCGGCGCGCTGGGAGCCCGGGCGGGCTGGGGCGTGGCGGACACGGGGTCACAGGCCGTCCCCTCCCAGGCGCCGTCCACGGGGGTGACGGTGAACAGGTAGGTTTTCAGATTCTCCAGCCCCGTGACCTCCGCCCGGGGCACGTCCACCCGCAACGAGCGGCGGCTGCCGCTGCCGTCCTGGAGCCAGTAGTCCACCCGGTAGCCGGAGACGTTGGGCACCTCGCTCCAGCGGAGGCTGACCTTCTCGCTTCCGGCGGCGGCGGTGAGGTTCCGCACCACGCTGCCGGCGGCGGAGGGCCGCTCCGGGATGATCTCCCGGAGGAACTGGATGGATTCCACGGTGGTGTAGTCCCCGCCCTCGGTGCGGGTGACGGTGATGACGATCTCCTTTACCGCCACCCGGCGGCCCAGGGAGATCTTCACCACGCTGCTGCCCTCCACGGGGCCGATGGCGCGAATCCCCTCGGGCAGGGAGAGGTCGAAGGGGATGGTTTCCCCGCTTCCGTCCTCATAAGTCACGGCTACGGAGCCCTCCCGCATGGCCTCGGGCCCCTCGGGGGAGACGATCCGGATCTCCTCCATCTCCACCGGCTCCGCCAGGGAGACGGCCAGCTCCAAGGGCATGCCGGAGAGGGTGACGGTCTGGCCGTTATTCCGGAACAGGTCTTCCAGAATGCCGGAGGACAGGCTGGCCCCCTCCCCCAGGCGGACCTCCTCCACCAGCGGGGCCAGGAGGTTCGTGTCCCGGACCTCCGGACGGCCCTCGGCGTTCCGGTTCCGGCTGACGATGGCCAGGTCGTACACGTCCACCACGCCGTCGCCGTTCAGGTCATAGCGCTCCAGGTCCCGGCGGCCGGCGGAGCCCAGGGCCTCCGCCAGCTCCTCCCGGTCCCGGCTGCTGACCCGGCCGTCGCCGTCCACGTCCCCCAGGGTGAAGGAGGCGTCCGCCGTGCCCAGGGTGACATGCTGGGAATAGCGGTCAATGGTCAGCTCCTGGCGGCAGTCCGCGTAGCCGTCCCCGGTAAATTCCAGGGTGTAATTCCCCTGGGGCAGGCCGGAGACGGACATGTCCAGATAGCCGGGCCATCTTCCGCCGCCCAGCTCTCCGCCGTCCTGGTTCCGCAGGGCCACAACGGCGGGATAGCCGCCCAGGTCCGCCCGGCCGTCTTCCTCCGTCAGGTCCAGCGTTCCCAGGGAACGGCCCTCCTGGTACAGCTCCGCCCGGACCCTCCGATCCCGGAGGGCCTCCAGGGTCTGGGGCCAGTCCACCCGGACCGTGGCGGAGATGCCGCCCAGGTCCGCGCCGCCCCAGGCGGCCTCCGCCGCCGGAAGCCCGGGGACCAGCAGCGCCCCGGCCAGCAGCAGGGATAAAACTCGTTGTTTGATGCGCATAGGGAGCGTCCTCTCTTTTCCGCGTCCTGGCCGGGAATGCCGCCGTCCAGGAAACTGCTGTTATGTGCAGATTATAGCAATTTCCCCCCGCCTTGACAAGATGGAGTTTCCGCCGGGAGGGCCGCAAAAATCCCCCTTGCAATCCCACCTTCCGTCCTGTATAATAAATTGTCATTTTATTTACATTGGGAGGACTTCGCTATGGCGGACGAAAACAAAGCGCCGGAGCTGGAAAGCCGGAATTTCATTCACGCGTTCATTGAGGAAGACGTGGCCCCCGGCGGGCAGTTCGAGGGCATGACGGTCCACACCCGCTTTCCTCCGGAGCCCAACGGCTATCTCCACATCGGCCACTGCAAGGCCCTGACCATCGACTTCGGCACCGCCGAGAAATACGGCGGGCTGTGCAACCTCCGCATGGACGACACGAACCCCACCAAGGAGGACGAGGAGTTTGTGGAGGCCATCCAGGAGGACATCCACTGGCTGGGCTTCGACTGGGGGGACCGCTTCTTCTTCGGCTCCGACTACTTTGAGGAGGACTACCGCCAGGCAGAGGGCCTCATCAAAAAAGGCCTGGCCTACGTCTGTGAACTCAGCCCGGAGGAGTTCAAGGAGTACCGGGGCGGCGTGGGCGTCCCCGCCCGGAGTCCCTACCGGGACCGGCCCATAGAGGAAAGCCTGGACCTTTTCCGCCGGATGCGGAGTGGAGAGTTCCCCGACGGGGCCATGACCCTCCGGGCCAAGATCGACCTGAACAGCGGCAACTTCAACATGCGGGACCCGGTGCTCTACCGGATTAACCACCTGCCCCACCACCGCCACGGGAATACGTGGTGCATCTACCCCATGTACGACTTCGCCCACCCCATCCAGGACGCCCTGGAGGGCATCACCCACTCCCTCTGTTCCCTGGAATTTGAGGCCCACCGGCCTTTGTACAACTGGGTGGTGGAGAACTGCGACCTGCCCGCAAAGCCCCGGCAGATCGAGTTCGCCCGCCTGGGAATCGACCACACGGTCATGAGCAAGCGCAAGCTCCGCCGCCTGGTGGAGGAGGGCCGGGTCTCCGGCTGGGACGACCCCCGGATGCCCACCCTCTGCGGCCTCCGCCGCCGGGGCTACACCCCCAAATCCATCCGCAATTTCTGCGAGCGCATCGGCGTGGCCAAGTCCGCCAACGTGGTGGAGTACGGCTTCTTGGAGCACTGCCTCCGGGAGGACCTGAACGCCACGGCGGAGCGGGTCATGGCGGTGCTCCGGCCCGTGAAGCTCACCATCACCAATTACCCCGGGGAAAAGACGGAAACCGTCACCGTGGAAAATAACCCCGTAGACCCCGCCGCCGGAACCCGGGAGGTCCCCTTCTCCCGCACGCTCTGGGTGGAGGCGGAGGACTTCCTGGAAACCCCCGTACCCAAGTACAAGCGGCTCTATCCCGGCGGCCCGGAGTGCCGTCTCAAGGGAGCCTATCTCATCCACTGCACCGGCTGTGTGAAGGACGAGGCGGGGAACGTGACGGAAATCCTCTGCGAGTACGACCCGGAGAGCCGGGGCGGCGACCCCGCCGACGGGCGGAAGGTCAAGGGGGCCACCATCCACTGGGTGGACGCCGCCACCGCCGTGGACGCGGAGGTCCGGCTGTACGACAATCTCTTCTCTGACGAGAACCCCGACGCCGCCGACAAGGATTTCATCGAGTGCCTGAATCCCAACTCCCTGGAGGTGCTGGCGGGCTGCAAGGTGGAGTCCTCCCTGGCGGAGGCGAAGGCCCCGGCGAATTTCCAGTTCCTGCGGCAGGGCTACTTCTGCCTGGACAGCAAGGACAGCGCGCCGGGCCACCTGGTGTTCAACCGGAGCGTCAGCTTGAAGGACAGCTTTAAGAAATAAAACGGAACCGCCGGAGGGAAATCCCTCCGGCGGTTTTTCGCTTAATCCTCGATGGTGGTCGTGATGACGCTGGTATAGGTTTCCGCAGAGGCGGAGCTCTCCGTTGCTACGTTGTAATCCGTGTCCCCGTCCTGGGAGGAAAGCTGAACCTCGCAGTCCTCCAGGGTGCCGGTAACCGTCACGCCCACGTCCTCGCCTCCGGCGGTCTTCACCGTCCCGGTATAGACGCCGTTTTCCGCGATTTCGTCGGTGATGTCAAACTCCGCATTGTCCACGGTCAGAATCAGCTTGCCGTCCTCGAGCTGCGCGTCCGCAAAGACGCCGGTGACCTCCACCCGTGCTCCCGCGTCGTTTTCCAGCACGATACGGGAATCGTCCTGGAAGATGATGCGCATGTTCTCAAACAGTTCGCCGTTGGTGGCGGCGTTGGCGCTGACCGCCAGAGCCAGGGTCAGTACGGCGGCCATGGCCACCGCCCGCAGGGCCTTCAGCGGCCGCCGCATGGTCTTTTTATTCATCTCGTTCATTTTTACAAGGACCTCCTTCTTCGCCTCGCCGGAGGCCCGGAGCCGGGAGAAGGTCTCACGATACAGTCTTTCGTCCATCATCAGGCTTCCGCCTCCTTCAGTTTGGTTTTCAATTGCCCTCTGGCCCGCATGAGCCAGGTCTGGACAGTGGACGCCTTGGCCCCCAGCAGCTCGCCGGCCTCCTTCACGGAGTAGCCTTCGTAGTAGTAAAGGTACACCGCCGCCCGGTACTTGGGGGGCAGGGCCATCACCTGCCGGAACAGCTCCGACTGGGCGGGCCGGTCGAAGACCGCGGCCTCCTCCGCCTCGTCCAGTGGATCGGTCCGCCGCCGCCAGGGGGAGCGGAGGAGCTTTTTGCACTCGTTGGCCGCCACCCGGAGGAGCCAGTGCTTCTCGTGGTCCGGCGACTCGAACTCCCTGGGCTCCACGTAGAGCTTCAGCAGGGACTCCTGCATCACGTCCTCGGCGTCCGCCCGGTTTTTCAGGTAACTGTACGCCAGCCGGAACACCATGTCGCCATAGAGCTCCACGGCCTCGTGGAATCGCTGGTCCGTCAACGCGTCTCACCTCCTTTTGGGTTGGTTTGGAAGGGCCCTTCTGTAAGGGATATCCCTCAGGGGTCCATGATATCCCACAAAGCTGAAAATTTTCTCAAAAAAAACCGGGGGACCCAAAACGGGTCCCCCGGCGGAAGTTCCGCCGCCGCTTCAGCTTGGCCGATTGCCGGGCGGGCTAAACTGTCATTTCTTCTCCTGCCACTTGCTGACGCAGAGGGAGCAGGCGATGTCGCCGGTGACGTTCAGGCAGGTGCGGCCCATGTCGAAGAGCCGGTCCACCGCCACGATGAGGCCGATGTAGGCCACGGGGATACCCAAGGTCTCCAGCACCATGGCCAGCATGATCATGCCCGCGCCGGAGACGCCGGCGGTGCCGATGGAGGCCAGGGTGGCGGTTACCACCACAATGACCATCTGGCCGATGGTCAGGTGGATGCCCGCGCAGGAGGCGATGAACACCGTGGCCACGCACTGGTAAATGGCCGTGCCGTCCATATTGATGGTGGAGCCCAGGGGCAGGACGAAGGCGGCGATGTCGTCCTTGGCTCCCAGCTCATGGGCGCACTCCTTGGAAACCGGCAGGGTGGCCGCGGAGGACGTGGAGGTGAAGGCGAAAATCATAGCCGCAAAAGCGCCCTTGAAGAACTTCATGGGGCTCATGCCCACGACTATCTGCGCAGACAGGGAGTAGACCAGCACGGCGTGGACAACGTAGCCGATGTACGCGCAGAGAATGACCAGGAAGAGAGAGCCCAGAATGGCCGCGCCCTGGGTAGCGGTGACCCACGCCATATAGGTGAACACGCCGATGGGAGACAGGGAAATGACAAACTCCATCAGCTGCTCAATGACGGCATACATAGAGCCCACCAGATCCCGGCAGAGCTTGCCCTTCTCGCCCGCCATCATAATGGCCCCGCCGAAGAACAGGGAAACCACAATGACCTGGAGCATGTTGGCGTTGACAAACGCGCCCCACATGTTGCTGGGGAAGATGTCCACCAGCACGGACATAAAGCCGTTGAAGGCCTTGGGCTCGTACTCCGCCGCGCCCAGCTCCGCAGAGAGGTCCGGGAACAGGCCCGCGCCCATGAAGATGTTGGCGAAGACCAGGCCGATGACGCAGGCGATGGCGGTGGTGCAGAGGAAGTAGGCCACCGTCTTCACACCCACGGAGCCCACCTGCTTCATGTCGCCCATGGAGAGGATGCCGTCGATCATGCTCAGCAGCACCACGGGCACGACGATGAACTTCAAAAGATTCACGAAGATGTCGCCGAAGGGCTTCAGATACGTCGCGGTAAAGTCCGCCAAACCGGCGAAGTAGCAGACCAGGCCCACCGCGATACCGGCGACAAGCGCAATCAGTATCCGCACAGGCAGGTTGTTTTTCTTCTTCATACACTCACCTCATAAAAATAAAATCTTTGGGTCCCTCCAGGCGGTCCGTCTGTGTTTTGGACAAATGCCCCGCCGGGAATCCTCTCCAAATTAGCTACATTATACCAAAGGTGCCCGCAAATGTAAAGGGAAAATAGAAAAATTGTGAAATAGTTATGAAAAAATCGTGAACGAAAAGCGGATGTCTGACAATATCGCCAGACATCCGCTCTCTTGTATTCGGTTTACTCGCCCCGCACGGAATAGCCGCAAAAGCGGATGGCGGCTTTCGCCAGCTCCTCCGTGGGGTCCGCGCAGGGGAGGTCCAGCCCCAGCTCCCGGACCGCCAGGGGCAGCTCCGTGCAGGCCAGGAGAAAGCACGCCGCGCCACGGCCCGCCATGCCCTTCGTGACGGAGAGGAACGCCTCCCGGTACGCCTCCGGCGGTGCCCCGGCCTTCACGCCTTGATAGATGACCTCCATCAGCCGCGCCCGCTCCCCCTCGTCCGGGACCAGGAAGGGCACGCTCCGGCCCGCCAGGGCCTCCTGGTACAGCCCCGCCGAAAGGGTGCCGGTTGTGGCCAAAATTCCAACCGTCCTCCCCGGAAACCGATCCCGGCAGGCGTTCGCCGCCGCCTGGATCATGCTGAGGAAGGGCAGCTTCGTCAAGGGCTCCAGCCGGGGAAGGAAGTAGTGGGCGGTGTTGCAGGGCATGATCACGCAGTCCGCCCCGCAGAGCTCCAGGTGCCGCAGTGCGTCCGCCATGGCGGGGACGGGGTCCTCCCCGCCCTCCAGGATGGCGGCGGTGCGGTCGGGGATGGAGGCGTTGCTGTCTATGTAGATCCGGATATGGTCGTTGTCCCGGCCGGCGCCGGTGAGGGCCGTGATTTTCCGGAACAGGTCCGCCGTGGCCATGGGGCCCATGCCCCCCAGAATGCCAATGGTCTTTTTCATAAACGTCCATCCTTAAACTAAGTCTTCGCCGCCGCTTCGACCCGGTTATTCACCGGATTGCCAAAGCGCCCGCGCCTTCTTTGGGTCCCGTTTCCCGCAAAACGCGGCTAGCCCCAAAAGTCCGGGAACAGCAGCTCGCTGCCCACCTTTACCGTCAGCAGGATCAGCACGACAATGACCGTCGGGCGGACGATCCGGCTGCCGTTTTTGATGGCCAGGCCGGAGCCGATGTAGTGTCCCGCGATGGAGGCCACGGAGGCGATGAGCCCCACGCCCCAGAATACATAACCCGAAGCCATCTGCGTCACCAGGCTGCCGATGTTGGAAGAGAGGTTGATCACCTTCACGCCTCCCGCCGCGTGGCGGGTGTCCAGCTTCGCCAGGCGGATGAATATAATCATCAGGAAGGTCCCCGTGCCGGGACCGTAGTACCCGTCGTAGCCGCCAATGACGAATGCCGCGGCCCAGACGATGGCAATCTGCCTCCGGCGGCTGATCTCCCCCGGCTCGTCGGGCCACTCCCGGTTCCGCAGGGTGATGAAGGCCACCACCGGCAGCACCAGCAAAAGCATGTACTTCAAGACCGCGTCCGGCGTCCGGTGCTGGAGCCAGGTGCCCGCAACGGACCCCGTCAGGGAGAAGAGGATGGAGGGCCCAAAGAGCCTCCAGTCCACATACCCGTTTTTGATAAACCGGGCGGTGGAAAAGCAGGTGCCGATGGCGGCGGAAACCTTGTTGGTCCCCAAGGCGTAGGGCGCGGGGAGGCTGCCGAAGGCGATCAGATGGGTGGGCACGGAGATGATGCCGCCGCCGCCGGCGATGGCGTCCATGAAGGACGCCAGGAACACGCCCAGACAGATCAGCAGCACCACCCAGAGGGGGAAGCCGTCGAAGCGCAGGGCCGTCAGAAACTGGAGCATGAAGAACCTCCTGAAAACATTGGATTATTTTGCTATCATACCGCAGACCGGCGGCAAAATCAACATCCCGCCATTTTTTATTAGCACACTTCCCCATTTTCCCCTTCCATCTTTTGAACATTTTGCCGAAGGTCACCAAAAATTATTGTGAATCTTGAAACAGATTTGGGGGAACCTGCTAAAAGACGGCCGGTTTTTTCGACAGGACCGTCCTTGACGCTATTTTTCAAAAGAAGTATAATATTCCAGAATAACTAATCGATTGCTTGAGACACAGCCCGCCGCGTCTGGACGGCGGGCGGGGCGTCCCGGAGGGACGCCCGGGAAATCGGCGGGCCGCTCGCCTATAAGCGGCAGCTGCGGGTTTGGAGAGGTCCCGCGGCTATGCACGGAGGTTGACTATGGCAAAACACGATTACGCCGAACGCTTCCACGCCGGAACCCTGACGGACGGCTGGCGCTGGTTCGGCTCCCACCCCGATAAGAAAAACGGCGCGGAAGGCTGGACCTTCCGGGTCTGGGCCCCGCACGCCCAAAGCGTCTGCGTCGTGGGCGACTTCAACAGCTGGACAGACGGCGTCCACCCCCTGACCCGGGACGGCGAAATCTGGGAGGGCTTCATCCCCGGCCTTGGGGAATACACGTCCTACAAATACGCCGTCACCGGCCCCGACGGGGAGGTCCGGCTGAAGACGGACCCCTACGCCTTCCACTGCGAGACCCGCCCCGCCACCGCCGGAAAGCTCTATGACATTGAGGACTTCAAGTGGACCGACGCCGCCTTCCTGGCCAAGCAGGAAAAGCACCAGGTCTATGAGTCCCCCCTGAACATCTACGAGGTCCACCTGGGCTCCTGGAAGAAGCGGCCCAACGGGGATTTTTACGATTACAAGGACATGGCCAAAGAGCTGGCCGCCTATGTCAAGGAGATGGGCTATACCGCCATTGAGCTGCTGCCTGTGCTGGAGCATCCCTTCGACGGCTCCTGGGGCTATCAGTGCACCGGCTACTTCGCCCCCACCTCCCGGTACGGCACCCCCAAGGACTTCCTCTGGTTCGTAAACCACATGCACAAAAACGGCATCGCCGTCATCCTGGACTGGGTCCCCGCCCACTTCTGCAAGGATGCCCACGGGCTCTATGAGTTCGACGGCGGCTGCTGCTATGAGTACAGCGACCCCAACAAGTGGGAGCACGCCTCCTGGGGCACCCGGGTCTTCGACTACGGACGGCCCGAGGTAAAGAGCTTCCTCTTCTCCTCCGCCCGCTTCTGGCTGGAGGAGTGCCACATCGACGGCCTCCGGGTGGACGCCGTGGCTTCCATGCTCTACCTCGATTACAGCCGCCAGGGCGGGGCCTGGACCCCCAACAAGTACGGCGGGCACGAAAACCTGGAGGCCATCGACTTCCTCCGGGAGCTCAACGCCATGGCCTTTTCCGTGAAGCCCGGCGTCATGATGATCGCCGAGGAGTCCACCGCCTGGCCCATGGTCAGCCGCCCCGCCGACATCGGCGGCCTCGGCTTCAACCTCAAGTGGAACATGGGCTGGATGAACGACATGTGCCACTATCTGAAGCTGGACCCCTGGTTCCGCCAGGATCACCATAAGGACATCACCTTCTCCATGATGTACGCCTTCTCCGAGAACTTCGTGCTGCCCATCTCCCACGACGAGGTGGTCCACATGAAGGGCTCCGTGGTGGGAAAGATGCCCGGGGACTACACGAACCAGCTCCGCTGCACCCGGGGCTTCTACGCCTACCTGCTGGCCCACCCGGGCAAGAAGCTTCTCTTCATGGGCGCGGAGCTGGGCCAGTGGCACGAGTGGAACGACAAGGAGTCCCTGGACTGGTATCTGCTGGAGAACGAGGAGAACCAAAAGATCCACCGCTTCTTCAAGGAGGCCAACGACTTCTACAAGAAGGAGCCCGCCCTGTGGGAGATCGACTTCAGCTGGGAGGGCTTCGAGTGGCTGGTGGTGGACGACAACCACAACAACGTGGTGGTCTTCCTCCGCAAGGATAAAAAGGGCCGGGACCTCCTCTGCGCCGTCAACTTCTCCCCCAATACTTACGAGGGATACCGCATGGGCGTCCCCGCCCACAAGCAGTATACCCCCGTCTTCAATACCGACGCGGCGGAATACGGCGGCGACGGCTTCGGCGACACGGAGCCCGTCCCCGTGGAGGCCGCCCCCTCCCACGGCAAGGAGTACTCCGCCGCCATCCGCATCCCCGCCTTCGGCGCGGTGTTCCTCCGGGGCGAGGGGACCTTCCCCAAGCCCAAGGCCGTCAAGGAGCCCAAGGCCCCCAAGGCCGTGAAAGCGGTGGAGAAGGTTTCCAAGGCCGCGGGGAAAACCGTGAAGGCCTCCGCCAAGGCCCTGGTAAAAACCGTCAAATCCTCCGCCAAGGCGGAGAAGGCCCCCAAGGAGGGCAGCGCTGAAAAACCCGCAAGAAAGCCCAGAGCGAAAAAACAGGCAAAGGAGCTGAAAGAGACATGAAGAAAGAATGCATTGCCATGCTGCTGGCCGGAGGACAGGGCAGCCGCCTTTATGTCCTCACCGGAGACATGGCAAAGCCCGCCGTTCCCTTCGGCGGCAAGTACCGCATCATCGACTTCCCCCTCTCCAACTGCACCAATTCCGGCATCGACACCGTGGGCGTGCTGACCCAGTACCGCCCCCTGGAGCTGAACAGCTATATCGGCAGCGGCCAGCCCTGGGACCTGGACGGGTCCACCGGCGGCGTCCACATCCTGCCTCCCTACCAGGGGGCCAAGGGCGGCACCTGGTACAAGGGCACCGCCAACGCCATCTATCAGAACCTGGGCTTCATCGATATGCACGACCCCGAGTACGTGGTCATCCTCTCCGGCGATCACATTTACAAGATGGACTATTCCGACATGCTGGCCCGCCACAAGGCGGCAAACGCCGCCTGCACCATCTCCGTCATGGAGGTGCCCTGGGCCGAGGCGCCCCGCTTCGGCATCATGAGCGTGGACGGGGACGACATGATCACCGAGTTTGCCGAAAAACCCAAGGAGCCCAAGAGCAACCTGGCTTCCATGGGCATTTACGTATTCTCCTGGAAGGCCCTGCGGCAGTACCTTATCGACGATGAGAACACGGAAGGGTCCGAAAACGACTTCGGAAAGAACATCATCCCCTCCATGCTGGCGAACAATGAGCGCATGGCCGCCTACCGCTTTGCCGGCTACTGGAAGGACGTGGGCACCCTGGAATCCCTTTGGGACGCCAATATGGACATGCTGGCCCCCGAGTCCGGCCTGGACCTGCGGGACCGCTCCTGGCCCATCTACGCCCGCTCCGTCAGCGCTCCGCCCGCCTTCCTGGGCGAGAACTCCGCGGTGGCCCACAGCGCCGTGAACCGGGGCAGCGTGCTGGAGGGCGTGGTGGAGAACTCCGTCCTCTCCCAGAACGTCACCGTGGGCGAGGGCGCGGCGGTCCGCTATTCCGTTCTCTTCCCCAACGTGGAAGTGGCCCCCGGCGCGGTGGTGGAGTACGCCATCCTGGGCGAGGGCTGCAAGATCGGCCCGGGCTGCCGCGTGGGCGGCACGCCGGAAAATACGCCGGAGGGCTGGGGCCTGACGGTGCTGGCCCCGGGCTGCCAGCTGCCTGAGGGCAAAGACGCCAAAGCGGGTATCATGCTGAACCGCAACGGTGAGGAGGTGTCCAAATGAACGGACTGCACGGAATTATTTTCACCTATGAGCGCCGCGGCAACCTCCAGGAGCTGGGTTCCATCCGCTCCTCCGCCTCCATTCCCTTCGGCGGAAGGTTCCGGGCGGTGGACTTCGCCCTCTCCGGCCTGGTCAACGCCGGGGCCACCGACGTGGGCATCATTCTCCACGGCCATTACCAAAGCCTGCTGGACCACTTGGGCACCGGCAAGGACTGGGACCTGAGCCGCAAGCGGGGCGGCCTGCGCCTTCTGCCCCCCTTTAACTATAAGGGCGAGTGGGGCGCCATGCCCTACCGGGGCCATATCGAGGCCCTGACCGCCGTGCGGACTTATCTGGAAGAAATCCGCCAGGACTATGTGGTCATGATGGACGGCGATCTGGTGGCCAACCTGCCCCTGAGCGACGTGTATGAAAACCATCTGAAATCCGGGGCGGACATCACCGTGGTCTGCGCCAACGACAGCTTCATGACCGAGGACGGCACCTACTTCCAGGTGGGAGAGGGCGGCCGGGTCGCCGAGGTCTTTGTCAGCCCCCACACTCCCCGGGGCCTCCGGGGGCTGGGAACCTACGTGGTTTCCAAGAAGCTGCTGCTGGAACTGGTGGACGACTGCGCCGCTAAGGACCAGCTCAGCTGGCGGGGGGACGTGCTCCAGGCCCGGAAGGACCAGCTGAACATCCAGAGCTATATCTGGAAGGGCTACGCCGCCCAAATTCGTTCCGTCCAGGAGTATTACGACCGCAGCATGCAGCTGCTGGACCCCGCCATCCGGGCGGATCTGTTCTGCGCGCAGCGCCCCGTCCGGGCCAAGAACGCGGACCTCAGCTCTACCTACATCGGCTCCGGCGGCAAGTGCGTCAACTCTCTGTTCGGCGACGGCTGCTCCATCGAGGGCGTGGTAGAGAACTCCATTCTCTTCCCCGGCGTTACTGTGGAGGCCGGCGCGGTGGTGCGCAACTGCGTGATTTTCAAGGACTCCATTGTCCGCAAGGACGCGCAGCTGAGCTATATCATTGCCGACAAGGATGTCGAGGTCCTTCCCGGCCGGACGCTGATGGGTCATGTCACCTATCCCATTGTCCTGGCCAAGGGCAGCAAGGTATAAAGTTTCATAAAAGGGGGGCGGCCTCGTCCCCCTTTTATGATTGAAAGGCCGGATTGACCCCGGCCCCACAATTTGGTATAATAAGGGCAGCGCTTTTCCGGCGGCGTTTCAGCCGCCGATCCCTTCCAAAGTCTCGTGCCTCCGGCCCGCGCCGGGGCCGATATGAAAAGGAGTACGTGTATGAAAATCTTGTATGTGACCAGCGAAGCGGTCCCCTTCTGTAAAACAGGCGGCCTCGCCGACGTGGCCGGTTCCCTTCCCCCCGCCCTGGCGGAGCAGGGCGCCGAGGTGGCCGTGGTCCTGCCCCTCTACCAGCGGGTCCGGGAGCGCTTCGGAAACGAGCTGAAATTCGAGTGCTACGACTACGTAGACCTGGCCTGGCGGCACAATTACTGCGGCCTCTTCTCCCTGGAGAAGGACGGCGTGACCTGGTACTTCCTGGACAACGAGCAGTACTTCAACCGGGGTTCCCTCTACGGCCAGGCCGACGACGGCGAGCGCTTCGCTTTCTTTTCCCGGGCCGTGGTGCGGATGCTGGACCACTTCAAATTCTGGCCCGAGGTCGTTCACTGCAACGACTGGCAGTCCGCCCTGGTCCCCATCTACCTGAAGGACGACGGCGTGCGGGAAGACCGCTACCGCTCCATCAAGACCGTGGTCACCATCCACAACATCGAGTATCAGGGCCGGTACAACCCCTACGTCCTGGGCGAACTCTTCGGCCTGGACGCCGGCTGGGCCAAGGACGGCACCATGCTGCTGGACGGGGACGCCAACCTCCTCAAGGGCGCCATCCTCTGCGCCGACGCGGTTAACGCCGTCTCCCCCACCTACGCCAACGAGCTGAAAATGCCCTACTTTGCCCACCGGATGGAGGGCATCATGCGCCAGTGCTCCAACAAGCTCTCCGGCGTGTTGAACGGCATCGACATGAAGCTCTACGACCCCCGGACCGACGGGCGCATTCTGAAGAATTTCTCCCTCGAGGATATGGAAGGCAAAGACGCCTGCAAAGCCGAGCTCCAGCGGATGGTGGGCCTGCGGGAGGAGCCCCATACCCCCATTGTGGCTATGGTAAGCCGCCTGGTCTCCCACAAGGGCCTGGACCTGATCTGCGAGGTGCTCCACGATATGATGGAGCTCCCCATGCAGCTGGTGGTCCTGGGCACCGGCGACCAGCGGTATGAGGACTTCTTCGGCTGGGCCGCCCAGCAGTATCCTGGCCGGATGTCCGTCCGCATGGACTATAACGAAGATCTGTCCATGGCCATTTACGCCGGCGCGGACCTCTTCCTCATGCCCTCCAAGAGCGAGCCCTGCGGCCTGAGCCAAATGATCGCCATGCGCTACGGCACCGTGCCCATCGTCCGGGAGACCGGCGGCTTGAAGGATACCGTCCAGCCCTGCGAGTCCTGGCGGGATGCCGGAAACGGCTTCTCCTTCGCCAACTACTCCAGCGGCGACATGCTCCATGTTATCCGGGAGGCCGTGTACCTATATAAGGACTATCCCGACGTCTTCGGACGGCTCCGCCAGCGGGCCATGTCCTGCGATTTCAGCTGGGCCCGCAGCGCCAGGGAGTATCTGCGCATCTATGCCACCATCACCGGCCAGACCTGGCCCATCCACAGCGACACCCGCCGGGCCCTGGAGGTTTCCGAGGGAGAGGCCGCCCCCGCTGAGGAGCCCGCGCCTGTCGTGGAAGCCGCCCCCGCTGAGGAGCCCGCGCCCGCCGTGGAAGCCGCCCCTGCCGAGGAGCCCGCTCCCGCCGTGGAAGCCGCCCCCGCCGAGGAGCCCGCTCCCGCCGTGGAAGCCGCTCCCGCCGAGGAGCCCGCGCCCGCCGTGGAAGCCGCTCCCGCCGAGGAGCCCGCGCCTGTTGAGGAGCCCGCTCCCGCCCCTGAGAAGCCCGCCAAGAAGACTCGGAAAGCCGCTTCTAAAACCGCCTCCAAAGCTGACAAAGCTGAGAAGAAAACCGAAAAGAAGTCAACCTCAAAGAAAGGAACCGCCGGCAAGAAAAAGTCTGCGGAGTGAGAACGCTTATGGCATCGATTACGACGAAAGAACTGGAAGAAGCCCTGTCCGCCAAACTGATGACCAACTTCGGCAAAGCCGCCGATGAGGCCACCGACGGCGAAATGATGCGGGCCAGCGCCCTGGTCCTCCGGGATATGATGGCCCTCCGGGAGGTTGAAACCCGGAAGAAGACCCGTCAGAACAAGAAAAAGCAGGTCCACTACCTGTCTATGGAATTCCTCATCGGCCGCAGCCTGATGAAAAACGCCTATAACCTGGATCTGCTGCCTCAGCTGAAAGAGGCCCTGGAGCACCTGGGCTTCAAGGCCGGGGACATCTTCGAGATGGAGCCCGACGCGGCGCTGGGCAACGGGGGTCTTGGGCGCCTGGCCGCCTGCTATCTGGATTCCATGACCACCCTGGAGATCCCCGCCACCGGCTATTCCATCTGCTATGAGCTGGGCCTGTTCAAGCAGAAGATTGTGGAGGGCCAGCAGGTGGAACTCCCCGACCACTGGAAGGACCTGGGCGCGGCCTGGCTGCTGCCCAAGCCCGCCGAAGCGCAAATGGTTTCCTTTGGCGGCACCGTCCGGGAGTTCTGGGCGGACGGCCATCTCCACACGGTCAATGAAAACGCCACCACAATCCAGGCGATCCCCTACGACATGGAAATCGCCGGATACGGCACGGGGCATGTCAACGTCCTCCGCCTGTGGGACCCCCGGCCGACCAAGGCCATCGACATGAGCCTCTTCGGCCAGGGCGAGTACCTGAAAGCCGCCGAGGAGGAGACCATGGCGGAAACCATTGCCAAGGTCCTCTACCCCGACGACAACCACATCGAGGGCAAATCCCTCCGGCTCAAGCAGCAGTATTTCTTCGTCTCCGCCACCATCCAGTCCATCACCGCCAAGCATCTGGACACCTATGGGACGCTGAAAAACTTCCATGAGAAAAACGTCATCCAAATCAACGACACCCACCCCACTCTGGTCATTCCGGAGCTGATGCGGGTCCTCATTGACGACACGGGAATGAACTGGGACGACGCCTGGTATATCACCACCCACGCCGTGGCCTACACGAACCACACCGTCCTGGCCGAGGCTCTGGAGCGCTGGCCCCAGACCCTGATGGAGCGCCGTCTGCCCCGCATCTGGCAAATCATTCAGGAGATCTCCAACCGCTGGCAGAAGCGGGTTGAGTCCTTCTACCATGACCCCGCCAAAACGAAGGAAATGGCCATCATCTGGGACGGTCAGGTCCGCATGGCAAACCTGTGCATCGCCGGAGGCATGGCCGTCAACGGCGTGTCCGCCCTCCACTCCGACATCCTGCGCAACGACGTCTTCAAGGACGCCTGCGCCATGGAGCCCACAAAGTTCCAAAACGTCACCAACGGCATTGACCACCGCCGCTGGCTCAGCGAGATCAACCCCGGCCTGGACGGCCTCATCAAGGAGCTGACCGGCGGGGACGCCTACCTCTCCGACGCCTCCGTCCTCCAGAAGCTGGACGCCTACGCGGACGACCAGACCGTATTAAACCGGCTGGCGGAGATCAAGCGGAAAAACAAAGAGGCCCTCGCCGTTCACGCCAAGCGGAGCCGGGGCGTCATTCTGAACCCCGACGCCATCTTCGACGTTCAGGCCAAACGGCTTCACGAGTATAAGCGCCAGCTTTTGAACGTGCTGCACATCATCGCCCTGTACCAGAAGCTGCGGGACGATCCCAACGCCATCACCCAGCCCCACACCTTCCTCTTCGGCGCGAAGGCGGCCCCGGGCTACGAGGTGGCCAAGCGGATCATCCGCCTGATCAACTCCCTGGCGGACCAGATCGAAAACGACCCCGTCTGCAAGGATAAGCTCCAGGTGGTCTTCCTGGAGAACTACCGGGTTTCCCTGGCGGAGGTGCTGATGCCCGCCAGCGAGGTGAGCCAGCAGATCTCCACCGCCGGCAAGGAAGCCAGCGGCACCGGAAACATGAAATTCATGATGAACGGCGCCCTGACCGTGGGCACCCTGGACGGCGCCAACGTGGAGATGCATGAGGTGCTGGGAGACGAGAACATGTTCCTCTTCGGCCTCCACGCCGACGAGGTGGAGGCCCTCAAGCGGGAGGGCTACGTGCCCCAGCGCTGGTATAACCGGGACGAGAAGCTCCGCCGGGCCATGGACGCCCTGCGCACCGGCTTCCGGGACGGCGTATGCTACGACGACCTCTATCAGCGGCTCCTGTTAGGGCTCGGCGGCAGCCCCGCCGACGAGTACCTGCTCCTGGCGGACTTCGCGTCCTACTGCGAGGCGGAAAAGCGCATGGTGGAGACCTACGCCGACCCCGTCAAGTGGAACCGCATGAGCCTCCACAACATCGCCCGCAGCGGCATCTTCGCCGCCGACCGCTCCATCGCCCAGTACGCCGACAACATCTGGCACGTACCTCACAAATAATTGCACGCCAAACAAAAGGGACGTATCCAAAACGGATACGTCCCTTGCGTTTATACGTTTGGTTTACAGAATGACCTTGCTGTCCACTTCTTCCCGCAGCTTTGCGGCAAAGGCCTCCAGGCTCATGGCGCCCAGGTCCTCGCCGCCCCGGGTGCGGACGGAGACGGTTTTGTTTTCCACGTCCCGGTCGCCCACCACCAGCATGTAGGGGACCTTCTCCAGGGTGGCCTCCCGGATTTTCTTGCCGATCTTCTCGTTGCGCACGTCGGTCTCCACCCGGAAGCCCAGCTTGTCCAGGGTCTTGGCAAGCTCCGCGGCGTAAGCGTCCGCCCGGTCGGTGACGGTGAGGACCTTCACCTGGACAGGGCTCAGCCACAGGGGGAAGGCCCCGGCGAAGTGCTCGGTAATCACGCCGATGAAGCGCTCGATGGAGCCCAGGACCACCCGGTGAATCATGACGGGGCGGTGCTTCGCTCCGTCCTCGCCGGTGTACTCCAGCTCAAAGCGCTCCGGCAGCTGGCTGTCCAGCTGGATGGTGCCGCACTGCCAGGTCCGGCCCAGGGAGTCGGAGAGGTGGAAGTCCAGTTTGGGACCGTAGAACGCGCCGTCCCCCTCGTTGATGACAAAGTCCTTGCCCATGTCGGTGATGGCGGCTTTCAAAATGTCCTGGTTCCGCTCCCACTCCTCCACGGTGCCGATGTGGTCCTCCGGCATGGTGGAAAGCTCAATGGTGTAGCTGAGGCCGAAGGTAGAGTAGACCTCGTCGAAGAGGCGGACCGTCTCCTGGATAACGTCCTGCATCTGCTCCCGGGTCATGAAGACGTGGGCGTCGTCCTGGTTGAAGCAGCGGACCCGGAAGAGGCCGTGGAGGGCGCCGGAGAGCTCATGCCGGTGGACCAGGCCGATCTCCCCCACCCGCAGGGGCAGCTCCTTATAGGAGTGGGGCTCGCTGGCGTAGACCAGCATGCCGCCGGGGCAGTTCATGGGCTTCACCGCGAAGTCCACTTCGTCGATGACGGTGGTGTACATGTTGTTTTTGTAGTGGTCCCAGTGGCCGGAGCGCTCCCACAGCTGGCGGTTCAGCATGATGGGGGTGGAGATCTCCACGTAGCCGTACTTTTTGTGGACCTGCCGCCAATAGTCCAGCAGGGTATTTTTCAGCGTCATGCCCTTGGGCAGGAAGAAGGGGAAGCCGGGGCCCTCGTCCCGGAGCATGAACAGGCCCAATTCCTTGCCCAGCTTCCGGTGGTCCCGCTTCTTGGCCTCCTCAATGCGCTTGAGGTATTCGTCCAGCTCGTCCTTCTTGGGGAAGGCGATGCCGTAGATGCGCTGGAGGGTTTCCCGGTTGGAGTCTCCCCGCCAGTAGGCGGCGTTGCAGGCCGTCAGCTTAATGGCATTTCCCTTTACACGTCCTGTAGAATCCAGGTGAGGACCAGCGCAGAGGTCCGTGAACTCGCCCTGCTTGTAGAAGCTGATGGCGGCGTCCTCGGGGAGGTCGTTGATGAGCTCCACCTTGAAGGGCTCGCCCTTTTCCTCCATGAACTTCACGGCCTCCGCCCGGGGCAGCTCGAAGCGCTCCAGCTTCAGCTTCTCCTTGCAGATTTTCCGCATCTCGCCCTCGATTTTCTCCATGATCTCCGGGGTGAAGGGGAAGGGAGAGTCCATGTCGTAATAGAAGCCCTCGTCGATGGAGGGACCGATGGCCAGCTTCACCTCCGGGTACAGCCGCTTCACCGCCTGGGCCAGGATGTGGGAGCAGGTGTGCCAGTAGGTCTTGCGGTAGGTTTCGTTTTCAAAGGTATACAGATTGCTTTCTTCACTCATGGTAATTCCTCCTTGTATTACGGGGCGGGGCAAAAAATCCCACCCCTGATGAAGAATCAGGGGTGGGATACGAAAAACGCATTCCACGGTTCCACCCTGCTTGCGGCCCGGATGCGGACCGCCGCTCGCGTCCTCGGTAACGGGAGGGCCCGGCCCGGTTATCCCGGGCGGCTCGGGAGTGGTGGAGGCTCCGCGTTCGGCGCGGGACGCTTTCAGCATGCGCGTCCCTCTCTGGGCGTTTCCGGCGGCTCCGTCTCCGTCACAGCCAATTTGACAAAGACACTATAACACCAAGCGGCGGAAATGTCAAGCGTGCGGAAACGGCCATTTTTCCCCTGCCCGGTTCATATTCGTTGACAGCCGGAATATGGTTGTGGTATCATCTAAAAACTACATATACAGGGAGGCTTCCCCATGGATATTTTGGAACTGCTGCTGATCGCCGCCGGCCTTTCGATGGACGCCTTCGCCGTCTCCATCTGCAAGGGCCTGTCTGTCCAGCGGCTGAAGCCCCGGCACTATCTCCTCACCGGCGCCTGGTTCGGCGGCTTCCAGGCGCTGATGCCCTCCATCGGCTTCCTGCTGGGCTCCGCCTTTGACCAATATATCAGCGCCTTTGACCACTGGATCGCCTTCGTCCTCCTGGCCTTCATCGGCGGAAACATGGTCAGGGAGAGCCTTTCCGGGGACGAGGAATGTCACGACGATTCCTTCGGCCTCCGCACCATGTTCCTCCTGGCCGTGGCCACCAGCATCGACGCCCTGGCGGTGGGCGTCACCTTCGCCCTGCTGCCGGACGTGCATATCCTCTCCGCCGTGTCCCTCATCGGCGCCGCCACCTTCCTCCTCTCCGCCCTGGGGCTGAAAGTGGGCAACGTCTTCGGCCTGCGCTACAAGGCCCGGGCGGAGCTGGCGGGAGGCGTCATCCTGATTCTCATGGGCCTGAAAATCCTGCTGGAGCACCTGGGAATCCTCGCGTTCTGAGAAAAGCGCCCGCGCCGCCTTGGGCGCGGGCGTTTTGCCTTAGCGGTCCATCAAAATCAGGTTTTGGATGTTGTTCCGGTTTCTGCCGCTCTGGAGGAGATAGACGCTGTAAATCGCGTTGCTGGTCACGTCCAGGTACAGCGAGCCGAAAGTCTCGTGCGGCGGATAGACCCCCAGCCAGGCGGAGTCCATGGTCTCGATGTCCAGGCCGGAGGGCATGGGCGTCAGGTTCGTGTCGGCGTAGAAGAACTGATAGGTGCCGGGCATGATGCGCTTGAAGGCGGGGACCTCCTTAAACCGCAGGTCCGCCCAGACCACCCGGCCGTCGCTCATGATCACGTCCAGGGGGCCGCTGTTATAGGCCAGATTCCCGATGCGGAAGCTGGAATACCCGTTGGTGGGCGGGCAGCAGCTGTCGGTAATCTGCATCAGGTCCAGGCCCCCGGCGGTGTTGATGATGGCGATGGTGGTGATTCCGTTGGACTGGAAGGGCATGGTTTTCTGGATGTAGACATAGCCGTCGGTCCCCGTAACCGTCACCGTCTGGTAACCGGCGTTGACCTGGCCGTAGGTAGTGGCGGAGGCGTAGTTCAGCACGTTCACAAACCGGCGGTTGCCGACGAAAACGCGGAAGGCGGGATAGCCGTAGCCCGCGTTCAAAAAGCGGACCTTCGCCGCGCCGGGCCACACGCCGCCGATGACGCCGGGCAGGACGATGATCCCGCCGCAGCCTCCGCCGTGACAGGGCCAGGTCTGATTTCCGCCGCCGGGGCCGGGGTAAACCGGGCCGCCCTCGCCGGGATTGGGCAGGGGGATGACGGGCTCCACCACGCCGCCGCCGTCGGGACCGGGATAGACCGGGCCGCCCTCGCCGGGGTTGGGCAGGGGAATCACGGCCTCGCCTCCGTCCATGTTGCCGGGGTAGACAGGCCCGCCTTCGCCGGGATTAGGCAGGGGAATGACAGCTTCTCCCGACCGGCCGTTCCAGGCGGTGGGAGAGGAGAATTGCCGCATCATATTCTGATTCTGATTCATATATGCAGCCGGAAGCACGCTTCCGGCGTCCTCCTTTCGATTGGGGCTACGACAGTCTATGCCAAAGCCCCCTCTCCGGTTCATGATGCAAGAATGATGGAAGGACGATACAAACTATACTCCAAACAGGCATCTTGTCAAAGGACGTGATTTCCGTGAACAAAATCCTCATTGCCGAGGACGAGGCCCCCATCGCCAACCTCATCCGCACCGCCCTGGAGGGGGCGGGCTACCGCTGCGCCTGGGCCCCTGACGGGGCGGACGCGGCGGACAAGCTGGAAGCCCAGCCCTTCGATCTGGCGCTGCTGGACATCATGCTGCCCAAGGCCGACGGCTATGAGGTGCTGGAATACTGCAAAAGCCTGGAGGTGCCGGTGATCTTCCTCACCGCCAAGGGAGAGCTGGAGGACCGGGTGAAGGGCCTGCGCCTGGGGGCGGAGGACTATATCGTCAAGCCCTTCGAGCTGATGGAGCTGCTGGCCCGGGTGGAAACCGTCCTCCGCCGCTGCGGAAAGACGGGGCGGGTCCTCTCCCTGCCGCCGGACATTGAAATCGACACCGCCAGCCGCGTCGTGCGCCGGGCCGGGGCCCCCGTGGCCCTGACCGCCAAGGAGTACGATTTGCTGCTGCTCTTCCTGCAAAACAAAAACATCGCCCTCTACCGGGACCGAATCTATGAAAAGGTCTGGGGCGAGGAGTTCCTGGGGGACAGCCGGACCGTAGACCTCCACATTCAGCGGATGCGGAAGAAGCTGGGGCTGGAGAACCGGCTGGTAGCGGTTTATAAGGTGGGCTACCGGCTGGAGGTGTAGGGGCGGCATGACGGAAGCGGGCGGACACACAGGTCCGCCCCTGCGGTTCGCTCCCACCCAAAAGGAGGCTTTTTGTGAAATTATTCTGGAAGCTCTTTTGCAGCATGGTCCTCATCACGGCCCTGGCCTGCTCCGCCGGGGGCTACGCCCTCATCCACGCCCAGTTTCGCGCCTCTTTGGACCGGGAGGTGGCGGCGCTGTACGAGGAAAACGACCTCCTCCGCTTCGCCCTGGCCCAGGAGCTGGCCTTCAACCCCCTGTACAGCCGGGAAGAGCTGGCCAAAGCCGCCGGGGGCATCAGCATCACCACCGGCCAGGGGCGGACGGTCTCCTTCCGCCTCAGCGACGAGGCGGGAACGGCCCTGGGCGGCAGCGGCGCGCTGCCGGTGGAGGCGGCGGGCCTCACCTCCCAGCTTCCCGCCGGGCAGCGGGGCTGGGTCATGAATGCCCTGGCCGACGGGCGGATTTACCTCCACGCCGCCAGCCCCCTGGCCCTGGAGGACGGCATCCTCTACCTGGAAAACTGCCGGGAGGTGGGAGAACTGTTCCAATCCCGGTCGGAGCAGTACCGGAGCTTCTTCTCCTTGATGCTGGTCCTCACCGGGGCGGTGGGGGGCCTGTCCCTGGCGGTGGCCGCCATGCTGGCCCGGCCCCTGGCCCGCCTTTCCGCCGCCGCCCGGCGGATGGCGGAGGGGGAGCTCAGCCAGCGGGTCCGGGTGGACGGGGACGACGAGATCGCCCAGCTCTCCGCCGACTTCAACGTCATGGCCCACCGCATCCAACGCCAGGTGGCGGAGCTGAAGGCCGCTCAGCGCCGTCAGGAGGACTTCATCGGCAGCTTTGCCCACGAGATCAAAACGCCCCTGACCTCCATCATCGGCTACGCCGACCTTCTCCGCTCCCGCCCGGCCACGGAGGAACAGGTCCGGGAGAGCGCCGGGTATATCTTCGGCGAGGGACGGCGGCTGGAGGCCCTGAGCCGGAAGCTGCTGGACCTCATCGTCCTGGGACGGCAGGACTTCCCCCTGCGGCCCGTGCCCCTGGACGCGTTCCTCCGCCGGGTGGCCGGGGCCATGGAGCCGCCCCTCCGGCAGGCGGGCATCCGGCTCACCCTTCAGTCCCAGGCGGTGACGGCGCGGATGGAGCCGGATTTGATGGAGACCGTCTGCATGAACCTGCTGGACAACGCCCGGAAGGCCATGGAGGACGGCGGGGAGATTTTGCTGGAGGGCTTCGCCCTGGAGGATGGAAGCTGCTGCGTCCAGGTGACGGACCAGGGCAAGGGCATCCCGGCGGAGGAGCTGGAGCGGGTGACGGAGGCTTTTTACATGGTGGACAAGTCCCGCGCCCGGGCCCAGGGGGGCGCGGGGCTGGGGCTGGCCCTGTGCCGCCGGATTGTGGAGCTCCACGGCGGGGAGCTGGAAATTGAGAGCGAGCCGGGCCGGGGCACCCGGGTCCGGGTGCTTTGGAAAGGAGGGGAGGAACTGCCGTGCGAAACTGGAAAAACTGGCTCTTCCCCATCCTGACGGCGCTGACCGTCACGGCTCTGGCCCTGCTGCCCCTGCGGCTTTCCATCTTGGAGGACAGCAAGCTCACCGGCACGGTCCACGCCGAGGACCTGTCGGAGGACAGCAACTTTCCCTTCAAGCCCCCGGACCTGCCGGGGCGGCTCTGGCTCCTGGTCCAGTGGCAGGAAATGCCGGAAAATATCACCATCATGAGCCATGAGCTGGAGGGCGCGGAGCGGGACCGGGCCATGGCGCAGCTCCGGGAGGCCCTGGCGGAGCTGGGAAGCCTCCTCTCGCCCGCGGCGCGGACGCTGCTGTCGGAGATCGACGGCGACTCCTGGGAATGGTCCCGGCACTATCTCCGGGATCAGACGGACCTCTCCAGCGCCAGCTTCATCACGGCCTCCACCCATGACAAAAACCAGAAGACCTACCTCTCCGCCACGGTGGACGGGGAGAGCGGGCAGATCGTCGGCCTGACGTTCAACAATGTCAACATTGAGGGTATCCCGTGCAGCGTCTCTTCCCTGGAGTTGGGGAAGGCGATTCTGGACCGGCTGGGGCTGGACTACACCCCGGAGGAGGACACCGGCGACGTCGCGTGTTTCCGGCTGACGGACTGCAAGAGCCTCTTTTGGATTGCAAGGCACTGGACCGATCTGTATTTCAGCTTTACGGTAGACTGGGCCGCCGTGGACAAGGAAATCTCCGTAAGCTATGGCCGCGAGCCCACCGATGCAGCTTCGATGCAAAAATGGTAAGACTTCGATGCAGGAATGTTTCGGTTTCGACGGGGACAAGCCTTATCATAGAGACAGTTCAAGAGCAAAGGAGCTGTTTCTATGTCTGTTCATTCCTGCGTATTACATGAATTCTCCCGTCCCGACCGGGAGTATTACGCCGCCGCCCCTGCTCAATGGGACGCGCCCATGGTTTCCAGGCCACGCCGCCCCGCGCCCTCCCGGGCCCGGCGGAGTCCCCGGCGGTCCCCCCTGCCCCTCCTGGCTCTTCTTCTGGGGCTGATGCTGTTCGCCGGCGGCTTCCTGCTGGGCCAGGCCGAGGCCGCGGGAAACAGGGCCGCCCAAGCCGCGGCGGGAGCGGGGGCCGGAAACGGCGGCCCCGTCCGCGTTCTAACCGTCCCCGGGTCAGTGACCTCCGGCGGGGAGGGCACACCTGCCTCCGGCGGGAAGGACAGCGCCGTCCCCAAGGACGGCTGGAACCTGATCCTGGTCAACGGGGACCATCCCCTGCCGCAGGATTTCCAGGTCCCGGAATTCACCCAATTGATCAACGGCCACGCCATCGACAAGCGGGCCTACCCCGCCCTCCAGCGGATGATGGACGACTGCCGGGCGGAGGGGCTGGAGCCCACCATCTGCTCCTCCTACCGAAGCTGGGAGAAGCAGGAGGAGCTGTTCCAGCGAAAGGTCCAATCCTGCCTCCCCCAGGCCGGGTCCTTGGAGGAGGCGGAGGAGCAGGCCGCCGTCTGGGTGGCCCGCCCCGGAACCAGCGAGCATCAGGCCGGGCTGGCGGTGGACATTGTGGACAAGTCCTACCAGCTTTTAGACGAGGGGCAGGAGAAGACGGCGGTGCAGCAGTGGCTGATGGAGCACTGCGCCGAGTACGGCTTCATCCTCCGCTATCCCACGGAGAAAAGCGCCCTCACCGGCGTGGGCTACGAGCCCTGGCACTACCGCTATGTGGGAGAGGAAGCCGCGGGGGAGATTATGCGGCAGGGGCTCTGCCTGGAGGAATACCTGGGAGAATGCTGACAAAAAAGCGGGAGGCCGCCCTTGAGGCGGCCTTTCGCCGGCGCTATCCCCTGCCGCGCAAGGGAAACCCAATTTCCACCATTTGTCAAGCCATGATTTTCACGAATATACCCCCCTTTTTTCTCCACTCCCGCCATTGCTTTTGCCGGGGGAGTCGACTACAATGTGTAGCGGTTGCTTTTTATGAATGAATGGAGGATACGGCAGATATGGAATTGGGTTACGATCCGCTTTGGGACGAGCAGGGCCGGCTGCGGCAGGGCTGCACGGTGGGCGAGGCGCTGGCCTGGATGACGAAATTCGGCGGCCGCACACCTGGGGAATCCGTGTGCATCAACGGTGTGGGCTACAAGATCGGCCGTCTGCTCTATGGACCGGAACGGCCCGCCGTGGCGGACAAGCCCATCTCCCGGGTTTACGACGGCTACTATCGCCAGCTGAATTTCAGCGTATAAGCTCCCCGGCAGGGGGGGGGCGGAGGAAGCGGGGCGCATGGCCTTTTGGGCCGGGCGCCTCCTTTTTCATTCCCGGAAAAGCCGGATTCCTCCTGTTTGGAGGCTCATCCATGGTTGACATGAGCCGCTTTACCCGTTAAAATAGCATTGAGAAAAACCGGCGGGACATCCCTTCCCCTCGGCCCCGCCTGGAACCCGCAGCCATATGGAGGAGAACGCTTATGTATCATTGTCATCTGCGGCTCTACTGCGTCGGCCGCCGGCTGGAGCTTTTCGCCCCGCTTAAGGAGACCGCTCCCCAGGAGCCGTTTACCCATACGTTTTTGGAGAGCGGGGAGCCGGATCCCGCCCTGGCCGCCCAGGCCGACGTGATCTTCGCCGACCTCACGGGGCTGGACGCCGCCGGAACCGTCCGAACCCTGGCGGAGAGCGGGGCGGAGCTGGTTGTGCTGGGACTGCGGGATCAGCTGTCCCAGCTGACGGAGCTGCTCCCCGCCCTGGCCGATCTGTGGACCCTGCCCATGAGCGGAGAGGAGCTGCGCTTCCGCTTCCAGAAATGGCTGCGGGCCTGCCACCAGGAGAAGGATCTCTGGGAGGCAAGGCAGTACCTGGAGGCCGCCATCAACAGCGTGCCCAACCTGGTCTGGTACAAAACCAAGGACGGCGTCCACGAAAAAGTAAACGACAGCTTCTGCCAAACGGTGAACAAGGCCAAGGAGCAGGTCCAGGGCCAGCGGCACGCTTATATCTGGGACGTGGAATTTGATGATCCCGTCTGCATCGAGTCCGAGCGGATCGTCATGGAGTCGCAAAAAACCTGCGTGGCGGAGGAAACCGTCCAAACCGGCGAGGGGACCCGGCTGCTGACCACCTATAAGTCCCCCCTGTACGACCTGGACGGCAGCGTCATGGGCACCGTGGGCGTTGGCATCGACGTAACCCGGGAGCGGGCCTATGAGGAGGAGCTGCGCCGGGAGAACCACGCGCTGGAAACCCTGTTCACCACCATGGACTGCGGCGTGCTGTGCCACAGCCTGGACGGGGCCCGTATCCTCAGCGTCAACCGGGCCGCCCTGGTCATCCTGGGCTTCCAGTCCCAGGAAGAGCTCTTTGCCGCCGGTTTCGACACCATCGCCACCTCCGTCATCGACGAGGATCGGGAAAAGCTGCTAAGCTCCATCAAATCCCTGAAAAACGCGGGGGACAGCGTCAGCGTGGAGTACCGGGTCCGGCACACCAACGGGGACGTTCTCCACGTGATGGGCAATGTCAAGCTGATTGAGGAAAACGGCGAACTGTTCTATCAGCGCTTCCTCCTGGACTGCACCGCCCAGAAGCAGCTGGAGCAGGAGGAGCAGCTCCGCACGGAGCGCCGCCACCAGGAGCTGGTCCAGGCCCTGAGCACAGACTACAATCTGGTCTGTTACTTTGATCTGGAAACCCGCAAGGGCAACGCCCTGCGGACCTACGCCTGTCCCGCCGGGCTTTTGGAGCAGCTTTTCTCCGGGGATCTGTCCCTGGACGTCCATATGGAAAACTACATACAAACCTGCGTCTACGTGGACGACCGGGACATGGTCCGCCGGGTCTTTGCCGGGGATAACCTCCTTCGGGACCTTCAGGACCGGGGCATCTACTACCTCAACTACCGGACCGTCTGCATGGGTGAAATCCGCTATTTCCAGATGAAGGCCGTGCCCATCGGGGACCAGTCCTCCAGCCGGGGCGTGGTCATCGGCTTTCGCTGCGTGGACGAGGAAACCCGGTCGGAGATGGAGAAAAAGAGCCTGCTGGAGGACGCCCTGGCCCAGGCCAACCGGGCCAGCAAGGCAAAGAGCGTCTTCCTCTCCAACATGTCCCACGACATCCGAACCCCCATGAACGCCATCATCGGCTTCACCGCCCTGGCCACCACCCACATCGACAACCGGGAGCAGGTGGAGGAATATCTGAAAAAGATCATGACCTCCGGCAACCACCTGCTCAGCCTCATCAACGACGTGCTGGACATGAGCCGCATCGAAAGCGGCAAGATGTACCTGGACGAAAAGCCCTGCTCCCTGCCGGACATCCTCCATGGCCTGCGGAGCATCGTCCAGGCGGACGTCCACGCCAAGCAGCTGGAGCTTTACATGGACGCCGTGGACGTGATTCACGAGGACATCCTCTGCGACCGGCTGCGGCTGAACCAGATCCTCTTGAACCTGCTGGGCAACTCCATTAAGTACACCCCCGCCGGGGGCATCGTCAGCATCCGGGTAACGGAGAAGCCCTCCGCCCCGGCGGGCCACGCCGCTTATGAGTTCAGCGTCCGGGACACCGGCATCGGCATGAGCGAGGAGTTCGTCGCCCACATCTTCGAGCCCTTCGAGCGGGAGCGAAACTCCACCACCAGCGGCATCCAGGGCACCGGCCTGGGCATGGCCATTACCCGGAACATCGTGGAGATGATGAACGGCTCCATCCACGTCAAGAGCCGCCAGGGCGTGGGGACGGAATTCTCCGTGGACCTCACCTTCCGTCTCTGCTCCGACGAGAAGCAGCCCACCACCATCCCGGAGCTCTCCGGCTGCCGCGCCCTGGTGGTGGACGACGACTTCAACACCTGCGACAGCGTCTCCTGTATGCTCCAGCAGATCGGCATGCGGGCGGAATGGACCCTCTCCGGCAAGGAAGCGGTGCTCCGCACCCGGCAGGCCGTCATGCGGCGGGACCACTACAGCGTTTACATCATCGACTGGCTGCTGCCGGACATGAACGGCATCGAGGTCACCCGGCGCATCCGCAAGGAGTGCGGGGACGAGGTGCCCATCATCGTCCTCACCGCCTACGACTGGGCCGACATTGAAGACGAGGCCAAGGAGGCCGGGGTCACCGCCTTCTGCGGAAAGCCCCTGTTCCTCTCCGAGCTGCGGGACTGCCTCCTCTCCATCGTGGGCACGGAGGAGACCCCCGAGGCGGCGGGCGAAACCGCCGCCCTGCCCCTGGCCCTGGGCCGCATCCTGCTGGCGGAGGACAACGAGCTGAACCAGGAAATCGCCCAGGCCATTTTGGAGGAGGCGGGCTTCACCGTGGAAATCGCGGAGAACGGGCGGATTGCCCTGGACCTGCTGGAGCGGGCGGAGCCGGACTATTACCAGCTGGTTCTGATGGACGTGCAGATGCCTGTCATGAACGGCTATGAGGCCACCCGGGCCATCCGGTCCATGGAGGACCCGGCGCGAAGCGGCATCCCCATTCTGGCCATGACGGCCAACGCCTTTGAAGAAGACAAACAGGCGGCCCTCAAATGCGGCATGAACGGGCACATCTCCAAGCCCATCGACATTGCCAAGCTGCTGGAAACCCTGCAAAACGTACTGCGGAACCGCTAAGCTTCAAAAAAACGGGAGAGAGGCCAAAGGTCTCTCTCCCGCTTTTTCTTCCGCCGGTTCAGTCCGCCGTCAGCACGCCGCCGAGATCCAGGGGCTTCCCATCGGACCAGAGGCGCTCTAAGTCATAGAACTCCCGGGCCTCCTGGGAGAACACATGAACCGCCAGGCAGCCGTAGTCCAGCAGCACCCAGGTGCCGTCCCGGTGGCCCTCCCGGTGGAGGGGGGCCTCTCCGGCCTGTTCCTTCATGGCCTTTTCCACCGCGTCGCAAAGGGCGTTGATCTGGGTGTTGGACCCGCCGGTAGCAATGACGAAGTAGTCCGCCAGGGTGGTCAGATCCGTAATTTCAATGGCGGAAATCTCTTTGCCCTTTTTCTCGTCCAGGGCCTTGGCGGCAATAATGGCCAGCTCCTTCGGTGTCATAGACATTCCTCTCTTTCCTAAAAATATGTGAATGGTGCCTTACGCGCTCAAGCGGCGGGGTCCGGCCCGATGAGGGTGAAGCCCGGGTCCGCCGGGAGCTGGGGATCCGCGGGAACCTCCGGAGCGGGCTCCGCGGGTGCCGGGGGCTCCGGGTCTGCCGGCGTGGGGTCCGGCACGGTATTGGGCGTCTCCGGGGCAGGAGGCGCCGGGGTGCCGCTGTCCGGCGGGCTGACGGGCGTCGTTCCCCCAGGCTGGGCGGACCCATTGGAATCCGTGGTTCCGCCGCCGTTTTCGCCGGAGCCGATCGCCGTGTCCGGCGGTCCGGTGACCAGGGGCTCTCCAGTCTCCGGGTCAGTGGGAACGATGGGTTCGCCGGTCTCCGGGTCCACGGTGATGGGCAGGCCCGTCTCCGGGTCGATGGGATAGCCGTTTTCGTCCACGGCGGGCTCCTCTTCCTCCGGCTCGTCCTTGGGGGGCGGCAGGGCCGCTTTCTTATCCTCCACATAACCCGTGGAGGAGCTGACGGACCCGTCGGCGTTGACGGACATGATGTCCAGGTCCTTCATGGTGAAGACCTCGCTGAAGGGGCTGAGCTCGTTGTTCACCAGAGCCAGCAGCTCCTTGGCGTTGGGCACCACATAGGACTGCATATTCCCCACGCTCCGGCTGTAAGCGTACTTGGCCCGGTTGGGCATGGTGACAAAGTTCACATCCTCCGTCTTCAGCCCTCCCATCACCGCCTGCTGGCCGAACCAGAGGATGTTTTGGAAGCTCATGTCCGTTTCCACGTTCTTGTTGAACGCCTCAATGAGGGGGCCCACCTTGGTCATGTTCTTGGGCCGCAGGAGCTGATCCACCATGGCCTTCAAGAATGCCTGCTGGGTTTTGATGCGGCCCAGATCGCCGTCCGGGTAGCCCCTTGTGACGCCGTTTTTCCGGTTGTCATGGCGGTAGCGGAGAACCTGCATGGCGTCGTCCCCGCTGAGAAGGCGGTAGCCCGCCGTCTGGTGGATATGGAGGTCCTGATAGGGGTCGTCGTAGTTCATGTCCTGGGGCACGTCGAAGTACACGCCGCCGATGGCGTCCACAATCTCCCCCACGGCGTCCCATTCCACCACCACCTGGAAGTCCGGCTCGAAGCCCACCAGCTGGGAAATCTCCTTGTAGAGGTGCTGGATGCCCCTCTCGCCGCCGCCGTAGTAATTATAGACGGAGTTGATCCGCTTGATGTCCCAGGGGACGTTCACCATGGTATCCCGGGGGATGGACATGACGGTGGCCTTTTGGTTCGTCACGTCGTAGCTGGCCAGCAGCATGGTGTCCGTATTTCCGCCGCCGCCGGTATCCCGGCCCAGGACCAGGACGGTCCAGTAATCCTTGCTCTTCCGCTCTCCATCGCCGCCACGGGGCCGGAGGCCCTCGCCGTAGTCAATGGGCTCCGGCCCGTCGGGCTTGCCGTCCCCGTCTTTGTCCACGGTATTTTGAGGGTCGTTCCGGACGGGCAGCTCCGGCCGGACGAAGAGGCTCCGCAGGGCCAGCGTCACCGCCAAAGCGATGGCCAAAACCACAACCACCACAATCAAAATGATCTGCTGGCGGGTCAGCTTCCCCTTTCGGGGGGACTTTGGCTTCTTCCCGCTGGGCACCAGCCGCTTTCCAATATCGCTCATGTTATTCTCTCTGTCCTTTCAGTGCGTCCCTGGCCTCCAGGGTCTTGGGATGGATGGGGGCGTTCCGGCCCTCCATCTCCCCGATGGTCATTTCCAGGCCCAGCAGCAGACCCGCGTCCAAATCCTCGTAACAGGCCCGCCGCAGTTCCTCCACGCCGGGAAAGTCCCGGTTGGGCTCAATGTAGTCCGCCAAATAGATGACTTTTTCCAGCAGCGTCATGTTCCCCCGGCCGGTGGTGTGCCAGCGGATGGCATCGGTAATTTCCCCGTCCGTGCCGAAGACCGCTTCCGCCACGCCCGCCCCGGTCTTGGCGTGGAGGAGCTTGATTTCCCGCCGCTCCATCTCGTCCAGGGGGACCTGAAAGCGCTCCGCCAAGGCCAGCTGCTCCGGGAGGTTCAGCTTCTTGGTGCAGTCGTGGAGCAGGGCGGCCCTCCGGGCCTTGTCCGCGTCCGCCCCCCAGCGCTCCGCCAGGCGGACGGCCTCCTGCTCCGTGCCCAGCACATGGGGAATGCGCCGGTGGTTCAAACAGCTCAGCGCCACGGGCCGGAGCTGTTCCAGAGGCAAATTTTTCAAGTCCGCCGCCGTGCCGTAGAGCTTCTCCCGAAGGATATAGCCGTACACCGCCGGGGCCAGAAGGCTCCCCCCCTCTCCCCCTGCCAGCCGCTCCCGCAGCTCCGTGGAGCTGACGTCCACCACGCCGGGGATGCTGAGGGTGAAGATCCGGGCCTGGGGATGCCTCCGGCAGAGGAAGTCCCGCTGAACGGAAAACAGCTCCTCCGTGTCCGCCTCCGTCCGCCCGAAGGCGGCGATTCCCGCCGAGGCGAGAATACGCTCCGGCTCATGCCAGGTATGGAAGGTCAAAAACATGTCCGTCCCCATCAGCAGCCACAGCTCGTCCTCCGGGTATTTCTCTTTCAAGCAGGCCAGGGTGTCGGCGGTATAGCTGCTTCCCTCCCGCCGGAGCTCCAGATCCAGGACCTCCGCCTTGTCCCCCAGGCCGGTCTGCTCCATGGCCAGGCGGGTCATTTCCAGCCGCTGCTCCGGCGTGGGACTGCCGGGAGGCAGGATTTTATGCGGCGGGTGGCCCGTGGGGATTATCAAGAGTTTATCCAGTTTCAAAAGCCCGGATACCGCCCGGGCGGCGGTAATATGTCCCAGATGCGGCGGGTTGAAGGCCCCGCCGTATACGCCGATCTTCAAAATGGAAGCCTCCTCCCGAACCGGATCACGGTTTCTTCTTCCGCTCTTTTACCAATTGGATGCGCTTCTCCTTGGGTTTGGAGTGGGTCTCCCGGTACAGGACGAACTTGGTGCCGATGACCTGGACCACCTCGCTGCGGGTGGCCTTGGCCAGCTCCTCCGCCGCCGTCCGGGCGTCGTATTCCAGGTTGTTCTCCAGCACCTTCCCTTTGATGAGCTCCCGGGCCTCCAGGGCGCCGTCCGCCTGTTTGACGAGGTTTTCCCCGATGCCGTCCTTGCCGATTTGCAAAATGGTGTCGATGCCGTTTGCTAGGCCCCGCAGTTGGGCCCGCTGTTTGCTTGTCAAATCCAATGCTCAATCTCCTTTCAAAAGTCCGATCACGGCCAGAAGAAGCCCGCCGGCGCCGCAGCCAACGGCAATGAAGTTGTTGAGCGAAAGCGAAATGCCCAGCAGACTCAGCGCGATCCCCAAAAGCATGGTCTTAACGCCGTTCATGCTCCCGCTTCTCCCTTGCTCAGATACGCCCCCAGCTTCTCCGTGAAGGCCGCCAGGGCCTTTCCACGGTGGGAAATTTTGCTCTTCTCCTCCGGGCCGATCTGGCCGAAGGTCTTCCCCTTCTCGGGAATCAGGAACACCGGGTCATAGCCGAAGCCGCCCTCCCCCAGGGGGGCGAAGGCAATGGCCCCGTCACAGCGGCCCTCCGCCTCCAGGGTGTCCCCATTGGGAAACGCACAGGCCACGGCACAGGTGAAGTGAGCCGCCCGGGTGGTCTGGCCCCGGAGGTTCTGAAGCAGCAGGCGCCGCCGCCCCGCGTCGTCCAGGCCCTCCCCGCCGTAGCGGGCGGAGTAGACCCCGGGGCCGCCATTCAGCGCGTTCACACAGAGGCCGGAATCGTCGGCAATGGCGGGCAGGCCCGCCGCGGCGCAAACCGCTTTCGCTTTCAGCATGGCGTTTTCGGCAAAGGTGGTCCCGGTCTCCTCCACGTCCACCTCCACCCCGGCCTCGGCGGGGCTGACGGCCTCCACGCCCAAGCCGGACAAAATCGCCTTCATCTCCGCCAGCTTCCCGGGGTTGTGGGTGGCCAGCACAAATTTCTCCGCCATCAGAATTTCCCTCCCAGCGCTTCTTTCTGCTTGGCAAGCAGTTCCTTGCAGCCCTTGGCGCACAGGCGCACCAGCTCCTGCTGTTCCGTGGGGCTGAAGGCCCGGCCCTCGCCGGTGCCCTGAATTTCAATGAGCTCTCCCAGCTCGTTCATCACGCAGTTCAAGTCCACCTGGGCCCGGCTGTCCTCGCTGTAGCGCAGGTCCAGCAGGGCCGTGTCGTCCACAATCCCGGCAGACACGCCGGTGACGTAATGCCGGATGGGGCTGGCGCCCAGATCGCCGTTTTCCACCAGCCTCCGGCAGGCCAGCGCCAGGGCCACAAAGCCCCCGGTGACGGAGGCCGTCCGGGTCCCGCCGTCCCCCTGGAGCACGTCGCAGTCGATGGTAATGGTCCGTTCCCCCAGCTTCCTCATATCCACGGCGGAGCGAAGGGACCGGCCCACCAGGCGCTGAATCTCCGCGCTCCGGGGGGATAATTTCAGCTTGGCGACATCCCGGCGGCTCCGCTCCCGGTTGGCCCGGGGCAGCATGGAATATTCGGCGGTGACCCAGCCCTCCCCGTAGGGGACGTGGGGCGGGGTCTTCTCCTCCACGCTGGCGCAGCAGAGGACCATGGTGTCCCCGCACCGGATGAGGCAGCTGCCCTCGGCGAATTTGATAAAATCGGTCGTAATGGTCACAGGCCGCAGCTCGCCCGCGGCCCGGCCGTCCTCTCTGGTCAAGTCAATTCCTCCTCCAATTATATACCCCTCCAGGGGTCCAGGGGCGCTCCCCTGGTTTTCCGCCCTTGGCGGAAAATAAATTTAAATCATTTTCCTGACGGCATGCGCGTCAGGAAAATACCCCGGCCCCAGCCGCCTTGGGCGGCGGCTCCAGTCCGCAGACTGGAGGGGGGAATCTAAAGGGGGGACGAAGTCCCCTCTTTATCTAAATGATCGCCTCGGCGTACTCCTCGGAATCGAAGGGCCGGAGATCGTCGATGCCCTCGCCCACTCCGGCGAACTTCACAGGCACGCCCAGCTCCTGGGCAATGGCCACGGCGATGCCGCCCTTGGCGGTGCCGTCCAGCTTGGTGAGGATGATGCCCGTCAGCCCCGCCGCCTCCTTGAAGGTCTTGGCCTGAATCAAACCGTTCTGGCCCGTGGTGGCGTCCAGCACCAGCAAAGTCTCCCGGGCCGCGCCGGGGCACTCCCGGTCGATGATCTTGGAGAGTTTGGCAAGCTCCGCCATGAGATTGGCCTTATTGTGGAGCCGCCCCGCCGTGTCGCAGAGCACCACGTCCACCCCCCGGGCCTTGGCGGCCTGAAGGGCGTCGAAGAGCACCGCGCCGGGGTCCGCCCCCTCGTGCTGGCGGATCAGGTCCGCCTTGGACCGCTGGGACCAGATTTCCAATTGGTCGGCGGCGGCGGCCCGGAAGGTGTCCGCCGCGCAGAGAAGGCACTTCTTCCCGCCGTAGCGCAGGAGGTTCGCCATCTTGCCGATGGAGGTGGTTTTCCCCACGCCGTTGACCCCGATGAAGAGGAAGACGCAGGGGGAGGTGGAGACGTTCACCTCCGTGGTGCCCACATTCAGCGTGTCCACGATGATCGCCCGCAGGGCGGCGCGGACCTCCTCCTGGCTGACGAGT
The DNA here is from genome assembly GCA_910574635.1 of Oscillospiraceae bacterium. Lineage (GTDB taxonomy): Bacteria > Bacillota > Clostridia > Oscillospirales > Oscillospiraceae > Oscillibacter. Next base: position 7,658 of record CAJTCG010000010.1, on the reverse strand, counting down.
TTTTCCCTGCGGACCTTCTCCCGGAGCTTCTCCACAGTCTCCACGGCGATTTCCATGCCGAAGTCGGAGAGGATTAAGGTCTCCTCCAGCTCCTCGAAGAAGGCCTCGTCGGCCTCGGTGTAGGTGGTGAACAGGTTGGTGGTGATCTTTTTCAGCTTGTCAAAGAAACCCATAGGCGCCTCCTGGTGGTTTTCAGCCATGAAGATGGCTGGTTCTTTGCACCCCCCATTTTCTCTTTTCCTTCCAGAAGGAAAAGAGAAAACGGGCCGTGCACGGTCCAAAAGAGAAAAGGAAGTACGGCCCCTGCGGGGGGGCGTGGGACGGGGGACGCGCAGGAGGTGCTTCCTCCGGGTACGCATGTCTATCGCCCGCGGCGTGGTGCAGGCGGGGGGTTAGGTGGTTGTCGAATGGACTTTCTCCGCTTTCCGCTGCCGCTCCCCTTTCCACTCTGTTGGACTCTACTGGATGTCCAATTCCTTTGCCATGTCGTTCAGATTGATGGTCAGGATTTTGCTCACGCCCTTTTCCTGCATGGTCACGCCGTAGAGCACGTCGGCCTCCTCCATGGTGCCCCGGCGGTGGGTGATGACAATGAACTGCGTTTTGCCCGTCAGGGCACGCATGTACCGGGCGTAGCGGGTGACGTTCACGTCGTCCAGCGCCGCTTCGATCTCGTCCATGACGCAGAAGGGGGTGGGATGGACCTTCAAAATGGAGAAGTACAGCGCGATGGCCACGAAGGCCTTTTCGCCGCCGGACAGCAGGGAGATGGTCTTGAGGGTTTTTCCCGGCGGCTGGGCTTTAATCTCAATGCCGCAGTTTAGGATGTCCGTCTCGTCCTCCAGCTCCAGCTGGGCCTGTCCGCCGCCGAACATCTCTAAGAACGTGGCCTGGAAGCTCTCGTTCAAGAGCTGGAACTGCTCGGCGAAAATCCGGGTCATCTCTCCGGTGATGCCGCCGATGATGGTTTCCAGCTCACCTTTGGCCTTTTCCACGTCGTCCCGCTGGTCTGTTAAATAAGTATACCGGGTGTTTACCCGCTCATACTCCTCAATGGCGCCGATATTCGGCGTGCCTAGGGCGGCGATGCCTTTTTTCAACTCTCCAATGCGCCGGGCGGCCTTGGGGACGCTCTCCAGCTCGATGCGCTGGGCCTGGGCGTCGGAGTGGCTGAGCTCATAGTGCTCCCAGAGGCGGTCGATAATCTGCTTTTCCTCCATGCCGGAGGTGGCCAGCTTCTGCTCCAGCCGGGAGGCGGAGCGTTCCAGGTTCAAGAGGTTTTCGTTCATCTCCTGGCTGGCCTTGTTCTGGGCGGTCCTCCGGGCTTCCAGGGCCATTTTTTCCTCGTTCAGAGCGCTCAGCCGCTCCTGGCAGCTCTGCCGCCGCTGGTTCAGGGCACCCATGTCCTCCCGGCGGCGGGCGATCTCCGCCTGGGCCTTTTCGATGGCCTCCTGGTAATTCCCAAGCGTTTCCTCCTTCTGCCGCCGGTCTCCCGTCAGCTCCGCCGCCAGGCGGCGCAGATCCGCGGCCCGCTGGAGAGCGGCGTCCCGCTCGGCGGTCAGGGCGGCCAGCTCCTCCTTCCGGGCGGTAACCTCCTCGGTGAGGGCGCTGGACTGGGCCAGAAGCTCCGACTGGCCGGAGAGGGCCTGGCCGGCCTGTTCCCGGTATTTCGCGGCCTCAGCCTCCTGCTGGGCGACGGTTTGCTCCGCCCGATCCTTTCGCTGCCGGTTCTCCTCCAAATGCCCGGTGAGGCTCTCCAGCTCTCCCGTCAGGTTTTCCAAATTCCCGCCCAGGGATTTGAGCAAAATGTCAAAGTGGTTCTTCGCGCCTTCCAGCCGTAAAACCTCGTCCTCCGCCTGGCGGCGCTGGCCCTCGGCGGTCTCCAGGTCGTACCGGGCGGCGGACAGGTCCCGCTGGACCTGCTCCTCCTCCCGTTTCACCGCCTCCAGGCGCTCCCGCATTTCGGCGGAACGGCCGTGGAGTTTTTCCAGCTCCGCCGCCCGGCTCAGCACGCCGGCGTTCCGGGACGCGGAGCCGCCGGTCATGGAGCCGCCCCGGTTGATGACCTGGCCGTCCAGGGTGACGATGCGAAAAGCGTTATGGTACTTCCGGGCCAGGGTGATGCCGCAGTCCAGGTCCTCCACGATGACCGTCCGGCCCAGGAGGTTCTGGAAGATGTTCTGATACCTCGGATCGAAGCTCACCAGCCGGGAGGCGATTCCCACGAAGCCCAATTCCCTTTCCACGCCGTTCTGTCGCAGCTCCTCTCCCCGGATGGCGGTGAGGGGAAGGAAGGTGGCCCGGCCTCCGTCCCGCTGCTTCAGGTAGCCGATGGCGGCCTTCGCGTCCTCCTCCCGGTCCACAACAATGTTTTGGAGTCCCGCCCCCAGGGCGATTTCGATGGCCACGGTGTACTGCTGATCCGTTTTCATCAGCCCCGCCACGGGGCCGTGGACTCCCCGCAGGTTATTCTGGCACACCAGCTTGACGGCCTTGGAAAAGCCCTCGTAGTCCTTTTCCATCTCCGTCAGCAGCCGGATGCGGTTTTCCAAAGCTCCCGCGTCCATGGTCAGCTTCATCCGCCTGTCCGCGGCGGCGGCGGCCTTTTTCTCCCGCTCCTCCATCCGCAGGCTGTGGCCCGCGATGATGTTGGCGGCGGCCTGGGCGTCGTCCCTGGCGTCCTCCAGGGCGCGGCGGTTGGCCTTGGCTTCCTTTTGGGTCTGCTCCAGCTGCTCCTCTATGGCGGCCTTTTCCGCCTCCACGGCGCTCCGGCGCTCCTCCAGCTGCCCGTTCTCGGCGGCGAGGGCGGCGGTTTCCGCCCTGGCGTCGGCGGCGGCGGCCACGGCCATGGCCTCCCGGCCCCGAAGGGCCTCCGCCTCGGACTGCTGGCCCCCCGCCTGGGCGGCGGCGGCCCGGGCCTTTTCCAAAAGGGCCTCCAGGCCCATGTTCAGCTCCTCCAGCCGCCGGGACAGGCCCTCCGCCCGGTCCTTCTCCTGGGCGGACTGGGCCGCCAGGCCCCCGGCCCGGCTGTCGGACTCCACCAGCTCCGCCTGGGCCCGGTCAATGTTCTCCTGATTGTGGGCGATGCCGGTTTCCAGCACCGCCACGGCGGCGGACTGGTCCTTCGCCTGGGCGTCCAGCTCCCCGGCCTCCGCCCGGACCTGCTCCGCCTCCATGTCCTTTTGGCGCATTTCCTCGCCAAAGCGCTCCCCCTCGGCATAGAGGGCATCCAGGGCGGCCCGGGCCTCGTCCCGCTCCTTCTCGGCGGCGTGGAAGTCCATTTCCAGCTTCCGGGCGCTGATTTTCAGCGCGTCCAGGTTTTCCAGCCACACGGAGATTTCCAGAACCCGCAGCTCGTCCCGCAGGACGAGGTATTTTTTCGCTTTCTCCGCCTGGTCCCGCAGGGGCTCCACCTGGAGCTCCAGCTCGGAAATCTTGTCGTTGATGCGGACCAGATTTTCCTCCGTCCGCTCCAGCTTCCGCTCCGCCTCCTCCTTCCGGTGGCGGAAGCGGGAGATACCGGCGGCCTCCTCGAAAATCTCCCGGCGCTCGCTGCTCCGGGTGGAGAGGATTTCGTCAATTTTGCCCTGGCCGATGATGGAATAGCCCTCCCGCCCAAGGCCGGTGTCCAGAAACAGCTCCGTCACGTCCTTGAGCCGGACGGATTGGCGGTTGATGTAGTATTCGCTCTCCCCGCTGCGGTAATACCGGCGGGTGACGGCCACCTCCGCCTCCTCCATGGAGGGGAAGATGCGCTCCGTGTTGTCCAGCACCAACGTCACCTGGGCGAAGCCCACCTGCTTTCGCTGCTCCGTGCCGCCGAAAATGACGTCCTCCATCTTCGCGCCCCGGAGGCCCTTGGCGCTCTGCTCGCCCATGACCCAGCGGATGGCGTCGGAGATATTGGATTTTCCCGAGCCGTTTGGGCCCACAATGGCGGTGATATCCTCCCCGAAGTTCAGGACGGTCTTGTCCGGGAAGGACTTAAAGCCTTGAATTTCCAGCGCTTTTAGGTACACAGAACCACCCCTTTCTTCTCAAATCTTCTCAAAGCGCTGCGGCGCAACAGCTTCGCGGTTTTCGTATTTTTCATGTTTTCTCAAATCCTGGCGTATTTTCTCGTTGAATTGGTGTAAAAATTGGTGTAAAACCGGTGGGTGTTTCTTTTTACACCACAAAAACCCGGAAACCGTTGGGGCTGTATGGCTGCGTGGTTTTGAACGGGCGGTCTGCGAACTTTTGAGAACCTATGCCGGGTAGTGGCGGATGCCAGACACTATCGGCACGACTCTCATGGTTCGGATCCTAAAGTTAAGCTAACAACTCAGCGCAGTATCTCGGCGGCAAAAACATCCACTTGTCCAAATGGTGTAAAAGTGGTGTAACTCATGAATCTCCCTTTTGGAAGAGAGGCGGCAAACCGTTGGAAACACTGGAATTTTGTGACCTCAACCGCTCTACATTGCATCTCCAGTGCGCGCAGATACACAGAACCACCTCTTTCTTCTCAAAAGCTCTCAAATCATTGCGCCGCAACGGGTTCAAGACTTCCGACTGTTTCATAACTTCTCAAGAAACGGCGTATTTTCTCGCTCAAATGGTGTAAATTTTGGTGTAAAACCACTCGGCACTTCGTTTTACACCACAAGACCCCGGAACCCCTTGCGGCTGTAAGGATACAAGGTTTCAAGCAGTGCGGCGGGCACTCTTTTGAGAACTTGTGCCATGTAATGCCGTTCTCTGATATGTGGCTAAAGTATTAGGAGATCTTAAAAGCCCCATTGAGCGCCATCACCGCTTCAACCTTTTTATCTCGGAACGCCTTTGCGTAAGTCTCCATTGTAGTGCGTATGTTCCGATGTCCCATAACATCTTGCAGAACCTTAATGTTGATATTCTGTTCGCACATGCGTGTACAGAACGTATGCCGCAGAATATGAGCACTAATCTTTGGAAGGTAGCACGGCTCACGTTTCTCTTCCAACGCTTTTGCATACTCTTCCTTGTTGTAGGAGGTTGTGATACCCTGGATCGTGTCATAAACAAAGGATTGTGTGTAGACTTGTCCGTTGTTATTGAGGAAAACAAAATCGCTGTATCCATCCACTACAAATTTTTTCTTTTTCGATTTCCGTTTCCCACGCTCCCGCTGCAAAGCTGCCTTTACTTCATCGAACATCGGTATTTCCCGGAAACCCGCTTCTGTTTTTGGAGCAGATATCCTATAACGATAGTTGCCATCTTCCCCTTGCTTATAAAGCAGGGCGTGCGTTACATGGATAATACCTTCCTCAAAATCGCAGTCACACCATCTTAGGCCAAGGGCTTCTCCAATCCGCATTCCCGTGCCAAGCAACACTGTGAACAGGTTTGCCATCCTATTATATTTTTCAGAAGCGTAAATGTAATCAATAAAAAGTTCTTGCTGCTCTACCGTCAATGGCTCCCTGCACGCAGGGTTCAATTCTGCGGTCTTACGGAAATTGCGGAACGCATTTGACGCAGGGTTCACACGGATGATATTGTCCATTACAGCATTCTCAAACAGCTGATAGATAATGGAATGTGCTTTCTGAGCGGTGGTCGGATTAACCCCAGATTCGCTTACCATGATCTGATACAGTTTTTGGATTTCTGTGGGCTTTACTCTGCCGATTGGGCGATGTCCAATTACAGGCTTAATATGCTTCCTGTATATATCATTGTAGCAACAGCGGGAACTCTCCCTCAAATCCTTGCGGATATCCATAAATTGATCAAAGAGATCATCCACCGTTGTATGCTCAGCGTCCCTGGTCTTAATACTGTCATCAAGGTCCTTCAGTATACGTTTTTCCATATCTCGCAATGCCTGCGAGTCACGCTGTCCCTCCTTTAGCTTATCGGTACTCACCAGCTTCCAGCTATACACGGTATGCCGTTCACCTGTGCCATCAGTGTAACGGAACATATACTTCCCGTCTGAACGCTGGCTTTCCCCATTCCGTAGAACTCTACCTTTACTGTCTCTGCGTTTTTCTGACATAGTGACTCCTTTTCTGGAAAAGAAAAGAAATCTGACATAGCATTTTATTTTACCACATCAGATTCCCTTTTGCAAGTTTCAAGCCACAAGGATTCAGGTACTTTTGAAATCAGATACAACTGCTCTGATCAATAAATTTTTCAAATAATTTCCTTTTAATTTGTACGCGATTTCCATTCCAGAGGACAAAATCCGCATCTTTGTTCTCGTTAATGATTTGTCGAAGCTTATGCTCACCAATCCGGAAATATTGTGCAGCCTCTTCAATACTCAACGTATATCGTTCCCAAAATGGAATTTGATTCATCACTTTCATAACTACTTAATAGTGCTATGGAAACCACCTCGAAAGGGCGGCTTTCATAACTCTCCTCTCCGATAGCGTTGATAAGAAAGCTATGAGCAACGGGCGGCGGCTGGCTGGACCGCTCCACAGGACTTACTTCCGCGGCTTTTCCGGCACCCCCTACAGCCTGCGGCGGGTTGGCTACCGCTCGGACCATAGCCAGGGTGGTGTATCATGATTCGGTATATGGGTCATGGCCTCAAGCTGCCACAGCTTGCTTGTATGCGGCATCCGGCTCTCCCTGTTCCTCCTTCCACTCGTTGGGATCATGGCTCTGGTCTGCCCAATACGGTTGGGCCATATACTTAACGTACCCGTTGGCTCTATGAGGCCATGCGGCCTGTTTGTCAAGGTACAGGGATGCCTTCCCAAAAGGCTTTTTATGCCTCTCACTCCTATCCCCGACTGTCTGCCCGCAATCTGCCCACATTCCTGCCATTTTTCGCAAAAACGCCTCACAGCCCGTACAGGGACTGTGAGGCGTTCGTTATGATTGGTCAAATAGTTTGAGGCTTGCTACCATAGCGTCAATGTCCTGCTCACTGGGGCCAAGCGACATTTCCGGGGGCTGACTGCTCTGTGTTGAAGCAACCGTATTTCCTGACAGAAATTCTCCCACCGAAGTTTTCACCATGTCCCGGACCATCGCCAGTAGCTGCTCCTTCGTATGCAGTGGCTGGTAGGTAATTTTGATTTTTGCGCCAGATATCTCCATTTCCGGATGCCGCTGAAGGTATTCAACGACGGCCAAGACGATGAAATCGCTTTTCTTGTTCCCCAGCCGCTCTAAAAAAGCGCCTACCTTTGCCTTTTCCTCCGTATCGGCACTCCACTGGAGGGAAAACCGGAACCTGTCATCCCTGCGCAAAGCCTTCACCGACCTTCTGTGCCTGCATTTGACGCAGCTGGGCGGTGGCCAGCATCCCAAATCCCACAGCATTGGCTTTCGGATCAGCAACAAATTCCGCCTTCGCCACTTGGCTGGACGTTTCAATGAAAGTCCGAAACAGCGCCGCACCACCGCCGGTGAAGATGGCAGGAGTCGCCCGCAAATCCACCTGCAGTTCCCGCAGCTTGTCCAGGATGCCGGCAGCATAGCTTTTCACTGTGGCCCGAATGGTCTCCTGTACATCATCAGGCAGGATGGTGGGACGCCCCTGAATGACATCGGCAATATGGTCGTCATCAATCATAAGGTAGGCACGACCGCGCCATATCCGCTTGCGCGGACGGTCTCGGTCGAACCCCCTCCAAGAACCGGACGTACACCTCTCGATGTATCCGGCT
>CAJTCG010000009.1 GCA_910574635.1 Oscillospiraceae bacterium | reverse complement strand
GACAGCATCATCATTTCCCGTCCAGCCGTCACACAGAATCTTTGCCTGGATGCTGGCTATACTGGCAGCACCCAATCCGTTGAGAAGCGTCAGTACACTGCCCATATCCGTCCCAGAGGTGAAGAGCGCAAAGAAATAGAGCGCAATCCTGACTTCAAGGCCAGACGCTGGGTGGTCGAAGTCACTCATTCCTTTTTCAACCGCTTCCGCAAGTTACTCGTTCGATTTGAAAAGAAGGCTCAAAACTATCTCGCTCTAATTCATTTTGCTTGCTCCATTATTGTCTGGCGCAAGCTGCTCCAGGTTCATCGCTAATTTAGGGATAAGCTCTTAGTCTATGCCTATTCGACAAATCGGGAATTATAGAGGAGCACAAATGCAATTTTTAGAATATGGTATCAACCATGATAAGACCATCCTCTTTTTACATGGCGGCGGATTAGCTCCATGGAATTATAAAGAAGAAGCCATGCTCCTCAAAGAAAAATATCACATTTTGCTTCCAATATTGGACGGACACAATGGCAGCGACTGTGGTTTTACAACAATCGAAGATGCTGCACAGCATATCATCGGATACATTGATGAGCATTTGGGCGGAAAGGTCTTTCTGATCGGCGGACTATCCCTTGGTGGGCAGATACTCGTAGAAGTTTTATCACAACGAAAAGACATTTGCCAATATGCCATGATAGAAAGTAGCTTGATTTTGCCGATGAGAGCAACCGCACAGTTAATAAAGCCAACATTTTCATTTTGTTACCCTCTCATAAAAAAGCGTTGGTTCGCAAAGATGCAATTTGCAGCATTACACATTCAGCCTACCTTTTTTGATGAATACTATAGAGATAGCTCTGCGATTTCAAAAGCGGACATGATTTCATTTCTTATGGCAAATGCCAACTATCAGATGAAGCACAGTCTTGCAAACTGTTGTACAAAAGCACTGATTTTGGTCGGCTCCAAGGAACAAGATATTATGAAAAAGTCTGCTGAAATAATCCATCAGACAATTCGAAATTCATCTTTGGAAGTATTCCCCGGTTTCTATCATGGCGACATCAGTATAAATCACCCAGATCTCTATGTTGAAAAAATGTACCGCTTAATTGAACAACTCTAAGTTTTAAAATTGTCGGGGGATTTCATCTTTATGGTGAAATCCCCCTTGACAAATGTTCTCTTGGTTTCCCTTCTTCACCGAGTGCATCTCCGGATCCCGTTTTTTCTCCGCGTTTTTTGTAGAGCTGGGTGCGCTGATCAGCGTGGCGTCTACGATGCTGCCGCCCCGCATCATCCGTCCAGCCCCTTCCAGGCAGCGGTTGACTGCATCAAAAAACAGCTTGCCGATGCCCTTCTCTTCCAACAGATGCCGAAAGTGCAGCAGGGTTGTGGCATCCGGGACATCCTGCTCAAAAAAGTTGATCTCCATAAATTTGCGCATGGCATAGCTGTCATAAATTGCGTCCTCTACTCCTTCATCGGATAAGCTGAACCAGCATTGCAGCAGATACATCCGCAGCATGGTTTCTATCTCAATCGGCGGACGGCCGCGTTTCCCGGTTGGATAGTGGGGGACGACCAGCAACACCCATTCCTCCCACGGGATGATCTCGTCCATGATTTCCAGAAATTCTTCCCGTTTTGCTTTCTTTTTCCGGTATCTATATTCCATATCGCTAAAACTTTCCTGTTTCATACCCCGCGCCCCCTTTTCCTTATTTTATCACATCTTTTATCATTTCGGGGAATTAAATCAGCGTTTCCCTAAAGGAGAAGAAAAGCAAAACGGAGATTGCGCGCACTCTCCGGGCGGACTATACAACGATAATGCGGGAAATCAAGCGGGGCCTGACCGTCCAGAGGGATACAAACTTGATTGACAGGGAGGTATACTGCGCGGAGACGGCGGAGCGGAAGTATCAGGAGAATTTGCGGGCAAAGGGGCCGGACATCAAACTGGGGAACGACCACAAACTGGCGAACCACATAGAGGGGAAAATCGCGGACGACGGATATTCCCCGGAAGCGGCCCTGCATAAAATCAAAGAGGACGGCTTGACTTTCTCCGTGACCCTCTCCAAATGGACCGTGTATAAGTACATCAATGACGGGGTATTTCTGCGCATAACCAACAAGAGCCTGCCGATGGGTGGACGGAGAAAGACCGAGTACAAGAAGGTGCAGGCGGCGAGGGTGCCGAAGGGGGAAAGCATCGAGGACAGGCCGGTGGAAGTGGCGACGAGGGAAGAGCCGTTTCACTGGGAAATGGATTCCGTGCTGTCGGCCAAGGAGGGCGGGAGCAAGAAGCGGTTTCTGACCATAACGGAAAGAACGTCGCGGGCGGACCTTATGTTTCTTATGCCGGACGGGACAATGGCAAGCGTGGTGGCCGTGCTGGATATGCTGGAAAAGAAACTGGGGAGTCTCAACTTCCGGCGGATATTCCAGACCATCACCGTGGACAATGGCAGCGAGTTCCAGGATTGGGAGGGTATGACGCGGACCGTGGAAGGAGAGGGGGAGCGGACCCACATCTACTATTGCCATCCGTACAGCGAATTTGAGCAAGAAAGCAAGGAGAACGGAAACCGCATGATTCGACGGCGGGTGCCGAAGGGGACGGACTTCACCGAGATAACCGAGGAAGATACTCTACAGGTCCAGCGGTGGGTAAATGAATACCCGCGCGGCATCCTTGGGGGAAGGTGTGCCGGGCGGGTACTGCTGGAGCTTGCCCAGGGGGCAGGGATTGAGGGGGTAGAGTTGCTTTTATAAATTATGCACAAAAAGCAATTTTAGATTTTTCTGCATTTAACCCTTGACATTTTCCCCTTCCAAAAAATCTGAAATAGATGTTGACGGAGGAGATTTTTTGTGGTATCATAACAAACACTGTGAAGAGGACCTCCAGCAAAGAAGAGCAAAACCATAGGATGCGATTTTAAGAAACATGCCAGTGTAGCTCAGTCGGTAGAGCATCTGATTTGTAAGCAAAAGGCTATCACTTTCACGTTTTAATATGCTGATGTGGCTCAATGGCAGAGCATCTCACCTGTAATGAGAAGGTCGTTGATTGTTGATGAAAAATAAGTGAATCGAATAAGTATGCTAGCGTGGCTCAATGGCAGAGCACATCACTCGTAATGATGGGGTTGTGGGTTCGATTCCCACCGCTAGCTCCAAAGCCCGCAGGAATTTTACGGTTTCTGCGGGTTTTTACAATTTTCTTTCAAGAACGCATGTACTACAATAGCCATAGGCGAAAGCCAAAATCTGCAGTTTTCCGGTGAGGTTCACACCCTGTGTGACCTCAGGCTTTCATGGGCCGCCAAGGGCAAGCGAACTCCCTATGACGAGTTAATTCCATGAGGGCTTACAGTATTTGGCGCTGTGCCGGCAGCGCAGGTGTGTTCCTTTCCACAGGAAGCGAAAAGGACAAGCATGAACGACACAGTCGTTTTCTATAACGGTGAGCGAGTATCGGTGCCAAAGGAGGTCGCGGAATTCCTGGAGAAGGATCGAAAGCGTGCGCAGGCCCAGGCCAGGCAGGACAAAAGGCATCTGAGTAGAAGTGAGTTTGAAACAGTGCTGTCCAGCCATATGTTGGCCGGGCGTCCGGTGGAGCAGTCTGTACTCTGGAACCCCTCTCTTGAAAATCTGCGGAAGGCCGTTGCGAGTTGAGTGCTCAGGAGTAGGATCTGATCTCTCTGCGCTGTGACAGCGAGCTGTCCACGGAGGAAATCGGAAAGGGTTTCGGGAGCTCCAAGATGGCGGTATCAAAGCGGCTGAAAAAGCTTCACGCAAAGCTGAGGAGCTCTGTCGCATGACAGGGCTCCTCGGCTTTTTTCATTTTTCTGGTTTACAACTTTCTGTCCAGTGTCCCTAAAAGACAGAGGGGCAAATTTTGAACTGGAGGAATGAAAATGGATAGACCCTTGACCTACATGGACGGCGAAACACTGATGAATACGGTGCTGCCGCCCATCCGTTTTGTAATCTCCCAACTGCTCCCGCAGGGACTCCACGTCCTGGCGGGAGCGCCAAAGGTAGGGAAATCGTGGCTGTCTCTGTGGCTCTGTCTTTAGGTGGCGAAGGGTGAGCCAGCCTGGGACTTTTCCACTACCAAGGGCGATGTGCTCTACCTCTGCCTGGAGGACAGCTACAGCCGCATCCAAAACCGTCTGCTGGATATCACGGACGACGCTCCGCCAAATCTGTTCTTCGCTACCATGTCGGAGAAGCTGCAAAGTGGACTGGAGTAGCAGATCGAGTGCTTCCTGGCAGCACACCCTGACACAGTGCTTATCGTCATCGACACGCTCCAGCGCATCCGGGGCGGCGTCAACGACGCCAATCCCTATGCCAGCGACTACCGTGACCTGGGTATCCTCAAGGAGTTGGCAGGAGTGATCGATGGCAAAGAATCAATTCATCCGCGCCAGAGTAGCAGGCTGGGAAAAATTCGTGATCTCAGAGAACGCCAGAAAAGCCCGGATGACCGAGAGCGAGTTTGTACGCCGTGCGGCGTTGGAAAAAGAAGTTGTGGTCATTTTCTATAAGTATGTAGAGAGGAGAATGTCAAAATGTTTTTATTTGAGAATGCCTTCAGGGCCAGCACTAAGACGATCCGTGGAGTGCGGTATATCACCGTCAGCTTCTATGGCGGCGACAAGGACATCTTTCAAAAGGTGGGCGGCCTAATCAAAAGCGACTTTTCTACCACTAAAATAGCCGAAATTACGAAGGAATCTTTGGTGGATGATGGTATAGCTATTGCGTAGCGTTTCGGGTATTGTGTGTCGCAATGGGATTGACAATCTGGTACTGCCCTTCACCAATGTGATCAATTCCTTCTACGACCGGCAGGAATTTTTCCGAATCATTTTGAGCGTGGAGATGGATGTGGTGGAGGCCAATCTGCCCGAAAGCAGGGTGGAGCGGTCCCAGAATAAGCTGGATCGGCTGGGCTCGTACCAATCGTGGAAGGAGTCGGAAGACGGAATTAAGGCCGCGGAGGAGCTGGCCGCGCAGAGAAGGGAAGTTAAAGAGAATGGATGAATGGAAAGGGACGCCCGCGGAAGTGGCGAAGCAAAAGAGCTGGGAAAGGAAATATTTTATAGCCAGTATCATCGGAGTTTTCATCGCCGGAGTTCTGGGTGTTCTGAGCTTTGGTTCTGAGCTTTGGTCCTGAGCTTTGGTTATGACCTTTTTGGGGGGAATCAGGAACCTTCCTCCGACAACGGACATATGGTCAGCGAGGGAACCTACACGGAAGGGGAGGGAAACGCCTCCTCCAGTGCAGCGGCGAACGGGGAGGGGAATATCTCCTCCAGCACGGTAGTAAACGGAGACGGAAGTACAACGGTAAATGGCGATGTCTACAATGGAGAAGCCGCCGCCACTCAGAGCTATGGGCCGGAGGAATTTGAGGACTACAACAAGGCCCTTGCCTACTCCGCCAGCCTGATTGAGCGCGGAAAAGAGGAGACCGTGGGCTTCCTGTTGGACTTTATGCAAATTGAAGATCTGGACAAACAGACCAGGACAGCGGTTAAATACAACTACGGAACCTGCTGCCTTCGTATGGCGGGAAGGCTTCCCGAGGCCGTGCCGTATCTGTCGGATGCCGCCAGCGTGTCTTGCAATCCCTATGCATATTACAACCTGGGCTGCGCCTACTTGTACAGCCAGGAGTACGAGAAGGCGGAAAAGGCATTGGAGACGGCACTGGAGTTGAGCGACAAGCCCGGCTGGAACGCGCCCGCAGAGGACAAGGAGCACTTCCGCGCCGCCCTGACGGAGGCGGAGGAAGCACTGGCTGCTGCGGGGGGGACTGAATATCATTACGATTTCCGCACGAAAAGTGACATTTATTATGTCTGTTGGAACATCTTAATGGGTTCTTTACGCATTGTTCCTCCGCATAGCTGCACTCCATTCCCATGACGATGAACTATTCTTGCCAGTGGTCCAGGAAGTCTTTCGACCTCCAGCTTTTTCCATAAGTGGCGTCGCTGTCGGAATATAAATTGTGTTTATAATTCTTCCCAGCTTGTTTCGATCATGTGCTTATAGCCTATCCAAAAAATCTAAACTAGAGCCTATTTTAAAATCGTCAAAGTAACCAGCCAAGGATACAGGCAAGGCAGACAACAGCACGAAAATAGAGAGCTTTCTTCTCATATCTGGTGGCAAAGCGGCGGTTATTTTTGAGTTTGAGGAAGAGATTTTCCACCAGATGGCGTTCTTTGTAAGTATACCAGTCAGTCTTTCTGGGATGTTTTGCAGTGATATGACTTGGAATTACCGCAATTCCACCCTGTTCCTCCAACCAATGTATAAACTTATCGCTGTCATAGCCTTTATCTGCCAGTATGAGTTTGCCATTCAAATCAAAGGGTTCCAACAGAGCCTGTGCCATACAGATATCGTTTCGGTTCCCACTGGAAAGCAAAAAGCGCAATGGATTTCCAAGTCCATCCGTTACCGCATGGACTTTCGTGGTCAAGCCTCCCCTGCTCCGTCCGATTTCCTCGTGATATCCACTTTTTTGACCCCGCTGGCATGCTGGTGGACTTTGATCGTGGAGCTGTCCAGCATCAGCGTTGTTTCGTCCACCAATTCTTTCTCAATCAGGGCCGTGAGGATATCTTCCCACACTCCAGCTTTTGTACAAGCACGGAACCGGCTGTATACACTTTGCCATGGCCCGAACCGTTTCGGCAGATCCCGCCATGGTATTCCGGTGTTCAGCCAATACAGGATTGCGTTGAACATTTCCTGGTTGCTTTTTCCAGGCCGGCCGCCTTGTGGCTTTTTTCGGGCGGAAACTTATCGTTGATCCTATTCCATTGTTTTTCGCTTATTTCATGTTTTTTCATGTGCTTTATTTTACCATCTTAGCACTTTACACACAATATCTAAGTTTTATAACAGACTCTAGTGTCAAAAAGATCAAAATACCTTTCTAAATCCAATGGCTGGGGAATATCCAGTTCATGTACCAATCTATTGCCTCCGAACAATAATATAGGAAATCTGATTATGTTGAAAGAAAGCGGAGACCTTATCAGGAGAATGTTGGAAAGTTCGCATGAAGGAAGCTGTTTTATGGCGGATATCGTATTTGCTCCGAGGCAAGTCGCCAGAAAGGACCGAGAGTTTCAGCGCGTGATTGAGATATTCGTCTGGATTGCTCTCCAGAGCATAGGGCGGTAGAAAGAACAGCTCAATTTTATCCCGATGCCTGTCCAGCCAGGCTGCAGCCTTCTTCCCATGGTGCACCTTTAAGTTGTCCAAAATTAGGAAAACTTTTCGGTTGGCGGTTAGAACCAGCCGGTCCATAAATTGGATCAGGCGCTGCTGGTTCATGGAATCCTCATGCAGCATAAAGCGAGCGTCCCCCTGCCTGCTCAAGGCAGAAAGCATATTCAGCCGCTCTCTTTTCGTCTTCACTGGCAGAACTGGGGGCTGCCCCTTGGGTGCAAACCCGCGCTCACAGTTTGAGCAATTGTCGATTCAAGTCTCGCCTCCCCAGTACATCACGGCATTTTCTGTCCTGGCCCGCCGGACGATGGCCGGGTATTCCTCATCTCGCCACCTTTAGATACGGGAAGAATCCTGTTTCCGGGCACGCTTGATTGGACGCTGGCAGGTCAAGCCCCAGCGCCGCATATCGCATATATTACTTCCGAACTGAAAGGACGGAAGTAATATGTGCCATGTTTTGCGGTTGCCGCTGTTTACAGCGGCGAGCAAAACGGCTTGAATCAAATTTATTATTTCCGAGCTTTAAGCTCGGAAATAATAATCCGACACACTGCCGTCCGATATCTTTTTCCGATACCTTTTCCAGACGTATGCGCACACTTTCTTCAGCGTCCATAAACTGCCGGGAATACCGAATTCCTCTGGGCGGCGTGTTATAATCGTTTCTCGCATTTCCGCCTGCTCCTCCGGTGCCAGCAGTAGATGTGTCCCCTTCTGGAACCCTCGTTTCTTCGATTCCATGGAACGCTCTCCCTCTCGCTGATACGCCGTCCATATTTCGCTGGCGCGATTCTGCTGTACTCCGGTTAATTCCTCTATTTCTTTCCCGGTTTTCCCCATCTTTTTGAGGCGTACGACCTGTCGACGTATCTGCTTGAGCTCTCCCCTATTCAATTTTCGTAAATCTATGTACTCCTTGCTCTCCAATTTACCACTTTCTTCATCATTTTCCCAGTTTGTTTTTCAGAAATAATATTACGAGCCGTACTCGGTGTCCTCCATGAACTTCCGAATAATCAGGGTCGTGGTGGAGGTGTTGTAAAAATTGATGGTCTGCGTGTCATTGGGGTTGATGACCATGGTTTGGGTTCGGGTGTTGGAGTCAATGCGGTAGCCGGGGATTCATCACCGTAGAAATAATCTGACAATATGATTTCCAGCATGGTCAGGACCTCCTTTTGAGCAAAAGAAAAAGCGCGATCTTTCAATCGTGCTTTCTCTCGGGTGTTAATTTGTGTCACATTAGCTTCGTTTTGCGGTGACTGCCTGATGTTTTTGGGCTCTGTGTGTCACTCTTTATCAGGCACACCCATACGCGGGTCCTCAAATCCTTTTGATCCGTCTTTTCTCAAAGCCACGCGGTGCCCAGGAGCTCATCCTTCCCGGGACGGCCCATCAGCTCCGGGACCACGTCCCGGGCCTGTTTGCCCTGGTACAGCACCTCATAGGCGCACCGGCAGATGGGCATTTCCACACCCTCCCGGTCCGCCAGCTGGCGGACGCTCTCGGCGGCATAATAGCCCTCCACCACCGCGCCTACTTCCTCCATGGCCTCCTGAACGCTTTTGCCCTGTCCAATGAGGATGCCCGCCCGGTTGTTCCGGGAGTGCATGGAGGTGCAGGTGACAATCAGATCCCCCATGCCCGCAAGTCCTCCGAAGGTCCGCCGGACGCCCCCCAGGTGCTCCCCCAGCCGGGTGATCTCCGCCATGGCCCGGGTCATCAGCAGGGCCTTTGTGTTGTCCTGGAAGCCCAGGCCCGCGCAGATGCCGCAGCTCAGCGCAATCACGTTTTTCAGCGCCGCCGCCAGCTCCACCCCCACAATGTCGTAGCTGGTGTAAACCCGGAAATAATCGCTCATAAAGGCGTCCTGGACAAAGCGGGCCTCCTCCAGCTCCGGACACGCCGCCACACAGGCCGTGGGCAGCCGCATTCCCACCTCCTCCGCGTGGGAGGGGCCGGAAAGAGCCACGATTCCCCGGCAGACATCCCCGGTGGCCTCCCGGAGGACCTGGCTCAGCCGCAAGTTCGTGTCCCGCTCGATGCCCTTGGAAACCGTCACCAGAACGGTCTCGGGCCGCAGGTAGGGGGCCATTTTCTTCCCCGTCTCCCGGACCGCGAAGGAGGGCGGCGCGCTGACCACCAGATCCGCCCCCTCCAGGCAGCTCAGGTCCCCGGTGATGCGCAGCGCCTCCGGCAGGGGGACGCCTTTCAGCCGGGGATTCTCCCGGGTCTTACGCATCTCCTCCGCTCCGGCGGGGGTCCGGGACCAGAGGGTCACATCGTGCCCGTTGCCGCACAGCACCAGCGCCAAGGCCGTGCCCCAGCTGCCGCTGCCCACTACCGCCGCTTTCATGATCCGCCCTCCTTTTTCTTATGGAAGCTCAGCTTCCGTTCCTTGCCGTGGATCAGCCGCTGGGCGTTGCCCCGGTGCTGCCAGACCACCAGTCCCCCCAGGAGGAAGGCCAGGGCGATGATCGCCGGGTCCGGCCCCGCTGTACCGGGATGGAAGATCCAGGTGGCAAAGGGAAAGCTGGCCCCGGCCCACAGGGAGCCCAGGGAGACATACCGTGTAACAATTACCAAAATCAGGAAGCCGCCCCAAACCACCAGAGCGACGCGCCAGTCGATCATGAGGGCGATGGTGCCGCCAGAGAGGATGCCCTTGCCCCCCTTGAAATGGAACATGCAGGGGAACATGTGGCCCAGGAGGCAGAAGAGGGCCGCGAAATACTTGCCCAGCATCGGGTTCCCCACAAAAAGCGAGCTCCCCAGCAGCACGGCCAGGACCGCCTTCAAAGCATCGCAGAGAATCACCACAAAGGTCAGCCCGCCGCCAAAGGTCCGGTGGAAGTTCGTCAGCCCGGCGTTGCCGCTGCCGTGGTTCCTCACGTCGTCCCGGAGGATATACTTGGACACGATGACTGCGCCGTTGAAGCAGCCTAGGAGGTAACACGCCAGGGCGATTCCGCCGTAATACAGGAAATACCACCAAATCCCGATCATACTCAAACCTCCTTGTCGCCCCGCTGCCGGACGGAAATCTTGATGGGGGTTCCCTCCAGGCCGAAGGTATTTCGGATACAGTTTTCCAGATACCGCTGGTAGGAGAAGTGGAAGAGCTTCGTGTCGTTGCAGAAGATCACGTAGTGGGGCGGCTTCACCCCCACCTGGGTCATATAGTAGATTTTCAGCCGCTTGCCCTTGTCCGTGGGGGGCTGGACCCGGGTCTGGGCGTCCGCCAGCACGTCGTTCAGCATGCCGGTGGTAATCCGGGTGGCCGCTTGGTTGGAGACGTAGTCGATGAGCTCGAAGAGCCGGTCCACCCGCTGGCCGGTCTTGGCGGAGATGAAGAGGATGGGGGCGTAGGTCATGAAGCTCAAGCCCTCCTGGACCTCCTTGCGCATGCGGTCCATGGTCTTGCCGTCCTTTTCCACCAGGTCCCACTTGTTCACCACGATGATACTGGCCTTTCCCGCCTCGTGGGCCAGGCCCGCCACCTTGGTGTCCTGCTCCGTGACCCCCTCCGTGGCGTCAATCAGAATCAGGCACACGTCCGAGCGCTCGATGGCCATAGTGGCCCGGAGGACGCTGTACTTTTCGATGGCCTCCTCCACCTTGCTCTTCCGCCGGAGGCCCGCCGTGTCGATGAAGACGAATTTGCCCTTGTCGTTTTCAAACCGGGAGTCGATGGCGTCCCGGGTGGTGCCTGCCATGTCGGAGACAATCACCCGCTCCTCCCCCAGGATTTTGTTCACCAGGGAGGACTTTCCCGCGTTGGGCTTTCCGATAACCGCCACCTTGATGGCGTCGTCCTCCTCTTCCTCCCCGTCCTCCGGCGGGAAGTACTGGAGGCAGGCGTCCAGCAGGTCCCCGGTGCCGTGTCCGTGGACGGCGGAGACGGCGATGGGGTCCCCCAGCCCCAGGTTATAGAACTCATAGAAATCCGGGTCCGGGGCCCCGGTGGAGTCCATCTTGTTCACCGCCAGGACGATGGGCTTCCCGCTGCGCAGCAGCATGGCGGCCACCTCCTGGTCCGAGGCGGTCAGGCCTGTCCGAATATCCGTCAAAAAGACAATCACCGTGGCGGTCTCGATGGCGGTTTGGGCCTGGTCCCGCATGAACTCCAGAATCTGGCTGTCCGTCCGGGGCTCGATGCCGCCGGTGTCCACCAGGGTGAAGGCCCGCCCGCACCAGTCGGACTCCCCGTAGATGCGGTCCCGGGTGACGCCGGGGGTGTCCTCCACAATGGACAGGCGTTTCCCGATGATTTTATTGAACAGCATGGACTTGCCCACGTTGGGGCGGCCCACGATGGCGATGATAGGCTTTGGCATAAGGGGGCTCCCTCCCGGCGGCGCGCGCCGCCTTGTTTTTTTGAAACATATAAATCCAGTTTCATTATAACCGGGATGGGCCAAAGGCGCAAGGAAAATCTTTCCGGGAATGGGAAAAGGCGGAGGCATTCAGCCTCCGCCCCAGGAATTTACCGTTTGCAGCGGCAGCCCGCCGCGCTGATTACCAGGGACGCCAGAAACACCCCCGCCAGGGCCAGCAGAGCCAACGGCAAAAGGGAACGAACATTCTCCGCCAGGAAGGTCAAGTCGGACAGGGCCCACATGCCGGCCTCAAAATTTTTGATGGCGTAAAAGAAGAAGAAGGCCAGGGGAAAGCAGGTAAACTGCGCAACCTGGCTGCCAAGCCAATAGTAAAAGGGCAGATTGAACGCCGCCCAGACCGGCGGAGTCACCGCCGCCACCAGAACCGACCATCTCAATGCCTCCGGCAGGAAGGTCCGGTAAAAGGCGAAAGCCGCCAAATTGGATACCACGGCCCCCGTTATGCTCACCAGCACCGTCAGCAGGACCACGGCGTATTTCCCCGCGACCACCTTCCCCGCGCCTACCGGCAGGGTCCGCTGGTATTTCCCCCAGGCCGTCTTCTCCTCCTTCTCCAGGGCCGTGAGATGCAGAAGGCCCACCATCATATCCAGGGCAAATGAGAACAGCATCCCGGCGTAAACGCCGCTTTCGGCCGCGAACAGAATCAAAAGTCCCCCCAGCACCAGCAGGACGATTTTGTCGACGCCCTTGAAAAACAGGCACAAATCCTTGTAAATGATTCCCCTCATGACGCTTCCCCCTTGATATAAAACAGCATGATGTCCTCCAGGGACGCGGCGTCCGCCACGGCCTTGGGATACTTCTTTCCGGCGGCGGAGCGGTCCCGGACCAGGTACTCCGCGCTGACCCCCGTCTCCCGGCGGACGATGTAATCCCCCGGCTCCACCTCCGTGCCCTTGCCGCAGCGGAGGATGCCGTATTGGTCCAGAAGCACGTCCTTTTCCTCCTCGAAGACGATCTTCCCCTGGTGGATCAGCACCGCATAGTCGGCGATCTTCTGGATATCCGAGGTGATATGGGAGGAGAAGAACACGGAATGCTCCTCGTCCTGAATAAAGTCCAGCAGGATGTCCAGAATCTCGTCCCGGATCACCGGGTCCAGGCCCGCCGTGGCCTCGTCCAGAATCAGCAGCCGGGGCCGGTGGGCCAAGGCGGCGGCAATGGACAGCTTCATCTTCATGCCCTTGGAGAAGGTTTTGACCCGCTTCCGCTCCGGCAGGGCGAAGCGCTTCAAATAGCCTCGGTACGCCTGGCCGTCCCAGACGGAATACACCCCGGAGAGGACTTTTTCCACGTCCAGAGGCGTGAAGGCCTCCGGGAAATTACAGGCGTCGAACACCACGCCCAGGTCATTTTTTACGGCGGGGTCAGTATGATCCCGGCCCAGAAGCTCCACGGTCCCGCCGTCTTTTTTCAGATCGTTTAAAATCAGGCGGATGGTGGTGCTCTTCCCCGCGCCGTTTTCCCCGATAAAGCCCACTATGCGGCCCTTGGGCACCTGAAAAGACACGCGGTCCAGGGTGAAGCCCGGGAAGCGCTTGGTGAGGTCCCGGACCAAAATGCTGTTTTCCATGCTCAATCTCCTTCTTCATAAAACAATGTCAGGATGCCCGTCAGTTTCTCCAGCGGGATGCCGTTGGACCGGCCCAGCTCCGCCGCCCTTTGCAGCAGGCCCTCCGCCTCCCGGAGCCGCTCCTCCCGGATAAACTCCTGATTTTGCGCCGCCACAAAGCTGCCCTTGCCGGAGACCGTCTCGATGAAGCCGTCCCGGGTCAGGTCCTCATAGGCCCGCTGGACCGTGATAACGCTGAGGTGGAGCTCCTTCGCCAGGGCCCGCATAGAGGGCAGGGCCTCCCCGGCGGTTAAGGTTCCGTCCATAATCTGCGTTTTGATCTGCTGGCAAATCTGCTCATAAATCGGTTTACCGCTGCTGTTGCTGATGAGAATGTCGATAGGATCGCCCCCCCCTTGTATTGTCCGTACCTTGTGTACTGGTTCGTTAAGTACACTATAGACGCACGAGGGCCGTTTGTCAAGAGGGAATATGAAAAAAGAGAAAAAATTTGGCCTCCACTTAGGCCTTGTTTGAAAATTGGCGGAAAAAGGTGCCCAAGACGGCGTTTTGCCATTTTCCAAACAAGGCTTAATAGAGGCGTCTGCGATTTGGAAAAGCACCCGGCGGGAATCACGCTGAGATTTCCCGCCGGCGCCTCCTCTCACAGCTCCCGCATCAAATGGAAGGTCTGCATCAATTGAATGGACCCATAGCCCCACTGGTTGTTGGGATACTCCATATCCGGCCGCCGGAGACAGCCCCGGATGAGATACGCCCGAATCTGATAGGTCCCCATGGCCGGTTCGTTTCCCTCCCGGACGCCCCACTGGAGCAGCAGGGCGCAGGTCCCCGCCAGCACCGCCGCCGCCGCGCTGGTGCCGCTCATAAGGCCCGGCCCATAGGGGTAGATGCCTCCGACTCCCACGCCGGGGGCCGTCAGGTCCGGAAGAATCCGTCCGTCCCAGGCGGGGCCCCGGGAGCTCTTGGCGTAGAGGCTTTTGTTGTTGCTGTCATAGGCCCCGCAGCAGATCACCCCCACGGCGGAGGCGGGGCTGGTGACGGTGTAGTCCGGCGTGGCCGCCAGGAACTCTACCGTCGGGGAGACGAAGCCCGTCATGGGCAGCCACACCTGATATCTGCCGTTGAGCAGAATATCCCCGTGGAGCTGGATGGTCCACACCCCCGGAGTGGCCCCCAGAATGCGGATCACCGTCAGCTGTCCCCCGCTGCCCTCCACGGGAAAGTGGTACTCGATCTGGACCCGGGCCGCCTCCAGCACCAGCTTCACGTCGGCAGCTGGGCCGATGCCCGGCTTGGCGGGCACCCGGCCCACCAGCTCCCCGGAGGGGGACCGGACGGAGACGGACAGCCGGTCCGCCACGGTGTTCCACACCGCCATGTACACATCCCCGGCGTTTTCCCCCACCTTCAAATCCACGGTGCCCGGCTCCTCTCCGGGCAGGAGAACGCCGCCGGTGTGGTGCCGGGCCTCCGCCTCGTTTCCCGCCGCGGCGCAGAGGCACACCCCCGCCTGAAGGGACGCGCCCCCCAGGTACTCCTCAAAAACGCTGACCCCGTCGTGGCCCCCGGCGTTGGTGCCCAGGCCGATGCAGATGACCACCGGGCGGCCCAGCTGCCGGGCCTTGTGGAGGATGTACTCCACACCCACCATGACGGCGCTGGACTCATAGGCGTGCTCCTGGTCCGCCGGGACACAGTAGCGCTCCCGGTAAAAGGGCCGGGCCTTTTTCAGCTTCACGGCGATGATCTCCGCGTCCGGGGCCGCGCCGGAGAAGTCCTCCGTCTGCCGCCCCGCCGCCACGGAGGCCAGGAAGGTGCCGTGGCCGTCCTCGTCCCGCTGGGGCACGATGGCGTAGGGGTCCTGAGAGGCCAGGGCGGCGTTAATTTCCGCGTTGGAGTACTCCCGGCCCAGGAGGAAGCCCTCCGGCGGAGGGCCGTCCACGGTCTGGTCGTAGATAGATTGAATCCGGCTGCTGCCGTCCTCATAGCGGAAGACGCTTTGGGTGTAGTCGATGCCGGTATCCAGGAAGCCGATGAGCACTCCCCGCCCCTTCAGGTTTAGGTAGGGCTGGCTCTGGACCTGGGAGATCCCCGCCGCCTCCAGGGCGGGACGGTCCAAAAGCCCCAGCACCACGGAGACGGAGCTGACGAAGGCGGTGCCCAGGGCCTCTTCCAGGTGGTGGAAATTCTCCTGCTTGATGTAGCCCAGGACATAGCGCCCGGAGAGAAACTGCCCGATGACCACCTCGTTTGATCGCTGAACGTAGGCAAAAAAAGCGTCCGTAGCACGGGTGACGAAGTCCACGGTGTCCGGCGCTTGAATGAAAGCCATCGCCTCGGGAGATAAGGCCATGGTTAAAGCCCCCTTTCCAAATGACTGACCAGTTCGTTCATGGTTCCGCAGAGGTTCAGCCGCCCATAGCCCCAAAGAGGATTTGGGTACGACAGGAAGGGGCTGCGGAGGGCCCCCTTGCATAAAAACGCCTTCACCCGCTGGCCGTAGAGAAACGGGTCGTTTCCCTGGACGATGCCCCACTCCATCATCAGCGCCGCCGACCCGGAGACAAAGGGGGCCGCCATGCTGGTGCCGGTGAAGACGTCGTAGCCGCCTCCCGGCTTGGCGGAGCGGACTGCCTCCGCCGGGGCCGTCAGATCCAGGAGCACCCGGCCCGCGCAGTCCTGGTCCCCCCGGCCGGAGAAGGGGCTCACCGTCTCCGTCTCCGGCCGGAAGCCCCCCACGGAGATGGGGTACAGCGCCGTGGCGGGAAGGGTGATGGTCAGATCCGGCTCCGGCTGGAGGAAGGCGGTGCGGTCGCTGACCTCCTCAATGGTGGGCAGCCACACGTCGAAGCGGCCGTCGGCCACCTTCTTGCCGTGGCACCGGAGCTTCCAGAGGCCGTCCAGCCCTCCCGGCGGCGCGTCCAGAAGGAACAGGGCCTCCTGCGTGGCGGTGTAGTGGGTAGGCACGCCGTAGAAAATCGCCGCCCGGATGGGGCCGAAGCGGAGGAAGCGGGTCCCCTCCGTCAGGGGGCCGGTGGTCTGGCCGTTGGGGAGGACCAGCTCGAACACCGCCTCGTCGGCGAAGTTCTTCCAAAGGGAGAGGTAAATCTGGGGCCGCTGGGTGGAGACGGTGAATTCCGCGTCCAGGGTCTCGTTTTCCACCAGCCGCCCCCGGAAGTGGTGGGCCCCGCTGCCCTCGTTCCCGGCGGCGCAGACCACCACGCTCCGCCCCCGCTGGGAAGATTGGTCGATGTAAGCCTCAAAGAGGGACTGCCCCTGGTGGGAACCGCAGTTGGTGCCGTAGCTCAGGTTCACCACGCAGGGCATCCGCCGCTCCTCCGCCTGGTCCAGCAGGTACTTCACCGCCCGCATGATGTCCGTGGTCCGGGAGCTTGAAAGCTTCACGGCGGCGATGGAGGCCCCCGGGGCCGCTCCGCTCCGCCCGGCGGCAATGGCGGCGACGGCGGTGCCGTGGCCGGTCTCGTCGGGGGAGTCCACCAAGCCGGTGGCGATTTCCGCCTTGGTATAGGCCGCTCCGTGGAGGAAGCCCCTGGGTGGCGTGCCCTGGGCCGTCATGTCCCAGAGGCCCACAATGCGGCTGGAGCCGTCGTCCGCCAGAAATTCCGGGTGCCGCAGATCCAGTCCGGAGTCCACAAAGCCGATGAGCACCCCCTGCCCCGTCAGCCCCAGGCCGGTCTCCCGCTGGACCGGAGGGATGCAGGATGCCTCCAGGCTCCGGTCCGCCAGGCTGCTGAGCCGCCGGGCGGGCTCATAGCAGGTGACCTGCCAGTGGGCCAGCAGCCGCTCCGGGGACTCCTCCTCCAGCTCCATGATGGCAAACTGGGCGTCC
Source organism: Oscillospiraceae bacterium (assembly GCA_910574635.1). GTDB lineage: Bacteria > Bacillota > Clostridia > Oscillospirales > Oscillospiraceae > Oscillibacter. Next base: position 172,009 of record CAJTCG010000009.1, on the reverse strand, counting down.
AGCAGCTCCGTGGGATAGCCCAGGGAGAGGATATCCCCCGTGTATTTGATAATGTATTCCATACAGCCCTCCTGTCCCGATGCTTTGGGCGGTGTCCGGAATGCCCCGCCCGCATAGGATAGTATACGGAAAGGAGGAGCAGCCTTATGAATCCAACTTATACAGACAAGGGCAGCTTGCAGATCTTTGTCACGGCCGGGGAGACCCCGGACCCTATCCCAGAGGCCCGGGTCCGCATTACGGACCCCACGGACGGCCGGGTGCTGGAGGAAGCGGCCACCGACGCCTCGGGCCAGACGCCCTTTATCGAGCTGCCCGCGCCCCCCATGGAGTGGTCTGTGGAGGAGGGGGCAGCGGAGCAGCGGCCCTACGCCGTCTACAACGTCACCGTCTTCGCCCCGGAGCGGGAGACCCTCCACCTGGGCGGGGTGGAACTGCTGCCCGCCGGGCGGGCCATCCAGCGGGCCCCCCTGGCCCCGGCCCGGTCCGGGGGCTTCAATGTACACAATGTGCTCTTAGCCCCTCACGCCCTGTGGGGGGAGCCCTCCAGCCGCCCGGAGGAGGCGGAGGTCAAGCCCCTGCCGGAGCCGGAGGGACTGGTCGTCCTGCCGGAGCCGGTGATCCCGGAGTTTGTGGTGGTCCACGACGGGCGGCCCGAGGACGCGTCCGCCCGGAATTACTGGGTCCGGTTCAAGGACTACGTGAAAAACGTGGCGTGCAGTGAAATCTACTCCACCTGGCGGACGGAGGCCATTAAGGCCAACGTGCTGGCCATTACTTCCTTTACTCTAAACCGGGTCTACACAGAGTGGTACCGGGGAAAAGGCTATGACTTCACCGTCACCAGCTCCACGGCTTTCGACCAGTCCTACTCCCACGGGCGGACCATCTTCGAGGAGATCGGCGTGGTGGTGGACGATCTCTTCACCACCTACGTCACCAAGGAGGGCATCGCCCAGCCCCTGTTCACCCAGTACTGCGACGGGCGGCGGACACAGTGCAGCGGTCTGAGCCAGTGGGGCTCTCAAGCGCTTGGGGAGCAGGGCTGGGACGCGGTGAGCATCCTGAAAAAGTACTACGGCTCGGAAATCTACCTCAAAAGCGCGGAGAAAGTGGAGGGCGTCCCTCTGTCTTACGGCGGGGAGGTGCTGACCCTGGGCAGCGAGGGGGAAGCGGTGCGGACCATTCAAGTCCAGCTCAACCGCATCGCGGACAATTTCCCCGCCATTCCCAAGATCCCGGCGGACGGCGTCTATGGCCCCGCCACCCAGGCGGCGGTGACGGAGTTCCAGAAGATCTTCCACCTGCCCCAGACGGGAAGCGTGGACTTCGCCGTCTGGTACGAGATCTCCAATGTGTTCGTGGCGGTGTCCCAGATGGCGTGAAGGGCTTCATCCCGCCGCAGTCTCCCCGCCTCTCTTCAAGCAGGAAGGACCATCTCGGAACATCGTTCCGAGGCGGTCCTTCCTGCCTGCCGAAAAGCGGCCAGGCAAGGAACCTCCAGGCTGGCCGCAAAAGCAGGAAAGATAGTTCCATTCTATTACAATCCCCGCCTCTTGTGTAGACGCTATCTAGTTTTCTTTCGCCTTTATCCATACTGAATTCCTCTAAAGATGAGATCAGTTATTTCCTAATTCGGTTAGCGCTTTCAGCGTTCCATCCAGATTTTCCTTGTGCCAGTTTCTGAGGCTGCCGGCATACAAGACGGCGTAGCGGCCGGAACACCGCAGGCCGCTCAGCGCTGCTTGCTGGGCGGTCAGGCGGATGGTGTCCGACCTGGTGCGGATGGTGATAACGGTGTTGAACTTAACGTCTTCCAGCTCCACTGACTGGATGTCCCCATAGGGAAGGACCAAGGATACGTCTTTGCGCAGGTAGTGCCATGCGCGGTTGAAGGGGAGCAGGATGATTTCGTGTTCACACATCTGGAGAACATAAAATTCCGAGTTAAAAAATGCCGTAATTTGTTCGCTCAGGTTTTCCGAGGCGTATTTGACGATGATACAGCGGTCCTCCAGCGGCTTGTATCCCGCCTCCTGGGTGAATTTCTGGACTTCTGTTGCCATGGTTATGTGCCTCCTACATCGTTGAACTTTATTGTTGGCGCGGGCGGGCGGGATGAATTCGTGTTTTCCGAATTGGATGGATTCGTTCAGTTTACGGGGGTGACGATGGGCTTGCCGTCCGCGTTCACCAGCACGGTCATCCCCGTGCCGCTTGCCTTATTGTGAGAGCCCAGCACATAATTCACGCCGGTTTCTGTATCGACGACGACTTTCATCACATTCACAATGCCCTGGTTATAGACCTCCACAAAGCGCTCCTTTGCCATTGCGTTTCCCTCCTTTCTCGTCCCGCCTGTCCGCAAAGAGGAGCATACCACTGCCCGGCCCCGCCGGGGGCCGAATTTCCCAAACGGCACAAATTCTTCCTGAGCAGCAAAAATAAAGAGGGAGCCTCAAAAGCTCCCTCTCAATTTCTTCTTCAATTCCGCCTTTCCGGTTCGGGACAGCAAACATATTCTGCCCCCTACCCGGACCTGATTTCCCTTTCCATCCACTGTCTCAATTTTGTCCCACGCTGCCAGAAAGGACCGGTGGACCCGGACAAACCGTCCGTCCAGTTCCTTTTCCAGCTCGTTCAGACTGCCCACGAAATCCAGACGGCTGTCCGCCGTGTGAAGATATACATGGTGGGCCTTGGGCGCAGCCTCAAAAAACAGGATGTCGGCCAGGGGAATGTGGCGGGTTTCATCGCCTGTTCGCAGGGAGAACATCTCCGCCGGGTCGCGGCGCTCGTCCAGTAAGCGGGCGTGGACCGCCTCCAGGCAGCGGGCAACGGCAGGGCCGGTCTGCTCTCCCTCCTTCATAATGTAGTCAAATGCCTCCAAATGGTACTGGAAGGTTTTCCAGGCCAGATCGCCATAGCTGGTAATGTAGACCAGCGTGCCATGAGGGTCCCGCCGCCGCAGCTCCCGCCCCAGCGTAAAGCCGTCCCACGCTCCGTCCTTCAAATCCACATCCAGGAAGTAGACGCCCCGGCGGCTATCCTGCGCCGCATCCAAAAGTGCCTGGGCGGTGGAGGCGGCGCAAACCACCTTCATGTCGTAGTTTTCCACGAAAATTTTCCACTCCAAGGCGGTTTTGAGCTGGTGACGAACACTTTCCTCATCATCACAAAGATAAATTGAAATCATGCTTTTTCTTCCACCACCAATTCCTGAACAAACACGCCATTGGCCCAGCTTGTGGACGCGGTCGCATGGGGATAGTCCTTCAAAATCCGCTGGTAGCTGGGCAGTCCCAATCCCCGGCCCTCTCCCTTGGTGGAAAAGCCCTCCGTCCAGATTCTATCCGGGTCGATGGCCCTATTGTAGGGGTTGGACACCCGCAGAGACAGCCTGTCCTTTTGAGACAGCAGAACAATCTCCACCCAGGGCGTTTCCGCTTCCAAAGCGGCCTCGGCGGCGTTGTCCAGCAGAATACCCAGACAGCGGGTAAAGTCCCACGGGTCCATTCCGATACGCTCCACAGGGTAGAGCGCTTCCAGGCGGCAGTCGATTTTCTTTTCTCTCATGGCTGCCAGCTTGGACAGCAAGAGGCTGCGCACCTGGGGGACTCTCACATTGCCCAGATGGACGGATGCCTGTATCCTCTCTCCGATGTGCTGGTCAAAGCCCGCGTCCAGTTGGGACAAGGAGGCCCGAAGTTCATCCAATTCTCCTTTTCCGGCCTGTTCAGACAGCCCTGCCAGCAAATTCTTGTAGTCGTGACGGAACGCCCGCACCTCCCGCTGAATCGCCTCCAAATCCCGCTCGTAGAGCTGCTGCTGGGCAATGACGTCCCGCTGGACTTCCATCTTCCGGGAGGCGTCCAGCCGCTGGGACAGGTAAATGACCAGCCCCACCGCCAGCCCCGCCATCACCAGCACAAGCGCGTAGTAGGGAACCAGATATTCCGGATGGATTCCCTCCTGTAAAAGAGAGAATGCCTCCATGGCCGCCTCCAGGCCAAAGAAGAACAGGGCCATGCGGCGCTGGACGGAGCTGTCCGCCAGCAGAAGGCGGAACCAGCGCCCGAAGCGGAGCCGGTGCAGCAGCGCGGCGGAGACCAGCGCCACAGCGCCATAGACGGCGATCAACGCCGTGTACGGGATCTCGCTGTCCAGAAGCAATATCTGGGCCAGGCCGGACGCGGCCACCTGGAACATGCCCGCCATGCACGCGGCGGCAAAGGCGTGCCAGAACCCGGTCCGCCACGCCCACCGAATCCACAGGGTACACATCAGCAGGATGGCACAGGAGAACGCACAGTAACGGACCACATAGTGGTCGGGAAGGCGCGCATACAAAGCCGCATCCAGCAGGGTGGCCAGCAGCGGGGAGAGCAGCAGGACGGGCAGCTTTCTCACCACCCGCCGGCCCCGCGCGTCCATAATCACAAACAGATAGACCACCAGGACGGCGTGGGAGAGCAGGGAAACTGTAAATTGAAACAGATAATCCTCCAGTGTGAGCATAGCGGGCGCCTCCTTTCTGCGGGCAATCATACCACATGGAGGGAATCTTGTCCATGACAAACCCAATCAGCAATATATCAATTCCTCGAAAAAAATTTCCTCCACCTGTTCTTGTCAATCAGTGTTTACCTGCTTTAATCAGTGCTTCCCTAAAGCCCGCTGACGATAAAACGCGCGTCTCCCCCAGGGCCAATCATGCCGCCCCAGGGCAGACGCGCGTTTTCATCGGTTCCGCAAGACTCTCTTCGGTCCAAACCCCGTCAAAAGGCCAAATCCATATCCACGTCTCCCTGAATGCCGTCCACCCGGCCGGTGTGGGAGTACTGCCACAGGTCAAAATGGTAATAGAAATCCGGCACGGTGCCGTACTCCGCCAGCCAGAGCTCATAGTCCGTCAGCTCCCGCAGATCGTAGTGCAGATAGCCCTGGGTCTGGTTAAAATAGACCGCCGGACGGTAGCCCGCGTTTTCAATCCGCTTGCAGAAGGCGGCGGCGCAGCGGGTCATCGTCTCTCCGTCCAGGCCGTCGGTCCGGGCCTCGTCCCCGGTGATGGGCTCCCAATCGAAGGCCACGGGGAAGGTAAGCGCCTGTCCGTCCAGAACCTCCAGGATATAATCTGCCTCTTCCTCCGCCTCCTCCGGTGTGATTGCCTGCGAGAAGAAGTAAACGCCTACCTCCAGACCGGCGCCCAGCGCCCCCTGGAGGTTTTTCTCAAAAGTCTGATCCAGGAACAGGCCGCCTTCGCTATAGCCCCTGTGGCCCAGCCGGAGGATGGCGAAGTCGACGCCGTCCGCCGCCACCGCCCGCCAGTCCACGTCCTTCTGGTGCGTGGACACGTCGACGCCCGCCTTGGCCCGCCGCCCGCCGAAGGCATAGGCAACCCGGCCCTTTTCATCCACGGAAAAGCCCTCCTTAGAATAGGGATTCAGGGGCATTCCCTCCAGGGGCGTCAGCACCATGTCGCCAAACCGGAAGGTGACGGGCTCCTCCTCCGCCTCGGGCGGGATCTCCGGCTCCCCGCCTCCGCGCAGAACCAGAAGCAGCGCCGTCCCGGCGACAATCAGCGCAAGAATGGAGATCGCCAGGGGCAGGACCGCCAATCCCGCCCGGCCGGGCCTCCTCCCGGCACGGGAGGGCGGCGTCTTCCGCTTGTTTCCGGCCGCCTCTCCCAGCGGACGGGCGGACGTTTCCCGTTCCCTCAAATTCACTCCGGACAGCTCCTCGTTCATAGCGGTTCCTCCATGATTCGACAGTTTTCCCTATTGTATCACAAATCGGCCCGTTGTACACAGCGGAATTCCGATTTTTACAATCCGTGGGACTGCCCGTAAGGCCCGGAGGCCAGGTGAACCGCGGCGGGATACCGGCCCGGCACGGATATTCTCCATAAATAGCGGCGGTCAGGAGCGGAAAACCCGCTCCTGACCGTGTCTTCTTTCCTTTATTGCATTCCAGACGCTTCCAGCATATGATCGATCAAAATTCCATAACCTTTCGTAGGATCGTTCAACAGCACATGCGTCACAGCGCCCACCAGCTGCCCGCCTTGGAGGATAGGGCTGCCGCTCATTCCCTGCACAATGCCCCCGGTGACTTCCAGCAGCGCGGGGTCCGTCACCGAGAGGACCAGGTCCCGCCCGTCCGCCGAGGAAGACGAGACCTTCAAAATTTCAATATCATATTCCCGAACCTCATCCCCCTTGACGTTGGCCAGGATTGTGGCGGGCCCGGGCAGGGCCGTCCCGGCGGGGACCGCCGCCCCGGCCCCAGGGGCTTCCTCCAGCTTTCCAAAGATGCCGCCGCTGGTATTGGCGTACAGCGGCCCCAGGTCCCTCGTCAAATCAAAATCTCCCCGCAGCTCTCCGGCGGACCCCGCCTCGCCCCGCTTCACCGCCTTGACGGTGGAGGGCAGGACGGAACCGTTGGAGAAGGGCATCAGCAGCGACGTATCCGTGTCTGTAACGCCGTGGCCCAGGGCCCCGAAGGCTCCGGTGGCCGGGTCGTACCAGGTCATGGTCCCGATGCCCGCCATGCTGTCCCGGACCCAGGCGCCGATGCAGTAGACACCCTGATCGTTCCGGGAAGGCTCCACCGACAAGGTCACGCTGTCCCCCGCCCGTTCAATCTGCAAATTGGAGGCGCTGCCGCCGCTCTTTTGCAGAAGGGACTGAAACTGCTCCGTGGAGGTTACGGCATTCCCGCCGCATTTAACGATGACGTCCCCGGTGCGCAGGCCGCATTCCCTGGCGGGCGTCCCGCCATCGGTGAGCTTCACCACCACCACGCCCCGGGAGAAGAGCTTGATGCCCACCGTGTGGCCCACCGGGACCAGCATCCGGGGCTCCATCGCCTTTACCCTTCCCCCGGCGCACAGCAAAACCGCAAGCGCCAGCGCCGCCCCGGCGCACAGCGCCCGCTTCGCGATTCGTGAAGGTCCATACAAAAAAACCACCCCTTCCTTGTTCATGTCAAACGCCGTTTCCGGCCTGATTATCATTTGCGGAAAACGCAGAATCACCACAAGTAAAAAGCGGCAGCGCGCCCATGGCGGCGTCTGCCTGTTCCGGCGCTTCAAGGCGTGAAAAAGACCCCGGAGGCAAACACCTCCAGGGTCTTCCGGTTTTTTCAAAAACCGCGTCAATCCCGCTTGTTGAAAATTTTGAAAATATCCTCGAAGGGGTCGTCCTCGGGAACCTCCGGCTTGGGCACATCCTCCTCGCCCAAGGGCTCGGGACCCGCCGGGGCCTCCTCTCCGGCCTTCTCGGCCTCCTCCGCCATCTTGTTGGGAAGCTGCCCCGGAGCCTTGTCAAAGCCCGTAGCGATGACGGTGACGCGGATTTCGTCGTCCAAGCTCTCATCAAAGGTCGCGCCGAAAATCGTGTTGGCATCGGGGTGGACGGCGGCCTGGACCAGACCGGCGGCCTGTTCGATTTCCTCCAAGCCGATGTCCGGGGAACCGGCCACGTTGATGAGGATGCCCCGCGCGCCGTTGATGCTGGTCTCCAGCAGCGGGCTGGAGACGGCCAGCTTGGCAGCCTCCTCGGCCTTGCCCTTTCCGGCGGCCCGGCCCACGCCCATGTGGGCGAGGCCCGCGTCTTTCATAATGGCGGTGACGTCGGCAAAGTCCAGGTTGATGTAGCCCGTATCCCGGATCAGATCGGAAATGGACTGCACCGCCTGGCGGAGCACGTCGTCGGCAATCTCAAAGGCGTTGGCAAAGGTAATTTTCTGGTCCGTGGCGTGCTTAAGCCGCTCGTTGGGGATGATAACCAGGGAGTCCACCTTGGTCCTGAGCTCCTCAATGCCCCCCTCGGCCTGCTGCATCCGGCGGCGGCCCTCGAAGCCGAAGGGCTTGGTCACCACGCCCACGGTGAGGATGTCCAGCTCCTTGGCCAGCTCCGCCACGATGGGAGCCGCGCCGGTGCCGGTGCCGCCGCCCATGCCGGCGGTGATGAAGACCATGTCCGTCTCCTCCAGGGCCTTGGCAATTTGGTTCCGGCTCTCCTCGGCGGACTTGCGGCCCACCTCCGGGTCGGAGCCCGCGCCCTGCCCGTGGGTCAGCTTTTCGCCGATTTGAATTTTATAGGCGGCGCTGGAAATGTTCAGCGCCTGCTTGTCCGTGTTCACCGCCACAAATTCCACGCCCTTGGTCCCGGAGCTGACCATGCGGTTCACTACATTATTTCCAGCGCCGCCGACCCCGATTACTTTGATGTTGACAACGGTATCGGGACTGCTTTCCAAACCAAATGCCATAGTGCTGCCTCCTGCTATCATTTGTGCGGCCGTCCCGACAGGACGCCGCGATTCACCGCCGCCTGACTTGAGGCCGTGAAACTCTATTCATTTTCTTATTGTAAGCCACTTTCTCCCTCCGGTCAAGTGCCTGTTTCGCTTTCGACGCAAATTCTCAAAAAAACCTGACGCAAACGCCGCTCCTACCGCTCTCCCGGTATGAGAAACACCCGGTCGCTCTCCAGCCTCAGATCGATGGTGCCGGTCATGTTGCTCTGGATTTTCTCATCCGCCAGGGTGGCCGTCAGCTTTTTCAGCTCCCACTCATAGTCCGCGCCGTAGGCCATGCGCACGGTGAAGCGGCCAACGTAGTCCATTTTCAGGTAGCTGAGCTCGTCCAGCCGGATGCCGTCCACGTTTTCCGTCAGGCCCGCGTTGTCCAAGGCCTCCAGCAGGGCCAGAAGGCTGGCCTGCTGGGAGGCGTACTCCGTAGCCAGGGCCAGGGAAGTCCCCACCGAGGGGGCCAAAAGCTCACAGCCGGAGATGATCCCGTACTGCCCCGCCTTCCCCCCCGGAAGCTGCTCCACAATCTTGCCACCGGCGCTGATCAGCCAGGCGCTGCCGTCCTGGACCAGGGCGAAGGGCCGCCCGCTCTCCCGCACCTCAATGAGCAGGGTGTCCGGCAGCTTCCGGTTCACCCGGATGTCCTCGATATAGGGCAGCTCCCCGGTAATGGCCCGGACGACGTCATACTTGTTCAAAAGGTACATGTTGGACCCCAGCTCCACGCCGGAGGCCGCTTGAATCTCCTCCGCCGTGTAGCGCTTCTGCCCTGTGACGACGATGTTATCCACCCGGAAAAACAGGGTCATGGCGGCGATAATCGCCGCGCAAATCACCAAGACGGACAGCAGCTTATAGAGGAAGCCGAAACTTCCCCGTCCTCTTCGCCGCTTTGTATGCTTCCGTCTCGCCATGCCTACGCTCCAGTTCTATCGCAAGGGGGACCGCCTCCGCGGCCCCCGCGTATTTTCCTGTTCAATCCCCAATCCGGGAGATCTCCGCCCCCAGGCGTCCCAGGTCCCGGACCAGGTCCTCATAGCCCCGGGCAATATGGCCAATCTCGGAGATTTCCGTCTCTCCCTCCGCCGCCAGGGCCGCCACGCACAGCGCCGCCCCGCCCCGGAGATCCGTGCACCGCACCGGCGCGCCGTGGAGGCGCTCCACCCCCGTCACCACCGCCGTCCGGCCGGAAACCTGGACATTGGCCCCCATGCGGGCCAGCTCGCCCACATGGCGGTAGCGGTTTTCAAACATATTTTCCTCGAATACCGCCGCCCCCCGGCAGCGCAGCAGCGCCGCCATCAAAATGGCCTGGGCGTCGGTGGGAAAGCCGGGATAGGGGGCCGTCCGCACCGGGCGCACCGCCGCCGGGCGCTCCCGGCTGACACAGGCGATGCCCTCCCCGTCGGAGCGGATGGAGCAGCCCGCCTCCCGCAGCACGGCGGTGACGGTGGACAAATGCTCCTCCCGCGCTCCGCGCAAAAAGACCTCTCCCCCGGCGGAGGCCGCCGCGCACAGATAAGTAGCCGCCGCAATCCGGTCCGGCATGACGGCGTAAGTACAGCCATGAAGGGGCCGCCCGCCTTCCACGGACACCGTGGAGGTTCCCGCCCCGGAGACCCTGGCCCCGCAGGCGGTGAGGAAATTTTGGAGATCCACAATCTCCGGTTCCCGGGCGGCATTGGCGATGGTGGTGACGCCGGAGGCGCCGCAGGCCGCCAGCATCAGGTTTTCCGTGGCTCCCACGGAGGGGAGGCTCAGCACAATCTCCCGGCCCCGAAGCCGGGGGGCCTTGCAGTGCAGGACGCCGCCGGCGTCGTCGATTTCCGCCCCCAGGTCCCGAAGGCCGGAGAGGTGCAGGTCGATGGGCCGGGGGCCCAGCTCACAGCCGCCGGGATAGCTCAGCTCCGCCTGTCCGCACCGGGCCAGGATGGCCCCCAGGAAAATGGCGGAGGACCGCATCTCCCGCATCAGCGCCTCGGAAACCGCCCAGCCGCTGAGGCCCCGGGCGTCCACGATCAAAACGTTTTTCCCCTCCCAGCGGGCCGTGCAGCCCAGGCCCTCCAGAATGCGGACGGAGGCGTCCACGTCCCGCAGGCGGGGACAGCCCCGCAGCTCCACCTGGTCCGCCGTCAGCAGCGTGGCCGCCAGAATGGGCAGGACGCTGTTCTTTGCCCCCTGTATCCCGGCCTCGCCCCGCAGGCGGCTGCCGCCTCTTATGACTAAATGGCTCATGTCCGTCCCTCCGCTCCAAGAATGGTGTAACGCTCCATCCTATGGGCGAAGGGGATTTCTGGTTACTTTCGGATCTCCAGCACCGTCTGATAAATGCGCTCCGCAGCGTCCCGGATGCCCAGGGAGGCCATGGCCTCCTCCATGGCCCGGAGGCGCTCTTCGTCGCGGAGAATGCCGCAGGCCGCCTGGAACAGGGCCTGGCCGGAGCACTCCGCCTCCAGCAGCACCGCCGCGCCCCCGGCCTCCTCCAGGGCCCGGGCGTTCTTCTCCTGGTGGTTGTTGGTAACATAGGGGGACGGGACCATCAGCGCCGGGGTCCCCAGGGCCGTCAGCTCACTGATGGTAGAAGCCCCGGCCCGGCAGATAACCAGGTCCGCCGCCCGCATGACGGGGGCCATGTCGTAAATGTATTCCCGCAGCTGCAACGCCGGGCAGGCCCCCAGGTCCACGCCTTTTTCCCCCAGGGCCTCCAGCATCCGGGGACAGCCCTGCTTCCCCGCGCCGTGGATGTGGTAAAAGGGCTGCTTCGCCGCCTCCAGGGCCAGAAAATCCGCCATCAGGCGGTTCATGCCCGAGGCCCCCAGGGACCCCCAGAAGGAGACGATCAGGGGCCTCCCGTCGTCTATGCCCAAGGCCCGCTTGGCCTCCGCCTTCGTCATCGAAAAGAAGTCGTGCCGCACCGGCGTGCCGGTAACCACCACCTTCTCCGGGCGGCGGTAGTGCTTCCGGCAGGACTCGAAGCCCACCATGATGCGGTCCGCGTAAGTTTCCAGCATTTGGGTAGTAAGGCCCGGAACGGCGTTGGACTCGTGGACCGCCGCGGGAATCCCCGCCTTGGCGGCGGCCTTTACCAGCGGGTAGCTGGCATAGCCTCCGGTGCCCACCACCGCGTCGGGCCGAAAGGCCCGGAGGATGGCCCGGGCCTCCCCGGGAGCCCGGATGAGGTTGCCCAGGGAAATGAGGTTGTGCTTGATCTCCGCGGGCTGGAAGGAGCGGTGGAAGCTGGAAATATGGACGGTCTTAAAGTCGTAGCCCGCCTTGGGCACCAAATCCTTTTCCAGGCCCCGCTCCGCGCCCACGAATAAAATCTGCGCCTGGGGGTTTTTCTCCAGGGTCAGCTGGGCCAGGGCGATGGCGGGGTTCACATGCCCCGCCGTGCCGCCGCAGGTAAAGATGACCCGCTGCAACGGTCTTGGCATCGAAAACGCCTCCTCTATCCAGCCCTGGTAGGCTTCATTTGACGCGACACCGACAGCACGACTCCCATTTCCGCCAGCTGAATGGACAAGGCCGTGCCCCCGTAGCTGAAAAAGGGCAGGGAAATGCCGGTGGTGGGCAGCAAGCCCGTCACCACGCCGATGTTCAGGAAGGTCTGCATGGCAATCAGCGTGGTGACGCCGATAACCAGGAGGCTCCCGAAACGGTCCCGGGCGTGGAGGGCAATCCAGTAGCCCCGGAGAATCAGGGCCGCGAACAGGAGCATGATAACGCTGGCTCCGATGAGGCCCAGCTCCTCGCAGATGATGGCGAAAATGAAATCGTTATGCTCCTCTGGAAGGAACAGGAACTTCTGGCGGCTCTTCCCCAGGCCCACGCCAAGGAGGCCGCCGGAGCCGATGGTGATAAGGCTTTGGGAAAGCTGGTAGCCCTTATCCCGCATATCCGCCCAGGGGTTCAGCCAGTATTGGATGCGGGAGGTGTTGTAGCCCACCACAAACAGGGCGAAGTACAGCATTCCCGCGGCCGCGCCCATGGCGCCGAACACCCAGGCCCAGTTGATGCCGCCCACCAGCATCAGCGCCGCGCCCACGCCCAGAATCAAAATCGCGCCGGAGAGGTGGGGTTCGATGGCCACCAGGCCCGCCGTCACCAGCAGCAAGGAGGCATAAGGCAGGATGCCGTAGCGGAAGGAGCGCATGAGATCCTTCTTCTTCGAAATGCTGTCGGAGAAGTAGATGACGATGGCCATCTTGGCAATCTCCGAGGGCTGGAAGCTGAAAAGCTCGCCCACGCCAATCCAGCGGGTGGCGCCCTTTACCGTGACGGCGAAGGGGTTTCCGGGAATCGCCACAAAGATCAAAAGGAATATGGACACGTACAGCAGGGTTTTCGCCAAGCCCCGGAGACGCCGGTAGTTAATCTTGCCGATAAACAGCATGCCGGCCACGCCCATGACGGCGAAAACGGCCTGCCGGACAAACCAATAGGTGGGGTCGTTGTTCTTGGTATTGTAATAGGCGGAGGGAAAGCTGGCGGACAGCAGCATCACAAGGCCGATGGCCATCAGCAGCAGGACCAGCAGGCAGAAGGGCAGGTCAATGGGGCCCCTGGCCAGCTCCCTGCCCTCTTCCTCCAGCGCCTGCTGGCGGAGGCGGGCCTGCTGGCGGCGCTGGGCTTCCTCCCGGCTCAGGGGGCGGCGGCGGGGACGCTTTACCGGCTGCCGTTCCGGCACGGGGAAGGGAATTACCACGCTCTGCCGGGCCGGGCGGCGCTGCTGGCTCTGAACAGGCTTGCGCCTCTGCTGGGCGGGCCTGCGCTGGGGTTCCGGCCGCCTCTGGGGCTCCCGCCGGGCCGCTGAACTGCCGCGTGCCGCCATATACTCCCTCCTTCTCTTAACAATTCAGACTCAATAGCGCCCCTGGATACCAAGCCAGGCCAGGACGCAGAACAGGATGGTCACGCCGGAGAACACCGTCACCAGCTTCGCCTCGCTCCACCCGGAGAGCTCCAGGTGGTGGTGCAGGGGGGCCATCTTAAAAAAGCGTTTGCCGTGGGTGGCCTTAAAATAAGCCACCTGGATGATGTCGGACAGGGTTTCCAAAATATAGATAATGCCCACCAAAATCAAAATCAAGGGCATATCCATGGCGAAGGCCAGGGCCGCCACCGCGCCGCCCATGAAAAGGCTGCCGGTGTCCCCCATGAAAACCTTGGCCGGGTGGTGGTTGTAGCAGAAGAAGGCCGCCAGCCCTCCCGCCAGGGCGGCGGGGAACAGCGCCAGGGGCGTCAGCCCCCACTTGGCGGCGGCGGCGGTGAAAAACACCATCACCACAAAGGTGACGCTGGAGGACTGTCCGTCGATGCCGTCGGTGAGGTTCACCGCGTTGACGCAGCCCACGATGACGAAGGCGGCGAAAATCAGGTAGAGAATCCAGTTGATCTCCACGGTGACGTTCAGGAAGGGGACGTACAGCGCGTTGGTCAGCAGTCCCTCATAGCGCATCAGGCTGAGAAACAGCACCGCCGCCGCCAGCTGGAGGATGAACTTCTGCTTGGCCGTCAGGCCCTCGTTCTGGTGCTGTCGGACCTTGCGGTAGTCGTCCACAAAGCCGATAAGGCCGAATATCAGGGCGAACAGGTACACGTACAGGTGGGCAAACTCCCCCCGCAGCATCGCCTCCCAGCCCATGAGGAAGGCCACCACGCCGGAGCCGATGATGAACATGATGCCGCCCATGGTGGGCGTGCCCGCCTTCCCGGCGTGCCAGGCGGGGCCTTCCTTCCGGATCTCCTGCCCCGCTTTCAGCTTCCGCAGCTCCGCAATGACGAATTTTCCCAGGACCAGGGTGAGCAGGAAGCTCACCAGCCCCGCCAGCAGCAGCGTAACAATCATAGTTTTCCCTCTCCCCCGCCCGGTCCCGCCGGGCGGCTTTTTCACTTGCGCAGATAGTCCGCGACAATCTCCCGTTCGTCCATATGGCGCTTCTCATGGCCTACCTCCTGGTAGGTCTCGTGGCCCTTGCCGCAAAGGACAATCACGTCCCCCGCCCGGGCGTGGTCCAGCGCCCAGTGAATGGCCTCCACCCGGTCCTCGATGACCTTATAGGGCGTCCCGGTCCCCGCCAGCCCCGGCAGGATACCGGCGATGATGTCCGCCGGGCGCTCCGTCCTGGGATTGTCGGTGGTAACCACCAGAAAGTCCGCGTTCTCCGCGGCGGCCCGGCCCATCTTGGGCCGCTTGGCCTTATCCCGGTCCCCGCCGCAGCCGAAGAGGGCCACGGTCCGGCCCTTGGCAAAGCCTTTCACGGTGCTCAGGACGTTCACCAGGCTGTCCGGGCTGTGGGCGTAATCAATGAGGACGGTATAGTCCTTTCCGGCTGTGGGAACCACCTCCACCCGGCCCTTCACATGGGGCACCCGGGACAAAACGGCGGCGCTCTCCTCCAGGGGAATCCCCAGGGCCAGGGCCGCCCCCAGCACGCCCAAGGCGTTGTCAACCATAAAGTGCCCGGGGATATTCACCCGGACGGAAGCCCGCTCTCCCCTGTATACGGCGGTGAACGCCACATGATCTGCCGCCAGGACGATGTTTTCCGCCTGAATGTCCGCCGTGCCGGAGCTGGAAAAGGAGAGCAGCTTGCAGCCGGCGTGCTCCAGCAGGCGGGGCGTCCAGGGGTCCGCGGCGTTGACCACGCCGGTTTCACAGTTCCGAAACAAAATGGCCTTGGCGCCGCAGTACTCCTCCATGGTCTTGTGGAAATCCAGGTGGTCCTGGGTCAGGTTCGTAAAGACGCCCACCTGATACGGGACGCCATATACCCGGTCCAGATACAGGGCGTGGGAGGAAACCTCCATCACCACATGGGTGCAGCCCGCGTCCCGCATTCGGGCAAAGAGCTTTTGGAGCTCAATGGATTCGGGGGTGGTCCGCTCCGTGGGCAGGACCTCCTCCCCAATCATATTCTGGTTGGTGCCAATCAGACCTGCTTTCTCTCCCCGGGCCTCCAAAACGGCCTTGAGAAGATACGTGCTGGTGGTCTTCCCGTTGGTCCCGGTGACGCCCACCATGGTCATGGATTCCGCCGGATGGCCGTAGAAGTTGCCTCCCGCCACCGCCAAGGCCCGGCGGGAGTCCGCCACCTGGACGTAGGGGATTCCCTCCCCTTCCGGCGGAACCTGGCACAGCACCGCCGCCGCGCCGGAGGCCATGGCCTGGGGGATGAACTTGTGGCCGTCCGCCGCATAGCCGCAGAGGGCCGTAAACAGGTCCCCGGCCCCCACCCGGCGGGAGTCGTATTGAACCTGGGCGATCTCCGTCTCCAAATCCGCGGTGGCGGAGAGGATTTCCAGGCCCTTCAGCAGTTCTTTCAGCTTCATACTTGTCAAACCTCCATCCAGTTGAATACGTCCTGGATGATTATAACCCGAATAAAACGCAATGTATACGGCATATCCTGCCGGAAACCCGGCAAAACCTGCTCTCAGTCTCTTACGGAATTGTCGCCAAAGCGCACCGTCACGACGCTGCCGGGGGCCAGCTCGGCCCCCTCCTCCCGATCCTGGGAGATGGCCTTGACGTTGCCGGACTCCGCGCTGGTCGCACCCGTCACCCGCATAATAAAGCCCGCGTTGGTCAGGGCCTGATTGGCCTCGGCGGCGGTCATGCCCAGCACATTGGGCACGGCCCGGAGGGCGTCGTTCTTTTCCTCTCCCAGGTACAGCACGATGGTGGCGTTGTTCGGCACGATGGCGCCCCCCTCGGGGGTCTGGGCGGTAACCTCCGCGCCGCTGCCCAGCGTGCGGAAGGTAAAGCCCGCGTTTTCCAGCCGCCCCTTGGCGGTTTCCAGGTCCTGGCCCACCACATGGGGCACGGCGGCGTCGGCTCCCGCCAGCTGGTCGGCGGTATAGTCCGGCTCCACGCCCAGAACGGGGAGGATCTCCCCCATAATCTGGCTGGCCGTGGGGGCCACCATGTTGCCGCCGGAGGGGTAGGTCCCCGTGGTACGGCTGGGGGTGTCCATGGTCAGCAGCATGATGTACTGCGGATCGTCCGCCGGGGCAAAGCACATAAAGGACACCACGATGTCGCCCTTGGGATTAGAGGGGGTTTTGGTTCCGGTTTTGTCGGCGGTGCCGGTCTTTCCGCCGATGCGGTAGCCGTTCACCTGCCCGTTTTTCCCGGTGCCCTCCGCCACCACGTACTCCAGGCACTCCCGGACCTTGGCGGAGGTCTCCTCGCTGACCACCTGGCGGATGCACTTGGTTTCGTGCTGGCGCAGGATGTTCCCCTCCCCGTCCAGCACCTGCTCCACCACATAGGGCTCGTAGAGGTAGCCGCCGTTGACACAGGCCGCCTGGGCCCGGATCAGCTCGATGGGGGTGACGTTGAAGGTCTGGCCGAAGGCGTAGGAGGACAGGGAGACGATGTTGGAGTTAAAGCTCTTTTCGTCCGTAAAGATGCCCTGGGCCTCGCCGATCATGTCCACGCCGGTCTTTTCCATCAGGCCGAAGGACTTGAGGTATTCGTAAAACTTGCTGGTGCCCAGGGTCTGGCCGATTTTGATGAAGGCCGGGTTGCAGGAGTTGCCCACCGCTTCCTTCAAAATCTGGTGGCCGTGGCCGGTCTGCCGGGAGCAGTAGAAGGGCTTATCCCAGCCCTTGACCATGACGGAGCCGGAGCACTCATAGGTGGAGTTCATGTTGATGACCCCCTCCTCCAGCGCCGCCGCCAGGGTGATGGGCTTGAAGGTGGAGCCGGGCTCGTAGGTGGAGTCGATGCACTTGTTCCGCCACTGGCTCTGGCGGGCGTCGTCCTTGGCCTTGGTCACCGCCTTTTCATAGGCGCTCACCCGCTCTTCCCCGTCGTCCTCTATGCCCGCCTCCTCTCTCGCGGCGGCTTCTGCGGCGTCCTGCGCCGCGTATTTGTCCCGGTCCTTCTCAATGTCCTCCAGCTTCTTTTCCAGCTTGGCTTTCAGTTTCCCGTCGTAGAGGACGCCGGACTGGTTGGAATCGTAATTGGGATAGGACGCCATGCCCAGGATGGCCGCGGAATTCACATCCATCACAATCCCGGTGCCGCCGTTGGCGGCGTCGAATTTGCTGAGCATGGACTCCATGCCCTTTTCCAGGGCGATCTGGACGTTGATGTCCAGGGTCAGCACCAGGTCGCTGCCGTTCTCCGCGTCGAAGTACTGCTCATACTGGAACAGCAGGGGCTGGCCCTTGTTGTTCTGGGCTGAAATGGTCCTTCCGGCGGTGCCGGAGAGGTCCTCGTTGTATTTGACCTCCAGGCCCACGGCTCCCTTGCTGTCGATGTCGACGAAGCCCAGGACGTTGGCCGCCATGGCGTTGTAGGGATAATAGCGCTTGGAGTCCGGACTCAGGTGCACGCCGGTGACGCTGCGCCGCTGGCCCTCCGGAATCTCGTTTCCCTCCTCGTCGATTTCGCCGTTCAAGAATCTCCGGATCTCGTCCGCCGCCTCCTTCTCCACCTTCCGGCTGAGAATGACATATTGGGACTTCGTGTTTTCCATCTTCTTTTCAATGGACGCCTGGTCCATGTCCAGAATGCGGCTCAGCCCCCGGGCAATGTAGCTCTGGTCCCGGATGGGCTGCGGGGTATAGGCCTCCCCCTCCTCCAAAGCCCGGGCGGCGGCCTCCTCCTGGGCCTCCTCCTGGCTCTCGACATACTGGCCGATGCGTAAGGGATCGAGAATCACCATCTCCGCCGTGGTGGAGCTGGCCAGGATGTTGTGGTTTTTGTCGTAGATGGTCCCCCGGGAGGCGATGATTTTGGTCTCCCGGGTCTGCTGGGTCACGGCCCTGGCCTGCATTTCGTCATGACGGTTGATTTGGAGATCGTAGAGCTTCCAGAACAGCAGCAAAAAAGTCCCCACGCCCATCACCAGCATCATCAGCAGCGTCCGCCCGCGGATAATCTGATTGGCCCTGCGGGCGGATTCGCTCTTGCGGTGAAGGGCGGGAGTCTGAGGGGTACGGTTCGCCATGCTGCTGCCTCCTAGTCGGAAATTTCAAAAAATAAGGATGAAGCGGGGGAGCAAGAAGACCGGCTTCCCGCTCCCCGCTGTCAGGAAATCATGTCAGCTCATTATAGTGCGCCGGTTAGTCAAAATATTCCACCACGGCGTAAACCCCGCCGTGAAGGGAGGAGAGGATGCGGCTGAACAGCCCCGGCTCCTTCTGCCGGTAAGCCACGGCGGAATCCCCCGCCGACAGGTCCAGCTGGCTCATCTGCGTGCTGCTGGGCTTGGACATGCCGGCGGCCTCCGCCGCCTCCTTTACCGAGGCCATGTCGAACATCCGCTGGTACTGGGCCGTGAGGGCCGCGTTCTCAGACTCCAGCTCCTCCAGCTGGCTTTGCAGCTTCACCGTATCCGCGGACAGCATGGTCAGCTGCACGTAGCTCATCAGCACCAGCAAGGCCAGGCCCATGATGGCCGCCACGCTCAGCACCGCCAGGGGGGACACCACCTGCCGCGCCCGGAGCAGCACCCGGGGCGCCTCATAGACCTTCGCCTTTTCCCGCGCCTTGGGAGCTTCCCCCGCGTGGCGCAGGGCCCGCTCCCGAACCGCATAGTCCAGGTCATAGGCCAGGCTGCCGTTGACCGCCTGTTTTCCGCGATACCGCATGTCCCGCGCCGCCGATGCCATGAAGCCGCCTCCTTTCCGTCATTTCGAAATCCGGTTTCAGATGTCCAACTTGTCCAATTTCTCCGCCGTGCGGAGCCGGGCGCTTCTGGCCCGGGGATTCTCCGCCACCTCCGCCGCCGAGGGCGTCACGGGCTTGTCCAGCCGCACCAGCGGCTTTTTCCCGCAGACGCACACCGGAAACGACGGCGGGCAGGTGCAGCCCTGGGCCAGCTCCCGCAGCGTCCGCTTGACAATGCGGTCCTCCAGAGAGTGGAAGGTGATCACCGCCAGCCGCCCGCCGGGGCGGAGCTTGTCCGCCGCCGCCCTCAGCATGGGAGGCAGAGCGTCCAGCTCGCCGTTGACGGCGATGCGGACTGCCTGAAAGCTCCGCTTGGCGGGGTGCTGCTTTTCCCGCAGGGCCGCCGGTGGCATGGCGGATTTAATCACCTCCACCAGCTCCAGGGTGGTCTCGATGGGCCGCTGCTCCCGCCGTTTCGCGATGGCCCTGGCAATGGCGGGGGCATACCGCTCCTCGCCGAAATCGTATAGAATCCGCCGAAGCTCCTCCAAGCTCCAGGAATTGACCACCTCCCGGGCCGTCAGCGGAGCGGAGCGGTCCATCCGCATGTCCAGCGGCGCGTCGTGCATATAGGAAAAGCCCCGCTCCGGATCGTCCAGCTGGGGAGAGGAGACGCCCAGGTCGAAGAGCATCCCGTCCGCATCCTCCTCCAGGACGCTTCCAAGCTCCGAGAAGTTGCTGTGGACCAGCCGCACCCGGTCCATCCAGGGGGCCAGACGCTCCCCGGCCGCCTCAATGGCGGCGGAATCCCGGTCGATGCAGATGAGCCGGCCGGTGGTCAGCCTCTTGGCGATCTCCCGGGAGTGCCCCGCCCGGCCCAGAGTGCCGTCCACATAGACGCCTTCCGGGCGGATGCGCAGGGCGCCGATGCACTCGTCCAGCAGGACGGGCTTGTGTGTATATTCCATAGAACCTCTTTCAAGAAAGCGTGCGGCGGCGGGCCCGGGCCAGGGCGTCCATGGCCGCGGCCATGTCCTCCTCCTCCAGCATCCGCTGTTCCCGCTCCGTCCAGGTCCCTTCGTCCCAAATCTCGGCGAAGGTATTCAGGCCCACGATGGTACAGGCCTTTTGCAGCCCCGCGTACTTCCGCAGGGGGGCGGGAATCAGCACCCGGCCCTGGCCGTCCGGCTCGCACTGGACGGCGTTGGCGTAGAGTAAAGTTAAAGCCCTTGCCTCTGTGTAGGGCAGCTCGTCCATCTCGTCGGACATTTGCTCCCACTTGGCTTGGGGGTAAATGGTCAGGCAGTGCTCGGCGCCGATGGTGATGAAAAAGGTGTCGCCCAGCGCCTCCCGCATGGCGGAAGGGATCACAAGGCGGCCCTTGGCGTCGATGCTGTTATTCGATTTTCCCAGCAGCCTCGCCATAGGTCCGCCCCCCTTCCCCCTTTTTTGGGACAGAATGGGGCAAGCCTCCACTTGACTGCCTCAAATCCCCACTTCTCCCCACCTATGCTACCTAGTATACGAAAACGGCGACCGAAAAGCAAGGATTTTTTTTCGACGGAAAATTGGGCCTTTTCTCTGAAATCCTTGATTTTTCGCCTGTTTTCTATAAAATAAAACGGGCGTTCTACTTTTTTTCTCCTCGCTTCCACGCAAAAAAAGGCGCTCCCCGCCGCAATATCTTGCGACAGGGAGCGCGCGAGCTCCAATTTTTTTCCACATCTAGCGATAACCGGTTTTGTTTCCACAAAAGTTTCGTCAATTTTGCCAAACTTTTGTTAGCTATATGTAACTCCGGTTTCGTTCTCCTCGTTCTTCTTTTCCAATTTCTGCCTCTGCTCCTGCATCTTGGCGGCGGAGGTGGTGCGGAACCGGACCCGGGACTGCTTCACCTCGTCCAGGGCGGCCTGGACGGCCTCCTCCGTCCGGGCCAGGGCATCCTCGGCGTAGCTGTTGGCCACCTGATAGAGCTGGCGGGAGCGCTCCTCCGCCCGGGTGACGATCTGCCGGGCCTTCTCCCGGGCGGCGTACATGACCTCGCTTTCGGAGATCTTGGTCTTGGCCTCCAGCTCCGCCTGGCGCATCATGCGCTCCACGTCCCGCTTGGCGTCCTCCACAAACTTCTCCCGGGCAGCCAACAGCTCCTGGGCCCGCTTGATTTCCGCCGGAAGCTGGGCCCGGAGCTCGTCCAGCAGATCCAGCAGCTCGTCCCGGTCCACAATGCTCATGCTGGGCTTCAGGGCGGGAGCTTTGGCGTCCTCGATCCGCTCATAAATCATATCAATCAGGCGGTTGATGTCATTGGCCATGGTGTGATCCTCCCTCATTCTCTGTCAGTTCCGCCACAAGCGGGATGATAGGCGCGGGCAGATACTTCTCCAGCGGCTGGCGGTATCGAATCATCTCCCGGGCCATGGAGGAGCTGAAATGCTGGTAGGGGGCGCTGGCGGGCAGGAGCATGGTCTCCAGCCCCGGGCAGATTTCACGGTTGATCTGGGCCATTTGGTACTCCCCGTCGAAGTCCGTCACACAGCGGACCCCCCGGACGATGGCGCAGGCCCCGTGATTTTTGGCGAAGTCGGCCAGCAGGCCGGGCCAGAGCTCCGCCTCCACGTTAGGCAGGTCCTCTATGGCGGCCCGGACCATTTGGAGCTTCCGCTCCGGGGTAAACATCTGGTTGCGCTTTTCGGCGTTGGGGCTGACGCAGACCCAGATCCGGTCAAAGCATCCGGCGGCCCGGCGGATGATATCCAGGTGCCCCAGGGTAATGGGGTCGAAGCTGCCGGAGCAGATGGCTGTTCTCATGCGCGATTTCCTCGTTCTATTCGTTTCCCTCCCGGCAAAAGAGGGTGACGGCAATCTTGCCATAGCGGTAAGTCTTTCGCAAACGGCACCCCGCCGGGACGTCCAGGCGGCGATCCGCCGGGTGTTCCGCTACGATTATACCATAAGGAGCCAGAATGTCAAATCCCGGGGCAGCCAGCCGCTCCAGCGCCTGTTCCAACAGGCCGGAGGCGTAGGGCGGGTCCAGGAACACCAGATCAAAGGACTCCCCCGCCCCCGCCAGGAAGGCCAGGGAATCCCCATGGACCACCCGGGCCCGGTCCTGAAGGCCCGTCAGGGCCAGGTTCTTTTTTATCAGCGCAAAGGCGTCCTTCCGCCGGTCCACGAAGACGGCGGAAGCGGCCCCGCGGCTCAGGCACTCAATGCCCATCTGCCCGGTTCCGGCGAAGAGGTCCAGCACCCGGCGGCCCTCGACGTCGAATTGCAGGGCGCTGAATACGCCCTCCTTCACCCGGCCGGTGGTGGGGCGGGTTTCCAGCCCCTCCAGCTCCAGCAAACGGCGGCCCCCGGCGGAGCCTGTGATGACGCGCATGGCGGTTCCTCCTATAAGGCGGCGGTTTGTTTCGGCGTTTATTGTACGGCAAAGTTCTCCGGTTTTCAAGAGCTTTTTCCAACAAAAACAAGAAAAACTCCGCCGCGCGGCGGAGCTTCTCCCTATTTTTCCCCCAGGCGCACCACCGGAGCGTCCTCCAGTCCCGTCAGATCATGGGTGGCCAGCAGCACCGGTCTCCCCCCTCCTCTTTCCCGGATCAGCTCCACGCACCGGGCCCGGTTCTCCCCGTCCAGGCCGGTGAAGGGCTCGTCCAGGGCCAGGGCCTCCGCCGGGGCCAGCAGGGCCCGGGCCAGGGCCAAGCGCCGCCGCATGCCCCCGGACCACGCCCGGACGGGCCTGGAATCCGAAGGGTCCAGCCCCAGCCGGGCCAGCAGCTCCCCCGCCTCCCCCGGAACCTCCCCCAGGGCGAAGCGGAGATTTCCGGCGGCGGAGAGGTTTTCCAGCAGCCGGTCCTCCTGGAACACGGCGGCCCATCGGCAGTCCGCGCCCCGGATGATTCCCCCGTCGGGGCGCTCCAGGCCCAGCAGGAGGCGGAGCAGGGTGGTTTTCCCCGTCCCGGAGGGGGCGGCGACGCAGGTGATCCCCGGGCGGAAGACGGCGCTCAGGCCGGTCAGCACGGGCCTGCCGCCATAGGCCTTGCAGAGCCCTTCCACATGAATTTCCATCATGCTCCCGCCTTTCCGGCCAAGCCGTCCACCGCCGCCAGGAACAGCCGCTCGAAAACCGCCGACAGCACCAGGATCACGGCGGTCCAGGCGAAGAGGTCCGGGGTCTGGTAGTAGACCTTGGCGGTATAAAGCCGCTCGCCGATGGTCCCCTCCGGAAGGCCGATGACCTCCGCCGCCGCTCCCGCCTTCCAGCAAAGCCCCAGGGCCAGGGAGGCGGCGGAGCGGAAATAGGGCAGCACCTGGGGCAGGTAAACGCCCCATACCCGCCGCCGGAAGGGGATGCGGTAGACCCGGGCCAGCTCCAGGAGCTTCGGATCTGTCTGCCGGAGTCCCTCCAGCACGTTGAGGTACACCGGCGGGAAGACCATCAGGGCGGAAATGAACAGGGACAGCGCTTCCGCGTCCAGCCACACCAGGGCCAGGATGATGAAGGAGGCCACGGGGACCGCCTTCACCACCGCCACCGGCGGGCCCAGCAGATCCCGGAGCCAGGGCCGGCCCGCCGCCAGAGACGCCAGCAGAAGAGCCAGCGCGCAGGAGAGGAGAAAGCCCCCGAAGATGCGCAGAGACGAGTTCCCCACCGCCCGCCAGAAGGCGGAGGACGGCAGCAGCTCCAGGAGGCGGAGGGCCGCCTGAACCGGCGAGGCCAGCAGCAGCCCCCCGTGGGGATAAGCCGCCGCCAGGGCCACGCTCCCCCCCTGCCAGGCCAGCAGCCAGAGGGCCACGGACCAGGGGCGGAGCTTAGGCGCCATAATAGAAGTCGTCTCTGGGGAGCACACCGCCTACGGACTCCGGGGCCGCCTCCGCCAGCACCTGGAGATAGCCGGAGAGCTTTTCATACATCTCCTGCCCGGTGAGACAGACGATGTTGCAGCGGGGCAGGGCCTTTTCCGCGATGGCGGGGCTTTCGATGATGCCGTTTTGGGCCACCAGCTCCGCCGCCCCGGCGGTGTTTTCATGCACCCACTCCACAGATTCGGCGTATTCCATCAGGAACTTATCCACCAGCTCCGGGCGCTCCTCCACCAGCTCCCGCCGGGCCACAGCCACGCCGGTAATCATGGCGGAGCCGTTGTCCAGGGCGTCCCACTCTTCCGTCAGGTCCAGGGCCACCCGGAGGTTTTCCAGCTTCCCCTGAGCCACGGTGACGAAGGGCTGGGGCAGCAGGGCGATGTCCGCCGTTCCCGCCGCCAGGGCGGCGACGCACTCGGCATGTTCCGATTTCCAGTCGACGGCCACGTCCCGGTCCGGGTCCAGGCCGTTTTGCTCCAGGAGATACCGGAGGCCGAACTCCGGGGTGGACCCCTTCCCGGCGGCGGCGATGGTTTTACCCTTGAGGTCCGCCATGGACTGGACGCTCTCCCCGCCGTTTTCCACAATGTAGAGCACGCCCAGGGTATTGACGGCCAGGGTGACGATTTGGCCCTCGGTCTTGTTGTAGAGAACCGCCGCCAGGTTGGCGGGGACACAGATGATATCCAGGTCCCCCTTGATGAAGGCGGGGGTCAGCTCATCAGCGGAGCCCGCTAGGGTGTAGCGGTTGACGCCGCCGTCGGCGATCATGCGGATCAGTCCCATGGCGGTGGGGCCCTTCAGCGCCCCCACCCGCAGGGCGGGAACCTCCGGCGGCGCTTCCTCCGGGCTCTCCGGGGCGGTTTCGGGGGCCGGTTCCTCCGCCGGGCTGGAGCCGCCCGCCGCTTGCGTGGGGCCGCCGCCGCTGCGAATCACGCCGCAGGCGGAAAGGGCCAGCAGCAGGGCTAAGGCAAGGGCAAGGATCTTCAAGGCTTTCATCCGTTGTTTCCTCCCATAATGTGTTTTTTTGCAGGGCTCAGGCGTTCTCGGGGGCGTAAACGGTCTTCGCCGTCACGCCGGGCAGACGGCCGATTTTCCCGGACAGGGCGGAAATCACATCCGCCGGAGCGTCCAGGGCCACGCTGATTAAGCGTATCCCCCGCTCCCGGCAGGGCACCCCCATCCGCCCGAGGACGGCGCTTTCATACTGGTGCAGCAGGGCGTTCAGCGCCGCCACGGAGTCCGCCTCCCGGACAATCACCGCCAGGACGGCGACGCGGGTCTCCATATAGCTTCCCTCCTTCGCGGAAAAATAAAAGCCCCTCCGCCGATCCGGCAGAGGGGACGCAGGCACGCGCCAAGGCCCGGGGAACTTCCCCACGCCCGATGTCTCTCCTCTTACGGCTCGGAACCACCTTGCCGCCAGACCGACAGATATGAAATCCAAGTCCTCCGGTCAGAAGCACTTTCCGGGGACAGGGCTGTAAACGATGATAGCATGGAAGGGCCTGGATGTCAAGGCCGGCCTTTTCCAAGGCTCCGCCGTTCACTCCTTATCCAGGTAGTCCAGAACCTCCACCACTTCTCCCCCCCGGAGGTAGACCCGGGGCACCCGGCGGGCCACGGCGCAGAGAAGCTCGTAGGTGATGGTCCCCGCCTTTTCCGCCGCCTGGGCAAAGCCGTCCGCCGGAGCGGCGCCCAGCAGCACGGCCTCGTCCCCGGCGGAGACCTCCGGCGCCTGGGAGGCGTCCAGAACAATCTGGTCCATGCTCACCCGGCCAATCACCGGGGCGGGATGGCCGTGAATGGAGGCCGTGCCCAGATTGGACAGGCACCGGGGATAGCCGTCGGCGTAGCCGCAGCAGACGGTGGCCGCCCGCAGGGGCCGGTCCGCCGTATAGGTCCGCCCGTAGCCCACGCAGTCCCCGGGGGCCAGGTCCTTCACCTGGCTGACCACGGTTTTCAAGGCCATGACGGGCCGAAGGCCGGGGAAGGCCACCTCCGCGCTGGGGTCCTGGCCGTAGAGGATGACCCCGGCCCGGACCATGTCGCCGCTCCACTCCGGGTGGGCCGTCAGCCCGGCGGAGTTGGAGCAGTGGACGGTTCTCAGGGGCCCCGCCGCCTCCAGGCGCTCCACCACCCGGCGGAAGAGGGCGTACTGCTTTTCGGTATAGCGGCGGTCCTCCTCCGACAGGGAGTCCGCCACGGGAAAGTGCTGGAACGCGCCGGTGATGGAAAGGCCGCGCAGCCTCCGGCACTCCAGAAGGCCGGACACCGCCCCCTCAAAGTCCCGGCAGGCCCCGAAGCCGATGCGGCCCATGCCGGTGTCGATTTTCAGGTGGCCCTCCACCGTCACCCCGGCGGCCTCCGCCGCCTGGGACAGGGCCCGGGCGTATTCCAGGCTGTAGACCGCCTGGGTTATCCCCTCCGCCGCCAGCGCCCCGGCGCACTCCGGGCGGGTCATGCCCAGAATCAAAATGGGCTGCTTGATGCCGCTGCGGCGCAGGTGCCGGGCCTCCGCCAGGGAGGATACGGCGAACCACGCCGCCCCCGCCTCCGCCAGGGTCCGGGCCGCCATGCGGTCCCCGTGGCCGTAGGCGTCGGCCTTTACCACGGCGCAGACCGCGGCGGGCGACGCCTTTTCCCGAATCAGATGGAAGTTATGGACCAGGGCGTCCAAATCGATTTCCGCCCAGCAGTGGGCGTCAAACGCTGTTTTCATGGGGAGTCCCCTCCTGTCTCTTGGAATGCCGCGTCTATCTTACTCCGTTTCCGCCTGGGGCGCAACGGCGTTTTCTGCTGAGTAACAGGCGTTTTGTGCAGCCGGAAACCGGCGCTTTTCCATGTGGTAATTGGTCAGGGGCACTCCATGCCGGAGTACCCGCCGCTCCCGGAGGGTCCGATAGCCCCGCTTCTCAAAAAACGGCCGGGCGGTGATGGAGGCGTGGGTGACAATCCGCTCCGCCTCCACCGCCGCTTCCAGCGCGTCGCAGAGGGCGGAGGCAATGCCCCGGCGCTGGAAGTCCTTGTGGACATACAGGCGGTCCAGATAACCCGAGCGGTCCATGTCTCCAAAGCCCGCGAGAGTCTCCCCCTCCACCGCCACAAGGGCGGTGTGCGCCAGGAGGGTCCGGCCCCACTCCTCTAAGTCCGGGGCTCCGTCCGCCCAGGCGTCCAGCTGCTCCGCCGTGTAGTCCCCGGCATTCACCGTATGCACCGTGACATAAAACAATTCCGCAAGCTCCCGGAGATCGGAGGGACGGTAGGGCCGGAGGATCATACCCCCTCCGCCCCAATGCCCTTCTCGGCAAAAGCCGCCAGCAGCCGGTTCATATCGGAGGGAATCGTGATGGGGTCCCCGCAGGCGGCGATGGCGTTGGCCACGTCCTTCAATCCGTTGCCCGTCACCACAGAGACCACCGTGTCGTCTCTGCCGATTTTTCCGGCCTCGCAGAGCTTTTTCACCCCCGCCGTGCCGGTGACCCCGGCGGGCTCGCCGAAGACGCCGCAGGTCCGGCCCAGGAGCTGCTGGGCGGCCATGATCTCTTCGTCGGTGACGTTCACCGTCAATCCGCCCGACTCCCGGATGGCCATGAGGGCCTTTTCCGCGTTCCGGGGCACGCCCACGGCGATGGAGTCCGCCAGGGTGTTCTCCTCCATGGGCTCCCAAGGCATGCCGCTCTCAATGGCCCGGTTCAGCGGGCAGCAGCCCGCCGCCTGGGCGGAGATAAGCCGGGGCAGGCGGTCAATGAAGCCGATGGCGTGCAGGTCCTTAAGGCCCTTCCACAGCCCCGCGATGGTACAGCCGTCCCCCACGGAGATGGCGATGTAATCCGGCACTTCCCAGTTCAGCTGTTCCATAATCTCCAGGGCCACGGTCTTCTTGCCCTCGGAGAGATAGGGGTTGATGGCGGCGTTGCGGTTGTACCAGCCCCATTTGTCAATGGCCTGTTTGGAAAGCTCGAAGGTCTCCTCATAGCTGCCCTGGACGGAGATCACCGTGGCCCCGAAGGTCATGAGCTGGGCCACCTTCCCCTTGGGGGCCCGGGAGGGGACGAAGATGTACGTGGAAAGCCCCGCCGCCGCCGCGTTGCCCGCGAGAGACGAGGCGGCGTTTCCCGTGGAGGAGCAGGCAATTACCCTGGCCCCGGCCTCCCGGGCCTTGGCCACCGCCATGGCGCTGGCCCGGTCCTTCAGGGAGGCCGTGGGGTTCTGGCCGTCGTCCTTTACAAAGAGCCGGCCCAGGCCCAGCTGCTGCGCAAGGCGCGGCTCCTCGTAGAGGGGGGACCAGCCCACCCGCAGGGGCGTGGGGACGGCGCCCTCCTCGATGGGCAGCAACTCCCGGTAGCGCCACATGGACCGCTCGGCCCGGTTCGCCAGGACCTCCTTGGTCAGACGGGCTTTGATGGACTCGTAGTCATAGATGATATCCAAAATGCCGCCGCATTCGCAGGTAGTCAGGTCCGGCACGGCCGCGTAGGTTTTGCCGCAGCGGACGCATTTTCCGTATTTCACATGTTTCATGGTCCCGCTCCTCTCTCAAATGATGGTTCCATCATAGCAAATAGGTTGGCCTTTGTCAAAGGGAGAAACCGCCGCCAGCCTTACAGGGCGGGTTGAATTGGCCTGGGAACGGTGCTATAATATGTGAAACATCCATTTGCAGGAGGAAGACGGCCATGAGAGAAATGATCGCCTATTGCGGCCTGGACTGTGAGAAATGCGACGCGTACCTCGCGACCATCCATGACGACCAGGCGCTGCGTGAGAAAACCGCGAAATTGTGGGCAGAGCTAAACAACGCCCCCATTCTGCCCGAACATATCAACTGCCGGGGCTGCCGGGCCGCGGGAGTGAAAACGGTGTTTTGCGAACAGCTCTGCGAGATTCGTCAATGCGCTTTGAAAAGGGGCGTAACCACATGCGGCGGCTGCCCGGACCTGGAAGAATGCCAAACCCTTGGGATGATTACCGCAGATCGCCCCGACGCTCTGGAAAATTTAAAAGGGGGAGGCTGAAACGCCTCCCCCTTTCCAATTCCTCCTGTTCAAATCCGGGCCCGGATCTCCGCCCCCATGGCCTTGCAGCCCAAGAGCTTCCCGCCCTCGTTCAGAATGTCCCCGCAGCGGAAGCCCGCTTTCAGCGTCCGATCCACCGCGGCTTCCACCGCGCCGGCCTCGGCGCTCATGTCGAAGCTGTAGCGCAGCATCATGGCCGCCGCCAGAATGGTGCCGATGGGGTTGGCCTTGTCCTGCCCGGCGATGTCCGGGGCGGAGCCGTGGATGGGCTCATAGAGGCCCCGGGTCCCCTCCCCCATGCTGGAGGACGGAATCATGCCGATGGACCCGGTAATCTGGCTGGCCTCGTCGGAGAGGATGTCCCCGAAGAGGTTCTCCGTCACAATCACGTCAAACTGGCTGGGGTCCCGGACCAGCTGCATGGCGGCGTTGTCCACATACATGTGGAGGAGCTCCACGTCCGGGTAGTCCTTCGCCGTTTCCTCCACCGTCTTCCGCCACAGGCGGGAGGTATCCAGCACGTTGGCCTTGTCAATGGAGGTCACCCGGCCCCGGCGCTTCCGGGCCATGTCAAAGGCCACCCGGGCCACCCGTCGGACCTCATGCTCACTGTAAGAGCACACGTCCACGGCCTTCTGCTCCCCATCCACCTGGGAGGTGGTGTGCTCGCCGAAGTACATGCCGCCGATGAGCTCCCGGACCACCACGAAGTCGATGCCCTTCGCCGCGATGTCCGCCCGGAGGGGGCAGGCGGCGGCAAGGTCGGAGAACATCCGGGCGGGCCGGATATTCGTATACAGGCCCATGGCGGAGCGGAGCTTCAAAAGTCCCCGCTCGGGGCGGTTGGCGGAGGGCTGGGCGTCCCACTTTGGCCCCCCCACCGCCCCCAGCAGCACGCTGTCGGAGCGCAGACAGGTTTCCAGGCTGGAATCCGGCAGGGGCACGCCGAAGGCGTCAATGGCGCAGCCGCCCATGGGGGCCTCCTGATAGGTGAAGGCATGTCCGAATTTCTCCGCCACGGCGTCCAGCACGCCGATGGCCTCGCTTACGATCTCGGGGCCGATTCCGTCGCCCCGGATGACGGCAATGGTCTTGTTCATTTGTCCGCCTTTCCGGCCTTTAAGGAGGCCATAAGCCCGCCCTTTTCGATCATGTCCTTGATAAACGGCGGGAAGGGCTCCGCCTGATAGGTCTCGTGTTTCGTCACGTTGGTGATGACGCCCGTGTCGAAGTCCACCGCCACCTGGTCCCCGTCGGAGATGCCGCCGCTTGCCGCGGGGCACTCCAAAATGGCCAGGCCGATGTTGATGGCGTTCCGGTAAAAAATCCGGGCGAAAGTGGCCGCGATGACGCAGCTCACTCCGCTGGCCTTGATGGCGATGGGGGCGTGCTCCCGGGAGGAGCCGCAGCCGAAGTTGACCCCGGCCACCATCACGTCCCCGGGCTTTACCTTATGGATAAAGTCCTTGTCGATGTCCTCCATGCAGTGGGCGGCCAGCTCCTTGTGGTCCGGGGTGTTCAGATAGCGGGCGGGGATGATGACGTCGGTGTCCACATGATCCCCGTATTTATGGACGGTTCCCTGTACGTTCATGTTCAAACCTCCTCAGGATGGCAGATGTGCCCCGCGACGCCGGACGCGGCGGCCACGGCGGGAGAGGCCAGGTAGACCTCGCTGTCCACATGGCCCATGCGGCCCACGAAGTTGCGGTTCGTGGTGGAGACGCAGCGCTCCCCGGCGGCCAGAATGCCCATATAGCCGCCAAGGCACGGCCCGCAGGTGGGGGTGGAGACGATGCAGCCCGCGTCCAGGAAAATGTCCGTGAGCCCCCGGCGCATAGCCTCCCGGTAGACGCTCATGGTGGCGGGAATGACGATGCCCCGAACGTCCCGGGCCAGGTGCTTCCCCTTCAAAATGGCGGCGGCGGCCTCCAAATCGGGCAGCTGCCCGTTGGTGCAGGAGCCAATGACAATCTGGTCGATTCGGATGTCCTTCCCCTCCCGGGCGCTGTGGGCGTTCTCGGGGAGATGGGGATAGGCCACGGTGCAGTCCACCTGGGAAAGGTCGATGTCCACGGTGCGCTCGTACTCCGCGTCGCCGTCCGCCTCATAGGCGGTCCAGGGGCGGTTTACCCGGCCCTCCACGTAAGCTTTCGTCACCGCGTCCACAGGGAAAATGCCGTTCTTCGCCCCGGCTTCAATGGCCATGTTGGAAATGGTCAGCCGGTCGTAGATAGAGAGCTCGGCAACACCGGGCCCGGCAAACTCCAGGGACTGGTACCGGGCTCCGTCCACGCCGATCATGCCGATGAGGGTCAGGATCACGTCCTTGCCGGAGACGAAGGGGCGGAGCTTCCCGGTGAGGTTCACCTTGATGGCGGAGGGCACCTTGAACCAGGTCTCCCCCGCCGCCATGGCGGCGCCCATGTCCGTGGACCCCACGCCGGTGGAGAAGGCCCCCAGGGCCCCGTAGGTGCAGGTGTGGGAGTCCGCGCCGATAACAGCCTCGCCGGGGGCCACCAGGCCCTTTTCCGGCAGCAGGGCGTGCTCGATGCCCATCTCGCCCACGTCGAAGTAGTTGTCGATGTCAAACCGCCGGGCGAAGGCGCGGCACTGCTTGCACTGGGCGGCGGCCTTGATGTCCTTGTTGGGTGCGAAGTGGTCCATTACCAGGGCGATTTTGCTCTTGTCGAACACCTTGTCAAAGCCCGCCGCCTCAAACTCGTTGACCGCCACGGGGGTGGTGATGTCGTTGCCCAGCACCAGATCCAGCTTCGCCTGAATGAGCTGCCCCGCCCGGACGGAAGGAAGCCCCGCGTGCTTGGCCAGGATTTTCTGCGTCATGGTCATTCCCATTTGTTGTCACGCTCCTTATGAATTCATGAATATCCGCAAGTCCGCTTATGCCCGCTTGGCCCGGTTGACGGCGGACAGGATGGCCCGGAGAGGCGCCAGGTTGATGTTGTGGCTGAGCCCCACGCCCCAGTACTGCTTGCCGGTGCGCCGGTCCTGAAGGAGGATATAGGCCACGCCCTGGGAGTCGGAACCGTCGGTGATGGCGTGGGAGGCGTAGTCCAGGAAGGTGAAGCGGTCGATTTTCTCGCCTTGAATGGCGTTGAAGAAGGCGTCGATGGGGCCGTTGCCCTCGCCGGAGACCTCGAACACCGTGTCCGTGTGGCGGAGGGTCCCCTGGAAGGCCACATGGGAGTGGCCCTCGGCGTCCACAGTCTCCCGGAAGGCGTGCTTGATGAGCTGATAGGGCTGCTTCGCCTCGATATACTCCTGGTGGAACAGCTCGTTGATCCGCTCCGGGGCGACCTCCTTGCCCACTTTGTCCGTCTCCACCTGGACGATGTGGCCGAACTCCGGCTGCATGGACTTGGGCAGGTCGAAGCCGAAGTCGTGCTCCATGATATAGGCCGCGCCGCCCTTGCCGGACTGGGAGTTGATGCGGATGATGGGCTCGTACTCCCGGCCCACGTCGGCGGGGTCGATGGGGAGATACGGGATTTCCCAATACTCCGTGCCGGAGGTCTTCATATACTGGACGCCCTTGTTAATGGCGTCCTGATGGCTGCCGGAGAAGGCCGTAAAGACCAGCTTGCCCACATAGGGCTGGCGGTCGCCCACGGGCATCTTGGTGCACCGCTCGAACATCTCCTTGATTTTGTTGATGTTGGAGAAGTCCAGCTCCGGGTCCACGCCCTGGGTATACATGTTCATGGCCAGGGTCACCATGTCCACGTTTCCGGTGCGCTCCCCGTTGCCGAAGAGGGTGGCCTCCACCCGGTCGGCTCCGGCCAGCAGGCCCATCTCCGTGGTGGCCACGCCGCAGCCCCGGTCATTGTGGGGATGGAGGGAGATGACGGCGCGGTCCCGGCCGGGGAGTTTGCGGATGAAGTATTCCAGCATGTCGGCGAACTGGTTGGGCATGCAGTTCTCCACCGTGGTGGGGAGATTCAAAATGACCTTCTTTTCCGGCGTGGCGTGGAGGTGCTCCAGCACCGCCTGGCAGATCTCCACGGCGTAGTCCATCTCCGTGCCCATGAAGGACTCGGGGGAATACTCAAAGCGGAGGTTCATGCCCCCGGCAATCATGGGCTGGGACATCTCGTAGATAAGGTCGGCGGCGTCGGTGGCGATTTTGGTAATCTCGTCGCAGTCCATGTGGAAGACCACCTTGCGCTGGAGGGTGGAGGTGGAATTGTAGAAATGGAGAATCACATTCTTCGCGCCCCGGATGGCCTCAAAGGTCTTTTTGATGAGGTGTTCCCGGGCCTGGACCAGCACCTGGATGGTCACGTCGTCGGGGATGTGGCCGCCCTCGATGAGCTCCCGGCAGATTTCGTATTCCGTCTCGCTGGCGGAAGGGAAGCCAATTTCAATCTCCTTCACGCCGATGTCCACCAGCGTGTGGAAATACTCCAGCTTCTCCGCCAGGTTCATGGGGTCAATCAGCGCCTGGTTTCCGTCCCGCAGGTCCACAGAGCACCAAACAGGGGCCTTGGCAATCTTCCGGTCCGGCCAGGTGCGGCCCTGAATGGGCTGGGGCTGGAAGGGAATATACTTTTCAAATCCGGGTTTCATAGCGGCGTCCTCCTTGCAGAATATGGTATCGGATAGGTCAGGGGACAAGAAAACGCCCCTGACTCCTTCGAGTCAGGGGCGTGTCAATCCACACGCGGTACCACCCTGGTTTAGCCGCCGGTTGCCCAACGGCCCTCACAGCCTCAAACAAGGCTTCGGCCAATAACGAGGCCAGCCGTCTCCGCCTAAACCGCAGTCTCAGCGGAGCCGCTCGAGGGCCAGTGACATCCTTCCCCTCCGCGCCGCCTCGCAGCAACCGGCGGCTCTCTGAAGCATACGGAAAAGGACTTTCTCCCTGTCATCGCGTTTTGTTGTTTTGCTGTTGGGGTATAAGATACAGGATTTCCGGCGGTTTGTCAATAGAAATTTTTGCGATATCTCCGTCATTTTCGCCAAAAGCGCCGCCACAGGAGGGATACAGGCCCTTTTTCGGTGGAAATTTCCCGGTTTTTTCAGCCCCTTTCCCGGGCAGATTATAAGAAACAGAGATTTTGGAATTGCTCTTGACAAGTTTCCTCCAAATCTGTATAATAGCGATGTTGAAGCCATATAACATGGCCCTTAAAGTATCCTGGAGATAGCCGGATACCTCGGAGGGAGGGAAAATATAGATGTCTGAGATCCACGTCAAGGAAAACGAGTCCATCGACAGCGCACTGAAGCGTTTCAAGCGCAGCTGCGCCAAGGCCGGCGTGCTGGCCGAGGTCCGGAAGCGGGAGCACTACGAGAGCCCCAGCGTGAAGCGGCGCAAGAAGTCTGAGGCCGCCCGCAAGAACAAGAAGCGTTATTACTAATCCCCAAAGGGCCGCTGATAAAGCGCACGAAAGGCGGTCTCCTTATCGGACAGCCCCCGTGCAAGGCCCGAACAGCGCAGTTTTTGAAACCGCACGATTTTTTAATCGTGCGGTTTTTTATTCGTTCGAAAAAGGGCCCCGCCGTAATAAGGCCGGAAAGAGCCGTAAGGTACGGCCCGGCTGCGGGCGCACCTTACAGCGATGGCGCGGACGGTTTTTCCGCCGGGGAACGAAATCCGGCGGACGAGGCTGCCGATGCGGTCTTGCGGAATGTACGGGAGAAATATAGAGATATAAAGACTGAGCGGCATCCGGCAACGGACCGGATGCCGCTCAGCTTTTTTGTTGATTACTTCCTCTGTAAGAGGGCCTTTCCCGGAATGGCGGTCAAGCCTCCTCCGCGCGGCTTTCGAAATGGAAGCTTCCGTCCCCGGGGGCAAATCACTTTAAAACCGCGTCCAAATCCCGGGTGGCGGTCCCGTCCTCCAGGACGAAGCAGGGGATGCCGATGCCGCCGTTTTCCCGGATGTCGGCATAGGCGGGGCTGTCCTGCCGCAGGGCCAGGTAGGCCTTCAGGTCGGGGAGGCTGGCGGAGAGGTTCTTGAAGTCAATCTCCGCCTTCGCCTCGCTGAGGCGGTTCAGGGCGTACAGGGTATCCGGGCACAGGTGGCTTCCGATCACAGTAACTTTCATGGTAAATATCTCCTTTTTAAAAGAATGACAGATTTATACGCGGGGCGCTTCGCTCCGCCCGCCGGGGACCGTCTTCTTCTCCAGCCAGTTCTTTCCCTCCACCAGGCGGGTAACCATCATGGAGGCGATGGTGTCCCCGGCGGCGTTGAGGCAGGTGGCGGCGGGGTCAAAGAGGAAGCCCAGGGTGGCGATGAGGGGGAAGGCTTCGGCGGGGAAGCCGAACATGCTGACAATCAGCATCTCGCCCACCAGTCCGCCGCCGGGGGCGCCGGAGAGGACGAAGGCGCTGAGAATGGCCACGGCGATGGCCATGGCGTAGGTCCCCACGCCGGTGAAGGGCATGTCGAAGATGCCGAACAGGAAGGCGATCTTCACGATGGAACTGAGGACGGAGCCGTCCATGTGCATGGTGCAGCCCATGGGCAGCACCAGGTCGCTGACGTCCTTGGGCACGCCGATGGCGTCACAGGCTTCCTTGTTTACCGGCAGGGTAGCGGCGGAGCTCTGGGTGGCGAAGGCCGTGACAGCGGGGGTGAAGATGTACTTCAGCATCCGGTTGAGAGCGGGCTTCCCCCCGGCGAAGAGGGCGTACAGAGGGAAGAAGATCACCACATACAGCAGGCACAGGGGATAGTAGACCACCATGGACCGGCCGTAGTCGCTGAGGAGCTGGGGGCCAAACTCCCCGATGAGGTTGGCGAAGTACGCGCCCAGGCCCAGGGGGGCGATGGTCATAATGACCCCCACGAACTTCATGATGATGTCGTTCAAGTTCGCCAGCAGCTTCCCAACGGGGCTGTTCTCCCCGCCGCAGGAGGCCACGCAGAACCCCATGATGATGGCGAAGATGATGAGGGGCAGCATGTGGGACTTGCCTCCACAGCTCCGGGAAGTCGCTGACCGTCAGGGAGCCCACAATCATCTGGGCGGCGGTCTGGGCCTCCCCCACCTCGGCGGCCAGCTGGATATTGGTTCCGGCGGAGGGGCTGAACAGGTTCACCCACACCAGCACACAGGCGGCGGCCACCGCTCCCGTGCCCAGGAACACGGCCACGGTGCCGCCCAGGAACACGGCCACGGTGCCGCCCAGGATCTTCCCCAGGCGGTTCATGTTGGCCATGCTGCACACGGCACAGGCAATGGACACAAAGACCAGGGGCACCACGATGGTGAACAGCAGATTCAAAAAGATATCGCCGATGGGCTTCAGGGTCTGGCCCAAGCCCGGGGAAATCACGCCGATGAGAGAGCCGATGGCGATGCCGCCAAGAAGGAGGATGGGGGTCTTATACTGCTGCCAAAGGGATTGCTTTCCGGTTTGCGTAGCCATGATAACATCTCCATTTCTCGTTTCTTTGGTGTCTTAAAACCTCCGCCGGGAGGGGGATCACAGGCTGCTGACGGCGGCTTCCAGCTGGTGGAGCGCCCGCTCCAGCACGCTGCGGGGACAGGCGGCGTTCAGGCGCATGAAGCCGTTCAGGCTCCGGCCGAAGGCACAGCCGTCGTTCAGGCCCAGCCGGGCCTTTTCGATCATGAAGTCGTGAAGCTCCTGGTTGCTCAGGCCCAGCGCCCGGCAGTCCAGCCACATGAGATAGGTGGCGTCGGGGGCGTAGGTCTTGATCTTGGGAATGTGCCGCTCACAGTAGTTCACCACGAAGTCAAAGTTCTCCGAAAGGTAGGGCAGCAGCTGCTCCAGCCACTCCTCCCCCTCCCGGAAGGCCGTCTCCATGGCGGTGACGGAAAAGGCGTTGTTCCGGTGGATGTCCATGTTCATCCAGAAACGGTCAAACGTTTCCTTCATATGCCGGTTGGGGAACACCACGGCGCTGGCCTGGAGGCCCGCCAGGTTGAAGGTCTTGGTGCCGGAGATGCCGGTGACCACGTTGGCGGCAATCTCCGGAGAGAGAGAGGCCGTAGGGATATGCTTCTTCCCGTGGAAAATCAGGTCGGAGTGGATCTCGTCGCTGACCACCAGGACGTGGTATTTCAGGCACAGCTCCATCATCCGGCGGAGGTCCTCCTCGGGCCAGACGATGCCCACAGGGTTGTGGGGGCTGCACAGCAAAAACAGGTCCGCCTGCCGGAGCTTTTCCTCCAGGTCCGCCCAGTCCACGGTCCACCGGCCATCCCGCTCCACCAGCTGGTTTTCGATAACCCTCCGCCCGGCGAACTCCGCCATGTCGTAGAACTCGCCATAGACCGGGGTCTGAATCAGGACATTGCCTCCCTGGGGGGTATAGAGCTGAATCATGGCGCTGAGGGTCTGGACCACTCCCAGGCAGAAGCTCATGAGGGACGTGTCCGGGGCCCAGCCGTTCCGGCGGCTCTGCCAGTCCCGGATGGCCTCGAAGTAGCCGGCGGGCCGGGCGGTATAGCCCCAGATCCCTTCCTCCGCCCGCCGCTTAAGGGCGTCAATGATGGGCTGGGCGGTCTTAAAGTCCATGTCTGCAATCCACAGAGGGATCACGTCCTCCCTGCCGAACTTCTTGCCCCGCTCGTCGTACTTGGCGGAGAGGTTTTTGCTGCGGTCTATCACCTGGTCAAAATCGTACTGCATCGTCTCGCATCCTTTCTGAAATGATCGTATGCTCGCGGCGTTTGGCGAATTATTAAAGCAGGAACCGTGCCAAACGGCAGGGAGCCCTTGGATTTTCCGCGAATCTCTTGTAAACTTGGAGAGGCGCACAAAAACCCCGGGATAGATTTTGGCAACATGCCAAGTTCTATCCCGGAGTTTTATGCGCCGAATATGGCGCGCCCATCCTGCGGCGGGCGGTTTATTGGTTTAACCAATTTAATTGGTTCAATCTTCTTTATTTTGAACCATTTCCCAGCGTGCCCGTCCCTTGGGTGTCAAGCGGCTGCCGCCCCGGCCCCGGCTGACCCGGACCAGGCCCTGGGCCGCCATGTCCGCCAGGATGTCCCGGACTTCCCGCTGGGAGAGGGGGATGTGGGCCTCCCGGGCCTGTTTCAGCAGGCTTTCCCGGCCCATGGGCGTCCCCGACTCCGAGGCGTCGTAGAGCCGGGAGAGGAGAAAGTGGAAGGCGTCGGAGGGCTCCGCCGCCTCCAAATCCGGGGATGCGCCATGGCGAAGGGCGGCGCTGCCGGAGAGGAACAGCGTGGGCGGCAGGTCCTCCAGGCCAATGTCCTCATGGCCGGTATAAATAAAGTACTCCACCGCGTTGCGCAGCTCCCGGATGTTCCCCGGCCAGGCGTGGCGGCGGAAAAAGTCCTTCACCGGCTCCGTCAGGCGGAAGGAGCCCCCCAGCTCCCGGCGGAAATGCTCCGTCAGCAAAAACATGTCGTCTCCTCGCTCCGTCAGGGGCGGAATGAGGGCGGGCAGGGTGCTGAGGCGGTAGTAGAGGTCCCGGCGGAAGGAGCCCTCCCGGACCTTCCCCTCCAGGGACTCGTTGGTAGCCGCCACGATGCGGACGTCCACATGGATGATCCGGTTGCCCCCCACCCGCATGACCTCCCGCTCCTGGAGGGCCCGGAGGAGCTTGATTTGCAGGGCGGGGCTCATGCCCTCCACCTCATCTAAAAAGAGCGTCCCCCGGTGGGCCAGCTCGAAAAGGCCGGGCCGTCCCCCCTTCTTCGCCCCGGTGAAGGCCCCCTCCTCATAGCCGAACAGCTCGCTCTCCAGCAGGTTCTCCGGGAAAGCCGCCACGTTGATGGGAACAAAGGGGCCGTCCGCCCGGAGGGACGCCTGATGGACGGCATGGGCAAAGAGCTCCTTCCCGGTGCCCGTCTCGCCGATGAGCAGGACGGGGCTCTCGCTTCGGGCCATGCGGCCCAGGGTCTCCTTGGTTTTGACAATGGCCTCCGACCGGCCCACCACGTCGGCAAAACCGTATTTCGCGTAGTGGCCCTTGTGGAAAAGCTGGCTGCGCAGCTCGCTCTGCCGGGCCTCCACGTCGTTGAACCGCTGAAGCAGGGCGAAGGCCCCGATGCAGGCGTTCTGCCGGATCACCGGCACCACCTCCACGCTGAGGTTCACCCCGCCCACCTTCACCGCCTTGGCGGGCAGGGTCCGGCGGCCCTGCATGCACTGGACGAAGGGGATGTAGGGAAACACCTCTTCGCACCGCCGTCCCTGGATCAAAGGGGCGCTGACCAGGGTCATCTCCTCGGCGTGGCGGCTGCACGCGAAGATCTCCCCCTTCTCGTTGACGCCCACCACGCCGTCCTCCAGGCTCTCCATTAAAATGTGGAACTGGCTTTCCAGGCGGATGGAGCGGGCAAACATCCGGTCAAAGCTGTAGTTGCTGGTGGCCACCTCCTGGGCGTAGCGCTGAAAGGCGGGCCCTTCCAGCAGGGATTCCAGCCCCAGGCGGAGGGCGATTTCGATCATCATGCCGGAGGTGCACACCCGCTGGCCCAGATCAATGACCGTCTCCATTCCCGGAGGGACATAGCGAAGCTCGTCCGGCGTCACGGCGATGCGAACGTCCGGGACCTCCGCCGCGCCGGGATAGAAGGGAATCCATTGAATGTGAGTGACGCCGAACTGCTCCAGCTGGGCGATGGCCTCCCGGGCCATGGTCTGGGTCATGTTGACGAACAGCACCCGGCTCCCCGCCGGGAGCTCCTTGAGCCTGCGCAGCTCGCTCCACCGGAAGGAGACCTCCACCGCCATGGTCTGGCTGTCAATGGGGATGTGCCGCATCAGCTCCTCCGGGGAGCCGTAGGCGTCGGTGGAGGCCACGAACAGGTCCGCCCGGTCCAGCACCCCGGCGGCGCTGCCGTCCAGCATGGAGAAGACGGAGATGTCCGCCGCGTCCGCGAACAGCTGGGCGATGTCGGATTTGTAAGATTCCCCCGCCCTGGGGTCCAGGGCGATGACGGAGATTTTCTTTTTGCCCGGCATATTATCTCTCCTTTAACCAATTTCTTGCACCAGTTAATCACAGCCTCCGCCGTTTTGCAAGGAATTTTGGAGAAAAAGCGAAAAAAATATCCGGCACAGGATTTGCTTTTATAAATCACGAAAGAACCGGCACACAAAACTGTTTATAGAGAGGAGCTTTCCCATGATTACAAAGGAAGAACTGCTGACCCTGCTGCGCCAGGAGGTGGTCCCCGCCCTGGGCTGCACGGAGCCGGTCTGCGCGGCCCTGGCCGCGGCGGGCGCCGCCCGCGCCGCCGGCGGCGAAATCGTCTCCGTGAAGCTGGAGGTCAATCCCGGCATCTACAAAAACGGCATGAGCGTGGGTATTCCCGGCTTCCCCAAAGTGGGGCTGCGGTACGCCGCCGCCCTGGGGGCCGGCCTGCGCAACCCGGAAAAGGGCCTGCGGCTTCTGGAGGACCTTACCGGCGCGGTTTCCGGCCAGGCCATCGCGCTGGTGGAGGAGCGCCGCGTTGCGGTGTCCATCCGGCATGAGGAGGCCCAGCTCTACGCCCGAGCGGAGGTGGTTACCTCCAACGGAACCGGCGTTAGCGTCATCCGGGGCACGCATTCCAACATCGTACTCACCCAGAAAAACGGTGAGGTCCTGTTTGAAAAGCCCTGGTCCGCCGGGACGGGGGACGCGCTTCACGACGGGCTGAAAGCCATGACGGTGGCGGAGATTCGGGCCCTGGTGGAGCAGTGCTCCGAAGAGGAGCTGTCCTTTATGCTGGAAGGCGTGGACATGAACGAGCGCCTGGCGGATTTCGGGCTGGAAAACGACCCGGGCATCGGAATCGCCGGGGCGATGAAACGGCAGCTGGCCTCCGGCGCCATGGGAGACAACCTCTTCAGCCGCACGATGGCCCGGGTGGCCGCCAGCGCCGAGGGGCGCATGAGCGGTGCCCCTACGCCGTCATGAGCAGCGCGGGCAGCGGGAACCACGGCCTGACCGCCGTCATCCCCGTGGCGGAGATGGCCCGGCACCTGGGGGCCTCCAACGAGCATCTGGCAAAGGCCCTGGCCTTCTCCCACGCACTGAACGTCTACATTAAACTTTTCACCGGGAAGCTGTCCGCCACCTGCGGCTGCGGCGTCTCCGCCGCCATGGTCTGGCTGATGGGCGGAGGCGATGAGCAAATCGGCGGGACGATTATCAACATGAGCGGGGACCTCACCGGCATGGTCTGCGACGGCGGAAAAACCGGCTGTGCCTTGAAGCTGGCCACGGCGGCCAACGCCGCGCTGATGTGCGCGTACCTGGCCATGGACGGCGTCGTCCTCCGGTCCACCGACGGCATCTGCGGCGCCACGCCGGAGGAGGCCATCCGCAGCATGGGCCGGGTCAGCGCGCCGGGGATGCTGGAGACGGACCGGACCATCCTGGAAATCATGATGGAAAAGGAACGCTGAAAAGCCCCCTTCAAACGACCCGCACGAGATTGGTGCAGCCGTTGAGATAGGCGTCCGCCTCCGCGGCCGCCGTGCGCCCCTCGGCGATGGCCCACACCACCAGGGACTGCCCCCGGCGCATATCCCCCGCCGCGAAGACCTTCTCCACATTGGTGGCAAAGCCGCCTTCCTCCGTGTGGACCGTCCGGCCGTAATCCACGCCGAAGGCCTCGCACACGCCGCCCTCGCACCCGGCAAAGCCGGTGGCGGCAATCAGCAGCCCGCAGGGCAGCGTATCCCCGTCCGTGGTCGTCACGGCCTTCAGCGCGCCGTCCTCCGCCGTCAGCCCTTTTATCTGAACGCCAAACCGCCGGGGGTCCGCCCCGAACACGGAAACGGCCTCCTGATGGGCGTAGTCCTGGGGGAGGACGCCGTTTTTCAGGTAGTCCGCCTCAGGGCGGCGCACCAGCTGAACCACGGACCGGCACCCCTGCCGCAGGGCCGTCGCCACGCAGTCTCCGGCGGTGTCGCCGGTGCCCACGATAACCACGTCCCGGCCCTCCGCCGAGAGGGCGGCGGGTGCCGCCTTGCCGAACTGGCGGCTCTCCACGGCGGCTTTCAAAAACTCCGTTCCGTAGCAAACGCCGGAAACGCCCTCCGTTTCCAGGCCCAGGGACCGGGGGCGCTCCGCGCCGCAGCAGAGAATTACCGCGTCATAGTCCCCCAGCAGCCGCCGGGCCACCGCCGGGTCCGACGCATCCACGCCGTTGACAAAGCTGACGCCCTCGTCCGTCATCAGATCCACCCGCCGCTGAACGATGTCCTTGGGCAGCTTCATATTCGGGATGCCGTAGGTCAAAAGTCCGCCGCAGCGCTCCTCCCGCTCCACCACCGTGACGGAATGGCCCCGGTGGTTCAGCTGGTCCGCCGCCGCCAGGCCCGCCGGGCCGGAACCCACCACGCAGACCTTCTTTCCGGACCACTGGGGCGGGCGGCGGCGCTTGACCGCCTGGGCGGCAAAGGCGTCCTCGATGACGCTGAGCTCGTTGTCCCGGATGGTGACGGAATCGCCGTACATCCCGCAGATACAGGCCCTCTCGCAGGGAGCGGGACAGACCCGCCCGGTGAACTCCGGGAAATTGTTGGTCTTCAGCAGACGGCTCAGGGCGTGGAAGGGGTTCTCCGCCCAAATCATGTCGTTCCACTCGGGAATCAGGTTGTGAAGGGGACAGCCGAAGGTCCCTCCTTCCCACTCCATTCCCGCCTGGCAGTAGGGCACGCCGCAGTTCATGCACCGGCCCCCCTGCTCCCGCCGGACCGCGGGCCGCAGGGGGATGCGGAAGGGCTCCCAGTCCCGGACCCGTTCCTCCGGCGGGCGGCTGGAGGCCTCCTGCCGGTTATACTCCAAAAATCCAGTTGTTTTTCCCATATCGGTGGACCTCCTTAACCCCGTGTCACAGAATAGAACGCCTCAATCTCCGCCTGCTCCCGGGCCATGCCCCGCTCCTCGCACTGGGCCATGGCCCGGAGCATCCGGTCGTAATCCCTGGGCATAACCTTTTTGAAGCAGGGGACATAGGACTGGAAGGCCGCCAGGATCTGTTTCCCCCGGGGGGACCCGGTGGCGGCCACGTGCTCCTCGACGAGGGACCGGAGCTCCGCTATGTCGTGCTGCTCCGTCACTTCCCCGGCCTGGACCTGCTCCTTGTTGAGCCGGAGATACAAGTCGTGCTTCTCATCCAGGACGTAGGCGACGCCCCCGCTCATGCCCGCCGCGAAATTCTTTCCCGTGGGCCCCAGGATGACCACCCGGCCCCCGGTCATATACTCGCAGCCGTGGTCTCCCACGCCTTCCACCACGGCGGACGCGCCGGAGTTGCGCACGCAGAACCGCTCCCCCGCCATTCCGTTGATGAAGGCCTTGCCGCCGGTGGCCCCGTAAAGGGCCACGTTTCCCGCGATGATATTCTCTTCAGGCTTGAACGCGCCGTCTGCCGGCGGATAGAGAATCAGCTTCCCGCCGGAAAGCCCCTTCCCCAGCCCATCGTTGCAATCGCCCTCCAGCTTCAGCGTCAGCCCGCTGGGGATGAACGCCCCGAACGACTGCCCGCCGCCTCCGCGGCATGTGACGACATAGCTGTCCTCCGGCAGGGTGTTTCCGCAGGTCCGGGTAATCTCGGAGCCAAACAGGGTGCCGAAGGCCCGGTCCGTAGAGGAGACCCGCACGTCCAGCCGGCCCGTCTTTTTCGTTTTCAGCGTTCCGCCCAGCTTCTTCAAAAGAACGCTCATGTCCGCCGTCCGCTCCAAATGGAAATCATAGGCGGCGGCAGGGTCGAAGTGGGGCGCTTTCTCTCCATAGGGATTTTGCAGCAGCCCGCTCAGATCCAGGGTTTCCGCCCGGCGGGTCACCAGCTTCTCCCGGACCCGGAGGAGGTCGCAGCGGCCCACCAGCTCGTCCACCGTGCGGACGCCCAGGCGCGCCATGTACTCCCGCAGCTCCCGGGCCACGAAGGTCATGAAATTCACCACGTATTCCGGCTTTCCGGAAAAGCGCCTGCGGAGCTCCGGGTCCTGGGTGGCGATGCCCGCCGGGCAGGTGTCCAGGCTGCACGCCCGCATCATGCAGCAGCCCAGGGTCACCAGGGGCGCGGTGGCGAAGCCGAACTCCTCTGCCCCCAGCATACAGGCCACGGCCACATCCCGGCCCGTCATCAGCTTGCCGTCGGCCTCGATGGCCACCTGATTCCTCAGGCCGTTCTGGATGAGGGTCTGGTGGGCCTCCGCCACGCCCAGCTCCCAGGGCAGCCCCGCCCCGTGGATGGAGCTCCGGGGGGCCGCGCCGGTGCCGCCGTCGTGTCCGGAGATGAGGACCACCTGGGCCCCGGCCTTGGCGACGCCTGCGGCGATGGTGCCCACTCCCGCCTCGCTGACCAGCTTGACGCTGATCCGGGCCCGGCGGTTGGCGTTTTTCAGGTCGTAGATCAGCTGGGCCAGGTCCTCAATGGAATAGATGTCATGGTGGGGAGGCGGAGAAATCAGCGTCACGCCGGGTGTGGAGCACCGGGTCCTGGCAATCCAGGGATAGACCTTCTTCCCCGGCAGATGTCCGCCCTCGCCGGGCTTGGCCCCCTGGGCCATTTTGATTTGAATTTCGTCGGCGCTGGCCAGGTACTCGCTGGTGACGCCGAAACGGCCGGAGGCCACCTGCTTGATGGCGGACCGGCGCTCGCCGTTCAGCCGTTCCCGGGCCTCGCCCCCCTCGCCGGAGTTGGACTTTCCCCCGATGCGGTTCATGGCGGCGGCTATGCACTCGTGGGCCTCCTGGGAGATGGAGCCGTAGCTCATGGCCCCGGTCTTAAAGCGCCGGAAAATGCGCTCCACCGGCTCCACCTCGTCGATGGGGATTCCCCCGTCCGCCGGGAAGCGGAAGTCCAGCAGGCCCCGCAGCGTATGGGGCTTCTCCGCGAAGTCCACCAGGGCGGAGTACTCCTTGAAGACCTCATAGTCTCCCTCCCGGGCCGCCTTTTGCAGCAAAAGGATCGTGCGGGGGCTGTACATGTGGTCCTCTTTGTCCGGACCGGAGCGGAGCTTGTGGCCGCCCATGGAATCCAGCGTGGGGTCGAAGCCCAGCCCCA
This sequence comes from Oscillospiraceae bacterium, assembly GCA_910574635.1. Lineage (GTDB taxonomy): Bacteria > Bacillota > Clostridia > Oscillospirales > Oscillospiraceae > Oscillibacter. The sequence goes on along the minus strand of CAJTCG010000009.1, from coordinate 127,205 downwards.
GGGGGTCGAAGGCCTGATTGTGGTTCCACTCCACGCCCTCGCCGATTTCCCGCAGCCCCACGCCGCCCACGCGGCTGATGGTGTTGGTGAAGTACTTGTCCACCACCTCTTTGCAGATGCCCACGCACTCAAATATCTGGGCCGACTGATAGGACTGGATGGTGGAGATCCCCATTTTCGAGGCGATTTTCACAATGCCGTGGAGAATGGCTCCGTTGTAGTCGCTTACCGCCGCGCCGGGGTCCTTGTCCAGCATCCCCAGGGCCACCAGCTCCTCCACGCACTCCTGGGCAAGATAGGGGTTGATGGCCTGGGCGCCGTAGCCCAGCAGCGCGGCAAAGTGGTGCACGTCCCGGGGCTCGGCGCTCTCCAGCACCATGGACACGGCGGTCCGCTTCTTCGTGCGGACCAGGTGCTGCTCCAGGGTGCTCACCGCCAGCAGGGACGGAATGGCCACATGGTTCTCGTCCACTCCCCGGTCGGAGAGGATGACGATGTTGGCCCCTTTTTTGTAGGCCCGGTCCACGTTCACCACCAGCCGGTCCAGGGCGTTGGCCAGGGGAGAACCCTTGTAATAAAGCAGGGACACCGTCTCCACGCGGAAGCCGGGGCGGTTCATGTGGCGAATCTTCATCAAATCCACAGAGGTCAGGATGGGGTTTTGAATCTGAAGCACCGTGCAGTTGGAGGCCTTCTCTTCCAGCAGATTCCCGCTGGGGCCCACGTAGACCGTGGTGTCGGTGACAATCTCCTCCCGGATGGCGTCGATGGGGGGATTGGTCACCTGGGCGAAGAGCTGCTTGAAGTAGTTGAACAGGGGCTGGTGCCGCTCGCTGAGCACCGCCAGCGGCGTGTCCACCCCCATGGCGCTGGTGGGCTCCACGCCGTCCCGGGCCATGGGGAGAATGGCGTCCTTGATCTCCTCATAGGTGTAGCCGAAGGCCTTATACAGCCGGTCCCGCAGCTCCTGGGGGTGAGTCTCCACCCGCTTGTTGGGGATGGGCAAATCCCGGAGGTGGACCAGGTTGGCGTCCAGCCACTCGCCGTAGGGCCGGCGGGCGGCATAGCGGGCCTTCAGTTCTCCGTCGTCCACCAGGCGCCCCTCCCGGAGGTCCGCCAGCAGCATCCGCCCCGGCTGGAGGCGGGATTTTTTTACAATGGTTTCCGGAGCGACGTCCAGCACCCCCACCTCGGAGGAAAGGATGAGCTTGCCGCCGCCGGTGAGATACCACCGGCAGGGCCGCAGGCCGTTCCGGTCCAGCACGGCGCCCACCGTGTCCCCGTCGGAAAAGACGATGGCGGCGGGGCCGTCCCAAGGCTCCATCATGGTGGCGTAATAATGGTAAAAGTCCCGCTTCTCCCGGTCCATTCGCCGGTCCTGGGCCCAGGGCTCCGGGATGCACAGCATCACCGCCTGGGGCAGCTCCATGCCGTTCATCATCAGGAATTCCAAGGTGTTGTCCAGCATGGAGGAATCGGAACCGCTCTGGTCCACCACCGGCAGGATTTTGTCCATATCCTCGTCCATGACAGGAGAGAAAATGGTTTCCTCCCGGGCCAGCATCCGGTCCGCGTTTCCCCGAATGGTGTTGATTTCCCCGTTGTGGAGAATGTAGCGGTTGGGGTGGGCCCGTTCCCAGGAGGGAGTGGTGTTGGTGGAAAACCGGGAATGGACCAGGGCAACGGCGCTCTCGCAGTCCGGGTCCGTCAAATCGGCGTAGAACTGCCGGAGCTGGCCCACCAGGAACATGCCCTTATAGACGATGGTCCGGCTGGAAAAGGAGGGGATATAGGTGTTGACGTTGGACTGCTCGAAAACCCGGCGGGCCACGTACAGCTTCCGGTCAAAATCCAGCCCCCGGGGGCAATCCGCCGGGCGCCTCACAAAGCACTGGCTGATGTGGGGCATGCAGGACCGGGCCCGCTCCCCCAGCGCCTCGGGCCGGACGGGCACGTCCCGCCAGCCCAGGAACTCCATGCCCTCCTTGGCCACGATGATCTCCAGCATCTTCTTTGCCTGGGCCCGCTTCAGGCGGTCCATGGGGAAAAAGAACATCCCCACGCCGTAATCCCGCTCACCCCCCAGGGCGATTCCAAGGTCCCCGGCGGCTTTTACCATCAGCTTGTGGGGCACCTGGAGCAGCAGGCCCACGCCGTCGCCGGTCTCTCCGGCGGCGTCCTTTCCGGCGCGGTGCTCCAGCTTTTCTACGATTTTCAGCGCGCTGTCCACCGTCTCGTGGGACTTTCGTCCCTTGATGTCCACGACCGCGCCGATGCCGCAGGCGTCGTGCTCAAAACGGGGGCTGTATAATGGCGAGGCAAATGACATAAAAAACACTCCGTTCGTGCTTGAATGAAAAAAGAGCGGCAGGACCCCGCTGGGAGGCCCTACAGCGCTCTCATGGCCCTCATTATACGAGCGAAAAGAAAGGCTTGTCAACGTTTTCGCCGGGAAAAACCGCCCGGTTCCCCCGATTTCAGTAACTGCGCCAAAACAGCGGTTTCCCCGGAGGCGCTCTTTGTGCATTTCTGTACAGCGGACAAATGTATTTTACATGCGCACAGCGGGGTGTGAGAGCCGCGCCGTCCGCAGAAAGAAACGCCCGGCCGGTCCAAACCCAGCCAGGCGTTTTTCCTTCAGGGCCGCCCCGGGAAGGCGGGCCCTATTCGTCCAGATCTATGGAGATGTGCTCCGTCCCATGCTCGTCGAACTCGTCCAGGTAGGTGTCGATTCGCTCCATCAAAGCCCCGTAGTTCTCCCGGGTCAAGGGTTCGCCGTCCAGGTCCCGCAGGGCCAGCTCCTCGGCGAGAATCTCATAGAAGACCACGTCCTCATAATTTTCAATGGCCTCATGGATGCCGCCGCCCGCAAAGGCCCGGGAGGGAATCAGCTCTCCCTGGTACAGCTCCACCAGCTTTCCCATGCCGTGGCGGAGGCAGTGGGAAAAAATCTGGCTTTCCACCTGGTCGTACTCTTTGATGCGGTCGTCCTCCCGGGTGGAATTGAGGACCCAATTGCCTATGTAGACCAGGTCCAGCAGATAGCGGTATTGCCGTTCCGTCAACTCAATTTTCATGAACAGGCCCCTCCTAACAGCGCCGGCGGCGGTTGATTTCAGCATACGGCATGATTATAACAGACTCTTAAGAAAAATTCCATATAAAAAAGAGGGCAGAAAGACTAAAATCTGTCTTGCGGCAACGGGCGTCTCATAGTATAATACATAACTCAGAGCGACTTGCGGCGGGGGGCGTTCCGTCCCCCCGGCGAGAGGAGGAAAAACAATGGATACACGGCCCATCGGCGTGTTCGACTCCGGCCTGGGGGGCCTGACGGCGGTGCGGGCCCTGCGGCGCATCCTCCCCGGGGAGGACCTGGTCTACTTCGGCGACACCGCCCGGGTGCCCTACGGAGGCCGGTCCCGGGAGACCTTGCTGAAATACGCCCGGCAGGACCTGCGTTTTCTCCGGTCCTTTGACCTCAAGGCGGTACTCATCGCCTGCGGCACCATCTCCACCACCTCCCTGGACGTGCTCCAGGCGGAGAACGAGCTGCCCATTGTCGGCGTGGTGGAGCCCACCTGCCGCCGCTGCCTGGCTATGACCAAAAACCGCCGGGTGGGCATGATTGCCACCCTGGCCTCCGTCCGCTCCGGGGCCTATGAGGCGGCGCTGCGGCGGCTGGACCCGGATGTGGAGGTCTTCTGCCAGCCCTGCCCGCTGTTCGTGCCCCTGGTGGAAAACGGCCGCTTCCAAACCGGGGACGTGGTCATCGAGACCGTGGCCCGGGAGTACTTAGCCCCCCTGCTGGAGTGGGGGATGGACGCCTTGATTCTGGGCTGCACCCACTACCCGCTGCTGGAGGAGATCCTCTCCGCCATCTGCGGCCCGGGGGTGGCCCTGATCTCCGCCGGGGAGGAGTCCGCCTTCGAGCTCAAGCGCCTTCTCACCGCCCGGGGGCTCCGGGCCCCGTCGGAAAGCCGGGGCGGGGCGGAGTTTTACGTCAGCGACCGCTCGGAGGATTTCGAGGGCGCGGCCTCCCTGTTTTTGCAGGAGGACATCCATCACATGGCACGGAGGATCGACATTGACCAATATTGATATGATTGACAGGAACCAGGCGGAGCTTCCCGTCCTGCTGACCATCCGGTCCGAGCAGCACTTCGAGGACATGGCTCCCGACAGCATCGAGCTGGTGACCGAGGGCTCCCTGACCCCCACCGGAGAGGGGGGGCTTATCCTCTCCTATCAGGAAAGCGAGCTCACCGGGCTGGAGGGCACCACCACCAGCTTCGAGGTCCGGGGCCCCCAGGTGATTCTCAGCCGGACGGGCAGCGTGAACTCCCAGATGGTTTTTGAGGAGGGAAAGCAGCACACCTCCCTGTACGAAACTCCCTTCGGCGAGCTGGCCATCGATATCCAGACCAGCCGCCTGCGCCACAGCCTGACGGAGCGGGGCGGACTGCTGGACCTGCGGTACTCCATCTCGGTGGACCACTCCGCCACCGGTCGCAACGCCTTTAAAATTCACGTGAGAAGAAAGCATGAGGCCCGGGAAAACGGGCAATCCTGATACAAAAGACGCCGGAAAGAAAGAGGGTTTATCAATGACGAACATGGTACAAAACGCCAAGGACCAGGCCGCGGCCCTGGCCATGGCCGCCTACCGCGCCGCCGCCGGGGACGGGTCCCTGCCCCAGGCAGAGGTCCCCGCCGCCCCGGTGGAGGTCCCCCGGGACGCCGCCAACGGAGACTTTACCACGACCTTCGCCCTGGCGGCCTCCAAGGCTCTGCGCCAGCCCCCCCGGGCCATCGCGCAGGCCCTGCTGGACCACATGGATTTGGAGGGGAGCTATTTCGCCTCCGCCGAAATCGCCGGGCCGGGCTTTTTGAACTTCCGGCTGGGGCGGAAGTGGTACGAGGAGGTCTGCGCCGCCGTGGAGCGCGAGGGGGCGGACTACGGCCGCTCCGACAGCCTCAAGGGCCAAAAAATCATGGTGGAGTTCGTCTCCGCCAACCCCACCGGCCCCATGCACATGGGCAACGCCCGGGGCGGCGTGCTGGGGGACACCCTGGCCTCCGTGCTCTCCGCCTGCGGGGCGGAGGTCAGCCGGGAGTTCTACGTCAACGACGCGGGGCACCAGATCGACAAGTTCGCCCGGTCCATTTATGCCCGCTGCATGCAGCAGACCTTTGGGGAGGACAGCTATGCCTTCCCGGAGGACGGCTACCAGGGCGACGACATCCGGGAGCTGGCCAAGGGCTTCCTGGCCAAAATGGAGGACTTCCCCGGCGCCACCCGGGAGGAGTTCTGGATGGCCGACATGGCGGAGTACGGCCTGAGCGTCAACCTGCCCAAGATGAAGGAGGACCTCCGGCGCTATAAAATTGAATACGACACCTGGTTTTACGAATCCAACCTCCACAACAGCGGCGCGGTGGCGGAGACGGCGGAGCTTTTGACCAAGGCCGGGTGGACCTATGAGAAGGACGGGGCCCTGTGGCTGAAAACCGCCCAGATCATGCGGGAAAACCTCCTCAAGGCCGGGAAGAAGGAAAAGGACATCGAGAAGCTGGACCTGAAGGACGATGTGCTCCGCCGGGCCAACGGCTTCTACACCTACTTCGCCGCCGACATCGCCTATCACCGCAACAAGTTCGAGACCCGGGGCTTCGACCGGGTGATCAACATCTGGGGCGCGGACCACCACGGCCATGTGGCCCGGCTGAAGGGAGCCCTGGACGCCCTGGGCCTGGACGGCAGCGGGAAGCTGGACATCGTGCTGATGCAGCTGGTGAAGCTCCTCCGGGACGGGGAGCTGGTGAAGATGAGCAAGCGCACCGGCAAGGCCATCTCCCTCTCGGACCTGCTGGACGAGGTGCCGGTGGATGCCGCCCGGTGGTTCTTCAACGCCAAGCCGGACACGCAGATGGACTTTGACCTGGGCCTTGCCGTCCGGGAGGACTCGGAGAACCCCATCTACTACGTGGAGTACGCCCACGCCCGCATCTGCTCCCTGGCCCAAAAGCTGGCGGGAGAAGGCCTGGCGGTTCCCGCTCCCGGCGAGGCGGATTTGAGCCTTCTGACGGCGGAGGCGGAGGAGATCCTCATCAAGCAGCTGGCCGCCTGGCCGGACACCATCCGGGCCGCGGCGAAGAACTACGACCCCTCCCATGTGAACCGCTACCTGATGGAGCTGGCGGGCTGCTTCCACCGCTTCTACACCGCCTGCCACATCCGGGAGGAGGCCCCCGCCCTGGCGCGTGCCCGGCTGCGGCTGGCGGACGACACACGGATCGTGCTGAAAAACGGACTGGCCCTCATCGGCGTGGACGCGCCGGAGCATATGTAAAGAGCTGGGGCCGCGCCTTTCAGGCGCGGCCCGGTTTCTGGCGGGCCTGCCTGTTTTTGGGTTGACAGACGGGGACGAAGGGAGTATAATCCGCATTAAATCCTATTATGGAAATAGGTTATTACATGCGCAATCGCGGGAGGGTTCCCCATGGTATACCAACGAAGCTGGCGGATGGCGTTCCAAGCGGCCTTTCCCGCCACCATACCAGTCCTGACCGGATATCTATGCCTCGGCATGGCCTACGGCCTGCTGATGGCCGCCAACGGCTACGGCCCCCTGTGGTCCGTGCTGATGAGCGCCATCGGCTTCGGCGGCAGCATGCAGTACGCGGCGGTCTCCATCCTGGTCACCGCGTTTGGGCCCTTGCAGGCGTTCCTCCTGACGCTGATGGTCAATGCCCGGCATATGTTTTACGGCCTGTCCATGCTGGAGCGGTACAAGGGCTTGGGCTGGGCCAGGTTTCCCCTGATCTACACCCTCAGCGACAAGACCTTTTCCCTGGTGTCCACCGTGGACCCGCCGGAGGGCGTAGGGCGGCGGGAGTTCTTCCTTTGTATCTCCCTGCTGGATTACAGCTATTGGGTGGGCGCCACGGCCCTGGGCGGACTGCTGGGGAGCTTTATCATGTTTGATACCACCGGCCTGGACTTCGCTCTGACGGCGCTGTTCGTGGTGCTGTTCCTGGAGCAGTGGAAGGGAAAGGAGCGCCGCCCCGCCGGGGCCGCGGGTGTCGCCTGCGCCGTCGTGAGCCTGGTTGTGTTTGGGCCGGATAACCTGGTCATCCCCGCCATGGTGATGATCCTGGCGGTCCTGTTGGGAGGGAGGAAGCTGCTATGCGCCTGACGCCGTTCGAGACCCTGGGGATCATCCTGGCGGTAGCCGCCGGGACCCAGATCACCCGCTGGCTGCCCTTTTGGCTGTTCCCGGAGAACAAACAGCCCCCGGCCTGGGTGACGGACCTGGGGAAGGTCCTGCCGGCGGCGACCATGGGGCTGCTGGTGGTCTACTGCCTGAAGGACGTGGCCTGGTCCGCCGCCCCTCATGGCGCGCCGGAGCTGCTGGCCATCCTGGCCGTGACGGCGCTGCACCGGTGGAAGGGGAATGTGCTCCTCTCTATCGCCGGAGGGACAGCGCTGTACATGGTGCTGGTGCAGTGCGTATTTGTTTGACGCATAATTTTTCCAGCCTCCGCACAGAATGGAGAGGCGGCATTGCCGCGACTTCATCCGGGCGGAGGCTGGTTCTATGAGGCGGAAGCTGTTCTTTTGGGAGCTGGGAGGCTTTTTGTTCACCGGGGCGCTGGGGACGCTCCTCCACTTCGTCTACGAGTGGAGCGGCGGCAGCGCCCTGGCGGCCTGGTTTTCCGCCGTCAACGAGTCCACCTGGGAGCACATGAAGCTCCTCTTTGTGCCCCTGTTTCTCTTCTCCGTGGCGCAGGTCTGCCTGCTGGGGCGGAACTACCCGAACCTCCTGGCGGTCCGGGCTCTCAGCACCCTGACGGGAGCGGCCCTGATTCCCGTGCTGTTCTATACCTACACCGGTATTTTGGGATATCACATCACCTGGGTGAACATCTCCATATTCTTCGCGGCGGACCTGGCGGCCTTTGCCCTGGATTTCGCCCTGCTCCGCCGGGGAAGGCTCTCCAGCCGCTGGATGCAGCTTCTGGGTCTGGCGCTTTTGTGGGGCCTGGCCTTCTGCTTTGTCTGGTGTACGTTCCGCCCGGTCCATCTGCCGCTGTGGCAGGACCCGGTGACGGGACTGTACGGCATCCCTTGAAAACGCCCCTTGGGGCGTTTTCGCCTTTTTGGAATTTACTGTGAATTTGTGCCCGCCCGGCTTGACCAATGGCCGTTTGGGGGATATAATATACTAACTTGCGAAACGCGCCATGAATGGAGGTCCTTCTATGACGGCCAAACGAAAGCCCGCCGCCCCCTTTTACGCCGTAGCGGCGCTGTGGCTGCTGGGCGGGCTGTTCCTGCCCCTGTATTCCAATACGGCCATTGCCCTGCTGGCGGCGGTGTCGGCGGCGGTGTTCCTGCTGGTGAACGGCATCTGCCAGGGCGGGAGAGCGGCAGCCGGGTCCGCCGGGACGGAGAAAAAAGAGGAGGCAAAGGCCCCCGAAAAGCCCAAGGAGGATCCCTCCACCGGAAACCCGGAGCTGGACAAGGCGATCAAGGACGGGAAGCTGGCCCTCAGCGAGATGAAGCGGCTGGACGACAGCATCGCCGACCCCGGCGTCTCCGCCGACATCGTGCGGCTGAGCCAGGTGTCCGAAAAGATCTTCCAGGCCGTGAAGGACGACCCGGACAAGCTGCCCCAGATCCGCCAGTTTATGAATTACTACCTGCCCACCACCTTGAAGCTTCTCAACACCTACGACCGCATGAGCGGCGCGGGCGTCTCCGGGGAGAACATCGACGGCACCAAGGAAAAGGTAGAGGACATGCTGAAAACCATTGTCCGGGCCTTTGAAAAGCAGCTGGACGCCCTCTACGGCGCCGACGCTCTGGATATCTCCACGGACATCCAGGTGATGGAGACCCTGCTTGCCCGGGAGGGCCTGACGGAACCGGAGATGAAAGCGGACCCGGTTCAGGAGGACGGCACGGACATCCGGCTGGAGCTATAACCCCCGCGGAATGTAAATAAATAAGGAGGAAGCGTCATGAAAAACCGAAATCCCGTTTACCTGTTTATCTCCATCCTGGAGGGCATGCTCTCCGGAAGCTGCTTCTATCTGGCGAAGAAGGAGCGGGAGCCCCTGCACCTGGTGACCGGCTGCGTGTGGCTGGCCGTTTCCGTCCTCCATGGCATCCTGGGCATCCGGGAGGAGGAGGAACACATTCTGCTGGTGGAGGAAGACGACTATGAGTGACAATATGATTCCCGAGCTGACCCTGGACCCCGCCGCCGCCGCGGCTCCCGTGCCGGAGCTGACCCTGGAGCCCGCCGCCACCCCCGCCGCCCCGGAGCCGGAAAAGCCGGAGGTCAAGCCCGTGGAGCTGGACGACTCCATGCTCTCCGAGGCGGAGAAAAAGGCCGTGGAGGACTTCTCCAAAAAGATCGACGTGATGGACTCCAACCTGATTCTCCAATACGGCGCGGCGGCCCAGAAGAACGTGGCGGGCTTCTCCGAAAGCGCCCTGGCCTCCGTGCGCACCAAGGACCTGGGCGAAGTGGGCAAGTCCCTCTCCGAGCTGGTGGTGGAGCTGAAGGGCTTTGGTGAGGAGGAGGAGAAAAAGGGCCTCTTCGGCAAGTTCAAGAAGGCCGGGAACAAGCTGGAGGTCATGAAGGCCCAATATTCCAAGGTCGAAAGCAACGTGGACAAGATCGTCCGGGAGCTGGAACAGCATCAGGTGACCCTGATGAAGGACGTGGCCATGTTCGACCAGATGTATGAGCTGAACCTCAAGTACTATAAAGAGCTGACCATGTATATCCTGGCGGGGAAGAAGAAGCTCCAGGAGGTCCAGGCCAACGAGCTTCCCGCCCTCCGGGCCAAGGCGGAGCAGACCGGCGCCCAGGAGGACGCCCAGCGGTACAACGACTTGGTGCAGATGTGCGAGCGGTTTGAAAAGAAGCTCCACGACCTGGAGCTGACGAGGATGATCTCCATCCAGATGGGCCCCCAGACCCGGCTGCTCCAGAACAACGACACGCTGATGGTGGAGAAAATCCAGTCCTCCCTGGTGAACACCATTCCCCTGTGGAAGAGCCAGATGGTCCTGGCCCTGGGGATGGAGCACGGCCGCCAGGCCACCGCCGCCCAGAGCGCCGTGACGGAAATGACCAACGAGCTTTTGAAAAAGAACGCCGACATGCTGAAAATGGGCACCATCCAGACCGCCAAGGAGGCGGAGCGGAGCGTGGTGAGCATCGAGACTCTCCAGCACACGAACCAGCAGCTGATCTCCACCCTGGACGAGGTGCTGAACATCCAGCGGGAGGGCGCGCAGAAGCGGAAGGAAGCCGAGGTGGAGCTGGGCCGCATCGAGGGCGAGCTCCGGGCGAAGCTGATGGAGCTGCACAAATAAACGTCTACCGACGGAGTGGCCCTGTGGGTCCGCCTACCGGAGTTCCCGGGCTACGGAGAAGGCGGCCAGGAACATGGCTTCCAGCTCCAAGGAACGGCTGTCCTCCTGGGCCTGCTGGTATCGTTCCAATGCGGACAGACGTTCACTGGAAAGCCCCGTTTTCAGTGCGGTCAGGTTTTTCTCTTCCATGAGCTGCGCCGTTCCATAGGCGCGGCGGTCCAGAAAGCCCTCGACGCAGTAGTCCTGCGTGTATTCATACAGCAGTTCCATAATCGCGGTCATAAATAATTCCCCTCCCTTATGTAATTTTTCTTCATTTTAACATGCAATAATATTGATTGTCAAGAGGTGGCAGATGCAAATATTGGCTGAACGGTTAAAGGCTTTGCGTGAAGGCCGCAGAATTTATCAAAAAGAAATGGCGGAATTGCTGGGCCTTTCTCTCCGCGGCTATCAATGTTATGAGGCGGATGAAAGCGAGCCTAAACTTGCGGCCCTGGTTGCGATTGCCGACTATTACCAAGTATCCATCGACTACCTGGCGGGCCGGACGGACGCGCCGGACTTCCAGGCGGTGAAGACAGAGGAATGAGCCTATGAAATTCTTCCAAAAGCGCTCCGTGGCGGCGGTAATTATGGTTCTGGCCATCTTGACGGGCATTGCCCTGGGACAGGCGCGGAAGCCCTCCGCGCCGGAGCCGGACGGCGTGCCCTTAGACACGAGCCTGTCCACCGCCCCCTTTGAGCAGTACATCCGGGACCGGGCGGGCATCCTCTCGGCGAAGACGGAAAAGAGGCTGAGCCTTTACAACGCCAACTGGGACCGGCTGGGGAACAGCATTCTGGCGGTGGTGACGCTGGCGGAGGCCCCGGAAAATTTGGAGAGCGCCGCCTGGGACTGGGCCGGTGAGCTGGAACTGACGGAGGACGACGCCGTCCTGGTGATGAGCGTCGGAGCCCAGGACTGCTACCTGCTTTCCAGCGGCAGGTTCTACGACCGCTTTGGGGGCCAAGAGGCCCATTACCTCAACAGCTTCCTTTTCGAGGGCTTTACGGCGGGGGATTACGACGGAGCCGTCCTGAACCTGTTCGCCCACGTCCACGGTCTCTTTGAAGGGACGGCGGAGCATTACGGCGGCGGGTATGTCCTGCTGGCGAACCTGATTCCCCTTGTGGTCCTTCTGGCGGTGCTCCTGGCAGTGCTGAGCAGCATGGACCGGATGCGCTACAACACCTGGTATGGCCGCTACGGCGGGATGCCCTCGCCGCCGGTGGTCTTCCGGCCCATCCTCTTCTGGCATGGTCCCGGGTGGTACGGACGGCGTCCGCCCCGCCCGCCCAGACCTCCCCGTCCCCCGAGAGGGCCGGGCGGTCCCTTTGGCGGCCCCTTCGGCCCCGGTCCCGGCTCCTTTGGGGGCGGGGGCTTTGGCGGCGGAGGCCGGACCGGCAGCGGGTCCTTCGGCCGTGGCGGGGGCTTCGGCGGGGGCCGGACCGGCGGCGGGTCCTTCGGCCGCGGCGGGGGCTTCGGCGGAGGCCGGACCGGCGGCGGCTCCTTTGGAGGCGGCCGTGGCGGCGGCTTTGGCGGAGGCCGCTCCGGCGGGGGCGGCTTTGGCGGAAGGCGCTGAACAGAATAAAGGAAGGCCCCCGGCGCAAGGTACGCCGGGGGCCTTGTATTTACAGATAGCATAGACTGCGTTGCCGTCGCTTCGGCCCGGATGATTGCCGGACTATAGAGCGCGATAAAGTTCTTTTGCTAACTTTCCCTCTTTGAGGACGTACTCCACTAAGATTTTGCTTTGCAAAATCAAGTGTCGTTACAGTCTTTCAAGAAAAGTTAGTCCAAAACCTGCACCGCCGCGCCCAGGACGCCGTCGCCGATGTAGACGCTGAGGGTCCCGTCGATCTCGCCATCCCAGATGTGGTCATAATCCGGCAGGGCGGCGGTGAGCTTCTGCCGGACGGTTTCCATCTCGGCGGGGGCCCCGCCGTTGGCCACGGCCAGGTTGTATTTCCGGTGCCCGCCGCAGCGGTCCACGGCCATGGCCACCAGCTTGTCAATGACCTGATTCCGGCCCCGGACCTTGGCGATGGACTGGAGCTGCCCGTCGGGGGCGAAGGTGATGATGGGCTTGATTTGAAGCAGGGTCCCCGCCGTGGCGGTGACCTTGCCGATGCGCCCGCCCTTCATCAGGTATTCCAGGGTGTCCACGGAGAAGAAGGGGAAGGTGCCCGCGATGAGCTGCGGGGTCCGGCGCTCCACCAGGGTTTCCCAGTCCATGCCGTTTCGGATGTCCTCCGCCAGCTGAAGCACCGTCAGCCCCTGTCCCAGGGAGCCGCTGACGGAGTCGAAGACCTTGATGGGGAACGCGTCCCCGCTCTCCTCGGCGATGAGGCGGATCAAATTGTAGGTACCGGAGAGGCCGCTGGAGAGCATGACGGCAATGACGCCGTCATAGCCCGCGCCCCGGATCTCCTCCAGCACGGCTCCCGCGCTCTCGGCGGAGGGCAGAGAGGTCTGGGGCAGCTCCCCGGCCTTGAGGCGGCGGTAGATGTCGGTGCTGTGGATGTCCACGCCGTCGGAATACTCCCCGTCGGCGCAGAGAATGCGCAGGGGGACGATGTAGATGTGGTTCTCCGCCGCCAGACGGGGGGACAGGTCCGCGCAGGAATCCGTCAGCAGCGCAATCTTTTGAGGGGCCACTTGTTCCCAACTCCTTTTTTTAAACGAGGCCGCCGTTCCCAAAACGGGGCGGGCGGGCCATTGGACATGCCGGAAAGGCATTACGGTCATTATCCCACAAACCGGCGAAAACTGCAAGAGCGATTTGCGGACTTTTCCAGCCTTTTCCTTCCGGGGGAAAAATATAGTGGAATCAAGAGATTTTCCCTTTACCTGCCGGGAGTTCTCTGTTATAATATACAAGTTACATTTTGTCCGAACGCCGGACCGGAAAGGAGGGCGCTCTTGTGAAGTATCAAAAGTGGAATATCGGTGCCCCCTTGGAAGAGGACGTAGCCGCCCTGCGGGAGGCGGGCTACCCCTATCTCATGGCCCTGGTGCTGGCGGCCCGAGGCGTGGCCTCCCCGGAGACGGCGGCGGAATTTTTAGACCGGGACCGGAAGCTGACCCTCTCCCCCATGCTCATGCGGGACATGGACAAGGCCGTGGCCCGCATCCAAAAGGCCATCGCCGGGGGGGAAACCATCGCCGTCTTCGGGGACTACGACGTGGACGGCATCACCTCCACGGTACTGCTGATGGACTATCTGAAAAGCTGCGGGGCCAAGTGCCTGCGCTATATCCCCCGGCGGATTGAGGACGGCTACGGCCTGTCCAAGCCCGCCATCCAGAGCCTGCGGGACCAGGGGGCCACGCTGATGATTACCGTGGACTGCGGCATCACCGGAAACGAGGAAGTGGACTTCGCGGCCTCCCTGGGCCTGGACGTGGTGGTAACGGACCATCACGAATGCAAAGAGGAGCTGCCCGCCGCCGTGGCGGTGGTGGACCCCCACCGGCCCGACTGCCCCTACCCCTTCAAGTTCCTGGCGGGCTGCGGCGTGGCGTTGAAGCTGGTGCTGGCCCTGGGGGGCGAGAACCGGGAGGACGCCCTCTTCGCCCGCTATTCCGCCCTGGCCGCCATCGGCACCGTGGCCGACGTGATGCGGATGGAGGGGGAAAACCGGGCCATTGTCGCCTGCGGCCTGGAGGCCCTGCCCCACACAGACTTTGTGGGGGTCCGCGCCCTCCTGCGGGAGGCGGGACTGGAGGAAAAACCCGTCACCTCCATTCAAATCGGCTTCGTCCTCTCCCCCCGGATCAACGCCGCCGGGCGCATGGGGGCGGCGGACCTGGCGGCGGATCTGCTGGAGACCCGGGACCTGGCCCGGGCGGAGGAGCTGGCCCGGGCGCTCTGCGAGCTGAACCGGGAGCGCCAGGCGGTGGAGCAGGCCATCTGCGCGGACGCGGTGCGGCAGATCCAGGCCCTGCGGCAGGAGGAGCGCAGCGCCCTGGTCCTTGCCAGCGAGAAATGGCACCAGGGCGTGGTGGGCATCGTGGCCTCCCGCCTCAGCGAGAAGTACTCCTGCCCCAGCTTCATGATTCACCTGAAGGACGGCACGGGGCGGGGCTCCTGCCGGTCCTACGGCGGCTTCAACCTCTTCGCCGCCCTGGAGTCCTGCGCGGACCTGCTGGACGGCTTCGGGGGCCACGAGCTGGCCGCCGGGTTCACCATCCCGGAGGACAACATTGAGGATTTCCGGACCCGGATGAACCGCTATGTCCGCTCCGTCACCGGAGGGGAACCGCCGGTGAGCTCTCTGGAGGTGGACGCGGCGGTGTCCTCCCCCGCGGAGCTGACCCTGGAGGAGGCCGAGCAGCTGGAGCGGCTGGAGCCTTACGGCGCGGGGAACCCCAGGCCCGTCTTCGCCCTGCTGGGGGCCACGGCGGAGGCCGTGCAGCCCGTGGGGCAGGGAAAACACCTGAAGCTGCGCCTGAGCAAGGGCGTCAGCCGCTTCGACGCCATCTTCTTCTCCGTCACGGCGGAGGAGTGCGGCATCGTCCCCGGCAGCCGGGTGGATGCCGCTTTCTACCTCCAGGCCAACACCTTCCGGGGAAACACGACCCTGCAATTGCAGCTGGTGGACGTGCGGCCCTCCCTCAGCCCCAGCCGCAGCGAGGCGGCGGCCCAGGCCCTTGTGGGCCGCCTGGTGCGGGGAGAGAGCCTGACCCGGCAGGAGCTGGCCCGGCTGAAGGCCAGCCCCAGCCAGTACCAGGATTGCTGGAAGGCCCTGACGGAGCTCCTCCGCCAGGGAAAAGCCCGGAAGGAGCGCCTGCCCTTCCTGCGGAGCATCGCCGCCAGAATCGGGGGAAGCGAGAGCTTTCTGCGGGCGTATCTCGCCCTGGCGGTCTTCAAGGAGCGGGGCCTGGTGTCCCTGACCAGGGAGGGCGACTGGCTGGCGATGTATTTGATGGGAGACCCGGAGAACGTGACTTGGGACGACTGTCCGTATCTTCTCCGCCTGCGGGAAAAGGAGGCGACCTGAGATGACCGTACAGGAACAGTACGAGCTTTTGGAAAAAACCGTCCGCGGCTACAACCCCGCCGCCGACTTCGACCATATCCGGTCCGCGTTCGAGTACGCCGACCGCTGCCACGAGGGGCAAAAGCGCAAAAGCGGCGAGCCCTATATCATCCATCCCCTGGCCGTGGCCCAAATTGTGGCGGAGGAGCTGAAGCTGGACTCCGAGTCCATCGAGGCGGCCCTGCTCCACGACGTGATTGAGGACACGCCCGCCACCCACGGGGATGTGGCCCGGATGTTCTCGCCCACCATCGCCAATCTGGTGGAGGGGGTCAGCAAGCTGACCCGCATCCAGTACGCCACCAAGGAAGACGAGCAGATGGAGAACCTCCGGAAGATGCTCATGGCTATGAGCAAGGATATCCGGGTCATCCTCATCAAAGTCTCCGACCGGCTCCACAACATGCGGACCATGGAATACCAGTCCCCGGAGAAGCAGAAGCAAAAGTCCCTGGAGACTATGGAGATTTACGCCCCCATTTCCCACCGCCTGGGGATGCAGCGCATCAAGTGGGAGCTGGAGGACCTGTCCCTTAAATATCTGGACCCGGTGGGCTATGAGGAGATCATCACCCGGCTGGACGCCAAAAAGCCGGAGTACGACGCCTTCCTCCTCCGCACCCAGACCCAGATGGACGACCGTCTGACGGAGCTTGGCATCCAGCACATGGTCTACGGCCGCATCAAGCACCCCTACTCCATCTACCGGAAGATGTTCAACCAGAACAAGTCCCTGGACGAGATTTTCGACCTCTTTGCCTTCCGGGTGCTGGTGGACACGGTGGGGGACTGCTACAATGTCCTGGGCGTCATCCACGACATTTACAAGCCCATTCCGGGCCGGTTCAAGGACTATATCGGCACCGAGAAGCCCAACGGCTACCAGTCCCTCCACACCACCGTCATAGGACCCGACGGCCTGCCCTTTGAGGTGCAGATCCGCACCTGGAAGATGCATGAGGTGGCGGAATACGGCGTGGCCGCCCACTGGAAGTACAAGCAGCACGGCCAGGGAGCGGGCACCGAGGGGAAATACGAGTGGGTCCGCCGCCTGCTGGAGAACCAGGAGGGGGCCGACGCGGAGGAGTATATCCACTCCTTAAAGGTCGACATGTTCGCCGACGAGGTTTTCGTCTTCACCCCCAACGGGGATGTGCAGAACCTCCCCGCCGGGGCTACGCCCATTGATTTCGCCTACGCCATCCACTCCGCCGTGGGCAACCGCATGGTGGGGGCCAAGGTAAACAACCGCATCGTCACCTTTGACCACATCTTAAAAAACGGGGACATTGTGGAGATCATGACCTCCAAGTCCGCCAAGGGCCCCAGCCGGGACTGGATGAAAATCGCCAAGTCCAGCGAGGCCCGGAGCAAAATCCGCCAGTGGTTTAAGAAGGAAAAAAAGGAGGAAAACATCGCCAACGGCCGTTCCTCCTTTGAGCAGGAGCTCAAGCACGCGGGTCTTGCCATGAAGGACGTGACAGACCCGGAGAATCTGCCCCTGCTGCTGAAAAAGGTCACCTACGGCAGCCTGGAGGAGATGTATGCCGCCATCGGCTACGGCGGCTTCACCGCCCAGAAGGCCGTCAGCCGGATGAAGGGGGAGCTGCTGCGCATCGCCCGCCAGCACCAGGCGGAGGAGCTGACCCTCAAGCCCGAGGAGGCCCCCATCCTGGTGCCCGCCAAGCCGGTGAGCAAGAGCGAGCAGGGCATCATCGTGGAGGGGCTGGACAACTGCCTGGTAAAGTTCTCCCGCTGCTGCACCCCCGTGCCGGGGGACGAGATTGTGGGCTTTATCACCCGGGGCTACGGCGTGTCCGTCCACCGGGCGGACTGCCCCAACGCCGCGCCGGAGCGCCGGGCGGGCCAGGAGGGCCGCTGGCTGAAAGTCTCCTGGGGCAAGGATACCAATGAAAGCTATCCCACCACCATCGACGTGATGAGCAAGGACCGGATGGGCTTGATTCTGGATATCTCCACGGCCCTCTCCAGCACCAACACCTTTGTCTCCGGCCTGAACTCCCGGAGCACGGAGGACGGCTTCGCCGTTATCCGCCTGGAAATCCGGGTCCGGGACGGGGCCCAGATGAAGGCCATCATGAACAAGCTGAACCAAATTTCCGGGGTGCTGCAAGTGACGCGCCCCGCCGGATAGCGGCGTCGAAAATTGCGCTCCATTCCGTCCGGCTCCGCCGGACATCCATTCCGCTCCATTTCCTCCGCCTCCCTTCAAGAGGGGACTTCGTCCCCCCTTGAGCATTCCCCCTTCCCTGCGGGGGGACGAGGGACGGGGGCTTGGTTGGGGTGTGGGGCTATGGCGTACAATTATAACGTACAATTATAAAAGGAGGGATTGGCTATGCGCGCGGTTGTCACCCGCGTGAAACACGCGTCGGTTACCATCGAGGGGGCCGTTACGGGCCAAATCGGAGAGGGCTATTTGGTCCTTTTGGGGGTGGCGCCGGCTGATACGGAAGAAACCGCCGTGAAGCTGGCGGAGAAAATCTGCAACCTTCGCATCTTTGAAGATGAGAACGAAAAGATGAACCGGAATCTGGAGCAGGTTGGCGGAAGCTTTCTGGTGATCTCTCAGTTTACTCTCTTTGCGGATACCTCTTCCCGCCGCCCGGGCTTCTCCGGCGCGGCGAAGCCGGATCTGGCCGTTCCCCTCTATGAGAAATTTATGGCCCACTGCCGGGAGCGGGGCTTCACGGTGGAGCATGGGGAATTCGGCGCGAAGATGGACGTGGAATCCCTGAACCACGGCCCGGTGACCATCCTCTTTGATACGGAGAAGCCCTGACGGAACCAGCGGAAAGAAAGGACGGATGCTTTCATGGGATTGTTTTCTAATTTCTTTCAACAAAACGAATGCTCCTTGGGCGCCCAGCCCCGCAGCGGCTGGAGCTGGAGCCTGTCGGTGAACGGGATGCCCGTCGCGCATGTTTCCTGGGAGGACGTGACCAAGGCCCTGGACGGCCTCTGTCCCCATGAAGACAGCTTTGTGATTTTAGAGCAGAGGAAAGGGCAGGACTACTGGTTTATTCAAAGCGCCGTGGCCCTGGCGGGCCCCCACACCGGCGAGTATGTGGTCGGCGTGGGCTGGAACGACGACAAGGGCAGGCACTACATGGAGCGCTGCGGCGGAGCCGGGCGGGCCGTGGACATGTTCCGGGCCGCGTGGCAGGGGAAGACCCTGGACTTTTCCGGCTTCGAGGACCAGTCCGACCAGCTCCCCGCCGATTCCTGAGACTATGGAGCCAAGAGAGGAGGAAACTCCAATGAATGTGAAAATGATGCAGGTGGGCCCCTTGGGAACCAACTGCTATATTTTGGAGGATGAGAAAACCCGCGAGGCGGCGGTGATTGACCCCGGCGGGGACGCGCCGGAGATTATCAGGGCTCTGGAGGGAGCAAAGCTTCGCTACATTCTCCTGACCCACGGACACTACGACCACACCGGCGGCGCGGCGGAGCTGGAGCGGGCTTTTCCCCAGGCGGCGCTTTATATCCACCGGAAGGATCTGGAGGACGTGGACCCGTCCCTGTTTCCGCTGCGCACCCAAATCCAGGGCGCGAATCTCTACGACGAGGGGACCTGGATCGCCTTCGGGGGAGACGCCGTAAAAATCCAGGTCCTTCACACCCCCGGCCACTCCGAGGGCAGCGTCACCCTCCGCTGCGGCGATCTGCTCTTTTGCGGGGACACCCTCTTTGCCGGGTCCTGCGGGAGGACGGACTTCCCCGGCGGCAGCGTGCCCAAGATGCTGGCCTCCCTGCGCCGCCTGGGAGAGCTGGAGGGGGACCTCCAGATCCTTCCCGGCCACATGGACGTCAGCACCTTGGAAAAGGAGCGGCGGCAGAATCCCTACCTCCGCCAGGCCCTGCGGGAGACGACATGAAACTGGAATTTCGCGGCCACGACGAGCGCTACACGGTTGAGCAGAGCCTCTTAAATCTCTTCCCCGGCGAGCTTCCGGTCTATGAGCCGGTCCGGCCTGTCCGGGAGGAGAACTGGGCCATTGTCACCTGGCGGGAGGACGAAGAGCGGGGCCACGCCCTAGTAGAACTGTGCTGGCAGGGAGAGGCCGTTCCCTTCAGCATGGGCGTGCCTTTGGGGGGCCGCACGCCCTACGGGCGGGAGGGCCAAAGGCGCTACGCCATCGGCGCGGCTTTTTTCCGGGCCTATCAGATGCTCACCGGCGGACAACCCCCCTGGGGGATGCTCACCGGGGTCCGGCCCGACAAGCTGGTGACGGAAGCCCTGACGGCGGGCAGGACGCCCGGCGCGGCCCGGGAGCTGCTGGAGAAAATTTATTATGTCACCCCCCGCCGGGCCGCCCTGGCCCTGGAGACGGGGACGGCGGCCTTTGAGGCCGCGAAAGGTCTGGGCCCCCGGGACATCGCCGTCTATATCGGCATTCCCTTCTGCCCCACCCGCTGCGCCTACTGTTCCTTTGTCAGCCAGTCGGTGGAAAAGAGCTTTTCCCTGGTGGACCCTTACGTGGACGCTCTGGCGGCGGAGATCGAGGCCGGGGGCCGCATGGCCCGGGAGACGGGTTTGAACGTCCGGGCCATGTATATGGGCGGCGGCACGCCCACCACTCTGACCGCCCCCCAGCTGGACCGGGTGCTGACGGCCTTTGAGACGGCCTTCGGCCCCGCCCTGGACGCCTGCGGCGAGATTACCGTGGAGGCGGGACGGCCCGACACCATCACGGCGGAGAAGCTGGCGGTTTTAAAGGCTCACGGCGTTCACCGCATCTCCGTAAACCCCCAGACCATGGAGGAAAGCGTCCTCCGGGCCATTGGCCGCCGCCACAGCCCCGGCGACATCGAAGAAGCCATGGAGCTGGCGGCACGGTGCGGTTTTCCCCATGTGAACATGGATCTCATCGCGGGACTGCCGGAGGACACGGCGGAGGGCTTCCGCCGCTCCCTAGAGCGCTGCCTGGCGTTCGGCACGGACAACGTTACCGTCCACACCCTGGCGCTGAAAAAGGGCAGCCGCATCCTGCTGGAGGGCCTGGCCATCCCCGGCCCGGAGGCGGTGGGAGAAATGCTGGACTACGCGGAGCCCGCCCTGCGGGAAGCGGGATACGCCCCCTATTACCTCTACCGGCAGAAATACATGTCCGGCAGCTTTGAAAATATCGGCTGGACCCGCCCCGGCGGGGAATGCCTCTACAACATCTATATCATGTCGGAGCTCTGCTCCATCCTCTCCTTCGGCGCGGGAGGGTCCACAAAAATGGTGGACCCGGCCCGGCGGCTGATCCAGCGGCGCTTCAACCCCAAGTTTCCCAAGGAGTACACGGAACGCCCGGACAAACCGCGGTCCAATCAGGCGGATTTCGCCGCCTTCTATGCCAGATGAACGGAAAGGAGCCGAATCCATGTATTCCCTAAAGCAGATCAACGAGGCCATCCGCAGCGACCCCGCCGCCTTCGCCCAGGAGTGCGATGAGCAGTTCGCGAAAAAAGTGGACACCGCCGCCCGGAAGATTGCGGATCACCGGGGGGAGTCCCACATCATCCTCCTCTCCGGCCCCTCCGGCTCTGGGAAGACCACCACCGCGCTGAAAATCGAGGAAAAGCTGGTGGAGATGGGCATTATGACCCACACGGTTTCCATGGACAACTATTTCAAGACCATGGACCCGGAGACCTTCCCCCGGAACCGGGAGGGAGCCATTGACTATGAGTCCCCCTTCTGCCTGGATGTGGACCTGCTGAACCAGCACTTCGCCATGCTGGACCGGGGGGAGCTGATTCATGTTCCGAAATACGAGTTTGCCCGGCAGATGCGCTCGGACATCTTCGCCCGGCCCATGCGGCTGGGGAAGGACGACATGGCGATTTTCGAGGGCATCCACGCCCTGAACGACATCATCGTGGGAAAGAACCCCAGGGCCTTCAAGCTCTATATCGCCGCCCGGAGCGATATTCTGGACGAGGACGGTTCTTTGGTGTTTGACAAGTCCTGGATCCGCCTCTGCCGCCGCATTGTCCGGGACTTCAAGTTCCGGGGCAGCGACGCGGCCTTTACTTTGAAGCTGTGGGAGAACGTCCGCCGGGGAGAGCGGCTGTATATCTCCCCCTACAAGGAAAACGCGGATTTGATGTTCGACTCCTCCCTGGCCCTCAGCGCCAGCGCCCTGAAGCCCTTTGTGGTCCCCCTGCTGGAGGAGCTTCCCAAAGGGAAGTACCAGGTGGTGGAGGACATCCTCCGGGGCCTGGACAAAATTGAGGCCCTGGATGAAAAGCATATCCCCGCCAAGTCCCTGTCCCGGGAGTTCATCGGCGGAAGCCCCTACGACAATCACTAAACGGGAGACGAAAGGAGCGGCACTATGCACAAACAGGAGAAGCTGTATGACCTGCTGGACACCCTCCGCACCGGCGTGGAGGCGGCGGGAACCCTGGCCCTTGGGACCCTGGGCCTGGCCTGTGAGGGGGCGGAGAAGGCGGCGGAGGCCGTGCGGCTCCGCTATCAGGCCGCCCGTGTGGAGGGCGAGATGGACGAGAAGCTGATGGAAGCCGGTGAGATCGTCTATGGCACCCACGCCGGAAACCTGACGGAGTCCGAGGAGCTGCTGGAAAAGCTCCGGGAAATCGACGATCTGAAAGCCCGCCTGGCGGAGCTCAACGAGACCCTGGGGCGGACGCCGGAAGGCCCTGCCTGCCCCAGCTGCGGCGAGGCCGCGCGGGAGGGAGACCAATTCTGCCGCGCCTGCGGCGAAAAGCTGAACTGACAGGAGGATGAATATGGAATTCTACACGTATCAACAGGTTCAGGAGAGCGCTCAGGCTCTCCGGGAAAAGCTGAACGGCTTCCAGCCCCAGGTGCTGGTGATTCTGGGCTCCGGCCTGGGGGCCCTGGCGGACGAGATGGAAAGCCCCATCGCCGTGCCCTATGCGGAAGTCCCCCACATGAAGCGCTCCACCGCCCCCGGCCACAAGGGCCAATTTCTCTTTGGAAAGCTGGCGGGCCGGAACGCGGCGGTCATGCAGGGCCGCCTCCACACCTATGAGGGCTGGTCCTTCGCCGACGCGGCCTATCCCGTCCGGGTGGCCCGGGCCCTGGGCGTCAGGACTTTGGTGGTGACCAACGCCGCCGGGGCGGTGAATACCGCCTGGACCGCCGGAGACATCATGCTGATTACGGACCACATCAAGCTCTTCGGCGTCAGCCCTCTCTGCGGGCCCAACATGGACGAGCTGGGCCCCCGCTTCCCGGACATGAGCCACGTCTACACCCCCGCCCTTCAGGAAAAGGCCCGCGCCGCCGCCAAGGCCCAGGGCCTGGACCTCAAGGAGGGCGTCTACATGTTCTTCCCCGGTCCCCAGTATGAGACGCCGGCGGAGGTCAAGGCCGCCCGCCTGCTGGGGGCGGACGCCGTGGGTATGTCCACGGTGCCGGAGGCCATCACCGCCGCCCACTGCGGCATGGAGGTCTTGGGCTTCACCCTCTGCACCAACATGGCGGCGGGCGTGCTGGAGCAGCCCCTCTCCGGCGACGAGGTCATCGCCGCGGGCGAGGCCGCGGGCCCCAAGTTCACCGCCCTGGTGAAGGGCTGCCTGGAGCGCCTCTAAAAAATTGACAACGTAAGCCGCGCCGCCGGGAGGGAATCTGGTCTAAGGAGGGTCCCGGTCCCATAAGGTGGACAATGGGACCCTCATGGACGGAAGGCGTCCGCGCATTTTTTAAAGTATTCGAGGTAAACTTTCCATGTCGACGAAGAAAAAACAGTCCTTCCTGGGCGGCGCGGCCATTCTGGCCTCCGCGGTGGCCATTGTCAAAGGTATCGGCTTCTTTTATAAGATCCCCCTGAACAACATCCTGGGTGAGGAAGGCAAGACCTACTTCGACTCCGCCTATCAGATTTACAACGTCCTCCTCTCCATCTCCACGGCGGGCCTGCCCCTGGCACTTTCCAAGCTGGTGTCCGAGGCCCAGGCCCGGGGCCGGGAGAACGAGAAGCGCAAGCTTTTCAGCACGGCCATCTGGATCTTCTTCGCCCTGGGTCTGGCGGGGTTTGCCATCATGTTCTTCGGCACCAGCTGGGTGGCCGCCCGGCTCCATAACGAGAGCGCCTATTGGGCCATCCGGGCGCTGTCCCCGGCGGTGTTCTGCGTGTGCCTTTTGGCCTGTATGCGGGGCTACACCCAGGGCCAGGGGAACATGACCCCCACCGCCGTCTCCCAGGTGCTGGAGGCCCTGAGCAAGCTGGGCATCGGCCTGGCGCTGGCGTGGTATATTTTCCAGGCGGGTATGGGGCAGAAGTTTGTGGCGGCGGGAGCCATCCTGGGCGTGACCATCGGCACCGTACTGTCCATGCTCTTCCTGATCGGCTACCTGCTGACCCACCGCTCCCGGGCGGAGACCCTGGATGTCCCGGAGAGCCGGGGGACCCTGGCCAGGCAAATCCTGGTCATCGGGGTGCCCATCACCCTGAGCAACTCGGCCATGAGCATCATCACGCTGGTGGATACCTCCATCGTACTGGGGCGGCTGCAAAACGGCCTGGGCCTGACGGAGGAGGCCGCCTCCGCCTTGAAGGGGGCCTACGGCTACGCCATGGACATGGTGAACCTGCCGCCCTCCTTCGTCTTCCCGGTAACCATGAGCCTGATTCCCGTGGCGGCGGCGGCCCTGGCCCGGCGGGACCACCGGGAGGCGGACCGGATCATCTCCTCCGCCTTCCGCCTCATCGCCATCCTGGCCCTGCCCTGCGGCGTGGGGCTCAGCGTGCTGTCCACCCCCATCATGCGCCTGGTGCTCCCGGCCCAGCCGGAGGCCGCCCTGGCGGCGGGACCTCATCTGCGGGTTTTGGGCTTTGCCTGTATCTTCATCTGCGTCATGAACCTTACCAACGCCATTTTGCAGACCTACGGCAAGGTGCGCATACCCATTTACACCGTCGTGGCCGGAGGCGTGGTCAAAATCGCGATGAACTATATCCTGGTGGGCACCCCGGAGATCAACATCCACGGCGCGCCCATTTCAACGCTCTGCTGCTATGTTGTCATCGCCCTTTTGAACCTGTTCTTCGTCTGGAAATACTCCCCCACGAAACCCAGGTATTTCCAGCTCTTCTTTAAGCCCGCCGTGGCCACCGCCCTCATGGGCGGCGGAGCCTGGGCCACCCACGGCCTTGTGAGCCGGGTCCTGTCCGGGCACTCCGCCTACGGTGCCAACGCCATTGCCACCCTCTGCGGCATCCTGGCGGGGGTAATCGTTTACGCCATTTTGGTGGTCGCCCTGCGGATTCTGCGGGCGGAAGACCTGAAAACGGTGCCCCATGGGACAAAATTGGCAAAATTGTTGCATTTGCGCTAAAACGTGCGGAAAATTGGCAAAAAATATGGCCTCATACCAACTTTTTTCTCGAAATTTCTTGCAAAGGCGGGCAATCTATGGTAGATTTTCAATGTAAGCGCCGTTACGGCTGGGAGGATTTCCTGGAAATCATGCGGCTGCTCCGGGCGCCGGGGGGCTGCCCCTGGGATGCGGAGCAGACCCACGGGTCCATCCGCCGGAACTTCCTGGAGGAGACTTACGAGGCTCTGGACGCCATCGACCGGGACGACCCGGCAGGCATGTGCGAGGAGCTGGGAGACGTGCTGATGCAGGCGGCCTTCCACGCCCAGATCGAGGCGGAGCGGGGCCGGTTCACCATGGACGACGTTGTCGACGGCGTGTCCCAGAAGCTGGTGTACCGCCATCCCCACGTCTTCGGCACCGTGGAGGTGGCGGACAGCCGGGAGGTCCTGGTGAACTGGGAGGCCCTGAAACGGAAGGAGAAGGCCCAGTCCACCACCGCCGACGCCATCGAGTCCGTGCCCCACACCCTGCCCGCCCTCTGGCGGGCGGAGAAAATCGCCGGAAAGACCGCCAAAGCGGGCTTTGACTGGGCCAGCGCCCTCAGCGCCCTGGGGAAGCTGGAAGAGGAGGTCCGGGAGCTGCGGGAGGCCTTGGAGGCCGGCGCCGGAACGGACGAGCCCCACGGCGTCCGGGAGGAGCTGGGAGATCTGCTCTTCATCACCGCCAAGGTGGCCCAAATGTCCGGCGTGGACCCGGAGGACGCTTTGCACCGGGCCTGCGACAAGTTTGACGGGCGCTTCCGCCGGGTGGAGGCCATGGCGGACAAGCCTCTGGGCGAATATGCCGAAGCGGAGCTGGTGGAGCTCTGGAAATCCTCCAAAAAAGAGGAGTCTTAACACGCGTTTGCGTTAAGAATAGTAAGATACCAGAACACAAATGATTGCAGGAGGATACCATTCATGAACAAAGCAGAACTCATCAACGTTGTTTCCGCGGCCGCGGAGGTCTCCAAGAAAGACGCCGAGACCGTCATTACCGCTACACTGGATGCCATCACCGACGCTCTGAAGGAGGGCGAAAAGGTCCAGCTGGTGGGCTTTGGCTCCTTTGAGGTTAAGAAGCGCGCCGCCCGCGTGGGCCGGAACCCCAAGACCAAGGAGCCCATCGAAATCCCCGCCTCCACCGTGCCCGTGTTCAAGGCCGGCAAAGTCCTGAAGGACATCGTGGGCGGCTGATTCGGATAACGCCCTTTTTGAACAGCCGGCAGGCTTTGCCGGCTGTTTATTTTTCCGGAGAAAGGAGGGCGCGCTATGCGCCTGGACAAATATTTGAAGGTCTCCCGCCTTATCAAGCGGCGGACCGTGGCCAACGAGGCCTGCGACAACGGGCTGGTCTGCGTCAACGGCCGCCCCGCCCGGGCCTCATACGAGGTGAAGGAAGGGGACCAAATCACGCTCCGCCTGGGGGCCCGGGAGGTGACGGTGGAAGTGCTGTCCGTCCAGGAGACGGTGCGGCAGGCCGACGCCGCCGCGCTTTACAGGCAGTTATCCTAGAACCTGGATTCCCAGCCGCCGAACCCGGTCCGGGCGGGTCTTTCCCCGCCCATCCGGCCGTTTTCCCCTATAAACGCAGGTTCTAATCCCGGCCCTCCCGCCATATTCTTTGGACAGGGAGGGACGAACCATGAACGATTACGCTTTGCCCCAAGCCGCCGCCCACCGCCTGGAGCTGGACGGGCGGGAAAGCCTGACCGTCTCCGGCGTGGAGGACGTGGAGCGCTTTGACGAGACCGGCATCGTCATGTCCACCGCCGTGGGAACCCTGGTCGTCACGGGGGAAGACCTTCATATCGGAAAGCTGTCTCTGGACGGAGGCGAACTTCATGTGGACGGGAGGATCGACTCCCTGACCTATGAGGACCAGGGCTCCGGCCGGGGAGGCTTCCTGGGCCGCCTGTTCGGTTGAGCATGGAAAGCCGGGCGGCCCAGCAGCTGCTGGTGTTCGGGCAGTCCATTCTCCTGGGGCTGTCCGCCGGGCTGCTGTATGATCTGCTGCGCCCCTTCCGGGTGCGGGCTCCCCGGGCCACCGCCCTTTTGGACGGGGCCTACTGCCTGGCGGTGGGCGGGGCCATGTTCCTCTTCCTGCTGCGCCGGGCCGAGGGCCAGCTCCGGGGATTTGTAATCCTGGGAGCCCTGGGGGGCGCGGTCTTGTTTTTCTGCGCTTTTTCAGAGCTTCTGCGCCCTCTGTGGGCTTTTTGGGCGGATACGCTGGCCTTTTTGTGGCGTCTTTTGTGCCTGCCTCTGCGGTGGGCCGGAAATTTTTATAAAAAAACGCTCCGCCGCGGAAAAAACCTCTTTTATTTTTGGCGCAAATGCTTTACAATAAGGAAAAGTGGGTATGGGCCCGGGAAAGGAGAGCGCAGACATGGCAAAGCAGCGAAAAACGCCGAAGGCGGTAAAGCTCCGCACGGGCCTTCTGACCAAGCTGTTAATCGTAATTCTGCTGGCCGCGCTGGTCTGCGAGGTGTACGCCCTGCGGGAGCAGGTCGCGGACGCCGAGACGGAAAAGGCGCGGGTAGCCGCCGAGGTGGAGGGCAAGCGCCAGGAGAACGACGCCCTGGCGGCGGACATCGAGGAGGGCTGCACGCCTGAGAAGATGCAGGAGATCGCCCGCCGGGAGCTGGGCTGGCTTTTGCCCGGGGAGTACGTCTTCGACGTGGGCAGCTGACTGGGCCCCGCTTTACCACGCGAATCAAGGGAAGGAGAAACTAGAAACCGTATGGAGCCTCAGGTTGGGAGCATTCTGGAAGGCAAAGTCACCAGCATCATGAAATTCGGCGCCTTCGTGGCGTTGGAAGGAGGCGGCTCCGGGCTGGTACATATCTCGGAGATTGCCAACACCTTTGTGGAGGACGTACACGACCACCTCCAGACGGGGCAGGCCGTAAAGGTCCTTGTCCTGTCCGCGGAGAACGGGCGGGTAAACCTCTCGATTAAAAAGGCCCTGCCCCAGCAGGAGCGGCGGGCCCCCCGTTCCCCCAGGCCCGCCCCGGGCCCCCAGGGCGGCCCCAGGCCGGCGGCGGCCTCCGGGTCCGTCCCGCCGCAGTTCCAGGGCCGGGGAAGGCCGGAGCCCCTGCCGCCGTCCGGGGATCAGGCCTTTGAGGACAAGCTGAAGCGCTTCCTCTCCTCCTCCGAGGGGAAGATGGCGGATCTGAACCGCAGCATGGACGGCAAACGGGGGAGAAGACGGAGATAAAAACAAAGCGAAAACCGCCCGGAGCCGGGCGGTTTTCTTCACGGCATAAAAAGGAGCCGCACGGACAAACGCCATGCGGCCCAAGCGGGTGGGATATTGGAAAGCTTCCTATATCAAAGTACCATGTTTCCCAGGTTTTGTAAATAGAAAGTTTTGCCGTTTTCCGGCTTCTTTTGTCGAAAGCCGCCGCTTGGCGGGGGCGGCGGAAAAAATTTGTGAATCTTTTGAAAAAACGCCGGTTTCCTCTTCCCATTTCAATACAAATATGTTATATTATACAAAAGGGTCTTCGCAACGATCCGACCGGCCCTTTTTCACACGAAAGGAGCGATCTCGATGAAGTACACCTACGCTTGCAAAAAGGTCTCCCTCAACGATTCCATCAAGGCTTACACGGAAAAGAAAATCGCGAAGCTGGAAAAGTATTTCCGGGAGGACACCACCGCGTTTGTGACATTCTCGGTGGAGAAGGACCACCGCTGCACAGTGGAGATCACCGTTCGGAGCGGCGGCGCTCTGCTCCGGGCCCAGACGGAGGCGCCGGACGGCGATATGCGCGGCGCCGTGGACGCCGCCGTGGGCTATATCGAGCGCCAGATTTTGAAGAACAAGACCCGGCTGTCCAAGCGCCTGCGGAGCGAGGGCTTCCCGCCTCCCGCCCCGTCCACCGACTTCGACGTGGCGGAGGAGAAGGAATTCCCCGTGGTCCGCACCAAGCGCTTCGCCGTAAAGCCCATGAGCACGGAAGAGGCCATCCTGCAGATGAACCTGCTGGACCACAGCTTCTTCGTCTTCCGCAGCAGCGAGGACGACAGCCTGTGCATCGTCTACCGCCGGAAGAGCGGCGGCTATGGCCTCATTGTTACGGACGAGGAGGAATAAGCTCCGGTTTGAAAAAACGCCGGGCCTACATGGAACAATACCGGGGGCGCACCGTTCTTGTGCGCCCCCGGTTTCTCTTCGGGTTCCAAGCTCCGCCCGGTGATGTGCCCGGCGAAGGCGGCGTTCCCCCTCCCCGCCGGAATCTCCGCCCCGGCGGCGTTCGGCCTGGCGGGGTTCTCACTTCAGGGCGCAGGAGGCCCAGACCGCGTTGTGGTCGGAAAGCTCCTCCCCGGTGAACGCCGCCAAAGCGCTGCCGGGCAGGGCGAAGCCGCAGTCCTCCTTCCGGGTGGAGACGGTGCGGCTCTCCCCCGTTTCCAGGCCCCGGACCAGCAGCCAGTCCAGCCGCAGATCCAGATGTCCCCCGCCGGGGAGGGGCTTGCGCCGGGTGGCCGCGGCCCTGTCCGGCAGGAGGCGGTAGCCCGCTTCCGCCGCCGCCGGGAGGCATTCCTCCCAGTCCGCCACATCCTCCAAACACCGGCGCTGGAGCTCAGGGCTTCCCGCCACAGCCCGGATAGCGTCCTTGTCCCGGCCGTCGAAGGTGTTGGTATTCAGATCCCCGCCCAAAATCACCGGCATACCGGGGAACATGGCCTCCGCCTCCGCCAGCACGGCTGACAGCTGGGCCCGGCGGCCCGGGCCGTGGGTCCGGTTCTCCAGGTGGATGGTGCCCACGCCCACCGGCGTGCCCGCCACGTCCAGCTCCGCCAAAACGGCCAGCCGCCCGCCAATCCGCCGCTGGCGGTCAAAGTACCAGTTGTACTGCTCCGGCAGGCGGACCGCCTTGGCCCGTTTGATGGGCCAGCGGGAGAAGATGGCGTTGCCATGGAAGCCCTTGGAGTCCTCCCCGTTCACCAGCTCGATGAACTCCAGGCCGAACGCCGCGTTCATCCCCAGCCGCTTCGCCAGCTCCAAAGTGGTGTCCTTTCCGCCGGAGCGGACGCAGCCGTCGTCCAGCTCATTGGCCAGAATCACATCGAAGGGCCGGACCGCCGGGCAGGTTTCCAAAAAATCCCCCAGCTCCTCCAGGCACACGCCCCGCTCCATATTGAACACCAGCATCCCCAGGGCCTCCGGGGCCCGCGCCGGGAGCGGTGCCAGATTGTGCACCTCCGCCTGGGAAAATTGGGGAATCTTCCCCATGACCTCCGCTTGGGAGGCTTCTTCCAGCAGCGCCCCCAAGCGCTGCCGCTCCTCGTTGGGCAGTCCCTTCATCGTGATTCTCCTCCTTCTGCTTCCTTGGCGGACCGTACCGCCGGACGATCCGTGCCGAAATTCAGGCTCTTTATTTTTGTATTATAAGCGCCGGGCGGATAAAAGGCAAGAACAGTGAACCCTTTTTGACAGAAAAGCGGCAAAGACCTCAAGTTTTCCTTGCATTCCCTTTGAATCCGTGTTACAGTAGCGGTGGGACAGTTCGCCGTCCCCAGAACAAAAGACAAGTGAATCGCCAGGGGGGCTGCCGCGCAGCTGAGAGTAAGGCATTTGGCCTTTGACCCTTTGAACCTGTTGGGTAATGCCAGCGTAGGAAGTCGTTTCTGAAGCAGTCAGAGCATCCGTATGGCATAGCTTGCCGGATGTTCTGATTTTATTTTGTTGGAGGAACCGAACATGAAAGCAAACGCCGCTATCCAAATTCTGCCCGCCGCGTCCAGCGACCGGGAGATCGTCCGCATCGTGGACGAGGTCATCGCCTACATCCGGTCCACCGGCCTGCACTGCTTTGTGGGTCCCAGCGAGACCTGCGTCGAGGGGGAAGATCTTCACCAGCTGATGGAGATCGTGGAAAACTGCATGCGAATTGCCAACCGGGCGGGCAGCGAGAAGGTCTCCGCCTATGTGAAGCTGGTCTACAAGCCCGAGGGAAGCGTGCTTGGAATCGATGAAAAAGTCGGACCGCACCGGCAGTAAGCTGCCCGCCGCCGGGTCCCTGGCGGCAGCCGTGCTCTTGTGGCTGCTGGCCTCGGAGGCGAGGCTGGTTCCCTCGTTTCTGCTGCCCTCCCCCGCCGCCGTGTGCCGGGCCCTGGCGGAGGACGCCCCGGTCCTGTTGGAAAACGCCGGGGTGACGCTGCTGGAAGCCGCCCTGGGCCTTGCCGCCGGAATCCTGTCGGCGCTGATCCTGGCAACCCTGATGCACCATGTCCCGGTCCTGTACCGGGCGCTGTACCCGATTCTGGTCATCACCCAGACCATCCCCACCGTGGCCCTGGCGCCGCTGCTGGTGCTCTGGATGGGCTTCGGCATGGCCCCCAAGGTGACTCTGGTGGCCCTGACCACCTTCTTTCCCATTGCCGTCAGCCTGCTGGAGGGCTACGCCAGCACCGACCGGGCGGCGGCGGATCTGCTGCGCTCCATGGGGGCGGGCCGCCGGCAAATCTTCCGGTACCTGGAATTTCCCTCCGCCCTAAGCCATTTCTTCTCCGGCCTCCGGGTCTCCGCGTCCTACGCGGTGGTGGGGGCGGTGATCTCCGAGTGGCTGGGGGGCTTCCAGGGGCTGGGCGTTTACATGATCCGGGTAAAAAAGGCCTACGCCTTTGACAAGATGTTCGCCGTGATTCTGGTCATCGTCGCCGTCAGCCTGCTGCTGATGGGCCTGGTGACGGCGCTGCGGCGGCGGGCCTGCCCCTGGGAGGCCTTTGAAAAAATTGAAAGGAACGATTAAACGATGAAACATTGGAAAACGGCGGTCCTTCTGCCGGTCCTGCTTCTGCTCCTCCCCGCCTGCGGGGCGGGTGCCGGGGAGACGGCGGGCGGCGGTCTTACCCCCGTCTCCATCTGCCTGGAGTGGACTCCCAACACGAACCACACCGGCTTATACGCCGCCTTGTCCCTGGGCTATTTTCAGGAGGAGGGACTGGATGTGCAGATTCTCCAGCCCCCGGAGGACGGGGCTTCCGCCCTCTGCGCCGCCGGGCGGACGGAATTCGCCGTCACCGCCCAGGACACCCTGGCCGCGGCGCTCTCCCGGGAGGAGCCTCTGGAAATCACGGCGGTGGCCGCCATCCTCCAGCACGACACCTCCGGCATCCTCTCCCGGGCGGGAGAGGGCATGGACCGGCCCAAAGGCCTGGAGGGCCATACTTATTCCACCTACAACGGCCTGATTGAGCTGGCCATGCTGCGGCGGGTGGTGGAGCTGGACGGCGGGGACTTCTCCCAGGTCAATCTGGTCCCCTACGCCGTCACCGACGAGGCCGGAGCCCTCCGGGAGGGCCTGACGGACGCCCTCTGGGTCTATTACGGCTGGGGCGGCGTGTCGGCGGAGCTGGCGGGACTGGAGACCGACTATTTTTATTTCAAAGACATCGACCCGGTCTTCGACTTCTACACCCCCATCATTGTTGCCAACGACGCCTTTCTGAAGGAGCACCCGGAAACCGCCAGGGCCTTCCTGGCCGCGGCCTCCAAGGGCTACGCCTATGCCGCGGAGCACCCGGAGGAGGCCGCCCAGATGCTTATGGACGGCGACGATACCGGCTCCCTCTCCGGCAGCGCCGCCCTGGTCACGGCCAGCCAGAAATGGATGGCGGAGCGGTATCAGGCGGACGCGGAGCGCTGGGGCTATATGGACCCCGGCCGCTGGAACGCCTTCTATCAATGGCTGAACGACAACGGCCTGGTGGAAAACCCCATTGCGGAAAACGCGGGCTTCACCAACAGCTTCCTTCCCCAAT
Source organism: Oscillospiraceae bacterium (assembly GCA_910574635.1). Classification (GTDB taxonomy): domain Bacteria; phylum Bacillota; class Clostridia; order Oscillospirales; family Oscillospiraceae; genus Oscillibacter. The sequence continues at coordinate 94,588 of CAJTCG010000009.1, read as the reverse complement.
GACGGGCCGGGATCACCCCGTCCTTCAGGCGGAGGGCGTCGCCAAGTCCTACGGAGGCAGAAAAATCCTGGAAAACGTCTCCATCTCCCTGGGGCCGGGGGAGCTGGTGTGCCTGGTGGGCGTCAGCGGCGCGGGGAAGACCACGCTGTTCAACATTCTCTCCGGACTGGAACGGCCCGACGGGGGCCGGGTGCTCCTGAACGGGCGGGACGTCACCGGCGCGCCGGGACAGGTCAGCTATATGCTCCAAAGGGACCTGCTCCTGCCCCATAAGAAGGTGCTGGACAACGCCGCCCTGCCCCTGGTCATTCGGGGCATGAAGAAGCGGGAGGCCCGGGCGGAGGCCGCCTCCTATTTCCCCCGCTTTGGCCTGGAGGGCACGGAGGACAAGTATCCCGCCCAGCTCTCCGGCGGAATGCGCCAGCGGGCGGCGCTGCTGCGGACCTTTCTGGGGTCCCGGGAGGCGGCGCTGCTGGACGAGCCCTTTTCCGCCCTGGACGCCCTGACAAAGCGGGAAATCCACCAATGGTACTTGGGCATGATGGACCAGCTGCGCATGGCGGCGCTTTTCATCACCCACGACATCGACGAGGCCATCCTCCTCTCGGACCGGGTCTGCGTGCTCTCCGGCCGGCCGGGGCGCGTCGCCGCGGAGCTGACAATCCGCCCACCCAGGCCCCGGGACCCGTCCTTCCCGGTCAGCGGGGAATTTTTGGATTATAAAAAGCGGATTCTGTCCCTGCTGGAAGCGTGACCGGACCCGCGGGGAAAAGCGTTACGGCGGAGGGCCGCCCCACAAAGTGGGGCGGCCCTCCGCCGCGAAACTCAGATTTCGTCCTCTTCCGTATCCAGTTCGGCGTCCTCGCCGTACTCCTGGCAGACGGGACCGTCCTCCCCGCCCAAAAGCTCGGTGGCCCGCATGCGGCGCTTGTCCTTGGCCGCCTCCACGTTCTTGTGGATCAGCTCCTTCACCGTCCGGGGGTCCTTCACATTTTTCAGATCCAGGTGCGGAATGCTCTTGTCCGACGACACTACGCACACCGTCCCCACGCCAAAGATACGCTGGCCCAGGCTCATGGTCAGCCGCAGGTCCCGCACACGGTAAAGCAGCACCTCGTCGGACTTCACATTGAGAAAACCCGTCTCGCAGAACAGCCGGTCCTCGCTGAGGCGGTACCGGGTAAACGACAGGGGCATGCCCAGAAAGCGCTTTCGGTCCTTCCACAGATAATCAATGCTCTCCATGCCTTAACCTCCCTTTTCGCCTCAGTATACCATTTTCCGGCACAATGCGCAAGCAAAGTTATGAAAAACGTGGCTCTAATGTTGACCTCACTGGAAGATTATAGTTTTTCAGACTGACAGCACCGCCTGTTCTACGTCTTCGGCTCTATGGAGGGCGGCGGCGCTCAAAAAATCAGTTTTCTCTCGAAAACCCGCCGGATAATCGGTGATTTGTGGCATTGAAATCCGGCCTGGAATCCATTATAATAAATCAAATACCCACGGCGGGCCGCCCGCTTCCTGGCGGACTGCCCACACTTTTTAAAGGCGGTTTCCTGATATGTCTTACAAAACCGAACGCGACCTTCACCGGATGCTCCGGCACCAGGAGCTGATCGAGTCCTCCCTCTCCTTCGTCAGCGGCTCCGAGGACTTCATCCGGGACAACGACATCTTCCCCTCCGGCCGGACCGAAACCGACGTGATGCGGGGCCTCCGGTATCCCAACGGAACCGGCGTCGTCGCCGGAGTCACCAGCATCGGCGACGTGGACGGCTACGACCTGAAGGACGGGAAAAAGATTCCCCGGAAGGGGCGGCTCTTCTACCGGGGCGTCAGCATCGAGGATCTGATTCAAAGCTGTATCCGGGAGGACCGCTTCGGCTTTGAGGAGACGGTGTACCTCCTCCTCTTCGGCCAGCTGCCCACGCTCTCCCAGCTGGAGGATTTCCAGGTCCTCATGGCCCGGTGGAGCCAGCTGCCCGGTTATTTCTCCGAGGACATGATCCTCCGCTCCCCCAACAAGAACATCATGAACAAGCTGGCCAGCTGCATCCTGGCCCTCCACTCCCACGACGGCGAGGCGGAGAACAGAAGTCTGGAAAACGAGCTCTTCAAATCCTTCCGCATGGTGGCCCGGACGCCCACCATCGTGGCCCACTCCTACGCCGCCAAGCGGCATTATTTCGACAAGGACAGCCTTTACCTCCACCGGCCCCGGACGGATCTGAGCGTGGCCCAGAACTTCCTCTACACCCTGCGCAAGGACTCGAAATTCGACGACGACGAGGCCAAGCTTCTGGACCTTTGCATGATCCTCCACGCGGAGCACGGCGGCGGCAACAACTCCACCTTCGCCTGCCGGGTCCTCACCTCCACCGGGACGGACTTCTATTCCTCCATCGCCGCCGCCGTGGGCTCTTTGAAGGGCTTCCGCCACGGCGGGGCCAACATCAAGGTGGTGGAGATGATGCAGTATCTGCGAAACGCCGTCCGGGACTGGAAGGACGACGGCCAGGTGAAGGACCAGCTGGTCCGCATCCTCAACCGGGAGCTGGGGGACGGCACCGGCCTTATCTACGGCATGGGCCACGCGGTCTATACCCTCTCGGACCCCCGGGCGGAGATCCTCAAGCAGTTCTCCCGCCACCTGGCGGAAAAGCGGGGCATGGTGGACCAGCTGGACTTCATCGAGTCCGTGGAGCGCTTGGCCCCCCAGGTTTTCCAGGAGGTCCGGGGCATCGACAAGCCCATCTGCGCCAACGTGGATCTCTACTCCGGCTTCGTGTACCGGCTGCTGGGCATCCCCACGGACCTCTACACCGCCATCTTCGCCAGCGCCCGCATGGCCGGCTGGTGCGCCCACCGCATGGAGGAGTGCTGCTCCGACGACCCGCGGATTATCCGTCCCGCCTATAAGACCATCTGCAAGCGGGGGGCCTATGTGCCCCTGGCGGACAGAAGTTGATTTCAGGAGGTTTCCGCTATGATCACCCTTCACGACAACGGCGTTTTTCTCTCCAGCGGCCGTCTCCACGCCTCCGCCCCCCTCTCCGCGGAGGAGGGCCGGAAGCGGACCCTGGCCTGGAGCATCCTCCAGGCCCACAGCGTCTCCGGCGACCCGGAGAAGCTTCAGATCCGCTTTGACGCCATGGCCAGCCACGACATCACCTACGTGGGCATCATCCAGCAGGCCCGGGCCTCCGGCATGGGGGCGTTCCCCATTCCCTATGCCCTGACCAACTGCCACAACTCCCTCTGCGCCGTGGGGGGCACCATCAACGAGGACGACCACGTCTTCGGCCTCTCCGCCGCCCGGAAATACGGCGGCATCTATGTCCCCGCCAACCAGAGCGTCATCCACTCCTACGCCCGGGAACAGCTGGCGGGCTGCGGGAAGATGATTCTGGGCTCCGACTCCCACACCCGTTACGGGGCCCTGGGCACCATGGCCGTGGGCGAGGGCGGGCCGGAGCTTTGTAAGCAGCTTTTGAAAAACACCTGGGACGTGCCCTACCCCAAGGTGGCCCTGGTCTACCTCACCGGTGCGCCCAAGCGGGGCGTGGGCCCCCACGACGTGGCCATCGCCCTGGTGAAGGCCACCTTTGAAAGCGGCTTTGTGAACAACTGCGTCCTGGAATTCGCCGGGCCGGGCATCGCGGGGCTGCCCATCGACTACCGCAACGGCGTCGACGTCATGACCACGGAGACCACCTGCCTCTCCTCCATCTGGGAGACCGACGAAGAGACCCGGGGCTTCTACAAGGCCCACGGGCGGGGGGAGGAATACAAAGAGCTCCATCCCGGCGAGTGGGCCTGGTACGACAAGTACATCGAGCTGGACCTCTCCCAAATCGAGCCTATGATCGCCCTGCCCTTCCACCCCTCCAACGCCTGGACCATCCGGGAGTTTTTGGCGGGCGCCCCGGACATTCTGGCAAAGGTGGAGGCGGACGCGCAGAAGCGCTATCCCAAGGCCAAGATCAACCTGGCCCAAAAGGTCCGGGACGGCGGCGTCTGGGCGGACCAGGGGGTCATCGCCGGGTGCGCCGGGGGGCTTTTCGACAACATTACCGAGGCGGCGGACATCCTCCGGGGCGGGAGCTGCGGCGACGGGTACTTCACCCTGGATGTGTACCCCACCAGCGTGCCCGTCAGCCTGGAGCTGACGAAGATCGGGGCCGCGGCGGACCTGCTCCAAAGCGGCGCGGTGATCAAGCCCAGCTTCTGCGGGCCCTGCTTCGGCGCGGGGGACGTGCCCGCCCACAACGGCCTCAGCCTCCGCCACACCACGCGGAACTTCCCCAACCGGGAGGGCTCCAAGCCCGGCGAGGGCCAGTTCGCCGCCGTGTGCCTGATGGACGCCCGGTCCATCGCCGCCACGGCCAGAAACGGCGGAAACATCACCCCCGCCACGGAAGTCGAATACCAGCCCGTCCGGCGTCCCTACCACTTTGACAAGGGCGTATACGAGAAGCGGGTCTACAACGGCTTTGGCCATCCCCGCCCGGAGGAGGAGCTGATCCTGGGGCCCAACATCACCGACTGGCCCAAGATGCAGCCCCTGGCGGAGAACCTGCTGGTGGAGCTGGCGGCGGTCCTCCGGGACGGCGTGACCACCACCGACGAGCTGATCCCCTCCGGCGAAACGTCTTCCTACCGCTCCAATCCCCTGCGGCTGGCGGAGTTCACCCTGTCCCGCCGGGAGCCGGAGTACGTGGGCCGCGCCAAAGAAATCGCAAAGAGCGAGGCCAAGCGGCTGGCCGGGGACGTGCCCGCGCGGCTGCAAGCCCTGCTGGACCGCTGCGGCGCGGACGCCGCGAAAACTCAATTCGGCTCCTGCGTCTTCGCCAACCGCCCCGGCGACGGCTCCGCCCGGGAGCAGGCCGCCAGCTGCCAGAAGGTGCTGGGGGGCTTCGCCAATATCTGCTATGAGTTTGCCACAAAACGCTACCGCTCCAACTGCATCAACTGGGGCATCCTGCCCTTCACCCTGGACGAGGGGGCGGAGTTCCCCTATGAGGCAGGGGACTGCGTGTTTGTCCCGCATATCCGCGCCGCCATTGCGGAGGGGCGGGAGGACATCCCCGCCAAGGTTCTCAAGGCGGACAGCGGCGAGGCGGACATCCTGCTTCACGTCCGGGGCCTGACGGCGAAGGAACAGGAGATCATCCTGGACGGCTGCCTCATGAACTACTACGCGAAACGGACCAATTGACGGAGGCGCTTTATGGAAAAGATCAAAATGACCACCCCCCTGGTGGAGATGGACGGGGACGAGATGACCCGCGTTCTATGGGGGGTAATCAAAGAGAAGCTCATTTTGCCCTTTGTGGATTTGAAGACTGAGTACTATGACCTGGGGCTGCTGAGCCGCAACGCCACAAAGGACCAAATCACCGTGGACGCCGCCCAGGCCACCCGCCGCCTGGGCGTGGCGGTGAAGTGCGCCACCATTACCCCCAACCGCCAGCGGATGGAGGAATACCCGGAGCTGACGGAGATGTGGAAGTCCCCCAACGGCACCATCCGGGCCATTCTGGACGGCACGGCCTTCCGCTCCCCCATTGTCCTGCCCGCTATCCGGCCGGTGGTAAAGAATTGGGAGCTGCCCATTACCATCGCCCGCCACGCCTATGGCGACATGTACAAGGCCGTGGACATGAGCACGGAGGAGCCGGGGACGGCCACCCTCACCTTCCGGGGGGAGAGCGGGGCGGAAAAGACCCTGAACGTCCAGACCGTGGACGGCCCCGCCGTCTGGCAGGGACAGCACAACCTGGAAACGAGCATCCGGGCCTTCGCCCGCTCCTGCTTCCAATACGCCCTGAGCCAAAAGCAGGACCTGTGGTTTTCCACCAAGGACACCATCGCCAAGGTCTACGACGGGGAATTCAAGCGTATCTTTGAGGAGGAATACGAGTCCTCCTACAGGGCGGAGTTCGAGAAGCTGGGGATTACCTATTTCTACACCCTCATCGACGACGCCGTGGCCCGGGTGATCCGCTCCAAGGGCGGCTTTATCTGGGCGCTGAAAAACTACGACGGGGACGTGATGAGCGACATGATCGCCGCCGCCTTCGGGAGCCTGGCCATGATGACCTCCGTACTGGTCTCCCCCGACGGGACCATGGAGTTCGAGGCCTCCCACGGCACCGTCACCCGGCACTATTACCGCTACCGCAAGGGGGAAAAGACCTCCACCAACCCCATGGCCACCATCTTCGCCTGGTCCGGGGCCCTGAAGCGCCGGGGCGAGCTGGACGGCCTCCCCGGCCTGGTCCGCTTCGGCGAGAGGCTGGAAGCCGCTTCCCTGAAAACCCTGGAGGACGGGATCATGACAAAAGACCTCCTGCCTCTGGTGGAGCCGGGCTTCCAGGTCCGGGGCGTGGACAGCTGGGAGTTTTTGGACGCCATTGCGGCCAGGCTCTGAGAATACGGCGCGGAAAACAGTGGCGGCATATGCCGCCGCTGTTTTTGCATATCATTGCTTTTTGGGTAAAAAGGGTTCTGAACAATCCAGGCTCTGCCCTGCGCCTTGACATTTCTCTGCAAAGGTGTATAATCTTCATAGATTCGACATATTTTCCTGTTCCGGCAGCAGAAGCTTTTCTATTAGGAGTTGGTGTTTGCATGGCATTCCATTCCGCCCCCTTCCTGTTTTTCTTCTTCCCGGCAGCCTGGCTGCTCAGCCTGCTGATTCCGGTCAGGGGGAGGAAGTATCTGCTTATTGCCGTCAGTCTGGCCTTCTATGCCTGCGGGCAGTGGCAGGGGATCCCCTGCCTTCTGCTGTCCGCCGCCGTAAGCTGGGCTGCCGGTTTTTTCATGCCCCGGGTCCGAGCGCGAAAGGCCCTGCTGGCCGCGGTCCTGACCTTCCACCTTCTCCTGCTGGGCGCTTTCAAATACCTGGACTTCTTTACCGGGAGCCTCAACGGCCTGTTGGGGACGGAGCTCCCCGCCGCGGGGCTCCTGGCTCCCCTGGGCGTTTCTTTTTTCACCTTTAAATCCATGTCCTACGCCGCCGACGTCTTCCGGGACGAAAACGCCCGGGCCCGGCGCTTCTCCGACGTGCTGCTCTATATCTCCTTCTTCCCCCAGGCGGTTTCCGGCCCCATCTCCCGCTTCGGCCAGTTCGCCCAGGGGCTGGAAAGCCCCCGGGTCTCCGCCGGGCAGGCGGCCAAGGGGCTCCGGCGCTTCACCGTGGGCTTTGCCAAGAAGGCCCTGATCTCCGAAATGGCCGCCACGGTGGTCAACGCCGCTTTCGCCCTGGGGGACGGCCTGGACTGGCGGATGGCCTGGCTGGGGGCGGTTGCCTACACCCTGCAAATTTACTTTGACTTCTCCGGCTACAGCGACATGGCCATCGGCCTGGGGTCGCTGTTCGGCTTTGAGACCCCGGAGAACTTCGATTACCCCTACATTTCCGCCTCCATCACCGAGTTCTGGCGGCGGTGGCACCTGTCCCTCTCCTTCTGGTTCCGGGATTACCTGTACATCCCCCTGGGAGGCGGGCGGCGGGGCACGGCCCGGAAGTGCCTCAATAAGGCCGTGGTCTTCCTGCTCTGCGGCCTGTGGCACGGGGCCAGCTGGACCTTTGTCCTCTGGGGCGCGTGGCACGGGCTTCTCTCCGCCCTGGAAAGCGCCCTGCCCATGAAAACGGAAAAGCCCTTGGGCCGCTTCGCGGGGCATGTCTACACCCTGCTGGCGGTGTGCGTGGGCTTCGTGGTCTTCCGCGCATCCAGCCTCGCCGAGGCCATGACGGTCCTCCGGGCCATGTTTACCGGCTTTGTCCTCTCCCCGGCCTCCACCCTGGCCCTGGAGCGGATCAGCCCGGCGGTGTGGTGCGCCCTGGGGGCGGGGATCGTGGGCAGTCTGCCCGTGGGGCCCTGGCTGAAGCGGCGGCTGGACGGCCCCTGGCTGGAGGTTTCCTCCTTCGCCGGGGCGGCGGCCCTCTTTGTCCTCTGCCTTCTGGCGGCGGCGGGCAGCAGCTTCCAGCCCTTCATTTACGCTCAGTTTTGAGGTGCCTCCATGAAAAAGAAACTCGCCTACGCCGCCTTTACGGCGCTCATCCTCCTGCTGTGCCTCATTCCCTCCCTGGGGATGCTGCTCCCCGCTCAGGAGAGCGCCGCGGGCGGCAACCAGGCCCTCTCCAGGGCCCCCTCCCTCCGGGACCCGGAGGGAAACTGGAATCCCGGCTATCTCTCCCAAATCCAGGACTACGCCGGGGACAATTTCTATCTCCGCCAGGAGATGATTACCGCCTGGTCCGCCCTGAACGCCAAGGGGCTCCGGAGCTCCATCACCGAGGATGTGGTCCTGGGCACGGACGGCTGGCTCTACTTTGCCGACACCCTGCCGGACTATGTGGGGCTGCAGCCCATGACGGACCGGGAGATCTTCTCCGCCGCCCGCAATCTCAGATTGATGGCGGAGTACTGCGAGAGCCAGGGGGCAAGGTTCCTCTTCACCCTGGCCCCCAATAAGAACTCCCTCTACCCGGAGCATATGCCAAACCTCACCCTCCCCTCCGCCCGCAAGCCCCGGGACGCGAAGCGGCTGGCGGAGGAGCTGGAACGGCAGGGCGTGGACTACCTGGACTGCTTCGCTCTCTTCCGGGGACAGGAGGAAACCCTGTATTTCAAGACCGACTCCCACTGGAACGGCAAGGGCGCGGCGCTGGCCGCCGACGCGGTGAACAAGGCCTTGGGCCGGTCCTCGGGCTACTTCGACGGTCCCTTCACCCGGGAGGAAGTCCACAAGGGCGACCTCTATGACATGCTCTATCCCGCCGGGGAGGGCCTGGAGGCCGATCCGGTCTACAGCGGCGAACTGACCATAGAATATGATGTCCCCATCCGCTCGGCGGAGAACCTCACCATCATGACCCACGGCGGCGGGGAGGGGTCCCTGGTGATGTTCCGGGACTCCTTTGGGAACAACCTCTACCCCTACCTGGCGGACAGCTTCGGCGCGGCGCTGTTCTCCCGCTCCATGCCCTACCGTCTGGATTTGGCTGCCCAGCGGGAGGCGGACTATGTGGCGGCGGAGCTGGTGGAGCGGAACCTCCGGTATCTCATTCAGAATGTCCCCGTCATGCCCGCCCCTCAGCGGGAACTGCCGGAAGGCTTTCCCGACACCTTCTGCGTTTGGACCGACGGTATTACGTTTACCGTTGAGGCACCGGACGCTTTACCGGGTTACGTCTTGGTCACAGATCCCCAAATTGCGGAGGATCTCATTCTTCCGGCGGTGGCCCCGGATTCCCAAATGCTGGTCCCGGCTTCGGACGGGTGTTATTACGAGGCGTTTTTACTAGAGAACGGCGGCGTCGGCCTCTACCTCCCGGAGGGTGTTCAGCCCTTGGGTGTGGCCTATGCCCCGGTTTGGGGAACGCCGATGGAGAGCTTCTGCAATCAAGGATAAAGGAGAGAACAAGCATGGGTAAGAACAGTTGGATCGCGCTTTTGCTGACCCTGGTGGTGCTGGTCACCACCGTACCCGTCTGCGCTGCCGGCGCGGAGAACCCCGGTGTGCAGGCCTACCGTGAGGACGACTACGGCGGCCTGGCCCCGGACCCGGTGCGGCCTCCCAGCACCCCCGGCCGTCCCGCCGGGGAGGGCGATAACGGCGGCATCGCGCCGGACCCCTCCCGGAATCCCAGCGCCTCCGGCCGTCCCGCCGGGGAGGGCGACAACGGCGGCGTTGCCCCGGACCCCTCCCGGAATCCCAGTGCCTCCGGACGGCCCGCCGGGGAGGGAGACAACGGCGGAGTCGCGCCGGACCCCTCCCGCACGCCCAGCGCCTCCGGACGGCCCGCCGGGGAAGGCGACAACGGCGGCGTCGCGCCGGACCCCTCCCGCACGCCCAGCGCCTCCGGACGACCCGCCGGGGAAGGCGACAACGGCGGCGTCGCCCCCAGCCAGCCCAACTCTTCCGGGCCCTCCAAGCGGAAAAACATTACGGCGGGCACGGTTGTGGCGGGGATCTCCCTGTCCTCCGACAGCCACATCGCCTATGCCCAGGGCAGCAGCGGCCTGTTCCCCTCCTTCAACCCTACCCGGCAGGTCACCCGGGCCGAAGCGGCCCAGATGCTTTACCGTCTCCTCCCTCCGGACGCCCCGGCCTCCAACACGGCCTATGCCGACGTGCCCGCGGGAGCGTGGTACGCCAAGGCTGTGAGCTCTCTGGCGGACTTGGGCGTGCTGGAGGCCCAGGACGGCATGCTGGACACCGGCCGGGCCGTCACCCGGGGGGAGTTCGTCCGGTACATCGCCTGCTTCTTCCCCCTGCGGACCGACGGCCAGCTCTTCCCCGACGTGGCGGAGGACGACCCGAACGCCCCCTTCATCCGCTCCGCCCAGGCCTACGGCTGGGCCCAGGGCGGCAGCGACGGGCTCTTCCACCCCGACGAGACCATCAACCGGGCGGCGGCGGTGGTGCTGCTGAACCGGGCCCTGGGCCGGACGGCGGACCGGGCCTACATCGACGGCCACCATCCCGCCTTCTACGTGGACGTGGCCCCCTCCAGCTGGTATTATTACGATGTGTGCGAGGCCACCGTCCCCCATCAGCACACGGCCTCCGGCGGCACGGAGAGCTGGACCTCCCACACCGCCAGGGAGGCGGTCCCTCAAAACGGCATCCAGCTGTCCGACGGCTGGCTGTACTGTTATGACAGCGCGCGAGGCGACGTGGTGCGGGAAGCCATGGTGGGAAACCACTACTTCAACATCAACGGGCGCTTCACCACCGGGAACAACGAACTGGACTCCTGGCTCCACAAAATCGTCCTGGCCCGCACCGACAGCTCCCAAACCCAGGAGCAGAAGCTCCGGGCCCTCTTCCTCTACACCCGGGACTCCTTCACCTATCTGCGCCGTCCCCCCTATGAGATGGGCGTCTACGACTACATGGAAACCGACGCCCTGCGCATTCTGGACACGGGCTATGGCAACTGCTACTGCTACGCCTCCCTCTTCTGGTATCTCTCCCGCTGGATCGGCTACGACTCCGTTATCTACAACGGCACGGTGGGCGTCCGCCGCTCTCCCCACAGCTGGGTGGAAATCAACCTGAACGGCAAAAACTACATCTTCGATACGGAGCTGGAAATGGCCTACCGCCGAAAAAAGCGGTTCGACGTGAACCTCTACAAATTCTACGACGCCGGAAACAGCTGGAACTACCGGCGGCCCCAGAGCGGCGGAGCCGCCGTCTGAGACATAAGGCAAAGGAGACGATCTTTTATGAAAAAGCTATGGAGCTTCCTGCTCTGCGCAGCGCTGCTGTGCGCCCTCTGCGCCTGCGGAGGCCAGACCTCCCAAACGGAGGACGCCCCGGCCCCGGCGGACGCCGGGGAACCGGCAGGACGGAGCGCTCCCGCCGAGGCGGCCCCTGCCCAGGACCCGGTAAAGCCGGAAGCGGACAGCGGCCAGGACCAGCCGGAATCCGCCGCCGGTGAGAAGGACTCCCCCGGCGCGGAAGCCCAGGTCCCTGAGGCGGACACGCCGGAGGAGGCCCCGGCCAAGGACCAGACGGAACCCGTGCAAACGGAAAAGCCTAAGGATACGCCCGCTCCGAAGCCGGAACCGAAACCGGAGCCCAAACCGGAGCCGAAGCCCGAGCCTCAGCCTCAACCGGAGCCCCAGCCGGAACCCGAGCCTCAGCCTCAACCGGAGCCCCAGCCGGAACCCGAGCCCGAGCCGGAACCGGAGCCGGAACCGGAGCCGGAACCAGAGCCCGAGCCCGCTCCGGCGGCGGACCGCAAGGCCGTCGCCCAGGGGCTGGTGGGCCGTCCCGTCAGCGAGCTGTACGCCGCCATCGGCCGCCCCATCTCCTCCGACTACGCCCCCAGCTGCCTCATCGACGGCGAGGACGGCGAGCTGGTCTATGACGGCTTTATCGTCTACACGGAAAAGGGAGCGGATTACGAGACGGTCTATGCCGTATTCTGACGCTTTGCGCACCCAGAGGGATGTAGAATGCCCTTGGCACGTCCCAGTCTGACCCTTGGAGGGAAACAATCTGATGACTCGAAAAATCATTTTGGCTGGAGCCGCCGCCTGCGCGCTGGCGGCTTTGGCCTTGACGGCGGCTTATTTCTACATACCCGGCGGCGCCCGCCTCGTCTTTGGCGAGGGGGATATCCGCATCTGCCTGAACGCGGACGGAACCGCCGAGCTGGATTGGCCGGAAGCCCGGCCCAGCAGCCGGACGGAGACGCAGGACGGCGGCGGAGAAGACGCTCCGGCCGGGGAGGCCGCCGGAACCCGGATAACCCCTGTGCTCTACGACCTGGAGCTTACGAGCGAAAGCGGGCACACCCAGAAGCTGGAAAACCATCCCCATATCCTCCTGGAAAACTACACCCTGCCCATGACGATCCGCATCCAGGCTGTGGCGGAGGGGAAAAACCTCCTGGGCCTCTTTCGCAGGCTGGCCAGCCAGGAGCTGACGGCAGAGGTCCGCTTCACGGACCTAAAGGCCCCGGAAGCGGTAGGCACGCCGGGGCCCGGCGCGCTCTCCCTCTCCTGGAAGCTCTCCGGCCAAGTCCCGGGATTCTATAAGATTTTCTCTTTGGACCAAACGGACGGCGTTTTCCGCCAGGTGGCCTCCACCAGCGCAAAGCAAATCAGCTTGGACGTCTACAAGGAAGGCGGCACCTTGGTGCTGCCCAGCTATGAGCATCCTTTGGAGGTTCTTGTCCGGGCGGCCGTCCAGGGAGAGGGCTACGTTCTCTGCGGCCCCGCCTCCAATCTTATCCGCGTGGAGCGCCAGGACCTGCTGGGCGACGATCTGAACCTGGTCTGCCGCGAGACGGAGCCCCGGGTCTACACCCTGGAGTGGGACGAAACCCGGGGAGAGCGCTACGAGCTCCAGGAGTGGGACAAGGAGGGCTGGACTCTGCTGGACACTCTGGAGCTGGCGGAGCACTTCCAATATGACCTGGGCCGCCTGGGCTCCGGGTCCCACCACCGCTTCCAGGTGGTGTCCAAGAGCGTAAACGGCGCCGTCCTCTCCTCGGAGGAGGCGGAGTTCTCCGTCTCCATCGATCCCCTGTACGCCACCATCTGGCCCATCATTGAGCAGCCCTTCTACGAAAAGGCCGACAAGAGCTCCTCCTCCCTGGGAAAAATCCCCGGCGGGACCGCCCTCTGCGTATTGGAGGAGAGCGGAGACTGGTTCCAGGTCCGGTACAAGGACCAATACGGCTGGGTGGACAGCCGCTTTTGCATGATCAACCTGCCGGAGTACGTGGGAGACCACTGCTCCTATGACATCGCCAACAGCTACCGCTCCGTTTTCAAGGTCCACGAGAACCCCATCGCCCTGATTACGGACCAGGTGGTCCAGGGCTTCGAGCATATCCAGGAGGCGGACGGGGAATTCCTGGTCCCCTACCTCTATCCCTGCGCCAAGAAGCTTCTCAGCGCCGCCCAGGCGGCGGAGAAGGACGGCTACCGCTTGAAAATCTACGAGGCCTTCCGCCCCAACGAGGCCACCCGCTTCCTCTACGACACCACCGCCGGACAGCTGGATCTGGCCGCTTTGGTATACAGCTATGAGGACGCGGAGGGCAAGCCCTTGGGGCAGGACGAGGACCCCAGGATCCTGGACCCCGTCACCGGCTGGGAAGTTGATCTGGCGGACGGGCTTCTGATTGACCCGGAGACCGGGGAGAAAATCAGCCGGGAGGATCTGGCTTTGCGGGAGGCCGCGGAGGCCGAAGAAGCGGCACAGGAGGGCCAGGGCGAGGCCCCTGCCGTCCCCGATCCGGACGGGCAGTCCATGATGCCCGCGCCCCAGCCTGGGGATGATTTCCCCTTCTTCACCCTGCCCGAGGAGGGCGAGGGCGGCTTGGACCCCGCGGAAGCCCCCCAGCCCGCCCCGCAGCCGGACCTCCCCCCCGAACCGCCGGAAGGTGAACCGCAGGAAGGCGAACCGCCGGAGGGCGAGGCGCAGGACGGGGACGGCGAAGAGCCGGAGTATGAGACTTACTTCCAGATTATGACCAACAACGGGCGCTTCAGCCTGGGCAGCTTCCTGGCCCGGGTGACCTCCGCCCACAACCGGGGCATTGCCCTGGACCTGACCCTGGAGAAAATCGACGGCGGAGAGGAGCTGGAAATGCAAAGCGCCATCCACGACCTCAGCTGGTACTCCGCCGCCTACCTGAACAACGACAACGCCAAGCTCCTGGAGAAGTATATGACCGCCACGGGCATGCGGGGCCTGAGCTCCGAGTGGTGGCACTTCCAGGACGACGAGACCCGGGAGGCCATCGGCCTGACCAGCTACCTGTTCAAGGGCGTGAACATGGGCGGCTGGACGAAGGACGACCGGGGCTGGCGCTACCGGGACGCGGACGGAACCATCTACAAAAACACCACCGTCACCGTAGACGGAAAGCGCTACACGGCGGACGCGGACGGCTACGTCCGGCAGTAACTCCCGCTGAAGAGGAAAGCCCCCGGAAACCACTGGTTTCCGGGGGCTTTTTCATGCGATTCGCTCCATGGCAAATCCGGTTATCTCCCGATGCTCACGCAGAAGCGGTGGAGAATCGCCGCCGCCTGGCCCCGGGTCGCGCCGCCGGAGGGATTCAGGCGGCCGTCGGAGGTGCCGTTTACCAGCTTGGCCGCGTTGGCCCAGGAGAGGGCTTCCTTGGCGTAGGAGGCCACGGCGGCTCCGTCGGAGAAGTCCGCCAGGTTGGCCCGCTGGGTGGATACGTAGCCCTTGTAGGCGTTATAGCGGAACAGGAAGGTGGCCAGCTGCTCCCGGGTGATGGAGTCGCCGGGCCGGAAGAGGCCGTCCTTGCCTCCGGCGGTGATGCCGTTGGCCGCGGCCCACTTCACCGACTTCTCACAGTAGGACCCGGCGGCCACGTCGGGGAAGCCCGCGCCGCTGACGGCGGGCTGGCCCTCCAGCCGGTAGAGGATGGTCACCAGCTGGCCCCGGGTGACGGGGGCCCCGGGATTGAAGCGGCCCTCGCCCACGCCGCTCATCAGGCCCTTCTGGCTGACGTAGGCGATGTCGGCGGCGAAGGTGCTGCCGGCGGCCACGTCGGAGAAGGTGGAGGGGCCGGCGGGCTTGGTCACGGCAAACTGGACGTTCACTTTCGCCGACTCGCCGCTGCCATAGAGCTCCACCACGCCGTTATACGCGTTGGCGGGGAGGCCCGTCCGGGGACGGATGGTAAAGGTGGTGCTGCCGCCCGCGGGCAGGGACGTCTGGGTCAGGAGGCTGACCTCATAGCTGTAGGAGGTGGGCTGGTCCAGGCGGATGGCGTATTCCGTGTTGTTTTTCACGGTAACCGTTTTTTGCGCCAGGGCCGTGTAGCCCTCCTCCACGATGCCGAAGTCCAGGGTGCCGGGCTCCACCGTCAGGGGGGCCAGCTTCTTTTCAATGACCACGGTGGCCTTGAAGGTGGCCGAGGTGTTCTCCCGGGTCTGGAAGGTGATGGTGTCGGTGTAGGTGCCCACCTTCAGATCCTGCTTGGGGACGATTTTGTACTCGGCTTTGTCGCCGTTTTCCAGGGTCACGGAGTCGCTCTTCACGGCGGTGACAAGGAAGTGGTCGTTTCCTTTTACGGTGTCCATCCGCACATTGGAGGCTCCCTTATTCTGGACGGTGACGGTGATTTCCTTTTCCTTGGCTTCCTTCTCGGTGTAGCCCTCTTTCAGCTTGCCCAGGTCCTTGCTGGTGGGGTCCACGGTGATGGTGTAGCCTTTTTCCACCACCGTCGCGTAGAGGTTGACGGAAAAGTCATTGGAGCCGGTGCCGCCCACGAAGGAGGCGGTGATGGTCAGCCGCCGGTCATAGTTGCCCGTGCTGCTGGCGCTGTTCAGCTGCACCGTGACGGTGGAGGAGCTGCCCGCCGTCAGGGAGCTGGGGAGCCCCGAGATGGAGTAGCCGCTGGGGGTGGAGTAGCTGAGCTTCATCTCGTAGTCGCTCTTATTTTTGATCGTAAAGGTCTGGGTCCGGCTGCCGCTGGACGCGTTCTTCTCCAGTGTGCCGAAGTTCACAGAGGAGGGATAGGAGAAGTCACTGGACTTGGGATAGGTGATAGTAGGCACTTCGGGTTTGGGGTCCGGAGTTGGAGTCGGGTCCGGATTCGGATTCGGATTCGGGTCCGGATTCGGATTCGGATTCGGGTCCGGATTCGGATTCGGATTCGGGTCCGGATTCGGATTCGGGTCCGGATTCGGATTCGGGTCCGGATTCGGATTCGGGGCCGGATTCGGATTCGGGTCTGGATTCGGGTCCGGATTCGGATTCGGATTCGGATTCGGGTCCGGATTCGGATTCGGGTTCGGATTCGGGTCTGGATTCGGGTCCGGATTCGGATTCGGGTCCGGATTCGGATTCGGGGTAGGCTCTTCTTCGCCTTCACCTTCGATATTTCCGCCGTCGGAACCTCCGTTTCCATCGGTACTACCATTTTCCGTCGGCGGTGTCACCTCCTCCGCCGCCGCAGGCACAACGGCCAGGCTTGCCAACAGGCAGAGCGCCATCAGCAAAGCTAATAATTGACTCTTTCGTTTCATGATGTATCCAGTGTCCTTTCCTCTTAAGTTTTCAGGGGTTGTCCCTAATTCCCTACTCTACCACTTTTGTATGGAAAATACAAGCGTTATTCGGCGGCTTTCCACCTCTTTCCAAAGAACCTGTGGGGGCGGATCTGCTTGCGCCCCGGCGGGGGCCCTGCTATAATGGGGCTGAGTTTACCGGAAAGGAGCTTTTTCATGGCTTATGGATTCATCGAGGGCTGCGTGGACTCCCACGCCTCCGCCCTGGCCGCCTGCCGGGGCGGCGCGGACCGGCTGGAGCTGTGCGCCAACCTCTCCATCGGGGGCACCACCCCCTCCCCGGGCCTCTTCCGGCAGGTGCGGCGGGACTGTGCCGTCCCCGTCAACGTCCTTATCCGCCCCCGCTTCGGGGACTTCCTCTACTCCGAGGCGGAGGCGGAGGAGATGGAGGACTGCGTCCGCCGCTTCCGGGACCTGGGGGCGGACGGCGTGGTGCTGGGCGCCCTGACGCCGCCGGGGACGCTGGACCGGGCCGTCATGGCCCGGCTGATGGAGGCCGCCGGGAGTATGGAGGTCACCCTCCACCGGGCCTTCGACATGACCCGGGACCCCCTGGAGGCCCTGGAGGCGGCCATCGCCCTGGGCTGCCGGACCATCCTCACCTCCGGGCAGGAGAAGGACGCCCCGGCCGGAGCGGAGACCCTGCGGGCCCTCCGGGAGAAGGCGGCGGGGCGGATCGCCGTCATGGCGGGCTGCGGCGTCCGGGCGGGGAGCATCCGGGAGATCCACCGGCGGACCGGGGTGCATGTGTTCCACACCTCCGGGCGGCGGGGCCCCGTGGACAGCGGCATGATCTACCGCAAGCCCACGGTGTCCATGGGCCTGCCCTCTCTGCCGGAGTACGAGCTGTGGCGGACGGACGAGGAGGAGTTCCGGGCCTGCGCGGAGATTGTGCACAGCCTGACGCCGCTTCCCGAACCGTAAAAGAAGCGGCGCCCGCTTGCGCGGGCGCCGCTTCTTTTCTTCGGCTTAGTACATGCCGCCCATGTCGGGCGCGGCGGGAGCGGGAGCGGGGGGCTCGGGCTTGTCGGCCACCAGGGACTCGGTGGTCAGCACCATGCCCGCCACGGAAGCGGCGTTCTCCAGGGCGCTGCGGGTCACCTTGGCGGGGTCGATGATGCCGGAGGCCACCATGTCGCAGTACTCCTCCTTGTAGGCGTCGAAGCCATAGCCCTTCTCGCCGGAGCGGACCTTCTCCAGAATGACGGAGCCGTCCAGGCCCGCGTTGGCGGCAATCTGGCGGATGGGGGCCTCCAGGGCCTTGGCCACGATGCGCACGCCGGTCTTCTCGTCGCCCTCCACGGTGCCCACCAGGGCCTCCACGGCGGGAATGACGTTGACAAAGATGGTGCCGCCGCCGGCTACCACGCCCTCTTCCACCGCGGCGCGGGTGGCGTTCAGCGCGTCCTCGATGCGGAGCTTCTTTTCCTTCATCTCGGTTTCGGTGGCCGCGCCCACCTTGATGACGGCTACGCCGCCGGCCAGCTTGGCAAGGCGCTCCTGGAGCTTTTCCTTGTCGTAGTCGCTGGTGGTGTTGGCAATCTGGGAGCGGATCTGGGCAACCCGGTCCTTGATGGCCTGGGAGTCCCCGGCGCCGTCCACGATGGTGGTGTTTTCCTTGGTCACCTTCACCTGGCGGGCACGGCCCAGCAGGGAGATGTCGGCGGTCTTGAGCTCCAGGCCCACTTCCTCGCTGACCACGGTGCCGCCGGTGAGGACGGCGATGTCCTGGAGCATCTCCTTGCGGCGGTCGCCGAAGCCGGGGGCCTTGACGCAGACCACGTTGAGGGTGCCCCGGAGGCGGTTGACGATGAGGGTGCTCAGGGCCTCGCCCTCCACGTCCTCGGCGATGATGAGGAGCTTCTTGCCGGACTGGACCAGCTGCTCCAGCAGGGGCAGGATGTCGGAAATGACGGAGATTTTCTTATCGGTAATCAGGATATAGGCGTCGTCCACCACGGCTTCCATCTTTTCCATGTCGGTAGCCATATAGGGGGTGATATAGCCCCGGTCGAACTGCATGCCCTCGACCACCTCGCTGTAGGTTTCGGCGGTCTTGGATTCCTCGATGGTGATGACGCCGTCGGCGGAGACTTTTTCCATGGCGTCGGCAATCAGCTTGCCGATTTCCTCGTCGCCGGAGGAGACCGCGCCCACCCGGGCGATGTCCTTGGAGCCGTCCACGGTCTTGGCCTGGGCCTTGACCTCGGCCACGGCGGCCTCCACGGCCTTGGCCATGCCCTTTTTGACCACGATGGGGTTGGCCCCGGCGGCCAGGTTCTTCAGGCCCTCGCCGATCATGGCCTGGGCCAGGAGGGTGGCGGTGGTGGTGCCGTCGCCGGCCACGTCGTTGGTTTTGGTGGAGACTTCCTTCACCAGCTGGGCGCCCATGTTCTCAAAGGGATCGTCCAGCTCGATTTCCTTGGCGATGGTCACGCCGTCGTTGGTGATGAGGGGCGCGCCGTATTTCTTGTCCAGAACCACGTTCCGGCCCTTGGGGCCCAGGGTGATTTTTACGGTATCGGCCAGGGTGTTGACGCCGGTTTCCAGGGCCTTGCGGGCGTCCTCGCCGCGCTTGATGAGCTTAGACATAATAAATCGTTACCTCCCGATTTTTTAAATCAATTAATGTTTGTGCTTAGTCGACAATCGCCAGAATGTCGTTCTGCCGGACCACCGTGTACTCCACGTCCTCCAGCTTCACCTTGGTTCCGGCGTACTGGCTGGTGATCACCTTGTCTCCGGGCTTTACGGTCATGGTGACTTCCTTGCCCTCCACGGTGCCGCCGGGGCCCACGGAGATGACCTCGGCCACGGAGGGCTTCTCCTTCGCGGAGCCGGTGAGGATGATGCCGCCCTTGGTGGTTTCCTCAGTCTCCACCATTTTCAGGATGACACGGTCTGCAAGCGGGGTGAGTTTCATATCAGGTTCCTCCTTAAAATATTAAAAATTAAAAAACGTAATCACTGTTAGCACTCAAATACCCGGAGTGCTAACAGTGATTATCATAGTACAGCCGCCCCCATTTGTAAAGGGGGTTTCTCGCAAAAGTTATGAAGAATTTGTAAATTCCAGCTTGTTGTCTGCAAGATGTCGAAATATAAACTAATTGCGGCACAAAGGCTTTTGTATTCACTTGGTTTACGCAGAAATTTGAAATAATCCCGCTAAAGGGAAAAAATAAGGGAAACTTTTCTCGGCAGGATTTACCCACGGCGGGCCGCCAGCCCCAACCAGGAGCCGAGAGACTACCCCCAGCGGCCAGGGCCTCCAAGGAGCGGCCAGGGCAGGTATGGTAGGCCGCCAGCTCCGGCCGGGGACCGGAAACCCGCCGCCAGCGTTCAGGTCCTCCAGGAAGCCGCCAGGGCGGGCACGGTAGGCCGCCAGTCTGTTACAGGAAATTCTAAAGCGGCGAGGCCCACATCGTTAATTGTGAGCCTCGCCAATATGACGCCTCTTTTCAAAATGTGTCCAAGTTGGACACATTCACAAAGTGCCCAGGGCCCGGCCCATGTTTCCCTGATTGATGGCCACCAGACGGCCCACCGTCCGCCCGTCCATTACTACTTGGGTCCCCTTCAGGGCCTCCCGCATTGCCGCCGCCAACTCCGCTGCGGTAAAGCCGGTTTCAGACCTCACCGGCTGCGGGTTCCCGCTGCCCCGCCGCTCCGGCGCGGTATAGTAGGCCGCCACGCTGGCCTCGACGTTATCCATGTCCCGCTGCACCCGCCGGATTGCCGCCGTGGCCCGGAGGTGCGACTCCGTATCGGAGAGGGAGCGCGTTACCGCCTGGGAAAGCGTTTCCCCGCCGCTCATCCGCGCCGCCCGGAAGAGTACAGGCCCGGTATCTTCCACAGCTTCCGCCGTCAACATTGCCGGATCCGCCAGCATAGCGGGAGCCGCCGCAGACCGCCGTACAGCCCCGCCGCTGCTGGAGGCCGTGGATTCGGAAGAGCCGCCGGTAACAGAGTTAATTGCGTTGGAAATAAAGCCTCCCAACTGGGTTCGAATCCAATCGCCCATGCTCTTAATACCGTCCCAGAGCTTTTGAACCATATCTTTTCCTATGTTGAAAAGCTCGCTTGGAAGCTCGGAAATTTTCCTCTTTATGGTATCCTTAATTTCTCCCGCGCTGGTTCGTGCAAAGCTTACCATATTTTTAATTCCCTTTCCAAGCGAATCAATAATATTTTTCCCCAAGTTCAGCCAATTGACAGCGGAAACGGAGTCCCATATCGCCCTTGTAATTGCCGGAATATTTGCAATCAAGGTCGGAATCGCGTCAATTAATCCCTTTCCCAACGTTACAATGAGATCAAAACCCGCTTTCAGGATTTTGGGCGCGTTGTCGTTGATAACCCCGGCAATATCGCTGACAATGCCCGGCAGCTTCTCAATGATAGAGGGGAAGCTGTCCGCCAGCCCCTGGGCCAAGGATGTTACCAGCTGTATCCCAGCGTCCACCATCACCCCGGCCCCCTCTCGGATAGAGGATGCCAGCCCTGCCAACATGTCAAGACCGGAGGAGACAAATGACGGCGTGTTGTCCCTGATATATTGAGAGATGCTTCCCGCCAGGCTGTTGACAGTTTCCTGCAAATTGGGAAGCCCCTCAGTTATGCCGGAAACCAAGGAAACAACAAAGTCCTTTCCGGCCAGAAGCATCTCCGGCAGTTGTGTAACAAGGCCTTGTTTGAGAAATTCCCCGATCATGGGCCCAATGCCCTGCAAAATGACGCCAATCCGTGGGAGCAGATTTTGAGCTGCCGTTTCTACGCTGTTGGTAAAATTGGATACCAGCTGCCCCATATCCTGGTCACCGGAAGCAAGACCAATCATCAAGTTTTCCCAGGAGGATTTCATAGCCGCCGTACTGCCCTGGATGGTTTCTTCCGCCTCCTTGGCCGTCGTGCCTGTGATGCCGATTTGGGTTTGTACCTCGTGAATTGCCTCAATGATTTGGTCAAAGGAAACGCCGTCCAGGCTTTCGATGGTTTCATTGAGAACTCCGGAATCATTGATAAGTCGTATCATCTCCTCCTGGGTACCGCCGTAGCCCAGCTTGAGGTTATCCAGCATGGTATAATTCTGCTTGGCAAACCCCTGATAGGCATATTGAATGGATGACATATCGGTTCCCATCTTGTTGGCGTTGTCCGACATGTCCGTAATTGCAAGGTTCGCCAGCTCCGCCGCCTTGGCGGTGTCCCCGCCCAGGCCCTGAAGCAGACTGGCGGAAAAGCTGGTTACGGTGTCCATGTACTCGTTGGCGGACAGTCCGGCGGTTTTGAAAGCGTTCTGCGCGTATTCCTGGACCTGTCCGGCACTGCCCTTGAACAGCGTTTCCACGCCGCCCACTAACTGCTCATAATCGCTGTAAACGCCAATAGAGCTTTTTGTAAGGGCGACCGTGGCCGCGCCAAGAGCGGCAACCGCCGCAGCTGTGGCCTTTGCCGCCGCTGCTATGCCAGCTTTCAGCCCATCTCCAAGTCTCTGTGAAATACCCGGCATTTCTTCCATTGCGCCGCCAGTCTTCTCCACCTCTCGACCCAGTCCGTTAAGAGCATCCTGATTGTCCTTGACGGCGTTTTCCATCTCCGCCAGATCGGCCTTGGCCCCGTTCAAATGCTCCTGGAGCTTTGCCACGGCGGCAGCCTGTTTGTTATAGGCGTTCTGGGCCGCCAGGGCCTCTTGCGAGTCCTTTCCGTGAGCGCTGGCCGCCTCCTCAAGCGCATCGCCCAAAGATTTCAGCTTTTCCGTTTGCCGCTCCAGCTGCTTGTCCAGCACGCCGATTTTGTCCTTGGTAGCGGTGATGGACTTGGCCAACACCTGATTTTTAGCCGCAAGGGCGTCCTCGCTGGCGGCGTTTCTGGCAAACTGGGCCGTCACCGCTTTCAGTTCTGTCCCCATAGCCTTGATATTTGCGTTAATCGCGTTGATGCTGGAGCGGAACGCCTGTTCACCGTCCACTCCCAGCCGTACACCAATATCGTAACTCATACGTTCACCTCATCACATTTTTTGAAATGCGGCCATTTGTCGGGGCCCATCTTGAAAAGGCCAGACCGGGCACCATGCGCCGCAAGCTCTGACCGAGGGCCGGGAGACCGTCGCCAGCCTCCGGGACCTTCAGGAAGCCGCCAAGGCCAACACGGTACGCCGCCAGTTTCGACCGGGGCCGGGGAACCGCCGCCGGCGGCTGGGGCCTTCAGGAAACCGCCAGGGAGGGCACGGCGGGCCGCCAGCTCTGGCCGGGACCGGAACCACCGCCAGCGGTCAGGGGCTCCAGGAAGCCGCCAGGGAGGGCACGGTAGCCGTAAGCTCTGGCTAGGGCTGGGGACCACCGCCAGCGCCCAGGCCTTCCAGGAAGCCGCCAGGGCGGGCACCGTGCGCCGCAAGCTCCGACCGGGGGCCGGGGACCCGCCGCCAGTGCCCAGAGCCTCCAGGAAGCCGCCAGGGCGGGCACGGTGGGCCGCAAGCTCCACCGGGGGCCGTTTGGGCATAGTTCAAGCCGCGCAAGCGCGTTGCGGCGGCGCGCGGGGGCCGAAATTTTCGGAATGTCCTGGACCCAGCCGATTAGGCCGCAGGTTTGCTTTTTCGTTTTTTTGGACCGGGGGAGGGCAAAGCACGAGAAAATTTGCGCGTAATTTGGGCTTTTGTTTATGCTATCCTGTTTGCGTTCCATTTGCAATGCGTTTCGCTTATCTTCTCTGTACCCTCTCCTAAAGTTATCAACGGTTTCAAGTTCAAATTTTAAGGGCCGCATTCCATTGGGGATCGCTTCCGCCGGTAAGCCGGGCGCAGGTGGAATGGATCCCGCTCCACTGGCAGCCAGTATTTCAGATAAATGAAGCTGCCAAATTCATTTTGTTTCTCCTCCTTTTCCAGGACAAAAGAACCGGGCGGCGGCTGGATGGTTTCATCATCGTGAATAAATGTGCTTTCAATCGTCGGCTTCTCAAGGTTTCGGCTGCGGGTCCACATTTGTGCTCCGACAGGCTTGTCCTCGGCGGCCTCCTTGGTGATGTATCTGGCAACGTCCATATGAAGACGATCAGCTATCCGCTCCACGTCCACGATGTCCCCATACTTCCAAAGACTGCATATGGTTTCGAGATCAGCGGCCCCGGATGCGTTGATAACGAGATGATGGTGGTACCGCTTATCACCATGCTTCCCCTCTGTAACGTAGACGTACTTTAGCGCACCTCCCTCCCGCTTTCTCTGGCAGCGGAGCATCTTTAAGAACTCTCTGACACGGTTTTTCGCAAGTGTCAGGGTGCGCGGGAGATGTTCGTCCCGATAGGTCAGGGTACAAAACAAATCATCTGGGCCGAAATTGGCGGCAAGCAGCATTTCAAGCCGTCCCTGGGCGGTCCTGTAATTGTGGGCGCGTTTGGCGGCGCTTGTGATTTTGCTTTTTGCCGCCCGTGCGTGCTCGTTGTCCCGTGGCTGCGGAACGGTGTAGATTACGGTTTTGACAAGCCGCCCCGCCGTGATTATCTTTTTCCGTTTTGCCATAAAATCACCACCAAAAATAAAATGAGCCTACAGGAACGTTTTAACGTTCTTGCAGGCTCAGGCGCTGGCCTTTATAGGCGCTGGCTCTGGCTCACAATGCCGACGGCTGCGTCAACTCCAATACGGTTGGCACAAATACGGCGGCACCGGCACTTTGTTATTCCTCTTGTCCGCTTAAAGGGATAAGGTCTTGCAAATACTGGCCAACTCCTCGCAGTCCATCGCTTTCAAATCTTCCGCGAAGAGCTCCGTACAGCTATCGGATAGGCTGAATTTTCCGCCCTCTCTTTCCTCATCCAGGATAGCGGCGCGGGCGGCTTCCCCGCCCCGGAACACACCGAGGAAATAAAACGCTCTCATAAGGAACAGGGAGCGGGCCCGCCCAGACGGAACCCGGCCGGCGGGAACCCCGGCTTTTTTGAGCGCCGCCGCCACGACTTCCGCCTCCATCTGGAACTCCGTCACGCCGTTCCCCTCCGAAAGCGGCGTGCCCTCCGACAGCTCCGCAAGGTCCATATCTAAAAAATATTGGACATTTTCTTTTTTTATATTATCCATGATAGTCTCCTTTTTCCATGTGCCCAAACTGGACACAAAATTCTTTTCCAGGGCGGCAAGCGGAGAACTGCCGCCTCGACTACGGAGCTGGCGGCAATCAGCCGCCTTCGACCTCTGCGACCATGTGTCCAACTTGGACACAATCGGGGAGCGCCTGGGATTGCGCTTCGCGCCAGGGCCACCCGAACCGGCGGCGCCGCATAAAGTCTCAACAACCACGGGACCGCTCAAGGTTCATCTGATTAAGTAAGCTCTGGAGTTGAGCGGATACGGCGACATCCGGCCCCATCCTGATAGCAGGATTCCGGTTGACCGCTGATTCGGCAAAAATGCAAGGCATATCCGCTACGAAGGCACGGTCCGCTTCCATAGCCGGATCAATAATATCATGCTTGATTGTCTCCCGGTGCTCCGCCAAAGCGGCTTTTGCTTGGGAAACTTTCTTTTGAAGCTTCAGCATGCTCTCCGCCAAATCTTTCTCCGCCGCCAGGACATCGTTGATCAGCGCGGATTCTTTCGATCTGGCATCCGTCAATACCGCTTGGATAACTCGAACGACCTCGGCGGAAAATGTGTCGTCCAGAAACACGGACCGCACAACGGACCTTGCGTAGGAAACGTATTTCTTCGCGTCAATGGGGTCCCCGGTAGTCATAACGGCATCATCGACCATAGCAACGGAAAAGGGATCTCCAACTTCCAGTCTCACCCGTTCGTAGCTGCCGTCCTTAAAAAGTTTTTCCGCTTTCCGAAAAGCGTCGTAAACCGCACGTTTCTTTTCCTTGACGGCTTCACAAGCCTGTTGGAACCGGGCCACCGCCGCCTCATAAGAAGGGATTTCCGGGACCGCCTGTACCTGCGGGCTCTTCTCTGTTTTCATAATTTTTCATCCTTTCTGCGTTCGTTATTTTTACGGTCATGGTTTTGACCATGAATAAGGGCTTTTTTCGCCTCCGTTCCTCCATGCGTCCAAGTTGGGAGCAATTCCGTTTTAAGCTCCAGCATCGGGTCTCCGGCCTCTGGAACACAATTGCTTGGTAATAAGCCGCCCGGAAACGCCCGGATTAGGCGGACCTCCCGTTCCTTGCCGGAGCTGTAGGCAATGGCGATTTTCATGACGTCGACCTCCCTGCATCGTTTTTTCCCCAGGCATAAGCCCTGTTACACCACGCAACCAGGGGCGGAAGCAAACCGGATATTTCATCCCCCAATCCTCCGCCCCACTGGATCATAAACGCGAGGCGTACAACATCCTGCCGCTCCTGTCCTGTCCAGCCGTCGGGCTCGGCCGTCTGACTCTTGGCGGCAGTCTCTGGGGCAAGAACTGACGGACTCATTTTCCGCCGCGCTCCGCCTCTAGGAACCGCTCCAGAAGCCCGTTCCGCTTCAGGTATTCCAAGAGGCGAGGGCGGGCGGTTGGGTCTTTCGTTTCCTCGATTACCAGCGCAAGCCGTATGATAGCCCATTTCTGCTTTTCCGTCAGAATCGCCGCCAGCCGCCGCAGATGCGCGTCTTCCCGGTCCCTCGCTCCAAGCCGGTCCTTGACAGGCCCCGCCGCTTCCGGTATACTGGATGCGGAAACAAGGCCCGTGAAAACCTGTTCCCGCATGCCGCTTTCGCTGCTTCCGACAGTGAAAGCGGTCTTTTCTTTGTCAAATGCCGTCATATCCTTCCTCCTCCAGATATCTTGTCCCCCACTCCCTCGGGCCCGGTTCGTCCTCCCAGCGCCGTCCACGGAGCCACGAGGCCGGGGAAGGGATGAACTGCCCGCCGTCCTGGGTCCATTGGTCCGTCTCCCGCTGCCAGCGCAAAGCGTCCGCCATGATATGGCAAAGCTCCAAATCCGGGGCCAGCTTCTTCCAGGCCCGCAAGGCCGCCGCCCGGTTTTCCTTCCGGGGATACGCTTTCCAAAAACCCTCAAAAAGACAATCCGGCGATTGCGCCCCTTGAGGGGCTATAGGGTGTTTTTTATATTTATATTTATATTTCTCCTCCTCATTTTCAGGGGGAGGTATCCCTTTTTTCAGGGAGGGGGTATCCTCATTTTCAGGGATAGGGGGTGAAATTTTTCGCGCGCTCTTTACCACGGGATAAATATTGCGCCGGATGATCTGTCCGGTCTCGTCATCCCGGATAATTTCAACGTCGATATGCCCCGCTTCTTTCAGTCCGGCAATCAAAGCGGACACTCTTTTTTGTGAAATTCCAAGCACGTCCCCAAAGGTCCGGTTTGTGCACCAGCAACAGGAATTTTCGTTGCTCTTCCAGGTGATAATTCCGTAAAGCATTTTCGCGGAAAGAGACAGAGATTCGTCCAGCATGACCACAGACGGAATGACAAGGAACATTCCGCCGCCGCTGGCCTCCGCGCTGATAATTTCCGCTTTTGTCATTGCTTTTTCTCCATTTCCCGGTCTATTTTGCCCTTGATAAATGGCCACGCTGCCGCCAGCCGGTCCCCTAGAACCGGCTCAACGTCATATTCGGCATAGTCCAGAATCGCCGCGAAAAGCTGCCCCCGCTCCTCGTTGCTCATCAGGGCCAGCAAGGGCCGTGTTTCGGCGAAATACAGCATAACGCCGGGAGGACGTTTTTCCGCGTTCACAAGGTCCCGCCTCCCGCCTGGAGCCGCACCCACTCCGCCAGCAGTTCGGCGGAGATCAGCCGCCGCCCCCGGAGCTTCACCGACGGGAAGCCGCTTTGATGAATCAGCCGATAGACCAACGACCGGGACACGCCCAGGGCCTCGGCGGCCTCCTCCACGCTGTACGCCAGCTTCGGCACGCCGCCTGGTATGACAGAAGCCGGAGCCTGGGGCGGGGGAAGCCGCTGCGCCGGGGCTGCCGGAGGGCCGTAAAACCACCACGGAAGGCCGGGCGGCAAGGTCTCCGGGGGCCAGTTCTGCCGCCCGGCGAACTGCGCCGGAGGACAGCGTGAGCCTATGTAATAATCCTGATTCATGTGTGTTCCCCTTCCTCCGGGTCCGCCAGACACTCCGTCATCATCCGCACCGCCAGCCGGAAGCCGTTCCGAAAGCCCCGCGTTTCGCTGTCCGTGCCTCTGTCCAGGACCTCCTCCATGATTTGATTTTCCGTTTCGGTGTCAACGCCGATGGATTTCAGCAGCTCCTCCAGCTTGTCCGGTTCTGCTGGGCCGCTGGGCCGAGGCTTTTCCCAAAATGACTGCAACTCATGGCTTTCATAGCCTTTTGCGGCCCAGCCGATACCGTTAATTACACTTTGTTTCATGTCGTTTTCCTCCTTCCCTGGTGTCCAACTTGGACACATTTTTTACGCGCCCGGTCAGGGTGCGGCGCTGGCCCTCCTTTCCTCTTGTCCCTCCCCCTACCCCGTGGTAGAATGTGGGCGGAGAAAGGAGGTGGGTTTATGGATCATGAGAAAATGGCCCAGGATTTAGCCACGGCGTTTGCGGTTTCCCAGCAGGTTGTTGATACCGAGAGGCCGCAAATTCAGCTTCAAAAGATGCTGGAGGACTACTGCGCCGCTTATGGTTTTTTCCGCAATCGTTCCGACTAGTTCATTGAAGCCTTAATCCGTCGCGGAGAGTAGTTTCCGCAGAATAGTACCTGACGGTTTCTAAAACCGATTCAAGCTCTTTTATCGTCAGGTTTTCGCCTTTGCACTGTTCCAGCAGCGCAAAGGCGATATTCTTTAGAACGATTTTTCGCTTATCGTGGTTTTCCACGTCCTTCAGAATCGCCTCGCTGTCCGTGTCCATTCGTTTGCCACCTCCTTTCTTTGCGTAGGGCAGAGACAAAATGATTTCTTGCCCCATGCTATCCTCTTTCCTACGCGCTGGGCCGCTCCGCCCCCGGGGGTGACGGGGCCGGAGAATAGGAGCATTCCCCAATTAAATCAGATACACTGCATCCAAATAACGTTGCAATGGCAATTAGCTTCTTCACGGTTGGAGTACGAATCCCGTTTTCATAATTGGAGATAGTATTTTGGGACGAATGTAACGCTTTTGCCAGTTCTTCTTGCGTCAACCCATTGTCTAAACGGTATTTTTTGATTTTTTCCGAAAGCATGATTTCACCCCCGTATCGCATAATATCTCAAAATGTATCTCTTGTCAAGATATTTTGAGATATTCCTTTTAACTGTTTCTTTCAATCGCTTTATGTGATATCCTAGTAAAGAGGTGAAAGGCATGAACAAGATAGCAGAATTGAGAAAAAAACAGGGATGGTCACAATCTGAATTGGCTTCATATGTTGGCGTTAAGCAAAACACTATCAGTCAGTACGAAAATGACCAACGGAACATTCCAAGTAGATTAGTTCTTAAGTTTTCTGATTTATTTGGTGTCAGCCCAAGTTATCTAATGGGAGAGGCGGAAAAACCTGATGAAATACACCCCGTTGTCCACGATTTGCAGTTAGCAACCAAAATAATTACCGAAGAAATTATTGATAAAGTGAATCTGTATCTTCGCAAAGGATGGAGACTTGTACACATTGGGGATGATAGGGAATTTCGGGAGGACGGTTCCGGATACTCCACGATTATTTACACTTTAGCTTGGTTTGGTCATCCGCAACATCCGTCAGCAGAAGAACTGCCAGAAGATACGTCACGGATTTATGGCTGGGATGAAGAAGGCCTCGATGGAATATAATTTTTATCTCAAACTATTGACATATGCGATTTATTGAGATATCATGTTTTTGAAAACTTATCCCAGTTTCAGCGGCAAGGTCTGAAAGGTCCCGGCGCAAATAAAAGCCGCTCCCCCCAGAGGGGAACGGCTTGACAAAACCATACAGGGCGGTTATACTGAACATAGGAAAGCCTCCCGAGGGATTGGGGTCCCCCAGGAGGTGGGGCGCTGTCGGCAGACGGTTAGGCCCCCAAAGTTTCGTTACAAAGAAGTAACCGCCTTGGTTGGAGCCTGGGGCGGTTACTTCTTTTTGTATACCTGAATGAACAGGCCGCAAAGTCCGATGATGACAAGGCAGAACTGGAACAGCTCTGAATATGTGATCATAGGGCAGCCCCCCTTTCCGAAGATCAGGGGGCAAGAAGCTGCCCCCTGTCGAGGGGCCAACCGTCCACCGTCAATAGCAGCGCCAAGGGGACATACCACACTTCGATAAAAAGCGCAAGCCGGGTTTTCCGGTTGTGTCCAACTTGGACACATGGCCGGGGGCTGGGGCGGCGCTGCGGGCAAATCCGCAACCGGTTGCGGATTTGTAGGGACCGCAAACGAAACCAAACCCCGCACCGGCGCGGGATTTGGCCGGATTGTTTTGAAATACGAAAGCGCGTTCGTATTTGAGCGACGCCAAACGCTCAGGAGGAAGCATGAAGATTTACACGATAGTCGGCGGCGTCAACGGCGTCGGAAAAAGCAGCTTCACCGGCGTACTCAAGAGCCGGACAACGGACCTGGGGGTCATTGTCGACGTGGACAAGATCACCGCCCAAATGGGCGGGAAGGCTCTGGAGGGTGGCAAGCGGGCAATCCGCATTATGGAGGACTGCATCCGGGACGGCGTAAGCTTCACCCAGGAAACCACCCTCTCCGGCCACCGCCCGAAGGCCGCCGCCAAGCGGGCCAAGGAGGCGGGCTATTACATCCGGCTCTACTACGTCGGCCTCGATACGGCGGAGGAGAGCAAGCGGCGCATCGCCAACCGGGTTGCCCGCGGCGGACACGATATCGGCGAGGCGGACGTAGAGCGGCGCTTTGCGGGCCGCTGGGAGGCCCTGCGGGCTGTCCTGCCCTTCTGCGACGAAGCCGCCTTCTATGACAACGACAACGGCTTTGTCGAAGTGGCGGCCTACCGGAACGGGGAATTGATTCTGGAAGGGGAGCGCCGCCCCCGCTGGATTGCGGAGCTTGCCGAGTACCTGAAGGGGGAGGCCCCGGAGCGGTAGGCAAATCGGGAAGCGCTTTCCGAGTTCAAATCCGCCCGCGTGGTCGTTTTTCAAATTTGCCCCCGCATCGAATTTTAAAGCTGGTCAGGCGGGACCAAGTCCGCAAGCACTTGCGGATTTGGATGAATACCGGGAAATTCGTCAGCGCTGACGAATTTGGGAAGTAACCGCAAATTCGCAAGCGTCTGCGAATTTGCGCATAAAGAAACCGCCCAGGGGCGGCAACCCCTGGACGGCTTCGGAACTATGACCGGGACAGGCCCGATAATAGCGCCCTAGAACAGCGTTATTATAACACCTGTCCTTGGTTCATTGCAACCATTTTTGAAAGGACAGGTGTTTTTTATGGCAAAAAAGGGAGCTAAGGGAGGCGGGACCATCCGCAAAAAGGCCGTCATGCGGGACGGGAAAGAGTATACCTATTGGGAGGCCCGGATTACAACGGGCCGGGACCCCGGCACGGGAAAGCAGGTCCAGCGTTCCTTTACCGGCAAGACACAGAGGGAGGTCCGGGAAAAGCTCCAAGCCGCCGCCGTGGCCGTCAACTCCGGGACCTATACGGACCCGTCCCGGCTCACCGTGGGGCAATGGCTGGACACCTGGACGCGGGATTACCTGGGCAACGTCAAGCCCACCACGGCCAATGCCTACAAAAGCTATATCAAAAACCATATCCGCCCCGGCCTGGGGGCCGTCCGCCTGGAGGAGCTGCACCCGCACACCGTCCAGCATTTTATAAACGGCCTGGACGGCCTTGCGCCCTCTTCGGTCCACGTTCTGTATCGGGTCCTGCATATCGCCATGGAAAAGGCGGTGGAGCTGAATTACATACCAAGGAATCCCGCCGCCCGCTGCGTGCTGCCGAAGGCGGAGCGAAAAGAAATCCATCCGCCCACAGACGAACAGGCCGCCGCGCTGATCTGCGCCGCCGCCGGGACACGGATAGAGCATTTAGTGACACTGGCCCTGTTCACCGGCTTCCGCCTTTCGGAGCTCCTGGGCCTCACCTGGGATTCCGTGGACTTTGACATGGGGACGATCACGATAGATAAGCAGCTCTCCGCCGATTTCCGAAGGGGGCCGCTATTTACAACGCCAAAGAGCGGCAAGCCCCGAACAGTTACCCCCGCCGCCTCTGCCCTCCAGGTGCTGCGCAAGCAGAAAGCAAAACAGGCGGAACAGCGATTAAAAGCGGGGCCGCTTTGGGCTAATCCTTGCGGCCTAGTCTTCACCGACGGGGACGGTGGGCCGATACTCCAGCAATCGGCGGAGCATGAGTTTTCCGGCATCCGGGACACCATTGGGCTGGAGGGATTCCGATTTCACGATCTTCGGCATACCTTTGCCGTAAACTCCATCCGGGCGGGGGACGATATCAAGACCATACAAGGCAACCTGGGCCATGCAACCGCCGCCTTTACGCTGGACATCTATGGGCATGTCACGGAGGCCATGAAGCAGGACAGCGCCGCAAGGATGGAGACCTTCATCAAAGACGTTATGAAACTCTAAAGGGAAAATATAAGGGAAAATTAAATCAAGAACAGCCCGTGACCATTGCTATTCAACGGTCACGGGCTGTTCTTTGCATATAGAATTTGTAAATGTTGCCCTCTTATTCCAGCAGCCAGTCGTCCACCACATCCCGCAGGCCCACCGGCGTTACGGTGCCCCGGACCAGCGCCTCCGCCAAATCCTGGACCTTCTGCCGGGAGGGGCTGAGATCCCTCACCGACGCCTCTTCTCCCTCCAGCTCAATCTGGACGCCGAAATTCCCGGCCTCCTCCAGCAGATAATAACGCGCCTGTGACGACAGGCATGGGACCTCTCCTACCAGCATCTTGCGCAATCCGCTCCCTCCTCCGGCCCGCGCCTCTTCCAAGCGCCGCGGGCGTTTTCTGCTTCCAGCATAACACAGGCATCCCGTAAAGCCTGTCAAACTTTGTCGAAGCCCGGCTCTTCCGCAAGAAGCGCCTCCAGCTCCTCCCGGCCGAACAGGAGATTCAAAGCTTCCAGCATGCCGTTGGCCGTGAGGTGCTCCGGCAGGTCCAAACGCTTCAAAAGCAGGCGGCGCTTTTCCGCGCTGCCCTCTCCCCCGCTGAGACCCAGGGCGACCAAGTCCGCCTTGGTGACGGCCTCCCGCCGCTCCGGGGGCGGCCTGTCCTCAAACGTGGCCCCGCAGCGGCGCAGCGCCTCCAGCAGCACCGTAGGGGACATGCCCTCCACGCCTAATTTCCCCTCCTTGCCGCCCCGGCGCTTCCGGCGCTCCTTGCCCTTCACGTCGGGGATGTAGGCCTGCTTCACCCGGTCCCTGGGCAGGGCCCCCTTCAGATAATTCCGCAGGAGGAAGCCCGCCCCGTCGCTGTCCGTCAGGATGATGAGGCCCCGCTTCTCCGCCAGGCGGCGGAGAAAGGCCAGCTTCTCCTTGTCGTTGAACACGGCGAACCCGCCCAAGGTGACCACCGTGGCGTCCACCACCTGGGAGACGGTATTCTTGTCGTAGCGGCCCTCCACCACAATGACTTCCCGGACGCGCTCCATTTCCTCAGCTCCTCTCCGCCGCCAGCCAAACCAGCAGCAGCTTCAATTCCCCGGCGCTGTCCACGCCCCGCTCGCTCTTCATCCGGCGGTCCAGCTCCTGGCACCTCCGCACCGCCTGGGCGCACCACTGCGCCGTGGTCCTCCGGGCGGCGTTCAAGAGGAGCTTGGCGGGGTAGTCGGACTTCATGCCCCACAGCTCCATCAGCCAATAGCGGTCCCTGCCGCTGTCCAGGGCCAGCCGGGCGGTCCAGATGCGCCGGAGCTGGCTCCCAAGGGCCGCCAGGATCATGATGGGCTCCGTCTGCATTTTCAACAGGTCCCCCAGGATGGAGGCCGCCTGGTCATGGCGCCCCTGGAGCACCGCGTCGGACAGCTTGAAGACCTCCGCCGACAGCACCGGGTCCGCCACGGCGTCGATGTCCGCCTGGGTGACGGTTTTGCCCTTGGCGTAGGCGGCAATCTTCTCAATCTCCGGCACCAGGCCCGTCATCAGGGCGCCGCAGGTGAAGATCAGGTACTCCGCCGCAGCCCGGTCGATCTCCTTTCCCAGGGCCTTGAAGCGCCGGGAAATCCAAGGGATCAGGTCCGCGCTGGAGGCGGCCGGGAACTCCACCGCCTCCACATAGGACTCCAAGGCCTTGCAGAGCTTTTTCATGGTCCGGTTGGGCTTGTACTCCAGGGTGTCGTAAACAAAGACGATGCAGCCGTAAGGCGGCAGATCCTCCAGCAGGGCGATGAGCTTTTCCCGCTGGTCCTCCCCCAGCTTGAAGAGGTCCCAGTCCGTCACCACCGTCAAGGTCCGCTCCGCCATCATGGGCATGGCCTCCGCCGTCTCCGTCAGAACCTGGGCCGTCAGGTCCTTCCCCTCCAGGGCGTGGTAGTTGAAGGTCTCAAAGCCCGGCGGCACCAGCTTCTTCCGCAGCTCCCCCAGGTAGTACTCCCGGAGGTAGCTCTCCTCGCCATAGAAAACGTAGGCGGCGCCGATGGTCCCGGCGGAGAGGTCCTCCTTGAATTTTTGCAGAGCCGCTCCCTTCCGGGGGGCCTTCTTTTTTTCAGCCATGGCTTTCCTCCTGGTTCCAAGAGAGATGGATGGTCCCGTGCAGGTCCGTCCGGTAGATGCCGCAGCCCTGCCGGGCCAGGCGGAGCAGGGTCTCCTCCGTGGGGTGTCCGTAGGAGTTGGACCCCACGCTGATACAGGCCGTCTCCGGCCTTACGGCGTCCAGCAGCGCCTGGGACGTGGCGTATTTAGAGCCGTGGTGCCCCGCCACCAGGGCCTCAATGTCCGGCAAATCGAACGTCTCCAGCAGCTTTTTCTCCGTGGCGGCGTCCATGTCGCCGGTGATGAGAAGGTCATTCTCCCCGGCGGAGGCCAGGACGGACAGGCCCCGCTCGTTGTCCCCGGCGTCCCCCACAGGCGGGTAGACCGTCAGCGTGCCCCGGCCGAAGTCCAGGCGCTCCTCCGCCGTAATAAACCGGACGGCGGCGCCGTGCGCTCCGGCGGCGGAGAGGACCGCCTCTTGGGGCCCCGCGTCGTCCTCCCCCTCGGGAAGCAGCAGCGTGTCCACATCCAGCCGGTCCAGAAGGCCCGTCACACCGGACACATGATCCTTGTCATAGTGGGTGAGGAGCAGGTAATCCAGGCGTTCGCAGCCCATGGCCGCCAGCTGCCGGGCGGCGGCCGCGCCGGGATCCTTCCAGCTGTTGGCGCTGCCGCAGTCCACCAGGGCGAAGGTCCCTTCGGAGGCCAGCACCACGCTCTGCCCCTGGCCCACGTCCAAAACCAGGGCGTCCAGGTCGCTCCCATACCGGGCCGCCCCCAGCCGGAGGGTCAAAGCCAGGGTCAGCGCCGCCAGAGCGGAGGCCAGGACGTACTTCCTCCTCCCCGTTCGCCGGGCCAGATACGCGGCGGCGAAGAGGCAGTAGGCGTACACAATCCAGTATTTCAAATAGGGGTTTGCGGTATAGACGGCGTGGCAGGGAATCCTCGAAAGCAGCCCGGCGGTCAGGAGGATGTACTCCGCCGCCAGCCGGGCCGGGAGAGCCAGCAGCGCTCCCAGGGGCGGGTAGAAAAAGCTGACAAACACCGACAACAGCCCGAAGCTGAAAGCCCAGGCAGCCGCCCAGAGGCAGAGGGCGCTGCTCAAAGGGGCAATCAGCACCAAAGCGCCAAAGTAGTACGCCGTCAGCGGCACGGTAAACACCATGGCTCCCACAGAGGCGGAAAAGGCGAGGGCCAGGAAGCGGAAGATCCGTCCCCAGGTTTTCCCCCGTTTCTTCTCCCCAACCAGGCCCTTGCAGAGCCTCGGCGTCAGCCAGAGGATGCCCGCCATGGCGGCGAAGGACAGCTGCAAGCTGACGGAGGCGGCGGCAAAGGGATTCGCCAGCAGGATCAAAAACAGGGCCGCCAGCAGAGACGTGGGCCCGTCGCTCTCCCGGCGGGCCAGGATGGCCAGCAGGGGCAGGGACAGCATGACACAGGCCCGGAGCACCGAGGGGCTTCCGCCGGTGAGGACGGCGTAAAACGCCAGCAGCGGGATGCCCAGCAGGGCCTGGAGCTTCCGGCTTTGCAGCAGGAAGCCCGCCAGGGCCATGAGAAAGCCGCAGTGCATACCGGACACCGCCAGGATGTGGTTCAGCCCCGCCTCGGCGAGGGCCGTGTAGGCCTTTTCCGAGATCCCGCCCCGGTCGCCGGTCAAAACGGCCGTCAGGAATCCGGCGGCATCCCCTGGGAAAAGGACCTGGATACGTTCCCTCATGGCCCGGCCCATCCGGGCGGGAAGCCAGCGGGGGCTGTTCCGGGTCCCCTCCCCGGCCTCCAGGTTCCCCTGGGCGTAGGCCAGGAGAAAAACGCCTTTGGAGGTGAAGGCGGTGATATCCTCATCCCGGACGCGGGCGGCGTCGTTGAACCTGGCCTGTCCGGCTACAGTCTGGCCGGGCGCCAGGTCCAGCAGCTCCTCCCCGGCGTAGAGCACCGCCTTGCCGGGGACGCCCTCCACGCGGACCTCCGCCCGGGCGCCGAAATCCGTTTCCTCGGCGTAGCCGCAGAGGGTGGCGGTAAAGTCCGACCTCCGCCCCGCCATTTCCTGGGCGGGCCTCTGGATCTGGCGGGCGTAGAGCCAGCTCCAGCCCAGGCCCAGAGCCAGGGCGGCGCAGAGGATCACGCCCCGCCGCCGCCATTCCCAGGGCAGGAGCTTCGACAAGAAGCCCAGCGCCAGCGCCAACCCGGCGCCCGCCAGTATCCAGCCGTCCCGGAGAACATACTGGGCCAGAAACACGCCCAAGGAAAAGCTCCCGGCAAACGCCGCCAGCCGCCTCATGGCCCACCCTCCTCTGTCTCTTTCTCTAAACCAAAAACTCCCGGAGGGGTTTCCCTCCGGGAGCCGTTCTCTTTTTACAGGGTGCTTCGTTACTCCGCCAGGATCAGGCGGCTGCCCGTCAACGCGGGGCTGTCCGCCGTCAGCTCCGGGACGAATTCCGTTTTGCCCTCCGCCCCCGCCGCCTGGGCGACCAGATTGGAGAGAGTCTCCGCCTTCTCCGGCGTGGTGACGGCGTAGACGCGGTCCACCCGGCTCACCAGGCGGTTCAGGTCCAGCCCGGCCACTGTGTCGGGACCCTCGGCGATGACGGCCTCCGGCACCTCCACGGACAGGAGAATGTCATAGGACTCCAGGGCCGTGTTCAGATCGCTGAGGAGCAGGTCCAGATTATTGGCCAGGGGCACGTCGGTGTTGTAATGAATCTTATTGATTTTCCCCACGGTGGGATAGCTGAAATCCGTCAGCAGCAGCTCATCAAAGCCCAGCTCCGCGATCTCCTTCGCCAGGGCGCAGACGTACTCCCGGGTCCCGGGCTTGGCGGGGTCCAGCCAGAGGCTGTTGTTCCCGTCGTAGAAGATATAGCCGCCGGTGTTTTTCAGGCCCCGGCCCTCCACGTCGGCGTTGGCCGCCTTGAAGTCCTGGAGGCAGGCCACGCTGGCGATGGTGTGCAGCCCCTCCTGGGCCGTAACCGCGGCCAGGGCGGCGGCGGTGTCCAGCTCCGTTTCCACCGCGCCGGAAACGGCGTTGGCCGCGTTGAAGTAAACCGTGCCGTTGGAGGTCTTCAGGCGGACGGCCACGGCGTTGGCCCCCGCAGGCTTCTCCGTCTCCTGCCACAGGGCCTGTGTCAGCGCCTGGGCCGGAAGGGAAAAGGCCGCCGTCTCCTTGGGGCCCTGGTCCTCCGGCTCCTGGACCACCACGTCCACGTCGGGTTGGTTCTCCGGGGCCTCGCCCTCCCCGTCCGGCGGGGGGGCCTTCTCCTCCGTCTGCCAGGGCAGGCGGATTTGGCGGCTGCCGTCGGCGCCATAGACCAGGAACTGCTGCAAATAGATGACGCTGGAGGCCACAGCGATCACCAGCACCAGCAGAATTGCCAGCAAAATTTTCCACTTGGGCCCCCGCCCCCGGTAGCTGCTGTAGCCCTTGGTTCCCACCATGCGCGTCACCTCTTTGCAGGAGCGGCGCTCCCGTCGTTTTTTATTGGGGGAAGCTCAGCCCTCCAGGGCCATCATCTTCTCCACCCGGCGGGCATGGCGGCCCCCCTCAAACTCGGTGGAAAGGAAGACCTCCACCATCCGCTCGGCCATGTTGGGCCCGGTGAAGCCCGCGCCGATGGCCATCATATTGGCGTCGTTGTGCCGGCGGGTCATCTCCGCCTGGAGGCAGTCGGCGCAGTGGGCGCAGCGGACGCCCTTCACTTTATTGGCGGTGATGGAGATGCCGATACCGGTGGTGCAGATCACAATGCCCCGGTCGCAGCTCCCCTCCGCCACGGCCCGGGCGGCGGCGGCTCCGAAGTCGGGGTAGTCACAGCTTTCCTTGGAGTGGCAGCCAAAGTCCTCGATCTCATGGCCCAGCCCCTCCAGGACCTTGATGACATGCTGCTTCAAATCATAGCCGCCGTGGTCACAGCCCAGCGCGATCTTCATGGTAGTATTCCCCCGTGCATTCAAATTTTGTGGCTTATATTGTACTCCAGATTTTCCAAAAAATCAATATTATTTTCGACCGTAAATTTGTTCTTTTCCGTTACAATGCGTGTCGGATGGGCTTCCGCCCCTCAAAGGTGCAAAAGCTCTCAAAGCCGCAGTCCCGCAAAAGCGCCTGCCGCTCCCGGACGGCGCAGCCCACAAATTTGGCGGAGTGGGCGTCGGTGCCCAGGGTGACGATGGGGTCCGCCGCCATATCCTCATACAGCCGCAGCCACATCCCGTCCGGCAGGGGCGTACCGCCCCGGTTGGTGTTCAGCTCAAGGCCAATTTCCTTCCGCTTCAAAATAGAGAAGATATCCGTGATCTCCCCGCCAAAGCGCTCCATGCTCAGATTCCAGCCCCGATTCTCGTTGAGATAGCGCAGGGGCAGCGTCAGATGGCCCAGCACGTCGAACTTCCCCCACTCTGCCATGGCCTTCACCTGGCCCAGGTAGTCGGCAATGCCGTCATAGGCCTCCTCCTCTGTCTTGGGGTCGAAATAGTAGAGGTCCAATCCCTGATAGCGCTTTGAGAGCATGTGGACAGAGCCGATCACAAAATCGAAAGGCGGCGCGTCCGCCAGCAGCTTCTCCGTATGGGTGAAGTTCCAGCAGGCGTCTCCCAGCTCGATGCCCAGGCGCAGCTTGATCCGCTCCCCCATGGCGGCTTGAGCCGCTTCAAATTCCGCCGTCAGGGCGGACCAGTCATAGGGCCCCCGAAGGTCCGTGCTGGCCCAGACGATGGGCTCCACATGGTCGGTGAAGCAAAGCTCGTTCAGCCCCGCCTCGACGGCGGCCTCCGCCAGAGCGGTCATGGAATCCCTGCCGTCCGGAGAAATCCGGGAGTGGACATGGTAATCCGCCAGATACATGGTTTGGCTCACCTCTTTTTCTTGCCCTTGCCGAAGAAGCCCTTCCGCTCCTCATAGTTCTCGTCGCCCATGGTTTCGGCGAATTTCCGCAGGGCCTCTTTCTGTTCTTTCGTCAAATTCCGGGGAGTCTCGATGTAGACGGTGACGTACTGGTCCCCCCGGCCCCGCCCGTTGATGGAGGGGATGCCCTTGCCCTTAAGGCGGAAGGTCGAGCCGCTTTGGGTCCCCTCGGGCAGGTCGTATTTCACCTTGCCGTCGATGGTGGGAATCTCCAGCTCCGCGCCTAAGACCGCCTGGGCGAAGGTGATGGGGGCCTCGCAGAGAACGGAGGTGCCCTCCCGGCGGAAAATCTCGTGGGGCCGGACGGTGATGGTGATGAGCAGGTCCCCGGCGGGGCCGCCGTTCTTCCCGGCGTTGCCCTGTCCCCGGATGGAGATGGTCTGCCCGTTGTCGATGCCCGCCGGGATGCTGGCCTGGATGGTCTTCCGCTTCCGCACGGCTCCCGCTCCCCGGCATTCCCTGCAGGGCTGGTGGATGATTTTCCCCTTGCCGCCGCAGCGGGAGCAGGGGGAGGAGGTGGCAAAGACCCCCATGGGCGTCTGCCGCCGGACCTGGACCGTGCCGGTGCCGTGGCAGTCCGGGCAGACCTCCGGGGTGGTGCCCTCGGCGCAACCGCTGCCCTGGCATGCGCCGCAGGGCTCCAGCCGCTCCACGGTGACGGCCTTTTCACAGCCGAAGGCCGCCTCCTCAAAGCTGAGGATCAAGGACATGCGGAGGCTCTCCCCCCGCTGGGGGGCGTTGGGATTCGTCCGCCGCCCGCCGCCGAAGCCGCCGCCGAAAAAGCTGCCGAAAATGTCTCCCAGATCCCCGAAGTCGAAGCCTCCGTCAAAGCCGCCGCCCGCCCCGAAGTTGGGGTCCACACCGGCGTGGCCGAACTGGTCGTACCGGCTCCGTTTTTCCTTGTCCGAGAGAATCTCATAGGCCTCGTTGGCCTCCTTGAATTTTTCCTCGGCCTCCTTATTGTCCGGGTTCAAGTCCGGGTGGTACTTCCGGGCCAGCTTTTTGTACGCCTTTTTAATCTCGTCGTCCGACGCGCCCTTGGACACGCCCAGGACCTCGTAATAGTCTCGCTTTTGCTCAGCCATTCGTCGTTGCAAAGTCCGCCGGGCCCCGCCTCCGCCTAGCCGCGAAGGCCGCGCCCGCTTCCTTGCTCCTCCTCTCCGTCCCGGCCCCTCTGTGCCTCAGGCCGGGTAATTAACAGGGGGAAGCGGAGCCGCCTTTCAGCGGCCCCGCGTAATCCCAATTTTATTTCTTCTGCTCGTCGTCGTCCACGACCTTGTAGTCCGCGTCGTAGTACTGGCCCTCCTGGGCGGCTCCGGGATCTCCGCCGGGCTGGGCGCCCTGGGGATTGGCCTGCTGGTACAGCTTTTCGCTGACGGCGTAGAACGCCTGCTGGAGGGCCTCCGTATCCGCCTTGATGGCGGCGGTATCCTGGCCCTTCAGAGTCTCTTTCAGCTTGTCGAGGGCCCCCTGGACCTTGCCCTTGTCGTCGGCGGGGATTTTATCGCCCATGTCCGCCAGGGTCTTCTCGCACTGGTAGACCATCTGGTCCGCCTGGTTCCGGGTCTCCACTTCCTCCTTGAGCTTCTTGTCCTGGGCGGCGTACTGCTCCGCCTCCTTGACCGCTTTTTCGATGTCGTCTTTGCTCATGTTGGAGGAGGAGGTGATGGTGATGTGCTGCTCCGTTCCGGTGCCCAGGTCTTTGGCGGAGACGTTCACGATTCCGTTGGCGTCGATGTCGAAGGTGACCTCAATCTGGGGCACGCCGCGGCGGGCCGGGGCGATGCCGTCCAGGTGGAAGCGGCCCAGGGACTTGTTGGCGGCGGCCATCTCCCGCTCACCCTGGAGGACGTTGACCTCCACGCTGGTCTGGTTGTCGGCGGCGGTGGAGAAGACCTGGCTCTTTTTCACGGGGATGGTGGTGTTCCGCTCGATGAGCTTGGTGCACACGCCGCCGTAAGTCTCGATGCCAAGAGACAGCGGGGTCACGTCCAGCAGCAAAAGGCCCTTCACGTCGCCGGTGAGGACGCCCGCCTGGAGCGCCGCGCCCATGGCCACGCATTCATCGGGGTTGATGCCCTTGAAGGGATCGGAGCCGGTGAAGCCCTTCACCGCGTCTTGGACGGCGGGAATGCGGCTGGAGCCGCCCACAAGCAAAACCTTGGAAAGGTCGGAGGGCTTGAGGCCCGCGTCGCTCATGGCCTGGCGCACGGGGCCCATGGTGGCGTCCACCAGGTGGGCGGTGAGCTCGTTGAACTTCGCCCGGGACAGGGTGATGTCCAGGTGCTTGGGGCCGCTGGCGTCGGCGGTGATATAGGGCAGGTTGATGTTGGAGGTGGTGACGCCGGAGAGCTCGATTTTGGCCTTTTCGGCAGCCTCCTTGAGGCGCTGCATGGCAACCTTGTCATTGGAGAGGTCCACGCCGTCGCTGCGCTTGAACTCCGCCACCAGCCACTTCATGACGCACTCGTCGAAGTCGTCGCCGCCCAGGCGGTTGTTGCCCGCCGTGGCCAGAACCTCGATGACTCCGTCGTCGATGTCCAGGATGCTGACGTCGAAGGTGCCGCCGCCCAGGTCGTAAACCATGATCTTCTGGGTCTGCTCTTTGTCCACGCCGTAGGCCAGGGCCGCGGCGGTGGGCTCGTTGATAATGCGCTTGACGTCCAGGCCCGCGATTTTGCCCGCGTCCTTGGTGGCCTGGCGCTGGGAGTCGGTGAAGTAGGCGGGGACGGTGATGACCGCCTCGGTGACGGTGCCGCCCAGATAGGCCTCGGCGTCCGCCTTCAGCTTCTGGAGGATCATGGCGCTGATCTCCTGGGGGGTGTAGTTCTTCCCGTCAATGGCCACCTTGTGGTCGGAGCCCATCTCCCGCTTGATGGAGGAGATGGTCCGGTCCGGGTTGGTGATGGCCTGGCGCTTCGCCACCTGGCCCACCATGCGCTCGCCGGTCTTGGAAAAGGCGACGACGGAGGGGGTGGTCCGGTTTCCCTCGGCGTTGGCGATAACGACGGCCTCGCCGCCCTCCATCACCGCCACGCAGGAATTGGTGGTCCCCAAATCGATACCGATTACTTTAGACATAATGACTGCCTCCTGAATTATATGAAAATGTTATTTTGAACGCGTTTTTAATTGGCGACCTGCACCACGGCGTGGCGGATCACCCTGTCTCCCAGGAGGAAGCCCGCCTGGAAGACCTGGGCCACTTCGTTTTCGCCCAGATTCTCGTCGTCAACGTGCATGACGGCCTCATGCCGCTCCGGGTCGAAGGGCCGGCCCTGGGCTTCGATCTCCGATACGCCCAGCTTCTTCAAGAGTTCCCTGTACTGGGTGAAGATCATCTCCAGGCCCTTCTTGTGAGGATCGTCCTCTCCTCCGGGGGCCGCCGCCGCCCGCTCCAGATTGTCGTACACCGCCAGGAATTCCCGGATGGTGTCCGCCTTGGCGTCCTGGTAGAGGGATTCCTTTTCCTTGGCGGTGCGCTTGCGGTAGTTTTCGTACTCCGCCGCCAGGCGGGTAAACTGGTCCTTGGTGGTTTCCAGCTGGCGGGCCGCCGCCTCCATCTGCTCCACCTGTTCCCTGGTGAAGGTAATTCCGCCCTTTTCCTTCTTCTTTTTGCCCTTGGGCGCCTTGCCGGCGGGTCCCTCCGTCTGGGACTCGGGGACTTTCTCCGCCGTCTCTTCCTCCAGGGGCTGCTTGTTCTCTTCCGTCATTTCGGTTCCTCCTTGGGGGGTAGTTCCTCCTGTTTTCCAAACAATCGCGTCAGCCCCTCGGCAAAGCCGGAGAGCCGTGCGGCCACCGCCGCGTAATCCATTCTTGTGGGGCCCACCACGCCGATGAGGCCCCGCATGTCGTCTCCGATATCATAGCTGGCCACCACCACGCTGGTGTCCCGCAGGACCTCCTTCACGTTCTCCGGGCCGATGAGGATCTCCATCTCCCGGTGCAGCGGCTGGGGGAGCTCCTCCTTGCTGTCCGCCAGGAAGCTCATCAGCTCGTGGGCCTTGTCGGCGTCCCGGAACTCCGGGAGCTTTAAAAGGCGGCTGGCCCCGGCGGTGACAATCTCCCGCCGGCCCGCCTCCTCCAGCGCGTCCGCCGCGAAACCCACGGCCTGGGACAGCAGCAGGAAGAGCTGGGGGCTCACCTGGTCCGCCACGCTCATCAGATGCCGGCTCATGCCGCCGGGGTCCGTATTGGTGAAGTGGCTGTTCAAAAGGTTCGCCGCCGCGGGCAGGTCCGCCGGGTCCACCTTGAGCTGCATCCGAAGGAGCTGGCTTTTCACCTTGCTGTCGCTGGTCATCATCACCAGGATGCAGTTCCGCTCGTCCACCGCCAGCAGCTCGAAGCGCCGGACGGTGAGCTCGGTCTTCCGGCTGGCGGAAACATAGGCCGGGTAGCGCACCAGAGAGGACACCGCCCGGCCCGCCTGGGCCAAAAGCCGGTCCAGCTCCTCCATCTTTAACTGGAGGGACTGGTTGATCTTCTCCGTCTCCGCCAGGGAGAGGCGCTGCGCCTCCATCAGCTCGTTGACGTACAGGCGGTAGCCCTTGGGGGAGGGCATCCGCCCCGCGGAGGTGTGGGGCTGCTCCAAATAGCCCATCTCCGTCAGGTCGGACAGCTCGTTTCGGATGGTGGCGGAGCTGACGCTGCCCCCCATCTCGGCGGCAATGGCCTTGGACCCCACCGGCTCGGCGGTGCGGACATAGTCCTCCACCACCACCTTCAGTATCTGCCGTTTCCGGTCCGAGAGCTCCACGCCGTCCTCCTCCTAATGCCCGCCGCCTGCCGGGGCGGGCCGTTTTTGATGCTTTAGCACTCCTTTTCCCGGAGTGCTAAAGCGAGTTTACCACCGGATGGATTTGTTGTCAATGGATGGATATAAACAAATTGTAAACAAACCGGGTCGAAAACGTAAATCCGGTTTCCAGGAACGCTTTTTCCCGTTTTTTCCTGAACCCGCGGCACTTTTTCCGGACGGCCCTTCCCGCCTTTGAAAAACGGGCTTCGTAAAAAATACCGAAAGTTGCACTGGAAGGGCCGAGAGTAAAAAATTGTGCTTTACTTTTTAAGCAGAAGCTGGTATCATATTTTACTGTGTGGGATATGCAACTAAAGGGGATGAGCACATGCTTAGCGAACAGGAATTGGAAAAAAGTCCGCTGTTTCACGACATCAGCTATCAGGATTACCGAGAGATTTTGTCCTGTTTTCAGGCGGTCCAGCGGTCCTTCCGGGCCGACGAGCTGATCTATGATTTCTCCTCCGACGCCGTGGGCGTGGTGGAACGGGGTCAGGCGTCCTTGATCCGCATTGACGAGGAGGGCGTGGCCACGGTGCTGGAGGACCTGGGCGTAGGAAGCGTCTTCGGCAAGACCCTGGCCTTCGCCGGGTCCACGGGGGACAGCCTGGAGGTGGTCTGCCGCCGCCCCTG
The DNA here is from genome assembly GCA_910574635.1 of Oscillospiraceae bacterium. Taxonomy (GTDB): domain Bacteria; phylum Bacillota; class Clostridia; order Oscillospirales; family Oscillospiraceae; genus Oscillibacter. Next base: position 50,105 of record CAJTCG010000009.1, on the reverse strand, counting down.
CGACGTGGTGTTTATCGACTACGGCCATATTCTCAGCCGCTGCGGCCACGCCTGCCAGCGGCACAGCATCCTGGTTCAGAATATGCTCCAATTGATGGCGGACAAGGCCCAGGCCCTCTCCCGCCGGGTGGACGTGCTGTCCCGGCGGTCCATCCGGGAGAAGCTGCTGTGCTATTTCCGCCAGCTCTCCCAGCAGTCGGGAAGCCGGACCTTCACCCTCCCCTTTTCCCTCAGCACCCTGGCCGACTACATCGCCACGGACCGCAGCGCCATGATGCGGGAGCTGAAGCGCCTCCGGGAGGAAGGCAGCGTCCGCTCCGACGGGCGCCAGTTCACCATCCGGCAGTGAGGGGACGCCTCCCTTTATTTCAGCGCCGGAAAGGAGTCATTCCTATGGACTACGAGCAAATCCGCGCCTTTCGCAACGAGAAGAATCTCTTCGGCAGAAAACTGGGCATCTACGTGGAGGAGCTTGGCCCCGGTTACGCCCGGGCCACGAAAACCGTGACGGAGGAGGATTTGAACCCCCTTCAAGTTCCCCACGGCGGCGTTTACTTCGCCCTGGCGGACACGGCCTGCGGCTCCGCCATGGCGGCCTATGGGACCATGGCCGTTACCATCAGCTGCTCGTTCAGCTTCTTGAAAAGCGCCCAGGCGGGCGACAAGCTGACGGCGGAGGCCCGGGAGCTTCCGGGCGGGCGGAGCGTCTGCGTGCTGGAGGCCCGGGTCACAGGCGAGGGCGGAGCGCTCTTCGCCGTGGGCACCTTCACCTTCCGGCGGCTGGAAACGCGCATCGAGCCGTAACAAGATACGATAAAGAGGCTGTCTTTGGGGGTGCCTGATAAAGAATGACGCGCAAAACGCAAAACATTAGGCAGTCACCGCAAAAGGAAGTCCTGACCATGCCGGAAATCGTTTGTCCGATTATTTCTGCGGCGATGAATCGGAGACGGTAATGTCAAGAGCCTTTCGCACTTTAAGTTTGAAGGCTCTTGAGAATGAAATCAGCCGGCAACAGAGGCGTTTTCCGGAATGGTCTCCAAGTGCTTCACATTCATGCACTTCTTGTTCCCCCACTGGGTACCGGCCACATGGCGCAGCCTGGCACAGACCAGCATGAGGACGGAGCTGCCGTCTGGGAAACAGCCCACCGCCCAGGGTACGGCGGCGTATTTCCCTGTTAAGCCGTTCAATGACATTATTGGTACGGATGCGCGCCCAGCGTTCACTGGGAAAATCACAGTAGGTGCGCGTTTCTTCGATGCCGTCTTCTACTTTCTTGGCGGCCTCTTTCGGTTTCATAGAACGAAGATCTTCCACCACGGCTTTTGCTTTCTCCCGGGCAGCTTTTGCCGTCTTCTTTCAGAATGGTGTGTGGTAACTTTATCCTGCCAGGGTCCTGCAAACCATGTCTCTTTTTGCGAAACTAATTCCACCTTATCCTGCTAAATGTTCTCTAAGGGAATGTCGTCTTGCTTTTCATCTGGCCAGCTTTTGAGGTTCATGGCAGTAAATTTAAGCCTCACCCAGTTGGAAACGTGGGCCAGACCTCTGTGGTGGGTATAACGCATGCCATGCTTTTCCTTGGCATCAGCAAAGACCCGCTCATGCGTATAGCTCCTGGTATTCTGGGGTGTACCTGGTGTCGTCAGCCAGATCTTCCAGATGTGCCGCAGGACAGTCTTCACGCAGTTTTTGGAGCGGGTACATAGCTATCCTATTTTACTACATCCACACGAAAATGTCTGCCCTACGGCTGACTTTTTCGACAGGCTGAGGCGGCATGGAGCAACGCTCCATGCCGCTATTCGTATGTACAATTCTCCACATGAATTCCAGAGTAAGCTTGGGAATGGGCGTGAGTAGGCTGTAGCGCTCACCACAGGCCTATTTGTTAACGGATAAAGTCCGTGCGCTGGGGAGGTTCCTGCTTTGGCGCGTCCGGGTCCTGGCTCTTGAAGAAGCTGTCCAGCAGCTGGGGGACCGTCCAGGTGTTCAGCCGCCGCCCGTCGGACAGAAGCCGGCCCAGCTGGGCGCTGACGGGGCGGCAGTCCTCCAGGGTCACCGCCAGGGACAGCGGTTCCGCCAGGGCCCGGGCCTGCTGAACGGCGGCCTGCTCATGGGTGGCCTGAACCCATTCCGCCCAGTTGACGGTGGTCGGGGTGATCTCCATGAACTGGACGAGGTATTACTCCCGAACAATAATATATTGAAAGAAAGCGGAGACCTTATCAGGAGAATGTTGGAAAGTTCGCACGAAGGAAGCTGTTTTATGGCGGATATCGTATTTGCTCCGAGGCAAGTCGCCAGAAAGGACCGAGAGTTTCAGCGCGTGATTGAGATATTCGTCTGGATTGCTCTCCAGAGCATAGGGCGGTAGAAAGAACAGCTCAATTTTATCCCGATGCCTGTCCAGCCAGGCTGCGGCCTTCTTCCCATGGTGCACCTTTAAGTTGTCCAAAATCAGGAAAACTTTTCGGTTGGCGGTTAAAACCAGCCGGTCCATAAATTGGATCAGGCGCTGCTGGTTCATGGAATCCTCATACAGCATAAAGCGAACGTCCCCCTGACTGCTCAAGGCAGAAAGCATATTCAGCCGCTCTCTTTTCGTCTCCACTGGCAGAACTGGGGGCTGCCCCTTGGGTGCAAACCCGCGCTCACAGTTTGAGCAATTGTCGATTCAAGTCTCGCCTCCCCAGTACATCACGGCATTTTCTGTCCTGGCCCGCCGGACGATGGCCGGGTATTCCTCATCTCGCCACCTTTAGATACGGGAAGAATCCTGTTTCCGGGCACGCTTGATTGGACGCTGGCAGGTCAAGCCCCAGCGCCGCATATCGCATATATTACTTCCGAACTGAAAGGCCGGAAGTAATATGTGCCATGTTTTGCGGTTGCCGCTGTTTACAGCGGTGAGCAAAACAGCTTGAATCAAATTTATTATTTCCGAGCTTTAAGCTCGGAAATAATAATCCGACACACTGCCGTCCGATATCTTTTTCCAATACCTTTTCCAGACGTATGCGCACATATTTCTTTCCCGGTTTCCCCATCTTTTTGAGGCGTATAACCTGCCGGCTTATCTGCTTGAGCTCTCCCCTACTCAATCTTCGTAAATCTATGTACTCCATGCTCTCTATTTTACCACTTTCTTCATCATATTCCCAGTTTGTTTTTCAGAAATAATAGCAATGTTACACAACGAGGCGCGAAGACTGCTGGTACAGGCATATGAGCAGACCCACGATGCGCAAACAGTAGCAAAGTGTTTCCAGGTAAGTACCAGTACAGTGTATCGTTTAAGCGTGCAAATGAAGAAAACCGGCAGTGTAGAACTTCAAACCAGTCAGCGAGGAAGGAAACCGGCCCTGACGGAAGAAGATTTGCAGGGCATAGACCAACTTACACGGCAGAGCGGGAGCGTGTTTGATGTTATGGCGGCGAGAGAAGCCTGGAGTGAAATGATCACGCAATGCGAAGCGGACAAACTGGTATTTCTGGATGAAAGCGGCGTAAACACAGACTTGAGCCGCTGCTATGGGCGGGCCATTGGTGGGGAGCGGTCAGTAGACAAGACTCCCTTGAATACACCTGCTAATACCACGATTCTTTCCTCCATAAGACGCAATGGTGAGACAGCCTATACGATTTACAGCGGCGGAACGACCCGCGAAAAATTTCTGGACCATCTCAAGAACACGCTCATTCCCACGCTGCACGAAGGGGATATTGTTATCATGGATAATATGCGCACGCATCATGTCAAAGAGATTCAGACGCTTTTGCAGAAGGCTGGCATGAAATTATGGTACTTGCCAGCGTACAGCCCTGATTTGAATCCAATCGAAACTATGTAGTCAAAAATCAAGGCGATTCTTCGCAAGCTGAAAATCAGATTATTGCCCCAGCTTCCGCATGGTATTGCTGAGGCTTTCTCGCGAATCCGTCCATCGGACTGCGCCGGTTGGTTTTCTGCCGCTGGTATCCCTTGCTAATTTCTTGGATTGCTATAGTTAGCGTAAAATCAACTGCGAATTCACAGCGCTTCTTTAATAAAACAGCCGTGTTCATTGGAGCAGAGGCCTGAAAATCATCTCCAGGTCCTCCTCGCTGGTGGGCAGAACCTCCAGCGTCCGCCGCCCGATGGCCTCCAGCATGGTCTGCTCTTTTTGGCGGAGCCGTTGGTAGACAACGCCCTCCATGGACCAGGGACCCTTTTCCGTTTGGTACTCTGTCTGAAGGAAAGCATACTGCGTATACTGCCCCTTGGGCAGCCCCAGGCGGTGGATGCGGTCCTTGGACTGGAGCAGGTGAACCAGATTGTAGCTGTACTCAAAATAGACGGCGTCGTGACAGACGCTGTGCAGGGACACGGACTCCGCCAGGGTGTGGGGGTTGGTCAGCAGAACCTGGAAGTGCCCTAATTTGAAATCCCGCAGGATGTCCTGCCGCTCCTCCAGCGGCACCGCGCCGTAAATACAGCGGGTGGGGATGCCGCGCTTCTCCAGGGCTTCAGACAGCGTATGGATGGAGTCCAGGAAGACGCACCAGATGATCACAGGCTTTCCCTCTCTGGCCAGCTCCTCCGCCAGCTGGACGCAGCGGCGGAACTTCCCAGAGGGGGGACAGGCTTCGATCAGCTGCCGGGCTTCCTGGCCGCAACCGTCAAGGCCGGCGTCTCCCGCCGGGACGCCGTCGTCCAGCAGATACCGGAAATCCCGGAGGTCCAGCTTTTGGAGCAGCAGCCGGGGGTTGCTTTCCAGCTGGAGAATCCGCAGGAACAACGCCAGCTTGTTCCCCCGGTATTTTTGAACCAGCAGCTCCAAAAGCCGGTTTTCCTCCCCTCCGGCGGGGCAGGTGAGAATCCTGTCCGGCAGGGCTGGGGGGACCTCCAGCTGCTCCTTGGTGGTTCGGCAAAAGAAAGGCTGGAGCCGGTTGTTGACCGTCTCCACCTCCGCCGGGGTGGGATGGCGGAGGAGCATGTCGGAGAAGCCGAAGAATTCGTTATACTCATTGGGGAACAGAATGTGCAGCAGATTATAGAGGTCCAGGTAGGAATTGGGGACCGGCGTTCCGGTGAGGGCGGCGAGGTAAACGGACTGCTCCGCCAGGGCCAGGGCGGCGGAGGCGTACTCCCCGCCCGCCTTTTTGACCTTGTGGACCTCGTCGAAGACCAAAAGGGCCTGGGACTGGACCAGGGGAATCAGGTCCTCCAGCACGCCGCCCAACGTCTCATAGTTCACCAGGATCAAATTCACGTTCCCCGAGTCGTACCGCAGCGCCGCCCGCCGCTCCGCCGCCGTGGCCAGTCCGGGGCCGTGGAGGTTTAGGACCCGCAGTTCCTCCCGTCCAGCGAAGCACTGGACAAACTCCTCCATCCAGGAGCCGAAGGCGTTTTTGGGACAGACCACCACCAGCCGCCGGATGAGCCCCCGGCTTTTCAGGCAGGCGTAGACCCCCAGCACGGAGGCGGTCTTACCGGAGCCGGGGACGGAGAAGTTGGCGGCGCGTTTCATGGCGCAAAGGAAAAAGGAGTCCCACATCTGCCGCTCCCGCAGGGGCCGGGCCATGGTGGCGTTCACAATAGACTGATATTCCCGGAACCGGGGGAGCAGCTTTTCCTCCCGGTTTTTGATCTCCACGCCCAGACGGAACCGCTGCGCCAGATAGCTGCCCCGGTCCTGAATATAGTCCGCCAGGGCGGGGGAGACCGTGAGGGCTGCGCCCTGGCGGGCGCATTCCTTTTCACACAGGGTGACGACGCGCTGGAAATCCAGGTAGGTCAGGGCACTCTTGCCGGTGAACAGGCCGCTCTCCCGCTTTGCGATATAGCGGCGGAGGGAGAGCTTATAAAAGGCGCTGTAGGGCAGGGCCTCCGCCTCGCCCTCCGGGACACGGAGGGTCAGGGCGGCGCCGTCATAGTCTAAGAGCCATTCGGTCACGGGGGAACCTCCTTTTTAGGGATTTAGGGAATTGGTCAAAGCGGAACGCCCCGCCCTGATCTGCGCACACGGCGCCCGCCGGAACGGGCCGGAGGCTCTTTCAAGGCAGGCTTCGCCGAATCTCGTCCGCCGCCTTTTCCAGCAGGTCCAGCTGCCGCCGCAGGCGCTGGAGCTCACTGTCCCCCAGCCGGGAGAGGATGTTCACGTCAATACTTTCCAAAAACCCGGTAGCCTTCTCCGCCAGCAGGATGGGCCGGTTTCGGGTCTCCGTCTTTCGGGTCCTGAGCAGGTATTTGTCCATGGACCGCTCCAGCGCGCCGCTCAGGTCCTCCCGTGTCCGGACCCGGTCCCGGATGGCCTGGGTGCTCATTTCCTGGGGAGAGGGGAGAATGCCGATGACTTCGGCGGCGATCTCCTGCTGTTCCTCCAGAAAATCCTCCTGCTGCTCACTGCCCACGATGTTCTTAAAGCCCCGGATGAAGCGGGTCATGTCCCCGGCGGGCCGCAGGAGGATGTTGACAAAGACGCTGTTTTTCAGGTCCTCTTTCTCGTTCTCCGTCCGGCACTTCTTGAGGAGCTTCTGAAGCTCCTCAAGGGGATAGTACAGCTTCAGCTCCCGGGCGATGTGGAATTGTCCCGGCGCGTTGATGAACTCCAGCAGCTCCACCATCAGCTCCGCCAGCTCCATGCGCTTTTTCACGTCCGTGACGCTCTCATTGGTGCTTCTCGCGTACTCCTCCGGAGACAGCAGCCCGGTTTCCAGAATGTCGTGGTACACGCCCACCAGCCGGTCGATGGGGTCGTAGTCCACCTTGCCCTCCTCGCCATGCTGGATGGAGAGCTCCAGGAGCTTGATCTGCTTGGCGCTGCGCTCGATGCTCCGGTCCAGAATCACAGCCTCGAACCAGCCGAATTTCGTGTCCTCGGCGGAGAGCTGGCGAAGGCAGGTAAACCGCCGGTTTCCGTCGATGATCCGCCCGTCGTTCAGCACCACGCCCGGCTCCCGCTGGTCCACCAGCTTGATGTTGGCCTTGGTTTTGCGGATGGCGTCGGGGTTGCTCTCCACAAGGAAGCCCTCGATGATCTGGTTATAAGCCTCCCGGTCCGCCGGTTCCGGAGCCCGCCCGCCGTGCTGGGAGCGGTACTGGCTGATCCAGGTGGCGATGCGGTCGTTTTGGTCGTTGTAGTAGAGCAGGTCCAGCTTGATCCGGTACACCGGGTAGGCCTCGGTGGTGCCGTCCACGGTAAGCTTCCGGGTCAGAGGGGTCTTTTGCACCGTGTGCTGGGACAGGCCGTCCCGCAGTAAATCCGTCATGGTCAAATTTCCTCCAGATATGTGTCGTAGTCGATGTAGGCCGCTTTCATGATGGGGTCGTAGTACAGCTCGGAGTTCTGGGCCACCTCAATCAGCTTGTAGAGCGGGATGGAGATTTTGTATTGCCGCTCCAGCGTCTCCTGAAGCTCATAAATGTCGATGCGTCCGCTGGGCTCCGCCTCCACCAGCCAGTGGAGAAAGCCCGCTATCTGAATCGTTTCCCGGCCCCGGCAAAACAGCCGGGTCCCGCCCATGCGGCGGTAAGCAAAGCGCTCCGGGTCCTCCGCCAGCAGCGAGCCGTAAAACCAGTCCTCAAAGCCCAGATCGTCCAGGGGGTGGGTGAGGCCCTTCTGCCGGAGGGAGGCGATGGTGAAGTACTCGCCGGGCCGGGTGAAGGCGCTCACGGCGGCGCAGTATTCCGCCAGGTCTCCGGCGTCCACGCCGGCGGACTGGAGCCGCTGGAGGGAGATGTATTGAAGGGGAAGAAACTCCACAATTTCCCGCTGGGACTTGAGATCGCACAGCTCGGAGCTGTAGGTAGTAAGATCTGTGTAGCGGTGAATTTCCTGAGTCATATCGATGACGTCCCGGTCTGTCAGCAGATGGAAGAAGTAATCGGAAGCGCTGGAATAGCGGGCGGATACCACATAGTCCGTATAAGTTCGAAAGCCCAGGCTCTTTAATACGAAAGGATTTATGTTCTCAGGGCTGCCGGTTGGAAATTCCCGCCGGTAGACGCGCCGGATTTCCGCCATCCGGTAGAAGTCCCCGGTCAGCAACTCCGCCATGCGCCTCTGCTCCTCCTCCGGCAGGGGCGGTTGGTCAATCCGATAGACGCTGTTGTGAAGATAGAGGCTGATGCAGGAGAAGTAGCTTCCCTGAACCGTGGCGCTTTTAGCGCCATAGAGTTCCTCGTAGCGATGGGCCAGGTCGCCAATGGCGATGGGGGCGCACTGCCACAGCAGGTCCAGCACCTGCCGGTCCCGGTCCGGCGTGCCAATCTCAATGGTGGGCATCTTCTTGAAGCGGACCTGTCCGCCGTCTTTGGGCCAGATTTTTTTCAGGAGGTTGTGCAGTTCGTACTCGTCCCGGATGTCGTATTCCTTCATCAGCTCTGGATAGTCCCGGAAGAGCTTCAGCGTGGAGATCTCCATGTCCTCATACCGATCCAGGTCCAAAGCCTCCAGCAAGGGGGCGAAGTCCTGCTCGGAAATGGGATAATAGCGGAACCGCCGCCCCTGAATCCACAGCAGATGGCTGCTGGTATTGAATTTATTCTCATATGTGCGGGCCTCGATGACGAGGGGTGGGTCTTCTCCCAGTCCCAGGGAGTCCAGCATTTCCTGATATTGCTGCAAGAATTCCTCCATGCTGGTGGTTTCCCGGCAGCGAGTCCGGACCAGATAATCCGTCAGTTCAGGCCGCCTTTTCAGGACCCGGACGCCGCCGATGGTCACATACTGCTTATAAACCGCCCGTTCCGCCCGCCGCCGGAGGGGGACCGGAACGGCTTCGTCCGCCAGCAGTTCCCGGATGGGCTTCCGCTCCCCCTTGGGCCGCACCATCTCTAAGTAGTAATACGTCTTCTCCGGCTCATCGAAGGCCAGACAGAACTCATCCAGAGAAAAATCATAATGGTCAAACAGGTATTGGTATTGGTCCTCGTATAGCCGGGGGCGGCCGGCCAGGGCCTTTTGCACCAGCTGGCGAACCCGCTCCCGGGTAATGCCGGAGCATTGGCCCGCTTCCTCCAAAGTTGCTCCGCCAAGCCTGGCCAGCAGCAGCTCCCGCTGGCGCTGGTCGGGCAGGCGTTCCGCAAACTCCGGGGCCGTGGGCCACTGGCGGAGGACCCGGTTATTCCGTATGGTAATCTGTTCCCGGCGCAGCAAGTCCCCCAAAAGAAGCTTCAGCGTCCGGATAGAGGTTCCGGCGGGCAGGAACTTCAGCAGCTCCTCCGGGCTGACGGCTTCCTCGTACGGCTCCAGCAGCCGGAGGATGGCCCGGCGGGCTTCCCGGCGGACGGGTCCCTGCTGAAAGGCCAGGTCCAGAAGCTCCGCCTCCTCTGCGTTGGGAGAAGCCTCCCAACAGGGGGCCAGATACCGGAGGAGGTCCCCCTGGGGCAGCTTTGTGAAGGCGGACAGATCCTTTACCATTGCGCGGAGTGCCCCGCCGGGCTCTTCGGGCAGGGCCGATCCTCCCGCATTGGGGAACGAAAACTGCTCCCGCAGTTCTTCCAGCTTCTCCATGATCTGCTCGGCGGTTTTTCGGCCCATGTTCTTGACGGACAGCAGGGATTCCAGGGTGGCGTTGGACAACTCCGCCGCGGTGCGCACGCCCATGTTCTCCAGACAGTTTTTTGCCCGGACGGACAGCCCCAGCTCCGGAACCGGGATGTCCGGCAGGCGGGGCGGCGGCGGTTCCGGCGGTTTGGGCTTGGAGGCCACCATCTGGAATCCGTCCCCGGCGCGGATGCGGGCGGCAAGATCCAATACCTCGTCTACGCTCTTGGTTCCCATGTTCCGAATGTCCAGCCACTTGTCCGCCGGATAGTCCAGCAGCTGGCCCACGGTGTGGATGCCCGCCCGCCGCAGGCAGTTGCTGGAGCGCGCGGAGAGAGGGAGAAGCTCCAAAGAGTCCTCCCGTGTCAGATATAGCATGGCAATTTCCTTCTCCACTGATTTTAGGATGTCACGGCTTGAGAAGCCTGTCAAGCCGCCGGCACGAAGCTTTTCAAGTATAGGATACCATACGGGTCCATCATTTACCATATGCAGGCTGCATAGGGTTTCAAATTTTTTTCAAGGTCCTATGCAGCCTGCATATGGTTTTCCCTGTTTAAAAATGGTAGAGTAACGTTAGAAAACAGCGCCATGGAGCGGGAGAAGGAGGACCGTATGGAACGAGACACGGAGGCTTTGCGGAAGGAACTGCTGGACGAGGCTTGCGCCGGAGCATTTTCCGGCCTGGGGGCTATGATTCTGGACGCGGACGAGATTCAAAACGCGGACGGGTCGAAGCTGGAAGAAATTGCGCGGCGGTACGGGAAGTAACAAATTTGCCATCAGAATTTTTAGGAGAATATATTATGAGCGCAGGCTATCGAATGGAATACAGCGTCATCATCAAGGGTATTCTTACCGGCAACTATGACGAGGGGGAGCTTTGGGGAAAAACCTGGATGAGTTAAGGAAGCACTGATTAAAGCAAATAAAAGCCAGGCAAACAGGCGAAGGTAATGGAAACGTCCAATAAAGGACCATATTAGGGGATGAATTCCTCGCTTTTCCAGTCCCAGCCCGGTCGAAGGGCGCAAAAATCTTAGGCGGGGCATAGGGAACCGCCCGCCCTGGCAAGCATGTACAGATTTGCGCTGGCAAAGAGAACGTGTAATCGGTTAAGATTTTTTCTCAGACCCCGGTAAACGGTCTTCCGAAAACCGAAAATGTTCTTCACAATCCTGTAGGGATGCTCCACCTTGCAGCGTACGGCAGATTTTCGGTTTTCAATATACCGCTCCCAGTCAATGGCATTGTCTGAAACCCTGGGGAACCGGCCCGGCCTGCGGTTGATGCGGTATTCAATGGCAGAAAGCTCCGGATTGCTTTTGATTTCTTCCCGTTTCTCTATCCCAAGGTAGGCACTGTCCCCGTAGACCGCCTTATCATCTTCCCGCAGAAGCCTTGCCGCTATAGTGACATCGTGGACATTGGCGGCGGTGGCCTCCACTGTGTGGACAAAGCCGCTCCCGGCATCCGCGCCGGTGTGGCACTTCATACCAAAATGCCACTGGTTTCCCTTCTTCACCGAGTGCATCTCCGGATCCCGTTTTTCTCCGCGTTTTTTGTAGAGCTGGGTGCGCTGATCAGCGTGGCGTCTACGATGCTGCCGCCCCGCATCATCCGTCCAGCCCGTTCCAGGCAGCGGTTGATTGCGTCAAAAAACAGCTTGCCGATGCCCTTCTCTTCCAACAGATGCCGAAAGTGCAGCAGGGTTGTGGCATCCGGGACATCCTGCTCGAAAAAGTTGATTCCCATAAATTTGCGCATGGCATAGCTGTCATAAATTGCGTCCTCTACTCCTTCATCGGATAAGCTGAACCAGCATTGCAGCAGATACATCCGCAGCATGGTTTCTATCTCAATCGGCGGACGCCCGCGTTTCCCGGTTGGATAGTGGGGGACGACCAGCGATACCCATTCCTCCCATGGGATAATCTCGTCCATGATTTCCAGAAATTCTTCCCGTTTTGTTTTCTTTTTCCGGCATCTGTATTCCATATCGCTAAAACTTTCCTGTTTCATACCCAGCGCCCCCTTTTCCTTATTTTATCACATCTTTTATCATTTGGGGGGATTAAATCAGCGTTTCCTTAAACCAGCTGTGCGCGGGGAATGAGGGAAATTATGGACACATATTACTTCCGACCTTTCAGTTCGGAAGTAATATTTCGAGGATATGACCCGATAAGAAAAAACAGGCCGGGGGACGGACGGTCCGCTTCCTCCGGCCTCAGTCTGTAAAGGAAAGGGGTATGTTCCATGGACAATTTACAGCTTTTCTCCCGCCAGCAGCCGGGACAGGTTTCCATCGACAACTTTCAGGAGCTGAAAACGGCCCTCACCGCCGTTCTGGCCCGCTATGAGGGCATGGTCTACACGGAGGACCGATTGGCCGACGCCAAGGCCGACAAGAAGGAGCTTTCCCGCCTGCGGCGGGACATCGACAGCCGCCGCAAGGAGATTAAGAAGGCGTATCTTGCCCCCTATCAGGACTTCGAGGCCCAGGTCAAGGAACTGCTGGGCATGGTGGACGCGCCGCTGGATGAGATCAAGACCTTTGTCTCCGAGATGGAGGACCGGGAAAAGGAGTCCAAACGCCGGGAGATTGAGGCGTACTTTTTCCGGCGGAGCGGTGCCCTGGGCGGCCTGGCCGCGCAGGTTTTGAACAGCCCCGCGTTTTTTGAGGCGAAGTGGCTGAACAAGACCACCTCCGCTAAGACCTGGCAGACCGCCGTGGACGCGAAGATCACCAGAACCGCCTGGGACCTGAACAGCATCCAAACCACCGCCGGTCCCCACGCCGGGGCCGTCACCGCCAAATACCTGGAAACCCTCTCTACGGCTGGCCTCGCCGAGTACCGGGGCCAGCTTACGGCGGTATCCGCGCCCAAGGCCGCCGCCCCGGTTTCCACTGACCGCCGCCGGGGGGATTTAACCCTGCGCTTGAGCGGCGGCGCGGAGGAACTGGCCCAGGTGATGGAGGTGCTGTCCATGCTGGGGGTGGACTGCGAGGTTTTGGAGGACAACCGCCCCCAGCCCATGCCGGAGCTTACCCGGCCGGACTTTGATTCCTTCGTCTGCTTCGACCTGGAGACCAGCGGCACCTATGGGGCCGCCAACGGCGACGCCCCCGCCGAGATCACGGAGATCGGCGCGGTGCGGGTGGTGAACGGGGAGATCACGGAGACCTTCTCCCAGCTGGTGAACCCGGGGCGGAAGATCATTCCCCGCATCGCCCGCATTACCCACATCACCGACGAGATGGTGGCGGACCAGCCGGGAGTGGAGGAGGCCATCCGCCTCTTCGCGGACTTCGCGGGGGACAGTGTTTTGGTGGGGCACAATATCCGGCAGTCGGACCTCCACTACATCGACGCCGCCGCCCGGAGGGCGGGGGTCCGGCTGGAGAACCCCTTCTTTGATACGTATCGCTTTGCCCGGACTTTCAAGGAGGCCCAGGGCTGGGAGAATGTGAAGCTGGAGTACCTGGCCGGGGTGTTCGGCATTGATCAGCCCGACGCCCACCGGGCCTGGTGCGATGCCCAGGCCAACGCCCTGCTGTATGGAAAATTGAAGGAACTGGCCCGGTAAAAGGGAGCGGCCCCAGGCGCGGTGTGCGCCTGGGGCCGTTTGTATGGAGGGTTACTGGAAGACCGTCCGGTCCAGATCCAGCTCCTGGCCACAGCGGTTGTCAATGTCCGTGCCGTTGCCGGAAAAGAGGGTGCCGGGAAATTTCAAGGGTGTTTCTATGCCCACCTGCTCCAGCAGGACGGCGGTTTGGTTTCCTTGGAAGGTGTTGCCTTCAAACCGGCTGTCCGAGATGTTGGGCTCCGCGTTGTTAATGCGGAGGCCAATGCCGTTGTCCGAGAAGGTACATTGGTCCGTGTTGACCCATGCGGTTTCCGAACAGAAAACGGCGGTGTCCCACCCGGAGAGGCGGCAGTTCGTCAGGTGAAAGCGGGACATGGCGGAGATGCCCGTGCCGCCGCTTCCGGTGAAATCAATGCCTTCGAAATAGGAGATGACGCCGCCGGAGTAGGCGAGGTGGACGGGGCCGGTAAAGGCAGTGCGCTCGCCCGTCCGGTCGAGACTGCCGTAGAGGTTTACCGCCAGGCGGTTCAGAACCAGTTCTCCTTCATAGGTCACGGGGGGAAGATGGATGTTGATTTCCGCGTCGGGCTCCGCCGTGCGGCCAATCTCCTCCAGCAGGGCCTGGAGCTCCTCCAATGTATCCATGGGAGCGTCCTCCGGAGTGTAGGTATAGGTTTTGATGGAGCGGAAGTGATGGGCCTGCCGGACCCGGATGGTGTCGCCGTTTTTCATATTCACCGTGAAGACCAGCTGGGCCTCGTAGTCTCCGGCGTTCCAGATGCAAAAATCCACATACGTGATGCTGGCGGCATGGGGGACATAGTCCGTTTGCCGGGCGGGAGGGGTGCAGGAGAGCCGCATGTCCTGTCCGCCGCCGGGGCTGAGGCTGGCAAACTTGGCGGTGATGCGTTCCACCTGGGGCAGAAATTCCCCGGAGGCGTCCTCCCCGGTGCTCGCGTCATTGATAAAAAGCAGGGAGGGATACCGGCCGTCAGAGTTCACCGCCGCGGAGGCGCAGCGGTCGCTGAAGGGTATCGTGGGCGTATCAGCCCAGGCGATGCAGAGCTGATAGGTCCGGCCCTTCGTGTCATAAAGGGCCTCGGCGGTTCCGTTGTCATAGGTCTTTGGCGGGAGGCTCCAGATAAAGACCGCCAGAAGGACCGCCGCCAAAACCGCGAAAAAGACGAACACCGCCTTTGCGGGCAGGCGTTTGCGGCGCCGGGCCTTTTCGCGGATAATAACGCTTTTTGCGCAGCTGGGGCAGAAGGATGCCTCGTCCGGAAGAACCGCGCCGCAGTGGGGACAGGCTTTCACAGTCGAATCGCCTCCATCAGATGGATTACGCTCCGATAGCGTTTTTCCGGGTTCACCTGGGTGCACCGCTGGACCACCCGGCCCAGGCGGCCATCCGCCAGCTTTCGGGAGGGATGCTCCCCGGTGAGCATGACATTCATCAGCACGCCCAGAGAGTAAATATCCGCTTGGGGACCGGACTGGGAAAGGCCGTACTGCTCCGGCGCGGCGAAGCCGGTGGTCCCCAGGACCACGGTGTCGTTTTCATGGGCGGGCTTGTGGAGGCGGGCGGCATCAAAGTCGATCAGCACCGCCTCCCGTTCCCGGAGGATGACGTTCTCCGGTTTGATATCCCGGTGGACCGCGCCGAAGGAGTGCAGTACCCGCAGAGCCTGGCAGAGCTGGATGGTGATTTCCCGGGTCGCCTTTGGGGAGAGGGGAGCGGCTTTCAAAAGAAAGTCCAGGGTGTCCCCCTGGATAAATTCTTCCAGCACCAGAACCTTTCCCTCCTGCTCCGCCGTTTCCAGAACTTCCGGAAGGTTCGGGCAAGAGTAGCGCAGCAACTTTCGGTAGACCTCTCCGCTGCCGGAGAAGCGGCGAAAAACCAGGAGTCTCCCCGTTTTTTTGTGGCGGAGGAGGAAAACGCCGCCCCGCGGGCCTTCCTTAAGGGGACGGACCTCTTCAAATTCCAGCTGAATGGCGCTGGAGAGCCAAGCGTAAATAAAAGACCGCCTCCTTAAAAAAGCACGTACCCTATGCAGGCTGCATATGGTTTTTCTCATTTTTAAAGTGCATGATAATATTTAATATACAGCACATTGAAAGAAAAGTAAAGGAGAATATCCCATGGAAAAGACAACCGGCGATTTGCGGAACGAGCTTTTGAGCCAGCCCCATCTGGACGAGTATTTGAAGGAGAACGGGGACCAGTTTGTAAACTGGGGTCTGACGGAACAGCTGATGCGGTTCTTTGACGAAAAAAATGTTTCGAAAGCGGCGGTGTCGCGGAACGGCGGCATGAGCGAGGTCTATCTCTATCAGGTGCTTTCCGGGCGGCGGAATCCCTCCCGGGACCGTTTGCTGTGCATCTGCTTCGGCCTGGGGACGACGGAGGAGGAGACCCAGCGGCTTTTGAAGTGCGCCGGTTTCGCGCCGCTGTATCCGCGTTTGAAGCGGGACGCCATCATTCTGCACGGCATCGCCCATGGCACGCCGCTGGCGGAGGTCAACGACAAACTGTTTGAGAAGAACGAGGGGACGCTGTATTGAGCTTTCCCGGCGGCCCTGACATCGTGGAGGAGCCGGATGCTATATGGAATTCAAGAAAGGAAGCGGAGCTTATGAGCACAGTTATGGAACAGAAAAACCTGCTTTTGCGCAGGCGGGAAGCACTGAAAGGAGAGCTGGCGCAAACAGAGGCCGCTCTCTCGAAAAAGACGGAGGTATGTATGCAGGCCAGCCGCGATTTTGCCGAAGCGGAGGCGCGACGGGGAGAAGCGGGAGCTTCGCTCCAGGAGCTCCGGCAGCTGGTGGAGAGCGCCGTCAGAGAGATCAAGGCCCTGCGTGAGGAGCGCGGGCGGCTCAGCAAAAGCCTGGAGGAGCTGGACGCGGTGCTGGCTCTTCTGGACCAGCTGCCCGCCGGAGAGCCAGAGGAACCGCAGGCCCGGAAAGCGGAAGAGCCTGAAAAGCGGACAGAACAGGCCCAAACGGCGGCGGAGAAAGCGCCGCCCCGCCCCGGGCTCTCGCCCTATTTTCAAAGCCGCCTGGACAGCGTCCTCCAGCGTCTGGAGGCATACTACCCCGACCGCGTTATCCGGGACAGAATCGACCAGGCTCATGAGACGCTGGGCCGGGACCTGACCGATCTCTACAAACTGCTGGGCTATGCCAGCCGGAAGGAATTTCTGGACGCCTACGGCTATCAGAGTCCTTCCGCGATTCAGGAGCGGCGCTCCACGGAGGATTCCACCGATGTTGTCAAGCGGAAAACCGAAAACGTCCTCCGCCGCCTGGAACAATACTATCCGGACCATGTGATTCCCGGACGCCTGGAGCAGGACCACAAGTCCCTCTCCAGCGATATCTCCGAGGTCTACCGCCTCCTGGGCTACGAGAGCCGCGCGGAGTTTCTGAACGCCTACGGCTATACATACCAGCCATCTGTGGGCGGACGGCCCGCCCAGGACTTCCAGGCCATGCTGGACGCCCTGACGGAAAAATACCGGGACCGGGAGAAGCCCACTGCCATGGGCGTGCTGCTCTTTGAGAACCCGGAGTACAAGGGGCCGCTGAAGTCCCTCGCCAACAAGGCCCAGGAGCTTTTGGGCATGACGCTGGTCGCATACCTCCGTTCCATCGGCGTCATGGCGGAGAAGGGCGCCCCTCGGGGCCGCTCCGCGTCCGCCGCCAGGCAGGAGGAGACCGCCTCTGTCGCCGGACTCTCTCCTGCGGCCACGGCCAGACTGAAAGACCTCTACCTGAGCTTGAATCCCCGGTTTTACGGGACCTTCAAGGACGCGGCGCGGAAGCTGGCTGGGCTGGAGGCAGGATGCACCAGAGGGCAGCACGCGCGGTTTTGCATCACCGGGGTCACGGACTGCCCCGCGGACGTGGAAATCCCCCAGGGCTTCCGCTTCATCCAGGAGGGGGCCTTCCAGAATCAGCAAGGACTGGAAACCATCGTTTTGCCGGAGAGCCTGACCGAGATCCAGGCGTCGGCCTTCGAGGGCTGCACGCATCTGCGCCGGGTTATTCTGCCCGCCGGGCTGGAAACGGTGAAGGACCGGGCCTTTGCGGGCTGCACGGCTCTGGAGGACGTGGACTTTCAAGGCGGCGTTCCCCAGGTCAGTCCAAGCGCCTTTGAGGGCTCCGCTTACCGGTACACCCCGCCGGAGATTCCGGGAGACTCGGACGGCCAGGACTTTACCTATACCTCCGCCGCCGGAGGCATCACCATCACCGGCTACACCGGCACAGCGGAAGAGCTGGACATCCCCGGGACCATCCAGGGCGTCCCGGTGCGGATGATCGCCAAGGGCGCCTTCAGCGGCAACCGGAACCTGACCGAGGTCACCATGCCCGATACTATCCAGCGCGTCCAGGGCCTGGCCTTTGAGGGCTGTATCAGCCTGCGGAAGATTCATCTCTCCAACGCCATGACCAAGCTCATCAACACCACCTTCAACGGCTGTACCGGCCTGCGGGAGGTCAATATTCCCGACGGTGTGACGGCCCTTCGGGAAAAAACCTTCAAGGACACGGCCCTGGAGCGGGTCCACATCGGCAAGGGCCTGGAGACCCTGGACCCTGGCTGCTTCTTCCGCTCCTATGACCTGGAGGACGGACGGAACAACCATCCCCAGGCCCTTTCAGAGATCACCATTGATCCGGAAAACCCCCATCTCAAGGTGGAGATCCCCTTTGTGTTCTCCGCCGGCGGCAGGGCCCTTAGCGCCTTCTTTGGCACGGGCATCTGCGAGATTCCGGAGGGCGTGGAGCGCATCGGGCCCAACGCCTTCTCCGGGCGGACCGGCCTGACGGATGTGGCCTTCCCCTCCACCTTGACTGAAATCGGAGAGCACGCCTTCTCCTATAGTCCCTCTCTGCGGCGGGTAGAATTTGGCGAAAACCTCCGAATCATCGGAAACTCTGCCTTTTTCTACTGCGAACGCCTGAGCAGCGTCCTGTTCAGCGAAGGACTGGAGGAGATTGGGGACTGTGCGTTCCAAAACTGCCCCATCCACCTGGTCTCCCTGCCCTCCAGTCTGCGGAAGCTGGGGGAGGCCAGCTTTGACTGCCTCAGCCGCTATTATGATTTCCGGGAGCATCCCCAGGAACTGCGCATCGCCTCTGGCGGCCCCATCGAGGCGGACGGGGACGCGGTTTATCAGATTGAGGGTGGGGAAAAGACCCTGCTCAGGACCTACGGCCCCCGGCTCTACACCTATTACCATTACGAGGAAGATGAGGATTACGACAAGGAGGACGCGGCGGTCCTGACCCACTATACCGTGGCGGAGGGCACCACCGTGATCGCCAAGGGGGCCTTTGAGAACTGCGACGGCCTGATTTCCGTCACGCTTCCGGATTCCCTGCGGGAGATCGGGGACAGGGCGTTCTACGGCTGCAACAGGCTGAAAACCATCCAGCTTCCCCAGGGCCTGCGCTCCATCGGGGAAGAGGCGTTCCGGGGAACGGCCATCGAGGAGCTGTTACTCCCCTCGGCGCTGGAGGCCATCGGCGGCAGGGCCTTTGCAGCCAGAGAATACGGCGATAAAGCCGCTGTCCTGCGGAGCATTCAGGTTTCCGGCCAAAATCCGCACTTCCGGACCGAGGGCAGCTGCCTCCTCCGGCGAAAGGACGACGGGAGCTGGTCCCTGATGTTCGCCTTTGGGGAGGGCGAGACGGTAACGGTACCGGAGGGCGTCACCGAAATCGAGTCCCTGGCCTTTGACAGCCGGACGATGCAGGAGATCCGGATTCCGTCCTCTGTCCGGGACATTGCCCGGGACGCTTTCCGCGAGTGCAAAGGTCTGCTCCGGCTGCGCCTGGAGTACGCTCAGCCGGAAAACGGCCAGAGCTGGGCGGTGTTTTACTTCCCGGAATTCCTGGAGGATGAATATGGATATGTCTCATACAGCGCGCGAAATCAGTATCTGGACTGCATCCGAACCAACCGGGACGACGTGTTCGATATCGTGAAGTACGACAGCCTCTTCCCCTCCATCCAGGAGTTCAAGGACCGGGTGCTGATTGCCACGGACCGGCTGAAATCCGCGGTCCAGCTGGTGCCGCTGTACCGGGACGAGTACCTGAACTGGCTGCGGGAGAACGCCGCCGGGGCGGTGGAGGTTGTCATTAAGTTTGACGATCTGGCAGGTTTGAACACCCTGGCGGAGCTGGGGGTCTTCACCGGAGAGAACATCGACAAGAGCATCGAGCTGGCGAACGCCGCCCGGAAGCCGGAGGTTTTGAGCTATCTGATGAACTACAAAAATGCCCACATCGGCATCACGGAAACGGACTATGAGCTGTAAGAGAGGAGGAACGCCGTGGAAAGGCAACAGCGGGCGGAGGAGCTGGCGGTCCAGATTTTGAAATACGCCCGGAACGAGCTGCTGGTGGCCTTCCGGTTTCTGGATTTGGCCCTGTGCAAGCCGGAACTGCAAGCGGGGGGCCTGGAGACTCTCGGCATAGACGGGAAATACCTCCGCTTCAACCCGGATTACATATTTGAGCTTTACAAGCAGGGCGGCGGCGAGCTGAACCACAGCTGCCTCCACGCCATTTTCCACTGCGTGTTCAGCCATCCCTTTGTGAACCCTGCCGTTAACCGCGAGCTGTGGGACCTGTCCTGCGACATCGCGGTGGAGGGCATCCTCAGCGAGCTGAACATGAAGCAGCTGGAGACGCTGACCGGCTCCGCCATGGCGGTGGAGCTGGCGGCGCTGGAACAGGGCGGCAAGCTGACGGCGGAGCGGCTGTACAAGCGCTTCACGGACGCGCCCCTGTCCCCGGGGGAGTACCAGCGCCTTCGTGATTTGTTCCGCCGGGACGAGCACGGCCCCTGGTACGCGCCGCCTGAGCAGGAGGGAAACGCTTTTCCTGCGGCTGCCGGGCAGGACGGCGGTGCAGAGGACGGTGGAGCCGCTTCGTCCGGCTCTATGACCATTGAAATTTCAGCGGGTGGATCGGCGGATGGAGCAGAGAATGGAGCGGCGGGCGGCGGCCTTCAGGCCGAGTGGCAGGCCATCAGCCAGCGGGTGCAGGTGGATTTGGAGACCGCCTCCCAGTCCTCCTGGGGGGACCGGGCCGCGAACCTTCTGCAAAACGTCCAGGAGGTCAACCGGGAGAAATACGACTATTCGGACTTCCTGCGGAAATTTGCCGTCCTGGGGGAGGACATGCAGATCAACGACGACGAATTTGACTACATTTTCTATACCTATGGTCTCCAGCTCTATCAAGACGTGCCCCTCATCGAGCCGCTGGAGTACAAGGAGGTCAAAAAAATCAAGGATTTCGTCATTGCCATCGACACCTCCGGCTCCGTTCAGGGAGAGCTGGTGCAGGCCTTCCTGACGAAAACCTATAACATCCTGGCCCAGCAGGAGAGCTTTTTCAGCAAGATCAACGTCCATATCATCCAGTGCGACGCGGAAATCCAGGAGGACCACAAGGTCACCTCCTGGGAAGAATTTCAGGACTTCCTCAAAACCATGGAGCTCAAGGGCTTCGGGGGAACGGACTTCCGCCCGGTGTTCCAGTATGTGGACGAGCTGCGGCGGAAAAAGGAGTTCGACAACCTCAAGGGGCTGATCTACTTCACCGACGGCTATGGGACCTTCCCGGAGAAGAAGCCGGAGTATGACACGGCCTTCGTCTTCATCGACGACGAATACGGCCAGCCGGAGGTGCCCGTGTGGGCCATCAAGCTGGTTTTGCAGAAGGATGAGATTTAAACAATATTTTATAGGAGGCATTTATCATGAAAACTAAGCAGGAATTTGTCATTACAAAAAAGGGCGTACTAACTAAATACAACGGCCCCGGCGGGGATGTGGTGATCCCGGAAGGCGTAAAGGCAATCGGAGAGCGTGCTTTTTACGGCTGCAAAAGCCTGGAAAGCGTCACCATCCCGGAGGGTATGACGGAAATCGGCGGCTTTGCCTTTCGCGGCTGCACGGGATTGCGGAAGGTTGCAGTCCCCGAGAGCGTAAAAACGATCGGCAGATATGCCTTTGGCGACTGTGAGAGCCTGAAAGATTTGACCATTCCGGGGAGAGTGGAGGAAATCGACAAATTTGCGTTTCACGGCTGCAAAAGCCCTATTGTTTTGACTGTGCCCAATTTCCCCATTTCAAAAATTCATAAATTCTATAAAGATCATGCATTTCAGGGCTTTGTCAAAGCGTATCTGGAGAATATGGAGATGGATGAGGAGATGAAAGCGGAAAATCTCCGGTATATCAAGAGCCAGAAAAAGAACCTCGTGTCTTATTCAACCATTGGAGACGACGACACGCTCCGCTTTCTCTTTGAGACAGGGGCGGTGAAGCCGGCAGATATCGAGTGGATGTTACAAATGGCGTCAGTCGTTAGCCGTAGCGGTGAAGCAAAAGAGAAAATTATGGAATACAAGGCCCGTTACCTGGATTCGGGGGCCCCCGTGAAGAAAGCGGCGCAAACGCGCAAGACCGCGGCGCCCCGGAAGAAAACTCCCATAAAAAGCAATCCGGATTTTGACATTTCCCCAAAGGGCGTTCTGACGGAATACAAGGGCCCCGGCGGCGATGTGGTAATCCCGGAGGGCGTGAAGGAAATTGACAACCAGGCATTCACCGGCTGCAAGGGCCTGGCCAGCGTCACCATCCCGGAGAGTGTGAGGAAAATCAGATTCTATGCCTTCGGGGAATCCAGCCTTCAAAGCGTAACCATCCCAAAGAGCGTCCAGTCGATTGAAGCGAGTGCTTTCTGCGAATGTGCGGACCTGACCAGCGTGACGTTTCAGGACCGGGAGGATGCGTCAGGAATTGAGCTGGACATATTCTATAATTGCCCCAACATTACCAATGTCGCCATCCCCAGATGCGTCGCAAGGATCGCCCATGTGCTTTTCGAGAACACCCTATGGCTCAAAAAATTGGGGGAGTTTGCAGTCGTGGACCATGTTCTGATCAAATACCAGGGGAGAGAAACGAACGTGGTCATTCCGGAGGAGATCGAGGAACTGGGCCGGTATTCGTTCGCTTACTGCAAGAGCGTGAAACGCGTCACCATCCCGGAGAGCGTCGAGGAGATCGACAAGTCCGTATTTGAGGACAGCCGCCCGGCAATCATCGCGCCCCATATCCCCATTGATGATTTTGCGCCGAAGAACAAGCCCGGCGCGTGCGCCGGCTTTGCCAAGGCATATCTGGACGGCATGGAATTGGACGAGGAAATCAAGGCGGAGTATCTCGAGTACATAAAGGGCAATAAGAAAAGGCTCTATCCCGATGCTGTCCGGCACGAGGAGCTTTTGCAGCTCATGTTCACGGAAAAGATGATTCCCCAGAAGGATATCGATCTGCTTCTGGAGGAGTGCGAAAAACAAAAGAACACCGCCGCCAAGGTGGTAGTGCTGGAGTACGCGCACCAATTCCTTGGCGCGGCGGACTCCGGCAAGAGCTACAAGCTGTAAACCGGAGGGTTTCCCATGAACATCAAAGAAGCGAAGGAACAGATCAAAAACGCCGTCACGGCCTATTTTTCCAAGGACGAGTTTGGAAATTACGTTATCCCCATCGAGCGCCAGCGCCCGGTCTTCATGATCGGCGCGCCCGGCATCGGCAAGACCGCAATCATGGAGCAGATCGCCCAGGAGCTGAACGTGGGCCTGGTTTCCTACTCCATGACCCACCACACCCGCCAGAGCGCCCTGGGCCTGCCCTATATCAAAAAGGAGGAATACGACGGAGAGGAGTTCAGCGTCTCCGAGTACACCATGAGCGAGATCATCGCCTCTGTCTACAAGCTGCGCAAGGAAACCGGCTGCCGGGAGGGCATTTTGTTCCTGGACGAGATCAACTGCGTCTCGGAAACCCTGGCCCCCTCCATGCTGCAATTTTTGCAGTACAAGGTCTTTGGAACCCACCGGATTCCCCAGGGCTGGATTGTCGTCACGGCGGGCAACCCGCCGGAGTATAACAAATCCGTCCGGGAATACGACATTGTCACCTGGGACCGCCTGAAGCGGGTGGATGTGGAGCCGGATTATGAGGCCTGGAAGGAATACGCCTACAAAAAGGGCATCCACGGGGCAATTCTGACGTTTTTGGAAATCAAGAAGAACTATTTTTACATCGTGGAAACCACCGTGGACCGCAAGAGCTTCGTCACCGCCCGGGGCTGGGAGGATTTGTCGGAAATGATAAAGCTTTACGAGCGCCACGGCCTGACCGTAGACCAGAAGCTCACGGCCCAATACCTGCAAAATCCCGCTGTGGCCCGGGAGTTTGCGGTCTACTACGACCTCTACAATAAATACAAATCCGACTATCAGATCGAGGACATCCTGAACGGCGCGGCCTCCGGCTCCATTCGGGACCGGGCGCGGGCGGCGCGGTTCGACGAGCGGCTCAGCCTGCTGGGGCTGCTGATCGACGCTGTGAACGCGGAGATGCGGAGGGCAGTGGAGACGGACAACGCGATTTTGGAAAACCTGCGGGTCCTCAAGCAGGTAAAAACCGCGCTGAACCAGGCGGACGCCTCCTATGTGACCGTCCTGCACAAACATCTGGACGCGGAGCGAACGGCCCTGCGTCTGGGACAGAAGGCAAACTCCATTGACTATGAGACCAGCTATTCCTACAATTACGTGATCCGCTTTCTGGAGGATATCCTCGACGCGCTGAAACGAGACGGCGTCTCGGAAAATCAGGAGGCGTTCCGCCGGGTCAAGGCATCCTACAACGCCTCTACGGCGGCACATAAGGCCGAAATCGCGAAGATCAAGGCCCGGTTGGAGAATCTGTTTCAATTCGCGGAGGAGGCCTTTGCAGACGGACAGGAGCTGCTGATCCTGGTGACGGAGCTGACCGTGCGCTATTACTGCGCGAAGTTTGTCTCGAAATTTGGCTGTGGCGCGTATTTCAGGCACAACCAGAGCCTGATGTTCTATCAGAGGAAACAGGAGCTTCTGACAGAGATTGCCGCCTTGGAAGAACTTTGAGTGGACAAAGCGTCCGTGTTTAATAAAAAAATCTCACCCGGGCTTTGTCTCATGGTTATGCATCCTTGACCCACTCCTTGAACGCATCCAGGGAGATATGTTCCTGGCCGCAGTCCTTCTTCCTGGCCTTGGCCGCTTTGTGCCAGGCGGCAAATTGCTTCTCTGTGTATTTTCCAGATTTGATCCAGGCAAAGCGGCGCTTGTACTCCCGGCGGTACTCCTGGAATACCCGGTCGCTCCGGCGGCTCTCCTCCCACTTCCGGACAGGGGCGGTGCTGCGGCAGAGCTTTCCGGACGGGCCGGGACGGCTGCAATACTCCGCCGTGATCCGTCCGGTGATGGGGAAGTATCTCCCGCAGTTTCTACAGTAGCGAACCAGAATGTCCCGTCTGACGCACTCCCGGAGAGAGAAGTCTATCAAGTCACGAATCGTATTGGGATATAGGATTTCCCCGCAGCCGTGCGCTCGAAATACCGTAGATACAAAAGCTGAAAGTAGATGTGTCGCGCACCGAGTTCTCCCAACGTCTGCATCATGTGGTCGGTATGCGCGGCGTCTCCGGTGGAGAAGAACTGGTCCAGGTCCAAGGCCGCCTGCTGGACCAGCGGTTCCCAATCCATTGCGTCCAGCTCAAGGAAACTCAGAAGACTTTCCGGATAGGGAAGGGCCTTCTCTGTATCGGCTGACCCCTGCATTCCCAAAGGGTCGTACTCGAAAAACTACCTATCTTTTGTCAACACCAGAAGGGAGTGATTTCATGACGGACCTAAAAACGATTGACGGTGAAACCTTGATAAGCCAGCCGCTCCAGCCGCTGAACTTTGTAGTGGACACGCTGATTTCCCAGGGGCTTCATATTCTGGCGGGGTCTCCCAAGATCGGAAAATCATGGCTATTTGTTGGTCGTCTCCATGGGCTACGACCACACCGGCAAGCGCCGGGCTGCTCAGCGGAAACGGTGAAGCCGCCGGAGGGACTCACGCCAAAACAGAGGGAGAAATGGTTGAATGAACAGGCGGTTCTCTTCGAGCGGGAGTGTAAGGATACTCCTCTGACCGTGGACAAAGCCACCACGCTGGCGCAGTACGTCCAGCTCTGGCTCCGGGATATCGCCCCGGATAAGCTGGCAAAGTCCACGCTTGCCTATGTGGAATCCTCTCCGATGCGATGGAGGACGGTTTTCTTAACCATATTACTTCCGAACTGAAAGGTCGGAAGTAATATGTGCCATGTTTTGCGGTTGCCGCTGTTTACAGCGGCAACCGCAAAACGGCTTAAATCAAATGTATTATTTCCGAGTTTTAAGCTCGGAAATAATACCTCCCACCACGATTTGCCTTCTGAGCTTAGGCCTTGTTTGAAAATTGGCGGAATGCCGGATTGGGGCAGATTTTTTTGCCAGGCGAGGCGATTTGACGCGGGAATCCTGACGGATTTCAAGTCAAATCAACGCAGTCCTGGCGGAAAAAGATGCCCATAGACGGCGTTTTGCCATTTTTCAAACAAGGCCTAAATTTATCTAACTGAAATCTTATCATAAAACCAGGCGGTGAATCAAGTCGATTTTGAGGCCATTTAGAGTTTGAAAATCAGCTTCTATAACATGCAAAGTATCTTGATCAAACATTCTGCAAGAATTTTGATATTTTCTATTGAACGCTGATATCCTGCACAAATATATTCCTGTAGAATAGAAGACACTGGTTGAAATGGCAGAAAACACCTGGCGGCAGGAGGGACGCTTCAACATGAACATGCCTGGCCCAAACAGCGGAATCGCACGGTTTTTAACCAAAATCTGCGACCTGATTTTTTTGAACGTGGTCTTCATCCTTACCTCATGCACCGTCGTCTGTTTGGGGGCGGCGGTCACGGCCCTTTACATGACAGCGATGGAGCTATACCAGGAAAGGGACTGTACCCCCGTTCGGGATTTCCTTCGGAATCTGCGGAAAGCCTTTACCGCCTCAACGCCAGCGGCGGTACTGCTGCTGGCGGACCTGACGCTGCTGGCTGTCCTTTGCCGGGTCCTCTATGCCGGGACGCTTCTGTTTCCGCCGGAGCTGTTTGTGCTGTTTTGCATCGCTGCTGTGATTTTGACAGCTATCCTGTCCTGGCTGTTTCCACTCCTGGCCTGTTTTGAAAATACCTTCTCCAGGCATCTCGGGAATGCCGTGCGGCTGGCACTGGCAAGGCTCCCAATCACGTTTTTTATAACAGCGGTCAATCTCCTGCCAATCCTGGTTCTTCTTTTTCTGCCACAGTTTTTTGGCGCCTTCCTGGGTGTGTGGCTGCTGATCGGGGCCGCGGCGGGGGCCTATGGGAACCTCTTTTATCTGCGCAGGATATTCAAGCAGTAACAAAACAATGCGGTCTTAGAAGGAGATGAAATCATGAGCGAATATCTCTCTTATGACGGGTATGCCTTGGTTTTCGAGGACGATTTTAACGGGGAAACTCTGGATAGAACCAAATGGAACGTAGAGCTGCACGATCCGGGCTGGGTCAATGAGGAGCTTCAAGCCTACGTAGACGCGGAAGATGTCCTGTCCCTGCGGGACGGCTTCCTGCATATCCGCCCCACCAGGTTGGCGCTGGGGGATGGAAGCGTCTTTTACCGTTCCGGACGGATTTCCACCCAGGGAAAGCACGAGTTTACCTATGGGATTTTCGAGGCCCGCTTGAAGGTTCCGCGGGGAAAAGGGTTTCTCCCGGCCTTCTGGCTGATGACGGGGGACGAGGAGCGCTGGGGCCAGTGGCCCGTCTGCGGCGAGATCGACGTCTGTGAGGTCCTGGGCCACGAGCCCCGGACGAACTACGGCACACTCCACTACGGCCTGCCCCACGAGCAGAGCCAGGGGGCGGTTACTCTGCCGGAGGGGGACTTTGCGGCGGATTTCCACACCTTCTCTTTGGAGTGGCTTCCCGGGTGCATCCGCTGGTATGTGGACGGCAGGCTGTTCTATGAAGCGGAACAGTGGTTTTCCGCCGGGGCGGATGGCTTCCGCACGCCCTTCCCAGCGCCCTTTGACCATAACATGTATGTGATTTTGAATCTGGCGGTGGGCGGCGTTTGGCCCGGCCCGCCGGATGAAGCAACAGACTTTGCCCGCGCCGTTTTTGAGGTGGACTACGTGCGGGTATACCGGAAAACACGTCAATCAATGGAGGAGCTATGATGGAGAAAATCCGCTTTTTGGATGAAAACGGAACCTTTGAACTGAGAAATCCCGAGGCGGTCAGCGGCCTCTATTTTCCCCTGGCCAGCGAGACCGGACTAAAAAGCGCCATCGCCCCCGATCTGGCCGGAGACAGCAAGCTGGACCAGGAGTCTTTTCTTCTGGAGCCGGTAAGCATCGAGGACCTGCGGAACAGCCGCGGCACCCGGAATTTCTGGTGCGTGACAGAAAAGGGCTGCTGGTCCGCCTCCGGCGTCAGCGCCGAACAGGAGGCCGCCCGCTTTACGCCGGACCAGGACGAGAGCGTCCTGACGGCGGGATTCTTGTGGCAGACGGTGCGCCGGACCTCGAGGCGCTATGGCCTTCAGGCGGAGCTGACGGCCTTTGTGCCGCCGGATGAGAATGTGGAGATTCTGGAGGTGCGGGTGACAAACCGGGACGCTGCGCCCCAGCGCGTCACCGGCGTCGCGGCGGTTCCCATCTACGGCCGGAGCGCGGACAACCTCCGGGACCACCGGAATGTGACCTCCATGCTCCACCGGATTCGGACCACAAAATACGGCGTCCAGGTCAAGCCCACCATGTCCTTTGATGAAAAGGGCCATCGGGAAAACCGCCGGATTTACTATGTCTGCGGAACAACCGGGAACGGTGGCGCCCCCGCCGGATTCTACCCGACGGTGCAGGAGTTTGTGGGCGAGGGCGGCACATTTCTCCATCCACGGGCCGTCTGCGAGGACCGGGAGGCCCGGCCCGCCGGAATGGAGATCGACGGCAGGGAGGCCATGGGCGGCATCCGCTTCCCTGAGGTCACCCTGGGACCTGGAGAAACGTCGGTGTACCTCGTCTTCCTGGGAATTACGGAGGATGCCGGGGACATGGACCGGATTTTAACGGCCTGCGGCACAGAGGAACGGGTCCATGCCGCCCTGGAGCGCACAAAAGCTTATTGGCAGGACAAGGTAAACGTCCGCTACCAGACCGGCTCGGCGGACTTCGACCGCCTGATGCGCTGGGTGAGCCTCCAGCCCCTTCTGCGGCGGATCTACGGCTGTTCCTTCCTGCCCCACCACGACTATGGCCGGGGAGGCCGGGGCTGGCGGGACCTCTGGCAGGACTGCCTGTCTCTGCTGCTGATGGACCCCGGCGGCGTGGGGGAGATGATCCAGGCCAGCTTCGGCGGCGTGCGGATGGACGGAACCAACGCCACCATCATCGGAGAGGGCCTGGGGAACTTTATCGCGGACCGCAACGGCATCGCCCGAGTCTGGATGGACCACGCCCTCTGGCCCTTGATGACCACCAAGCTCTACATCGACCAGACGGGGGACCTTGATATCCTGCGCGCGAAGGTCTCCTACTTCAAGGACCCCCAGGCTATGCGGGGTACAGAGAGCGACGGACAGTGGGACCCGGCGTACGGAAACAGGCAGCGGACGGCTTCCGGCGAGGTCTACACCGGCAGTATTTTGGAGCACCTGCTGATTCAGCACCTCACCGCCTTTTATGAGGTGGGGGAGCACAACATCTTCCGCCTCCGGGGGGCCGACTGGAACGACGCCCTGGACATGGCCACGGAGCGGGGGGAGAGCGTGGCCTTCACCTGCGCCTACGCAGGCAATCTCAAGGACCTGGCGGGGCTTCTCCGGCGGCTGGCCGAGACCTGGAAGAACGTGGAGCTGGCGGAGGAGTTGGATGAGCTGCTCCGGACGCCGCCCATGGCCTGCGACGATCTGTCGGAGAAAAAGGCGGTCTTGGAGCGATACACCCGGCGCTGCGCCCACAATGTCAGCGGCGGGACCATCCGGGTCCTCCCAATGGAGCTGGCGGAGAACCTGGAGGGCAAAGCGGACTGGCTGATGGAGCACATCCGCCGTCAGGAGTGGATCGCGGACGGGAGGGACGGCTGGTTCAACAGTTACTATGACAACCACGGGCAGCCCCTGGAGGGCATTGCGGAGACCGGCGCACGCATGATGCTTACCGGACAGGTGTTCGCCATCATGAGCGGGACCGCCACGGAGGAACAGGTGAAGGCCATTGCCCGCAGTGCCGACAAATACCTCTACAAAAAAGAGGAGGGGGGCTACCGGCTGAACACGGACTTCCACGAGCTGAAATTCGATATGGGCCGGATGTTCGGCTTTGCCTACGGTGAGAAGGAGAACGGGGCGGTGTTCTCCCACATGACGGTGATGTACGCCAACGCCCTCTACCGCCGGGGCTTCGTCCGGGAGGGCTATAAGGCGCTTCAGACCCTGGCGGACGCCGCTCTGGATTTTGAGAGCAGCAAAATCTATCCCGGCATCCCGGAGTATTTCAACGCCGAGGGCCGGGGAATGTACCACTACCTCACCGGCGCGGCCAGCTGGTACATGCTGACGGTAATCACGGAGGCGTTCGGCGTCCGGGGGGAGAACGGCAGCCTGGCGATCGCCCCGAAGCTGGTGCGGGAGCAGTTCGGCGAAGCAGGGACCGCCTCCCTGGCCCTTCCCTTCGCCGGTAAGCGGTTCCAGGTGATCGCCGTCAACCTGAGCCGGAAGGACTACGGCGAATACCGGCTGGAAAAGGCGTACCTGACCACGGCGGACGGCCCTCAAATGCGGCGGCTGCCGGTGGCGGAAGGACGGGTCCTGCTGGACCGGGCGCTTCTGGACCGGCTGCCTGTGACGGAAAATCAGATCACAGTGGAATTGATGTAAGGAGATGACGCGCGATGCAGTATGGATTTTTTGACGATCAGGCCCATGAGTACGTGATCACCCGGCCCGACACCCCGGCCCCTTGGGCCAACTACCTGGGCTCCCCGGAGTACGGGGCGCTGATCTCCAACAACGCCGGAGGCTACAGCTTTGTCAAATCCGGGGCCAACGGACGGATTCTTCGGTATGTGTTCAACCAGTTCGACCAGCCGGGGCGGTACCTCTATCTTCGGGACAACGAGACGGGGGACTTCTGGTCCGCCTCCTGGCAGCCGGTGGGAAAGGACCTGGATACGTACAAAAGCGAGTGCCGCCACGGAATGGGCTACACGGCCATGACGGCGGATTACGGCGGCATCCACAGCGAGGCGGCTTATTATGTGCCCTTGGGCGGGACCCACGAGGTCTGGCGGCTGATGGTGCGCAACGACTCGGACCGCCCCCGGACGTTGACCCTCACGGGCTACGCGGAGTTTACCAGCCACGGCAATTATGAGCAGGACCAGGTGAACCTGCAATACTCCCAGTTTGTCACCAGAACCTTGTTCAACGAAAACCGGGTCCGCCAGCAGATTCACGGCAATCTGGACGCGGCGGAGAACGAGGTGGACGCCAAGTCCGTCATCGAGCGATTCTTCGGACTGGCCGGGGCGGAGGTTTCCTCCTACTGCGGCGACAGGGCGGAATTCCTGGGACCCTACCGGGGATACGGCAGTCCCGTAGGCGTGGAGCGTGGGAACCTCTGGAACCGCCTGGGCTACAACGGCAACAGCTGCGGCGCGCTCTCGGCGGCTGTGACGCTGAAGCCGGGAGAGACTGTGACAGTGGCCTTCCTGCTGGGGGAGAAACACGAGCGGGAAAGCGCCGCTCTTATGAAGGCGTATCAAGACCCGGAGGCGGTCTGTGAACGGGAACTGGAGGCCCTGAAACAGTTCTGGCACGGCAAGCTCTCCCATTTCCAGGTCAAGACCCCCTGTCCGGAGTTCGACACCATGATCAACACCTGGAACGCCTACAACAGCTTCATCACCTTCACCTGGTCCCGGGCGGCGTCGTTCATTTACTGCGGTTTGCGCAACGGCTACGGCTACCGGGACACGGTGCAGGATATCCAGGGCGTCATCCACCTGGAGCCGGAGGCAGCGGCGGAGAAAATCCGCTTCATGCTCTCGGCCCAGGTGGACCACGGCGGTGGACTGCCCCTGGTGAAATTCACCCACGACCCGGGCCATGAGGACACACCGGAGGACGCCTCCTACGTTCAGGAGACCGGCCACCCCGCCTACCGGGCCGACGACGCGCTGTGGCTGTTCCCCACGGTCTACAAATACATCGCCGAGACCGGGAACGTTGGTTTTTTGGATGAGGTCATCCCCTTTGCCAATCGGGATGAGGGCACCGTATACGAACATTTAAAGCGGGCGCTGAACTTTTCCCTCCAGCATTTAGGCCCCCACGGGATGCCCGCCGGCCTTCACGCCGACTGGAACGACTGCCTGCGGCTGGGGGCGGCGGGGGAGTCCTCCTTTGTGGCCTTCCAGTTCTACTACGCCTTTACCGTCCTGCGGGAGTTTGCCGCCTGCCGGGAGGACAGCAAGTATCTGGACTGGCTGGAGAGGGAACAGAAAAAGCTCCGGACCCTGCTCAACGACCTGTGCTGGGATGGGGACCGCTACATCCGGGGCTTTACCGAGGCCGGCGAGGTCATCGGAAACCACAGCGCCCCGGAGGCCAACCTGTGGCTCAATCCCCAGAGCTGGGCGGTCATCAGCGGCCTGGCGGACGGGAAACAGGCCCAGCTGGCCATGAACAGCGTCTATAACCGGCTGAATACCGACTACGGCGCCATCCTCATGGACCCGCCCTACCACGCCCATGCCTTCGACGGGGCGCTGGCCGTCATCTACAACGCCGGGGTCAAGGAGAACGCCGGGGTCTTCTCCCAGTCTCAGGGATGGCTGATCCTGGCGGAGGCCCTCCTGGGCCACGGGGACCGGGCCTTTGAGTATTTCAAGGAAAACGCCCCCTCCATGCAGAACGACCGGGCGGAGATCCGGAAGATCGAACCCTACTGCTACGGCCAGTTTACCGAAGGGCCGGCCAGCCCAAACGCCGGGCGGTCCCACGTCCACTGGCTCACGGGCACGGCTTCCACCGTTATGGTGGGCTGTGTGGAGGGCATCCTGGGGATGCGGCCGGACCTGGAAGGGCTGAAAATCGCGCCCTCCATCCCGAGGGAATGGAAGGCGCTGGAGATCGAGAAGGATTTCCGGGGGAAAAGGCTTCACATTCTGGTGGAAAATCCAAACGGCAGAGAGTCCGGCTGCGAGTCCCTGACGGTGAATGGAATGCCCATGGAGGGAAACTACGTGCCGGAGGCCTGCCTCACGGCGCGGACGGAGATTGTCCTGACGATGTGAACGACTCCCGGTTCACGTTCCAGTTGTTCATGTAGTTCCTGTCCCGGTAGGCCTTGGGCGTCATGCCCATCTGGGTGCGGAAATGCTGGATGAAATGGCTCTGGGAGGAGTAGGACAGCATGGCGGCGATGTCCGCGAAGTCGTAGTCGCTGAAGCGGAGGAGATTCTTCGCCATGTCGATCTTCCTCTGGCGGATGTACTCGCTGACGGAAATGCCGGTCTCTTGCTTGAAAATGCGGGACAGGTGGGCCGGGGAGATGGAGATGGCGGAGGCCAGCTCCTGGATCGTAATACGGTCCATGATGTGGACGTAAATGTAGTCGATGGCCTCCGCCACCTGCTTGGAAGAGGCGATGCGCTTTTTCAGGTTCCGCATGCGGCAGACATAGTCCAGGGCCATCTGGTCGTGGACGTAGACGATTTCCGCCATATTGGTGCAGCAGTCCATCCGGCGGATGTACTCGTCACTGAGCCCGAAGGCCTCCTCCATGGCCATGCCGCCCTCCATGCAGAAACGGGTCAGCATGGCTGCCGTCACTACGAAGTGATAGCGCAGATTGGTCACCCGGTCCTCGGAGAGCTGCCCCACGCCCTCCATGTTCTCAAAGGCGCCCCGGCTGCAGTTCTCCTGTACCGCGTCGATCATTCCCTCCGCCACGGAGCGGTAAAACAGAAACTCCTCCCCGGGCTCCCGATGGCTGGTGACCTCCCGCTCCCCGTCGGCCTCCAGAGGCTTCCACGCCTTTGCTCCATTCATATGCACACCTCCTTCAATATCTTTCAGGGCTAGAATATATCATAGATTTGATATTTCGGCAAGAGGAAAGACGGGAGATTTTTCCGCAGGCTAACTGGAAATTATATGTAAAATACCTAAAGTCCGGCATGAATTTGATATATCTTTCTTTAATTTTGTATACGCTTTTTCGGCGGCACTTTATAATGAGGGGAGCATCACAGCAGACGGCTGTATCAAATTGGAAATAGGAGGAAACGATCGTGAAGAGAAGAATTTGGTATGCCGCTCTGATGGCCGCGATGATTCTTGGCCTTCTGAGCGGGTGCGGCTCCAGTTCCGGCGGTTCGGATGTTGTGCCGGGCGTGGAGGGCAAGATCCTCAACATCTACGTGTGGAACGATGAGTTCCAGGGGAAGTTCAACGCCAACTATCCTGAGATCGACCATCTGTCCAACGACAAGTCCGTCACCTTCCTGAAGGACGGCACGGAGATCCACTGGGTCATCAACCCCACTCAGGACGGCGTCTACCAGCAGAAGCTGGACGAGGCGCTGCTCAAGCAGGACCGTGTCTCCGCCGATGAGCGGGTGGACATGTACCTGGTGGAGGCCGACTACGCGCTGAAATACATCGACCCGGAGGCCAATGTGGCCATGCCCATCTCCCAGCTTGGCATCACGGACGCGGACATCGCCAACCAGTACCGCTACACCTTGGACGCCATGCGGACGGCTGACGGCGAGATCCGGGGCCTCAGCTACCAGGCGACCCCCGGGATGCTGGTCTACCGCCGCTCCATCGCTAAGGCCGTTCTGGGCACCGACGACCCGGAGACCGTGGCCGCCGCCGTCTCCGACTGGGATAAATTCTATGAGACGGCGGAGCGGATGAAGGACGCCGGCTACTACATGTACTCCGGCCGGGCCGACACCTACCGGGTGTACTCCAACAACGTCTCCTCCCCCTGGGTCAAAAACGACAAGACCGTGGTGGTGGATCCCAATATGATGCGGTGGGTGGAGCGCTCCTTGGAGGATACCCGGAGCGGGATCAACCACAATGTGCCGGGCCAGTGGATCGACGAGTGGAACAAGGACATGGGCCCGGACTCCAAGGTTTTCTGCTTCTTCCTGCCCGCCTGGGGCCTGGACGTGTGCATCAAGCCCAACGTGACGGACACTGCCGCCGCCCAGGACTGGGCCTCCTGCCCCAGCCCCCAGAGCTTCTTCTGGGGCGGCACCTGGCTGGTGGCCGCCCAGGGCTCCGACAACCCCGAGCACGTGAAGGACATTATGCTCAAGATGACGGCGGACCGGGACATCCTCCGGAGCCTTGCGGTGAACAATGGGGAGATGAGCAACGACCAGCCCCTGATGGAGGAGCTGGCCCAGTCCCCCGACTTCGGCATTGAGCTGCTGGGCGGGCAGAATTACCTGGGCGTGCTGTCCGAGGTGGCCGCCAATATCGACCTGAGCAACATCTCCTCCTATGACCAGGGCTGTGTCGAGGAATTCCAGAACACCTTCGGCGACTACTTCAACGGCAAGATCAGCCTGGAGAAGGCCAAGGCCAATTTTGAGATGTCCATCACCGAACGCTACCCCTGGCTGGTAGGCGGCGGCGTGGAATGGCCGTAAAAGCGGCAGACCATTGATACTGTGAAAGGGGGACCTCTTATGCAAAACCAGAAGAAACTCAAAACCGTCAGCTACGCCAAATGGGGCTATCTGTTCATCCTGCCCTTCTTCCTGTCCTACGCCATCTTTTCCCTGATTCCGCTGGCGGACACCATTCGCAACAGCTTCTATGAGTACTACGCCTTCGGCCTGAAGACGGTGGGCCCCAACTGGACGGGCCTCAGCAATTACATCTCCCTGCTCTCCTCGGACCTGCCCAAGTACGCCTGGAACACCTTCGTCATGTGGATCCTGGGCTTCGTGCCCCAGATCGTGGTGGCCCTGGTGCTGGCGTCCTGGTTCACCGACGCCCGGCTGAAGATCCGGGGCAAGCAGTTTTTCAAGGTGGTCATCTACCTGCCGAACCTGATCATGGCCTCCGCGTTTGCCATGCTGTTCTTCGCCCTGTTCTCCAACGCGGGACCCATCAACAACATCCTCCTCAACATGGGCGTGATCGGGGAGGCCATCCGGTTCATGGAGTCCACCCTGGGCGCCCGTACCTTGGTGGGCCTGATGAACTTCCTCATGTGGTTCGGCAACACCACCATTATGCTGATGGCGGCCATCATGGGCATCAATCCCTCCATCTTTGAGGCGGCGGAGCTGGACGGCTGCACCCACCTCCAGAAGTTCTTCAAGATTACCCTTCCCCAAATCAAGCCCCTGCTGACCTACACACTGATTACCTCCCTCATCGGCGGTCTCCAGATGTTCGACGTGCCCCAGATCCTCACCGGCGGCAAGGGCGCGCCCGACCGGACCACCATGACCCTGATTATGTACCTCAACAAGCACCTCCAGGCCAAGAACTACGGCATCGCCGGTGCGCTGTCCGTGTTCCTCTTCATCATCAGCGCCATCCTCTGCTGGTTCGTCTTTAAGATGAACACCGATCCCGACCCCGACGGCTCCAAGTCCGCCGCCAAGCGCGCCAAGAAAGGGGGCAACGCGTAATGCAGGAAAAGAGATCTCACGGGCGTGAAATTCTCGCCCATGTCGTTTTGATTATCTTGGCGTTCCTGTGCCTGTTCTTCTTCTACATCCTGATTATCAATGCCACCCGTTCCCACGCGCAGCTTCAGCTGGGCTTCTCCGCGCTGCCTGGTTCCAGCCTGGTGACGAACTTTAAAAACGTCATCAACGACCCGGCTATCCCCATCCTCCGGGGCGTGCTGAACAGTCTGATTGTGTCCGGCTGCTGCGCCGCCATCGTAACCTACTTCTCCGCCCTGACGGCCTACGGCATCTACGCCTATGACTTCAGGCTGAAAAAAGCGGCCTTCACCTTCATCATGGCCATCCTGGTCATGCCCACTCAGGTGACGGCCCTGGGCTTCCTCCGCCTGATCACCAACATGGGTATGGACGACTCCCTGCTTCCCCTGATTATCCCCTCCATCGCCTCTCCCGCTGTGTTTTACTTCATGCACAGCTACATGCAGTCCTCCCTGCCCAAGGACCTGATCGAGGCGGCCCGGATCGACGGCTCCATGGAGTTCAGCACCTTCAACCGCATCGTGCTGCCCATCATGAAGCCCGCCATCGCGGTACAGGCCATTTTCACCTTCGTGGGCTCCTGGAACAACTACTTCATTCCCGCCCTGGTGATTACCTCCAAGAACAAGCAGACCCTGCCCATCATGATCGCCACCCTTCGAGGCGCGGACTACATGAACTTCGACATGGGAAAAATCTACATGATGATTACCATCGCCATTGTGCCCATCATTATCATCTACCTGCTTTTGTCGAAGTTTATCGTAGAAGGCGTCACCTTGGGCGGCGTCAAGGAGTAACGACGGCAAGGAGAGACCGCAAATGGAAAAATGGATTCGCACCCGCTATCAGCCCAACCTGCCCCTCGACGGCGAACGCCGCGTGACGGCCTGCCCGGAACACATCGCCCTCTCCCGGCAGGCCGCCCAGGAGGGCATGGTGCTGCTGAAAAACCGAAACAGTCTGCTCCCCCTGGCCCCCGGCAGCCGGGTGGCTCTGTTCGGAAAGGGCAGTTTCGACTATGTAAAAGGCGGAGGAGGCAGCGGCGACGTGACCTGCGCATATGTCCGCAATGTCTGCGACGGGTTGAAAGAGGAGGGCGTTTTCGTCTACGAACCCCTTTCGGACTACTACCGGGCTTATGTCGCGGAGCGCTATGCCGCCGGGGACATCCCCGGATTGATGGCGGAGCCGGAGCTTCCGGTGGAACTGCTGTCCTCGGCGCGGGAACATGCGGATACCGCCGTGATCGTCCTCAGCCGCTTCTCCGGCGAAGGCTGGGACCGGATTCCCGTGATTCCCGAGAACAAAGACTATGTGTGGGCCGACGAGGTGCTTATGCCCCAGCGGGCCCGGAGGATCTTCCCCAAGGGGGATTATTACCTGACGGACGCTGAGAGCGCCATGGTGGACCAGGTCTGCGCCGCCTTTGACCGGGTGGCCGTGGTGCTGAACGCGGGCGGCGTCATGGATGTCTCCTGGTTCTATGAGAACGACCGGATTTCCTCCGTGCTGCTGGCCTATCAGGGCGGTATGGAGGGCGGAAGCGCCATCGCCGCCCTGCTGGCCGGAAAGGCCAATCCCTGCGGCAAGCTGCCGGACACCTTTGCCCGGGACCTGGACGACTACCCATCCACGGAGCATTTCCACGACTCCACAGACTATGTGGAATACGCCGAGGATGTCTATGTGGGCTACCGGTATTTCGAGACCCTGCCGGGCGCGGCGGAGCGGGTCTGCTATCCCTTCGGCTTCGGCCTGTCCTACACCCGCTTTGCTCTGGAGGTCCTGGAGGCCGGGGCGGAAAACGGAATAATTCAGATCCGCACCCAAGTGACCAACATCGGGGACCGGGCGGGGAAGGAAGTGGTCCAGCTCTATTTCTGCCCGCCCAAGGGGCTGCTGCAAAAGCCCTCCCGAAATCTGACGGCGTTCCGCAAAACCGGACTTCTGGGCCCCGGCGAGAGCGAAACGGTGACGCTGTCCTTTGCCGTATCGGATATGGCCAGCTTTGACGACCTGGGAAAGATCGCCCCCTCCGCCTGGGTGCTGGAAAAAGGCCGCTATGATCTGTATCTGGGGACCAGTGTCCGGGACGTGGAAAAGCTGGATTTTGCCTGGGAACAGGCGGAGACGGAAATCGTCCGGCAGTGCAGGAATGTCCTGGCCCCGTCCCAGCTGGCGAAGCGTCTCCAAGCGGATGGGACCTGGGAGTATCTGCCTGCTGCCCCGGCGGTAGACACGGATGCCAACGCCCTTGTTCCCCTGGATCCCAATACCCTGGAGGCGGTGGCCCCGGAAGCGCGGGCCAGAGGGCGGTACTGGCTGGCCCGGCCTTACCCGGAGGGGGTGCGGCCCCTGTCTGAGGTGGCGGAGGGAAAACTGACCCTGGACGCTTTCATGGCCCAGCTCCGTGACGAGGACCTCATCCATCTGCTGGGCGGCCAGTCCAACGTAGGTGTTTCCAATACCTTTGGCATTGGGAACCTGCCGGAATACGGCGTGCCCAACATCACTACAGCCGACGGCCCTGCGGGCCTTCGGATTCAGCCGGAGGCGGGCGTGTGTACCACCGCCTGGCCCTGCGCAACGCTTCTGGCGGCAACCTGGGACGAAGACTTGGTTTCCAGAGCCGGCGAGGCCGCCGCCGCGGAGGTGAAGGAGAATAACATCTCCGTCTGGCTGGCTCCGGCGGTGAACATCCACCGCAGTCCCCTCTGCGGGCGGAACTTTGAGTACGACTCCGAGGACCCCCTGCTGGCGGGAAAGATCGCCGCCGCCATGGTGCGGGGCATCCAGTCCCGGCATATCGCCGCCACGGTGAAGCACTTTGCCTGCAACAACAAGGAGACCAACCGGAAAAACAGCGACTCCCGCCTCTCCCAGCGGGCTCTGCAGGAAATCTATCTGCGCCCCTTTGAGATCGTGATTCGGGAGGCGGAGCCCTGGGCGGTCATGAGCTCCTACAACATCATCAATGGCCGCCGGGCCTCGGAGAGCCGCGAACTGCTGACGGACATTCT
Organism: Oscillospiraceae bacterium; assembly: GCA_910574635.1. Classification (GTDB taxonomy): domain Bacteria; phylum Bacillota; class Clostridia; order Oscillospirales; family Oscillospiraceae; genus Oscillibacter. The sequence continues at coordinate 11,234 of CAJTCG010000009.1, read as the reverse complement.
CCGAGAGGACTGGGGCTATACCGGCATGGTCATGACCGACTGGTGGACCAAGGGAGAGCACTATAAGGAAATCCTGGCCGGAAACGACCTGAAAATGGCCAACGGCTACCCGGAGCGGGTCCAGCAGGCCATGGACCTGGGACTGGTGTCCCGGGAGGACCTGGAGACCTGCGCGCGGCGAGTCCTGGAACTGATTTTGAAGATTGACTGACGAAGGAGGAACCTTACTTATGGCAACTTTGAATTTGAAAGGGATCACCAAGATCTATCCCCACAGCGGCGGACAGAAGAAGCCCAAAAAGGGTGCGCCTGAGAAGAAGACCAACCTCCAGGTGACGGACAAGGGCGTTGTGGCGGTCCAGCAGTTCGACTTGGACATCAGGGATAAGGAGTTCATCGTTCTGGTTGGCCCCTCCGGCTGCGGCAAGTCCACCACGCTGCGGATGGTTGCCGGCCTGGAGGAGATCTCCGGCGGCGAGCTGTACATCGACGGGAAGCTGATGAATGACGTGGAGCCCAAGAACCGGGACATCGCCATGGTGTTCCAGAGCTACGCCCTCTATCCCCACATGACCGTCTACGAGAATATGGCCTTCCCCCTGAAGCTCCGCAAAATGCCCAAGGATGAGATTGACCGCCGGGTCAAGGAAGCGGCGGAAACCCTGGACATCACCCAGTACTTAGACCGCAAGCCCAAGGCCCTCTCCGGCGGCCAGCGCCAGCGCGTTGCCATCGGCCGGGCCATCGTCCGGGAGCCGAAAGTGCTCCTCATGGACGAACCCCTCTCCAACCTGGACGCCAAGCTCCGTAACCAGATGCGGGCGGAGATCATCAAGCTCCGGCAGAAGATCAACACGACATTTATGTACGTGACCCACGACCAGACGGAGGCCATGACCCTGGGCGACCGGATCGTCATCATGAAGGACGGCTTCATCCAGCAGATCGGCACGCCCCAGGAGGTCTTCGACCACCCCGCCAATCTCTTTGTGGCCGGCTTCATCGGCATGCCCCAGATGAACTTCTTCGACGCGCAGCTGAAAAACGAGGGCGGAAAGTACTCCGTGTCCGTCGGCGGCTGCACGGTGGAGCTCTCTGAGGAGAAGCAGGCGAACCTGACGGCCCACGGCGTGGCGGCCCAGGACATCACCCTGGGCGTCCGGCCCAGCCACATGGTGCTCTCCAAGGAGCCGGGTAATACCCTCTCCGCCACCGTGGAGGTCAGCGAGATGATGGGCAGCGAGGTCCACTTCCACGCCAACGCGGGCGGCAAGGACGTGGTGGTCATCGTCCCCACCATGGATGCCGAGGGCCAGCACATCGACTCCTTCCACGCCGGCGACCAGTTGAATCTCACCTTCTCCGGCAGTGTGTGCCATATCTTTGACCGCGAGGGAAGAAATCTGGAATTTTAATGCCGAAACGGGTGCTGTCTTTTGACAGCACCCGTTTTTTCTTCTTGGAACCCGTATTCATACCGGGGATGCCGAATGGGCGAGGATTTTTCCCGCCAGACAAGGAGCGTTTCCACAGCTATATTGACGTATGGCAAGGGAAAGCGACGCGGTATGGCGGATAGGGGCCCCGGCGAAATCGAAGATTTCGTGGGGAGAGGACTGCGCCTGCGGGCGCATTTCGGAGATCAACCGCCCGCAGGGCGGCTCTCAGGCCGGAGATGGAGAAATGCAACAGAACGGAGCTTTCAGCATAGCCGGAGGCGGAACGAGCGGAGTTTCTTCTGACGAGGACCGGCCAGACGGCGTCCAACGGTTGTGAATACAGGTTCTTAAACAAGCCCCGGCGTATTCATCAAGTCAGGCTCAGATACAAGTCTTTATATTGTTTTGCGGAGTTCTCCCAGGACAGGTCCTTCACCATATCCCGCAGGATCATTTCATCCCAATACTTGCGCTGGTCAAAATAGAACGCCTTCGCCCGGTTGATGGCGTCCAGAAGCAGGCCGGCGTCGTAGCGGTCGAAGGTAAAGCCATTCCCGGAGTTGAGGCCCATGTTATAAGGCTCCACCGTATCCTTCAAACCGCCGGTTTCCCGGACGATGGGAATGGTGCCGTAGTGCATGGCGATTAGCTGCGTCAGCCCGCAGGGCTCAAATTGAGACGGGACCAACAGGGCGTCCGCTCCTGCGTAGATCCTATGCGACCGCGCTTCATCGTACATGATATTCGCGCACACACGCCCTTTATACGCACTCTCATAATACCGGAAAGAGTCCTCATATACCCGGTCTCCGCTGCCGAGCACCACAACCTGCGTATATTCGTCCACAACTTGGGGAAGAACGGCATTGACCAAATCCAGTCCTTTCTGATTCGTCAGCCGGGAAATCAGCCCGATCACAAATTTGCCGCTGTCTTGGACCAAGCCCAATTCCTCCTGTAACTTCCGCTTGTTCTCCTTTTTCTTTTCCAGAACGTTGGATATGTTGTAGCCGGCGTGCAGGCAGGAATCGGTTTCCGGGTTCCATATATCATAGTCGATGCCGTTTACAATGCCGCGTAGTTTGCCGGAATGATACCGCAGATGGGCGTCTAAGGTCTCTCCATAGTACGCGCTCTGAATCTCACCCGCATAGGTCTGGCTTACGGTGGTAATAACATTTGCGTAGGCCAATCCGCCTTTGAGCATATTTGCGTCGTTATAGCCCGTTTTCAAAGCGTCCTTGTTAAAGACGTAATCCGGCAGTCCGGACCAGTAGCGGATCGTGGGAATATTGTAAATTCCCTGGAAACGGAGATTGTGGATTGTCAGGATTGTCTTTGCGGTGGTCAGCTTTGTCTCAGCAAACAGAGTCCTCAGATATACCGGGATTAGGGCGGCCTGCCAGTCGTGGCAGTGGATGATATCGGGGATCCAATCCATGTAGTTCAGCGCCGCAAGAGCCGCTTTTGCAAAGTAGCAGTATTTGGGTATATCATCAATGAGATTGGTGTATGGATTTCCCCAGCTGAAAAACTCTTCGTTGTCAATGAAATCGTATACCACGCCATCCCAGACATACTCCATGATGCCCACATAATAAGACCGGCCGTCGGCGCAGAGGTCCATCTGAAAAGAGCCGCGGTAAATCATTTTCTGCTGATACTCCCACGGGATGCACTTATAGCGGGGAAGGATGACTTTCACATCGCAGTTTTGCTTCACCAGCGCCTTGGGAAGCGCGTACATCACATCGCCCAGGCCGCCGGTCTTGACAAATGGGTAGCATTCCGAACCGATGAACACGACGCTTTTTCTGGGGGACCCGCAGGGCTGCTCCGGCACGGGCACTTCCACAGGCTCAGACGCCGGAGTATTCTCCTCTGCAGCTTCCGCACGGGCTGCCTCTGGCTGTTCCTCCAGGACCGGTTTGGCAGGTCCGATCTGTGGACGCTCTTCGATCCTGTCTTTTACCACTCTTGGAGGGTCCGCTTTTATTTCTGCCGGTGCCTGGCTCGCACTGCCTGCTTCGTTGTCTTGAGACTTGCGTTCCGCGGCTGTGGAGTCTAATAGGACTTTGCTTCTTTTGTCGGTTTTTGCGCTTTTCCTTTTTGCCATTTTGCATCACCTTTTCATTATTTTTGATGATTGCTATAGGGAGCTAAGAAAACACGAATTTATAAAAAGCAGCAAGTTCCTCAATTGGATCCGCTGCTTTATAGCATTTTACAGGCTATGGCTCCTTCAGCCACTCCCGATATTCCTCCAGCGTGATCTTCCCCTCTTCGCACTCCGTTTTTTTCTCTCTGGCCTTCTCGCCCCAGGCGTAGAGCGTCGTAGAGGAGAGCTTCCCGGTCTTCGTCCAGGCGAAGCGCTTCTTGTACTCCCGGCGGTAGACCTTGAAGATCTCGTCATCCTCCTTGCTCTGGGACCATTGGACAAAGGCGCCGATCTCCTTGCAGACGCGGCCCTTTCCATCGGTGGTGACGTCGCAGTACTCGGCGGTGCCCCTGCCCTTGACGGCGAAGTAGAGGCCGCAGTTTTTGCACACGCGCATCCGCTGCTCCCGCTGGACGCACTCCCGGAGGAAGTAGTCGATCAGGTCGTAGACCGTTCCGGGGTAGAGGACTTCCGTAAAGTTGTGGGAGTCTACCGGCTCAAATTTCAGCGGCAGGGCGCGGAACTGAAATGTGTTCAGAGTATCGGAACCCTCCCGGTTATAGTAGCTCGCCATGAGGTTCTGGAGAGAAGACTTTTTCCCAAGCTCAATGTCCAGCACATTCTGAAAGAGCCGCTGGATTTGCTTCTGCATGGAATCAATGTCGCTTGGGATGTGCGTCAGCTCTTTTCCAGGCAGCAGATCGGTCAGCGCGGAGCCCTCCGCGTTTGCCGCCTGATCGAAACGCTGCATCCAGTCCAGGCGGAGCTGCTGGAAATAGATGTGAGCCTCCGCCAGCTCGTCCAATCCGACGAGGACAATGCCGGCATCCTGTGGCGCTTTCGTCTGATAGAACCGCAAGAGTGCTTTCTCCATATCCTTAATCCGAGGTTCGTATCTCCAAATGTCCAGACGCAGCAGCTTCAAAAGACTTTCCGAAAACGGGAAGTCTTTTTTTTCCAGCGATGAGTCAGGACCATAACAAAAATACTCTCTGCGGTTGGCGATGTAGGTTTTGAATGTATAGTGGTTCATTTCATACCCTGCAAAATAGACTGCCAATAAAAATAATTATACGACCAGTCTTGACAAGAACTCGGAGGTCTTCTAAACTGAAACGAGAAGGGACCGCTCATATAATAAAAGATAAAATAAGACTATCACATGAGCGAATAAAAGTCAAATCAATTTTCAAAGGAGGTACTGCGAGCAAGTTGTATATTGAAAATGGACAGTCGGACAACACCTACACTAACGACTAACGGGACCTGTCCGCTCTGAAGCGCCTGGCCGATGCCCACGGAATCGCCATTCTACTGATCCACCATCTGCAGAAAGAAAAATCGGACAACGTGTTCAACCGCATCTCCGGCACCGCGGTCATCAGCGGCGGGGTGAGTGCTGCGGTTTGAAGTGGTCCGATATTGACTACGAGGAAAACAGGATCCACATCCAGCGGAACGCGGTGAAGATCACAGGCGAGGACATCATCGCTAAGGACACCAAAACCGCGGCATGGGACAGGTACGTCTACTTCTCGCCTGAGACGGAGAGCCTGCTGAAGGAATACCGTCGGGAGTGTGTCTGGCATGCGGACGCCTACGAAAACCATACTGTGTTCTTTCATCCAAGTCGCCCCACACATGGGCCAGCCGGTACAGGTCCTCCTGCGCGATGATCTGATCCTCCGGCGTCGGCGCGGGATCGGCAAGCTCTTCCTGTTCCTCCCACAAAATTCTCCGGCCCTTCCCCCGTAAGGAGTTGTATGCGGTGTTCTTTCTGATCATCTGCGGCCTGGGGCAGGAGAGCGTTCGAGCGGATGGCCTCGACGCAGTTCTCTCGGAGCTAAAAGCCCAAGGTCGCAACCTCAACCGGCTCGGCGGTCGCGGCATCTCACAGTACGTCGATCACAAGGCGGAGGAATTTGAGAAGCTGGTCAAAAGCGGCTACTGTGAGGATGGGGAGATGACTTTTCAAGAGTACGCCGCCCGCTGGCTGGAGCGGCAGACGAAATACTCTCCAAGTACTCTTGGATTTTACTGCCGGTCATTGGAAACGGTGTATCCGATGATTGGCAGTATTCGGTTAAATAAGCTCCGGCCCATCGCTCTGGAGAATCTGTTGGTAGAGCTACGGAAACGAATCTATCACGGCAAACCGATTCAAGAGGCAACTGTCCAAAAATGTTTGTGCTTGCCAAAATACACCTCAGCCGGACTGAGGACAGAAGGGAAGATGTAAAATGGCAAGTATTCGAAAGCGGGGAAACAGCTACCTCCTGGTCGTATCCATGGGCTACGACCATACCGGCAAGCGCCGGGCCACTCAGCAGAAAACGGTGTCTTTCGTTGACAAAAAAGATGCAGTCTCGTAACCATTGCGGTACAAGGGTTTGAACATTGATTGCCATGGGCGGAATCATTTCTCGGAAGAATTATCAAAGTTACCTATCGTCTACTGCTCTAAGGTCTATTTTGTCCCAGGATTGAAATACGTTTTTGCTTTTTGCATATGTGGACTCCTGTATTGCTACACAAAGGAGCTTTCTTGGTCTACTCATACCAACATAGACAATTTTGCGGCTATAGTCATATAACGAAGATGCTCCGGGTTGCCCAACACCATAGTAACACAAAACCCTCCCAATATCTGATCCCCGGCTCTTTTCGGTTTCAAGATAGAGGGTTGCATCATGCGTTTCCCCCTTAACGCCATGTACTGTGTCAAACTGAATGTGTCTGCCTCTAATAGGCTCAATAAATACATTTCTATCGTTCCTGTCGTTTTGAGACTCCCTTGGCTCCTCCATAAAATGTGAAGGAACTGAATCGAATATGCTTTGCCCAGACGGCAGTGTTGTTGTCAAAAGTGTATCAATCATTGTATGTATGGCCTGACTAACAGGCGCGCGGCTATAATCAGCTAATTGCGTCAATCCTAAAATATGTTCTGCGTATATATCGTTGAATCTTTCTTTCAAAGTCATGCGTAAACTTGATGGAGTATGCTCTCTCCCAGTCTTTGCATTATTCACGCCTGCATAATGAAATAAACGACATATTAGTTTACATATTAATGATTCTGCCCTATACAGCTTTCCTTGCTGGAGTTGAGTGCATATTTCATCCACAATTCCCCAATACTTATATTCGTTATGCTGCTTTACTCCATCGAATCCATCCCAATATGAACTGATTTTTATTCCTGATAAATCCTCTTTTTTAACAGCACCAACGACTTTATAGATTCCATCAACATCATGCAGGCCATGTTCCTCGAGAATAGACACAAATTCTGGCAACACAAGGCTAATGGTATTCATATCATATATAATCAAAATTGGTTTGAGTCCGCCTTCTCCCAATGCAGATTTAATCGTAAGTTTCTCCCTCCGCAATGGAGACAAAATATTTGCAATTTCCTGACTGTATCTGCAAGTCGAGGTAATGGATAGGAAACCTTCGATCGGACTCCAATCAATAGTCTGTTCTTTATCTGAATTATATATTGCTTGATCCGGATCTCCTATGTGGGTTACCGCACATGTAGTTGGGTCAAATAGTTTGTGCAGTATTTTTCTCTGAGTTTCACTACAGTCTTGATACTCATCGACATACACATATTGAAAACGCTGGCTAAAAAGGCAGGTATATTGGCTTGTAAATTCTTCTATAGCAGTATCAGCATACTGAAATGCATCCCGATAGCGAATGATCCCTTCATTTCTTAGAAGATCATCTTTCAGTACGTTAAATTGCTGAACCGATGGCGTTTGTGATCCGGCCAAAGGTCTTGTTTGACTGCCAATATACAATGCGCCGTTATCCCCTAAATAGAGTGCCGCAACGTGTTCAATTTGATCTGCATACATATTTTTAAGATTATCGTAACTGGATTTGACTAAATAAGCGAGTGTCCCATACACTTTACCATTTGTGTTCATTCTATGTAACATATGCTGTGCATACGCTCTATCATCCAATAGTTGGACTGATCGGCCAACTGTCTGCCGAAGATATGGCATAGTGACAAACTGATCTATAAAAGATTGAATTGTACCAATATAATTTGGATAGCTCATTAATTTATCCGCATATCCAACGAGTTTGCTTTTTATCTCGTTGACAGCAATATTTGTATGCGACAAGACACAAATTCCAGCACCATTTTTTAAAGGCATTCTATCTGCAAGCAGTTTGAGCTTAGCCAAGAGAACCGTTGTTTTTCCGCTGCCTGGGCAGGCGGATACATCAATGGAATCCCAACATCGAATAACCTGCAAGGCATCATCTGCAAAATGGCAGTTGTCTGGCAAAAGGAGATTTTCTACTGCTTGTATCTCTGCACTCGATATTCGCCATTCAGCCATATTTATCACCAACCCTAATTACTGTCCAGTTGCATATTTGATTGCATCAACTATGTATTTCAAATAATTATCACTTTCAATTTTTTGTTTCAACTCGCCTTTCTTGCCTTCATCGACCTGATAGTGATACAAATCCAGTTCAAACATTTTTTCTTTCGTGATACCATCCGGAACAATAGATATATTCCATCTAAGTATCGAAGCAAAACACTGTGCAACAATTGCTTTTAATTTGCTACTTCCATTATCACTAAGCATAATTTGATACACATTGTATGCTTTTTGAAAGTCAGGTAATGCAGTCCAGCTTTGCACTTCATTAGCAGCATCACTATCTGCATCTTCAATTTTTCTATCCGTCAGTGAAATTTTATTGCTGTTTAGGATTTTCTTCCCGTAATGGACTGCTCTATGAAACTCATTACCCAGACAACTTAGCGCAATGCAATATTCTAATGTCCACCTCGGCGATACAAATGCATGGATTGTACCAATCTCATACCTTGCTTTCTTTTCAGCAACAGCTTGGTCGGATTCTCGTTTCTTTTCTGAAAATATTTTGATTTTTTCACCATCATCTTGTGTCTGTAACTCATAGGGCTTGACATCACAGTCTGTAATGACCGAAACAGGAACACCAATGGTACTTCCGTTATGACGCACCATAATACGGGAGTAACGTAAGAAAGCTGTACTTCCAACATTCACAATTGATATGCCATATTTTTCGAGAGGGTAACCAATAATATTAGCTATTACAGGTAACAGGATATTCTCGGCATCCCCCTCAACCATAATAATACCCTTTGCAAAAAACAGATTAGATTTTGTAGAATCTAAAAATCTTTGTAGAAAGAGGTAGTCACCTTTTTCTAATCCTGTTTTACCTTCTGCTAAATCATAGACTTTTTCATTTTTAAGCAAAATAAGATTTTTTAGATTGATTTTTGACGCCAGTATCGGGCTATGTGTTGATATAATAATTTGTGCTCCGTTTTCGTTATATTCAGCTTGAAGATAATTAATCAACCTTAACTGTGCTTGCGGATGCAGATGTGCCTCCAATTCTTCGATAAGTGCAAGCTTGATACCTCCCTCACTTTGTTCTTTGAGTAAAATAAGTTCAGCGGCAATAAATAGAAGATTAAGTTCTCCAAGTCCAGGGCGCACTTCAGACGCATTTAAGGATAGACTCTCCATAATGGCCTTCAAATGCGCTTTTGATGTTTGCAGACTGGCTTCATGTGGTGTTTCTTGATCATTAAATGCCTTAAGATTCTCTCTGATAGTCTGGAGAATCACTTTACCTTCGTCATCCCCAGTAAAATACTCCTCAATACTACGATTTGCCTCGTCAAAAATCTCTAACAGACGATGCTCTTTTTTTCCTTGAAATACTGGATGGCTAAGAAGTATTTGAGAAATTCTGGAGTTTCGCCCTGCGCTCATTTCACGTTCCGCATCTCGTAATGGCTTCAAGTAGACAGCTTTAAGAAGTTCTCGTGCTTTCCCAGCCATAATCACGCCGTCATCTATCTCTCCCGCTCTCAATTCAGAGTAGATTCTATTTCCTTCTTTCCATGCCCGATAATGGAGGCGAAGAGTATAATAAACGGCTCCCTCTATCTTTTCATAAGTCAAGTATTCAATAAAATTTTTTGCTTCGTTTGGTGTAAAATCTGAGAGTATACAATTAATTCGAAATTCAGAGACTGAAAGACCATCTGTGCCCACAAAAAAGTCATCATCAGTTGGTTTTATGTATTCGTTACTTTGCGTAAGAAGCACCAGCTTAATTGCATCAATAATTGCTGTTTTACCAGAATCATTTTCACCGATAAGGGCATTAAGGCCCTTATGGAATGTGACGACAAGGCCAGGGGTATTATCTACACAATTAAATTTACGGAAATTGAAAAGCTGCAATTCCGAGATAATCATAACTATTTGCCCCTTCTCCAGTAAATAAAATTATATATTTCACGCATTGCAAGCTCTTGACGAAACTACGTATGCTTTCTAACAATCGCTAACCGCGCCTTCGGATCTAACCATAAATGGAAGTCTGCTGCAATTTCAGGGTAAGCACTCACGCCTCCGCCCTTGCCCTGCTTTACACGCATTCCAATCGCATGGGTTCTTCGAATCCACAAAGATGGTGTAATGGTGAGCGATGTTGTATGCCCCTGGTGAATCAGCTCCTCACAGGCCCTATCATCAAATTCCTCATTCATGTCATTTTCCCATTGGCGGAGAAACTCCAATGTATTTCGGCTGCGCATCCAACTTTGAATGACATAACCGGGAGATTCTTCGGAATACTGTTTTGCCAATTCGGTCAATGACACCATATCCTTACAGGTCATCAGCCCCATGTATAGGCGCATAGTTTCACGGTAGTCCCTGATTTTTTTAGATGTTCGCAGCTTTTCCTCATTCAGCGAATCATAAAATTTCTCTCTCGATGTAGTAGCAAGGTCAGTGTCTATGATTTGTCTCGCTAAGAGCGAATCAATCGAGGACTCGTACTGGAACGCCAAGCGTGTGTAGAGTTCACCGACTTCTTTCTCTGTCATGATCCCATTCTCCCTTTTTCTGAAAGTATATCAGAAAGAACAGGATTTGTACAGCTTTATTCCAATTCTATGGAGGAGGACTGATATCTGGTCGATTTTCTCGGATGTCTGCCCTTGTCATAATCCACATTGCACCGATGATCTTTTTCAAATTGAGTATCCAAGTACACTTTCATACCAACAATCGGAATATATTTCTTATTGGCAAGGAGCTTGTCCACGGCTGCCCTGGTCCACTTGGGGTTCCCCGTTGGGGAGGGAATGCTCTTTGCAAAGAGCATATCAACAATTTTTCCCAAGCTGGCTCCGACAAGATAGTATTCAAATATACTGCGGACAACATCTGCTCTTGCCTCATGGATGGTAATTTCCTCGCCAACCAAAACATAACCATATGGAAGTTTCATAATCGATTCCCTTTCTTAAACATAAATAAAAGCAGGTTTGAGAGATAACCAATCTCCTCAAATCTGCTTGCTGACACCTATGATATGTAATTGTAGCTAATTTTAAGGTCCGATTTTAGCGCAATTTTACCAAGAATGGACAAAACCTGCGTATAACTATCGTTAAACACAGGCTTTGTCTACAATGAGGCCGCCGGAGGGACTCACACCAAAGCAGAGGGAGAAATGGTTGAACGAACAGGCGGTCCTCTTCGAGCGGGAGTGCAAGGATGCTCCGCTGCCGGCAG